>CAWDJA010000029.1:0-44241 GCA_963802485.1 uncultured Actinomycetota bacterium
GAGCGGAGACGAGGGGATTTGAACCCCTGGTCCCCTTACGGGGACTCCACCTTAGCAGGGTGGTGCACTCGACCGGACTATGCGACGTCTCCTCGCGAATGCTTGCGCAGACGCGACAGCAATCATAACCCGCGGATGCCGCGGATGACGATTCGGCGCCGGCGGCCTACTGGTCGTCGAGGGTGCGACCCGCCGAGCAGCGAGTCTCGGCGGCGGTCTGCCCGGTGACGTCGGCGGGGAGCGCCTCCACGGTGGGTGCCGGAGTCTCGGCCGGCGCTCCCTCGGCGGGGACCTCCGCGGCGGGTGCCTCCGCGGGCGGCGCCGCGTTGGGGTCGGCCACGGTGCCGAACTCCGAGTCGGCCAGTGCGGCCGGGTCGAAGGACACCGGGAGGTCGTTCTGCAGCGCGGTGCGCACGTATTCGGCCGAGTCGGTCGGGGCGACCGCTCCACCACCCTCGGCATAGGCCGTGGGGTACTGGATGAACGCGATCTTGTTCAGGTCGGTGTCCTTCAGCGCCTTCGCGATCGAGATCATGCGGGTCGGGTCCATGAGGCTGTCGGAGAGCTGCATGTTCGCGAGCGCCGCCTTGGCGATCGAGTAGAGCTTCACGGGGTCGCTCAGGGTGCCGTTCGACTGCAGGGTGCGCGCGAGCGACGACAGGAACACCTGCTGGTTCGAGATGCGGGCCAGGTCGCTGCCGTCACCGACGCCGTGGCGGGTGCGGAGGAACTGGAGCGCTGCGACGCCCGAGAGCGTGTGGGTGCCGGCCTCGAGGAACGTGCCGGTGTACTCGTCCTCGATCGGCTCGGCGACGCAGACGTCGACGCCGCCGACGGCCTCCGAGAGACCGGCGACGCCCATGAACTGCACGATGCCGGCGAACGGGATGGTGACGCCGAGTCTCGGTCTCGACGGTCTTCACGACGCAGCCGAGCCCGCCGTGCGAGAGCACGGTGTTGATCTTCACGCTGTACAGCTCGTCGAGGGTGCTGCTCGGGTCCTCGGGGTCGGTGCACTCGGGCACGTCGATGAGCATGTCGCGCGGGAAGCTCACGACCGAGGCGTTCGTGTGGTCCTCGGAGATGTGCATGATCATCGTGACGTCGTTGAGGACGGCGGTCTCCTCATCGGGATCGCCGAACGCCTCACCCTGGCCCGGCGCGGCTGTCGCTGCCGACGATGAGCAGGTTGACCCCGCCCTCCATGGCGCCGACGTCGGGCACGCCCTCGAGCACTTCCTCGTTGCCGAGGGTCACGGTGGGCTGCACGCGTGCTCGCCAGGTCCCATGCGGCGTAGGCGGCGACCGCGGATCCCGAGATCAGGGTGACGGCGACGACGGATGCCGCGATCTTCGCCACGGTCTTCCATGCGCTGTGGGTCTTGAGACGTCCGTGGCGTGCCACAGAAGGGGTCTTCGCAGCGCGGCGTGAGCTGTGACGCAGGTCCTGGTTCACCCGTTGCCTCTCCTGTCGGTTCCGTGGGTCGTATGCGCGGAGGGCGTGGGATTCGAACCCACGAGGCATTGCTGCCCACTGGTTTTCAAGACCAGCTCCATCGGCCGCTCGGACAGCCCTCCTCGCCGGCACGCTGACGCCCCGTGAGGGGCGACGTCGCACGGGCAGGCCCCGATTCTAGCCGAAGCGCATTCCGACCAGCCTCTCAGCACACCCTGAGAGGGTGCTGAGGCGACCCGCCGTCAGCCCGCGTTGGCGCTCGAACAGCGCACTTCCGCGGCCGACTGGCCGGTCACGTCCTCGGGCAGCGCCTCCGCGGGAGTCTCGGGCGCGGCGGTCGCGGACGGATCCACGGTGGCCGGCGGCGCCTCGGGGACGGCGGGCTGGGCGTTGGGGTCGGCCACCGTGCCGAATTCCGACTCCGACGTGGCCGCCGGATTGATCGCGACCGGCCGGTCCGCCTGCAGCGCGGCGTTCAGGATCGTCGGAGGACTCGGTCGGCACCACGCCGCTCTTGTCGTCGGTGTACGCGGTCGGGTACTGCACGAAGACGATCTTCGACAGGTCGATGTCCTGCAGCGTCCGCGCGATGGACATGAGCTGGACGGGGTTCTGCAGGGCGTTCGACAGGGTCATGTTCGAGAGCACCGCCTTGGCGATGGAGTAGAGCTTGATCGGGTCGCCGAGCGTGCCCGAGCTCTGCATCGTCCGCATCAGCGAGGCGAGGAACGTCTGCTGGCTCGAGATGCGGCCGAGGTCGCTGCCGTCGCCCACCCCGTGCCGGGTGCGGAGGAACGCGAGCGCGTCGATGCCCGAGAGGGAATGCGTTCCCGGGTCGAGGTGCAGGCCCGTGTAGTCGTCGTCGATGCGCTCGACCACGCACACCTCGACGCCGCCGACCGCCGAGGAGAGCGCGGCGACGCCGTAGAACTCGACGATGCCGCCGACCGGGATCGTGACCCCCGTGAGCTGCTCGATCGTCGACGCGACGCAGCCGAAGCCGCCCCACGAGAGCACCTCGTTCATCTTCGTGCTCGACAGCGCCGGGAGCGGCTCCCCGCCCGGGTCATTCGGGTCGGGACATTCCGGCACCGACACGTACATGTCGCGGGGGAAGCTCACGACCTCCACGTGCGTGTGGTCCTGCGAGATGTGCAGCAGCATCGTGACGTCGTTGAGGACCGCCGACTCCTCCTCGGGGTCGCCGAACGCGCCGTCCTCGGGACGCTTGTCGCTGCCCACGAGCAGGAAGTTGAGCCCGCCCTCCATCGCACCGATGTCGGGCACGTTCTCGAGCACCTTCTCGCTCTCGAGCTTGACCGGCGGCTTCGCGCTCACGGACGCGACGAGGTCGACCGCCGCGTAGGCGACGACCGCGGTGGCACTCACGGCGAGCACGGCGATCACGGATGCCGCGATCTTCGCGTAGGTCGCGCCGGCGCCGTGCCGGGGCATCCGACCGTGCCGTGGAACGGCAGGCTCCACGGGCGGTCGCTGGTCGGTGCCTCCGCTCATGTCGCCCCTCTCGACGCGCTGATCCTATCCGGCGCGGCTCGAAGCGGGGTGGAAGCGGGTCAGGGCAGCGAGTCGAGCACCGCCGCCAGGCCCGCGTGGTCGACGTCCGCGGCGGTCTCCGCTGCCGCGGCGCGCACCTCGACGGGCGCCTGGCCCATCGCGACCGAGCGGCCGGCGGCGCCGGCCCAGGTGAACATGTCGATGTCGTTGCGTCCGTCGCCCACCGCGATCACGCGGTCGAGCGGGACGTCGAGCCAGCCCCGGACCCGCTCGAGCGCGGTCGCCTTGCTGACGCCGTCGGGGGCGATGTCGAGCCACGCCGTCCAGCCGATGGCGTAGCTGACCTGGTGCAGCCCCATCTCCTCGACGATGTGCAGGAACTCCTCGAGCTCGTGGTCGGGCGACACGACGACGACACGGGTCGCGCGCTGGTCGAGCAGCTCGTCGAACCGCACCTCGCGGGCGTTCTCGAGGTTCCAGTCGCTCATGCCCTCGGTGTAGAGGCGGAACCCGTCGGGCATCTCCACCATGAACCGGCCGCTCGGCAGGAACGTGCGGATGCGCTCGAGCACCGCGGTCGGGTCGAAGGTCTCGACGTGCACGCGGGTGTAGCCGCCGGATGCCGCGTCGTCGCGCTGCATCGTGATCGCGCCGTTCGCGCACACCACGTACTCGGGGGTGAGGCCGAGGCGCTCGAGCACCGTGGCCGTCGTCGCCCACGAGCGACCGGTCGCGAGCGTGACCTCGTGGCCGCGTTCGCGCGCCGCGAGGATCGCGTCGGCGACGCGCTCGTCGATCGACTCGTCCTCGTGCAGGATCGTGCCGTCGACGTCGAGCGCGACGAGCCAGGGCGCGGCGGATGCCCCGAACTCGGCGGCGGGCTCGGGCATCGACATCGGCATCCGCTCGCTCATCGGGCGACGGGCTCGAGCACCTCGAGGCCGCCGAGGTAGCCGCGGAGCGCCTCGGGCACCACCACCGAGCCGTCGGCCTGCTGGTGCGTCTCGAGGATCGCGACGATCCACCGGGTCGTGGCGAGGGTGCCGTTGAGCGTCGCCACCGGCGCGGTCTTGCCGCTCTCGGTGCGGTGGCGGATGTCGAGGCGACGCGCCTGGAACGTCGTGCAGTTCGAGGTGGAGGTGAGCTCGCGGTACGCCTCCTGGGTGGGCACCCACGCCTCGACGTCGTACTTGCGGGCCGCGCTCGAGCCGAGGTCGCCGGCCGCGGTGTCGATGACCCGGTAGGCGAGGCCGAGCGACTGCAGCATGTCCTCCTGCCAGCCGAGGAGCCGCTCGTGCTCGGCCTCGGCGTCGGCCGGGTCGACGTAGCTGAACATCTCGAGCTTGTTGAACTGGTGCACGCGGATGATGCCGCGGGTGTCCTTGCCGTGGCTGCCGGCCTCGCGGCGGTAGCACGTCGACCAGCCCGCGTAGCGGAGCGGTCCCTTGGAGAGGTCGATGATCTCGTCGGCGTGGTAGCCGGCGAGCGCGACCTCGCTCGTGCCGGTGAGGTAGAGCTCGTCGTCGGGCAGGTAGTAGATGTCCTCGGAGTGAGCGCCGAGGAATCCGGTGCCCTGCATGATCTCGGGGCGCACGAGCGTGGGCGTGATGAGCGGCGTGAACCCCGCGGCGAGCGCGCGGTCGAGGCCCATGGTCATGAGCGCGAGCTCGAGGCGGGCGCCGACACCCTTGAGGTAGTGGAAGCGCGCACCCGACACCTTCGCGCCGCGCGCCATGTCGATCGCGTCGACCAGCTCGCCGATCTCGAGGTGGTCGCGCGGCTCGAACGGGAAGGCCGGGATCTCGCCGACCTCGCGCAGCACGAGGTAGTCGTCTTCACCGCCGGCGGGCACGCCGTCGATCACGACGTTGCCGATGCGCTGCACCGCGGTGGTGAAGGCGGCCTCGGCGTCGTTCGCCCGCTGGTTCGCCTCCTTCACCCGCGCGGCGAGCTGCTGCGCCTGCGCGACGAGGGCGGCCTTCTCCTCCTTCGGAGCCTTCGCGACCTGCTTGCCGAACGCGTTCTGCTCGGCGCGCAGCGCCTCGAACTCGGTGATCGCGGTGCGGCGCGCGGCATCCGCTGCGACGGCGTCGTCGACGAAGGCGGATGACTCGCCACGCAGCTCCTGCGAATGCTTGATCAGCTCTGGGTTCTCGCGAAGCAGCACGGGGTCGATCACGCGAGCCAGTCTAGCCCGGGGCATCCGACCGGCTGCGGGGCCCTGAGGCGCGGCGTCCCGCATGAACCCACCCGGCGCGCACTCGGCAGGATGCAATACCGTTGGGTTCGTGGCGGTGCGAGCGAAGCGGGGAGCGGCGGATGGCGCGTCGACGCGTTCGCGCGCCGCCGTGGTCTTCAACCCGACCAAGAGCGGCGTCGACATCCTGCGCGACGTCCGTGGCGCGCGCGGAGGAGCGGCAGGGCTTCGACCCCTCGATGTGGATCGAGACCACCGAGGACGATCCGGGCAAGGGCATGGCGAGGGACGCACTCGAGGCGGGCGTCGACCTCGTGATCGCGGCCGGCGGCGACGGCACGGTGCGTTCCGTCGCGGCGGCCGTGCGCGGCACGGGCGTGCCGGTCGGGCTCGTGCCGCTCGGCACCGGCAACCTCTTCGCGCGCAACCTCGGCATCCCCGTGAACGACCTCGACGACGCCGTGGTGCTCGCGTTCGCCGGGCTCGATCGCGCGGTCGACGTGCTCGTCGCCGACGTGACCCGGCCCGACGGCTCCGACGAGACGCACGCCTCGCTCGTGATGTCGGGCATCGGCATCGACGCCGCGATGATCGCGAACACGAACCCCGACCTGAAGAAGAGGGTGGGCTGGCTCGCCTACGTCGACGCCGGCCTCCGGGCGATCCCCGCGTCGAAGCCGTTCCGAGTCGTGCACCGCATCGACACCGGCCGGCACCACCGCTCCCGCGTCTCGAGCATCCTCGTCGCCAACCTCGGCTACCTCCCCGGCAACATCGAGCTCATCCCCGATGCCGAGATCGACGACGGCAAGCTCGACGTGGTCGTGCTGCAGCCGCGCAACCTCATGGGCTGGCTCCTCGTGTGGCGCAAGGTCACGTGGGAGAACCGCGTGCTGCGCAAGTCGGCGTTCGGGCGCCAGTTCCTCGACCTGACGGGCGGCAGCCGACGACGCGAGGTCGTCTACTCGCGCGGCAGGGCGGTCGACATCGAGATCGAGGCCGAGCCCGAGGAGTTCGAGATCGACGGCGACGAGTTCGGCACGGTCGTGGCGGCGCGGTTCCACGTCGATCCGGCGGCGCTCATCGTGCGCGTCCCGCGCTGAAGCACGTCGCGGCAGGCACCACACCAGCACGAGGCCGAGTCCGGATGCCGCGGTCGCGAGGCCGAGCGCCGGCAGCGCGAGCGAGTACCCGAAGTTGAAGAGCGCCCACGTCTGCATCACCTCGGGCGACGGCGACTCGCCCGACCACTGGAGCCCGCTCTCCGCCTCCTGCATCGCGGCGACCGCCCACACGAGGCCGAGCAGGAACAGCACGCACAGCACGCCCAGCGCGATCGCGGCGGGGTGCGGCCGGTTCATGGCCGGTCCTCCGGCGTCCGCGTGCCATGCGTCCCCTGAGCGCCCAGGTCACCAGCACCACGACGATGCCGACCAGTCCCGCCTGGACGAGCGCGGGGGCGAGGGCGTTGATCACCAGGCGGAAGGTCTCGTCGATCCCCGCGCGCACCCCGCCGATGTAGTTCGAGGGGTCGGAGGCCTGCACCCAGAAGGCCACGGCGCCGACGACGACGAAGGCGACGCAGGCGCCGAGCGCGATCCACATCCAGCGTGTGGGACTGAGGTGCTCCTCCTCGGCGGGCGCGTCCTCCTCCGCGAACCAGCCGTCGGATGCCGCGACGGCGTCGCCTCGCGACCTCGTCGTCGGCCGGTGCCGGCGAGGCCGCCTGGCCGGTCGATGCGGGCCCGGTCGATGCGCTGCCGATCCGTGGAGGCGGAGGATCCGAGCCCTCGTGCCTCCTCCGGTTCGCCGACGAGCGCCCGGACCGCCTCGGCCGGGTCGTCGTCGCGGTCATGGACCGGCCCGACGTCGAGCGGCGCGGCCGCGGGATCCGTCGCCTGCGGTGCTGCTGCGGCGTCGGGCACGTAGCCGCGCTGGAACCTGGGGTCGAATCGCGGGTCGATCCCGGTTGCCGAACCCTCGCTCACTCGCACACCTCCGTCCGATGCGGCAGCGGCGGCATCGCCGTCGCTCCAGAATAGGACGCTGCGGCGTGCATGCGGCACGGATCGCGCGGCAGGTCGCGCGCCGCCCGGCTGCACGGCCGCGTCGGATCAGTCGGGCTCGCCGCTGATGAGGCCCCGCAGCCAGTCGCGCGCCTCGATGAAGATCTCGTCGTCGAACTTCGAGTGGTACTCGATCGCGCGCTGGTCGGCCCGCGGGTACGAGCCGAGGAAGATCACGTTGGGGCTCGTGCGACGCAGGCCGAGCAGGGCGTCGGCGACGCGCTCGTCGGCGATGTGGCCGTCGAGGTCGACCACGAAGCGGTAGCGGCCGAGCTCGTCGCCGATCGGACGCGACTCGAGCAGCGACAGGTTCACGCCTCGGGTCGAGAACTGCTCGAGCATGGCGAGCAGCGATCCGGGCTCGTCGTCGGGCAGCTCCACGATCAGGCTCGTCTTGTCGGCGCCGGTGGGCTCCGCGAGTGCGCGCGAGCGCGAGACGAGCACGAACCGCGTGACCGCCTTGGGGTTGTCGCCGATGTCGCGCGCGAGCACGTCGAGGTCGAGGTGGTCGGTGATGCCGGGCGGTGCGACCGCGGCATCCGCCTGGCTGCCCTCGAAGAGGGATGCCGCGGCCTGCACGTTGCTGGTCGCGGGGATGTGCCCGTGGTCGGGCAGCTCGCGCTCGAGCCAGCCGCGCGACTGCGCGTACGCCACGGGGTGCGCGTTCACGATGCGCACGTCGCCGAGGGCGGTGCCGGGGCGTGCGACCAGCACGAAGTTCACGGGAACCAGGTACTCGCCGACGATGCGGAGCCCCGGCACGGTCGCGAGCGCGTCCTGCGTGGCGGACACGCCGCCCTCGACCGAGTTCTCGATCGCGATCATGGCCGCGACGGAGCGCCCGCTCGTGACATCCGCCAGCGCCTCGCCCACGTTGTTCACCGAGCGCCAGTGCTTGCCCGCGGCCTCGGGCACCTGCTTGAGGGCCGCCTCGGTGAAGGTGCCCGCCGGACCGAGGTACGAGTACGTGTGCTCGGGCGGCGTTGGGGCGGCATCCGTCATGCACGCAAGCCTAGTGAGCGCGGGCGGAGCAGGCGCTAGCGTCGAAACGGACCGCAATCCCGACGCGGAGGGGGCCGGCGCATGACGTTGATCGACGAGACCGAACAGGCGGGTGCGCGCGCCGCGCGCGTCGTGCCGACCGACGCGGAGCGCCGGGCCGCGCTGCGCAGGATGAAGCGGGTGGCGACGAGCCTGCTCGCCGCCGCCGCGCTCGTCTTCACCGTGTCGTTCGCGCTGCAGGACACCGTGCCGTGGCTCGCCTACGTGCGGGCGGCGGCCGAGGGCGCGATGGTCGGCGCGCTCGCGGACTGGTTCGCGGTGACGGCGCTGTTCCGGTATCCCCTCGGACTCCGGATCCCGCACACGGCGATCATCCCCACGAGGAAGGACGAGATCGGCGCGACGCTCGGCGCGTTCGTCGAGGACGAGTTCCTCTCCGACGAGGTCGTCATCGGCAAGCTGCGCTCGATCGGCATCTCGCGATGGCTCGGCGGCTGGCTCGCGACGCCCGGCGAACGCCGACCGGCTCACGGCCGAGGCCTCGGTGGCCGCACGCGGCGTGATGACCCTGCTCGGCGACGACGACGTCGAGGACGTGATCGAGAAGCTCGCACGCCGTCACCTGTTCGAGCCCGAGTGGGGGCCGGCGATCGGGCGCATGGGCGAACGGCTCGTCGCCGCCGACCAGCAGCGCGCGGCCGTCGACGCCCTGTTCGAGAAGGCCGAGGAGTGGCTCGAGGCCCACCCCGAGGCCGATCGGCGGCATGGTCTCGGGGCGCCTGCCGCGGTGGATGCCCGACTTCGTCGGGGGGTTCGTCGACGAGCGGGCGCGCAAGGAGGTGCTCGGGTTCGTGCGCGCCGTGCGCGCCGATCCGGCGCATCCGCTGCGCGAGACCATCGACCGCTACCTCGCCGACCTCGCGAACGACCTCCAGCACGACCCCCTCATGATCGGCCGGCTCGAGCAGCTGAAGGTCGACCTCCTCGACAGCCCGCGCGTGCGCGAGTTCGCGGGCGAGGTGTGGGCGAGCGTCAAGGACACGCTCGACACGGCACTCGCCGATCCCGGCAGCGAGCTGCGCCAGGGCTTCCGCTCCGCGGTCGTGGAGGTGGGCACGCGGCTGACGACCGACGACGAGCTCGCCGCCAAGGTCGACGAGTGGGTCACGGATGCCGCGGCCTACGTCGTGCGCAACTACCGGCACGAGATCGCGGGCGTGATCACCGAGACCGTCGAGCGCTGGGACCCGAAGCGAGACCACCGAGAAGCTCGAGTTGC
Source organism: uncultured Actinomycetota bacterium (assembly GCA_963802485.1). Taxonomy (GTDB): domain Bacteria; phylum Actinomycetota; class Actinomycetes; order Actinomycetales; family Microbacteriaceae; genus Agromyces. Next base: position 9,516 of record CAWDJA010000029.1, read on the forward strand.
AGGTGGGCCGCGACCTGCAGTTCATCCGCATCAACGGCACCGTCGTGGGCGCGCTCGCCGGGCTCGCGATCTACACGCTCGCCACCGGCGTGCAGACCCTCTTCTGACCGGCAAGGGGTGTCGTCCGGAGCACGGGCGGGGCAGACTGGGCAGATGCACGAGCGAGCGGGAACCCCGGCGACCGAATCCGACCTGATCGACGTGGAGGCCCTCGTCAGGGCCTACTACGAACGGAAACCGGATGTCTCGATCCCCGAGCAACGCGTCGCGTTCGGCACGTCCGGCCACCGCGGCTCCGCCTTCAACTCCGCGTTCAACGAGGACCACATCCTCGCGATCACGCAGGCGATCGTGGAGTACCGGGCCGCGCAGGGCATCACCGGCCCGCTGTTCATCGGCGCGGACACCCACGCCCTCAGCGCCCCGGCGCAGACCACCGCACTCGACGTGCTCGTGGCCAACAACGTGCGCGTGCTCGCCGACCAGTACGACGACTACGTGCCGACGCCCGCCCTGTCGCACGCGATCCTGAAGTGGAACAACGACCCGGCGAAGCGCGCCGAGGGCGAGGCCGACGGCATCGTGATCACCCCGAGCCACAACCCGCCGCAGGACGGCGGCTTCAAGTACAACCCGCCTCACGGAGGCCCGGCGGACTCGGACGCCACGAGCTGGATCGCGAACCGCGCCAACGAGCTCATCGCCGACGGATGCCGCGAGGTGAACCAGGCGGAGCCGAGCGGCGTCGAGACCTACGACTTCCGATCGAACTACGTCGACGACCTCGAGAACATCATCGACTTCGACGCCATCCGGAAGTCCGGGATCAGGATCGGCGCCGACCCGCTGGGCGGGGCATCCGTGCACTACTGGGCGGCGATCCGCGACCGCTACGGCATCGACCTCACGGTGGTGAACGAGCGCGTCGACCCCGCCTGGTCGTTCATGACCCTCGACTGGGACGGCAAGATCCGGATGGACCCGTCGAGCCCGTCGGCGATGGCGTCGGTGCTCGAGCACGGCAGCGCGTTCGACATCCTCACCGGCAACGACGCCGACGCCGACCGGCACGGCATCGTCACGCCCGACGGCGGCCTGATGAACCCCAACCACTACCTCGCGGTCGCGATCGAGTACCTCTTCGCGCACCGGCCGAACTGGCGCCCCGACGCGGCGATCGGCAAGACGCTCGTGTCGAGCTCGATGATCGACCGCGTCGCCGAATCGCTCGGCCGGCGCCTCTGGGAGGTGCCGGTCGGGTTCAAGTGGTTCGTGCCCGGGCTGGTCGACGGCTCGGTCGGCTTCGGCGGCGAGGAGAGCGCCGGCGCGTCGTTCCTCCGGTTCGACGGCACCGTGTGGACGACCGACAAGGACGGCATCCTGCTGTGCCTGCTCGCGTCGGAGATCCGCGCGGTCACGGGCAAGTCCCCGTCCGAGCTGTACCGCGAGCTCGTCGAGCGCTTCGGCGATCCCGCCTACCAGCGCACCGACGCCGTGGCGACGCCCGCCCAGAAGGCCGCCCTCGGCAAGCTCGACGGCGACGCGATCGCCGCGACCGAGCTCGCCGGCGAGCCGATCACGGCGAAGCTGTCGCACGCGCCGGGCAACGACGCGGCCATCGGCGGCGTGAAGGTGGCGACGGCCGACGCGTGGTTCGCGGCACGGCCGAGCGGCACGGAGGACGTGTACAAGATCTACGCCGAGTCGTTCCGCGGACCGGAGCACCTCGCGGTCGTGCAGGAGGAGGCGAAGCGCGTCGTGAGCGACGCGCTGGCATCCGCCGGCTGAGCGCGCTCGCAACCCCCGGCCGGCGATTCGCCCGATCACCGGCCTGATGCGATGATCGGGCCTACGCGGCATCCGACCGCACCTCGATCAGCGCCGACCCCGAGTCCGTACGACCACCGAGGAGCTGCGATGGAAGCATGGCCCGGCACCGCCTACCCGCTCGGCGCGACCTTCGACGGCAGCGGCACGAACTTCGCCATCTTCAGCGAGTCGGCCGAGCGCGTCGAGCTGTGCCTGTTCGCCGAGGACGGCACTGAGACGCGCGTCGAGCTGCAGGACGTCGACGCGTTCGTCTGGCACGCGTACCTGCCGCAGGTGCAGCCGGGACAGCGGTACGGCTACCGGGTGCACGGCCCGTACGACCCTGAGAACGGGCACCGGCACAATCCGAACAAGGTCCTGCTCGATCCCTATGCCAAGGCGATGGCCGGGTGGTTCGACTGGGACCAGTCGCTGTTCGGCTACGACTTCGGCGACCCCGACTCGCGCAACGACGACGACTCCGACGCGCACGTGATGCACGCCGTCGTCATCAACCCGTTCTTCGACTGGGCGGGCGACCGGCACCCCAACACGCCCTATTCGGAGTCGATGATCTACGAGGCGCACGTGAAGGGGCTCACGGCGCTGCATCCGGATGTCCCGGAGGAGCAGCGCGGCACCTACGCCGGCGTCGCGCACCCGGCCATCATCGAGCACCTGCTGAAGCTCGGCGTGACCGCCATCGAGCTGATGCCCGTGCACCAGTTCGTGCAGGACTCGACGCTGGAGGAGAAGGGCCTGCGCAACTACTGGGGCTACAACACGATCGGGTTCTTCGCTCCGCACAACGAGTACTCCTCGACCGGCGAGCTCGGCCAGCAGGCGCAGGAGTTCAAGAGCATGGTGCGCGCCATGCACGAGGCGGGCATCGAGGTGATCCTCGACGTCGTGTACAACCACACCGCGGAAGGCAACCACCTCGGCCCGACGATCGCCTTCCGGGGGATCGACAACGCCGCGTACTACCGCCTCGAGGAGGACGACCGGCGGTACTACACGGACTACACCGGCAACGGGCAACTCGCTCAACGTGCGGAACCCCCACGCGCTGCAACTCATCATGGACAGCCTGCGGTACTGGGTGCTCGAGATGCGCGTCGACGGGTTCCGCTTCGACCTCGCGGCCACCCTCGCCCGGGAGTTCTACGACGTCGACCGCCTGTCGAGCTTCTTCGAGCTCGTGCAGCAGGACCCGGTGGTCTCGCAGGTGAAGCTCATCGCCGAGCCGTGGGACGTCGGGCCCGGCGGCTACCAGGTGGGCAACTTCCCGCCCCAGTGGTCGGAGTGGAACGGCAAGTACCGCGACGTGGTGCGCGACTTCTGGCGGGGCGAACCCGCCAGCCTCGGCGAGTTCGCGTCGCGCATCACCGGTTCGGCCGACCTCTACGAGAACAGCGGCCGCAGGCCGGTCGCCTCCATCAACTTCGTGACAGCCCACGACGGGTTCACGCTCCGCGACCTCGTCTCGTACAACGAGAAGCACAACGACGCCAACGGCGAGGACGGCAACGACGGCGAATCGCACAACCGGTCGTGGAACTCGGGGATCGAGGGCGACACCGACGATCCCGAGGTGCTCCAGCTGCGAGCGCGCCAGCAGCGCAACTTCCTCGCGACCCTGCTGCTGTCGCAGGGGGTGCCGATGCTCGCACACGGCGACGAGCTCGGCCGCACGCAGCGCGGCAACAACAACACCTACGCGCAGGACAACGAGCTCAGCTGGGTGCACTGGGACGAGGCCGACCAACCGCTCGTCGAGTTCACGGCCGCGGTGGCCCGCCTGCGCAAGGACCATCCGACGTTCCGCCGGAGCCGGTTCTTCGACGGACGCCCCGTCGAGAGCGAGGAGAGCCCTGAGGGCGCGCCGCTGCCCGACATCGTCTGGCTGCGGGCGGACGGTACGCAGATGCGACCCGCGGATTGGGATGCACCACTCGGGCGGGCGGTCGGCGTGTACCTGAACGGCGAGGGCATCCGGCAGCGCGACGCCCGGGGCGAGCCGATCACCGACGTGGACTTCCTGTTGTTCTACAACGCCGGGCCCGAGGCGGCACGATTCAAGATTCCGCGACGCACCCACCAGGCGTGGGACGTCGTGATCGACACCGCGGGCAAGACCGCGGACAGCGCCCCGAAGAAGCGCGGCGCGACGTTCAAGCTCGAGGCGCGTTCGATGCTCGTGCTCCGCGCCCACTCGGAGCCCGAGATCGAGCCCGACCACTCGGTCGCCGCCTCGCTCGCGGTCCGCACCTCGCAGTCCGGCCACGTCCCCCTCGAGGGCGGCGCAGCGGGGACGTCGGGCGGCCGGCAGTCGGCGACGGCCAAGCCGCCGAACTAGTGCGGCGGAATCACGACCGTTCCGATCGAGCAGGAGGGGACCACCGGTGAAGGCACCCGTCTCGACGTACCGCATCCAGGTGCGGCCGTCGTTCGACCTCGACGCCGTCGCCGGGCGTCGTCGACTACCTGCACGACCTCGGCGCCGACTGGGTCTACCTCTCGCCGCTGCTCGAGGCCGAGGCCGGCTCCGACCACGGGTACGACGTGGTCGACCACTCCCGGGTCGACCCGGCGCGCGGCGGCGCCGAGGCGCTCGAGCGCGCCGTCGCGGCGGCACGGGCGCACGGCATGGGGGTGCTCGCCGACCTCGTGCCGAACCACGTCGGCGTGGCCACGCCGGCCGCGATGGCATGGTGGTGGGACGTGCTCGCGAACGGCCGCGGCTCGCGCTACGCCGAGGCGTTCGACATCGACTGGGACTTCGGCGGCGGCCGGCTGCGGCTCCCGGTGCTCGGCAGCGCCGACGACCTCGGCGCGCTGCGCCTCGTCGAGACCGACGGGCGCCTCGAGCTGCACTACTGGGATCACCGCTTCCCCGTGGCATCCGGCACCGCGGAACCGGGCGACGACCCCGTCGCCGTGCACGACCGCCAGCACTACGAGCTCGTGGACTGGCGACGCGCCGACTTCGACCTGAACTACCGCCGCTTCTTCGCGGTGAACACGCTCGCCGCCATCCGCGTCGAGGTGCCGTGGGTGTTCGACGAGAGCCACGTCGAGGTGCTGCGCTGGCTGCGGGAGGGGCTCGCCGACGGCCTGCGCGTCGACCACCCCGACGGACTGCTCGACCCGGGCGGCTACCTCGAGCGGCTCGCCGAGCAGACGGGCGGCGCCTACGTGCTCGCCGAGAAGATCCTCGAGGGCGACGAGCGGATGCCGCCGGGCTGGGCCACCGAGGGCACGACGGGCTACGACGCACTCGCCGACCTCGACCGCGTGCTCGTCGACCCGGCCGGCGAGGCGCCGCTGACCGACCTCGACACGCGGCTCCGGGGCGGGACCCCCGCGGACTGGCCGACGATGATCCACGGCACGAAACGCGCGATCGCCGACGGCATCCTGCGGTCGGAGGTGCTGCGACTCGACCGCACGCTGGTCGATGCGGCATCCGGCGACGACGAGCCGGGTGCCATCGCCGATGCGGTCGCCGAGCTGCTCGCGTGGTTCCCGGTGTACCGCTCGTACCTGCCGTTCGGCGCCGAGCACCTGCACGAGGCGGCGGAGCTCACGGTGCGGCACCGGCCCGAGCTCGCGGGCGTGGTCGAGCGACTGCTGCCGATCCTGTCCGACCCGGGGCATCCGGCGGCCCAGCGGTTCCAGCAGACCAGCGGCATGGTCATGGCGAAGGGCGTGGAGGACACCGCGTTCTACCGGTACACCCGGCTCACGAGCCTGACCGAGGTCGGCGGCGACCCGGCCGAGTTCGCGATCGACGTCGCGGAGTTCCACGCGCGGTCCCTCGGGCGGCAGGAGCGGATGCCGCGGTCGATGACGACGCTGTCGACGCACGACACGAAGCGCGGCGAGGACGTGCGCGCCCGCCTCGACGTGATCGCGGAGCGGCCGGCGGAGTGGGCCGCGATCCTCGATGAGCTGCGCTCGCTGGCGCCCCTCGGCGACGGCCCGCTCGAGCACCTGCTCTGGCAGGCGATCGTCGGCGCCTGGCCGGCGAGCCCCGAACGCCTGCACGCCTACGCCGAGAAGGCGGCACGCGAGGCCGGGGAACTCGACGTCGTGGACCGCGCCCGACGCGGAGTTCGAGGCGCGCATGCACGCGCTCGTCGACGCGGTGTTCGAGGACGAGCGCGTCGCGGGGCTCGTCGGCCGGGCGGTCGCCCTGCTCGAGGCGCCCGGATGGTCGAACTCGCTCGCGGCCAAGCTGATCCAGCTCACCGCGCCGGGCGTGCCCGACGTGTACCAGGGCAGCGAGCTCTGGGAGCAGTCGCTCGTCGACCCCGACAACCGCCGGCCCGTCGACTTCGAGCTGCGGCGGCGCATCCTCGCGATGATCGACGGGGGAATGCTGCCGCGCGTCGGCGCGAGCGGCGCGGCCAAGCTCCTCGTGACGAGCCGGGCCCTTCGGCTGCGGCGCGACCGGCCCGAGCTGTTCACGGAGTACACGCCGCTCGCGGCATCCGGACCCGCGGCCGATCACCTCGTCGCATTCGACCGGGGCGGGGCGATCACCCTCGCCACCCGGCTGCCGGTCGGCCTCGCCGCCCGCGGCGGATGGGAGGACACGGTGGTCGACGTCGGCAGCGCGCCGGTCGTCGACGTCATCACCGGTCGGCACCACGCGGGCGGCGCCCTGCGGCTCGCCGAGGTGCTCGGCACCTACCCGGTGGCGCTGCTCGTCGACGAGGGAGGCCTGGCATGACCGAGTTCCGCGTGTGGGCGCCCCGGGCGACCCGGATGACCCTGCAGCTCGACGGCATGCTGCATCCGATGGACGCGGAGCCGGACGGGTGGTGGAGCGCGACGGGAGAGGGCAGCGAGCTACGGCTACCTCATCGACGAGGCCGAGACGCCGCGACCCGACCCGCGGTCGCGCCGGCAACCCGACGGCGTGCACGGGCTCTCCCGCGTGTTCGATCCCCGCGCGCACGCGTGGCGGGATCGCGGCTGGACGGGACGCCAGCTGGCGGGCGGCGTCGTCTACGAGCTGCACATCGGCACGTTCACGCCCGAGGGCACGCTGGACGCCGCGATCGGCCGGCTCGACCACCTCGTCGACCTCGGCGTCGACTTCGTCGAGGTGCTGCCGGTCAACGCCTTCAACGGCGAGTGGAACTGGGGCTACGACGGCGTGCTCTGGTACGCGGTGCAGGAGTCCTACGGCGGCCCCGCCGCCTACCAGCGCTTCGTCGACGCCTGCCACCAGCGCGGGCTCGCCGTGATCCAGGACGTGGTCTACAACCACCTCGGTCCGAGCGGCAACTACCTGCCCGAGTTCGGCCCGTACCTGCACGAAGGTCGCGCCAACACGTGGGGCGCGTCGTTGAACCTCGACGGGCCCGACTCCGACGTGGTCCGCGAGCACATCATCCGGAACGCGCTCATGTGGCTCGACGACTACCGCGTCGACGGGCTGCGGCTCGACGCCGTGCACGCCCTCGTCGACCACCGCGCGGTGCACCTGCTCGAGGAGCTCGCCGAGCGCGTCGACGCGCTGTCGGCGCACGTCGGCCGCCCGCTCACCCTGATCGCGGAGAGCGACCTCAACGACCCGCGGATGATCCGGCCCCGCGAGGCGCACGGGTACGGGATCACGGCGCAGTGGAGCGACGACTTCCACCACGCGGTGCACGTCGCCGTCTCGGGCGAGACCGCGGGCTACTACGAGGACTTCGCCCCGCTCACCGCCCTCCGGGACGTGCTCGAGCGCGGGTTCTTCCACGCGCGCACGCACGTCGACGCTTCCGCGGCCGGGTGCACGGTCGCCCGATCGACGTGGAGCGCACGCCCGCCTGGCGGCTCGTCGTGTTCGACCAGGACCACGACCAGGTCGGCAACCGCGCCGCGGGCGACCGGCTCGCGGCATCCGTCGACGACGGCGGCCTCGCGATCGCCGCGGCGCTCACCCTGCTCTCGCCGTTCACGCCGATGCTGTTCATGGGCGAGGAGTGGGCGGCCTCGACGCCGTGGCAGTTCTTCACCTCGCATCCCGAACCCGAGCTCGGGCGCGCGACGGCCGAAGGGCGCATCGCGGAGTTCGCGCGCATGGGCTGGGACCCCGCTGTCGTGCCCGACCCGCAGGACCCCGAGACGTTCCGGCGCTCGAAGCTCGACTGGGCCGAGCCGTACCCCGAGGCGGACGTCGACACGCGTCAGACGCTGATGCTGCGCTGGTATCGGGACCTCATCGCGCTGCGCCGCGACGGCCCGAGCTCACCGATCCGTCGATGCTCGCCACGCGGGTCGACGTCGACGAGGATGCGCGCACCGTCGCTGGTGCATCGAGGCGGTGTCGTGATCGCGGTGAACCTCGGGCCGGCCGGAACCGCGACGACCATCGGCGGCCGGGTGCTCCTGCACTCCGGCGAGCTCGCCGGCGACGCCGTGCCCGAAGCGGCTGAGGCGCTCGTGCTGCCCGGCCCGCTCGGTCGTGGTCGTCGACACCGACGTGAGCACGACGGCGGACCCGCACGCGCGCGCCTGACCGGGCGAGGCCTTCGCCCACCGCCCGGTTCCGCCTAGCATGTCGGGGTGAGCAACCTCGTCGTGATCCCGTGGCGCCCCGCGCCGTCCCGGCTGGACGCGTTCGAACAGGTCGTCGCATGGTACGAGCGGACCCTGCCCGAGTTCGCGATCCGGACCCTCGACACCGACGACGAGCAGTTCGCGCTCGCCCGGGTCCGCAACCTCGCCGTGTCGATGCTCGACGACCCCGACGACGTCGTGGTGATCAACGACGCCGACACCTTCCCCGAGCCCGAGCCGCTCCGTTCGGCCGTCGCCGCCGCCGCCGGAAGCGGCCGCGTGCAGCTTCCGTACACCGCCTACCACTGGCTCGGCCCCGAGGGCTCGGCGCAGTTCGCCGCGGGCACGGCCCCGCAGGACTGCACCTACGAGCTCGTGCACCGCGCCTGCTCCGGCGTGTACGTCACGACCCGCCGCACGTGGGAGGCGCACGGCGGCCAGGACGAGCGGTTCCGCGGCTGGGGATTCGAGGACGTGGCCTGGTACCTCGCCCACGAGACGCTGCTCGGCGCACCGCCGCAGCGACACGACGGTCGGGTGTACGCGCTGAACCACGCCGTGGAGACGCGGGCCGGCGACCAGTACGAGCGGAACGCGAGGCTCATGCAGCGCTACCGGGATGCCGCCGGCGACGCCGCGGCGATGGCCGTGCTCGTCGCCGAGGCTCAGGCCGCGAGCGCGGCGAAGGCCAGTTCCGGTCCTGGCGCCGCGGCCTGACCGGCCGCCGCGGCGTCCAACCGCGCCCTCGCATCGGGATCGAGCGCGAGCACCTGCGCGATCGCACTCGCGAGCTCGTCGACGGATGCCGCGTTCGGGTCGAGTGCCACGCCGAAGCCGCTGCGCTCGACGGCGGCGGCGCCCGCGAACTGGTCGGTCGAGAACGGCAGCACCACGAGCGGCACCCCCGACCCGATCGCCTCGGTCACGGAGTTGTTGCCGCCGTGCGTCACGGCGGCGGCGGCCGCGCCGAGCAACCGCACCTGGGGCACGTAGTCGCGCACCAGCCAGCCGACGGGCAGTTCGCCGAGCTCGGCGGCATCCGTCGACCCGGTCGCGATCACCGCCCGGACGTCGAGCGTGCGGAGCGCGTCGGCCACGCGCCGGAGCACGTCGCCGCGCACCGAGAGGAAGCTCCCGAAGCTCACGTAGACGAACGGATCCGCCGTGTCGAGCCAGGCCTCCACCTCGGGGTCCTCGGGCTCGTCGCGACGCGTCGACCCCAGGAAGCGGTGCGGCGGCAGGAGGGGGCGACGCTCGACGTCGGCGAGCTCCTCGGGGTAGTTGTAGAGCACCAGCGGGCCGTGCTCGGCGAACGCGTCGGAGCTCGGCAGGGCATCGGGCCGGAGCTCCAGCGCGGCGCGGTTCCATTCCTCGGTGAAGCGCGCCGAGACCCGCCGGCAGAGTCGGAGGAGCTCCTCGAGCTCGTCGGCACCGGGCCGGAAGGCGTCCGGCCACGTCGGCGGGTACCCGTACACCTCGGAACCGACCGGGAGCGCCGTCGGATGTCCCAGGACGATGTCGCCATGCGGGATCCCGGCGGTGGTGAGGCCGAGGCGCGCGCTGAACGCGAGGTGGTCGACGATGATCGCGTCGGGCGACACGTCGTCGACGATGCGCTGCGTCGCGCGCGCGGCCTCGACCGGTCGCCACATGAGGTCGGTGAGCCGCTCCGTCGCCTGGTAGCTCAGCGTCGGCACCGCGCCGCGGCGGGTCGCCTCGAAGAATCCGCGCAGCGAGTCGCCCTCGTCGACGGGCTGCTGCTCGGTCGTGATGACGCCGGGATTCGAGCCCCGACCGAGCCGGAGGTCGCGGCGCTCGAAGCCGAAGCCGGCGACGAGGCCGGCCGTCGCGGGCCCTCCTGCGACGACCACGCGTTCGCCGCGGTCCCGCCAGGCCGTCGCGAGCGTCGCGAGCGGCAGCAGGTGGGACGCGTAGTCGGGGCTGATGACGAGGAGGGTCATCGGGCGGCGTCGACCTGCTCGAGGAGGGCGGCCTCGTCGCGTGCGACGCCGCGGTACACCTCGCCGAGGGCCACCGACATCCGCTGGATCGTGAAGCGGTCCCGCACCATCGCCCGCGACCGATCGGCCCGGGCATCATCGTCGCCGGCCTCGACGGCCGAAACGGCCGAGTCGAGCGCCTCGTGGAGTCGGGCCGCATCCCACGTCGCGGTGAGCAGCCCGGTGACGCCGTGCTCGACGTACGTGGCCGGGCCGCCGCCGTCGGGTGCGACGACGAAGAGTCCCGTCGCCATGGCCTCGAGCAGCGCGATCCCGAACTCCTCCTTGATGCTCGCGCAGGCGTAGACCCCGCCCGGGGCGCTGAGGCCCGGCAGCCCGAACCGCGCCGCGGCGATCCATCGGGCTGCGACGTCGTTGGCCCGATGGCCCGGAAGCAGCAGGCCGGACGCCGCCCGCTCGGCCTCGGGCACGATGGCCTCGATGAGGTCGAGCTGCTCGCGCTCGTCGAGGGAGGGCCGGTCGACGTCCCCGCCGATGACGAGCAGGTTGGCCCGCCGCGCGAGCGGCTCGCGAGCCCACGCCTCCACGAGCGTGGCCATGCCCTTCACGCGGTGCAGGCGTCCGACGCTCACGATCAGGGGCAGGTCGCGACGCTCGGACGGGAGCGATCCCACCAGGTCGCGCAGCTCGCGGAGCGCGGCGCCCGGCTCGCCGCCCTGAGCGTGCGCCGACGCCTCGGCGATCGCGCGATCGATCGTGGCCAGGTCGACGCCCTCCGGCACGATCGTGTGCCGCTCGGCATGCGCGGTGAGGTCGATCCCGACGAGGCGCCGCATGTCGTCCTCCAGTCGCGGCCTCGGGAACAGCACCGTGTGCGCGGCGTTCGCCGCCAGGCTCTGCACGAGGCGCGTCCGGAACCAGAAGTGCTCGGCGAGGTCGATCCGGCCGAACGCCTCCCGCGTCAGCGAGCCCGACCGGTCGAGCGATTCGATCACCGCGTGCGGGTCGGGCGCGACCGTGAAGACGACCGGGATCCCGAGCTCGCGCGCGACATCCGCCGCCGCCAGGCTGCCGACGTCGGCCATCCGCAGGTGCAGCAGGTCGACGCGACCGGCGGCACGGAGGATCCGTCGGATGCCGCGGCGCGTCACCACCCGCAACGGCCATGCGGCCGCCGATGGCATGGGATCGCGGAGCAGCGGGATGCGGCCGTAGACGTGTCCGTGCTCGGCGTCGCGGATGGCGCGGAGGTCGGCGGTGGCCTCGAGCACCGAGCCGCGCGACAGGGTGATGACGCGCTGCACTCCGGTCGTCCGGTCGCGCACGAGCGCGTCGCCGAGTCGGACGAGGAGCGTCGCGATGCCGCCGTTGTCGCCCGACCCCGCCGAACTCAGCAGCGGGTCGATGTCGGCGTGCAGGAAGAGCTGGGCGATGGTGAGCCCCTCCGCTCGGGCGGGCTCGGGGCCGCGCGAGGCGGCCAGGTCGACGAGGGCGAGTCGGGCGACGTCGCCGAGGAGGTCGTCGCCGACCGCGGCCTCCTCGAGCAGGTCGACCACCCGTTCGTCCGGTGGGCGCTGGCCGATCGCCGACATCGCGGCGATCCGCACGACGTCGGCCTCGGTGGCATCCGTCGCAAGCCGCAGCAGCGGGGCGGTCGCGATGGAGTGCCGCACGAGCCCGAGCGTCTCGACGAGGCGTGCCCGGGCCTCGGGTGCGGCGACGCCGAGGAGCGCGCCCTCGACGCCCACGACCAGCTGCTCGGCGGTCGCACCCGACCACCGCTCGAGCGTGCGCTGCGCCAGCATGCCGGTGAACCCCCCGTCGACCACCATGCCGAGGAGCGCGCCCATCCCGTCCGCACGGGGGAGGCCGGAGCCGAGCGCCCAGGCCGCGTGCTCGCGGAGGAAGGCCCGCTCGTCGGACAGGAGGCCGACGAGCATTCGGCCGGCCTCGCCGTCGAACACCTGGGCGAGGGCATGGGTCGCGGCGATCGCGGCCAGTTCGTCGTCGCCGCGGAGCGCCTGTGCGAGCACCCGGATGGTGCGGACACCGGGATCGCGCCCGGCCTCGAAGGCCAGGTCGTCGGCGAGGCGCATGGCGTCGACGATCGACGGCGCAGCCATGACGGCGTCGAGTGCGGTCTGGACTCCCACGGTGCCCCTCCCTCGCTGGTGGCACCTTCGCGCCGCCGGGGCGGAGCAGGTGCTGTGGATGATACTTGGTCAGTTCGTGGGTTCCGTCCACCGGTTGACAGACCCCGGAAAGGCAGGCACATGCGCGTCGTCGTGATCGGAGACGTCGGCGTCGTCGACGGGATGCTGCACGTGGGCGACGAGGCGATGTTCGACGCCCTCGTCGAGGCCCTCCTCGCGCGGGGCGCCGGCTCGATCGTCGGCATCTCGAACGCACCGGCGGAGACGGCGGGGCGCTACGGGATCGAGGCGGTCGGCCGGATCGGGTTCTCCGGCGGACGCACCGACATGCAGGCCCGATTCGACCTGGTGCTGCGCTGCTCGGCGGGAGAGCGCGTGCTCCCGGCCGAGGACCCCGTGTGGTCGGTGATCGATGCGGTATCGGGCGCGGATGCGGTGGCCGTCGCGGGCGGTGGCAACCTGGCGTCGACGTGGCCGATGCACGTCTTCGAGCGCGCCGCACTCGGCGCGATCGCCGAACGCGCCGGACGGCCGCTCGTCGTGACCGGGCAGACGCTCGGCCCTCGGCTCGATCCGGCCGATCGGGAACTGGTCGGCTCGTTGCTGCGCTCGGCGCGGCTCGTCGGGGTGCGCGAGCACGCGTCGGCCGACGTGGCGCGCCGCCTCGGCGTGGCCGCTGACCGGCTCGCCGCCAACCGCGACGACGCCACCTTCCTCGGCGCGGCCGACGACGTCGAGCAGCCCGGCGACTCGCGGTGGCCGAGCGGGATGATCCTCGTGAGCCTGTCCGTGCACCTCGGCGGCCTGCCGCGCGTGCCGACGGTCGCGGGACTCGCCGGCGCGTTCGACCACCTCGCCGACCGGAGTGGACTTCCCGTCGTCTTCCACCCGCACTTCGGATCGCTCGACCCCGACCGCCTCGCCGGAGACGAGGTGCTGCACGACGAGGTCCGCGCTCGCATGACGACCGGCGCCGAGCTGCTCCCGGTGGGGACGCCTCGAACCGCGGCCGCCCTCGCCCGCGGCGCGGCGATGCTCGTGACGAGTCGCTATCACCCTGCCGTGTTCGCCGGGCCGACCGGCGTGCCGACCGCCGGACTCGCCGCCGACGACTACACGGCCGTGAAGCTCAGGGGCACCACCGGCTGGTGGGAGCAGCGGAGCGTCCTCGACCTCGCCGAGGCGGCGTCGCCGGTCGGCGGCACCGCGCTCGCACGCGTGTGGGAAGGGCGGCGGGATGCTCGGGCGGCGGCGACCCGCCTGCGGGGCGGAGCGGAGCGTGCGACATCCGCGTGGTTCGACCGCATCGCGGGCGCTCTCGGCGGTGAAACCGGCTGAGCCGGTTGCGGGCATCCGGCGTGCGGCTTCGGCGTCGCCGTGCCGCTGCGCCGACCGGCGAGGTCAGCGGATCGAGAAGTAGCTCACCGAGCCGCCGCCGGTCGCGAGGGCCGTGTCGACGTCCCAGTAGTCGGCGTCCTTGGTGTGGCCGCCGACCCAGACCTTCGTGCCATCGTCGGTGTGCTCGACCCGGGTGACGACGGCCGTGTGGTCGCGGTCGCCCGAGCCGTCCCAGTCGAACTGCGCGATGTCGCCGACCTTCACGAGCGAGCGCTGCCCGTCGTCGAGGTAGGCGGCACGGTCGGTGCGGGTCAGCAGGTAGTCGCGGAGGGCGGTCGAGCTGGCCCAGGTCGGCGACATCGCGCCGGTGGCGCGGTCGAGGTACCAGCCGCCGTCCATGGCCCAGCCGCGGGCGATCAGCGACTGGCTCGCGAAGTTCGCGCAGTCGTAACCGTCGATGACGGGATACTCGGCGGAGTTGTAACTGCTCCAGAAGGCCAGCACGTAGGCGAGCTGCGCGTCGATCCCGGGGTCGCTCGTGTAGGTGAGGCTGAGCGTGCGCGGCGCCATCGGCACCTCCGCCTCGGGCACGCCCGTGAGCTCGCCCTCGAGCGGCTGCACCACTGAGGTGCCCGCGGCGACCACGGCGGTCGGCATCTCGACGTCGACCGGTTGGCCCGCGGCATCCGTGAACTCGACCGGCGCGGTCGTGCCCAGCGCTCCGTCGTCGACGGCGGGCACCGCGAAGGTGATCGTGCTCTCGTCGGCGGCGACGATCGTCGCCGCCTCCCCGCCGACGAGGACGGCCCCGACCTGGTCGAGCTCCTCGCCCGTGACGGTCACCTGCGTGCCGCCGGTGAACGGAGCGGCAGCCACCGAGAGGTCGCTCGTCACCGTGGGACCGTCGTCGACGCCGGCCTCGACGTCGGGCGTCGCGATCGTGTCGGTCGGAGTCGTGCGATCGGCCGCATTCGCCGAGACCGTGGTGGCGCTCGTCGCGTCGCCGTCGGCGGCTGCCGCGACGGCGCCGAGCGCGCTCACGCCCATGATCGCCGAGGCGCAGCCGAGGGCGACCGTGCGCCGGAACGCAGCACCCGACGGGCGGCGGTTGCGCAGGCGCTCGGCGCGGTGGCGCGGCCCCGAGCGCTTCACCGGCTCCTGGGGTTCGCGAGCGGGCTCGACGTGCGGCTCCTGGTGCGGCGCGGCGGTCGGTTCGGGCTCGACCGCCGCGGGCTCGAGGCGGAGGAGCGCGTCGGCATCCTGCTCGACGGTGACGACGGCGGCCTCGGTCGCGGCATCCTGTTCGACGGTGACGACGGCCTCGGTCGCGGCATCCTGCTCGAGCGGGGCCTGCGGCTCGACCGGGTCGATCGATGAAGGGTCGTCGAGCCGATCGTGGCGGCGCGGAAGGTCGAGCGGAAGCGCAGGGGAAGCTCAGGAGTGTGGGGGGTGTGTGGCACGGCGATGGTTCCGGTGTCGGCATTAAGGGGGACACGACAGCACACCACGGGTATTTGTGAGGTTCCCTCCCACTGACTGGGAAAGCCATGAGAGCGCGATCACGAACACTGACTCGGAATTGCACGCCGTCGCTGACGGCGACGGCGCCGAAGGCGTGCACAGGCGGCAGAGGCCGCCGCACGACCATGCGACCCTACGCGCCCCGGCCTGAGCGACCGCTGGACGGACGGCGGTGGGCGCGGACCTACGCCGGCGCCTGGCGCCCCACGAGCCGCAGGCGGAGCGCCGCGACGGCCAGCGGCACGAGCACGAAGATGGCGACGACGTTGACGCCCGCGAAGCCGCCGACCCCGAGCACGACCCCCGAGATCGCGGCCGCACCGGCCGCAGCGACGTTCATCGCGGCATCCGTCGCGCCCTGCAGCGGCACGCGCAGTCGTTCGTCGACGGACGTGGTGAGGAGCGTGGAGCCGCCGATGATGCTCGCCGACCAGCCGAGGCCCAGCAGGCCGAGCGCGAGCGGCAGCAGGAGCACGTCATCGGCCGGCGCGAGGATGCCGATGACGGTCGCCGTGATGAGGATCGCGGCGCCGATGCCGATCACGCGCGTCGACCCGATGCGGTCGGAGAGCCAGCCCATGAGCGGGCTCGCCCCGTACATGCCGAGGATGTGGATGCTGATCACCACGCCGACGAGCGAGAGGGAGAGCCCGTGCTCGGTCATGTGCACCGGCGTCATGACCATCACGCAGATCATGACGGTCTGCGAGCACACGATCGCGAGGATCGCGACGAGCGCGCGGGGTTCGCGCACCGCGATGCGCAGGGCCTGCCAGGAGCCGACGCGCTTCGGCGTCGCGGTCGCCACGGGCGCGTCCGACGGCGGGCGGGTCGGATGCCGGCAGCCGAGTCGGATGCCGCGGGCGGGTCGGATGCCGCCACCGGATCGGATGCCGCAGCCGGGTCGGCGAGGGCGACGGGCATCGGCTCCGGCGCGGCATCCGTCGCCGACTCGCTGTCGACCGCGAGGTGCCCCGCCTTCGGGATGCGCAGCAGCGTGCCGACGATGAGCGTGGAGAGCGCGAAGGCGACCGCCGAGAACACGAACGGCCCCACGAGCGGCGGCAGCCCGAGCGACTGCCCGATCGTGTCGCCGGTCTGCGAGAGCAGCGGCCCGGCGACCGAGCCGATGGTCGTGGCCCAGAGCACGAGCGACATCGCGCGGGCCTCGAATCCGGGCGCCGCCACCTCGGTCGCCGCGAATCGTGCCTGCAGGCCCGCCGCGGCGCCGGCTCCGAACGCCATGAGTCCGAGGAACACGAGCAGGGCCGTGCCGCTCGTTGCCGCGAAGATCACGAGCACGGCACCGACGCTCGCAAGGGCGTACCCCGTGGCGAGTGCGACGTTGCGGCCCGATCGCACCGCGAGTCGCGCGAGCGGCACCGCGACGATCGCCGCGCCCAGCACGCTCGACGACTGGGCGAGCCCGCCCATCGCGAGCACGCCCGTGAGGTCGGCGGTGAGGATCGCCGCGAGGGCCATTCCGGTGGCCACGCCGACGCCCGCGAGCAGCTGGTTGACGATCAGCACCGCGAGCGAGAAGCCACGCCGCGGCATCCGTTGCACCCGACCCGCCATCGACTCAGCCGTAGTCGGGGGCCGGCGGCAGCCCGAAGAACTCCTCGAGCGTGGTCACGCCGGTCTCGCGCATCTCGTTGGCCAGGTCGGTGCCGACGTAGCGGAAGTGCCACGGCTCGAAGGTGTATCCGGTGATGTCGGTCTTGTCGGCCGGGTACCGCAGGATGAACCCGAACCGGGCGGCGTTGTCGCGCAGCCAGATGCCCTCGGGCGTCTCGCCGAAGCACTCCTCGAGCGAGCACTCCCCCGACAGCGGGCCGATGTCGATCGTGAGGCCGGTCTGGTGCTCGCTGAACCCGGGCCTGGCGGTGGTGAGGTCGTCGCCGTCGTAGACGTTCTCCTGGGCGGAGTACGAGCGGTAGGCGCTGTTCGACGCCAGCTCGAGGCCGGCCTCGCCGCGCGCGGTGTCGAACATCGCGACCACGGCGTCGGATGCCTCCTGCCGGAGCAGCGGCTCGTTCGTGTACTCCACCGGCACCTCGACGAGGTCTGGCGGCTCGAAGTCCTGCGGGTTCATGGGTCGCAGCTTGTTCACCACGACCCAGATGCTGTTCGGGTCGTCGAGGGACCGGGCGGCGCGGTCGAAGGTGTCGACGCTGGCCGGGGCCGGAAGCGCGTTCGGGGCCGGCCGGGGGGTCGGGGTCTCCTCCTCGGCTGCCGTGGATGACGACGGACCCGAGGCGGGGAGGCCCGTCACGTACCCGACGACGAGGGCGGCCACGGCGACCAGCACGAGGCTCAGCGAGCCGGCGATCACGAGCCGACGGCGCTGGCGCGCCCCGTCGGGCGGGTCTCGGCGATCGCTTGCGGACACCGTCCGAGTCTACGCCCGAGGTGGCCGCGAACCCGTCGCGAGGTCGCGCCGAGCCCGCGACGCGCCATCCGCCACGGTCACGGCTCGGTAACGAAGCGAATTTGTGAGAGCGCTCTCTTGACAATCATGATCGCGCTCTCATAGCATCATGCCTTGCATCGTGAGAGCGCTCTCACCCCATGTTGGGGGGCGTCCTCACGTGACCATTCCGCAACCCCACCACGCACACAAGGGAGTGACCGTGAAGCTTTCACGACGCACCAGGGCGATCGCCGCCGTCGCAGGCGCCGCATCCATCGCCATCATCGCCGCAGGCTGTTCGCCGGCGGCCGACTCGGGCTCCGAGGACGGCGCGGTCGAACTGACCGTCGCGACGTTCAACGACTTCGGCTACACGGACGAGCTCCTCCAGGAGTACATGGACGAGAACCCGAACGTCACCGTCGTGCAGAACAAGGCGGCGACGTCGAACGACGCTCGCGCGAACTACTTCCAGAAGCTCGGCAAGAAGGGCCTCGCCGACGTCGAGGCCATCGAGGTCGACTGGCTGCCCGAGGTCATGCAGTACTCCGACCTGCTCGCCGAGGTGCCGTCCGGCACCGCCGACCGCTGGCTCGACTGGAAGGTCGACGCCGCCACCGACGCCGACGGCCGCCTCATCGGCTACGGCACGGACATCGGCCCCGAGGGCGTCTGCTACCGCTCCGACCTGTTCGCCGCCGCCGGCCTGCCGACCGACCGCGAGTCGGTCGCCGCACTGCTCGAGGGCGACTGGGCCAAGTACTTCGAGGTCGGCGCGCAGTACACCGCCACGACCGGCAAGGCGTGGTTCGACTCCGCCGGCGGCACCTACCAGGGCATGATCAACCAGGTCGAGGCCGCGTACGAGGACCCCGACAGCGGCGACATCATCGCGACCGACAACGCCGAGGTCGAGGACATCTACAACCAGGTGCTCGACGCCAGCGCGGCGCAGTCGGCGCACCTCGGTCAGTGGAGCGACGACTGG
The DNA here is from genome assembly GCA_963802485.1 of uncultured Actinomycetota bacterium. Lineage (GTDB taxonomy): Bacteria > Actinomycetota > Actinomycetes > Actinomycetales > Microbacteriaceae > Agromyces. Next base: position 28,260 of record CAWDJA010000029.1, read on the forward strand.
TTCGCGGGCCTCTCGAACGGCGCCTACGCGACCATGCTCTGCCCGGGCTGGATGCTCGGCGTGATCTCGGGCAACGCCGAGGGCGTCACCGGCTGGGATGTCGCGAACGTCTTCCCGAACGGCGGCGGCAACTGGGGCGGCTCGTACCTGACCGTGCCCGCCAACGGCGCGAACGTCGAGGAGGCGCAGAAGCTCGCCGACTGGCTGACCGCCCCCGAGCAGCAGATCAAGGCATTCGTCAACGCGGGAACCTTCCCGAGCCAGAACGACGCCTACAGCGACGAGGCCCTCACCGGTTTCGTGAACGAGTACTTCAACAACGCGCCGGTCGGCCAGATCTTCACGGATCGCGCCAAGGCCGTCTCGGTGGCACCGTTCAAGGGCGAGTTCTACTTCCAGGTCAACGACGCGATGCAGAAGGCCCTGACGCGCGTCGAGGACGGCACGCAGGACAAGCAGGCGTCGTGGGACCAGTGGGTCTCCGAGGTCGACGCCATCGGCTAGTCACGTGACTCCCCCGCGGTGGCCGGCCCACCCGGCCACCGCGGGATCACGTCTGCACCCAACCCGGAAGCCAGAGGAACGACCGTGACCACGACCGCCACCGCGCCCCCGTCATCCGCCGAACGTCCGGATGCGCCAGCCGGTCCGCCGCCGCAGCGGACCCCGAAGCGGATCGCCTTCGGGCACCGCCTCAGCCGGTGGGACCTGAAGCTCTCGCCGTACCTCTACATCTCGCCGTTCTTCATCCTCTTCCTCGTCGTCGGGCTCTTCCCGATCGCCTACACGGCGGTCATCTCGTTCATGGACTGGGACCTGGTGCGCAACTCCGGCACCTTCATCGGATTCGACCAGTACGTGTACGTGCTGACCCAGCCGAAGTTCTGGATCGCCCTGCGCAACACCTTCAGCATCTTCCTGCTGTCGAGCATCCCCCAGCTGATCTTCGCGATCTTCATCGCCGCGATGCTCGACCAGAACATCCGCGCCAAGACCTTCTGGCGCATGGGCGTGCTCCTCCCCTACGTGATGGCCCCGGTCGCCGTCGCCCTCATCTTCAGCAACATGTTCGGCGACAAGTACGGGCTCGTGAACACGACCCTCGCCGACCTGGGCATCCCGCCGATCATGTGGCACTCCGACGCGTTCGCCAGCCACATCGCCATCGCGACGATGGTGAACTTCCGGTGGACCGGGTACAACACCCTGATCCTCCTCGCCGCGATGCAGGCCATCCCGCGCGACTACTACGAGGCCGCCGCGATCGACGGCGCGTCGAAGTTCCGCCAGTTCACCGCGATCACGGTGCCGAGCCTGCGCCCCACCCTCATCTTCGTGATCATCACCTCCACGATCGGCGGCCTGCAGATCTTCGACGAGCCGCGCATGTACGACCAGTACGGCACCGGCGGCGCCGACTCCCAGTGGCTCACGATCACGCTGTACCTCTACGACATCGGCTGGGGGCAGTGGAACTTCGGCCGGGCGGCGGCGCTCGCGTGGATCCTGTTCCTCATCATCCTCGCCATCGGCATCATCAACCTGCTCGTCACCCGGCGGGTGGTGCGCGACGAGGGCGCGCGCAGCTCCCTCGGCCGGCGGGAGCATCGCGCCGCGGCCCGCGCCGCCCGTCGCGACCTGCGCCGTGCCACCTCGTCGGGCACCCTCGCCGACGCGAGAGCCCGAGCCCGAACCGGCAGGCGAGCCCGAACCCGCACCCGAATCCGCGACCGACACCCCGGAGGCCCAGCGATGAGCGTCTTGAACCCCGCGCCGCTCGCCGTCGTCGACGAGGGCATCCCCAACGCGCCGAAGCGCGAGCAGCAGCGCCGCCGACGCATGCAGGGCTCCCGCCCGGGCTGGTTCGTCTACACGAGCCTCGTGATCGTGCTGGGAGCGGCGATCTTCCCGTTCTACTGGTCGTTCCTGATCGGCTCGGGCGACGCCTCCACGATCCGCGACCCGAACATGTCGTGGATTCCCGGTGGCAACTTCCTCGAGAACGCGGCATCCGTGGTCAACGACCCCGCCGTGAACTTCTGGCCGGCGCTGTGGAACTCCATCTACAGCTCGGGCCTCATCGCGCTCTCGGTGGTGTTCTTCTCGACGCTCGCCGGCTGGGCGTTCGCCAAGCTCCGGTTCCGCGGGTCGAGGTGGCTGCTCGTCTTCGTGGTCGCGACGATGGCCGTGCCCACGCAGCTCGGAGTGGTGCCGCTGTACATCCTGTTCTCCGACCTGGGCTGGACGGGCAGCATCGGCGCCATCATCATCCCGGCCCTCACGAGCGCGTTCGGCGTGTTCTGGATGACGCAGTACCTCCAGCAGGCCGTGCCCGACGAGCTCATCGAGGCCGCCCGGGTCGACGGGGCCAGCTCGTTCCGCACGTTCCTGACGGTGGGCCTGCCCGCCGCCAGGCCCGCCGCCGCGATGCTCGGCCTGTTCACGTTCGTGTCGGCCTGGAACAACTTCTTCTGGCCGTTCATCGTGCTCGACCGCAGCGACCCCACGCTCCCGGTGGCGCTGTCCCTGCTGCAGTCCAACTACTTCGTCGACTACTCCATCGTCCTGGCGGGCGTGCTGCTGTCGACCATCCCGCTCCTCATCCTCTTCGTGTTCGCGGGCAAGCAGCTCGTGAGCGGCATCATGGCGGGAGCCGTGAAGGGATGACCATCGAACTCGGAGGCAACCCCACGACCATGACCGACACCCTCGCCACCACCGACGCGCTCGCCACGCGCGCGTTCCCGTCCGACTTCCTCTTCGGCGCCGCCACCGCGGCGTTCCAGATCGAGGGCGCCGCCTTCGAGGACGGCCGCACCGCATCGATCTGGGACGCGTTCTGCCGCGTGCCCGGCGCGGTCGTGAACGCCGACAACGGCGACGTCGCCTGCGATCACTACCACCGGATGCCGCAGGACGTCGCCCTGATGCAGCGGCTCGGCCTGCAGACCTACCGGTTCTCCACGTCGTGGTCGCGCGTGCAGCCCGACGGCGGCCCGGTCAACCCGAAGGGGATCGACTTCTACTCGCGACTCGTCGACGAGCTCCTCGAGGCGGGCATCAAGCCGTGGCTCACCCTCTACCACTGGGACCTGCCGCAGGCGCTCGAGGAGCGCGGCGGCTGGGCGAACCGCGACACCGCGTTCCTGTTCCGCGACTACGCCGTGAACATGCACGAGGCGCTCGGCGACCGCGTCGACGTCTGGACCACGCTGAACGAGCCGTGGTGCTCGTCGTTCCTGAGCTACACGGGCGGCGCGCACGCACCCGGCCGGCAGGATGTCGCGGCCGGCCTCGCCGCCGGCCACCACCTCCTGCTCGCCCACGGCCTGGCCGTGCAGGCGCTGCGGGAGCGCGACCCCGACCTCGAGCTCGGCATCACGCTGAACCTCACCGTCGCCGAGCCGGTCGACCCGACGCACCCCGGCGACGTCGACGCGGCACGCCGCATCGACGCGCAGTTCAACCGATTCTTCCTCGACCCGATCTTCCGCGGGCACTACGCGGGCGACCTGCTGGCGGATGTCGGGCACCTCGGCCTGCGCGACGTCGTGCGGCCCGGCGACCTCGAGATCATCTCCGCTCCGATCGACACGCTCGGCGTGAACTACTACCACGGCGAGTACGTGAGCGACCGGCCCGCGGAGCACCCCCTGCTCGCGGAGGCACCGACCGACCGCCCGACGCGGTCGCCGTTCCCGGCCGCCGACGGCGTGTTCAACCACCCGCAGGGCCTGCCGCTCACGGCGATGGAGTGGGAGGTGCAACCCGACGGCCTGCGCGAACTCCTCGTGCGCGTGCACGAGGACTACGCGGCATCCGCCGGTGTGCGCCTCTACGTGACCGAGAACGGCGCGGCCTATGCGGACGTCGTCGCCGCGGACGGCGCCGTGCACGACGTGGAGCGCACGGAGTTCCTCGCGTCGCACCTCGGCGCGATCCTCGACGCCATCGACGAGGGCGTGCCCGTGCACGGGTACTTCTACTGGTCGCTGATGGACAACTTCGAGTGGGCCTGGGGCTACGACAAGCGCTTCGGCCTCGTGCGCGTCGACTACGAGACGCAGGAGCGCACCGTGAAGGACAGCGGGCTCGCGTACGCGACGATCATCCGCGATCGTGCAGTGTCCGGTCGCTGAGCGTCACGAGATCACCGTTCCCGCCGACACGGAAATAGACTGACGATATGCAGGGGGGTGGTGGTATCCGGATGCGACACGCGGCGCCGACGCTCGAGGAGGTCGCGCGTGAGGCGAACGTGTCGCGCGCGACCGTGAGCCGAGTCGTGAACGGCTCGCCGAAGGTCAGCCCCGACGTGGTGACCGCGGTGAACGCCGCGATCGCCAAGCTGAACTACGTGCCGAACCGGGCCGCCCGGTCGCTGGCCAGCCGCACCTCGGGCGCGATCGCGCTGATCGTCCCCGAGGACACGGCGTTCTTCTTCGGAGACCCCTACTTCGCGGCGATCGTGCAGGGCATCACCCGTCGGCTCGACGACAGCGACTACCTGCTGAACCTGCTCGTCGCGTCGACCGATCCCGGTCACAAGACCGTGCGGTACCTGCGCTCCGGCGTGGTCGACGGGGCCCTCGTCATCTCGCACCACGAGGGGGACGACCTGCAGCACGAGGCCGGCATGCTGCTCCCGCTCGTCTACGGCGGCCGTCCGTCGCAGCCGGGCGACCACATCTTCGTCGACGTCGACAACGTCGAGGGCGGCGCGATCGGCACGCAGCACCTCATCGACGTGGGGCGGCACCGCATCGGTACGGTGACCGGACCGCTCGACATGCCCGCGAGCGTCGATCGCCTCGAGGGCTACCGTCGCGCCATGGGCGCGGCCGACCTGTCCACCGACGCGGTCGAGACCGCCGACTTCACGGCGGCCGGCGCCGTCGCCGCCACCCGGCGCCTGCTCGACCGCGTCCCCGACCTCGACGGCATCTTCGTCGCGAGCGACATCATGGCCACCGGCGTGCTCTCCGTGCTGCGCGAGCGCGGTCGATCGGTGCCCGGCGACATCGCCGTGGTCGGCTTCGACGACAGTCCCGCGGCGACCTCCTCGGCGATCCCGCTGACCACCGTGCACCAGCCCTCCGAGCAGATGGGCTTCGAGATGGCCGACCTGCTGCTCCGGCATCTCGCCGGCGATCCCGAGGTGCCGCGGCGCAACATCATGCCGACGCACCTCGTGCGGCGCGCGTCGGCGTACGCCGTCGGAGTAGGTTTCGCGCGAGAGCCACCGATGAACCTCCCGCACGTCGCAGCCCCGCCCGGGCATCCGCTCAGCCGACGGCGCGCACGCCCTCCTGGAACTCGACGCCCGCGATGCCGGCGAACCGCGCCTGCATCACCGCGATCGCCTCGGGGTTCTCGTCGACGAGCACGAAGCGTCGCCCGAGCGTGGCGGCGACCGCGCCCGTCGTGCCCGAGCCCGCGAAGAAGTCGAGCACCCAGTCGCCCTCGCGCGTCGACGCCTGCACGATGCGGCGCAGGATCCCCTCGGGCTTCTGCGTCGGGTAGCCCGTCTTCTCGCGCCCGGTCGGCGACACGATCGTGTGCCACCACACGTCGGTGGGCAGCTTGCCGAGCTCGGCCTTCTCGGGCGTCACGAGGCCGGGCGCCATGTACGGCTCGCGATCGACGGCGGTCGAGTCGAACCAGTAGCGGGCGGGGTCCTTCACGTACACGAGGATCGTGTCGTGCTTCGTCGGCCAGCGCCGCTTCGCCTTCGCGCCGTAGTCGTAGGCCCACACGATCTCGTTGAGGAAGCACTCGCGCCCGAAGAGCGCGTCGAGCAGCACCTTCGCGTAGTGCGCCTCGCGGTAGTCGAGGTGCAGGTAGAGCGTGCCGTCGTCGGCGAGCACCCGCCACGCCTCGGCGAGCCGCGGCTCGAGGAACCCCCAGTAGTCCTCGAACCGGTCGTCGTAGCGCAGCAGGTCGCCGCGCACCCGCAGGTACTGCTTGCCGGCGAACCCGGTGATGGTTCCGGATGCCGCGGCGCCCGCGACATCCGTCGGCGACACCCGCACGTGGCTGGTCGCCTGCCGCGCCTGGGCGCGACCGGTGTTGAACGGCGGGTCGAGGTACACGAGCGTGAACAGGCCGTCGGGGAGGGTGGGCAGCACGTCGAGGTTGTCCGCGTGGATGATGCGGTCGGGCTCGTCGTCTGGCACGGGAACAGTCTGCCGCAGCGCGCCGGTCCCGCGCAGGCGGATCTCAGCCGCGGTCGACGTCGAGGCGGATGCGCCCGCGGAACCGATCGGGGTCGTCCTCGTCGGCCTCCTCGGCCGCGAACGCGATGCCCTTGTCACCGTCGCCCGGCAGGGGCGCGGGAGCGGGCAGGCGGCTCTGGCGATCGAGCTCGACCTGCGCCTCGTGCTTGCGCGGGGCGAACACCTCGTCGCCGATCATCATGACGCCGCCACCGCCACCGCCGCGCCGGGTCTTGTCGGAGAGGTCGATCCAGCCGCGCCGCACGGCGACCCACACGAGGGCGACGACGAGCGCGGCGATGCCGACCCAGATCCACCAATCCATCCGGCGATTCTACCGGGCGGGCATGAGTGCTCCTCACCGTCGGCCGGATGCCGCGCCTACGCCCGAGCGACTCGGCGCGATCAGGGCACGCGGTAGAGCCACTCCCGCGTCGCGAACTTCGCCTCGACGAGCTCCTCGGCCTCGGCGAGCTCGTCGGGCGTGACGGCGCCCGGCGTCGCGCCGTACAGGTCGGTGAACGTCTGCTTCAGGCTCTCGATGATCGCCGACGCGGCTGAGCCCGGTCTGCGACCGCAGCGGGTCGACGCGCTTGGCCGCCGAGGCGATGCCCTTGTCGCTGATCTTCTCGCGCCCGATGCGCAGCACCTCGAGCATCTTCTCGTTGTCGAGGTCGTACGCCATCGTCACGTGGTGCAGCACGCCGCCCGAGCCGAGCCGCTTCTGCGCGGCGCCGCCGATCTTGCCGAGCGGGCTCGCGATGTCGTTGAGCGGCTGGTACGTGGCCTCGATGCCGATGCCGCGCAGCCCCTGCAGCACCCAGTCGTCGAGGAACGCGTAGGAATCGGCGAAGCTCATGCCCTGCACGAGCTCCGAGGGCACGTAGAGCGAGTAGGTCACGACGTTGCCGCGCTCCATCATCATCGCCCCGCCGCCCGAGATGCGCCGCACGACGTCGAACCCGTACTTCTCGGCACCCTCGGGATCCACCTCGTTCTTCACGGACTGGAAGCTGCCGATCACCACGGCCGACTCGTCCCACTCCCAGAACCGCAGCGTCGGCTTGCGGCGCCCGTCGCCCACGCGGGTGGCGAGCACCTCGTCGAGCGCGAGGTGCACGCGCGGCGGCACGGCGGCGTCGTGCACGATCTCCCACTCGTAGTTCGACCAGCTCGTGGCATCCGTCAGCGCCCGGCGCACGGCGACGGCGACCGCCTCGGCCGAGAACCCGAGCATGACCGCGCCGTCGCGCAGCCCCGCCGTGATCGCCGCGGCGATCTGCTTGGCGTCGGATGCCGCGGGCAGCCCCTCGAGGGCCGCGTCGATGTCGGCGAGCGCCTCGTCGGGCTCGAGGAAGAAGTCGCCCGCGACGCGCGGGTGTCGGATGATGCCGTCGACGACGTCGAAGTCGACGACCACGAGCTTGCCACCGGGAACCTTGTACTCACCGTGCATGGGGTACAGCCTACGGATGCCGCGCGACCAGGAGCGCCTACGATCGCAGCAGGGGATCGGGGGTGCTCGGATGACGACGTTCTTCCTCGCGCGGCACGGAGAGACGATCTGGCACGCGGAGCATCGATACGCGGGCAATTCCGACGTCGCGCTCACGCGTCACGGTCTCGGGCAGGCCGCCGCGCTCGGGGCCTGGGCGGTCGACGCGCACCTCGACGCGATCATCGCGTCGCCGCTCAGCCGCGCACGCCAGTCGGCCGCCCCGGCCATCGAGACGACCGGCCTGGACCTGCGGATCGACGAACGTCTCGTCGAGATCGACTTCGGCGACGCCGAGGGACTCACGCCCGACGAGATCGCCGAGCGGTTCCCCGCCGAATGGACCGCGTTCTCGCGTGCGCCGGCGAGCAGCCCGCTCCCCCACGGCGAGCGCGGTCGCGACGGCATCGCCCGCGCCCTTCCGGTGCTCGACGAACTGGTCGCCGAGTTCCCCGACGGCCGGGTGCTCGTCGTCGGGCACGCGACGCTCATCCGGCTGCTGTTCTGCGAGCTGGCGGGCATGGATCCCGACGGCTACCGCGACCTGCTGCCCGTGCTCGGCAACTGCAACCTGACCACGATCGTCTACCCGTGGGCGACCGAGTCGCGCGCCGCGCATCACCCGCGCATCCGGCTGCTGGGGTTCGACGTGCCGCCGTCGCAGGCCGGCTGAACGCGGCATCCGCCGGCCGTCGCGCTCAGTCGACGGCGAACCGCTCGTCGAGCCAGCGGATGAGGTCGGCGCGGACCTCCTCCTGGTTGAGCTCGTTGAAGACCTCGTGGCGCGCGCCCTCGTAGACGATCAGCTGCGCATCGACGAGGCCGCAGCGGCGCACGTAGTCGCGCAGCAGCGCGAGGGCGCCGCGCTCACCGGCCACCGCGTCGTCGGAGCCCACCAGGAGCAGCAGCGGCAACTCGCTCGGGATGCGCTTCGACGGCCGGGTCATGAGCGACAACGACTGCGGCCAGCCGTAGAGCTGCTGCAGCGACCGGTTCGTCGTGTACGGGTCGGCGATGAACGCCGCGGGGACCGCCGGGTCCCGGCTGATCCACTCCATGGCCGTGCCGCCGGGTCGCGCGAAGCGCTTGTTGAGGTCACCGGTGTTCGTCCACCCGAGCTGCAGCCAGGCACTTCCGGTGAGCACGACGGCGTCGTAGCGCTCGGGATGCCGGTTCACCAGGTGCTGCGTCATGAACGAGCCCCACGAGTGCCCGAGGATCACGAGCGGGACGATCGCCGCCCTCGGCGGCACGGATGACCTCGCTGAACTGCCCGACCGCGTCGATCGAGGCGCGCATGCGGCCCGGACCCGGCAGCCCCATGCGGGTGAGGTCGCCGCCGTGCTGCTCGAAGCCGGTCTGCCCGTGGCCCCGGTGGTCGTCGGCCCACACCGAGTAGCCGGCGGCGTTCAGCGCCGCGATCAGCGCACCGTAGCGCCCGCGGTGCTCGCCGATGCCGTGCACGAGCTGCACCACCGCGTGCGCGTCGGGCACGCGCCACGATTCGTAGTGGATGCGGACCCCGTGGGCGTCGGTGAACGTGGGCATGTGGACATCATCGCAGTCGCGGCGGTCGCCCTCGACGCCGCGGTCGCGCGGGCGCGGCATCCGCTCGGCCGCGCGACGCGGCTCAGGCGACCGTCAGGCGACGCGGGTGATCTCGACCGTGACGAACAGGGCGGATGCCCCGGGGCCGGCGTAGACGCCGCGCAGCGGGGACACGTCGCTGTAGTCGCGACCGCGCCCCACCAGCACGTGCAGCTCGCCGACCTCCGCGAGGTTGGTCGGGTCGTAGCCGCGCCACTCCCCCGCGAACCACTCGACCCAGGCGTGCGACTCGCCGATCACCGTCTGGCCGATCGCCGCGCCCGCGTCGGGGTGCAGGTAGCCCGAGACGTAGCGCGCGGGGATGCCGACCGAGCGCAGGGCGCCGAGCGCCACGTGCGCGATGTCCTGGCAGACGCCCTTGCGCTCCGCCCACGCCTCGGAGGCGGTGGAGTGCACGCCGGTGACGCCGCGCACGTACTCCATCGAGGAGCCGACGGCCCGGCAGATCTCGAGGGCGGTCTCGCCCACGGGCGCTCCCTCCGCGGCGATCTCGCCGGCCAGGGCGGCGACCTCGGGAGGCGGCGTGGTCGCCGACGACAGCGTGGACGCCTCGATCAGGGTCACCGTGCCCAGCGCGGCCTCGGCGAGTTCGTCCCAGTCGAGCTCGGTGCGGGGCACCGGCGACGGGCGCACCTCGACGAGGCTCGTCGCCGTCACCGACAGCTCGCGGTGCGGCGTGAGCACCTCGAAGGTCGACACGCGCGTGCCCCAGTAGTCGAGGTACGAGTGCTGCGTCGCGCCCGGTCGGATGTCGAGGCCGGCCTGCAGCACGAACTGCTCGCCGCCCGAGTGCGGCAGCATGCGCGCCTCGTTGTACGACGCGGTGGCCGGCTGCTCGTAGGTGAAGCCCGTGCGGTGCACGATCCGGATGCGGCTCACGAGACCTCCCCGATCCAGACCGGCGCGACGCTCGCCGGGAAGTACCGCTGGCGGATCGCCTCGCTCGCCGAGGACGTGACCGCCTGCACGTGCTCCATGTGCCCCGAGAGGTCGACGAGGATGTCGGCGATCGGGCGGTACTCGAGCTCGGAGCGGATCTGGCCGAGCAGGCGACGGGCCTGGTCGGTCACGCCGACGCGGCCCGCGCGCGGGTCGATCTCGCGCAGCGACTCCTCGGCCCGGATGACGCTCGAGATGATCGACCGCGGGAACAGCCGGTCGAGCAGCAGGAACTCGGCCGCCGACTGGGAGGACGGCACGCCCCGGTAGCTGCGCAGGTAGGCCTCGTAGCCGCCGCAGCTGCGCAGGATCGTGGTCCAGCTCGGCCCGCTCGCCTCGGTGAGCGAACGGGTGGCGAGCAGGCGCGCGGTCATGTCGGCGCGCTCGATGGCGCGTCCGAGCGAGAAGAAGTGCCACGCCTCGTCGCGGCTCGTCGCCGAGTCCACGACGCCGATCGCGAGCGCCGAGCGGTCGCGCACCCAGCGGAAGAACTCGTGCGTCTTGTCGGAGGCGACGCGCCGCGGCATCCGTGCGTTCGTCTGGTTGAGGGCCTCCCACAGCTCGGTGGAGACGATCTCGCGGGCGCGGCGGGCGTTCTCGCGGGCGGCGGCGATCGAGTGCGCGATCGACGCGGGATGCGTGCGGTCGACGGCGAGCAGCGCGATGACGTCGTCGCGGCCGAGGGCCACGTCGTCGTTCGCCTCGCTGCCCATGACCGAGAGCAGCGAGCGGCAGGCGGTGTCCTCGTCGATCCACGGATCCTCGAGCAGCAGCTGCAGGTGCACGTCGAGGATGCGTGCGGTGCCGTCGCTGCGCTCGATGTAGCGTCCGATCCAGAACAGCGACTCGGCGATGCGGGAGAGCACTAGGCACCTCCCCCGCCGTCGAGCGGATGCCGCGGCATCCGCTGCTGCTGCTGCTGCTGCTGTTGCTGCTGGCGGATGGGCGCGTCCTCGTCCTGCGGCGATGCCTCGGGCGGATGCAGCGCATGCTCGGTCGGGGCGCGGCCGCCACCACCGGCACCGACGCCGTCGCGGGAGCGGCCTGGTCGGCGACGAGCGCCCCGACGTTCCCCGCCGACGACGCGAACCGCTGCGCGCCGATCGGCCCGGTGGGCAGGTCGCCGTCGAGCACCCACGTGTCCTTCGACCCGCCGCCCTGGCTCGAGTTCACGACGAGCTGGCCCTCGGGCAGCGCGACCCGCGTGAGGCCGCCGGGCAGCACCCACACGTCGTTCCCGTCGTTCACCGCGAACGGGCGGAGGTCGGCGTGGCGCGGGCGCATGCCGTCCTCGACGAGGGTCGGGATCGTCGACAGCTGCACGACGGGCTGCGCGATCCAGCCGCGCGGGTCGGCGAGGAGGCGGAGGCGGAGCTCGGCGAGCTCGGAGCGCGAGGCATCCGGACCGACGACCAGGCCCTTGCCGCCCGAGCCGTCGACGGGCTTCACCACGAGCTCGTCGAGCCGGTCGAGCACCTCGGCGAGCGCGGCGGGCTCCTCGAGCCGCCAGGTGTCGACGTTGGGGAGGATCGGCTCCTCGCCGAGGAAGTAGCGGATGAGGTCGGGCACGTAGGTGTAGACGAGCTTGTCGTCGGCGACGCCGTTGCCGACCGCGTTCGCGATCGTGACGTGCCCGAGGCGGGCGGCGAGCATGAGCCCGGGCGCGCCGAGCACCGAGTCGGGCCGGAACTGCTGCGGGTCGAGGAACTCGTCGTCGACGCGGCGGTAGATCACGTCGACGCGGGTGGGACCGGCGGTCGTGCGCATCCACACGCGCCCGCCGGAGCAGAACAGGTCGCGGCCCTCGACGAGCTCGACGCCCATGAGCCGCGCGAGCAGGGTGTGCTCGTAGTACGCGGAGTTGTAGACGCCGGGCGTCAGCACGACGACGGTCGGATCCTCGACGCCCTCGGGCGCGCTCGCGCGCAGCGCCTGCAGCAGGCGGTTCGGGTAGTCGCCGACCGGCCGCACCCGCATCGACGTGAACAGCTCGGGCAGGGTCTGCGCCATGACGCGGCGGTTCGAGATGACGTAGCTCACGCCGCTCGGCACGCGCACGTTGTCCTCGAGCACCCGCCAGGCGCCGAGCTCGTCGCGGATGACGTCGATGCCGGAGACGTGCACGCGCACGCCGTTGGCGCTGACGATGCCGGCGGCCTGCCGGTGGTAGTGGGTCGACGAGCTGATCAGCGCCGCGGGGATCACCCCGTCGCGCACCGCGTGCTGCGGGCCGTACACGTCGGCGAGGAACCGCTCGAGCGCGCGCACCCGCTGCGCGACGCCCGCCTCGACGATGCTCCAGTCGGATGCCGCGATGACCCGCGGCACGGCGTCGAGCGGGAAGGGGCGCTCCTCGCCCGCGAAGTCGAAGGTGACGCCCTGCGCGAGGTACGAGCTCGCCAGCGCGTCGGTGCGTCCGCGGAGCTCGTCCTGCGACATCCGCGAGAGGGCCGGATAGAGCTCGCGGTACGGCTCGCGCACCGTCCCGGGTTCGGTGGGGAACATCTCGTCCCACGGACGGGCGGCGCGCTTCCGCTTCCGCCCCGACCGCGTCGTGGCGTACCCGTCGAAGAGCGTTCCCATGGCCTGACTGTTCCAGTAGTCGGTTACCGGGATGTTACCGACACGCGACGGGCGCGGCATCCGTCGGCGTGGCCGAATTTTCCTTAGCATGGCTAATGAGCTAGGCTAACTATCCATGGCCACCATCGCAGAGCAGAGCGCGGAGCTCCGCATGGCGACGTTCCGGCTGTCCCGGCGGCTCCGCGCGCAGAAGGCCGACCAGGGCCTGTCCGACGCCCAGTTCGCGGTGCTCGGCGTGCTCTACCGGCACGACGCGCTCACGCTCACCGCAGCTGGCCGAGCAGGAGCGCGTGTCGGCCCCGTCGATGAACCGCACCGTCAACTGCCTCGAGGAGTCGGGCTACGTCGAGCGCGTCGCCGACGACCTCGACCGCCGCAAGGCCAACATCACCCTCACGTCGTCGGGCCGCGACGTCGTGAAGACCACGATCTCCCAGCGCGACGCCTGGCTCACCACCCGCCTGCGCGAGCTCTCGAAGGACGACCGCGCCACGCTCGCTCGAGCCGCCGAACTGATGGGAGGGCTCGCGACCCAGTGAGTGCGATGTTCCGCTCCCTCGCCAGCCGCGACTATCGCATCTGGTTCATCGGCGCCCTCGTCTCCAACATCGGAGCGTGGATGCAGGCCACTGCCCAGAACTGGGTGGTGCTCACCGAACTCACCGACACCGACGCCCTCGCCGTCGGCATCACCATGGCGCTGCAGTTCGCGCCGCAGCTGCTCCTCGTGCCCATCACGGGCCTCATCGCCGACCGGTTCGAGCGCCGCAAGATCCTCATGGTCACGCAGAGCTGCCTCATGGTGCTCGGCCTCGCGCTCGGCCTCCTGCTCATCCTCGGCCACGCCGAGCTCTGGCACCTCTACGGCTTCGCGCTGGCCCTCGGCCTCGTGAACGCGGTCGACACGCCCGCGCGCCAGACGTTCGTCGCCGACCTCGTGTCGGGGTCGAACATGTCGAACGCGGTCGCGCTCAACTCGGCCTCGTTCAACGCCGCGCGCATGATCGGCCCGGCGGTCGCGGGCTTCCTCATCGTGCTCGTCGGCTCGGGCTGGGTGTTCGTCATCAACGCGTTCACGTTCGTGGCGGTGCTCGTCGCGCTCGCGATGCTGCGGGGCCTGACGGTGCACCGGATGCCGCGGGCGACGGGTTCCGGCAGCCAGTTCGTGGCCGGCTTCCGCTACGTCGCGCGGCGCCCCGACCTCGTGATCGTGTTCGTGATCGTCTTCCTCATCGGCGCGTTCGGCATGAACTTCCCGATCTTCTCCTCGACGATGGCGGTCGAGTTCGGCCGCGGCGCCGGCGAGTACGGCGTGCTCAACTCGATCATCGCGATCGGCTCGCTCACCGGGGCACTCCTGGCGGCACGACGCGAGCGGGCGCGCCTGCGGGTCATCATCCTCGCCTCGGCCTTCTTCGGCGTCGCCGTGCTCATCGCCGCCTTCATGCCGACGTACTGGGCCTTCGCGGCCTCGACGATCCTCATCGGGTTCGGCGCCGTCTCGATCCTCACCACCGCGAACGGGTACGTGCAGACCACGACCGATCCCGAGCTCCGCGGCCGCGTGATGGCGCTGTACATGGCGATCCTCGTCGGCGGCACCCCGATCGGCGCCCCGATCGTCGGCGCCGTGGCCGACACGTGGGGTCCGCGGTGGGCGCTCGGGGTGGCCGCGGTCGCCGCGGGTGCCGCCGCGCTCATCGGCCTCGGCTGGCTCGTGTTCGCCCGGGGAATGCACCTCGCGCGGCATCCGCGGGCCCGCTGGCGGCCCGTCGTCCGATTCGCGGATGCCCCGACGGCGGCGATCGCGGTCATCCCCACGCGACCCGTGCGGGTCGTGCGCGACCAGGCCGGCCTGGCGCGCGACCTCCGAGAGCACGGGGAGCTCGTGCCGCCCGTGCCGAACGAGCGGCTCGTGCCGGCCGACTTCTCCGAGGAGGTCGCGCTCACCTCGCCGATCCCGGTGCCGCGGGCGCACCATCGCGACCGCACGGCGCCGCGATCCCGACGTGGTCGCACCGCATCGAGACGTCGCCGCGCCGCGCGCCGCGACAGTGCACCCCACGGGCCGACGCGCGGCACGCTGCCCGAGCCGGCGCCGGATCGGGCGACGCCCTGACCCCGTGCGGGCGATGCCGTCAGCCCCCGGTCGAGGCGCGCACCACCAGCTCGGGCTGGAACACCACCTGCTGCCGCTCGAAGTCCTCGCCGCGCTCGGCCTCCTTCAGGAGCAGGTCGACCGCGGTGTAGCCGATGAGCGACGCCGGCTGGCGGATCGACGAGAGCGGCACCACGGCGGCCGAGGCGAAGTCGATGTCGTCGTAGCCGATGAGTGCGACCTCGTCGGGAACGCGCACCGAGCCCTGCATCATGAGCGCCTGCAGCACGCCCATGGCGAGCAGGTCGTTCGCCGCGAACACCGCGTCGGGTCGCTCGGCGGCCGGACGCTCGCGGATCGCCTCGCCCGCTGCACGGCCCTGCAGCACCGTCAGGGAGTCGGTCTCGATGACCTCGAGCGTCATCCCCGGCGTCGCCGCCACCGCACGACGCGCGCCCTCGAGGCGATCGGCGACCTGGCGGATGCTCGACGGACCGCCGACGAACGCGACCCGGCGACGTCCGGTCTCGGCGAGGTGCCGAACGGCGAGTTCGCCGCCCACGACGTCGTCGACGGCGACCGAGGAGTAGCTGCGATCCGCGGCCTCGCGGTCGACGAGCACCACCGGCGTGCCGCGCGAGCGGAGCCGGGCGAGGCGAGGCAGGTCATCGGCGAGCGGGGAGATGAGGACGCCGTGCACCCGCTGCTCCTCGAACAGGTCGAGGTACGAGCCCTCACGATCGGTGTTCTCGTCGCTGTTGCCGAGCAGGATGGTCATGCCGTCCTCAGCGGCGCGATCCTCCGCGCCGCGGGCGACATCCGTGAAGAAGGGGTTGCGCACGTCGAGCACGACGAGCCCGATCGAGCGACTCCGGCCCGCGCGCAACTGCCGCGCGGCGTCGTTGCGCACGAAGCCGAGCTCCGCGATGGCGGCGTGCACGCGCTCGACGGTGGCCGGGGCGACCTTGTCGGGCCGATTGAGCACGTTCGAGACGGTGCCGACCGACACGGATGCCGCAGCCGCGACGTCCCGCACGCTCACTG
>CAWDJA010000030.1:0-107620 GCA_963802485.1 uncultured Actinomycetota bacterium
GGGGGATTCACCACGTCGGTTGGGCGGTCGCCGGCGAACGGGCTGACTGCCTAGCCGACACCGACGCCTGCAGCTGCATGAGCCTCTGCAGGGGTCTCGACCGGTTCAGGGAGTAACTCGAGCGTGCCAGTGAATCCGCATTCAGCCGCCAGCATGTTCACCCAAAGCCAATTTATCCTCAGGTAGACGGTTGCCCTCGTAGACGAACTGCAACGGCGCCCACCGAGTCAGCCACATCGACACCACAACATTGTCGCTTCTCAAATGCAGCTCGAAGGACTCAGAGCGGCGAAGCTTGTCGATGATGACGATCTGGAGGTGCGCGAGGACCCGATCATCGACTCGGATTTCACGCTCGTTGTCGTAGATGAAGAACCCCACGAGACACCCCCTCGCATCCCAGCCAGATTGCGGGCGCTCGGAACGGGCACGACAGGAACTCGTCGAAGTTCTCAGCAGGGTCCGGGCCAAGCACTTGCCCTGATTTTACACTCATCGCGCCCGTTGAGCAGGAAAGGAGATGCCGCCCGACGAGCCTCAGCGGCACTGCCTCCGGCCGTTGTGGGCGTCACTCGACGCAGGGCCAGCGCATGCTGTGGGGGGCTCGCCGGTGGGGGATCAGCCCGGAGCCGATTTGGGCGCAGGCAACGCCCTCCGAGCTCATCCACGGATGCCGAAGAACTCGGCGAGTACGGCCGCCACCTCGCTTGGCGCTTCCTCGGCCATATGATGGCCCGAGTCGATACGGCGTCCCGAGACGTGGGTGGCCCACCCGCGCCAGATCTGGCGCGGGTCGCCGTGCAGTTCCTCGAGGTCGTCTCGGCTGGACCACAGCACGAGGAGTGGTGCCTGGATCCCGTCGTCCGGCGGCACGGTCCGCCACCTCATCTCGGGCATCGATAGCGCAGGCCTGCACGATAGTCCTCGAGCATCGCCCGCACGACGCCCGGGTCCTGCCCCGCCGTCATGAGCTCGGCATGGTTGGCGGCTCCCATCGTCTTCGGATCCGCCTTCGAGCGATACCACGCCGTCGGGTCGGCCATGATCACGCGCTCGGGGAGGTCTGGCTCAGCGCGGAAGAACCAGTGCCACCACTTCGTTGCGAAACGCGCATCTGCACGCGCGAGGTGCTCGCTGATCGGGACGGAGTCCATTACCGCCAGACGCCGCACCAGATCGGGATGGTCCAGCGTCAGCCGCAGCGCGACATAGCTGCCGCGATCATGCCCGACGAGGTGGAAATCCTGCATGACCGAATTGCCGGGCGATTTCACGGATGTCGGTTGCGACCGCGCGCTTCAGTGCAGCGCATGGTGGACCTCGGGTCCGGGTCCTCGTGACCGGCCGTAGCCGCGAAGATCGGGACACACGACGCTGAACCCCCTCCGCCAGCAGTAGCGGCGCCACACGATGCCACGTGGCGGACGTGCGCGGATGCCCGTGCAACAGGTACACGGCGGGGCCGTCGCCGCCATGGCGCACGAAGACCTTCGCCGGGCCGGTATCGACCACCGTGCTCTGAAACTGCTCGAACATGCTGTTGACCTTCCGAACTCGCGGCGCCGCGCACGGCACCGACCACGTTCCGGCCGAACCTCAGGGCGTGGGCTTGCCGCCGGTGACGCCGAGTGTTTCTCCGGCGACGTAGCTCGATTCCGCTGAGGCGAGGAACACGAACGCGGGGGCGAGCTCGGCTGGCTGGCCCATGCGGCCGAGCGGGGTGTTCTCGCCGAACTCCTCGAGCTTCTCGGGCGGCTGTCCGTCCGTGACTTGCAGCACGGTCCAAACCGGGCCCGGTGCGACCGCGTTGACCCGGATTCCCTTCGGGGCGAGCTGCTGCGCAACGGCCTTCGTGAACGCGTTGATGGTCGCCTTCGTCGACGCGTAGTCGACGAGGATCGGCGAAGGCTCGTATGCCTGGATCGAGGTGGTGTTGATGATCGCCGAGCCCGGCGGAAGATGGGGAGTGGCGGCCTTCGTGATCCAGAACATCGCGTAGACATTCGTCTTGAATGTGTCGTCGAACTGCTCGTCGGAGAGGTCGGTGAGGTCCTCGACGTACACCTGCTTACCTCCGTTGTTCACGACGAGGTCGAGACCGCCGAGCGACTGGACCGCGTGGTCGACCAAATCTCGGCAGTACGCCGGGTCGCGGAGATCGCCGGGAATCGTGAACACCTGCACGCCGGCGTCCTGCGCGATGGAGGCGACGCGCTGCGCGTCCTTTTCCTCCTCGGGAAGATACGCCATCACCACGTCGGCACCCTCGCGAGCGAACGCGATCACGGTGGCAGCCCCGATGCCCGAGTCGGCTCCGGTGACGAGCGCCTTGCGGCCCCGTAGCCGGCCGGTTCCCCGATAGGTCTCTTCACCGAGGTCCGGTTTCGGTTCGAGCTCCGCCTCGAGACCGGGCTCTGGTTGGTGCTGTCGCTTCGGCCTGAACTCGGAGTAGAGCTTCGACGGGTCGGTGAACGTGTACTGGTCACGTCTGTGGTCGTTCATGCAGTGAACGTAGGTCGGACGGCGGAATTCTGGCAGGGCCTTGCAACCCTCGGTCATCGCAGATATCGCATCTTCCCGTGCTCGTGCCTTGCCGGAGTTACCCACGCATCAGCCCGATGAAGCGGTCCTCGCTGCTGAGCGTCGAAGTTCTTCGGCGAGGGTGAGCGCAATATCTCGCATCGGTTCGTGGAGGGCGCCGCTGCGGTCGGCGCGGGGATCCTGGGAGGCAAGGACGGCAGAGGCGAGGAGACGAACGGATGCCGCGTACCGGATGATGCGCCGAACATCGTCGGGAGACATTCCGCCGGACGATGCCCAGTCGTTGGCGCGCCCGTAAGAATCGTCAACGACGTCCGCGTCGATGTGGACGTGAATGCGGTCGATGTCCGAGGCCCAGGCGGCGATACCCATCTCGAGTTCGTCTCGTGGTGCGCCGATAGAAACGACGCGCACGCCCGATTCGAGCAGTTCTTGCCGTTCCGCTTCTCCGATGACTCCTACTGTGGCGGTGCAGTCCCCGGCCACGATCAGAGGCGGCAACCCGTCGGACGCAGCGGTGCGGACGTGTGCTGCGATGCGGTGGTGGAGATCGAAGGTCGTCTTCAGTTCCGTTCGCCAGTTCGTTTCGGGATGTAGGTGGGTCATGCGGGAGGACGGGTAGTCCTGATCGAAACTCCGACGAAAAGTCTCGTCGAAGAGGGCATCGGGCCCAGCGCCCATCCGCCAGGATTCGATACCGGCGTCGTACGGAACCAAGACCACCGCAGTACCACTCACAACCCGCGCCTCCCTCGCAACCAGTACACGACCTTCAGAATGACACTCCCCGCACAGTCCAGGTCCTCGACAGCGGCAGCGACTGATCCCCACGGCGCGCCCGTGACCAGAACGTCAATGAGTAGCTGCCGATGGGCGGAGCCGCTCGGTGTCGATCCGCGAACTCGCTCCGGCGGGTCTTCGACGAGATGGTTCCATCTTGGAACATCAATTCGGAGGGTGTAGCGCCGTTCAGATGGCGCGTTCGGGGGGCGACGGTGCTCTCGGACGCCGAGGGCGTAGTATCGCGCGCTGCTCGGGGAAGGTCCACCCGAAGAGCACGGCGGCCAGACGCACCAACGTGGTCACCACCACGCAGACAAGGCCCGCGATCGGGATCGGCGTGTCGAATTCAGCGAGCAGGATGAGCGCGCCGGCTCCGGCTCCGGAAGCGACGGCATAGAGGGTGCCCACGTGAAGGAAGGAAATCGGCAGGTTCAGGAGGATGTCGCGCAGCATTCCGCCTCCGATCGCTCCGATGACGCCGACGGCCAGCGCCCCGGCTTCACCGACGCCCAGAGACAGCGCCTTCGAGGCTCCGATCGCGCCGAACAGTCCCATGACGACTGCGTCCAGCACGGTGATGAGCCAGTCCACTCGCGTGGACACCGGCTGCAGGACCATGCCGAGGATCGCGGATGCTCCAGCCACCAGCAGGTACCAGTTCATCCAGACGACGACGGGGGGCTGATTGAGCACGATGTCGCGGAGGAGGCTTCCTCCGAGCGAGACGGTGAGGCCAATCACGATGACGCCGAGCACGTCGATGCGGCGATGTCTCTCTTTGCCGCGAACAGGGCCCTTGGAGGCCGCCGAGGCCGGCAGCGAGGAGTTCGATCCACAGCGTCACTTGAAACGGCGTGATGGACATGCGGTCACACTCCGGGGGGGGTTGGGGCCGGCTCGCGCGACGTGCGCGAGCCGGCCGAGGAAGTGGTCGGTGTGTTCAGCGGGCGCTGCCGGCAGCGTTCTGTGCGGCGGTGACGATGACGTCGGAGACGACGCCGGACTGGGTGATGAACAGAGCGTGGCTGGCCGAGACGTTGGTGATCTTCGCGCCGATGCGCTTGGCCATGTGCTGCAACATCGCCTGGTCGAACGACTTGTCCTCCGTCGCGATGACCGCCCAGCTGGGCTTGTCGCGCCACGCGGCGTTCTTCACCGGAGTCTCGAAGACCGACATGTTGATGGGCACTTGCGTGTCGCGGAGGAAGGCGGCGTCGGCGTCGCTGGCGTCCGCCGCGAACCCGGCCTTGAACTTGTCGTGGTTGAGGAAGCCGATATCCGTCCTCGACGACGTCGATGACGAAGTCAGGCGTCGGGGCGAATCCCTCGTATTGCTGGGCGGTGGTCTCGCCCGCGTCGGGCGCCAGCGCCGACACGTAGACCAGTCCCACGACGTTCCCATGGACTCCCGCCTCGGTGATGACCGTGCCGCCCCAGGAGTGGCCGACCAGAATCGTCGGCCCGTCCTGCAGGTCGAGCACTCTCGTGGTGGCCGCGACGTCGTCTTCCAGCGAGGTGAGCGGGTTCTGCACGATTGTGACCCGGTAACCCCGGGCCGTCAGGTTGTCGTACACGCCGCGCCATCCCGAACCATCAGCGAACGCGCCGTGCACCAGCACGACATTCTTGATTTCTTGATCGGTGGTGCTCATGATGCTCTTCCTTCCGTTCTCGCGCCGGGGTGCCCGGTGCGGGTCTCGGCTTGAGCCGGCGATCGCCGAGTCCTGATGTGCAATATATTGCATGTCGTGCGGACCGCAAGGAGTGATGCAGAGTTGCGTTTAGGGCGGAGGTATGCGCAATATATTGCATGCCAATTCCTTCGGGCGGCGCCGCCGTAGACCGCTCACTCCTCCGCGACGATGTCTACCGGCGTCTTCGCGACGCCATCGTCGATGGCACATTCATGCCGGGGGAGCAGCTCAAGGACGGCGAGCTCGCGGATTGGCTCGGAGTGAGTCGCACTCCTGTGCGCGAGGCCCTGCTGCGCCTCGGGACGAGCGGACTGGTGGTGGCATTGCCGGGCCGATCGACGACGGTAAGCGCCATCGACGCGCAAGCGGTGCGGGATGCTCGCGACGTCATCGCTGCAATGCACGAACTGGCCGTGCGCGAGGTCACGGGCCGGCTCCGCGAAGACGACGTGGACCGGATGCGGGACGCGAATCGCCGCTTTGCCGAGGCAGTTGCCGCGGGCGATGTCGGCGCGGCACTGGACGCCGACGAGGAACTACACAGGATCCCGGTCGCCGCGTTGGGCAATCATGCGCTCGAGGCCGTGCTCGACCAGTTCGATCCCCTGGTGCGTCGAGCGGAGCGGCTGCGCTTCAGTAGGGACGGGCACGCGTCCGTTGAGCTGCATGAGCAGCTGATCGAACTGCTCGCGGCCGGAGACGTGCAGCGGGCAGCGTCTGTGGAGTTCGACATCTGGCACAGCCTGCCGGCCGAAGATGGATCCGACGGCTGATCGCAGTCGGAGAGATGGCGGATCAGCTGGGGATGTACATGCTCAAGCATTACTGAGTGGGTGGGATCTTCCCGCCCAAGTTGCTCCTCCGTTCTGCGCCGGGAGGGAACAGGTGGCGCATGAATCGGTCGGAGAACGCACTGAGCCTGGGTGTCTACTCGGGATCGAGGCGTTCGACGGTCTGTTCGATCACCCGCTCGAACGCGCCGGGTCCGACCGAGATCGAGCCCTGGTACGGATGGTCCATGTCGGCGGTGACGAACATCACCAGGCCGACGAACAGGGCGAGCAGGCCGGCGATCATGAGGTGCAGGCGCAGGCTCTTCACGTAGATGAACGCGATGAGCACGGCATTCACCGCGGCGCCGACCCAGATCACGAGCCAGAACAGCGGCGGCAGTTCGAGGGTGACCGCATCGATGCGCTCGCGCCTGGCCTCGACGAAGTCGTCGAACGTCGCCAGCAGCTGGATGTACTCCGCCTGCGCCGGGATGGTCTCCGGCTGGTAGTCGTGCAGCAGCCGCTCGATGTCGTCCACCAGCACGGCGCTCGCCTCGGGGAGGATGCCGCGCTTCTGGACGGGGAAGTCCTCGTCCACGACGGTGTGCAGGTACTCGGCGATGGTGTCGCGCACGGGTTCGCCGTCCGCCTCCGGCATCGCGGTGGTGTCGCGGTACAGCGCCGCGACCTGGGCGGCCTCCTCGAGCGCGGCATGACGGGCCTCGGCGAAGTTCTCGTACACCGACACGGCCACGAGGACGAGCAGGATGCCGAAGAACACGCCGAACGTGCCGCTCACGTGAGCGAGGGCGCGGTCCCACTCCGCCGGGCTCTGCACCATCCTGCGGACCACCGGACGCAGCCCGACGACGATCAGGCAAGAGCCCAGCACGAAGCCGCCGACGAACAGCGGCAACGTGATCCAGAGGCTCGTCTCGTAGAACCAGTTCACCCGCGGCCCCTCCTGGTGAGAGTTGCGAAGCGCGCGATGGGGTCAGCTTAGGGATTCCCGGCTCACCCCGCACCCACCGCGCCGCCATTTCGACGGTGGTCGTCAATCTTGCAGATGCCGCCGACCGGCGTCGGTCTACCCGGGACATCACCCGTCGGTCCCGACGATCCCGTCCTCCTCCAGAACCCGCCGGGCCAGGGCCCGAGGGGCGACCAAGGTGTATGAGGTCCGTACCCATTCGGTGACCTGCACCCAGTCGGGCGCCGCGCCGAGATCGATCGACACCCAGCCGTGCCGGCCGAGTCCGTAGCCGGTCGGCTCGGCCCCGGACACGGTTGCCACGACGGCCGCGGCTTCCTCCTTGGGTAGCTTCACGCTGATCCCGGTGGCGTCCCGATTCGTGAACACGAAGTTCTTCGTGCGAACCCGGAACGTGGGCTCGCCGTCCCACCTCTCGATGTCCACTCGCGTCGATTCGGGCAGGGCGAGGGCTATGGCTTCGAGCCGTTCCATGTTCCCCATGCCACCAGTCTCTGGTCGGAGCGGGCCCGACGGAAGCGCACGGTTTGGCGAAGGGGTGGGGGATCTCGAGAATCGACCGGCCCCGTGCAGAAGCGCGAAGGCGGTGAGGCGCGTGGCGTCGAATGGGACGATGTGGATTTCGCAGTCGCCAAATGACGAACGACGACTCTCTGCCACTCATTCACTACCAGGTGACTACCCGGGCTGCCATACGGTGGCGCGGTGCAGGTCATCGAGGATGGCCACGGTGTGAGCCGCTACAGCGAACGCTCTGCCTCGAATGCAGTGAGGCAGACGACTTCAAGTCTGAATCCATGCGGGTCAAGAAAGTAGGTCGCGTAGTAGTGCTCCCCGAATTGCGGGAACACTCGTGGCGCGCGCAGCACCTCATCGCCGCGATCCTGCACCCATGCGTGAACCGCATCAACCTCATCCCTGGTCGAAACGACGAAGGCAACGTGGTGGAAACCAGGCCGAAAACGCGAGTAGGGAACTTCCTCCTTCGACTCATACAGAAACAGTTGAGCGCCATTCCAATCGACAGGGCAATAGCCATTGCCGAAACATGGCTGGAAGCCGACTCGCGGCATCAGTTCGTCGTAATACGTCTGTGCCGCGCGTACGTCCGGTACGCCGAGTCCAATGTGATCGATGGGCACGAGCCCACCTCCAAACCCTCGAATCGTGGCGGTCTCTGCCAGCGGGCTGCCCCGCGCTGTTCAGTATGGTCTCGATGAGTGAGTCCGATCCGAGCGGTGGCGGTCGAAATCCGAGCGGTTTCGGGCGGTGTCGGCATGAGCGTGGATCTCGCAACGATCGCGAACGTGCAGTGCACCCGTCAGGGGCGCTCCTTGTGTCCTTGCTGCAGCATGGACACCATCTCCGCGATTCGGATGGGGCGTTGATCCGGGCGGCGTTTCGTCGAGTCGATCCACCGTAGCCATGCTGTTCGGTAGTACTGCGCGAGCGAGTCGAAGAACGCGGCCGCCTCCGGAGCAGCATCGAGCGCGGTGGCGATGTCCGGGGCGAGGTCGGCGCGCTGCGGTCCCTCTGGCTCGAGCACCACCTCCACCTCGGCGCCGTCACGCAGTGCGACTCTGCACCAGGCTGGGCCGAGCGCGATGACTGGCCCGTCCACCCGCTTCTCGATGTTGCCGCGCATGGGTCGGCCCGCCACGGAACCCGTCACTGGATGGCGAGCCTTGGCGCCCCATGATTCGTCGGGGTCGAATGGAATCGGCACGCGCGTTCGACCCTGCCGATCGACAGCAACTGTGGTGCGGAACCTCCGCTGCTCACTCACGGGCCTCAGCTTGCCACCACCCACACGGTTCCGCGCCGGCCAAGGCCCTTCAGCCGATCGCTCAGCGGGCCACGCGGGCGCTGCGTCTGGCACCGAATACATCGTGTTGCATCGATCACTGGAGGCCACCCGCCGAGACTGACGAGTTTCGAGCGCCTTCGACACCGTCGCCGTCGCACGATCTCGCGCGTCTCCGCCTCAGGCGGGATGCAGGCGCCGATACGCGCAGTTAGCATCACCCCATGAGCGACTCGATCCAGGCTCCGCCATCCAACTGTCGTGCGTGCGCCTCCGCCGACGTGTTCGGTCCACTGCGCCTCTATCCGCAGACGGGGATGGGCGAGGGCAACGTCCTCGTGGCCACGATGCGGTCGCGCCCCTTCGGGACGCCGAAGACCGCGCCGCTCACGGCGTGGGCCTGCAGGCGATGTGGACACCTGGATCTGTTCGCCGCCGAGCCGGAGGTGCTGTTCGAACACTGGTCTGCCGAGAATCGCTAGCACGCCCTACGCGGTCGATTACTGGCCGGGGCGGCAGCTCGGCGTCCGAGCTTTAGACCCGCAGCAACTTGTGATTCTCGCTTGGTTCAAGCTCGACGCCCCGTCCCGTGTCCCTGGTGCGTGCGACGATCCGGAGGACGGACGATCGGTGGGAGGGCGGGATGCGGGGCGAGGCGACCGTGTTGCACGCGGATCTCGACGCGTTCTACGCCTCGGTCGAGCAGCGTGACGCGCCCGAGCTGCGCGGCCGGCCTGTCATCGTCGGCGGCGGTGTCGTGCTGGCGGCGAGTTACGAAGCGAAGGCCCGTGGGGTGCGCACCGCGATGGGCGGCCGGCAGGCGCGCGACCTGTGCCCGGATGCCGTGGTCGTCCCGCCACGGATGGACGCATATTCGACGGCCAGTCGGGCCGTGTTCGCGATCTTCCGCGATACGACGCCGCTCGTGGAGGGGCTTTCCATCGACGAGGCGTTTCTGGAAGTCGGGGGTCTCCGACGCATCGCGGGCACGCCCGAGCAGATCGCGGTGCGATTGCGTGAGCGGGTTCGTGCGGAGGTCGGGTTGGCCATCTCGGTCGGGATCGCGCGGACCAAGTTCCTCGCGAAGGTCGCGAGCGCGGTCAGCAAACCCGACGGGCTGCTGGTGGTCGAGCCCGAGCAGGAGCAGGCGTTCCTGCTCCCGCTGCCAGTAGAACGGTTGTGGGGCGTCGGTGCAGTGACCGCCGAGAAATTGCACCGGCTCGGCATCACCACCGTCGGGCAGTTGGCCGAGCTCGAAGCCGCGACCGCGGAGAAGCTGCTCGGCAAGGCGACCGGGGCTCATCTGCACGCGCTGGCCCGGCTACGGGACCCGCGCCCGGTTGACACCACGCGCCGGCGCGGCTCCATCGGCTCTCAGCGCGCGCTCGGCAACCGCCCGCGCCCGGCCGACGAACTGGACCTCATCCTCACCCAGATCGTCGATCGGCTCGCCCGCCGCCTCCGTGATGGGGACCGGGTGTGCCGCACGGTCGTGCTGCGTCTTCGCTACGGCGACTTCGCGAAGGCCACCCGATCGCGCACCCTCCGCTCCGCGTCCGACCGCACCGCGGTGCTGCTCGCCGTCGCGCGAGGGCTGCTCGCCGGCGCGCAGCCCGAGATCGCCGAGCGCGGCATCACGCTGATCGGCGTCTCGCTGTCGCAGCTGGCGCGTGCCGACAGCCTCCAGCCGGAGCTGCCAATCGACTGGGACGACGGGGTGCGCCTCGACACGGTGCTTGACGCGGTACGCGATCGCTTCGGCGCGGCATCCGTCGCGCGAGCTGCGCAACTCGGTCGCGATCCGGGCTGGTCGCCGCCGCTGCTGCCCGAACACGAGTGAACACGATGAACGATGCAACGTCCTCATCGCGGCGGCTCCATCGCGCACTGACTCGCGTCTCGCATTGCGCCCGCATACCGGTCGGCCATCGGGCGCCTGCACGCACTCACCGAGGCGCGGCGTCGTATCGTGGAAGACGGATATCGGACGCCGCGAGGAAGGTCGAGGATGAACGAGGATCCCCAGGGCGCCGCGTGGCAGTACCGGCTCAATCGCCTCGCCCGTGAAGAGGCGATCGCCCGTGGCGAAGAGCCCGATGTCGCCGACATGGCGCCCGAACCGGCTCGACCGTCCACGCAGGCTGAGCGGTCGGCGTACGTGGAGAACGCGATCCAGCAGGCGATCCGTCGCGGCGAGTTCGACAACCTCCCCGGCGCGGGAAAGCCCCTTGAGGGATTGACCGGGCAGCACGACCCCGATTGGTGGATTCGTCGCAAGATCGAGCGCGAACAACTGAGCGGATTGGGTCCGCCCGCGCTCACCCTGCGGGTCGAGAACGCCCGGCTCGATGCCCACCTGGATCGAATGCACCGCGAATCCGAGGTACGCGAGGCAGTCGAAGACTTCAACCGGCGCGTGATCGAGGCGCGCCGCCAGTTGCTCGGCGGGCCGCCAGTCGTGACCCCGACTCGGGATGCCGGCGACGAGATTCGTGCGTGGCGCGAGCGCCGCGAAGCCCGACAGCGCCCGGCGACGGGGAGCGCGCACAGCTCCAGGACGAGCAAAGGACATCACGAACTCCGTGGTGGCGGCGTCGCGGCTGAGGATCCCTCTACGTCCCCGCGAAGAATGTTCCTTGGTGAAAGAGCAACTGCATTCGGTCCTCTGTGGGGTCCAAATCGATGAGTGCTGGCTGTCGCCTTTGCTGTTGCGAGTGATGCGTGTGACGAGGGCGAAGTCGGGCGCGAGCTCTAGGAGCTTCCAATCGTCCGTAGAGGCGGTACGGCGCTCAGCTTCGTCAGCCAGAGCGGCAACTTTCTCCTCGCGCGTCCGGCGGTGCCCGAGCGTGCAGCCGTGGTGCAGCGTGCGCGCGAGCTCGTCGAGATCGCCCGGCGGTACGGCGACAGCTCGCAGGAGCTCATCGACATCATCGTGAGCGAACCACCAGGTCAGGGCTTCGGAGCGAACCGTGGCTCCAGGATCACGACCGCGGTCTCGGTCGACCGAAGCGCGGCAAGATCGTCCAGTCCGGTGTCGATCTCGCGCCACCTGGACCAAAGACGCGAGCGCTCGTCCCCCCGCGCGGCGCGAGCGTGCACGAGGCGCGGGCCGTCGCGAACGACCACCACCGCATCAGGCCGGGCCTGGAGGTTGAGCCACCACGCCGGGTCCGGGTCTGCCCAACCGTTCATGGCCATCGTGACGAGATTCGGACCGTCTTCGAAGTAGCCGAGGATCACCTCTCGCTCATGCCCGGTGCGCCGCCCGGTGGTCGTCAGGTGGAGCGTGCCCCAACCTTCGGGTTTCGGACGCCACAACCCGACTCGTCCTCCGGTGATTCGGTACATACCCCGGTGGACCTTCCAGGCGAGGCGGACGAACCAGCGAGGCGGAACACTCGGTCGTCCTCGTGCCTTCGACACGGGTGGATTCTCGTCGCCCGCAGCCGTCTGTACTCGTCGTTGGCGGCGACCCGCAAGCGGATCCAGACCCGACCCCAGCTGCGCGAACGGCTGTGTCCAGCCTCCTCAGCGAGACCCGATCGAGAATTCGGTGGATTTGTCCCCCGTTCTGTGGTATGGACGAGGTCGCGGTTTGGTGGGACAGTACGGAGGTACCCGGGGCTTCGCCTCGGATCGCGACACAAGGGGGGAATCATGACCCGTCGTCGATCCATCATCCTGGTGGCCGTAGCGCTCGTCGCATCGGCCACGCTCGGTGCTACCGGCGCATCGGCCGCACCGCCCGTTGAGGCGGACGGCACTGAAGTCACCCATTGGAACCAAGTTGCGGCGTCGACGCTCGCCGCCGTTCCGGGACCGAACGGCGGTGCGCCACCCGCGTTCCAGATCAACATGGGTATGACCCAGGGCGCCGTGTACGACGCGGTCAATGCGATCGGGCCCAAGGAGCATCAGCCCTACCTGCTCGAGAGGCGATTCGGGGCGAAGGCGTCGACGGACGCTGCCGTGGCGACAGCCGCCTACGACGTGCTCTCGGAGCTCGTCTCGGCCGCACCGGAGCGAGCGCCGTTCCCGGGCCGGGCGGCGCTTCTGCAGACGCTCTCCACCGAATACGCAACCTCGCTCGCCGCGGTCGCCGATGGTCCCTTCAAGCAGCAGGGCATCGCCGCAGGGCACGCAGCGGCCGACGCCATGCTCGAGGCGAGGGAGAACGACGGACGGTTCGGTCCGTCTCAGTGGGTGCCCGACACACGGCCCGGACACTGGTGGCCGCTCCTCAATGCGGCTGGGCAGCCGATCCTCGACCCGACCCCATGGGCGGGCGGCGTCGAGCCGTTCCTCATTGAGAGCTCCTCGCAGTTCCGCACCGCGCCACCGCTCGCGCTCGAAAGCGCCGCCTACGCGGCGGAGGTCAACGAGGTCAAGGATCTCGGCAGAGCCACGGGGTCCACTCGGACGGATGACCAGACGTACGTCGCCAAGTGGTGGCAGAGCGCGCCCATCCTGAGCTGGAACGAAGTCGCCCGACAGCTCATCACGCGGAACGACCTCAACGCCGCCGACAGCGCGAGGCTCCTGGCGCTGCAGAACCTGAGTGGGGCGGATGCGGCGATCAACTGCTGGAACGACAAGTACTACTACGACTTCTGGCGGCCGTGGAACGCGATACCTCGGGCGGGTGAGGACGACAACCCCGCGACGATGCCGAGCCAGGCTGGACGGCCCTGATCACCGCGCCGTACCCCGAGCATCCGTCAGGGCACAACTGCCTCGATGCCGCACACGTCACCATCCTGCGCATGTTCTTCGGCGACGTGATCGACGGTGGCTTCCAGATCACGAGCGCATCCGCCCTCCTCGCGCCCGCTGAGCCGAAGGTGCGCACGTTCGACAGCTTCTCGCAGCCACTCGCCGAACTCATCGACGCTCGCATCTGGGCGGGCCTGCACTATCGCCATGGCGGACGTCCAGGGCCAGCTGCTCGGCGCGAACGTGGCCAACTACGGGGCCGCGAACTACTTCCAGGCGGTGGGCCACTGACCATCTGCAACCATAGGGCCGTGATGAGGTCGTCAGTGAGCGACGTCAAGGCCCCGGCTCAGACGTCCGGGTCGGACGCATCACGATCAGCCACGACGTGTAGTGCTCGACGACCTGCCCACCGAGGTCGCGCACGGCTTGGGCAGCCCGATCCACCTCCTCTGTGCTCCAGTCGCTGAACGTGGTGAAGAGGCGACGTACCTGCTCCTCGTCGAGCGTGATGCTCCATCGGTAGGTGGAGAGGTCCTCGGTGACGAACAAGCCCGTGCGTGTGAGCTCGGCCGATGTCGACTCAGGGCTCTCTGCGTCGGAGCGGCGCTGCGATACATCGCGCGAACGTACGATCTCAGCGACTCGTTCACGGAACGGGGTCGTGACGAAGGGGTCTCCGAAGACGTTGCGCCAGACCAGGAACCTGCCGGCCGGCACGAGGAGTCGGTGGACCTTGGGCAGCACGACGTCGAGGTTCATCCAGTGGATCGAGGTTGCCGCGACGACCGCATCGAATGAGGCGTCGGGCAGTTCCACGTCCTCGGCACGTGCGACCAGAACGGTCGCGGCCGGATGCGAGTCCTGAAGCTGTGCGGCGAGGTTGGGTCCCGGCTCCACGGCAGTGACCTGAAGGCCGGCAGCAAGGAGCGGACCGGTTGCCTGACCGGTGCCCGCACCGAGGTCGAGCACGCGGCGCCCGGGTTGCAGCACGTCGAGCTCGCTCAACGCCTGCCAGAGACCTGGTGGATACGGCGGGCGGCCACGCGCGTACGCGGCGGCATGTGCGTCGAAGTGCATGGGATCGGCCACGTGTGAAGCGTATCCGGCAGGCCGGTCCGACCCGATTCTCGGCGGATCGCGGGTTCAGGTCCCGTCCGGGCTCCCGGACTCCCGTGGTCCGTCGCCGAGCGCGTACGGCGCCGCCGACGTCCCGAGCTCCGCTCCGGCCGCGACCCACGAGGCGAACTGCGGATCGCCGGCGTGCGACTCCTCGAGCTGTCGCGCGGCCTGGTCGAAGTGCGGGAGCGGCGGGCTGTTGTAGACGGCCGCTGTTCCGCGAGCTGCGCGCACGGCTCGCGGAATCAGCGCCGTGGGCGACGCAGCCCTGAGCTCTTCGTGCGTGCCCTCGAGCTCTCGCTGCGAGTGGGCTCGGCAGGCACGGCACGGGCCCACTGCCGCTCGTGCAGCTTGATCCTCGCCTCGGAGCGGGCCGCGCAGTTCGAGGACGCGAGGGCGCAGGGCCGCGCGATGTCGCGGACCGAGGCGGTGAGCCTGGCGCTCGGGCCGACGGCCGTCGAGCCGGTCTGACACGACGGTGGGCCGGCCGGGATCGCTGATCCCGACCGGCCCGTTGCGGTTCCGGCTCAGTCCTTGGTGAGCTCCGACTGCACGAGCTTGCCTCCGGCGAGCCCGGCGAGGATCGAGTGGATGTCGAGGCCGGTGAGCGACTTCACGACCTCGGTGCCCTCGCCGAGCACCTGGCCGACGGTCTTCGTCACCGCGCTCGCGCCGTCGGTGGAGACGACCGTGAGGGTCTTGATGTTGGAGATCGGCTCGGCAGCCGCACGGACGATCTCGGGCAGCCGCGAGATGATCTCCTGCGCGAGTGCCGCCTCGCCGTACTTCTTCAGGGCGAGCGCCTTCGCGTCGGTCGCGGCGGCATCCGCGAGGCCCTCCGCCTGGGTGGCGGCGGCGCGCGCTTCGCCCTCGGCGCGGATACCGGCGGCGAGCGCCACCTGGCGGTCGCGCTCGGCCTCGCCGGCGAAGCGCACGGCGCTGGCCGCGGCCTCGGCGTCCTGCACGGCCGCGACCTTGTTCGCCTCGGCGATCTTCGTGCGCTTGTACGCGTCGGCTTCGGTCGCGGCGTTCGCGGCGTCGCGCTGCGCGGTCGCGCGCTGCACCTCCGCGTAGGCGTCGGCCTCGGCGGGCTTGCGGATGTCGATGTCGAGTCGCTCCTGCGTCACGAGCGCCTGCTCCGACAGCGCATCGCGCTCCTGCACGGCGACGAGCTTGTCCTGCTCGGCCTTCGCGAGCTGGCCCGCGGCGGCGGCCTCGGCGTTGGCCCGGTCGGTCTCGGCCTTGATGACGGCCTGCTTGAGGTTCAGCGCCTTCTGGCGTTCGGCGATCTGCTCGGCTGCCTCGATGCGGGCGAACTCGCTGGCACGCGCGGCCTCGGCCTCGCTCACCTCGGCGACCTGGCGGGCACGTGCCGCCTCGGCGCGGCCGAGGTTGGCGAGGTAGTCGCTGCCGGGCGTGGAGATGTCGGAGATGTTCAGCAGGTCGACCTGGAGTCCCTGCTCGACGAGGTCCGTCTTGGTCTCGGCCACGACGCGGTCGGAGAGGCTCTTGCGGTCGGAGATGATCTGCTCGATGGTCATGTCGCCGACGATGGAGCGCAGCGATCCCTCGAGCGACTCCTTGATGAT
The DNA here is from genome assembly GCA_963802485.1 of uncultured Actinomycetota bacterium. GTDB lineage: Bacteria > Actinomycetota > Actinomycetes > Actinomycetales > Microbacteriaceae > Agromyces. The sequence continues at coordinate 16,008 of CAWDJA010000030.1, forward strand.
CTCGGTGAGGAGCTCCTGCTGCGAGAGGAAGCGCTGCGCGGCGCGCCGCACGCCGTCCTCGGTGCCGCTGACCTTGAAGTTGATCGACGCCTTGATCGCGATCTTGATGCGGTTCTTGTCGACGCCCTCGACGGTGATGCCGATCTGGCGCTGCTCGAGCGAGATGGAGAAGCCCTGCTGGAGGATCGGCCAGACGAAGGTGCGGCCGCCGATCACGACGCGCTGCCCGATGGCGCTCTCGGGCGAGGCACGGCCGGCGCCCCGGCCGACGATGACGAGCGCCTCGTTGGGCGGCACGCGACGGATGCGCCGGGCGATGAACACGAGCAGGGACAGCAGGGCGATGACGATCGCGATGATCGAGATCACCTGGATCATGAAGGGGTCGAGCATGAGGGGACCTTTCGTGCGTTCGGGTGGGCGTTGCGTGCGGGGGAGCGCGTCGGGTTCGACAGGTGGTGCGGGTCGGTGCAGGGGAGTGTTGCGCGCGGGCGGGCGCGCCGCGCGCGTCGCCGCCTCAGTCGGCGGCGACCTTCACCCGGGTGCCCGCGTGCTCGACGACCCGGATGCGTGCGCCCTCGGCGATCGGCGCGTCCGAGTAGGCGAGCCGGCGCTCGATCTCACCCGGACCGTCGAGGCTGACCTCGCCGCCGGCCGACGACACATCGGACTTCGCGACGCCCGTGAGCCCGATCGCGGACTGCGGCGTGCCGTCGGAGCTCCGGGTGAGGCTGCGCACGGCCAGCACGCTGAGCACGTAGGCGACGATCGCGAGCACCGCCGCGAGCACGTAGGCCCACACCACGTCGAGGCCCATGCTCACGGTCAGCGCGCCGGCGGCGCCGAAGACGACGAGGCCGACGGCGAGTGCCGTGCTCGAGATGGCGCCGTCGCCGACCTCGAAGTGGTCGAGGAGGTCGCCGAGCACGAGGGAGATGAGCAGCAGCACGAGGCCGACGCCTCCGGCGATCAGGAACGGGAGGAGCAACGACGGGGCCTCTCTGCGCGCGAATCCCGCGGGCGGACGCCCACGGGTGGACCCACACTATCGGCGCGCGAGCGCGCGTCGCATCAACGGCGCGCACCCGGTTCGCCGCGACCGGTCACGAGGCCGCCGGATGCCCCGTCGCGATCGCGTCGACCGCCGCGTCGCCCCGGATCCGCCGCATGCAGGCGACGACCTCGTCGACGGCCGCGGGCGTGAGCGCGTGGCACACCACGCTGTGCGGGCCGAGTGATCGCGAGGCCTCCGGCGCGGATGCGCACGACCTCCCAGCCGACCTCGCGGAGCGCGTCGTCCTTCTCGAGGTCGGAGGCCTCCTTGAGGCCCATGTGGGCGCGTCGGGAGCGCCCGGGATCGTCGTACTCCACGGCGATCCGCAGCTGCGGCACGAGGATGTCGGGCCAGACCTCCTGGCGGCCGTAGAACGTGCGGGCGATGCGCACGGCGTTGACGCCGTGGTGGAGGCGGATCCGTTCGCCGAGCAGCATCTTCAGGCGCTGCTCGGTCTGCGAGGTGCGGGTGCGCAGGCCGGGGTTCATGAACGCGACACCGGCCTCGCGCGCCGAACTCGGTCCGGCGGCGTTGACGCCGCACTTCGGGCAGCCCGGGTCCGGTGAGCACCGCGCGCACCGTCGCGGCGTACCGGTCGTGCCCGCGTGCGCACCTCCAGTCGTACGTCGCACCGACGCGCGTCTCGTGGCCGAGTGCGGAGCGCTGCGCGGGGGCGACCCTGCGGAGCAGCTCGCCGCGCGAGCGGTGCGTCTCGTCGAGCAGCATGCAGAGCGGGCACACGCGCCGCAGCGCGACGACGCCCGCTTCGCCGCCGCGTCGCCCCGTGTCCGCAACGGAAGCTCACCGCGACCACGATCGCCTCACCCGGTCATCCATGCGTCAATGGTGACGGTGCCCGCCGACACTGTCGTCGGCGCCCGCGAGAATGGACGCGTGCAGATCGTGGTCGGCGGCGGGGGAGGGGGACCGCATCGTCCTCGTCGACCCCGACGCGGGCGCCGACCCGATCGCGGTGGTCGCGCCCGACGCCCTGGCCGACGCGGTCCGCGAGCTCGAGGTCGCGCGAGCATCCGCGATGGGTGTGGGTCGAGACCCGACGGTGGTATCCGCGACTCCTCGAGGCCGGCGTGCGCGTCGAACGCTGCCACGACCTGCGGCTGTGCGGGGCGATCCTCGACCGGTCGACCTCGACGGCGGCCGCGCGCGCGTCCGGCGCCCACCCGCGACCGTCGTGGCTGCCGCCCGGCCCGGCCGAGGCCGCGGCCGCGGGCGGTGCCGGGCCCGGCCGTCTCGTCGGCCAGGCCGCACAGCACGCTGTTCGACCTCGACGACTTCGACGAGGTCGGCGTGCCCGACGGCACCGAACGATCCGTCGGCCAGGCACGCGGGGTGACGCGGCCGGTCGATGCGCCGACGTCGGGCCGGTCCACGCCCACGGCCACGCCCACGGCGACGGCAGTGGCGGAGGAACTCGCCCGCCAGCTCGCGCTCGTCGGCGCGAGCACCGACCCGGGCGCACTGCGACTGCTGCTCGCCGCGGAGTCGGCGGGCGCCCTCATCGGCGTGGAGCTGCAGGCCGCCGGGCTGCCGTGGGATCGCGCGGTCCACGAGGCCGTGCTCGAGGAGGAGCTCGGCCCGCGTCCGGCACCGGGGTGGAAGCCGGCTCGGATGGAGGCCCTCGCGTCCCAGGTCCGCGACGAGCTCGGCGCGGCATCCGTGAACCTCGATTCGCAGGTCGACCTGCTGCGCGCGCTGCGGGGCGCGGGCATCCAGGTCGGCTCCACGGCGCGCTGGGAGCTGCGCGAGCACGACCATCCGGCGATCGAGCCGCTCATCGCCTACAAGAAGCTCGCGCGCCTGCTCAGCGCGAACGGCTGGGCGTGGCTCGACGAATGGGTCGCCGACGGTCGATTCCGCCCCGAGTACGTCCCGGGCGGCACGGCGACCGGGCGCTGGGCGACGTCGGGCGGCGGCGCCCTGCAGCTCCCGAAGAACGTGCGGAGCGCCGTGGTCGCCGATCCCGGCTGGACCCTCGTCGTCGCCGACGCGGCACAGCTCGAGCCGCGCGTGCTCGCCGGCATGGCGCGCGACGAGGCGATGGCCGAGGCGAGCCGCGGGCGCGACCTCTACCGCGGCCTCGTGGACGCGGGGGTCGTCGCCACCCGCGACGAGGCGAAGATCGCGATCCTCGGGGCCATGTACGGTGCGACCACCGGCGAGAGCGGCCGGCTCGTGCCGCGGCTCGCCCGCGCGTTCCCACGCGCCATGCGCCTCGTCGACCAGGCGGCACGCGACGGCGAGCGCGGTGCGGCGGTGACCACGCTGCTCGGGCGCTCGTCGCCGCTGCCGCCGGCCGAATGGAGGGCGGTGCAGGCACGAGCGACCGAGCCCGACGCGACGGCGGCCGACGAGCGTCGCGCGCGGTCGACGGCGCGCGACTGGGGCCGGTTCACGCGGAACTTCGTGGTGCAGGGCAGCGCGGCGGAGTGGTCGCTCTGCTGGATGGCCGCGCTCCGCGGCCGTCTCGAGGCGATCGGCGCCGACGTCCCGTCGACCACACCCGACGCCCGCGGTGCCGGTCCGGTGTTCGGCCGGTCGCCGCATCTCGTCTACTTCCTGCACGACGAGATCATCGTGCATGCACCGCGCGAGGTCGCCGACGAGGTGGCCGCCGCCGTGGAGGAGTCGGCGCGAGGCGCCGGGCGGCTGCTGTTCGGCGACTTCCCGGTCGAGTTCCCCCTCGATCTCGCGGTGGTCGACAGCTACGCGTCGGCCGGCTGAGCGCCCGATCGACGGCGGCCGTGCCCGGGCCGGCGGCCCCGCCTCGGCCGGTCGGCGCGGGGCGCGTAGGCCAGTCGCGGCTCGGCGCCGAGCACGTCGAGCCAGGCGAGCGCGGCGTCCGCACGCGCGAGTTCCGCGGATGCCGCCAGCCGCGCGAGGGCGGCCTCGGCGCGTTCCTCGTCGGTCGGGTCGGCAGCGGCCCGATCGACGGAGCCGCGCTCCGACCTCGGCCCGGCGGCGGCGGATGCCTCGTCGCGTCGCGCCGTCCACCGGCGTCGTTCCCCGGCCACGACGGCGTCGGCGTCGCAGGCGGGCAGCGAGCGGGCGATCAGCACGCGGTCGACGCGTCTCGTCCCACGGGTCGGCGCCCGCGGCATCCGCCCCCTCGAGCCACGCCATCGCCGCCGTCGCGCCCGCCGCGGTCAGGCGATGCAGCGGGAGCCCGTCGTCGGTGGTGCCGGCCGGCTCGACGAGGCGCTGCTTCGTCAGTCGCTCGAGCGTCGCGTAGGTCTGGCCGACGTTGATCGTGCGGCGCCCGCCGGTGCGCGAGGCGAGCCCGCCGTGGAGTTGGAACCCGTAGGCGGGCCCGGCCGTGAGCAGGGCGAGCAATGCGTCGCGCACGGCCATGGTGCCTCCGGGAGGGGTGAGGGAACGCTTCACCGAGCATACTGTTCGCCAGTCGCCCACCGTACCGGGTACCGGGCCGACCCGCGCGGGAACCTTGTCCTGCGCGGGATTCCGGGGCATAATCGCCCATGACGGCTCGCCGTCCACAATCGAACACATCGCCATCCGGCGGTTCCGAGGTCGTAGGGGAAGACGCACCTCGAGAACGGAGACGGAGATGGCGGAGAAGGTCACGCGGGCCGTGCGCGCCGCGCGAGGCGTGCTGTTCGTGCACTCCTCGCCGCGGGCGCTGTGCCCGCATGTGGAATGGGCGGCAGGCGGCGCACTCGGCGTCGCCGTGAACTTCGACTGGGTCGGAGCAACCGGTCTACCGGGGACTCATGCGCGCCGAGTTCTACTGGGAGGGCGAGGCCGGCAGCGGCGCGAAGCTCGCGTCGGCCCTCCGCGGCTGGGAGCAGCTGCGGTTCGAGGTGAGCGAGGATCCGACGCCGGGCTCCGACGGCGCCCGATGGATGCACACGCCCGATCTCGGCGTCTTCTACGTCCAGACCGACACCGCGGGCAACGCCGTGATCCCCGAGGATCGCATCCGCTATGCGATGGAGGTCGCCGGGAACGACGCCCTCGAGCTGCATCGCGAGCTCCGCCTCGCGCTCGGACAGGCGTGGGACGACGAGCTCGAGCCCTTCCGCCATGCCAGTGATTTCGCCCCGGTCGTCTGGTTGCACCAGGTGGGCTGAGGGCGACGCGGTCCGCGCGGTGGCGTGACGCGAGGTCGGAGGTCGCTTCCCGGCGGCGCATGAGACGAAACCCGCGGACCATGACGAGAAGACCCCGGCGCCTCTCGGCGACCGGGGTCTTCTCATGGGCGTGCGCCCCGCGGCATCCGCTCAGGCGGTGCGGAACGCGGCGACGGCGTTGTGGCCGCCGAAGCCGAACGAGTTCGAGATCGCGATGAGCTCGCCGTCGCCGAGCGCGCGAGGCGAGGTGACGACGTCGAGCGGGATCTCGGGGTCCTGCTCGGTGAGGTTGATCGTGGGCGGCGCCGTGCGCTCGTGCAGGGCGAGCACCGTGAACAGCGCCTCGATGGCGCCGGCGCCACCGAGCAGGTGCCCGGTGGAGGCCTTCGTGGCGGTGACGGCGATCCCGTCGAGCAGGTCGCCGAAGACGCGGCGCAGCGCGTTGTACTCGGCGATGTCGCCCACCGGGGTGCTCGTGGCGTGCGCGTTGACGTGCCGGACGTCGGCGAGCGACGCTCCGGCGCCCTCGATGGCCGCCTTCATCGCACGTGCGGCGGCCGAGCCCTCGGGGTCGGGAGCGGTGATGTGGTAGGCGTCGCTCGTGACCGCGCCGCCGAGCAGCTCGGCGTAGATGCGGGCGCCGCGGGCCTTGGCGTGCTCCTCGGTCTCGACGACGAGCGCGGCCGCGCCCTCGCCGAGCACGAAGCCGTCGCGGCCGAGGTCGTAGGGGCGCGATGCGATGGCCGGGTCGTCGTTGCGACGCGACAGCGCCTGCATCGAGGCGAACGCCGCGATGGGCAGCGGGTGGATGGCCGCCTCCGAGCCGCCGGCGATGACGACGTCGGCGAGTCCCTGCTGCAGGTGGTCGTACGCGTTCACGAGCGCCTCGGTGCTCGACGCGCAGGCGGAGACGACGGTGCGGATGCCCGCGCGGGCGTGCAGGTCCATGCCGATCGCCGCGCCCGGGCCGTTCGGCATGAGCATCGGCACGGTCATGGGCAGCACACGCCGGGGCCCGCGCTCGCGCAGGGTGTCCCACGCGTCGAGGAGGGTCCACACGCCGCCGATGCCGGTCGACCAGTCGACGGCGAGGCGCTCGGGGGCGACCTCGGGTGCGCCGGCGTCGGCCCAGGCCTCACGGCCGGCGATGAGGGCGAACTGGCTCGACGGGTCGAGGCGCTTCTGCTCGTGGCGTTCGAGCACCTCGGAGGTCGGCGTCTTCGCGGTCGCCGCGAACGTCACGGGCAGTTCGAGTTCGGTGACCCACTCCTGCTCGAGGTGGCGGGCGCCGGACTCGCCGGCGAGCAGGGCGTTCCAGCTGTCGCGGGCCGTTCCGCCGAGCGGCGAGGTCGCGCCGATGCCGGTGATCACGATCTTCTTGGTCATAACGAAAGCACTCCGTGGGAGAGAAGGGTCACGCGGATGGGCGGGCGGCACGAGATCGTGCCCGCCCGCCCGATCAGCGACTAGGCCTGGGCCTTGACGATGAAGTCGACGGCGTCGCCGACGGTCTTGAGGTTCTTCACCTCTTCGTCGGGGATCTTGACGTCGAACTTCTCCTCGGCGTTGACGACGATCGTCATCATCGAGATGGAGTCGATGTCGAGGTCATCGGTGAACGACTTGTCCAGCTCAACCGTGTCGGTCGCGATGCCGGTCTCGTCGTTGATGAGCTCGGCCAGGCCGGCAAGCACTTCTTCGGTGGACAATGCCATTGGTTCTTCTCCTTGAGGGTGTCTCGTTTGACCGAGAGACAGTCTAGATGGACAGAGGTCGGTGGTTCAGGGCAGAACCACCACTTGGGCGCCGAACACGAGGCCGGCGCCGAAGCCGATCTGGAGGGCGAGGCCCCCCGAGAGTTCCGGATGCTCCTCGAGCAGCCGGTGGGTCGCGAGCGGGATCGACGCCGCCGACGTGTTGCCGGTCGTCGCGATGTCGCGGGCGATCACGACGGATTCGGGCAGCTTCAGCTGCTTCGCGAACTCGTCGATGATGCGCATGTTCGCCTGGTGGGGGATGAACGCGGCGAGGTCCGCCGCTCGTGACGCCCGCGGCATCCAGCGCCTGCTTGGCGACCTTCGCCATGTCCCACACGGCCCAGCGGAAGACCGTCTGGCCCTCCTGGCGGAGGGTCGGCCACTCGGACTGCGCCGTCGCGGAACTCGGTGAGCGTGTGGTTCATGCCGACGGCGTCGGCCTTCGAGCCGTCGGAGCCCCAGATCGTGCGGGCGATGCCGGGGAAGTCGCTCGGGCCGATGACGACGGCGCCCGCGCCGTCGCCGAGCAGGAACGAGATCGAGCGGTCGGTCGGGTCGACGACGTCGGAGAGCTTCTCGGCGCCGATGACGAGCGCGTAGTGGGCGCCGCCCGGTGCGGATGAGCGCGTCGGCCTGCGCGACCGCGTAGGCGTATCCGGCGCAGGCGGCGTTCGTGTCGTATGCGGCGGCGGGGTTCGCGCCGACCCGGTCGGCGACGACGGCGGCCATCGACGGCGTCTGCTGCACGTTGGAGATCGTGGCGATGACGACGAGGTCGATGAGCTCGGGCGCGACGCCCGACTTCTCGATCGCCTCTCGCGCGGCATCCGTCGCGAGGTCGATCGCGGAGCACGTCGGCGCCGGCGCGCGCTGCGCGTGATGATGCCGGTGCGCTGCTGGATCCACTCGTCGGAGGAGTTGATCGGGCCGACCAGGTCGTCGTTCGGCACGCGCGTTCTCGCCGCGGGCCGCGCCGACGGCGTAGATGCGGGTGTAGGCGGGTCCGTGCGACTGCTGGAGGGTGTGTTTCGTCATGCTCGGCTTTCTCGTGTGCGCCCGGTTCAGGCGGCCTGCTCGATGAGCTCGATGGCGGCGGGCAGGTCGTCGGGCGTCTTCACGGCGACGGCGGGCACGCCCTTGAGCGCACGCTTGGCGAGGCCGACGAGCGCGCCCGCGGGCGCCACCTCGATGATGCCCGTGACGCCGGCCGCGGCGAACGACTCCATGCAGCGATCCCAGCGCACGGGCGAGGAGACCTGGCCGACGAGCAGGTCGACGAACGCGGCGCCGGAGGTCACGACGCTGCCGTCGCGGTTGGTCCAGAGGGTGACGCCGGGGTCGGACACGTCGTGCGCCGCGGCGACGGCCGCGAGTCGCTCGACGGCCGGGCGCATGTACCGGGTGTGGAACGCGCCGGCCACCTGCAGGGGGATGACGCGGGCGCCGGCGGGCGGCTCGGCCTTCAGCTGCTCGAGCGCGTCGAGGGCGCCGGCGACGACGATCTGGCCGCCGCCGTTGAAGTTCGCGGGCTCCAGGCCGAGCTCGTCGAGTCGCGCGATGAGGGCGGCCTCGTCGCCGCCGAGCACGGCGCTCATGCCCGTGGGCTCGAGCGCCGCGGCATCCGCCATCGCCCGGCCGCGCTCGGCGACGAAGTGCATCGCGTCGGCCTCGGCCAGCACGCCCGCTGCCGCGGCGGCGGTGATCTCGCCCACCGAGTGGCCCGCGATGCCGCCGATGCGGTCGGCGCGGCCGTCGGCGAGGAGGTGCCCGAGGGTCAGCAGGCCCGCCGCGACGATGAGCGGCTGGGCGACCGCGGTGTCGCGGATGGTGTCGGCGTCGCTCACGGTGCCGTGGGTCGCGAGGTCGACGCCGGCCGCCTCCGAGTACGCGGCGAGCTGCTCCGCGGCGGCGGAGTCGGCGAGCCAGGGGGTGAGGAATCCGGGGGTCTGCGAGCCCTGTCCAGGGCAGACGACGACGATCACCCTCCCTATCCTGCCAAGCACGGCCACCTCGGGTGTGTGTCGATGCCACAAGCTCTCGCCGGAAGCCTTGTGCGTGCCCGACATGTCGACGGGGTCGACCGAGCCTCCGGATGCCGCGCGGGCGGGCCGTCCTCGCCGTGGCCGGATCAGCTCGGGCGCCGTCGCGGCTGGTGCTCGTGGTCGCTCATCGACCCGATGATGAGCGCCGCCTGGAGGATCAGCGCCTCCCGGGCGCCGGTGGCATCCCACCCGATGACGTCGGAGACGCGCTTCAGGCGGTAGCGCACGGTGTTCGGATGCACGAACAGCTCACGCGCGGTCGCCTCGAGCGAACGACCGTTGTCGAGGTAGCTCCACAGCGTGGTCAGCAGCTCGGTCGAGTGCGCCTGCAGCGGCCGGTAGATGCGGTGCACGAGGGTCGCACGTGCGAGGGGGTCGCCCGCGAGGGCGCGCTCGGGCAGCAGGTCGTCGGCGTGCACCGGTCGCGGGGCGTGCCGCCACGACCGCGCCACGGCGAACCCCGCGAGGGCCGCCTTCGCGCTCTTCGACGCATCGACGAGGTTGGGCACCTCGTGCCCGAGCACCAGGTGGCCCGGGACCGAAGTGCGGCTCGAGCTGGGTCGCGATCTCCATGAAGGTGAGCGCGGGAGCGGTGCCGATGGTCTCCTCGGACTCCTGCCCGAGCGGGTCGGAGCGGCCGATCACGAGCACCAGGCGGTTGCCCTGCACGCCGATGAGCACGTCGGCGTGCATGTGCCGGGCGGCGCGGCGCACGTGGTCGACGTCGAGCTGCTTCGGTGCGGTGCCGACGAGCACCGCGACCTCCCCGTGGCCGTGCCAGCCGAGGGCGGCGATGCGGCTCGGCAGCTCGTCGTCGTACTCGCCCGAGAGGATCGAGTCGACGACGAGCGCCTCGAGTCGCGCGTCCCAGAGTCCGCGCGCCTCGGCGGCCCGTGCGTAGACGTCGGCGGCGGCGAAGGCGATCTCGCGCGAGTAGAGCAGGATCGCCTCGCGGAGCGACTCCCCGCCGTCGCGTACGCGCTCCTCGACGACCTCGACCGTGACGCGGATGAGCTGCAGCGTCTGCTGCAGGCTCACCGAGCGGAGCAGCTCACGAGGTGCCGCACCGAACACGTCGGCGGCGATCCACGGCGTCGACCGGGGATCCTCGAACCAGGCGATGAACGACGAGATGCCCGCCTGGGCGACGAGGCCCACGGCCGATCGGCGGCTCGGCGGCATGTCGCCGTACCACGGCAGCGTGTCCTCGAGGCGCTTCAGCGTCTGGGTGGAGAGCTCGCCCGCGATGGTGCGCAACCACGCGAGCGTCTCCGCCTTCGTCCTGGGCTTCGTCGCCACCTCGTCGCCTGCTAGCTCTCGCCGCCGGCCGATCCGGTGGTGCCGGCATTCACGTCGTGCAGCCGGTACTTCTCGATGGCCTGCGCCGGGAGGGAGCGGTCCACCTCGCCGCGGTCGGCGAGCACCTCCAGCGCGCGCACCACGACCGACGGTCCGTCGATCTTGAAGAAGCGCCGCGCCGCCGGTCGCGTGTCGGAGAAGCCGAACCCGTCGGCGCCCAGCGTCGCGTAGTCGCCGGGCACGTAGGCGCGGATCTGGTCGGGCACCGCGTGCATGTAGTCCGAGACCGCCACGAAGGGACCGCCGGCACCCGACAGCTTCTGCGTGAGGTAGGCGGACCGGCGCTCGGCCTCGGGGTTGAGGAAGTTGTGCTCGTCGGCGGCGAGGCCGTCGCGGCGGAGCTCGGTCCAGCTGGTCACCGACCAGACATCCGCCGACACGCCCCAGTCCGATTCGAGCAGGTGCTGGGCCTCGAGGATCCACGGCACCGCCACGCCCGAGGCGAGGAGCTGGGCCTTCGGGCCCTGCACCGTCGACTCCGAGATGCGGTGGATGCCGCGCACGATGCCCTCGACGTCGACGCCCTCGGGCTCGGCGGGCTGCACGATCGGCTCGTTGTAGACCGTGAGGTAGTACATGACGTTGGGATCGGGGTGTGCGCCGCCGTACATCCGATCGAGGCCCGACCGCACGATGTGGCCGATCTCGTAGCCGTAGGCGGGGTCGTACGACACGGTCGCCGGGTTGGTCGACGAGAGCAGCAGCGAGTGGCCGTCGGCGTGCTGCAGGCCCTCGCCCGTGAGCGTGGTGCGGCCGGCCGTCGCGCCGATCATGAAGCCGCGCGCCATCTGGTCGCCGGCCGCCCAGATGGCGTCACCGGTGCGCTGGAACCCGAACATCGAGTAGAACACGTAGATCGGGATGAGCGGCTCGCCCTCGGTGGCGTACGAGGTGCCGATCGCGGTGAACGCGGCGAGCGCGCCCGCCTCGTTGATGCCGACGTGCACGATCTGCCCCTGCGGGCTCTCCTTGTACGCGAGGAGGAGCTCGCGGTCGACCGAGGTGTAGTGCTGGCCGTTCGGGTTGTAGATCTTCGCGTTCGGGAAGAACGCGTCCATGCCGAACGTGCGGGCCTCGTCGGGGATGATCGGCACGATGCGGTTGCCGAAGTCCTTCGCCCGCATGAGGTCCTTCAGGAGTCGCACGAACGCCATGGTCGTGGCGATCTCCTGCGTGCCCGAGCCCTTCTTCGCGATCGCGTAGGCCGAGTCGTCGGGCAGCGAGATCGCGGTGTGGTTCGTGCGCCGCTCGGGCAGGTAGCCGCCGAGCTCGCGGCGACGCTCGTGCAGGTACTGGATCGCCTCGTCCTGCTCGCCCGGGTGGTAGTACGGGGGAAGGTACGGGTTCTCCTCGAGCTGCGCGTCGGTGATCGGGATGCGCATCGCGTCGCGGAACGTCTTGAGGTTCTCGAGCGTCATCTTCTTCATCTGGTGGGTCGCGTTGCGCCCCTCGAAGCTCGGACCGAGGCCGTAGCCCTTGATCGTCTTCGCCAGGATGACGGTGGGCTGGCCCTTGTGCTCGGTGGCCGCCTTGAACGCCGCGTACACCTTGCGGTAGTCGTGGCCGCCGCGCTTCAGGTTCCAGATCTGCTCGTCGGAGAGGTCCTTCACGAGCTCGAGCGCCCGCGGGTCGCGGCCGAAGAAGTTCTCGCGCACGTAGGCGCCCGACTCGGCCTTGTAGGTCTGGTAGTCGCCGTCGGGCGTGACGTTCATGAGGTTGCGCAGCGCGCCGTCGTGGTCGCGCGCGAGCAGGTCGTCCCACTCGCGGCCCCAGACGACCTTGATGACGTTCCATCCGGCGCCGCGGAAGAAGCTCTCGAGCTCCTGGATGATCTTGCCGTTGCCGCGCACCGGGCCGTCGAGGCGCTGGAGGTTGCAGTTGATGACGAACGTGAGGTTGTCGAGGCCCTCGTTCGCGGCCACCTGCAGCTGGCCGCGGCTCTCGACCTCGTCCATCTCGCCGTCGCCGAGGAACGCCCACACGCTGCTGGTCGGACGCGTCCTTGATGCCGCGGTTGGTGAGGTACCGGTTGGCCTGCGCCTGGTAGATCGCGTTGATCGGGCCGAGGCCCATCGAGACCGTCGGGAACTGCCAGAACTCGGGCATGAGCCGCGGGTGCGGGTACGACGACAGGCCGTTGGGGGCGTGCGACTTCTCCTGGCGGAAGCCGTCGAGCTGGTCGGCGCCCAGGCGGCCCTCGAGGAAGGCGCGGGCGTACGTGCCGGGGGAGGCGTGGCCCTGGATGAAGATCTGGTCGCCGCCGCCGGGGTGGTCCTGGCCGCGGAAGAAGTGGTTGAAGCCGACCTCGTAGAGGGCGGCGGACGACGCGTACGTCGAGATGTGGCCGCCGACCGCGATGCCCGGGCGCTGCGCGCGGTGCACGAGCATGGCCGCGTTCCAGCGGATCCACGCGCGGTAGCGGCGCTCGACCTCCTCGTCACCGGGGAACTCGGGCTCGTTCTCGGGCGCGATCGTGTTGAGGTAGTCGGTCGTGGGGACCATCGGCACGCCGAGGTGCAGCTCCTTCGAGCGCTTCAGCAGGCTGAGCATGATCTCGCGCCCGCGCTGGTGCCCCTTCTCTGCGACGAGAGCGTCGAGGGATTCGGCCCATTCGGATGTCTCGTCGGGATCGGAGTCCATCGCCTCGACCGAGTAGGGGTCCTGGTCGTTGACAGTCACACTCGACCTCTCTCTTCAGCAGGTCCTGCCTGCGGGTGTGGGGCGTGCGCACGACGGAGGGACCGGATCACGGTCGCGTGGCACCACGCCATCCTAGTGATTCTATGCCTCCCACGTCGGGGCTAGGCTGGGCGCCGTCGATGCCGCACGAACACCCGGGAGCCGAACCACGATGATCCTCGAGCCCGGCACCGTGGCGCCCGACTTCGCGCTCCCGAACCAGTTCGGCCAGACGGTCGCCCTCAGCGACTTCCGCGGCGTCGTCGCCGGTGACGCTGGTCTTCTTCCCGCTCGCGTTCTCGCGCACCTGCCAGGGCGAGCTCTGCGAGCTGCGCGACCACCTCGACCTGTTCGCCGAGGCCGGCTCCGAGCTCGTCGCGGTCTCGGTCGACTCGAAGCACTCGCTCCGGGCGTGGGCCGAGGAGCAGGGGTACGACTTCCCCCTGCTCGCGGACTTCTGGCCGCACGGCGAGGTGGCGCGCGCCTACGGCGCGTTCGTCGAGGAGCGCGGCTACGCGAACCGGGCGACGTTCGTGATCGACGTCGACGGCGTCATCCGCTCGAGCTTCGCGACCGCGCCGGGGGAGGCGCGCACCCTCGAGCAGTACCGCGCGGCGCTCGCGACCTGAGCGGATGCCGCGGCATCCGCTCATCGATAGTCGAGGATGCCCACCGAGCGGGCGATGACGAGCGCGAGGATCACGAACCCGCCGAAGGCCTGCAGGCCCATGAGGAGCTTCGTGCGCTGTCGCAGCGGCATCGCGTCGCTCGCGCTGAACGCCATCGTGTTCGAGAGCGAGGTGTAGAAGTAGTCGACGAACCGTGGAGTCCAGTCCGCCTTCGCCGCCGAGCCCTTCGCGACCTCGTCGATCGCGTCCGCGTCCTCGTCCTGGGAGAACCGGAGGTCCGCCGCGGGCAGCTCGGTCCTCGCCCACGTCGTGCGCACGACCGGGACCGCCGCGATCGATCTCCCAGTAGAGCAGCGCGAACCCGATCACGTTCGCGACCCAGACCTGCAGGGCGGCGAGCAGGATGCCCGGAGCCTCGTGCGGGCCGCTGACCAGCTTGAACACGAGGATCACGAGCGTCACCTGGTTGGCCAGCACCAGGACCAGCGCGAGGGAGACGGACAGGACCCTCGACCAGGTCGTCTGACGGGTGAGCCGGTGCGGATTCACGATGAAGAGCGGGACGAGCAGCAGGATCCCGGCGCCGACGACGACGAACCGCTGGACGCCGACGAGCTCGTTCGGCAGGAACGCGTAGAGCGCGAGCGCGACGAGCAGCGCCCCCACCGCCGGCCACCGGTACTCGGGGGCGGCGGTGCGGCTCGCATGCTGCGTCACCGGCTCCATGCGCAGGAGTCTATGGACGCTCCGATAGCATGGGCGTGCGCCGCGCGGCGTGGGCGTCCAGCCCGGACGCGCGCGTGGGCCTTTAGCTCAGTTGGTAGAGCGCCACGTTTACACCGTGGATGTCGTCGGTTCGAGCCCGGCAGGGCCCACTCACTCCGTCCCGATCCGGCCCGTGCGCTGCGACGCTAGGCTTGGGCGCGTGCCAGCCGTTCTCGCCGAGGTCATGACGACGATCGATCGACTCTGGCCGGTCGAGGGCGCAGAGCCGTGGGATGCCCCCGGCCTCGTCACCGGCGATCCGGATGCCGCGGTGGAGCGCGTGCTCCTCGCCGTCGACGCCGTCGGCGCGACCGTCGACGAGGCGATCGGGCTCGACGCCGACCTGCTCATCGCGCATCATCCGCTCCTCCTCCGGGGCGTCACGAGCATCGCGGAGGACCGCTACAAGGGCGCGCTGCTGGCGCGGCTCATCCGCGCGGACTGCGCGCTGCTCGCCGCGCACACCAACGCCGACGTCGTCGAGCGCGGCACCTCCGCGGTCCTCGCCGCGCGACTCGGCCTCGTCGACCTCCGCCCGATCGTGCCGGGCGCCGACCCGGCCCTCGGCCTCGGCCGCGTCGGCCGACTGCCCGAGCCCACCACGCTCGGCCGCCTCGCGCGCCTGCTCGCCGACCTGCTGCCGCCCACCGCGACCGGGGTCCGCGCCGCCGGCGGGTACGACGACCTCGTCGAGACGGTCGCGCTCTGCGGCGGCGCCGGCGACTCGCTGCTCGGCGACCCCGCCGTGCGGGCCGCCGACGTGTACATCACCGCCGACCTGCGGCACCACCCGGCATCCGAGGCCCGCGAGCAGGCGCTCGTGGGAGGCGGTCCCGCCCTCATCGACGTGTCGCACTGGGCGAGCGAGTGGCTCTGGCTCGACGCCGCGGCCGCCGAGCTCCGCGCGGCCCACCCCGAGCTCGACGTGCGCGTCAGCGAGCTCCGCACCGACCCGTGGGACTTCCAGGTCGTGCAATGATGACCACTTCCACCCCGTCCCCCACGAGGAGCACCACGTGAAGGCAAGCCCCGCCGAACAGCAGGAACTGCTGCGGCTCCAGTCCCTCGACACCCGCCTGCAGCAGCTCGCCCATCGCCTCGGGTCCCTGCCGCAGGCGGCGCCGCTCGCCGAGCTCGCCACGCGCGACACCGCGGTGCGCGGCACGCGTGCGGAGGCGATCGGCGGCCTCGAGGACGCCCGCGCCGAGCTGAAGCGCCTCGAGTCGGACGTCGCCGTGGTCGAGGCGCGCATCGCACGCGACGGCGATCGACTGCAGCACACCTCCTCGGTGAAGGACGTCGCCGCGCTCGAGTCCGAGCTCGCCTCGCTCGCCAAGCGCCTCTCCGACCTCGAGGACCAGGAGCTCGTCGTCATGGAGCGCGTGGAGACGGCCGAGGCGGCGGTCGCGGGCATCGACGCCGAGCGCGCGACGATCGCGGCCGAGGTCGCGACCCTCGAGTCCGAGCGCGACGACGCTGCGGCCGGCCTCGCGACCGAGCGCGACGCGGCCGAGCGCGACCGCGGCGTCGTCGCGGGCGGCATTCCGGCCGACCTGCTCGCGCTCTACGAGCAGCGCCGCGTCCGCGGCGGGGGAGTCGGCGCCGCCCTGCTGAGCCATCGCGCGTGCGGCGGATGCACGATCACGCTCACGGGTTCCGCCTTCGAGAACGTGCGGCGCGCGGCACCCGACGACGTCCTCCTCTGTCCCGAGTGCGACCGCATCCTGGTGCGCACCGACGAGTCGGGCATCTGAACGGCCGACGTGGACGCGGGCCGCACCTGCGGCCTGTAGCCTGAGAGGGCGAGCGGGTCGGCAAGACGGTCGCGTCATCCGAGCGATCGGATGCCGAGGAACGTCCGGGCTCCGCAGGGCAGGACGGTGGGTAACACCCACCCGGGGCAACCCGCGAGACAGTGCCACAGAAAGCAGACCGCCTCGGGCGCGAGCCGGGGGTAAGGGTGAAACGGTGGGGTAAGAGCCCACCAGCGGCCGCGGTGACGCGGTCGGCTCGGTAAACCTCGTCCGGAGCAAGGCCAGACAGGGAACGATGGGGCGGCCCGTCCCGTTCCCGGGTAGGCCGCTGGAGGGCTGCGGCAACGCAGCTCCGAGAGAGATGGCCGTCCAGCCGGTGTCGCGCAAGCGCCCGGTGAACAGAACCCGGCGTATCAGCCGGCCCGCTCGCCCCTACCGGATCGCCAGCGCCGCGGCGCCCAGGATGCCCGCGTTGTTGCGATGCACGGCCGGCACGATCGGGGTCTTCAGGTCGAGGAGCGGCAGGAACTCCTCATGGTGCTTCGAGACGCCCCCGCCGACCACGAACAGGTCGGGGGAGAAGATGAACTCGACGTGCGAGTAGTAGCGCTGCAGGCGCTTCGCCCACTTCTCCCAGGTCAGCTCCTCCCGCTCCCTCGCCGAGTACGCGGCGCGGCTCTCGGCGTCGTGGCCGTCGATCTCGAGGTGCCCGAGCTCGGAGTTCGGCACGAGCACGCCGTCGTAGATGAGCGCCGATCCGATGCCGGTGCCGAGCGTCGTGAGGATCACGAGCCCGTCGACGCCCGCCGCCGCGCCGAAGCGCGACTCGGCGTAGCCGGCGGCATCCGCGTCGTTGATGAAGTGGATGTCGCGTCCGAGCGTCTCCTCGAAGAGCTCCTCGGCGGGCAGCCCGATCCACTCCTTCGAGATGTTCGCCGCCGACAGCGTGCGCCCGCGCTTGACGATCGCGGGGAAGCAGACGCCGAGCGGCAGCTTCGGGCCCCCGACCATCGCGTCGATCGTCGTGAGCAGCTCCTCGGTCGCGCGCAGGAGGTCGGCGGGCCTGCGCGCCCTCGGGGGTGCGCACCTTGCGACGCTCCGTGACGAGCTCGCCGGTCGCGAGATCGATGACCGCCCCCTTGATGCCCGTGCCGCCGATGTCGATGCCGATCGCGTGCTCAGTCGCCATGGCGCCACACTATCGCGCGTCGCACGGGCGACTCTCAGGGGAGGGTCAGGATCTCCGCGCCCCGCTCGGTGACCACGAGCGTGTGCTCGAACTGCGCGGTGAGCTCCCGGTCGCGCGTGACGACCGTCCAGTCGTCGTCCCACACGTCCCACTCGATCGTGCCGAGCGTGAGCATCGGCTCGATCGTGAACACCATGCCGGGCTCCATGACCGTGTCGAACTCGGGCGCGTCGTAGTGGGGGATGACGAGGCCCGTGTGGAACGCGCGGCCGACCCCGTGGCCGGTGTAGTCGCGCACCACGCCGTAGCCGAACCGCTTCGCGTACGCCTCGATCGCGCGGCCGATGACGTTCACCTGTCGACCGGGTGCGACGGCGCGGATGCCGCGGGCGAGCGCCTCGCGGGTGCGCTCGACGAGCAGGGCGGCCTCCTCGCTCACGGCTCCGACGAGGAAGGTGTGGTTGAGGTCGCCGTGGTACCCGTCGAGGTACGCGGTGACGTCGATGTTCACGAGGTCGCCGTCGTCGAGCACCGTGTCGTCGGGGATGCCGTGGCAGATCACCTCGTTGACCGACGTGCACGAGGACTTCGGGTAGCCGCGGTAGCCGAGCGTCGAGGGGTACGCGCCGTGCGCGACCACGTACTCGTGCGCGATGCGGTCGAGCTCGTCGGTGGTGACCCCCGGCCTGATGGCGGATGCCGCGGCCTCGATCGCCCGCGCCGCGATCCGTCCCGCGGCGCGGATCCGCTCCACCTCGTCGGGCGTGTACGTGTCGCCGGCGTGGTTCTCGGCGGGCGCACGCCGGCCCACGTACTCGGGACGGGCGATGGATGCGGGGACGGCGCGGGTCGGCGACAGGCGTCCGGGGATCAGGTGGCCGGCGGCATCCTTGGGCATAGGATCAGCCTATGGCCGAGGATGTGGAGCACCAGTTCTGGTACAACATGCACACCGGTGAGGTGGAGCAGGGATTCGTGTCGCCGTCGGTCGATCGGGTCGGCCCGTTCGAGACGCGCGCCGAGGCCGAGCGGGCGCTCGAGATCCTGCGCGCGAACAGCGCGAAGTGGGCCGAGGAGGAGGCCGCCGAGGACTGACTCCCGGCGGTCGAGGGCCGCGCAGCGGCCGTATCGAGACCTCGCTCCGGCTACTCGTAGCTGTGCTCGGCGTTCGGGTAGCTGCCCGACTCGACGTCGTCGCGCCATTCGCCGGCCGCCTTGCTGAGGATCCCCGCCAGGTCGGCGTACTGCTTCACGAACTTCGGCACGCGTCCGATCGTGAGTCCGGCCCAGTCGGTCCACACGAGCAGCTGGCCGTCGGTGTGCGGCCCCGCGCCCACGCTGATGGTGGGGATCTCGAGGAGCTCGGTGACCTGCCGCGCGGCATCCGCCGGCACCATCTCGAGCACCACCGCGAAGGCGCCGGCCTCCTGCACGGACTTCGCGTCGGCGAGGAGCTGCTTGACGCCCTCGCCGCGACCCTGGATGACGTGGCCGCCGAGCCCGTGCTCGCTCTGCGGGGTGTAGCCGATGTGCGCCATGACCGGGATGCCCGCGCCGACGATGCGCCGGATCTGCTTGTGGCTGCGTTCGCCGCCCTCGAGCTTCACGGCGTGCGCGCCCGTCTCCTTCATGAACCGGACGGCGGTGTGCAGGGCCTCCTCGGGACCGTTCTCGTAGGACCCGAACGGCATGTCGGCCACGACGAACGCGCGCTTCACCGCGCCCGCCACGGCGCGCGTGAGCGGGATCAGGTCGTCGACCTTGACCGGGAGCGTGGTCTCGTAGCCGAACACGTTGTTGCCGGCCGAGTCGCCCACGAGCAGGAAGTCGATGCCGGCCTCGTCGAAGATGCGCGCGGTGAGCTGGTCGTAGCTCGTGAGCCCCGTGATCTTGATGCCCTCGCGCTTCGCGTTCTGGAAGTGGCGGGTGCGCACGCGCTTCGGTCCGCCGGATGCCGCGGCGCCGCCGTACGGGTTCGTCTCGGCGGTGGCCGAGGCCGGGTTCGAGGTCTCGGAAGCTGCGTCGTTCACGGGCTGCTCTGACATGTCGCCAGTCTGGCACACGCGGCATCCGGCGTCGGCGCCCCCGCGGTCGCCGAGCCGCTACCCTGAGAGGTGCGAGAGAGGGTGTGGATGGATAAGCAGCGCGACTTCGTTCTCCGGACCATCGAGGAACGAGGAGTCAAGTTCGTCAGGCTCTGGTTCACCGACGTCGTCGGCACGCTGAAGTCGGTGGCGATCGCCCCGGCCGAGGTCGAGGGGGCGTTCACCGAGGGGATCGGGTTCGACGGCTCCGCGATCGAGGGGTTGAGCCGCTCCTTCGAATCCGACCTGCTCGCGTACCCCGACCCCACGACGTTCCAGACGCTCCCGTGGCGGGGCGACATCGATCCCGACGGCGCGCATGTTCTGCGACATCACCACGCCCGACGGGGAGCCCGCCGTCGCCGACCCCCGCAACGTGCTCAAGCGCACGCTCGCACGGGCGGCGGATCGGGGCTTCACGTTCTACACGCACCCCGAGATCGAGTTCTACCTGCTGCGCTCGTCGAAGTACGGCGAGGAGGGGCCGGTGCCGGTCGACTCCGCCGGCTACTTCGACAACGTGCCCGGCGGCACCGCGCACGACTTCCGCCGCCGCAGCGTGCGCATGCTCGAAGACCTGGGCATCTCGGTGGAGTTCAGCCACCACGAGGCGGGGCCCGGCCAGAACGAGATCGACCTGCGCTACGCCGACGCCCTCACGACGGCCGACAACATCATGACGTTCCGCACGGTGATCAAGGAGGTGGCGATCGAGCAGGGCGTGTACGCGACCTTCATGCCGAAGCCGTTCTCGCAGTATCCCGGCAGCGGCATGCACACCCACCTGTCGCTGTTCGAGGGCGACGCGAACGCCTTCTACGAGGCGGGCTCGCAGTACCAGCTGTCGAAGATCGGCCGCCAGTTCATCGCCGGCCTCCTCCGGCACGCCAACGAGATCTCGGCGGTCACGAACCAGTTCGTGAACTCGTACAAGCGGCTCTGGGGCGGCGACGAGGCGCCCAGCTTCATCTGCTGGGGCCACAACAACCGCTCCGCGCTCGTGCGGGTGCCGCTCTACAAGCCCAACAAGGGGCAGAGCGCCCGCGTCGAGTACCGCGCGATCGACTCGGCCGCCAACCCGTACCTCGCGTTCTCGCTGCTGCTCGCGGCGGGCATGAAGGGCATCGAGGAGGGGTACGAGCTGCCGCCCGAGGCCGAGGACGACGTCTGGGCCCTGACCGACAGCGAACGCCGCGCGCTCGGCTACCACCCGCTGCCGGCCAGCCTCGACCACGCCATCGAGCTACATGGAGGAATCCGAGCTCGTCGCCGAGACGCTCGGCGAGCAGGTGTTCAACTTCGTGCTCGCCAACAAGCGCTCCGAGTGGCGCGACTACCGCTCGCAGGTGACGCCCTTCGAGTTGCAGCGCAACCTCGAGATCCTCTGACCAGCACCGGATGTCACGCCAGGCGCAGACCCTCGGACGACTCGCACGGGCGGGATTCGACGACCTCGGCGGCGCCGCCGCGGGACTCGAGGCCCTCGCCGGGGCGACCGGTGTCGACGAGGATCGGCTGCTCGCGGCGTTCACGCACGCCGGCGATCCCGACGAGGCGCTCGTCGCGGCCCGCCGACTCCAGGAGCGCGCGCCGCACGAGGTCGCGGCGGTCCTCGGCCAGGACGCCTCGGCCGAGCGGATGGCGTTGCTGCTCGGGGCGTCGCGGGGGTTCGCCGACTTCCTGATGCGGCATCCGCGAGAGATCGCCGTGCTGCAGCAGGTGCCGATGCCGCCGCTCGCCACCGAGGATGCACGCACCGTGATGCTCGCGGCGCTCGACGAGGTGGACGTGCCCGCCGCGCGGTACCTCGAGGCGGCGGCATCCGCCATCCGGGTGCGCTACCGTCGGCTGCTCGCCGGCATCGCGGTGTACGACCTGACCCGCCCCGACGCGATCGAGGCGGTCGACTCGGTCGCCTCGGGACTCGCCGACCTCGCCGGGGCGACGCTCGACGCCGCGATCGAGGCGGCCCGCCGCGCGACCGCCCGAGCCGAGGGCGAGCCGGCCGGTCCCGGCCGGTATCCCGCGGCGGAGGTCGCCGCGACGCGCCTCGCGGTCATCGGCATGGGCAAGGCGGGCGCCCGCGAGCTCAACTACGTGAGCGACGTCGACGTGATCTTCGTCGCCGAGTCGGCCGACGAGGAGCTCGTCGCCACCCCGCGGGCGCTCGACATCGCGACCCGTCTCGCGATGATCGCGATGCGGGTGATCTCGGAGCCCGGCATCGAACCGCCCCTCTGGGAGGTCGACCCGAACCTGCGGCCCGAGGGCAAGGACGGCGCATTGGTGCGCACCCTCGAGTCGCACCTCCAGTACTACGACCGCTGGGCGAAGAGCTGGGAGTTCCAGGCGCTCCTGAAGGCACGACCGCTCGCCGGCGACCCCGAGCTCGGCGACCGCTACGCCGCGGGTGTGGCGCCCAAGGTGTGGGCGAGCTCGAGCCGCGACGGCTTCGTCGAGTCGGTGCAGCGCATGCGCGAACGGGTCACCGAGCACATCCCCGCCGCCGAGGTCGAGGTGCAGGTGAAGCTCGGCCCCGGCGGCCTGCGCGACATCGAGTTCACCGTGCAGCTCCTGCAGCTGGTGCACGGCGCAACGGATGCCGCGATCCGCCAGCCGGGCACCCTGCCCGCCCTGGCGGCCCTCGCCGAGCACGGCTACGTCGGCCGCGAGGAGGCGGCGGAGTTCGCACGCGACTACCGCATCCTGCGCGTGCTGGAGCACCGGCTCCAGCTCGAACGGCTCCGCCGCACGCACCTCATGCCGCGCGGCGACGCGGAGCTCCGCACGCTCGCGCGCTCGTCCGGGCTGGCGCGCGACGCCGGCGGCCTCACCTCGCTGTGGCAGACCACGCGCCATCGCGTGCGGGGCCTGCACGAGCGCCTGTTCTACCGGCCGCTCCTGTCGGCCGTGGCCGCGCTGCCCGCGAGCGGGCTCGAGCTCACGAGCGAGCAGGCCGAGGCCCGGCTCGCGGCGATCGGCTTCCGCGACCCCAAGGGCGCGCTGTCCCACATCGGCGCCCTGACCGCGGGGGTCTCGCGTCGAGCGACCATCCAGCGGCACCTCATGCCCGTGCTCATCTCCTGGTTCGCCGACGGCTCCGACCCCGACTACGGGCTGCTCTCGTTCCGTCGATTGAGCGACACGCTCGGCACCACCCACTGGTACCTGCGGCTGCTCCGCGACTCGTCGGATGCCGCGCTCCGCCTCACCCGCGTGCTCTCGGGTTCGCGGTTCGCCGGCGAGCTGCTGGAGCGCACCCCCGAGGCGGTCGCCTGGCTCGAGGACCTCGACGAGCTGCGACCACGATCGCTCGCCGCGCTCGACGACGAGAAGCGGGCGGTGCTCCGCCGGCACGGCGACGCGGACGCGGCCGCGAAGGTCATCCGTGCCATCCGTCGCCGCGAGGTGCTCCGGCTGGCCCTGTCGGCGATCCTCGACGTCTGCACCGTCGAGGAGCTCGGACACGGGCTCTCCGACGTCTCGCAGAGCCACATCTCGGCGCTCGTCACCGCGATCAGGGGCGCAGAGCCCGACGGCATCGAGTTCGCGGTGATCGGCATGGGCCGGTTCGGCGGACGCGAGCTCGGCATCGGCTCCGACGCCGACATCGTCTACGTCTTCCGGCCGCTGGATGCGGAGTCGGGAGCGGCGCAGAGCCGTGCGCTTCGCATCGTCTCGGAGCTCGTCCGGCTGAGCGAGGACGCGCGACTGCCGTTCGAGCTCGACGCCGACCTCCGCCCCGAGGGACGCAACGGCGTCGTCGCCCGGTCGCTCGACGCGTACCGGGCGTACTACGCGCGCTGGTCGCTCACGTGGGAGGCGCAGGCACTGCTCCGCGCCCGCGGCGTCGCGGGCGACGACGCCCTGATCCACGACTTCATCGAGCTGGCCGACACCGTGCGCTACCCGCAGGCGATCTCCGAGCAGGACATCCGCGAGGTCAAGCGCATCAAGGCGCGCGTCGAGAACGAGCGGCTGCCGCAGGGGGCCGACCCGACCCGGCACCTCAAGCTGGGTCGCGGGTCCCTCTCCGACGTCGAGTGGTTCGTG
The DNA here is from genome assembly GCA_963802485.1 of uncultured Actinomycetota bacterium. Classification (GTDB taxonomy): domain Bacteria; phylum Actinomycetota; class Actinomycetes; order Actinomycetales; family Microbacteriaceae; genus Agromyces. Next base: position 39,482 of record CAWDJA010000030.1, read on the forward strand.
CAGCTGGTGCAGCTCGAGCACGGTGCGGAGGAGCCGTCGCTGCGCACGCCGTCGACGCTCGACGCACTGGCGGCGGCCGTGGAGCACGGCCTCATCACCGCCGGCGACGCGCGCACGCTCCGCGCCGCGTGGGTGTTCGCCTCCCGAGCGCGGTCGGCGCTCACCCTGTGGCTCGACCGCACGACCGACGTGCTGCCGGTCGAGCGCTCCCAGCTCGAGGGCGTCGCCCGGATCATGGGCTACCCGCCGGGCTCGGCGACCCGCCTCGAGCACGAGTACCTCCAGGTCACGCGTCGCGCTCGCGCGGTGTTCGAGCGCGGCTTCTACGGCGTGGAGCCGCGTCGCGAGCCCACCACGGGCTGATCGGGACCACCGCGACGGACGTGTCCGGCGCGGACCGCGATGTGCACAGCCGCCTCGCGCGCCTGCAACGCGGAAGGGCCCGCACCGCCGAAGCGATGCGGGCCCTTCCGGGATTGCAGGGGTGGGGCCTCAGACGCCGAAGTACAGCTCGTACTCGAACGGGTGCGGGCGCTGGGCGAGGGGCTTGAGCTCCTTCTCGCGCTTGTAGTCGATCCAGGTCTCGATGAGCTCCTTGGTGAACACGCCGCCCTCGAGGAGGAAGTCGTGGTCGGCCTCGAGCGCGTCGAGCACGGCGTCGAGCGAGCCCGGCACCTGGGGGATCGACTTGGCCTCCTCGGGCGGGAGCTCGTAGAGGTCCTTGTCGACCGGCTCGTGCGGCTCGATGCGGTTCTTGATGCCGTCGAGGCCCGCCATGAGCTGCGCGGCGAACGCGAGGTACGGGTTGCCCGAGGCATCCGGCGCGCGGAACTCGATGCGCTTGGCCTTGGGGTTCGTGCCCGTGATCGGGATGCGGATGGCCGCCGAGCGGTTGCCCGCCGAGTAGACCAGGTTGACCGGCGCCTCGAAGCCCGGCACGAGGCGGTGGTAGGAGTTCACGGTCGGGTTCGTGAACGCCAGCAGGGCCGGCGCGTGCCGCAGGATGCCGCCGATGTACCAGCGCGCGAGGTCGGAGAGACCGCCGTAGCCGGCCTCGTCGTAGAAGAGCGGCGTGCCGTCGTTCCACAGCGACTGGTGGGTGTGCATGCCCGAGCCGTTGTCGCCGAAGAGCGGCTTCGGCATGAACGTGGCGGTCTTGCCCCACTGGTCGGCGGTGTTCTTGACGATGTACTTGAACTTCAGGATGTCGTCGGCCGCGTGCACCATCGTGTCGAAGCGGTAGTTGATCTCGGCCTGGCCGCCGGTGCCGACCTCGTGGTGGGCACGCTCGAGGATGAGTCCGGCGTCGATGAGCTTCAGCGAGATGTCGTCGCGCAGGTCGGCCTGCTTGTCGACGGGCGAGACCGGGAAGTAGCCGCCCTTGTAGGGCGTCTTGTTGCCCAGGTTGCCGCCCTCCTCGGTGCGGCCCGAGTTCCACGCGCCCTCCTCGGAGTCGACGGAGTAGAAGCTCGAGTTCTGCTTCACCTCGTAGCGCACGTCGTCGAAGATGTAGAACTCGGCCTCGGGGGCGAAGTACGCGGTGTCGGCGATGCCGGTCGACGCGAGGTACTTCTCGGCCTTCTTCGCGACCTGGCGCGGGTCCTTCGCGTAGATCTCGCCGTTGCGCGGGTTGTAGATGTCGAAGACCATCACGAGCGTGCGCTCGGCGCGGAAGGGGTCGACGTATGCCGTGGAGACATCCGGGATCAGCTGCATGTCGGACTCGTGGATCGACGCGAAGCCGCGGATCGACGAACCGTCGAACAGCTGGCCGACCGTGAAGAACTCCTCGTCGACGGTCGACGCCGGGATGTTGAAGTGCTGCTGCACACCCGGGAGGTCGGTGAAGCGGATGTCGAGGAACTTGACATCCGTCTCCTTGATGAACTTGAGCACTTCAGACGAATCACTGAACATGTGACGGAATCTCCAAGAGGGGCGGGTGGGACCGGACGGACGTGCACAGCCTTCAGTGACGCTATCCGGCCGCGGTTTCCCTGCCATGACGCGAATGTTTCCGCCATGTTACGCGCAGTCCGGGTCGGTAGACTCGTCGGATGCCTGATGCGACACCCCGAACCTTCGGCGACCTCGAGCCGAGCCGGTGGCCGGGGGAGCGGCTGGGCCTGCCCGATTCCGGTCCCGGATCCGTGGGCCGCGTCGGCCGGCGCATCGGCGCGATCGCCATCGACTGGGCGGCGGCGCTCCTGATCGCGCTGCTCTTCGCCCCGTACAGCTCGCTGCTGCACTCCTGGCTGACCCTCGCGATCTTCGCGCTCATGCAGGTCGTCTTCATCCCGACGATCGGGGGCAGCGTCGGCCACCGCCTCACCGGCATGCGCGTGGTGCCGCTCACCGGAGGGTGGGTCGGCCTCTGGCGACCGGTCGTGCGCACGCTGCTGCTCATCATCGTCGATCCCCGCGCTCGTGTGGGACTCCGACCAGCGCGGCTTCCACGACAAGGTGCGCCGGCACGGTCCTGATCCGCTCCTGAGACGCCGATGCGGCATCCGTCGAACGACGGATGCCGCATCTCGAGTCGTGCGGGCTCAGCGCATCTTGCCGCGCTGCGGCCGCGCCTTCATCGGGTCGATGCCCTTGGGGATCGGCAGCGAGGTCTGGAGCGAGTTGAGCCGATTCGACACCGCGAGCACCTCGGGCTTGGTGAGCGTGCGCTTCGTCTTGCGGAGCGTCGCCGGGAGGCGGTGGAGCTCGATCGAGCCCTCGTCGTGGCCGACCGAGATCAGCGTGACGGGCACGTTCGGCAGGATGCGGGCGACCTTGCGCTGCTCGTCGTCGAGCATGCGCTTCGTGCGCGTGACGGGGCCCTCGCTGATGAGCGCGACACCGCCTCGACCGACGGCACGGTAGACCGCGTCCTGCGTCTTGCCGTTCACGGCGACCGGCATCTCGTTGCCGACCCAGCCGCCGCGCAGGCCGCTGCGGAGCACGGCGCCGACCGCGCCGGGCTGGCCCTCGATCTGGGCGTAGGCGGCGCGCTCGGCGCGTCGCCCGAGGATGAGCAGCGCGATCAGCACGCCGGCGAGCACGCCGGCGACGACCCACAGCGCGATCGTGAAGCCGTTGCCCTCGCCGAGCCAGAGCGCGAGGCCGAGGCCGACGAGCACGGGGGCGAGGAATCCGAGGAGCATGAGCCACTGCGCGCTCGAATCGTAGCGGCGGGTCATCTGGAAGACCTGCCACATCTGCTTCATGCGGCCGGGCTCCTTCGGAGCGGACGCCTTGTCCTTCGTGCGTGCCATGGTCACAAGGATACCGGCGGCGGGGGCCGCCTCCGACCGTGTTCTCGATGGGCGGAGGCGGCATCCGGATGCGTCAGCCCACCGCCTGCGCGAACCCGAGCGAGGTGTCGGCGAGATGCGACAGCGATGCGGGCAGGTCACGCGCCCTTCGCGTGCATCGACTGCGCCCACAGGCGACCGGCACGGTACGACGAGCGCACCAGCGGACCTGCGAGCACGCCGAGGAACCCGATCTCCTCGGCCTCCTCCTTCAGCTCGACGAACTCCTCGGGCCGCACCCAGCGATCGACGGGCAGGTGGCGCGGACTCGGGCGCAGGTACTGCGTGATGGTGATGATGTCGGTGCCGGCGTCGTGCAGGTCGCGCAGGGCCTGCGAGACCTCTTCGCGCTCCTCGCCCATGCCGAGGATGAGGTTCGACTTGGTGATCAGGCCCGCGTCGCGGCCCTGGGTGATCACGTCGAGCGAGCGCTCGTAGCGGAACGCCGGTCGGATGCGCTTGAAGATGCGCGGCACCGTCTCGACGTTGTGCGCGAACACCTCGGGCTGCGCCGAGAACACCTCACCGAGGTGGTCGGGGTTGCCCGAGAAGTCGGGCACGAGGATCTCCACGCCGGTTCCGGGGGACTGGCGGTGGATCTCGCGGATCGTCTCCGCGTAGAGCCACGCGCCCTCGTCGGGCAGGTCGTCGCGGGCGACGCCCGTGACGGTCGAGTAGCGCAGCTGCATCCGCACGACCGACTCGGCGACGCGGCGCGGCTCGTCGACGTCGTAGTCGGCGGGCTTGCCGGTGTCGATCTGGCAGAAGTCGCAGCGGCGGGTGCACTGCGAGCCGCCGATGAGGAACGTCGCCTCCCGGTCCTCCCAGCACTCGTAGATGTTCGGGCAGCCGGCCTCCTGGCACACGGTGTGCAGCTCCTCGCTCTTCACGAGCTGCTGCAGCTGCCGGTACTCGGGTCCCATCTTCGCCCGGGTCTTGATCCACTCGGGCTTGCGCTCGATCGGCGTCTGGGCGTTGCGGACCTCGAGGCGCAGCATCCGGCGCCCCTCGGGTGCGGCGCTCATGCGGCGACCGCCGCCTCGGCCTCGGCCAGGAACCGCCGCGTGATCGGCGCGACCAGGTCCTCGGGGGTGACGTCGTGGCCGAGCTCGCGGGTGATGGTCGTGACGCCGGCATCGCGGATGCCGCACGCGACGATCTTCGCGTAGGGCTCGAGCGAGTTGCTGCAGTTGAGCGCGAAGCCGTGCATCGTGACGCCGTCGGCGACGCGGATGCCGATGGCCGCGATCTTGTTCTCGCGGCCGGGCTCGCCGACCCACACGCCCGAGCGTCCGTCGACCCGGCGTCCGTCGACGCCGAGCTCGGCGAGGACGTCGATGAGGATGCCCTCGAGCCGGCGCACGTAGCCGACCACGTCGATCGGCTCGGCGAGGTGGAGGATCGGGTAGCCGACGAGCTGACCCGGGCCGTGCCACGTGATCTTGCCGCCGCGGTCGACGTCGACGACGGGGGTTCCGTCGGTGGGCCGTTCGTCGGGCGCGGTGCGCTTTCCGGCGGTGTAGACGGAGGGGTGTTCCAGGAGGATGACGGTGTCGGGGCGTTCGCCCGCGACGACCGCGCGATGGACGGCGCGCTGAAGGTCGAGACCCTCGATGTACGGCACGGAGTTGGCGCTTAGCCCCGCGACGACGAAGTCGAGCATGGCGTCCAGTCTAGGTGCGTCGTCGGATGCCGCGGCACGCCGTCGTGCAGCTCCTGCGACCCGTCCTCCACACCCTCCGCCGTCGTGCGCGAGGTCGACCCCGGCGCGGACCGAGCGCCGAGCCCGGGTCGCTGCTGAAGCATGACGGTATGAGCCGCCGTCCACGCCGTGACCACGCCGCGTCGTCCGAGCCCGGCACCGCCGCGCTGCCGCGATCGCTCGAGGGCAGGCTGGTCGGCTATCGGCTGCTGCGGCGGATCGCCTCAGGGGAGCGGGCCGATGTGTACCTCGCCGTGGCCGACGACCACGAGCCCAAGGCGCCGCCCAGTACCCGTGAAGTCGTGGGCGGCGACGGTGGGGCTGTCGACGGCACGGGCTCCGCGCCTCGTGGTGCTCCGTGTCTACGATTCCGACGTTCCGGGGGAGACCATCACCACCGAGGTCGAGGCGATGTCGGCGGATGCCTCGGGCACGCTGCCTGATCTCCTCGACCTCGCGACGCTCGACGACGGCCGATGCTGCCTGGTGGTCGAGCGCCTCGGCGGTCCCGCGCTCTCGCGGATCCTCGCCGAGCGCACGCTGAGTCCCGGTGAGGCGGTCACCGTCCTCGCGCCCATCGTGGTCGCCGTCGCGGAGCTGGCACGCAACGGGTTCGTGCACGCGCGACTCGCCGCGAGCGACGTGCTGCTCGACGACGCAGGGCGTCCGCGACTCGTCGGGCTGGGCGCACTGCGACGGTTGCCGGCCGACGGCACGGAGCGGGTGGCCCTGTTGCGGAGCGGCCACGCCGCCCTCGCCGGGCTCATGGAGGAGGTCGTCGCCGCGGTCGCGCCCGCCGGCGCGCTCTCCGCACCGCTCGCGTTCCTCCGCGAGCGCATGGACGCACGACCGTTCGAGCCGTGCGAAGCAGAGGTCGAGCGACGATTGTTCGCGGCGGCTGCTCCCGAGCCGGTGAGCGGTCTCCGAGGCACGGGTTCGGCAGCAGCAACTGCCCGCGCGGGTCACCGTCCCGCTGGCGGACGATGCGGGCCTCACCGACGCGCCGGCCTCGCACGACCCGCGAGGAGCGGCGATCGGTGCCGGATTCCGCCGGATGCTCGCGTTGGCCCAGGGACCCGACGATCTCATCGATCGAGTGGCGGCCGCGGCCGACGTGGATCACGCCGATCGCGGGCGCGGGCGGCTGCTCGCGATCCTGCGAGGTCGTGGCCGCTCGCTGGCATTCGGCGGACTGGTCGGCGGTGGGATGCTCGTCGTGCTGCTCACCCTCGTGCCGCCCGCGACCGCCGACGGCCGATCGCCCGCCGTCGCGCCCGCCGAACCCACGGCGGCGACGCCGCCGCCGTCCGCCGGAGCGGAGGCGGGGACTGCCTCCGGATCCGGCGTCGGCGAGGGGGATCAGTCCGCCTCGACCGACGACGACCCCGTCACGGCGGCCCGCCGGCTGCTCGAACGTCGCGCGGAGTGCTTCGAGACGCTCGATCTCGCCTGCCTCGAGTCGGTCGTCCAGCCGGGGTCGGCGATCGAGGCATCCGATCGGCTGGCGTTGTCCGCTGCTCGCGAGGGGGCGCCGACGGACGGCGACCCGGTTCGATCCGGCGACGGTCGAGGTGACCGCGGAGATGGGCGCGGCCGTGCTGGTGAGCGCCGCGACCGAGCCCGGACGCGAACCGGCCTCGCTCCTCATGGTGAGGGGCGAGGCCGGATGGCGCTTGCGCGAGGTGTTCGACTAGATTCCGAGCTCGGACTCGAAGTCGCCCTCCTCGAGGCGCTCCTTGACCGCCGTGAGGAAGCGCGCCGCGTCGGCGCCGTCGATGATGCGGTGGTCGTACGAGAGCGCCAGGTAGACCATCGAGCGGATCGCGATCGCGTCGTCGCCGTCCTGCTTCACCACGACCGGACGCTTCACGACGATGCCCGTGCCGAGGATCGCCGACTGCGGGAGGAACACCACCGGCGTGTCGAACAGGGCGCCGCGCGAACCGGTGTTCGTCAGGGTGAACGTGCCGCCCGAGAGCTCGTCGGGCTTCAGCTGGTTGTTGCGCGTGCGCTCGGCGAGGTCGGCGATCTGCGCGGCGAGCCCGGCGATGTCGAGCTCGCCTGCGTCCCGGATGACCGGGGTCAGGAGGCCACGCTCGGTGTCGACGGCGATGCTCATGTTCTCGGTCGCCGGGTAGACGATGCTGTCGCCGTCGACCGTCGAGTTGACGATCGGGTAGGCACGGAGGGCTTCCGCGGCCGCGAGGGCGAAGAACGGCAGGAACGACAGCTTGTTGCCGGTCTTCTCGAGGAAGGCGCCCTTCGCGCGGTCGCGAAGGCGCGCGATGCGGGTGACATCGACCTCGACGACGGTGGTCAGCTGGGCGGTCGACGTCATGGACACGACGGCGCGCTCGGCGACGACCTTGCGGAGGCGGGTCATCGGGACCGTGGTGCCGCGCAGCGGCGAGGTCTCGAGCGGCGTGCGGGTCGGAGCAGCGGCCGCCGCGGGAGCGGCGGGTGCCACCTGTGCGGAGATGACGTCCTGCTTGCGGATCCGTCCGCCGACACCGGTGCCGGTGACGTTCGCGAGGTCGACGCCCTGCTCGTTCGCGAGCTTGCGGACGATCGGGGTCACGTAGCCGCTGGTGCCGGCGTGCGCGCCCGACGGAGCCGCTGCGGGCGCCGCCTCGGCCGCAGGTGCGGGAGCCGCCGCAGGCGGCCGGAGCGGCCGCAGGTGCGGGAGCCGCCGCGGGGGCGGGAGCCGCGGCAGGGGCAGCAGGCGCCGCCTCGGGTGCCGGTGCGGCGGGCGCAGCCTCGGGTGCCGGTGCCGGCGCGGCGCGGCCTCGGGTGCCGGTGCCGCCGGAGCAGCCTCGGGTGCGGGCGCGGCGGGCGCGGCCTCGGGTGCCGGTGCGGCCGCGGGCAGCCGGTGCGGGCGGCGGGTGCAGCCTCGGGTGCCGGTGCGGCGGCGCAGCCTCGGGTGCCGGAGCGGCGGGCGCAGCCTCAGGTGCCGGTGCGGCCTCAGGTGCCGGCGCGGCCTCAGCCGCAGGGGCCGGCGCTGCGGGCGCAGCCTCAGGAGCCGGTGCAGCCTCAGCTGCAGGGGCCGCCTCGGCGGGCGCGGCCGGCTCTGCGGCAGCGCCGGAACCGTCGCCGATGGTCACGAGGGCCGTGCCGACCTCGACGGTCTCGTCCTCCTGGACGAGGATGGCCTCGATCACTCCGGCCACCGGCGATGGGATCTCGGTGTCGACCTTGTCGGTCGACACTTCGAGCAGCGGCTCGTCGACCTCCACACGGTCGCCGACATTCTTCAGCCAGCGGGTGACCGTGCCCTCCGTGACACTCTCCCCGAGTGCCGGGAGGCTGACGGATTCGCTCATGCGCTTGTCTCCTTCACAGCGTGTGACGCTTTCTAGCTTATTGCAGTCGTGTTTCCAGGGTCCGGCTCAGAGCGCGTGGAGCGGCTTGCCGGCGAGCTTCAGGAATGCCTCGCCGAGCGCCTCGTTCTGCGTCGGGTGGGCGTGGATGAAGGGGGCGATGTCCTCGGGGTACGCCTCCCAGTTCACCGCGAGCTGCGCCTCGCCGATCAGCTCGCCGACGCGGGCGCCGATCATGTGCACGCCGACCACCGGGCCGTCGTTCACGCGAACCACCTTGATGGAGCCGCTCGTCTCGAGGATGTGGCTCTTGCCGTTGCCGGCGAGGTTGTACTCGTAGGCCGAGACCTGGTCGGCGCCGAACTTCTCGCCCGCCTTCGCCTCGGTGTAGCCGATGGACGCGACCTCGGGATCGCAGTACGTGACCTTGGGGATGTTGACGTCCTCGACCACGATCGGGTTGAGGCCGGCGATCTCCTCGGCGACGAAGATGCCCTGCTGGAAGCCGCGGTGCGCGAGCTGGAGGCCGGGAACGATGTCGCCCACGGCGTAGACGCCGGGGATGTTGGTGGCGAGGCGCTCGTTCGTGATGACGAAGCCGCGGTCCATCGTGACGCCGACCTCGTCGTAGCCGAGGCCCTGGGTGACGGGTCCGCGGCCGACGGCCACCAGCAGCAGCTCGGCCTCGACGGTCTCGCCGTTCTCGAGCGTGACCACGACGCCGTTGTCGTCCTGCGTGACGCCCTGGAAGCGCGTGCCGAGCTTGTACTCGATGCCGCGCTTGCGGAAGGCGCGCTCGAGCTGCTTCGAGACCGACTCCTCCTCGTTGGGCACGAGGTGGGGGAGCGCCTCGATGATCGTGACGTCGGCGCCGAAGGACTTCCAGACGCTCGCGAACTCCACGCCGATGACGCCGCCGCCGAGCACGGCGACCTTGCCGGGCACGAAGTCGAGCTCGAGCGCCTGCTCGCTCGTGATGACCCGACCGCCGATCTCGAGGCCGGGCAGCGACCGCGAGTAGGAGCCGGTGGCGAGGATGATGTTCTTGCCGACGATGCGGTCGTCGCCGACCTGCACGGCGTTCGGCGCGACGAGGCGGCCCTCGCCCTCGATGACCGTGATGCCGCGGGCCTTCACGAGGCCCTGCAGGCCCTTGAACTTGCTCGAGACGATGCTCTCGCGGTAGGTCGTGACGGCGGCGACGTCGATGCCCTCGAACGTGGAGCGGACGCCGAACCTCGCCGACTCACGGGTGTGGTCCGCGATCTCGGCCGCGTGGAGCAGGGCCTTGGTCGGGATGCACCCGCGGTGCAGACACGTGCCACCCAGCTTGTCCTTCTCGACCAGGCCGACGGTGAAGCCCAGCTCGACGGCACGCAGCGCCGCCGCGTACCCTCCGCTGCCGCCACCGAGGATGACAATGTCAAAGTTCTGCTCGGACAACCGCAATCTCCCTTGCGCAATTGATCTGCGACACGGACTGCCGCCGGTTCGTAGTCGGGGGCAGGCTGTATGGGCGACGTTCTCGCCCATACGACCTTACTACCCTGCGGAGAGCTGCTCGCCCAGCCGCACGAGGGTGCGAACGGCCATTCCCGTGCCGCCCGAACCGGTGAATCCCCAGCCCCCGCCGGTGTTGAACGCGGGGCCGGCGATGTCCAGGTGCGCCCACGGGATCCGGTCCTCCGAGTCGGCCTTCGAGCCCACGAACTCGCGCAGGAACACCCCCGCCAGGAGCATGCCCGGCACGGTCATGCCGAGCTTCGTGTTCGCCAGGTCGGCGACATCCGACTTCAGCAGTGCCTTCAGGTCGCGGGGGAGCGGCATCGGCCAGACGGCCTCATCGACGTCGCCCGCGGCGGTGCGCACGCGGTCGACCAGCTCGTCGTCGCCCATCAGCCCCGCGATGCGGTGTCCGAGTGCGACGACCTGCGCGCCGGTCAGCGTCGCGACGTCGACGATCGCGTCGGGGTGCTCGTCACTCGCGGCGGCGAGTGCATCGGCCATCACGAGACGCCCCTCCGCGTCGGTGTTGAGCACCTCGACCGTGGTGCCGCCGTGGATCCGCAGCACGTCGTTCGGGCGGATCGCGGTGCCGGACGGCATGTTCTCGGCGAGGCACAGCCAGCCGGTGACCCGCACGGGCACGGCGAGCTCTGCCAGCGCGACGATCGCCGACAGCACCGCCGCCGCTCCGGCCATGTCGCTCTTCATGCCGACCATCGAGGCGCCGGGCTTCAGCGAGAGTCCGCCCGAGTCGAACGTGATGCCCTTGCCCACGAGCGCGAGGTGCACGGATGCCCCGGGCGGCGCGTACTCGAGCCGCACGAGCCTCGGCCCACGGCTCGAGCCGCGACCGACCCCGAGGATCCCGCCGAACCCGTCGGCCTCGAGCGCCGCCTCGTCCCAGACCCGGGACGCGACGCCCGCGGCATCCGCCGCCTCGACCGCGAGCTCGGCGAACCGCTCGGGGGAGAGATCGGCCGGGGGCGTGTTCACGAGGTCCTTGGTGCGGGCGACGCCGACGACGACCGAGCGCACGCGCTCGAGGCGCGCGTCGTCGAGGTCGCGCGTGCAGCGTGATCCGCCGCACGGGCTCCTTCGCCTCGGCACGGTACGCGGAGAACGCGTAGGCGCCGAGCGCGGCGCCCTCGAGGAGGGCCTCCGCGGCGTCCGCGTCGTCGACGGGCACCGCGATGGCGAGTGAGTCCGTTCCGGCGAGCTGTCGCACGGCTCCGCCGGCGGCGAGGCGGAGGCCCGCGGCATCCGCTCGGTCGCCGAGCCCGACGACGGCGACCACCTGCGGGCCGTCGCCCTGCGCGGGAATGCGCGTGAACTCGTCCGCCGCGCCCTTCGCGCCGAGGCGTGAGAGCAGCGGCGCGACCCATCCGTAGCCGTCGGGCGCGAGGAGGACGGGGCCGTCGTCACCGGGGCGGGCGGCGAGCAGCACGACGTCGGCGTCGGAGCCGGTCACGGGGTCGGAGGAGCGGGACAGTTCGGGCACGGTCATGGTGCCGATGGTACGTGTTCGCTCTCGGCATCATCCGCGCGGGGCGGGATCCGGGGGGCGGCTCCGACCGCGTCAGTAGGCTGGACACATGCGCGATCCCCGCTCCCTCTACGAGCTCAACCCCGACGTGCAGGTGCCGCCCGGGCTGCCGCTCATCGCGGGGCTGACGGGGTTCGCCGATGCCGGCTCCGCGGTCGCCCAGACGACGGAGTACCTGCTGTCCACGCTCGACACCACGGTCGTCGCGACCTTCGACGCCGACGAGCTGCTCGACTACCGCGCCCGGCGGCCGATCATCCTGTTCCAGGGCGATCACCTCGCCGACTACCGGCCGCCCCGCCTCAGCCTGGACCTCGCTCGGGACGAGATCGGCCAGCAGTTCCTGATGCTGACCGGCTACGAGCCCGACTTCCAGTGGGAGCGGTTCGGTGCGGCCGTGCTCGGGCTCATCGACGCGCTGGAAGTGTCGTCGACCACGTGGATCAACTCGATCCCCATGCCGGTGCCGCACACGCGTCCGATCGGCATGACGGTGAGCGGCAATCGCGCCGACCTCATCGAGGCCATGTCGATCTGGCGCCCGACGACGCAGGTGCCGTCGAACGCGCTGCACCTCGTCGAGTACCGCCTTCAGGAGCAGGGGCATCCGACGACCGGGTTCGTGCTCCTGATCCCGCACTACCTGTCCGACGCCGAGTACCCGACCGCTGCGGTCGCCGCGCTCGAGGCGATCAGCGCGTCGACCGGGCGGATCTTCCCGACCGATGCGCTCCGCGAGCAGGGCCGCGAATTCGTCGCCCGCATCGACGAGCAGGTCGCCGAGAACGGCGAGCTCGCGAAGCTCGTGGGCACCCTCGAGGAGCGGCACGACTCGTACATGGAGGGCACGACCCTCCGGTCGCCGCTCACCGACGAAGACGGTGAGCTGCCCTCGGCCGACGAGATCGCAGCCGAGCTCGAGAAGTTCCTGGCCTACCGGCGCACACGCGACGACGACGGCCCGCTCGGCGGCTGATCGCCCGTCCGCTCCCGGGGAATGCGCCGGGGGCCCTCCGTGTTGCATGAACGGGGAAGAACGACGATGAATGCGCGGGTGGCGCGGACGTTCGCGGGCCTGCGTGCCTGTATAATGAAGGCAGGACCCGTTCTGGTCTGCTGGCGCGACACGCTCGCGCCGTTCACGCGGACTTGACATGGGTCCTCATAGTGTCCGAAAACGACCGGGCCGAGAGCACGAGCCGACGCCTGCGAGGGCACGTGCCGCGCAACGGTAGGAGAGGTTCAACGAATGGCAACGACGAAGGCTGCGACGTCGGCGAAGAGCGAGGCGGAGAAGCCCGCTGCGACGCGCGCGACGGCCGCGAAGTCGACCGCCGCCACGACGGCCGCGAAGGCCACCGCCACGGGGTCCGCGGCGAAGACGACGAAGGCCGCCGCCACCAAGGCGAGCGGCACGAAGGCCGCATCGAAGGCCGCGGCGACGCCGGCGACCAAGACGCCGCGCACCAGCACCGCGAAGTCGGCGGCGAAGCCGCGCGGCAAGGCGAAGGCGACCGCGGGTGACGACGAGGACGAGGTCGATCCCGCGGAGCTCGAAGAGGTCGAGGTCGACGCCGAGGTCGAGACGGAGGCCGGCGACGAGGCCGCCGCCGCGGTGACCACGGAAGACGCGGCATCCGACACCGACGACGACGAGGCGAAGCCCGTCGCGGTCGAGCCGCACCCCACCGGTGCCCTCGTGCTGCGCGCCGTCGACGACGAGGACGAGGTCCCGGTCTACTCGAGCGCCATCACCGGTGCGACGGCCGACCCGGTCAAGGACTACCTGAAGCAGATCGGCAAGGTCGCGCTCCTGAACGCGGCCGAAGAGGTCGAGCTCGCGATGCGCATCGAGGCGGGCCTGTTCGCCGAGGAGAAGCTGTCGCACATGAGCGACGCCGAGAAGCGCTCCCAGCTCGGTCGGGAGCTGCAGTGGGTCGCGAAGGACGGACAGCGTGCGAAGAGCCACCTGCTCGGTGCGAACCTGCGCCTCGTGGTGTCGCTCGCCAAGCGCTACACCGGGCCGCGGCATGCAGTTCCTCGACCTGATCCAGGAGGGCAACCTGGGCCTGATCCGTGCGGTCGAGAAGTTCGACTACACCAAGGGCTTCAAGTTCTCGACCTACGCCACGTGGTGGATCCGCCAGGCGATCACCCGTGCGATGGCCGACCAGGCGCGCACCATCCGCATCCCGGTGCACATGGTCGAGGTCATCAACAAGCTCGCCCGCGTGCAGCGCCAGATGCTGCAGGACCTGGGCCGCGAGCCCACGCCCGAAGAGCTGAGCCGCGAGCTCGACATGACCCCCGAGAAGGTCATCGAGGTGCAGAAGTACGGGCGCGAGCCCATCTCGCTGCACACGCCGCTCGGTGAGGACGGCGACAGCGAGTTCGGCGACCTCATCGAGGACACCGAGGCGGTCGTGCCGGCGGATGCGGTGGGCTTCACGATGCTGCAGAAGCAGCTCGAGTCGCTCCTCGACTCCCTGAGCGAGCGCGAGGCGGGCGTCATCCGCATGCGCTTCGGCCTCGGCGACGGCATGCCGAAGACCCTCGACCAGATCGGCGACACCTTCGGCGTGACCCGCGAGCGGATCCGCCAGATCGAGTCGAAGACGATGGCGAAGCTGCGCCACCCGTCGCGCTCGCAGTCGCTCCGCGACTACCTCGAGTAGGCCGCAGGTGCGCTACGCGCCGGCGATCCTCGTCGGCAGGCTCACTCGATTCGCCGCCCGGCTGCGCAAGCCCGGCGGCGGATCGGCCGTTCCGGGCCTGGTCGTCAACACGATCGCGCCCGGCTACCTCGAGCGCACCCTGTCGGGCTTCCCGCAGGGCCTGGTCGTGGTGTCGGGCTCGAGCGGCAAGTCGACGACCACGAAGATGCTCGTCGCGATCCTCCGAGCGCACGGCGTCGACGTGTTCACCAACCCGTCGACCGCGAACATCAGCCAGGGCCTGACGTCGGCCCTCCTCGAGCGTGCCGACTGGCAGGGCCGGGTGCCGGGCGACGTCGCGGTGCTCGAGATGGACGAGGGCCACGGCGCCGTGGTCATGCAGGGGGTCGACGCCCGCGTCGTCGCCCTCACGAACGTGATGGTCGACCAGATCGACCGCTTCCACGACTCCGAGATGGTCGCGGGCATGCTCGCCCGCATCGCCGACCGCGCGCACGAGGCGATCGTCGTGAACGCCGACGACGCCAACCTCGAGCGTCTCGCCGCGAGGGTCGCCCCGGGCGTCGCAGTGCACCGGTTCGGCGTCTCCGCCGACGTGCTGGCCCGCTCGCCGCGCGGACTCGGGTACACCGAGACCCAGCGCGATCGACTGGCCGACGGCGCCGGCGTGATCGTGGACTCGGTCGAGGGCGCCTCGGCGGTGCTGCGCGACGGCGCGGCATCCGTCGACATCAGGCTCCCCGCACGCGGCACCCACTACGCGGTCGACGCCGCAGCCGCGTATGCGACGGCCGAGGTCGTGCTCGGGGAGCGCTTCTCGCCGACCACCGCGGCCGACGCCCTCAGCGCGATCCCGGCCGTGTTCGGGCGCGGGGAGCGCGTGCACGTGCGCGGCCAGGACGTCGAGTTCGTGCTCGTGCAGAATCCCGCGAGCTACCAGTTGAACGTCGACAGCATCGAGCCCGGCACCGAGCAGATCCTCTTCGCGATCGGCTCCGACGTGCGCGACCCCTCCTACTTCTGGCCGACGGATGCCTCGTCGCTCGGCCGTGTGGCGATCGTCAGCGGGTCGAAGGCGCCCGAGGCGGCGCTCATGCTCGCCTACGACGGCGTGGAGATCGATCGCGTCGAGCCCGACCTGGGCCGCGCGCTCGACGACTTCCTCGCGTCGCCCGCACCCGAGCGCGGCGTGAAGACCATCGTCTTCTCGGCCGACGCGATGCGTCGCACGCGCGCCCACCTCGGACTCTCGGGAGCGGAATGACCCTCACGATCGCGGCGCTCCTGCCCGGACTGCAGAACACGAACGGCGACGCCGAGAACGCCGCCGTGCTCGCGCGGCGTGCGGAATGGGCCGGCCTCGCCGCCCGTGTCGTGCGCGTGGACTCGCGGGACGACCTCCCCGAGCGGGTCGACGCCGTCGTGCTCGGCTCGGGCAGCGACGCATCGCTCGAGCCCAGCCGCGCCCTCCTGCTCACGATGCACGACGAGCTCCGGGCCTGGGGCACCGAGGGCGTGCCCATCCTCGCGGTCGGCACCGGGTGGGAGCTGCTGAGCTGGGGCGTCGAGCAGGCCGACGGCTCGAGCATCGAGGGGCTCGGCATCCTCCCGGGCCGCGCGGTGCCGCGTTCCGGCCGGGTCACCGGCGACCTCGTGGTCGCCTCGCCCCGCTTCGGCCTCCTGGTCGGCTTCGAGAACCACGCTCGCGACTACGTCGGGGCGGAGGGCTCGCCCGTCGGACGCGTGCGCGCCGGGAGCGGCAACGGCCGCGAATCGGGCCAGGAGGGCGTCGTGATGGGAGCCGTCATCGGCACCCACCTGCACGGTCCCGTGCTCGCGAAGAACCCGGCGTTCGCCGATCAGCTGCTCGGCATCATGGCCGAGCGAGCCGGCCTCGAGTACACGCCCGGTGAACGTGCCGCGGCCGTCGACGCCTACGCGTCGGCTGCGCGCGAGGCGCTGCTCGGAGCGACGCGAGCCGCGGCATCCGCCACAGACGCCTGACGGACGCCGGCCGCAGCCGTCGTCATCCGTCGCTCGACGCGCCGACGATGCTCGACGTGCCGACGACGAACGCCCCGGCCGAGAGCCGGGGCGTTCGTGGTCGAGTTCGGTGTGGTCAGTCGCGGCCGTCGACGAGGAGTCGGCTCGACTCGTCGTGCCAGCTGTGCGCGATCTGCGAGAGCTTCTCCTGGTGCTTGCGGCCGTGGTGGGCGCAGAAGAGGAGTTCGCCGCTCGCGACGACGACGCGGATGTACGCCTGTGCGCCGCATGCATCGCAGCGGTCGAGTGCCGTGAGCTCATACGGGGTGTCGAGTTCGTCGACCGCACCGGTTGCGTCGGTGTAGTTCGTCATGGCTCCTCCTCCTGCTCACGCTCGAATAATCCGTGCATCAATGAAAACACGGGACCGGCGCACATCCTTCCGTTTGGCGGGCATTTCGCTCAGCGCGTAGCGCCTCGCGCGTGGTGTCGCCCGCCGTCACTAGGCTTGGGCGACGTGAGCTCCGACTATTCCGCCCGCCATCTCTCCGTCCTCGAGGGACTCGAGGCGGTGCGCAAACGGCCCGGCATGTACATCGGGTCGACCGACTCGCGCGGGCTCATGCACTGCCTCTGGGAGATCATCGACAACTCGGTCGACGAGGCCCTCGGCGGGCACGGCGGTGAGATCGGCGTCATCCTGCATCCCGACGGCAGCGTCGAGGTGCGCGACCGCGCCCGCGGCATCCCGGTCGACATCGAGCCGAAGACCGGACTCTCGGGCGTCGAGGTGGTCTTCACCAAGCTGCACGCGGGCGGCAAGTTCGGCTCGGGCTCGTATGCGGCCTCGGGTGGACTCCACGGCGTCGGCGCCTCCGTCGTGAACGCCCTCTCCGAGCGACTCGACGTCGAGGTCGACCGCGACGGCAAGACGTGGGCGATGTCGTTCCATCGCGGCGAACCCGGCGTCTTCGCCGATTCCGGTTCCCCGTCGCCCGATGCCCCGTTCACCCCGTTCGAGGTGCGCAGTGAGCTGCGCGTGGTCGGCAAGGTCGCCAAGGGCGTCACCGGCACGCGCATCCGCTACTGGGCCGACCGCCAGATCTTCACGAAGGGCGCGGAGTTCCAGACCGACGAGCTGCTCGGGCGGGCCCGCCAGACGGCGTTCCTGGTACCCGGGCTCGCCATCGACGTCACCGACGAGCGCGGCGCCGAGCCGCACACGACGTCGTTCCAGTTCGACGGCGGCATCTCCGAGTTCGCCGAGCACCTCGCGACGGATGCCCCGCTCACCGACGTGTGGCGGCTCACCGGCACCGGCGGCTTCACCGAGACCGTGCCGGTGCTCACCGACGGCGGCGCCATGGTGCCGACCGAACTGCAGCGCGAATGCCACGTCGACATCGCGCTGCGCTGGGGCACGGGCTACGAGACGGTCGTGAAGTCGTTCGTCAACATCATCGCGACCCCGAAGGGCGGCACCCACCAGACCGGGTTCGACCAGGGGCTCCTCCGATTCCTGCGCCTGCAGGTCGAGCAGAACGCGCGGCGCCTGAAGGCCGGCAACGACAAGCTCGAGAAGGACGACGTGCTGGCCGGCCTCACGGCGGTCATCACGGTGCGCCTGCCCGAGCCGCAGTTCGAGGGCCAGACCAAGGAGGTGCTGGGCACCCCCGCGGTGCGGGCCATCGTCGCGAACGTGCTCACGAAGGAGCTCGGCGCGCGGTTCACGTCCTCGAAGCGCGACGACAAGGCGCAGTCGGCGCTGCTGCTCGACAAGGTCGTGGCCGAGATGAAGTCGCGCATCTCCGCGCGGGCGCACAAGGAGACGCAGCGTCGCAAGAACGCGCTCGAGAGCTCATCGCTGCCCGCGAAGCTCGTCGACTGCCGGTCGAGCGACGTGGCGCACAGCGAGCTCTTCATCGTGGAGGGCGACTCGGCGCTCGGCACCGCGAAGCTCGCGCGCGACAGCGAGCACCAGGCGCTGCTGCCGATCCGCGGCAAGATCCTCAACGTGCAGAAGGCCAGCGTCTCGGACATGCTCGGCAACGCGGAGTGCGCCTCGATCATCCAGGTGATCGGGGCGGGCTCGGGCCGGAGCTTCGACCTCTCGGCCGCGCGCTACGGCAAGGTCATCATCATGAGCGACGCCGACGTCGACGGAGCGCACATCCGCACGCTGCTGCTCACGCTCTTCTTCCGCTACATGCGGCCGATGATCGAGGAGGGCCGGGTCTTCGCGGCCGTGCCGCCCCTGCACCGCGTCGTCGTGATGAACCCCGGCACGAAGCCCAACGAGACCATCTACACCTACTCCGAGGCCGAGCTCCAGGGCGTGCTCGCGACGCTGAAGAAGCAGAACCGCCGCTACCAGGACCCGATCCAGCGCTACAAGGGCCTCGGCGAGATGGACGCCGACCAGCTCGCGACGACGACGATGGATCGGCGACAGCGCACGCTGCGCCGCGTCGGCATCGGCGACGCGGAGAATGCGGGGCGCGTCTTCGAGCTCCTCATGGGCAACGAGGTCGCGCCGCGCAAGGAGTTCATCATCGACAGCTCCGACACGCTCGAGCGCGACCGCATCGACGCCTGACTCATTGCGCAACCCGGCCCTCACCCGCCGGACGGGCGGATGTTCTGGTTCAGGTGGAACAGGTTGCCGGGATCGTGGGCGTCCTTGATCGGCGGTCAGTCGGGCGAGCTTCTCGGGCGTGTACGCGCGCCGGATGCCGGCCTCGCCGTCGTCGCCGAGCACGTTGACGTAGGCGCCGCTCGCGAACCGGTCCAGCGTGCCCGCATAGCGACGGGCCGCGGACATTCGCCGCTCGTCGTCGGCGGGACTGCGCCACCGCGATGCGGCGACGAACTCGAACGCGGTGTCGCGACGAGAGAACGCGGTCTCCTCGTCGGCCACGTCCGCGATCGCGCCGCCGTACGCCTGGAGGCTGACATCGGGGAGGTCGTCGCCGTCGCGCGCGAGCAGCGCGTCGATGACGGCGTCGCCGAGATCGCTGAAGTAGTGCCCCTTCCAGTACCGACGCCATTCGTGACCCTCGACATCGTCCTCACGGGTCTGCAGTTGGAGGTACGTCAACGGCTGGATCGTGCGTCGGGACGGTTCGGCCGCGTCGGTGAGCCGATCCGCCATCTCGGAGATCCGTGCGTCGCCGACGAGGGGGTCGCCGACCCACACCAGGCCGAGGAACACGGCGTCACCCGACATGGTCGCGGTGAAGGTCGCCTCCCGGGGGGCGTCGCCGCTCAGATCGCGCCAGCGTCGCATCGCGGCCGCGGCCCGGCCGCCCTCGAGCGGGAAGAGGAGCTCGGCCGAGATCGCCTGTCCGGGCTCGGGATGCAGTTCGAACTCGAACTCGGTGACGACGCCGAAGTTGCCGCCGCCGCCGCGGAGCGCCCAGTCCAGGTCGGGGTGCGAGTCCGCATCGACGTGCAGCACGTCGCCGTTCGGCGGTGACCAGCTCGAACGAGGCCACGTTGTCGCACGTGAGCCCGTGCCGGCGGGCGAGCCAGCCCATGCCCCCGCCGAGGGTGAGGCCGCCGACCCCGGTATGCGAGACGTTCCCCGCGGTGGTCGCGAGGCCATGCGCCTGCGATGCGCGGTCGAGCGCGCCGAGGAGCGCGCCGCCCTGCACCCGGGCGCGCCGGCTGAGGGGGTCGACCGTCACGGCGCCCATCGGGCGCAGGTCGATCATGAGCCCGTCATGGGGCACGGCGTGCCCGACGATGCCGTGCCCGCCGCAGCGGATCCCGACCTCCAGCCCGAGATCGGAGGCGTATCGCACGGCGGCGACGACATCGGCCGTCTCCGCGCATCGCACGACGTAACGCGGTCGTCGGTCGATCATGCCGTTCCACACCGCGCGCGCCTCGTCGTAGCCGGGATCGCCCGGCTCCAGCACGCTGCCCTGGATCGCCGCCTGCAAGGTTGTCCGCGTCACCGATGACTCCGTCCGTCGAGGGCGGCCCGGACGACGAACCCATCGCCGTTCGGACCGGCCATCGCCGAATCTGCCCCTCGATCGCGTCGGCGTCAAGCCGAGATGCGACGGTCAGGCGATGCGCACGCCGATCGCCGCCACGACGCCCTCGAGCGGCTGGCCCGATGCGTCGCGCTTGGCCCCGCCGTCGGGCAGCTGGCGCGCCGAGCCGTCGGTGCCCACCGCGAGGGCGGGGGAGCGGCCGACCCAGGCGAGGTGCAGGGCGTCCTCGCCCTTCAGCAGGCGTTGCGAACGGACGCCGCCGGTCGCGCGCCCCTTGGCCGGGAACTCGGTGAACGGGCTCACCTTGGCGCTGCCCGGGTCGGTGCCGAGCAGGGTCTCGTTGCTCGCCGCGATCGTGACCACCACGGCGTCGGCCGCGGCATCCGCCGGGATGCCCGCGAAGTGGATGACGTGGGCGCCCGACCCGAGGTTGATGCCCGCCATGCCGCCGGCCGGACACCCCTGCGGCCGCACCGAGGCCGCGGGGAACCGCAGCAACTGGGTGTCGGATGCCACGAACACGAGCTCGTCGGTCTCGTCGCCCTGCACGGCGCCCACGACCTCGTCGCCGGCCTTGAGGCCGATCACCTCGAACTCGGGCTTGTTGGGGTAGGCGCCGGTGGAGACGCGCTTCACGATGCCCAGCTTCGTGCCGAGCGCGATCGAGCGTTCCGACTCGAGCGAGACGATGGCGAGCACCTTCTCGTCGCGGTTCGGCAGCGCCAGGTAGTCGCCGATCCGCACGCCGGCGCCGAGCTGCACCGACGTCGGCGGCAGCATCGGGAGGTCGACCGGCGTGAACCTGATGAGTCGCCCGAGGCTCGTGACGGCGCCGATCTCGGCGCGGCTCGTCGTGTCGAGCGTCGAGCGGATGGCGTCGTGCTTGCTGCGGCGCGGCGGCGGGGTGATGCCGGGCGGTCCGTCGGGGCCGTCGGGCAGGTCGACGCGCGCGATGCGCCCGGTGGCGCTGAGGAAGACGCGGCACGGGACATCCGCCACCTCGAGCACCGCTGCGGCGCGCTTCGCCGCGGCACCGGCGATGCTCGGCCGCGCGTCGGTCAGCAGGGTGCGCCGCGGCGTGCCGAACCGCTCGGAGACCTCGGCGAGCTCGTCGGAGACGAGGGCCTCGATGCGGTGCCGGCTCGCGAGCAGGAGCTCGAGCTCCTCGATCTCGGCGCGCAGCTTGTCGCGCTCGGCTTCGAGCTCGATGCGGGAGAACCTCGTGAGTCGCCGCAGGCGCAGCTCGAGGATGTACTCGGCCTGCACCTGGCTGAGGTCGAAGACGTCCATGAGGCGCGTGCGCGCCTGCTCCGCCTCGTCGCTCGTGCGGATGACCTGGATGACCTCGTCGATGTCGAGGATCGCGATGAGGAGGCCCTCGACGAGGTGCAGGCGCTCCTTGCGGCGTGCGAGGCGGTACTGCGATCGGCGGGTGACGACCTCGATGCGGTGCCCGACGTACACCTGCAGCAGCTCGCGGAGGCCGAGCGTCTGCGGTCCGCCGTCGACGAGTGCGACGTTGTTGATGTTGAACGAGTCCTCGAGCGGGGTCAGCCGGTAGAGCTGCTCGAGCACCGCGTCGGGGCTGAAGCCGGTCTTGATGCCGATGACGAGGCGCAGGCCGTTGGTGCGATCGGTGAGGTCGGTGACATCCGAGATGCCGCTGATCTTCTTGGCGTTCACCCCGTCCTTGATCTTCTCGATCACCTTCTCGGGGCCGACGAGGTAGGGCAGCTCGGTGACGACGAGGCCCGTCTTGCGCGCGGTGATGCTCTCGACGGTCACCTTCGCGCGGGTCTTGAAGCTGCCCCGTCCGGTGGCGTAGGCGTCCTTGATGCCGGCGAGGCCGACGATGGTGCCGCCCGTCGGCAGGTCGGGGCCGGGCACGAACTCCATGAGCTCGTCGAGCGTGGCGTTCGGGTGGGCGATGAGGTGGCGGGCCGCGGCGACCACCTCGATGAGGTTGTGCGGCGCCATGTTGGTGGCCATGCCCACCGCGATGCCGCTCGCGCCGTTCACGAGGAGGTTCGGGTAGGCGGCCGGCAGCACGTCGGGCTGCGTGAGCTGGTTGTCGTAGTTCGGGACGAAGTCGACGACGTCCTCGTCGAGCCCCTCGGTCATCGCGAGCGCGGGGGAGGCGAGCCGCGCCTCGGTGTAGCGCGGCGCGGCCGGGCCGTCGTCGAGCGAGCCGAAGTTGCCGTGGCCGTCGATGAGCGGCACGCGCAGCGTGAATCCCTGGGCCATGCGCACGAGGGCGTCGTAGATCGCGGTGTCGCCGTGCGGATGCAGCTTGCCCATCACCTCGCCCACGACTCGGGCCGACTTCACGTGGCCGCGATCGGGCCGCAGGCCCATCTCGGTCATCTGGTACAGGATGCGGCGCTGCACCGGCTTGAGGCCGTCGCGGGCGTCGGGCAGGGCGCGCGAGTAGATGACCGAGTAGGCGTACTCGAGGAACGAGCCCTGCATCTCGGTGGCGACGTCGACGTCTTCGATGCGTTCGACGATCGGCTCGTCGGCGGGCGGGTTCTTTGCTCGGGTCATCCGTGTTCTCTGGTGCTGGCGTGCTGGTGCACGCGGGGGAACGGGGCCGCGCCCGGCCTGTGCCAGACTGGGCGCGATGCCAGCCATGCTACCGGTGCCAGCCGTCACCGCTCCGAGGCTTGCCGGGGTGCTCGGGAGTTCGGTCGCCAGCCTCATGGGCGAGGCCAACGACTTCGGGCTCCCCGCGGCATCCGGTGCGGTGGTCGTGCTCGTCGACGGTCTCGGCGCGTCCAACATCCAGGCGCGAGCCGGCCACGCGCGGTTCCTCTCCACGCGGATGGCCCGCCGCGACGTGATCCGCACCGTGACGCCGTCGACGACCGCCGCCGCCATCGCGAGCTTCACGACCGGGCGGATGCCGGGAGAGCACGGGCTGGTCGGATACCGGGTGCTCGACTCCGCGAACGACCGCCTCGTCAACCAGCTGAACGGCTGGGACGCCGGCATGGTGCCCGAGACCTGGCAGCGCGAGGAGACGACGTTCGAGACGGCGGCCGCCGGCGGCATCCGGAGCTACGCGGTCGGTGCCCCGCGCTACGCCGACTCCGGCTTCACGCACGCCGTGCTGCGCGGTGCGGAGTACCGGCCGGCGGCGACGATCGCCGACCGCTTCGCCGAGGCGCGCTCGCTGATCGAGGGCGGGCCGGGCGCGCTCGTCTACCTCTACGTCCCCGAACTCGACCAGGCCGCGCACGCGCACGGCTGGGAGTCGGACAAGTGGCTCGCCATCCTCGAGCAGCTCGACGCCGAGCTCGCCGCGTTCGAACGACGGATGCCGCGAGGCACGGGCCTCCTCGTCACCGCCGACCACGGCGTCATCGACGTGCCGGCGCACCGCCACGTCTTCGTCGACGCCCGCCCCGACCTGCTCGACGGCGTCCGCCACGTGGGCGGGGAGCCCCGATTCCTCTCGCTCTACTTCGAGCCCGGCCTCGACGAATCCGCACGCGCTTCGCTGCTCGCGGGCTGGCGCGAGGCCGAGGAGCATCGCGCGTGGGTCGTCTCTCGCGACGACGCCATCGCGGCAGGCGTCTACGGGCCGGTCGCCGACGAGGTGCGCCCGCGCATCGGCGACGTGCTCATCGCCGCACGCGCGGGCATCGCCTACTACGACCGGCGGGAGCCGAACCGGCAGGCGGAGGCCATGATCGGCCAGCACGGGTCGCTGAGCGACGAGGAGATCCGGGTGCCGCTCGTCCGCGGGGGAGCGTACGCCAGGGACTGACCCCGGGCTCAGGACGGGTACTGGCCCCGCTTGACCTGCGGCTTCGGCAGTCGCAGCGGACGCAGCTGCAGGGCGCGCATCGCCGCGTACCAGCGCACGCGCTCCGCCTTGTCCTCGCCGAACTTGGCCTTGATCTTGCGCGTCAGCAGGAAGCCGAGGACGACGACGTCGACCACCGCGATGATGAAGAACGCCCACAGGGCGAGGATGCCGATCGTCTGCACCTGCGCGTCGGGGATGAGCGTGAGCAGGATCACGAGGAACATCACCGGGATGAGCACCTCGCCGATGCTGAACCGCGCGTCGACGTAGTCGCGCACGTACTTCTTCTGCGGACCGCGGTCGCGGGTCGGCAGGTAGCGGTCGTCGCCGGCGGCCATGCCGACGCGGGCGCGGTCTCGGGCCTCGGCCTGCTTGGCACGCGCCTGCTTCGCCGCCTCCTTGCGGTCGTTCGGCACGAGCGGCCGCTTGCGAGCGGCCTCCTGCTCGGCGCGGCTCGGCGTCGGTGCGCCCTTGCCGGCCTTCGTCGTGTCGGGTGCTGCGTCGTCGGCGCCGGCTTCGGGCGCAGGGGTGTTGGTGGGGTTCTTTGCCACGGGAGTCCTCGGATCGGTTCCCTTAAGATTACCGGCATGACCCAGCCCCTTCCCACCGAATCCACGGCTGCGGCCGCTCCAGTCACGACCGAGGCCATCCGGTCGGCGGTCGACGCGGGCTTCCCCGCCACCGTCGCCGACCTCGCGAGCCTCGTGCGCATCCCGTCCGTGTCCTGGCCGGCGTTCGATCCGGCCCACGTGGCCGAGAGCGCCGAGGCGGTCGCCGAGCTCCTGCGCGGCACCGGCGTGTTCGAGCTCGTGGAGGTGCGGCGCGCGCCCGTCGAGGACGGTTCCGAGCTCGGCCAGCCCGCGGTGGTGGCCAGCCGCCCGGCCCGGGACGGGCGACCGACCGTGCTCCTCTACGCGCACCACGACGTGCAGCCCCCCGGCAAGGACGAGGACTGGGAGACGCCGCCGTTCGAGCCGACGCAGCGCGGCGACCGCCTCCACGGTCGCGGCGCCGCCGACGACAAGGCCGGCGTGATGGCGCACGTCGGCGCCATCCGCGCGTTCGCCGAGGCATCCGGCGACTTCGACCTCGGCATCGCCGTGTTCATCGAGGGCGAGGAGGAGTGGGCGTCGCGCTCGTTCGCGAACTTCCTCCGCGAGAACCGCGACCTGCTCACCGCGGACGCGATCATCGTCGCCGATTCCGGCAACTGGGACCTCGAGACCCCGGCCATCACGGTCGCGCTGCGCGGCGCGGTGGCCTTCAACCTCCGCATCGACACCCTCGCGCACGCGTCGCACTCCGGCATGTACGGCGGAGCGGTGCCCGACGCGATGCTCGCCGCCATCCGGCTCCTCGACACGCTGTGGGCCGCCGACGGCTCGGTCGCGGTCGACGGCCTGCGCAGCGCCGACCTCGAGACCCCCGAGTACGAGGAGGCGCAGCTGCGAGCCGAGGCCGGCCTGCTCGACGGCGTCTCGCCGATCGGCAACGGCACCATCCTGTCGCGCATCTGGGCGCAAGCCCGCGATCACGGTCACGGGCATCGACGCACCGGATGTCGCGAACGCGTCGAACACGCTGGCGCCCGGCGTGCGGGTGCGGGTGAGCGCCCGCGTCGCGCCCGGCCAGGACGCGGATGAGGCCTTCGCGGCCATCCGCGCGCACCTCGAGGCGAACGCGCCGTTCGGCGCGCGCCTGACGTTCGAGGAGGTCGACACCGGGCAGGCGTTCCTCGTCGACACGAGCGGCTGGGCGGTCGCCGAGACCAGGGCCGCCATGGCCGAGGGGTGGGGCCGCGAGCCCGTGGAGATCGGCGTCGGCGGGTCCATCCCGTTCATCGCCGAGCTCGTCGAGGAGTTCCCGCAGGCGCAGATCCTCGTGACCGGCGTCGAGGACCCCGACTCCCGCGCGCACAGCCCGAACGAGTCGCTCCACCTGGGCGTCTTCAAGCGAGCACTGCTCAGCGAGGCGCTGTTCCTCGCCCGCCTGGACGCGCGCACGACTTCCTGAGCAAAGACCGGACGCGCACTCCGGTTCGGCGGTTACCATGGAGAGAGGGTTCCGCGTTCCCTGACGCACCGAGGAGAGACATGAGCGACACGATCACCGAGACCGCGCACGGCGTGAAGCTGAGCGACCCCGCCGCCGACAAGGTGCGCAGCCTGCTCGAACAGGAGGGCCGCGACGACCTGCGCCTCCGCGTCGCCGTGCAGCCCGGCGGATGCTCCGGCCTGATCTACCAGCTCTACTTCGACGAGCGGCTCCTCGACGGCGACGCCGTCGTCGACTTCTCCGGTGTCGAGGTCGTCGTCGACAAGATGAGCGTGCCCTACCTCGACGGCGCCTCCATCGACTTCGAGGACACGATCCAGAAGCAGGGCTTCACCATCGACAACCCCAACGCGCAGGGCAGCTGCGCGTGCGGTGACTCGTTCCACTGAGCCGAGTCCCGAACCCAGCTCCGAAGGGAGGCCGCGCACGCGGCCTCCCTTCGCTGTTTCCGCAGATCGATCGGGGAATCCGCATTCTGGCGCGCCCGACACCGCTTCCGGGTGCACACCCGGGGCGCGGAGTCGGAGTAGGCTAGGCATCGATCACCGCGCTTCGCTGAGAAGCGCCTTCGAGTCTCCCGAAAGGTCACCGGTGCGCCACAATCGCCGTCTCCGATGGGCTGCAATCCCGATCGCAGCGTCGCTCAGCCTCGTCCTCGCCGGATGTACGCAGGCCCAGCTGAACGGATTCCTCCCGGGGTTCGAAGCGGGCGAGCCGCCGGTCACGAACCACACCGAGCGCGTGTCGGGCCTCTGGGTCACGTCGTGGATCGTGCTGCTGGTCGTCGGCGTCATCACCTGGGGCCTCACGATCTGGGCGGTCATCGCGTATCGCCGCCGCAAGGGCCAGACCGGCCTCCCGGTGCAGCTGCGGTACAACATGCCGATCGAGGTCTTCTACACGATCGTGCCGCTGATCCTCGTGCTCGGGTTCTTCGCCTTCACCGCACGCGACCAGCAGGTCATCGAGCAGCGCTTCGCCGAAGACGAGATCGACGTCAAGGTCGAGGTCATCGCGAAGCAGTGGGCGTGGGACTTCAACTACGTCAACGAAGACGTCTACTCGCCGGGCATCCAGGGCCAGATCTCCGATGAGGGACCTGCGGGCTCGCTCGTCCAGTCGGAGCTCCCGACGCTCTACCTGCCCGTCGGCCAGAACGTCGAGATCGAGCTGGAGTCGCGCGACGTCATCCACTCGTTCTGGGTCGTCGACTTCCTCTACAAGAAGGACATGTTCCCGGGCAAGACGAACTACATGTCGTTCGTCCCCGAACGTGAGGGCACCTACGAGGGCAAGTGCGCCGAGCTCTGCGGCGAGTACCACTCGATGATGCTCTTCAACGTCGAGGTGGTCTCCGAGGCCGAGTACGAGGAGTACATCGAGTCGTTGCGCGACCTGGGCCAGGAGGGCCAGCTCTCCAACGAGTACGACCGTCGCCAGAACCTGCCCGGTACGGGCGAGCCCGAGCTGAAAGAGGAAGAGTAAGCCGCGATGAGCACCACGACCGCACCCGCTCGTCCCGCGAGCACCTCGCCGTTCGGCACTCCCAAGGTCGAGCGCAAGGGCAACATCCTCGTCCGGTGGATCACCTCCACCGACCACAAGGTCATCGGGTACCTCTACCTGATCACCGCGTTCATCTACTTCTGCATCGGCGGCGTGATGGCCCTCATCATCCGCGCGCAGCTCTTCGAGCCCGGCCTCGAGATCGTCCAGACCCGCGAGCAGTACAACCAGCTGTTCACGATGCACGGCACGATCATGCTGCTGATGTTCGCGACGCCGCTCTTCGCCGGCTTCGCGAACGTGCTCATGCCGCTGCAGATCGGCGCGCCCGATGTGGCGTTCCCGCGCCTGAACGCGTTCGCGTACTGGCTCTTCAACTTCGGCTCGCTCATCGCCGTCGCCGGCTTCTTCACCCCGCAGGGCGCCGCCTCGTTCGGGTGGTTCGCGTATCAACCACTCGCATCGACGACGTTCTCGCCAGGCGTCGGCGGCAATCTCTGGATGCTCGGCCTGGGCCTCTCGGGCTTCGGCACCATCCTGGGCGCGGTGAACTTCATCACGACGATCATCACCATGCGCGCCCCCGGCATGACCATGTTCCGCATGCCGATCTTCACGTGGAACACGCTCGTCACGTCGATCCTCGTGCTCATGGCCTTCCCGGTCCTTGCCGCCGCCATCCTGGCCGGCGCTGCCGACCGCATCTTCGGCGCCCACATCTACGATCCCGCCAACGGCGGCGTCATCCTGTGGCAGCACCTGTTCTGGTTCTTCGGGCACCCCGAGGTCTACATCATCGCGCTGCCGTTCTTCGGCATCGTGTCCGAGATCTTCCCGGTCTTCAGCCGCAAGCCGATCTTCGGGTACAAGACGCTCATCTACGCGACGATCGCGATCGCCGCGCTCTCGGTGACCGTGTGGGCGCACCACATGTACGTCACGGGTTCCGTGCTGCTGCCGTTCTTCGCGCTGATGACGATGCTCATCGCGGTGCCCACCGGCGTGAAGATCTTCAACTGGATCGGCACGATGTGGCGCGGCTCGATCACCTTCGAGACGCCACTCGTGTGGTCGCTGGGGTTCCTCATCACCTTCGTGTTCGGCGGCCTCACCGGCGTGATCCTCGCGTCGCCGCCGCTCGACTTCCACGTGTCCGACACGTACTTCGTGGTGGCGCACTTCCACTACGTCGTCTTCGGCACCGTCGTGTTCGCCATGTTCGCGGGCTTCTACTTCTGGTGGCCGAAGTGGACCGGCAAGATGCTGAACGAGACGCTGGGCAAGTGGCACTTCTGGCTGCTGTTCATCGGCTTCCACACGACGTTCCTGATCCAGCACTGGCTCGGCGTCGTGGCGATGCCCCGTCGGTACTACTCGTACCTCCCCGAGGACAACATCACCTGGATGAACCAGTTGTCCACGATCGGCGCCGGCATCCTCGCCGTCTCGATGATCCCGTTCTTCCTGAACGTCTACATCACCGCGCGACGCGCGCCGAAGGTCACGGTCAACGACCCGTGGGGCTACGGACGCTCGCTCGAGTGGGCGACGAGCTGCCCGCCGCCGCGACACAACTTCACGTCGATCCCGCGCATCCGCTCGGAGGCGCCGGCATTCGACCTCAACCACCCCGAGGCGGGCATCCCGGTGGGCATCGGCCCGGCCAAGGATGCGCCGCAGGCACCGGTCTACGACGCGGCGACGAAGGAAGTCAAGTAAATGCGCGCCAATACCATCCTGTTCTGGATCCTCGCCGGGTTCTTCGCCATTGCAGCGGCGGTGTACGCGTTCTGGTCGGCAGTCGACGAGCAGGATCCCGGCTTGGAGCCGGCCGGCACGGTCGCCCTGACGCTGACCACCGTCCTGGCCGCATTCATCGCGTTCTACCTTGGCCGCGTGCACAGTGCGCAGGGAGCCGAGCTGCCCGAAGACCGCCTGGACGCGAACATCGACGACGGTGACGCCGAACTCGGATTCTTCAGCCCGTGGAGCTGGTGGCCGTTCGTCCTCGCCGGTGGCGCCGCGCTCGGATTCCTCGGGCTGGCCATCGGGTTCTGGATCACGTTCATCGCGGTCCCGATCGTCGTGGTGGCGCTCGTCGGCTGGGTGTACGAGTACTACCGCGGCAACTTCGCCCGCTAGCCCGCGTACCGCACCTTCACGAAGCCCCGGCTGCTGCACCGGGGCTTCGTGCATCCGGCGTCGGGCGTGCGCCGCACCGTGTCGCGCGGGTCATCCGCGCACCGCGCCCACGACGCACCACGACATTCCGCGGTGGCGGTAGCGGAGCTCGAAGCCGTGCCGGCGGACGACGTCGGCCATCGCCTCGGGTGGGTGGACGAACCCGCGATAGCTGCGCCCGGAGAACCCGACCATGAGGTTGCTGACGCCGACCGCCGCACGCGACCAGATCGTACGGGGCGGGTGGGTGAAGACGATCGTGCGACGTGCCCGATCCGCTGCGGCGCCCAGCAGGCGCTCGTACGCCGGGTAGCAGCACACCACCCGGTGCAGGACGACGACGTCGGCGGGGTCGACCGAGTCCGGTGAGCTGGCGAGGTCGACGCCGAGGATCCGCCTGACGCGGCCTCCGACTCCCGCCTCGTCGATCAGGCGCCTCGCATCCGCCTCGTAGGCTCCCGAGAGCTCCAGGTTCGTCGTGCGCGCTGCGCCCTTCGCGAGCAGCTCGAGCTGCACCTCGCCGACGCCACCGCCCACCTCGAGCACCGAGGCGCCCTCGATGCCGGTCGACGCGAGGAACCCCACGAGCCGCTGCTCCGTCGAGGTGAGTCCGCGTCGGCGATATCGTTGCGCGGCCTTGTCGGCGTATCGCGCATCGAAGACCTCTGCATACCCGTCGGGGCTCGGCGGACCGCAGCACTCGTCCATGCCATCAGTATGGAACCGATGAGTCGCCGCGGTGTCCCGAACGTCGACGAACGCGGAAGAAGGCGCGCGTCTGCGGCCGATCGGCTCAGGCGGAGGACGCGGACGAGCGTGCGAAGACGAGGAGATCCACCGCGATCGTCACGCCGAGGCGCATCTCGCCCGTCGCCGCGGCCGGCGACAGGCTGTCGACGTGGTGCGCCGACGGGCCCATCCCGACGAGGAGCCCGCGAGTCGCGGCATCCGTCTCGAGCACGTACTCGATCGACGTCGTCGACTCCGGCGCCAGGCCGAACGCGCGGAGCTGCTCGCCGACCCGGTCGGCCTTCCCCGCGGGCACGTCGAGGATCGCTCCATCCCGACGAAGCTCCTGCAGGTGCGTCTCGCCTGGGACGACGACGACGAGCCGTCCGTTCGGCCCGAGCACGCGTGCGAACTCGGCGCCGTTGCGCGGGCCGAAGACGTTGAGGGCGACATCGACGACGCCGTCTCGGATCGGGAGTGGGCGCCAGAGGTCGAGGACGACGCCGGTCGCGGCCGGGAGCGCACGCAGGCTGATCCGCACCGCCTCGGGCGATCGGTCGGCGAGGAGGAACACGGCATCGGGCACTGCACGGGCGATGGTCGCCGAGTAGTAGCCGGTTCCACAGGCGAGGTCGGCGATGCGGAGCGAGGCCCCGGACGCCCTCGGTGGGAGCGCAGCGACGACGTCGGCGATCGCCGCGGCGATGGGGGAGTAGGCCCCACCATCGAGCAGGGCGGAGCGGGCCGCGAGCATCTCCCGATCGTCGCCGACCGTGCGCGGAGCGCGCGGCGGCAGCAGCGTGAGGTAGCCGTGCCTGGCGCGGTCGAAGCGATGCCCGGCGGCGCAACCGTAGACGCGATCATCGATCGCGGAGAGGTCCTGGAAGCAGTTCGGGCACCGGAGCCATGTCGTGTCGATCGACATGGGACCGGTGCCCGAATCCGAGTGTGGTCGGATCAGTGGTGCGCGGAGTGCGACGCCTCGAGCTCACCCTTCGTGACCGGTGCGATGCGGTCCTCGAAGAACCACCGCGACATCCCGGCGCGAAGCCGCTGGCCCACCGTGATCTTGCCGCGCGAGTTCGGGCGGATCATCAGCGGTTCGTAGGACTCGTAGCTCACGAGCCGCCAGCGGTCGTACTCATCGAGCGGCTGGTGCACCTCGATGAACTCGCCGCCGGGGAGCTTGACGATCCGGCCGGACTCGTAGCCGTGCAGCACGATCTCGCGATCCTTCTTCTGCAACGCGATGCAGACGCGCTTGGCGATGAAGTAGGCGACGAACGGCCCGACGATCACCATTGCCTGCAGGGCGTGGATCACGCCCTCCATCGTGAGCGAGAAGTGCGTCGCGAGGATGTCGGAGCTCGCCGCCGCCCAGAGGCCCGCGTAGAACGTGACACCGGCGGCACCGATCGCGGTGCGCGTGGGCGCGTTGCGCGGACGGTCGGCGATGTGGTGCTCGCGGTGATCGCCCTTCACCCATGCCTCGATGAACGGGTACGCGACCACGAGCAGGATGAAGATGCCGATCGCGATGAGCGGGACGAGGATGTTGAACGACCAGGTGCGGTCGAGCCACACGAACTCCCAGCCCGGCGGGATCAGTCGCAGGGCACCGTCGGCGAAGCCGATGTACCAGTCGGGCTGCGTACCCGCGGAGACCGGCGACGGGTCGTACGGGCCGTAGTTCCAGATCGGGTTGATCGTGAACAACGACGCGATGAGCGCCAGGACGCCGAAGATGATGAAGAAGAAGCCGCCGGCCTTCGCCGCGTAGATCGGCAGGATGGGCGGACCGACCGCGTTCTGCTGCGTCTTGCCCGGCGCGGCGTACTGCGTGTGCTTGTGCACGACGACGAGCACGAGGTGGATCGCGATGAGCGCGACGATGATCGCCGGCAGCAGGAGGATGTGCAGCGTGTAGAGCCGGCCGACGATCGCCGTGCCCGGGAACTCGCCGCCGAAGAGCAGGAACGAGGTCCAGGTGCCGATGATCGGCATGCCCTTGATCAGGCCGTCGATGATGCGGAGACCGTTGCCCGAGAGCAGGTCATCCGGAAGCGAGTACCCCGTGAAGCCCTCGCCCATCGCGAGGATGAAGAGGGTGAAGCCGATGATCCAGTTGAACTCGCGCGGCTTGCGGAACGCACCCGTGAAGAAGATGCGCAGCATGTGCAGGCCGATGGCCGCCACGAACAGCAGCGCCGCCCAGTGGTGCATCTGGCGCACGAACAGGCCGCCGCGGATGTCGAACGAGATGTCGAGCGTCGACGCCATCGCGACCGACATCTCGACGCCCTTGAGGGGCACGTAGGAGCCGTCGTAGTGCACCTCGGCCATGGACGCCTGGAAGAAGAACGTCAGGAACGTGCCCGAGATCAGGATCACGACGAAGCTGAACAGGGCGATCTCGCCGAGCAGGAACGACCAGTGGTCGGGGAACGCCTTACGGCCGAGCTCCTTGACGAACCCCGCGAGGCTCGTGCGCTCGTTGACGTAGACGGAGGCGGAAGCCGTGAACGATCGCTTCTGCGTGACCTGGGTGGATGGTGCGGTACTCAACTGCGCTCCCAGAAGCTCGGACCGACGGGTTCGGTGAAGTCGCTCTGCGCGATGAGGTAGCCCTCGTCGTCGACTGCGATCGGCAGCTGCGGGAGAGGGCGCTTGGCCGGGCCGAAGATGACCTCGCAGTGGTTCGCCACGTCGAACTGCGACTGGTGGCAGGGGCAGAGCAGGTGATGGGTGTGCTGCTCGTAGAGAGCAACGGGGCATCCGACGTGCGTGCAGATCTTCGAGTACGCGACGATGCCGTCGTATGACCAGGACTCGCGATCGGGTGCCTGGTTGAGCTCGCTCGGCTCGAGGCGCATGAGGAGGACGGCCGCCTTGGCCTTCTCCTCGAGCTTGCCGTGCTCGAGCTCGGCGAGGCCTTCGGGGATGATGTGGAACGCGCTGCCGATGGTGACGTCGGCCGCCTTGATCGGCACGCCCGACGGGTCGAGCGCGAGACGCGTGCCCTTGGCCCACATGGTGTGGCTGAGGAGCTCGACCGGCAGCTGGTCCTGCGGGGCGAAGCCGCGGAAGAGCACCACCGCGGGGAGCGGGAAGGCGATGAGCGCGCCGATGAGGCTGTTGCGGATGACCGAACGGCGGGTGAAGCCCGACTCCTCGTTCGAGTCGGAGAAGACCTTGGCCGCGGCGGCCTGCGTCTCGGGCGATCCGCCGATCGGGTGCCGCTCGTCGGCGAGCTCGACGTCGGCCATGAGCGACTTGCCCCAGTGGACGATGCCGAATCCGAGGCCCAGGAGGGCGAGCGTGGCGCCCAGGCCGATGAACATGTTGTTGAAGCGGCACCGCGCCGACGTCGTTCGACTCGATCGGGAAGAGCATGTACGCCGCGACGGCCCAGACGCTGCCGAGGATCGAGAGGTAGAAGAGCGTGTAGACCGTGCGCTGGGCGCGCTTCTCCTTCTTGGGGTCCTCGTCGGTGACGCGCGGACGGTGGGGCGGGAATCCGGGATTCTCGAACGCGTCGGATGCGATCAGGGCGGTACCCGGCGAGGCCGTCGGTGCGAGCGCCTCGTGCGACGAGTCGGCAGCGGCGAGTTCCGTGCCGCTGTGGTCGTCCTGGGCCATGGTTCTCCTTCTTGGGTGTTCGGTGCCGGGCGCTAGTTGGATTTCGCCGTGATCCACACGGTGACCGCGACGATCGCGCCGAGACCGAAGATCCAGATGAACAGGCCCTCTGCGACCGGCCCGAGCGAGCCGAGCTCGAAACCGCCGGGCGAGCGGTTGTCCTGCACGTACTTGAGGTAGGTGATGATGTCGCGCTTGTCCTCAGGCGAGATGTTCAGGTCGTTGAACACCGGCATGTTCTGCGGGCCGGTCACCATCGCCTCGTAGGCGTGGACGCCCGAGACATCCGTGAGCGGGGGAGCGAACTTGCCCTCGGTGAGCGCGCCGCCGGCTCCGGCGACGTTGTGGCACATGGCGCAGTTGATGCGGAAGAGCTCGGCGCCGTTCGCGGCGTCGCCTCCGCCGTTCACGAGGTGCTCTGCGGGGATGTCGGGGCCGGGGCCGAGGGAGGCCACGTAGTAGGCGAGCTGCTTGGTCTGCTCGTCGGTGAACTGCGGCGGCTTCTCCTGCGCCTGCGGGCCCTGCATCTGCATCGGCATGCGGCCGGTGCCGACCTGGAA
The DNA here is from genome assembly GCA_963802485.1 of uncultured Actinomycetota bacterium. Lineage (GTDB taxonomy): Bacteria > Actinomycetota > Actinomycetes > Actinomycetales > Microbacteriaceae > Agromyces. The sequence continues at coordinate 73,992 of CAWDJA010000030.1, forward strand.
GTCGACGGCGGCCGCGCCGACGCCGATGAGGCTCGGGCCGTTGTTCGTGCCCTGGGCCTCGAGGCCGTGGCAGGTGGCGCAGTTCGCCTGGAAGAGCTTCTTGCCCTGCTCGATCGTCTCCTGCGACGTCGGCTCCGCCTCGGCCTGCGCAGCGGTGCCGCTGCTGATGGCCGCGTACGCGCCGCCGGTGAAGACGAGTCCGAGCGCCAGCAGCGCGACGGTGGCGAGCGGGTGCCGGCGTCCGGTGCGTCGCATCGAGCGGTTCATTGAGTTCTTCCTGTTCGCGGGCATGCTGTTCGTGGCGCTCCTGCTGCTGCTATTTGAGGACGTAGATGACGAGGAACAGGCCGATCCAGACGACATCGACGAAGTGCCAGTAGTACGAGACCACGATGGCGCTCGTCGCCTCGCGGTGGCCGAAGTTCTTGACCGCGAACACGCGGCCGATGACGAGCAGGAACGCGATCAGGCCACCCGTGACGTGCAGGCCGTGGAAGCCGGTCGTGAGGTAGAACGCCGACCCGTAGGAGTTGGAGTCGATGGCGATGCCCTCGGAGACGAGCGTGGCGTACTCCCAGATCTGGCCCGCGACGAAGATCGCGCCCATGGCGTAGGTGAGGAAGAACCACTCGACCATGCCCCACTGCGTCGGCTTCCATCCGGTGGCGTACGGCTGGAGCCGCTCCGCCGCGAAGACGCCGAACTGGCAGGTGAACGACGAGAGCACGAGGATGATCGTGTTCGTCAGCGAGAAGGGGAAGTTCAGGCGATCCGCCTCGAACGCCCAGAGCTCCGGCGACGTCGATCGCAGCGTGAAGTAGATCGCGAAGAGCCCCGCGAAGAACATGACCTCGCTGCCGAGCCACACGATCGTGCCCACAGCTACGGTGTTGGGGCGCTTGATCACGGGCGCGGTCGCCTGATAAGTGATTGAGGTGCTCGTCACGCTCCCCATTATGGCTGAAATCAGGCCTGAGTTTTCGTCAACAGGGGGAGGCATTTCGAGGTTGAAGGGTTAGGGAACCCTAACCTCCGTTGTGCGGTAGCCGCGAATCCGCCCTGAATCCGATGGCTAGGATCGGTGCATGCCCGCCGCACAGACCTGGCCGACCATCATCTCCTCGCTCCTCGACGGCGAAGATCTCAGCGTGTCGGATGCGGCGTGGTGCATGGAGCAGGTGATGACGGGCACCGTCACGCACGCCCAGCTCGCCGGATTCCTCATCGCGCTCCGCGTGAAGGGGGAGACGGTCGACGAGATCGTGGGCTTCCGCGACGCCGTGCTCGAGCACGCCGTGCCCCTGCCCGTCGACCCGATGGCGCTCGACATCGTCGGCACGGGCGGCGACCGGTTCGGCACGGTGAACGTGTCGACCATGGCGTCCGTCGTCGCCGCGGCATCCGGTGTGCCCGTGATCAAGCACGGCAACCGCGCCGCGAGCTCGTCGTCGGGATCATCCGACGTGCTCGCCGCCCTCGGCCTCGACCTCTCGCTCCCCGCGGAACGGGTGGCGCAGGTGCTCGGCGAGGCCGGCATCACCTTCGCGTTCGCGGGGGCCTTCCACCCCGGCTTCCGGCACGCGGGGCCCGTGCGCGCCGAGCTCGGCGTGCCGACGGTCTTCAACTTCCTCGGCCCGCTCTGCAACCCGGCCCGCCCCGAGGCCTCCGCGGTCGGCGTCGCGCACCTCGACCGCGTGCCGCTCATCGTCGGGGTGTTCCAGACGCGTGGCGCCACCGCGCTCGTCTTCCGCGGCGACGACGGACTCGATGAGCTGACGACGACCGGCCACAGCCACATGTGGGAGGTCTCCCGCGGCACGGTCAAGGAGCACGACCTCGACCCGCGCGAGCTCGGCATCCCGCGCGCGAGCATCGACGACCTCGTCGGGGGCGATGCCGCGCACAATGCTGCGATCGTGCACGAGGTGTTCGCCGGGGAGCGCGGCGCCGTGCGCGACATCGTGGTGCTGAACGCGGCCGCGGGCCTCGTCGCGTTCGAGCTGGCCAAGGATCCGAGCCAGTTCCAGCGCGCCGTCCTCGACCGCTTCCGGGACAAGATGGCGGTCGCCGAGGAGGCGATCGACAGCGGCGCGGCCGCACGCAAGCTCGACCAGTGGATCTCCGCCACGAAGGCCTGATCGCGGCATCCGCCGCATCCGCTGCATCCGCTCGGGCGTAGCCCGTCGCCGGCGCCTCGCATGCGAACGGCCCCGCGGATGCCGCGGGGCCGTTCGGGTCGTTCAGGTCACCCGTGCGACACGTCGTCGTCGACCCAGTCGAAGGTCTTCGAGACGGCCTTCTTCCACAGCCGGAGCTGGCGCTCGCGCTCCTCGACGTCCATCTTGGGCTCCCAGCGGGAATCCTCCTGCCAGTTGGCGCGCAGCTCGTCGAGGTCGGACCAGAAGCCGACCGCGAGCCCGGCCGCGTACGCGGCGCCGAGCGCCGTGGTCTCCGCCACGACCGGACGCACCACGGGCACGCCGAGGATGTCCGCCTGGAACTGCATGAGGGTGTTGTTCGCGATCATGCCGCCGTCGACCTTCAGCTCCGTGAGGTCGACGCCCGAGTCGGCGTTGACCGCATCGAGCACCTCCCGGGTCTGGAAGGCCGTGGCCTCGAGGGCGGCCCGGGCGATGTGGCCCTTGTTCACGTACCGCGTGAGTCCGACGAGCGCGCCGCGCGCGTCGGAGCGCCAGTACGGCGCGAACAGGCCCGAGAACGCCGGCACGAAGTACGCACCGCCGTTGTCCTCCACGGTCTTCGCGAGCTCCTCCACCTCGGGTGCGCTCGAGATCAGCCCGAGGTTGTCGCGCAGCCACTGGATCAGCGACCCGGTCACCGCGATCGACCCCTCCAGCGCGTAGTGCGCCGGCTGGTCGCCGAGCTTGTAGCCGAGGGTCGTGAGCAGCCCGTTCTTCGAGTGCACGATCTCGGTGTCGGTGTTGAAGATCAGGAAGTTGCCCGTGCCGTAGGTGTTCTTCGACTCACCGGCGTCGAACGCCGCCTGGCCGAAGGTCGCAGCCTGCTGGTCTCCGAGGATGCCGGCGACCGGCACCTCGCGCAGCAGGCTCGACGACTCGACCTCGCCGTAGACCTCGGAGGAGCTCCTGATGTCGGGCATCATCGAGCGGGGCACGCCGAACGCGGCGAGGATGTCGTCGCGCCAGCTGAGCGTCTCGAGGTCCATGAACATCGTGCGGCTCGCGTTCGTGACATCCGTCGCGTGCACGCCGCCCTCGGTGCCGCCGGTGAGGTTCCAGAGGACCCACGTGTCGGTGTTGCCGAAGATCAGGTCGCCGGCCTCGGCCCGCTCGCGGGCACCCTCGACGTTCTCGAGGATCCAGGCGATCTTGGTGCCCGAGAAGTAGGTGGCGAGCGGGAGCCCGACGTCCTGCTTGAACCGCTCGACGCCGCCGTCGGCCGCGAGCCGGTCGACGATGGGCTGGGTGCGGGTGTCCTGCCAGACGATCGCGTTGTACACGGGCTCGCCGGTGTTCTTGTCCCACACCACCGCGGTCTCGCGCTGGTTCGTGATGCCGACGGCCGCGATGTCGTGCCGGGTGAGGTCGGCCTTGCCGAGCGCGTTCCCGATCACCTCGCGCGTGTTGTGCCAGATCTCCATCGGGTCGTGCTCGACCCAGCCCGCCTTCGGGAAGATCTGCTCGTGCTCGAGCTGCCCCGACGCGACGATCGACCCCTTCTTGTCGAAGATGATCGAGCGCGTGCTCGTCGTTCCCTGGTCGATCGCCAGGATGTAGTCGGCCATGACTTCCTCTCAATTCGTTGCGCCCGTCGACGTCGACGGGTGTTGGTGTCTCCGGTGCCGGGACGCGAGAGGGGCCGGCCCTGATCGGACCGGCCCGAATCGAGTCATCCCATGGCGGTGGCGACCATGTCGCCGAGCGGGATCGCGGCGAGACCGGCGAGCACGCCGCCGATGATCGGGCCGACGACCGGCACCCAGGAGTATCCCCAGTCGCTGCTGCCCTTGCCCTTGATGGGAAGGAAGGCGTGCGCGATGCGGGGTCCGAGGTCACGGGCAGGGTTGATCGCATACCCCGTCGGGCCACCGAGGGAGGCACCGATCCCGACGACCAGGAGGGCCACGGACAGCGCACCGAGCGGTCCGAGCCCCGCGGGGACGACGGTGTCGGGGTCGCCCCAGAAGCCGAAGCTGATCACGACGAACACGAGCACGAACGTGCCGATGATCTCCGTGATGAGGTTCCACGCGTAGGAGCGGATCGCGGGGCCGGTCGAGAAGACCGCGAGCTTGAGCGCGGGCTCGGGCTCGTCGTCGAAGTGCTGCTTGTAGGCGAGCCACGCCGCGACGGCACCGATGATCGCGCCGATGAGCTGCGCCCCGATGTAGGTGGAGATCGAAGCCGCGTCGACCGGGATGCCCGGGACGAAGTCCGTGCCGCCCTTGCCCAGGATGTTGGTCGCGAGGCCGAGGGTGACCGCCGGGTTGATGTGCGCACCCGACACGACCGACACGATGACACCGGCGAAGACCGCGAGACCCCAGCCGAAGTTGACCAACAGGAAGCCACCGCCGTTGCCCTTGGTCTTCGCCAGGGCGACGTTGGCGACCACGCCGCAGCCGAGCAGCAGCAGCATCGCCGTGCCGACCATCTCCGAAACGAATATGACGCCCAGATTCATGTCCCGTCCTCTCCGCTGAGTAACGAGCGGCCCACGGCCCCCCGGATAGCACACACGATACTCAGCAGAGCATCCGCTGGGAATGGCCGCGCTGGTATTGGTGGAGGGTGGTCTCCGATTTCCGGGAAGCTCTTACCCCCGACCCGCCGTCGGGCGTAGGTTGACTCAGGAGTGCTGCGTCGGCGCCGATGCACGGTCGCGCGGCGTGCGGCAGCCATGGTGAAGGGATGCTCGTGAAGAAGATCATCAACGATCCGAAGCGCGTCGTCGACGAATCGGTCGCCGGGTTCGGACTGGCGCACGCCGACCTCGTACGCGTGGAGATGGACCCGATCCACGTGGTGCGCGCCGACGCGCCCGTCGCCGGCAAGGTCGGCATCGTCAGCGGCGGCGGCAGCGGGCATGAACCGCTGCACGCCGGGTACGTCGGCTTCGGCATGCTGGATGCGGCGGTGCCCGGTGCCGTGTTCACGTCGCCGACGCCCGATCCCATCCTCGCCGCGACGAAGGCCGTCGACGGCGGCGCCGGGGTGCTGCACATCGTCAAGAACTACACGGGCGACGTGCTCAACTTCGAGACGGCGGCCGACCTGGCCTCCGCCGACGGCATCACCGTGCGCGCAGTGGTGACGAACGACGACGTGGCGGTGAAGGACTCGCTGTACACGGCGGGCCGCCGCGGCGTCGCGGGCACCGTGCTCGTGGAGAAGATCGCCGGAGCGGCCGCCGAGCGCGGCGACTCGCTCGACGAGGTGGCGGACGTCGCGGAGCGCGTCAACGCGAACGCGCGGTCGATGGGCCTCGCGCTCACGCCGTGCATCGTGCCGCACGCCGGGGAACCGAGCTTCGTCCTCGCCGAGGACGAGATCGAGATCGGCATCGGCATCCACGGCGAGCCCGGCCGCGAGCGCATCAAGCTCGAGCCCGCCGATCGCCTCGTCGACCGCCTGATCGAACCGATCCTCGAGGACCTGCCCTACTCGGGCGGCGATCGCGTGCTGCTCTTCGTGAACGGCATGGGCGGCACACCGCTCGTCGAGCTCTACCTGGCATACCGGCGTGCCGCGGAGGTGCTGGAGGAGCGCGGCATCACGATCGCCCGGTCCCTCGTCGGCAACTACATCACCTCGCTCGAGATGCAGGGGATGTCGCTGACGCTCCTGAAGCTCGACGACGAGATGATCGAACTCTGGGACGCCCCGGTGCAGACCGCGGCGCTCCGGTGGGGACGATAGGGAGGCATCCGTGGGTCTGGACATCACCTGGGCGGTGGACTGGGTACGCCTGAGCGCCGACGTGATCGCCGAGCACCGGATCGAGCTCATCACGCTCGACCGCGAGATCGGCGACGGCGATCACGGTGAGAACATGGATCGCGGCTTCCAGGCCGTGCTCCCGAAGCTCGACGACCTGCCGGCCGGGTCCACCCCGGGCGATGTCCTGAAGCTCGTCGCGACGACGCTCATCTCGACGGTCGGCGGAGCGGCCGGCCCGCTCTACGGCACCGCGTACCTGAAGGGCGCGGTGGCAGCAGGGTCGGCGGCGTCGCTCGACGGGCCGGCGATCGCCGCGGTGCTCACGGCGGCCCGCGACGGCATCGTGCTGCGGGGCAAGGCGGAACCGGGCGACAAGACCATGATCGACGCGTGGACGCCGGCGGTCGACGCCGCCGACGCCGCCGCGACGAACGGGTCGGATGCCGCTGCCGTGCTCGCCGCGGCGAGCGAGGCCGCGTGGGCCGGCGCCGAGGCGACCGAACCGCTCGTGGCCCGCAAGGGACGCGCGAGCTACCTGGGCGAACGCTCGGCCGGGCACCGCGACCCCGGCGCCCAGTCGACGGCACTGCTCCTGCAGGCCGCGGCCGATGCGGCGTCCGCGTCCGCGGGGGCGTGAGGTGGCGACACCCGGCAAGGTCGGCATCGTCTTCGTCTCGCACTCCGCGCGGATCGCGGAGGGCCTCGTCGACCTCGCGCGGCAGATGGCGCCGAGCGCGGCGCTGGTCGCGGCGGGTGGCACCGACGACGGGCGCATCGGCACGAGCTTCGACCTCGTGAGCGCGGGCATCGGCGAGGCGGACGCGGGGGAGGGCGTCGCGGTGCTCTGCGACCTCGGATCCGCGATCCTCACCGCGGAGACCGCGCTCGACTTCCTCGACGACGACGTGCGCGCCCGGGTGCGGATCGTCGACGCGCCACTCGTCGAGGGCGGCGTGGCCGCCGCGGTGGCCGCCGAGGCCGGCGACGACCTCGAGCAGGTGGTCGCCGCGGCGGAGTCGGCGCGCGGCGGTGCGCCGACAGGGGCGGCGGAGCTCGACGTCGGCGCGGGCGCGTCGTGGCGCGGGGGAGCGGGCGGCCGCGGCATCCGCTCATTCGCGCAGCGTCACCCTCGTGAACGCCGACGGGCTGCACGCGCGCCCGGCCGCCGAGCTCGTGAAGCTCGCGAGCACGTTCCCGCAGAGGGTGACCGTCAACGGCACCGATGCGAAGAGCCTGCTCGCCATCATGTCGCTCGGCCTCACCAAGGGCGCGACCGTGGAGATCGCGAGCGAGGACCCGGAGGGGCGCGCGGCGGTCGACGCCATCGCCGCGCTGGCGGAGTCGGGGTTCGGCGAGGCCTGAAGCCGGCACGGCCGCCCGGACTGCGGTGGCAGCCGGGAGCTCAGTTGCCGCCGGCGACCCGGATGTCGGCACCCGACGTGTACGAGGCATCCGCCGAGAACAGGTAGGCGACGGCGCCTGCGACCTCGTGCACCTCGCCGGGGCGGCGCATGGGGATGCCGGGGGCGCGCTCGTCGGGCGCGTTCGGCCGCCCCGCCGCCGCGTGGATCTCGGTGCGCGTCGTGCCGGGCGACACCGTGTTCACGCGCACGCCGACCGGACCGAATTCCTTCGAGGTGCCGGTCGTGAGTGCGTTGAGCGCCGCCTTGCTCATGGAGTAGGGGATGTACGTGTTCGGCGCGCCGGTCGTGGCCGCGCCCGACGAGATGTTGACGATGCAGCCGCCCGCGCCGCCCCGGTCGGTCGCCATGTGCGCGATCGCGGCGCGCGTCAGCACGATCGGGCGCGAGCACGTTGACGCGGAACAGGAGCTCGGACTCGTCGATGGATCCGTCGAGGAACCCGCCGATGCGTCCGGTGATGCCCGCGTTGTTCACGAGCCCCGTGACCGTGCCGAATCGCTCGATCGCGGCCGGCACCACCGCTGGCGGCGGCTTCGAGGTCGGCGAGGTCGACGCGCAGCAGCAGCACGCGCGCGCCGGATTCCTCGCACGCCCGCACGACCACGGGCGGCGTCCGACTCGCGGTCGCGGTACGTGAGCACCAGGTCGTGACCGTCGGCCGCGAGCCGCTCGGCGACGGCGGCGCCGATGCCGCGGCTGGCGCCGGTGACGATCGTGACGGGGCGGCTCGGGGCATCCGACTGCATGCTCACCAGCCTATGGCGCGCGAACGCGGGTCTGGCGCGGGCGACGGGAGCGGGCGTACCATCGGGCGCATGGCACGCGAGGAGGCGAGCCCGCCAGAGGGCAACTCGTTCACGAGGTTCTTCGAACGCGTCGACCGGGCACTCGAGCCCGTGTTCGGCGCTCCACCCATGTCCCCCGAAGACGACAGACCCGCGGTGCCGGCCGACCAGCAGACGTGCCCGATCTGCGGGCACCCGATGTTCGAGCACGTGATCGACCACTCCACCGCCGAACACGGTGCTCGTGTGCCCCACCGACGAACGGCTTCCCGAGCGCGACGTGTCGGGTCCGTACAACGAGCTGGGAATGCCCGCGACCGGGCGTCGGCTCGAGAAGTTCGAGGAACGCGAAGAACGCGAGGAACGCGAAGAGGCCGAGCAGCGCTGACGTGGAGCTGCCGTTGCGCGGCACGTTCGACCTCGGACCGAACTGACCTCCCGAGTGTCGTCGTATCCGTCGCTCGGCCCGAATCGCGGCACGCGTGAATTCGACGTCAGGCCGTCGTGAGGATGACGAGCTGCTGCGTGGCGCGGGTCATCGCGACATAGCGGTCGACGGCGCCCTCGATGCCGCTGCCGTACGCCTGCGGGTCGATGAGCACGACCAGGTCGAACTCGAGCCCCTTCGACAGTTCCGGGGTCAGCCAACGGACGCGCGACGTCGCCCCGAACGCGCCGGCGTCGATCTCGCCGGTGCCGATGACGCAGGCGATGCCATCGGCATGCGTGGCGAGCCACGTCTCGAGGATCGAGCCCAGGTCCGACGCGGCGCGTGGACCACCGGAAGGCCGCTGCTGCGGATGGAGGTCGGCACGTTGGCGTCGGGCAGCGCGGCCCGGATGACCGGCTCGGCTTCCGCCATGACCTCCGCCGGCGTCCGGTAGTTGATGCCGAGTGAGGCGACCGTGATGCGGTCGAGCCCGATCCGCTCGAGCCGGTCCTGCCACGATTCGGTGAACCCGTGCCGAGCCTGGGCGCGATCGCCGACGATGGTGAAGCTCCGAGACGGACAGCGCAGCAGCAGCATCTGCCACTCGGCGTCGGTCAGCTCCTGCGCCTCGTCGACGACGAGGTGCGCGAACGGGCCCGCGAGCAGGTCGGGGTCGGCGCTGGGAAGTCCGGCCTCGTCGACCAGCGAGTACTGGGCGTCCTCTCCGCGCAGCATCTTCATGACCCCCAGCTCGGAGTCGTCGGCCGCGATCAGGTCGTCCACGACCCGGTCCATGACCTCGCGTTCGGCCGCGAGGGCGGCGTCACGTCGACGCTGGCGTCGGGATGCCTCGGGGTCGCCGATCCGCTGACGTGCCGCGTCGAGCAGCGGCAGGTCGGACACCGTCCAAGCACGGGCGTCCTCGCGTTGCAGCGCCGTGACCTCGTCGGGGCGGAGCCAGGGCGCGCAGTTCCGCAGGTAGGCGGGGACCGACCACAGGTCTCCGACGACGCCGGCCGCGTCGAGCAGCGGCCATGCCCGGTTGAAGGCCGCGCGCAGCTCCCGATTCTGCTGCAGCGACCTGCGGAGCAGGTCGTCCGCGACCTCCTCGTCCTGGTCCTGCTTGTCCATCAGGATCGTCAGCAGTTCCTCCCAGACCTGGTCGCGAGCCTCGTTGTGCGGGGTGCCGGGTTCCGGTGCCTCGAACGCCTCGGCCCAGTCATCGGGGTCGAGCCAGATGTCGTCCCAGTGGGTCTCGACGGTCATCCCCATGGTGGGCGGCTGCTCGTAGAATCCGACGGCCGCCTCGATCGCCTGCACGAGCTCCGCGGAGGACTTCAGGCGCGCCACCTCTGGGTCGGTCTCGATCGCGGCCGTCGCCCCCTCGGGCACGAGGTCGCGCAGGGTGCAGGTCTGCACGCCCTCCTCGCCGAGGCCGGGCAGGATGTCGGCGACGTAGTCGAGGTACGGCCGGCTCGGACCGACGAACAGCACGCCGCCCCGCCGATGGCCGAGGCGAGGATCGGAATAGAGGAGGTAGGCGGTTCGGTGCAGGGCGACGACGGTCTTCCCGGTGCCCGGTCCGCCGTCGACGACGAGCGCGCCGCGGGATCCCGCGCGGATGATGGCGTCCTGATCGGCCTGGATGGTGCTGAGCACGTCCCGCATCCGATCGGACCGGCTGCTGCCGAGGCTGGCGATGAAGGCGGAGTCGTCGTCGAGCGCGACGTTCCCGTCGAGACCGTCGGCGGTGAACACCTCGTCCCAGTAGTCGCTGATGCGACCACGGGTCCAGCGATACCGGCGGCGGCTCACCAGGCCCATCGGGTTGGCGTGGGTCGCGCCGAAGAACGGCTCGGCGGCGGGGGAGCGCCAGTCGATCAGCAGCCGACGACCCGCAGCGTCCGCGAGGCCGAGTCGACCGATGTACACGGGCTCGGCGTCGTCGGCGCCGACCATGCGCCCGAGGCACAGGTCCAGGCCGAAGCGACGCAGGGTGCGCAGGCGAGCGCTCAGCCGGCGGGCCTCCAGGTCTCGCTCCACGGCCTCCTGGCCCAGGCGGGCGGGTGCCTTGCGCACGGCATCGAGACGGTCGGACACGTCGGCGACCGTCTGCTCGAGGTTCCGCGCGATGGCCGCGAAGTGGAGCTCGTCGCCGGCGATCAGCGCCGGGTCGGCCTTCGAGGCGAGGCGGTGGGGCAGGTCGAACACGCTGGTGATCAGGGCTGTTCCTCCGGATGTCGTGGGCTCGGCCGACCAGTATGCGCCCTGACCGGGGCCTTGCGGCAAGGCCCCCTCCGAGCGATATCCTGAAAGTGGAGAGCATGAGTGCTCTCCTTCTTGCTTCCTTCAGAGAATGAGGGGGAGAGCCGCGCGAACCGGTGACGCGCGGGTGCAGCAGATCCCTCCGACGTCCCAGCCATGGATGGACTCAGCCATGCAGGGTGGGTCGGTAGATGAGCTCCTGGGTGTTGCCGTCGAGCGTCCGGCTCTCGATCAGCTCGAGGTCGAAGTCGGGCGCACCCTGGAAGATCGGGTCCTCCCCGGTGCGACCGGTGATCACGGGGAAGATCGTCACCTGGACGCGGTCGACCAGACCGGCGGCCATCAGCGCCCGGTTCAGCGACAGGCTGCCGTGCGAGCGCAACGGCACCTCGGACTCCTCCTTGAGCCGGGCGACGATGTCGACGGCATCCCCGCTCACGACGGTCGCGTCCGGCCAGTCGAGGGGTTCTTCGAGTGTGGTCGACACCACGGTCGCCGGTAGGTTCCTCATCCGGGTGACCCATGGGTCACGCACCTCGGACTCCTCGGTGCTCGAGGCCAGCATCTGCGCGTGCGCGCGATACGTGTTGGCCCCGAAGACCATCCGAAGCTCCTGGTCGTACACGGCGAGGCGGTGGTCGAGCAGCTCGGGGCCTTGCTTGCCCCAGTAGCCGCCCCAGTCGCCGCTGTGGGCGCCGAAGCCGTCGAGGCTGGAGAAGACGTCGAAGGTGTACGTAGCGGTCATGATGCTCTCCTCGAGTGCGATCGATCGGGTGAGTCCTCGTGGATGGCCGATCACCCTTGCTACGAGCAGGTCCGCCACGATCCGACACCCACGCGTCACGCTCTCCCCGAATCTTCACGTGGCGGTCGGGCTCGCAGACGAGCGTCGCTTCGACCAGTCGGTCACGGTGATGTCGGGTCGGATGCCGCGGCCGAGGCGGCGTCGAGGCGCTCGAGCGGGCCCGGGCGACCGTGCGGCCTCGGCGGGGCGTCGAGGTGGCGGACGCGGAGCTCGTCCATGAGGTCCTCGATGAATGCGGGACCCTCGTCGCGCAGAAGTTGCTGCCGGGCCCGAAGCTCGTCGCTGCCGGGACGCCAGTCGAGGCCCCAGTTGCCCAGGGCGCAGATGATCGGCACCGTCTGGATCCCCGCTTCGGTCAGGCTGAAGCGAGCGCGCTGCCCCCGGACGACGGCGCCGCCTCGGGTGAGGATCCCTGCGTCGATGAGCCGCTTGAGGCGGTCGGCGAGGATGTTCGAGGCGATGCCCTCGATCGAGCCGGTGAGCAGTGCCCGGAAGTAGCGGCGGTCGCCGAAGATCACGTCGCGCAGCACGAGCAACGTCCAACGATCTCCGAGCACCTCGACCGCGGCGTTGATCGGACACCCGGACCGTGGTTCCACGATTCCTCCTTGACAGCTCTGTACTGCTCACTATAGTGGTTGCAAAACGCAATCACTATTTGGACGAGGAGCTGATGGGTCGCTTCGTGTATTCGATGAACGTGTCCCTCGATCTGCGGATCGAGCAGGTTCCGGGGGACAACGGCGCAGGCGAGTGGCTCCGCATCAGCGAGGAACTGCACCGCGAGTTCAATGCCCGGACTCAGGCGCTCGCGCTGATCGTCCACGGGCGGGTGTACTACGAGATCATGGAGGAGTACTGGCCACGAGCGCACGAGGACGCGTCGGCGCCGGACTTCATACGTGAGTACGGCGAGATCTGGACCGCCAAGCCCAAGGTGCTCGTTTCCCGCACCCGCGAGAGCGCCGATCACAACACCCGGATCATCGGGGGAGACGACGCGATCGAGCAGCTCGCCGCCCTCCGAGCCGAGACCGACGGCACGATCGGGGTGGGGGGCGCAGCGCTGGCGACGCAGCTGCTCCGGGCGAGACTGCTCGACGAGCTGCTCCTCGCCACGCATCCCGCGATCCTCGGCTTCGGCAGGCCGCTGTTCGACGATTACGACATTCCGATCGAACTCGATCTGCTCGAGCAGCGATCGTTCGAGCAGGGCGTCACGATGCACCGCTACGCCATCCGCGATGTGAGCGAGGCCAGCTGATGCTGAAGCAGGTTGCAGAGGGCGTGCTGGTCCACGAGAGCGAGTGCATCCAGAGCAATGCCGTCATCGTGGAGGGCGAAGCCGGCGTGCTGCTCATCGACCCCGGCATCACCCGCGACGAGATGGCGGCCATCGCGAACGACCTTCGCGAATCGGGCCAGCCCGTCGTGGCCGGCTTCGCGACGCATCCCGATTGGGACCACGTGCTCTGGCACGCCGAACTCGGCGACGCGCCCCGTTACGGCACAGCCCGCTGCGCGGCTTCTCTCCGAGATCTGCTGTCCAACGCGGACTGGGAGGCCCGCGTGGCCGAGGGGTTGCCGCCGGAGTTCGCCGAGGAGATCCCGATGGATCTGCTCGGTCTCATCACCGGTCTGCCCGCCGAAACTGCGCAGGTTCCCTGGGATGGCCCCAAGGTCCGGATCCTCGAGCATCGGGCGCATGCCCCAGGCCATGCGGCGCTGTTGATCGAGGAGCGCGGAGTCCTCGTCGCCGGCGACATGCTTTCCGACGTCCTGATTCCGATGCTCGACCTGCAGGCCGCGAATCCGATCGAGGACTACCTCGCCGCACTGCGGTTGCTCGAGGGCGTGGCGGACGACGTCGATGTCGTCGTCCCCGGCCACGGGTCCGTCGGCGGCGCTGAGCAGGTGCGCGCGCGGATCGACCAGGATCGCGCCTACGTGCAAGCCCTGCGTGACGGCCAGCGTTCCCAGCGACCCGCGGATCGGCTCATCGGCCAAGCCCGGATGGGAATGGGTGAGCGACGTGCACGCCTGGCAACTGCAAAGCCTCGCCCAACGAAGCGAGGGCGACGGGACGCCCGACTAGCGAGGGGAGCGGCGAACGAAGATGGAGGAGGTCACATCAGCCGCCGTTTGCACCTGTTGCAGAAATGCGAGTGGTGAGACACCAAACCGACATAATGTGCATTATCGGCGCCTCACCATGCCATGAGTTCCATCTGATGCGAGAGAACGTCGGATGGGACGCGTCGGACCAGCCGCCCGGCGCCCGGTCAGCGTGGCGGCACGGCGGCGCCGAGCGTCCGCGCCAGGATCGCCTTCAACGTGTCCAGATCCTCCGGCCCGACGGCCTGGAACAGTTCATCGGCGACGCTCCTGGTGTGCAGTTGAGCCGTTCGAAGGGCGGCCTCTCCTCCGTCCGTGAGCCCGAGGATGGTGACCCTCCGGTCGGTCGTCGATGGCGTCCTGGAGAGGTGTCCGAGCCGCTCGAGATCATCGACCACGCGAACCATGCCGGTCTTGTCGCTGTTCATCCGCGCGACCAGGTCGCGCTGGGTCTCCACACCGTCGCGGATCAGGAACATCACTGCGACGTGCCTGCTGGTGAGGCTCATCGGTCTCAGCGCCGCGTTCAGTCTCTGGGTCGCCAGGGAATGGACTTGGTTGAGCAGGAGTCCGACCTCGATGGACACCGCTCCCCTGTCATCGCTCATGATCCGATTCTCTCCCATTTAGATCCAGATGCAATTGATCCAAGCGGATCTAACACGGTAGGCTCAGGACATGTCCTCTCTCGATGATGCGGCCCGCGACGGGCGGCGGTGGCCGGTACGGTTCCTGCAGATCTCACTGACGGTGACCGCGGTCCTCATGTTCGGTCAGGCCGTGCTGGCCGGCCTGTTCATGGGTGGCGCCCACTCGGCATTCGCATGGCACCGCGAGATGGCGACCGTGACGGGCATCGCGCTGATGATCGCGATCGTGGCGGCCGTTCTGGCGACCCGCCTCGGGCGGGCACCGCGGTGGCTGATCGGCGCCACGGTCGGATTGCTGGCACTGATGTCGTTGCAGGCGTTCGCAGGGTTCCGTTCGCTGGCTGCGCTCCATGTTCCGCTGGGCGTCATCGTGATCCTGGTCGCGGTCGCGCTCGCCGTCTGGGCATGGCGGCCCCGGCCGCCCGCAGAGCGAAGCGTCGCGTCGCGTCAATCGCTCGAGCCCGTGAGGTCCGCGGTAGTCGCGGCGCCTGCGGCGCTCCGACTCGCAGGGTCGACGAACTCGAGGACGAGGTCTCCGCCTGCCCGACGGGGGTTCCACCAGATGCGACACGCCTGCGGGCGCACCGATATGGTGAGTGGTGTGGATCCACAGCCGGTCTCGGCCGATTTCGAGTCGGCCGGGGAGCGCATCGCCGCCACCGTCTACGGCCACGCGGCCGAACCGTGTCCCGCCGTGCTGATCTGCACGGGCTTCGGCGGTACACAGGACACCCCGTCGATCGTCGCCGCAGCCACGACCTTCGCCGCCGAGGGCTGGATCGCGATGACCTTCGATTACCGAAGCTTCGGCCTCAGCGGAGGAGAGCCTCGCCAGGTCGTCTCGGTTCGGCGCCAGCTTGCCGACATCCGTGCGGCGATCGCCTACCTGCGGTCTCGGCCCGAAGTCGACCCCGACCGGGTGGCGTTGTGGGGCTCGTCCCTGGGCGGCGGACACGTCATCACGATCGCGGCCGAAGATGCGCAGATCGCAGGTGTCGTCGCACAGGTCCCGTTCAACGGGTTTCCCAAGGAGGCCGAAGGCAGATCGACGAAGGAGGCCTATGCGCTCTTCTGGACCGCGATCCGCGACCGCCTACGCGGGTGGTTCGGCCGACCGCCCCTCTATGTCAAGGCCGTCGGAAGCGCGGGCGAGCGTGCCATCATGGTCAGCCCCGATGCCAACCGGACGATCGAAGCGCTCACGAGCGGCACATGGCGCAACGAGGTCGCTCCGCGCGGCCTGCTCGACATGATGGCCTACAAACCCGGAACGAGCGCGCCTCGAGTACGGGCACCGCTGTTGGTGTGCATCGGCGAGTTCGACAGAGAGGCGCAAGGCCCCTTGACGGAGCCGCTCGCCCGCGATGCACCTGCGCGGAGAACTCCGAAGCTACCCGTTCGCACACTTCGACATCTACCGCCCTGACGTCCGCGAGCGCGTGCTCGCCGATCAGGTCGTATTCCTCGAGCGGGCCTTCGCCGAACGCGTATAGGTGTGCGCACCGACGGCGCGAGGAACTCATGTGCCTCGAAACGAAGCTCTGCCGACCACGTCACATGAGCTGCCCATGGCTCCAACTGCGCCATTAGGACGGGAATCGTCCACAACGATCGCTAGCGTCGAAGCCATGAACACCAAGACCACAGACATCCGAACATTTCGCATCGACATCCCGCAGGTCGAGCTGGATGCGCTGAACGACCGCTTGGCCCATACGCGCTGGCCCGACGAGCTGCCTGGTGTCGGCTGGAGCTACGGCGTTCCCGTCAGCTACCTGAAGGAGTTGGCCGAGTACTGGCGGACCTCCTACGACTGGCGCGCGTATGAGGCGAAACTCAACGCCTTTCCGCAGTTCACGACCACGATCGACGGGCAGAACATCCATTTCCTGCACGTCCGGTCGCCCGAACCCGAGGCGCTGCCGCTGATCATCACCCATGGGTGGCCGGGTTCGATCGTGGAGTTCATGGACATCATCGGGCCGCTCACCGATCCCCGCGCCCACGGTGGCGACCCGGCCGATGCGTTCCACGTCATCGCCCCGTCCATCCCCGGCTTCGGATTCTCCGGCCCGACGCGAGAGACGGGATGGGACATGGCGCGGGTCGCCCGTGCGTGGGCGGAACTGATGAGCCGCCTCGGCTACGAGCGGTACGGCGCCCAAGGCGGTGACACCGGCTCCGTGATCTCACCGATGCTGGGCGGCATCGATTCCGAGCACGTCGTGGGCGTGCACGTCAATGGCGGCGCTCGGCTTCCCGACGGGAGATCCGGCCGAGCTGGCCGGCCTGAGCGAGGCCGAGCAGGCGCGGCTCGCGGGCATGCAACGGCAGATGGAGGACGGCACGGGGTACGCGATCATCCAGTCGACGCGGCCGCAGACGCTGGGGTTCGGGCTCGCCGACTCCCCCGCCGGACAGCTCGCCTGGATCGTCGAGAAGTTCAAGGAGTGGACCGATCCCGCGTTCGAGCTTCCCGAGGAGGCCGTCGATCGCGACCGTGATGCTCACCAACGTCAGCGTCTACTGGCTCACCGGCACCGCCACGTCGTCGGCGCGGCTCTACAAGGAGGGGCGTGCGAGCTGGGGCCAACGGGCCAAGCGATCCGAGGTGCCTTCCGGTGTGGCGGTCTTCCCGGGCGACTTCGGGATCCGTGCCATCGCGGAACGAGAGAACAACGTCGTCCACTGGTCGGAGTTCGAGCGTGGCGGCCACTTCGCCGCCATGGAGGTGCCGGAGCTCCTGGTCGGCGATGTGCGCACGTTCTTCCGCGGCATCCGCTGACCCCTGGCGGTCATCCCCCGACGTACGCGGCGAGGTGCTCGCCGGTGAGGGTGGTCCGGGCGGCGACGAGATCTGCCGGCGTGCCCTTCGAAGACGACCCGTCCTCCGTCATGACCGGCGCCAGGACCGAGATCGATGATCCAGTCGGCGTGCGCCATGACCGCCTGATGATGCTCGATGACGATGACCGACTTGCCGGCGTCGACGAGACGGTCGAGCAGGCCGAGCAGGTTGTCGACATCGGCGAGGTGCAGGCCGGTGGTGGGCTCGTCGAGGATGTAGACACCGCCCTTCTCCCCCATGTGGGTCGCCAACTTCAGCCGCTGTCGCTCGCCGCCCGAGAGCGTCGTGAGCGGCTGGCCGATGGTGAGGTACCCGAGCCCGACGTCGGCGAGTCGCTCCAGGATCGCGTGGGCAGCGGGGATCCGCGATTCGCCGGAGCGGAAGAACTCCTCCGCCTCGGTCACCGACATCCCGAGCACCTCGCTGATGTCGCGGCCGCCGAGATGGTAGTCGAGCACGGATGCGTCGAACCGCTTGCCTTCGCAGACCTCGCAGGTCGATGCGACGCTGGCCATCGGTCCGAGGTCCGTGTAGATGACACCGGCACCGTTGCAGTTCGGGCAGGCACCCTCGGAGTTCGCGCTGAAGAGCGCCGGCTTGACGCCGTTGGCCTTGGCGAACGCCTTGCGGATCGGCTCGAGCAGCCCCGTGTACGTCGCGGGATTGCTTCGCCGGGATCCCCTGATGGCGCCCTGGTCGATCGAGACGACGCCGTCCCGTCCGGAGACCGAACCGTGGATCAGCGAGCTCTTGCCCGATCCTGCGACACCGGTGACGACGACGAGGACCCCGAGCGGGATGTCGACGTCGACGTCCTGCAGGTTGTTCTCCGTCGCGCCGCGGACCTCCAATGCGCCCGCGGGTGTCCGCACGGCGTCCTTCAGGACCGCCCGGTCATCGAGATGGCGACCGGTGAGCGTGTCGCTGGACCGGAGATCGGCGATGCTGCCCTCGAACACCACCTCGCCTCCCTCGGACCCGGCGTGCGGTCCGAGGTCGACGACGTGGTCGGCGATCGCGATGGCCTCCGGCTTGTGCTCCACGACGAGCACCGTGTTGCCCTTGTCGCGCAGCTGCAGCAGCAGGTCGTTCATCCGCTGGATGTCATGCGGGTGGAGGCCGATGGTCGGTTCGTCGAACACGTATGTGACATCGGTGAGCGACGAGCCGAGATGGCGGATCATCTTGGTGCGCTGCGCCTCTCCGCCCGACAAGGTGCCCGATGAGCGGTCGAGGGAGAGATACCCCAGCCCGATCTCGACGAACGAATCGAAGATCTGCCGAAGCGATGCCAGGAGGGGGGCGACGGATGGTTCGTCCAGCTCGGCGACCCACTCGGCCAGGTCGCTGATCTGCATCGCGCACGCGTCGGCGATGCTGATCCCCTTGATCTTCGAGGAGCGGGCACCCTCGTTCAGCCGTGTCCCGCCGCACTCGGGACATGCCGTGAACGCCACCGCCCGCTCCACGAAGGCGCGGATATGCGGCTGCATCGCCTCGACGTCCTTCGAGAGGAAGGACTTCTGCACCCTGGGTACCAGGCCCTCGTAGGTGATGTTGATGCCGTTGATCTTCACCTTGACCGGTTCACGGTAGAGGAAGTCCTCGAGTTCGGCGTCGGTGTACTCACGAATCGGCTTGTCGGGGTCGAAGAATCCGGACTCCGAGAACATCCGCGTCGACCAGCCGTCGGCGGTGTACCCGGGAACCGTGATCGCGCCATCGGCGAGGGACTTGTCCGCGTCGTAGATCTCGCGCGAGGTCGATGTCGGAGATGGCACCCATGCCCTCGCAGCGTGGGCACATGCCGCCGAGCTGCGAGAACTCGCGCGTCACGGTCTTCGCGTCGCCGCCACGCTCGGCGGTGATCGCCCCGCTCCCCTGCACCGTCGGGATATTGAACGAGAACGCCTGCGGAGAGCCGATGTGCGGCTGACCGAGACGGCTGAAGAGGATGCGCAGCATCGCGTTCGCGTCGGTGACGGTCCCGACCGTCGAGCGGGAGTTCGCCCCCAACCGTTCCTGGTCGACGATGATCGCCGTCGTCAGTCCCTCGAGCACGTCGACGTCGGGACGCGCCAGCGTCGGCATGAAGCCCTGCACGAAGGCGCTGTAGGTCTCGTTGATCATCCGCTGCGATTCCGCCGCGATCGTGCCGAACACGAGGGAGCTCTTGCCCGAGCCGGAGACGCCGGTGAACACGGTGAGCCGGCGCTTCGGGATCTCGACGCTGACGTCCTTGAGGTTGTTCACACGCGCGCCCTGCACTCGGATCAGGTCGTGGCTGTCGGCATCGTGCGGTGCGGACGACTGCGCGTCCGTCCTCGTGGGCATGCTCATCGTGTCTCCATCCGTCGTCCGGGCGGACGTCGACGTCGCCATCGACGCGCCCCGCTCGATCTCACCAGCTTCGCGCAGACGACCGATCAGTTCGAGGTGCCGAGGAGCTCCGCGGCGTAGCCCCAGCAGCCGGCATCCTCCCAGCGGTAGTCTGCCCCGCCCGGGCTGTCGCCGTAGAGCGCCAGCTCCCACGCGGCCCTCGCATCGCCGTCGAGGTAGGTCGGCATCCCGCCGGGGGTGCCCACCCCGCTCCACCACTCCCAGTACAGGTACTCCTGGCCCACGCCGGCCATGCAGTCGCGCACGACCTGCTGGAACGCCAGCCACTCCGCCTGCTCCGGAGTGAACGACGCGTCCTCGGCGCCAGTCGACTCGGGCGCGGGAACCGGATCGGGTTCGGGAGCCGGCGCGGCGTCGAGCGGCAGCGTCGCGTCGGGCGCCTCCGCCGGCGGTGTCGGCGGCCTCGAGCTCGCACCTGCATGGGAGTCGACGTCGGCGGAGACGCGGTCGGACGCAGCCGCCGCGTGTCGAGCGACCCCTCACCGATCTGCTCGGCATCCCGTTCGATGCTCGGCGCGCTCGCCGCCGCCGATATCCGCTCGACCGTTGCGGGCTGCGCCCCCGCGACCGCTGCAACGATTCCGATGATGACCCCTGCACCAATGACGCCGCCGAGCCCTGCTCGCCACATCGCCGATCGCCGCATTCCTGCCTCCCCTTCGAGGGCCACGATGGCCACGTCGACAGGGTAGTGATCGGGGGCTCCCGAGGAAAGAGGGATCGCCCTCTTGACGGAACACGCCGCCGCCGATATGCGTCGAGTCGCCCAGTTGCGCGAGCCGCGAACTTCCGGCGGCGCCGCGCTGTTCGGCGTCAGTCGGTGCGCTCGAGCTGGCCGATCTCCGCGCCGTCCTGGCCGAGGATGGTCATCGTCGATCCCGAGATCGTGGCCTGGCTGAGCTGATCGAGCCAGACGTCGACGTCAGGGCACGCCATTCGCGTCGAGGCGACGGAGCCGAAGTAGACGATGTCGTCGTCCTTGAGCTCCCACGATCCCGACAGCTGGTTGCAGCCGTCGGTGCCGGTGAGCTCCCCGCCTTCGGCGAGCGTCAGCGACGGGGCATCCGCGTCGCTGGATTCCGCCCACGTGCCAACGGGGTCGATCGATCCGCCGCCTGAGGAGGTCGCGCAGCCACTGAGCGCGACGGCGGCCAGCACGGTGAGCGTGGCGGCGAACGGAGCACGGATCCGAGTCATGCTCGAAAGTGTAGACCCGCCGTTCCGGCGCGAGCGGGTCCATTCCGAGCGGATGTCGCTGCTCCAACCTGTGTGTTTCCTGAGAGCGAGCCGCCCTCCCCCTCCCCTTCGCGTCACCCTGCAACGCGGCGACGCGCGATGACGCGCGCGTTCACATCCGACACTCAGGGCGTGCCGAGGAATAGCCTGACTCCTGCAACGCACCAAGTCGTCGCCCTCAGAAAGGACATCTCATGTCTTCGCCGCAGTCCAATACGGTCTTCACCGCGTTCTCGCTGGATTCAGCGGACCTGTCGAAGTCCGCGATCAACACCGTGCGCACCACCCTCGGGATCACCGGCGCCGTCTCCCTCATCGTCGGCATCCTGATCACGTTCTGGCCGAAGGACTCGGCGGTCGTGATCACCGTGATCCTCGGGATCTACTTCGTCATCGCCGGGCTCGCCTACGCCGGCCTCGGCATCTTCTCCAAGGGGATCTCGGGCGGCGCGAGGACGCTCGACATCATCCTCGGCATCCTGTTCGTGGTCGGCGGTGTCATCGTGCTCGCGAACCCGTCGAGCTCGGCACAGGTCCTCGGCATCTTCCTCGGCATCCTCATCGGCATCCTGTGGATCGTGGAGGGCATCGTGGCGCTCGTGCAGTCGAGCGACGCCCCGTCGAAGGGCTGGGCGATCTTCTTCGGCATCCTGAGCGTCGTCGCGGGCATCGTGCTGCTGTTCTCCCCGCTGTGGGGTGCGGTGATCCTGTTCATCATCGCGGGCATCAGCCTGATCGTGCTCGGGATCATCCAGATCGTGCGCGCGTTCACGTTCGGTCGAGGCGCGAAGAGCACGCCCGCCACCGCGTAGCACCGCGGCATCCGACGACGAGGGCCGGTCCGGAGCGCACTGCGCTTCGCGACCGGCCTTCATCGTGACCGACGTGCGGGATCAGCTCTCGGCGGCGAAGCCCGAGGTGTCGCCGACGTACCGCGTGTGGTCGGCGGGCACCGGGTCGACGGCGGCCGATGCGACCTCGGCGGCGAACTCGGAGACGTTGTAGAGGCGTCCCGCGTCCTGCTTGCGTGCTTCGATCGCACCCGGATTCGCTCGCTCGAGCAGGGTGGCGGTGATGGTGCCCTCGATCATGTCGCCCGACACGACGACGAACTCGAACCCGGCCGCCTCGAGCTCGGGCAGCTTGGCGCGCAGGGCGTCCTCGCCGGCCCGCTTCGAGAGGGCGACCGGCTCGTACTCGGGCATGGTGGGCGTGGTGCGGATGAAGTGGGCCTGGTGGCTCGTCACGAACACGATGCGCGCGCCGGGAGCGAGGTGCGGCAGCGCTCCCTCGAGCACGTTCACCTGCGCGTCGCGGTTGAGTCGCATCGCGTAGTCCTCCCCCATGCCCGACTCCATGCCGCCGGAGGCATTCAGCACGAGGACGTCGATGGGTCCGAGTTCGGCGACGGTGCGCTCGAACATCGCTGCGACGGATGCCGCGTCGGTGAGGTCGGCGCCGACCGCGATCGCGCGCCCGCCCGCCTCGGTCACCTCGGCGACGACCTTCTCGGCTCGGGGCGCCTTGCTGCGGTAGTTCACCACGACCGCCGCGCCCGCGCCGGCGAGGTAGCGCACGGTGTCGGCTCCGATGCCGCGCGATGATCCCGTCACGAGGGCGACGCGTCCGTCGAGCGATCCGGGGGCGAGTGGGCTGGTCACGGCGGGGACTCCTCGATGCATCTGGATACGGGCCCTGCAGGCCCTCGGCGGTGCGCCGAACCGAGACTATCAACTCCACCCACCGCGGCATCCGCCCTGATAGTTTCAGAAGCGGGGCGCGTGCGAAGGAGACCGAATGGATGTGCTGACCCAGTACGCGTGGATCGTCTGGCTGGTGCTGATCCTGGTGTTCGCGACGATCGAGGTCTTCACACTCGAGATGACGTTCCTCATGCTGGCTCTCGGCAGCGTCGCCGGCCTGCTCTCCGGACTCTTCGGCATCCCGTGGTGGGCGCAGTTCATCATCGCCGCCGTCGTGGCGGTGGCGCTCATCCTCACGCTCAGGCCACCGCTGCTGCGGATGCTCCGGCGCGGCGGCGATCCCGCCCGCAGCAACATCGACGCGCTCATCGGGGCCGAGGGTTCGGTCGTCCGCACGGTCACGTCGTCAGGCGGGCAGGTTCGTCTCCAGAATGGAGAGGTCTGGACGTCGCGCCTCTCCCCCATCACCGAGCAGGCGGATGTCGCGGTCGGCGAGCGGGTGCTCGTGACCGGCATCGATGGTGCGACGGCCGTCGTCGTGCCCGTTGAGAGGAGCACCCCGCAGTGACCGAAATCGACGTCGGGACCATCGTCCTGGCGGTCATCATCCTCGTGATCGTCATCTTCGTGATCGTCGTGCTCGCGAAGTCGATCCGCATCATCCCGCAGGCCTACTCGGGCATCGTCGAGCGGCTGGGTCGCTATCACAAGACCCTCACCCCGGGGCTGAACATCCTCATCCCGTTCATCGGCGCCGCTTCCTAAAAATGAGCGAACCACAAGGTTGAAGGTTTTGGCACTGCTTTTGCGACCGTGGCGCATGTCGTGAGCCTCGATAGAGATACGCCGATCAGGCGCGACGTGCTTCTTGATACGTCGCCCGCCTGATTCACCCTCCGGGTCTGGCTCGGTGTCCTGCGTGAGAATCTGCGCGATGGTCTCCTTGACCTCCTGCAGAGGAGGTGTCTGGACCGCCAGGGTCTGCTGCTGCTCCAGCCAGCGTTGCCACCGTTCCACCTCCTCCAGGACCAAGCCCAGCGCGCGGGAGCGCGCGCTGGGGCTCCCCCAATCCAGGTCCAGTGCCGCTTTGAGACTATTTGGCCCACCAAGGTCAGCCCGGCGTCCTTCACGAGCGCCTCTGCGACGTGTCCAGGGCCTGGGCCGCCAGGCCCACCGCCTTGCGCTGCGCATGGCCGAGCAGATTCAACGTGTCTTCGACCCGGCCGGCACCGAACAGGGGGGGAGAGTCCAAGACCGCACGCAGTTGCCTGGCACCGAAGCCTCCGGTTTGCTCCGCCAATGCGACGGTCCGATCCAGCAGGGTCTTGTCCAAGTTGTGGGTGATGAGTCGCATCCGGAAATTAAACAGGGTGCCCTGACTGAAGGGGGGATGCTCGGCACCGAGGCAGTCCAGTACCATCTGCCAGCGCTTGTCCATCACAGTCAGCTCGACGGCGTCCCGGTCGCCGACGGGACAGTAGGCCTGCAAGAGCGTGGCGAGAGCCAACAGCCCCGCTTCCACCGGTTCGGGGCCTCCAGGCTCTGGACTATAGCTGTTGGCCAGCGTGTGCTGCAAATCTGCCTCAAGCAGTTCATGGCGATGCTCGCGCAAAAACACAAAAAACTTCCGCGTCTTGCGGGTGCGTGCGGCTATTTTCTGCTCTTCCGAGGTCAACACGATGGGCGGGTTCCACATAATGGGCTCCTCACGGTGGAAGGGTCACGGTGCTCCTTCACCTATCAGAGCACAGACATGCCGCTCTTGTCGACTCGCTACGAGCCGCTATCTAAGCAATTGATCAGCGTTCTAGGAGCCTGTCCGAAAAAGAGCCAGTATACCAGTCGATAGTTGCCGTGAGTCGAGTGAAGGGCGATAATGACTTCTCCCTGCTATAGAGCCTTTTGTCACGCAGACACGCGGAGACCACTGATGAGCGAGCCCTCCAGGAAAACGTATCGGCCCTGGGAACCTCAGCGCTACCGGCATGAGGCTCATAGCCCCAACGCCAAGCTGTCCGAAGGCGATATGGTTTTCTTCGTGCTGGATACGGTGCCCAAGCTGGATTTGAGCCGTTTCTATACGCCCTATGAGGATGAAAGCCGTGGTGCCCCCCCGTTTGACCCAGCCATGATGGTGTGCCTGGTGCTGTATGCCTACTGCGTGGGGGTGTTTTCCAGCCGGAAGATCGCCCAAGCCTGCGAACGGAACTTGGCGTTCATCGCCATTGTGGGCCCAGAGCGCCCGGACTTCCGGACCATCAGCGATTTTCGCAAGCTGCATCTGGACGCCTTCCGCGCTGTGTTGGTGCAGGTGCTGCGGGTCGCGGGCGAGGCAGGGATGGTGAAGTTGGGCCACATCGCAACAGAGGGGACGAAAATACAAGGCAATGCGTCGCGGCACAAGGCTATGAGCTATGGCTATAGGCGCCAGGAAGCCGACCGCTTGCGCGAAGACATTGAGGCCCTGGTGACGCAGGCGCACCAGCAAGACGTCGCGGACGATGCGGCTCTGGGCAGCCGGCGGGGCGATGAGTTGCCCGCCGAGTTGGCGCGCCGTGAAGACCGCTTGGCCACGATCGAGGCGGCTATGCGACGTCTGGAAGCGCGGGCGAAAGCCGACGCGGAGGCCGAGCGCCAGCGGCGAGCCGAGGTGGAAGCGGAACGCCAGCGGCTGGGGACCCCGCGCCGCGGGAAAGCGTCCAAACCGGTGGACGAGATGCCAGACGACAAAGCCCAGACCAACTTCACCGATCCCGAGTTGCAGATCATGCGGACCAACAACAAAGGCTGGGAGTATTGCGGCAATGCCCAAGCGAGTGTCGATGCCGCCTACCAGATTATCGTGGCGTGTGACGTCACCACCGAGTCGAACGACACCCAGCAAGCGGAGCCCATGGCCCGGATGACGGTGGCACACCTGGAGCAGGCTGGCATTGCGATGCCCACAGACGCCACTGGCGCTGCGCAGAAGATTCCGGCCACCTATGACAGCGGCTATTACAGCGCGGCAGCCGCCTCGGCCGTGGAGCAGAGAGGCTTTGAGCCGTACATGGCCACGGGCCGGCAGCGCCACCATGCCTCTGAGGCTGAGGAGCTGGAGCCACCCGCCACCGTCAGGGAGCGCATGGCGGCGAAAGTGCGGACACCCGCCGGACGAGCCTTGTACGCCCGGCGCAAAGTGATCGTGGAACCCGTGTTTGGCCAGATCAAAGAAGCGCGTGGCTTCCGCCGGTTTCTGTTGCGCGGCTTGGACAACATCCGAGGTGAGTGGCATCTGGTGTGTGTGACCCATAACCTGCTCAAGCTCTGGCGCTACACGTGTGCGCCGATCACGGTCTAATCCGAGGCGATAGCACCATATGGACCCGCAATGGCCCTTGGCAAGGTGGCCTGCCGTCTGTGCACTGACCATGTCCATCCGAAGCCGACAAGGTTTCAGCGGTATGGTCACCTGTATGCACAGGCTGCCTGGCTCACCAGGGATCCACAGGCTGAAGACGTTAATTCTCGGACAGGCTCCTAGGGGCACGAGAACCGACGCACGTTCATGGAAGCAACAACGACATGAGCACCCGCTGTCTGCTTCCAGGGCACCTTTCCCCTGGGGTCAATCCTCATACGGCGCCTGCGTCCGCGGCGCCTGCGGTGCTTGCTCGTCGAGCGACTGCCGATACCGAATGCAGCCTTGCATGAACTGTGGCCAGGCGGGCACCACCGGCAGCGGGTCGGTCTTTTCTGGTAGGAGGCTCCACAACGCAGGATGATGCCAACACAGATCATGTCCGCTCCTGTCGCGATGCTGACGGATGCCGTGCCGGAGTTTCTTGATTTCGGCAATGAGCGCTTCGCGAGTCATCTCGTCGAGGTCTGTGTCCATACCTCTTACTCCCCTCGTTCTGCCTGCTGGCCGAAGCCAAGCGCCGCCTGGCCACCGCCGGCGCCACGCCTAAGCCAGTACTTCGAGCCGATACGCGACGAGGCCGACACAAGACCCGAGTCTTGTGGCCGGGGCCTCTCTGTGTGCCTCGTCCTCCGGAAGAGGCGTGATGCCTCCAACAGCGCTGCGTGCCCGGCGCCATGAGGACCCACCTCGTCTCGGCTGGACCCCTTGGACATCGTGGGCCCTGATCGTGGCGTTAAAGGCCGCGCGTCCGCCGCCGCTTGGTGGTCCATCACCCGCAGGATGGCCGCGTTCATCGTGTACACGCTCATCACGGCCGTCAACTCCAGCAAGCCCTTTGCACCGTACCGCGCCCGCACGGCGTTGAACGTGTCATCGCTGACCTTGGGCGACTCTAGCAGCTCCCGTCCAAAGCAAATGATCAGCGCCTCGTCCGCTGTCAGGCCATCCAGCGGTCCGTGCGTGTCGACGGCGTAGAGCGCCTCCTCGCGCACACCGGCCTGCAGGCCCAGTCGGACGTGCCCATTCCAAATGTAGTCAGCGTTGGACGCCCGCGCCGAGAGGCAGATCGCCAGCTCCGGCTCCGCCCCGGTTAGGGACGTGTGGTAGCGCAGGTGGTCGACGAGGTCGGAGAGCACGCTCCGGCCTGCCCGGCGTACGTGAGGTAGGTGCTCGGCGGGGGCAGACTGTGGCGCGTCTGGAGGATGTGGCGCACGGGGGCGCGCGTCTCCTCGGGAAACACCTCCGTATCAGTGGGATCGGCAATCGCGGCATCGTCTTGCTCCTTTCTGAGGCCATGGCGTGTTTTTGGCCCGACGACAGACGCCGGGCGTGCCCGCGGCCGCTCAGCCCTCGACCGTCGCTTTGAGGGCGGCGAGGGTCGTGGTCAGCATGCCTTCCGTGTAGCGCGCCCGGGCGTCCAGCTGCTCCTGGGTCGCATGCTGCATCGCGGGCGGGAGTGGTTCCACGTCCCAGATTTCCGGCACGCGCGTGCCGGCACCGCTGGGCTCCAGGCGGTAGGCCCAGCGTACATAGGGGCCTGCGTCGGGGCGCGTCACGGATGCAAAGCACCGGCCGCGCTCGGCCACGGCGACCAGCACCGGCACGGACCATGCGCGCTCACTGGTCTGAGGCTCATGTTGGATTTCGGGTCTTCTACACCCCCTACAGGACTTCAGCACTTGATAGTAGGCGACTTTTTCCAAGGATGCCGCATCAGCCACGCTCCTCGGCGCAGCCTGTAACAACAGCCTGTTCCGTCAAACGTGCCCCGGTACGCCCCTGGAATCCAATAGGAGTCGTTTCTTTTTCGCTCGTTTGGCTGCACCGGAGGCGTTTGCTCCTGCGCTGCGAGCCGCAGCAGTCCTACGACTTCCTCGCTCTCCCCTTGGGCGCTGTGGCCACGTCCTGGTCCTGCTCGGCAGGACGCGCTTCAGCGGAGCCTGTGTGGTGTGCCAGGTTCTGGGCAGCCACAGCGTCTGACGGCGCTTGGAGGAACAGCGCCGTCGTGCGATAGTATTGGACGCCACGGGTCACGAAGATCTTGGCGACTGCCGCCGCCGGCACCGCTAAGAGCACGCCCAGAAGCCGAAGAGTTCGCCGCCGACGAACAGGGCCACCAGCACCCAGATCTCCGACAGCCCCACGGTTTGGCCCACGATGCGCGGCGTAATCACGAAGCCCTCCAGCGTTTGGATGGCCGTATAGGCGAACACCACGCCGACGATCTGCCAGCCCTGCCAGCCGTCGAGCAGAGACATCAGCACCCCGGCCAGCAAGGCGAAGGCGCTCCCCAGGTAGGGAATGAAGTTCAGCACCCCGGCCGCGATGCCAATGGGCACCGCCAGACGCACCCCCAGCAACGCATAGGCGCTACTGTAGAGGACGGCCAGGATCACCATGACGATCAGCTGGCCGCGCATGAACTGGCTCAACATGGCATCGATGTCCTCCGCATAGCTGGTGACGGTCGCCCGCCAGCGCCGCGGGAGCAGCTCGCGGACCCCACTGGTGATCCGGTCGAAGGCGTTGAGCAGGTAGACCGCGAGCACGACGACAATCAGCGCCGCGGCAACCGAGCCGAGCACACTGAGCGTCCCGCCGATGAAAGCGCTCACGACACTGCCCGCGGGGGCCAGCATCGCACTCGCCACCTCACTGGTCAAGGCATTCAGGCGCTCGACCCACTCGGTCGTGGTGTGCGGGACGGCAATGCCGCGGTGTTCGAGCCAGGGCGCGGTCGTGGTCCAGAGACCCGCGAGCTGCCTGGGCAGCTCCTGGATCACGCCGGCCACATCGGTGACAATGCCTGGGACCACGAGCACCAGAAACAGCCCCACGGTGCCGAGCGTCCCGCCGAGCACCAGCGCAATCCCCGCCAGGCGTGGCACGTGCCAGGCTTCGAGCCAGTCCACCACGGGATCTAAGATATAGGCGATGCTGAAAGCAAGAAAGATCGGGGTGAGGACGTCGCGCAACCAATACACGACGTATCCTCCCAGGAGGATGGCTGCAACAATGTACGCGGCGCGAGGTAAAACGATCTCACGGCGAGGTGCTTCCACGTGCGACTTCCTCCAAGTGGTCTCCTGTAGGGCCAAAATATTCAAACGCATTGCTCTACCACAGGTTACGCCTCTACCATGATGCATGCTTCAACTTGCGGTAGTGTTTCAAAAGTGGAGATGGTAACCCTATGCCTTTGATATGCAAGGTGTTATTTCCATCTATATCCACGTTTGAAACACCACCAAGTGCAGTATCGCCCGCACGAACTGTTGGTGGGCTCTCCTCCGGACGACGTCGAACCCACGTGGATTGCCGGGTAACGCCTCCTGATCATGCCATGCAACGTGACCATCGGCCTTCCAGGCGTCTGGAGGCGCCCGGAGCGGACCTGGAAAGATGACGGAGGTCCACCCATCATCGCGCACGGGCAAGGCGCGCTGTAGCCCGTGGATCGCTTCCTCGAGACACTCTCCTGTTAACGATGATTGGCACCCAGAACTGCAGGACGCGCAGCGTGAGCACGACGTTGAGCAGCAGCCCAGACTTACCTAAAAGAACCTCAAAACAGGAAAGTGGCGCCCGGCGACAGAGAATGTGGCATAGACTATTTGGATACTGCGGAGTGGAGGGTCGCCGGAATCCACTGTGTTAACAGCTGGTCCAGTTCGGCGGCGCATTCGTCCAGGCGGTGCTCGGCGCCCTCGTACAAGACCAGCTGTTTGGGCTCCTGCGGCCGTTCGTAAATCTGCACGCCGCAGGTGTACGGGAGGCGTGTGTCGGCTTTCCCAGATTCCACCGGATTTAGTGGTAAAAACATAAATAGTTGATATTGTTGAAGTTATTTCATAACTGCTCAGACGGACTGCCGTCATTCAAACGTCATGTAGAAACAGGCAATCACTGGGGTGAGCGGCGTTTACCATCTGAGGCCCATTAGTCCACCACTAAATACGATGGAATCGTTCATGGCGTCTGCGATTGACACCCCATCCCATGAAATGGGCTGCACCAACCTGCTACCTGCTGTATAACCTCAGGAGGGCAGACGGCGGGTAGAGGAGTTCACCTTCTGTAGGGCATCCACCCCGCGATGGAATCGGTCTGTTCGGCTGTCGGCACCCCAATCAGTTGACTTCACGATCACGCGTGGGAATATCCCACTTGGAGCCGAAGCCCCGTCGTCTGGCCCCTCTGTCATGGCAACCTGAGGAGGAGGACGCAGCGATGCAAGTGGTTCACCCAGTTTGTTGTGGTCTCGATGTGCATCAGGCCACCTTAACGGCGTGTGTGCGCTACGCCAGCGATGAGGCCAGAGCACGACGGAGCTGCGTGAGTTTGGCACCACCTATGCGGAGCTGCTGGCCCTCAGTGATTGGCTCGTAGCCCAGCACTGCCCGGTCGTGGCGATGGAGAGCACGGGCGTGTACTGGAAGCCCGTCTATCATATCCTCGTGGGCGTGGTCGAGGTGATTGTTGGCAATGCACGCGAGATGCGCCCACGGCCGGGCAAAAAAACCGACAAGGCTGATGCGCGGTGGATTGCGGAATTGTTGGCCCATGGCTTGATCCGCCCCAGTTTTGTCCCCCCGCCTGAGACCCGCGCGTTGCGCGACCTCACCCGCACGCGGGTGGGCCTGGTGCAGCCCCGGACCCAGGCGAAGAATCGCGTCCAGAAGGTGTTGGAGGATAGCAACATCAAGCTCGCCAGTGTCGTCTCGGATGTCTTTGGCAAAAGTGGGCGGCAGATGCTGCAGGCCCTCCTGGAGGGCGAACGCGATGCGCAGAAGCTCGCCTCCATGGCGCTCGGACGCTTGCGGCGCAAGCTGCCAAATCGAGTTGGCCTTAACAGGCCAATTCACGGAGCATCATGGACGCCTGATCGCCTTGTCTCTCGAGCGCATTGATCTGTTGGAGCGGCAGATTGCCGAGCTCGATGAGCAGATTCGCCTGCTCGTCGAGCCGTTCCTGCCACAGATCGAGCAGCTCGATAGTATTCTCGGGGTCGATGCGACCGCGGCGCGTGACATCC
Source organism: uncultured Actinomycetota bacterium (assembly GCA_963802485.1). Classification (GTDB taxonomy): domain Bacteria; phylum Actinomycetota; class Actinomycetes; order Actinomycetales; family Microbacteriaceae; genus Agromyces. The sequence goes on from CAWDJA010000030.1 coordinate 105,012, forward strand.
TGGGCGAGATTGGCACGGACATGAGCCGGTTTGGCTCGGCGGCCCGCCTGGCGGCGTGGGCCAAGATCAGTCCGGGCAACAATGCCAGTGCGGGCAAGCGTCGTCAGGGACGCACGGGCAAAGGGCATCGCTACTTGCGACGCGTCCTTGTCCAATGTGCGTGGGCGGCCCGCAAGACCTCGACGTGTCTGGGGCGCACCTTCCGGCGCCTCGCAGCGCGCCTTGGAGGCAAGCGTGCCGCCGTGGCAGGGGAGCATAAGATTCTGGTGATCGTGTATCATCTGCTCTGGCAGGGGACCTATTATAGGAGCAGCGCTACGCGACCAGCGACCCAAACAGGAGGAGCGTGATCGCAAGCGGGCGATCACAGCCCTGGAGCGGCTCGGTTATCAGGTGACCCTGAAACGCGCAGCGTAGTCGCTCGGTGTTCATCCCAAGCTTGGCCAACAGAGCAGGCCGTCATACACTGCTGGAGACGAGGATACGGCTTGAGCGGAGAGGGTGCGTCTACTCGGCGTTAGTAACCAATGGTGCTAGTTTTATAAGTAACAGCTCAAAATCCTGATTGACAGGTAGTCATCCTTGCGCTCCAGTTGAGGGTGTCAAGAGCCTTCAACCGAAAGGAGCACATTGAATGACTACCCCAGATTTTATTATTGCACTGTTCTACGCGGTGGACCAGGAGATGCTGGAGGTCCCCAAACACCCTGAGGCCAAACTCTACCCCAGTGAAGTCGTAACGTTGGCCCTGCTGTTTGCCATCAAAGGTGGGGGCACACGGGCGTTCTACCGCTGGCTGACCCGTGATTATCTGCCGTTGTTCCCCCAGGTGCCGGAGCGCACCCGCTTGGCCCGGCTCTTCAAGACCCACACGGCGTGGACGGCGCGGTTTATGGCGGCACCGACGGTGTTGGGCGTCGCGGACAGCTACGGGATTGAGTTGATACACCCCATGCGGGAAGGGCGGAGCCCGGCGCAGATCGGCAAGAAAGGCCAAAGTAATCATCGGTGGATTGTCGGGGGGAAACTGTGCTTTATCTTGAACCCATGGGGCTTGATCTGTGCCTGGGATTGTGCCCCCGCCAATGTCCATGACACGCATTTTCAACCGCTGATTGCTCAGTTTGACGGTCAGATGATTGTCTTGACGGATACGGGGTTCCATGCGAAGACTGGGGACCCTGCTAACATGAAAGTCTGTCCACGTGGGACCTGGAACACGCGCATGCTGGTGGAAACCGTATTGTCGATGCTCACCACCGTCTTCCATAGCAAGAACATGGGGCATCGCGTGTGGGCCTACTTCCGTGCGCGCGTCGCGTGGACGATGGCGGTCTTTAATCTCTTGGCGCGGTGGGGCATGGAAATAGACGAGCATGACATGATTCGGCTCTCTCTTGCCGAGTTCAGTCTCTAATAAACTAACACCATTGATTAGTAATTTCGTGGGAATGTGGAAACAGGTACTCACCCTTTAGTATTTTGAAAAAGGCCAATCCGCCGACTATAGTGAGATTGCCACATCACACTATGCGGAGGATTGACCCATGCGAACCCCCAAAGACTGGGGCCAACCGTGCCCCAATCTCGAGTGTGCTCATTATAGCCGAATGGCGTGTGGGAACGTGAGCGCGATCGCGACGTATCTCACCCAAAGCGGCAAGCGCCGTATCTTTCGCTGCCACACCTGTGAGACGCAGTTTTCTGAAACCCGCGAGACGGTCTTTTTCGACCTCCGTACGGCGGAAGACAAAGTCATGATGGCTCTCAAGATGCTCCTGGTCCGTGTTGACCTGAGTGGAATCTGCTTTGTGCTCGGGGTGACAGAAGAGACGATCTTGACCTGGCTCAGGCGGGCGGCGCACCAGGCCGAAGTGATCAACCGACACCTGCTGCGAGAGCTGCCGGTGACCCAGGTGCAACTCGACGAGATGTGGAACTTCATCACGCGCAAGCACGCGTGTGAGACGGATGGGGCCGGTGAAAGCTTGCCCAACGGCGAGGATGGACGGCAATGGGTTTGGGTCAGCTTGGCCCCCGAGTTTCGGTTGATGATCGCGGCCATTGTAGGGCCACGTACGCTCGACACCGCGAAGGAGGTTGTGGCAGTCACCAAGGCGCGCGTCGCGGGGGTCCCCGCGTTCTTCAGCGACGGCTTCACGTGCTATCTGGCGGCCCTTATCGCTGCCTTCCACGTCGTAACCACGTTTGCACGCACCGGCAAGCGGGGCGCCACGCAAGTCTATCTGTGAGCCTCATCCCGCTCTGGTCTATGGCCAGTTGGTCAAACAGAAGAAGCAGGGCAAGCTGCTGACGCTCAGCACCCGCGTTGTGCTTGGCGCCGAACGCCTGACGCACCTGGGCCTCACGATCAGTACGGCCTTGGTCGAACGGGTGAACTTGACGTTGCGTCAGGCCTTGGCACCGTTGACGCGTAAGACAGCCAGCTTCTGTAAAGACCGCGAGCGCCTACGGCAGCGCGTGGTCTTCTTCCAGGCCTTCTATAATGTCGCGCGCCCGCATATGAGCTTGCGACAGCCGTTGCCGCTGCATGCGCGCACACGCCACGGGGCGATTCGTCCCCGGTGGCAAGAGCGCACACCAGCGAT
>CAWDJA010000031.1:0-100402 GCA_963802485.1 uncultured Actinomycetota bacterium
CTCATCCGGCTGCTGTTCTGCGAGCTGGCGGGCATGGATCCCGACGGCTACCGCGACCTGCTGCCGTGCTCGGCAACTGCAACCTGACCACGATCGTCTACCCATGGGCGACCGATCGCGCGCCGCGCACCACCCGCGCATCCGGCTGCTGGGGTTCGACGTGCCGCCGTCGCAGGCCGGCTGAACGCGGCATCCGCCGGCCGTCGCGATCAGTCGACGGCGAAGCGCTCGTCGAGCCAGCGGACGAGGTCGGCGCGCACCTCCTCCTGGTTGAGCTCGTTGAAGACCTCGTGGCGTGCACCCTCGTAGACGATCAGCTGCGCGTCGACGAGGCCGCAGCGGCGCACGTAGTCGCGGAGCAGCGCGAGGGCGCCGCGCTCACCGGCCACCGCATCGTCGGAGCCCACGAGGAGCAGCAGCGGCAGCTCGCTCGGGATGAGCTTCGACGGCCGGGTGATGAGCGACAACGACTGGGGCCAGCCGTAGAGCTGCTGCATGCGTGCGGCTCGTCGTGTAGGGGTCGGCCTCGAACGCCGCGGGGACCGCCGGGTCCCGGCTGATCCACTCCATGGCCGTGCCGCCCGGTCGCGCGAAGCGCTTGTTGAGATCGCCGGTGTTCGTCCATCCGAGCTGGAGCCAGGCGCTGCCGGTCAGCACCACGGCGTCGTAGCGCTCGGGATGCCGGTTCACCAGGTGCTGCGTGATGAACGAGCCCCACGAGTGCCCGAGGATCACGAGCGGGACATCGCCGCCCTCGGCGGCACGGATGACCTCGCTGAACTGCCCGACCGCGTCGATCGAGGCGCGCATGCGGCCCGGACCGGGCAGGCCCATGCGGGTGAGGTCGCCGCCGTGCTGCTCGAAGCCGGTCTGCCCGTGGCCCCGGTGGTCGTCGGCCCACACGGAGTAGCCGGCGGCGTTCAGCGCCGCGATCAGCGCACCGTACCGCCCGCGGTGCTCGCCGATGCCGTGCACGAGCTGCACCACCGCGAGCGCGTCGGGCACGCGCCAGGACTCGTAGTGGATGCGGACCCCGTGGGCGTCGGTGAACGTGGGCATGTGGACATCTTCGCAGGAGCGGATGTCGCGGGGCGCACGCGGTCGCGGGGTGCGACGAGCACCACCCGGCCGCACCGCCGGCCGCGCCACCCGGCCGACGCAGCGGCCGCGGCCGTCAGGCGACGCGGGTGATCTCGACCGTGACGAACAGGGCGGATGCGCCGGGGCCGGCGTAGACGCCGCGCAGCGGGGACACGTCGCTGTAGTCGCGACCGCGCCCCACCAGGACGTGCAGCTCGCCGACCTCCGCGAGGTTGGTCGGGTCGTAGCCGCGCCACTCCCCCGCGAACCACTCGACCCAGGCGTGCGACTCGCCGATCACCGTCTGGCCGATCGCCGCGCCCGCGTCGGGGTGCAGGTAGCCCGAGACGTAGCGCGCGGGGATGCCGACCGAGCGCAGGGCGCCGAGCGCCACGTGCGCGATGTCCTGGCAGACGCCCTTGCGCTCCGCCCACGCCTCGGAGGCGGTGGAGTGCACGCCGGTGACGCCGCGCACGTACTCCATCGAGGAGCCGACGGCCCGGCAGATCTCGAGGGCGGTCTCGCCCACGGGCGCTCCCTCCGCGGCGATCTCGCCGGCCAGGGCGGCGACCTCGGGAGGCGGCGTGGTCGCCGACGACAGCGTGGACGCCTCGATCAGGGTCACCGTGCCCAGCGCGGCCTCGGCGAGTTCGTCCCAGTCGAGCTCGGTGCGGGGCACGGGCGACGGGCGCACCTCGACGAGGCTCGTCGCCGTCACCGAGAGCTCGCGGTGCGGCGTGAGCACCTCGAAGGTCGACACGCGCGTGCCCCAGTAGTCGAGGTACGAGTGCTGCGTCGCGCCCGGTCGGATGTCGAGGCCGGCCTGCAGCACGAACTGCTCGCCGCCCGAGTGCGGCAGCATGCGCGCCTCGTTGTACGACGCGGTGGCCGGCTGCTCGTAGGTGAAGCCCGTGCGGTGCACGATCCGGATGCGGCTCACGAGACCTCCCCGATCCAGACCGGCGCGACGCTCGCCGGGAAGTACCGCTGGCGGATCGCCTCGCTCGCCGAGGACGTGACCGCCTGCACGTGCTCCATGTGCCCCGCGAGGTCGACGAGGATGTCGGCGATCGGGCGGTACTCGAGCTCGGAGCGGATCTGGCCGAGCAGGCGACGGGCCTGGTCGGTCACGCCGACGCGGCCCGCGCGCGGGTCGATCTCGCGCAGCGACTCCTCGGCCCGGATGACGCTCGAGATGATCGACCGCGGGAACAGCCGGTCGAGCAGCAGGAACTCGGCCGCCGACTGGGAGGACGGCACGCCCCGGTAGCTGCGCAGGTAGGCCTCGTAGCCGCCGCAGCTGCGCAGGATCGTGGTCCAGCTCGGCCCGCTCGCCTCGGTGAGCGAACGGGTGGCGAGCAGGCGCGCGGTCATGTCGGCGCGCTCGATGGCGCGTCCGAGCGAGAAGAAGTGCCACGCCTCGTCGCGGCTCGTCGCCGAGTCGACGACGCCGATCGCGAGCGCCGAACGGTCGCGCACCCAGCGGAAGAACTCGTGCGTCTTGTCGGAGGCGACGCGCCGCGGCATCCGTGCGTTCGTCTGGTTGAGGGCCTCCCACAGCTCGGTGGAGACGATCTCGCGGGCGCGGCGGGCGTTCTCGCGGGCGGCGGCGATCGAGTGCGCGATCGACGCGGGATGCGTGCGGTCGACGGCGAGCAGCGCGATGACGTCGTCGCGGCCGAGGGCCACGTCGTCGTTCGCCTCGCTGCCCATGACCGAGAGCAGCGACCGGCAGGCCGTGTCCTCGTCGATCCACGGATCCTCGAGCAGCAGCTGCAGGTGCACGTCGAGGATGCGTGCGGTGCCGTCGCTGCGCTCGATGTAGCGTCCGATCCAGAACAGCGACTCGGCGATGCGGCTCAGCACTGAGGCACCTCCTCCGCCGTCGTCGAGCGGATGCCGCGGCATCCGCTGCTGCTGTTGCTGCTGTTGCTGCTGGCGGATGGGCGCGTCCTCGTCCTGCGGCGATGCCTCGGGCGGATGCAGCGCGTGCTCGGTCGGAGTCGCGGCCACCACCGGCACCGACGCCGTCGCGGGAGCGGCCTGGTCGGCCACGAGCGCTCCGACGTTTCCCGCCGACGACGCGAACCGCTGCGCGCCGACGGGCCCGGTGGGCAGGTCGCTGTCGAGCACCCACGTGTCCTTCGACCCGCCGCCCTGGCTCGAGTTCACGACGAGCTGGCCCTCGGGCAGCGCGACCCGCGTGAGGCCGCCGGGCAGCACCCACACGTCGTTCCCGTCGTTCACCGCGAACGGGCGGAGGTCGGCGTGGCGGGGGCGCATGCCGTCCTCGACGAGGGTCGGGATCGTCGACAGCTGCACGACGGGCTGCGCGATCCAGCCGCGCGGGTCGGCGAGGAGGCGGAGGCGGAGTTCGGCGAGCTCGGAGCGCGAGGCATCCGGACCGACGACCAGGCCCTTGCCGCCCGAGCCGTCGACGGGCTTCACCACGAGCTCGTCGAGCCGGTCGAGCACCTCGGCGAGGGCGGCGGGCTCCTCGAGCCGCCAGGTGTCGACGTTGGGGAGGATCGGCTCCTCGCCGAGGAAGTAGCGGATGAGGTCGGGCACGTAGGTGTAGACGAGCTTGTCGTCGGCGACGCCGTTGCCGACCGCGTTCGCGATCGTGACGTGCCCGAGGCGGGCGGCGAGCATGAGCCCGGGTGCGCCGAGCACCGAGTCGGGCCGGAACTGCTGCGGGTCGAGGAACTCGTCGTCGACGCGGCGGTAGATCACGTCGACGCGGGTGGGGCCGGCGGTCGTGCGCATCCACACGCGCCCGCCGGAGCAGAACAGGTCGCGGCCCTCGACCAGCTCGACGCCCATGAGCCGCGCGAGCAGGGTGTGCTCGTAGTACGCCGAGTTGTAGACGCCGGGCGTCAGCACGACGACGGTCGGATCCTCGACGCCCTCGGGCGCGCTCGCGCGCAGCGCCTGCAGCAGGCGGTTCGGGTAGTCGCCGACCGGCCGCACGCGCATCGCCGTGAACAGCTCGGGCAGGGTCTGGGCCATGACCCGGCGGTTCGAGATGACGTAGCTCACGCCGCTCGGCACGCGCACGTTGTCCTCGAGCACCCGCCAGGCGCCGAGCTCGTCGCGGATGACGTCGATGCCGGAGACGTGCACGCGCACGCCGTTGGCGCTGACGATGCCGGCGGCCTGCCGGTGGTAATGGGTCGACGAGCTGATCAGCGCCGCGGGGATCACCCCGTCGCGAATCGCGTGCTGCGGGCCGTACACGTCGGCGAGGAACCGCTCGAGCGCGCGCACCCGCTGCGCGACGCCCGCCTCGACGATGCTCCAGTCGGATGCCGCGATGACCCGCGGCACGGCGTCGAGCGGGAAGGGGCGCTCCTCGCCCGCGAAGTCGAAGGTGACGCCCTGCGCGAGGTACGAGCTCGCCAGCGCGTCGGTGCGGCCGCGGAGCTCGTCCTGCGACATCCGCGAGAGGGCCGGATAGAGCTCGCGGTACGGCTCGCGCACCGTCCCGGGTTCCGTGGGGAACATCTCGTCCCACGGACGGGCGGCGCGCTTCCGCTTCCGCCCCGACCGCGTCGTGGCGTACCCGTCGAAGAGCGTTCCCATGGCCTGACTGTTCCAGTAGTCGGTTACCGGGATGTTACCGACACGCGACGGGCGCGGCATCCGTCGGCGTGCCGAACTTTCCTTAGCATAGCTAATGAGCTAGGCTAACTATCCATGGCCACCATCGCAGAGCAGAGCGCGGAACTCCGCATGGCGACGTTCCGGCTGTCCCGGCGGCTCCGCGCGCAGAAGGCCGACCAGGGCCTGTCCGATGCCCAGTTCGCGGTGCTCGGCGTGCTGTACCGGCACGACGCGCTCACGCTGACCGCGCTGGCCGAGCAGGAGCGCGTGTCGGCCCCGTCGATGAACCGCACCGTCAACTGCCTCGAGGAGTCGGGCTACGTCGAGCGCATCGCCGACGACCTCGACCGGCGCAAGGCCAACATCACCCTCACGTCGTCGGGCCGCGACGTCGTGAAGACCACGATCTCCCAGCGCGACGCCTGGCTCACGACCCGCCTGCGCGAGCTCTCGAAGGACGACCGCGCCACGCTCGCTCGAGCCGCCGAACTGATGGGAGGGCTCGCGACCCAGTGAGTGCGATGTTCCGCTCCCTCGCCAGCCGCGACTATCGCATCTGGTTCATCGGCGCCCTCGTCTCCAACATCGGAGCATGGATGCAGGCCACCGCCCAGAACTGGGTGGTGCTCACCGAACTCACCGACACCGACGCCCTCGCCGTCGGCATCACGATGGCGCTCCAGTTCGCGCCGCAGCTGCTCCTCGTCCCCGTCACGGGCCTCATCGCCGACCGGTTCGAGCGCCGCAGGATCCTCATGGTCACGCAGAGCTGCCTCATGGTGCTCGGCCTCGCGCTCGGCCTCCTGCTCATCCTCGGCCACGCCGAGCTGTGGCACCTCTACGGCTTCGCGCTGGCGCTCGGCCTCGTGAACGCGGTCGACACGCCCGCACGCCAGACGTTCGTCGCCGACCTCGTGTCGGGGTCGAACATGTCGAACGCGGTCGCGCTCAACTCGGCCTCGTTCAACGCCGCGCGCATGATCGGCCCGGCCGTCGCGGGCTTCCTCATCGTCCTCGTCGGCTCGGGCTGGGTGTTCGTCATCAACGCGTTCACGTTCGTGGCGGTGCTCGTCGCGCTCGCGATGCTGCGTGGCATGGCGGTGCACCGGATGCCGCGGGCGACGGGTTCCGGCAGCCAGTTCGTGGCCGGCTTCCGCTACGTCGCGCGGCGCCCCGACCTCGTGATCGTGTTCGTGATCGTCTTCCTCATCGGCGCGTTCGGCATGAACTTCCCGATCTTCTCCTCGACGATGGCGGTCGAGTTCGGCCGCGGCGCCGGCGAGTACGGCGTGCTCAACTCGATCCTCGCGATCGGCTCGCTCACCGGCGCACTCCTCGCGGCGCGACGCGAGCGGGCGCGCCTGCGGGTCATCATCCTCGCCTCGGCCTTCTTCGGCGTCGCCGTGCTCATCGCCGCCTTCATGCCGACGTACTGGGCCTTCGCGGCCTCGACGATCCTCATCGGGTTCGCGGCCGTCTCGATCCTCACCACCGCGAACGGCTACGTGCAGACCACGACCGATCCCGAGCTCCGCGGCCGCGTGATGGCGCTGTACATGGCGATCCTCGTCGGCGGCACGCCGATCGGCGCTCCGATCGTCGGCGCCGTGGCCGACACGTGGGGTCCACGGTGGGCGCTCGGGGTGGCCGCGGTCGCCGCGGGTGCCGCCGCGCTGATCGGCCTCGGCTGGCTCGTGTTCGCCCGGGGAATGCACCTCGCGCGGCATCCGCAGGCTCGCTGGCGGCCCGTCGTCCGATTCGCGGATGCCCCGACGGCCGCGATCGCGGTCATCCCCACGCGACCCGTGCGGGTCGTGCGCGACCAGGCGGGGCTGGCGCGCGACCTCCGAGAGCACGGGGAGCTCGTGCCGCCCGTGCCGAACGAGCGGCTCGTGCCGGCCGACTTCTCCGAGGAGGTCGCGCTCACCTCGCCGATCCCGGTGCCGCGGGTGCACCATCGCGACCGCACGGCGCCGCGATCGCGACGTGCGTCGCACCGCATCGAGACGTCGCCGCGCCGCGCCCCGCGACGGCGCACTCGCACGGGCCGACGCGCGGCACGCTGCCCGAGCCGGCGCCGGATCGGGCGATGCCCTGACCCCGAGCGGGCGGTGCCGTCAGCCCCCGGTCGAGGCGCGCACCACCAGCTCGGGCTGGAACACCACCTGCTGCCGCTCGAAGTCCTCGCCGCGCTCGGCCTCCTTCAGGAGCAGGTCGACCGCGGTGTAGCCGATGAGCGACGCCGGCTGGCGGATCGACGAGAGCGGCACCACGGCGGCCGAGGCGAAGTCGATGTCGTCGTAGCCGATGAGCGCGACCTCGTCGGGAACCCGCACCGAGCCCTGCATCATGAGCGCCTGCAGCACGCCCATGGCGAGGAGGTCGTTCGCCGCGAACACCGCGTCGGGTCGCTCGGCGGCCGGACGCTCGCGGATCGCCTCGCCCGCTGCACGGCCCTGCAGCACGGTCAGCGATTCGGTCTCGATGACCTCGAGCGTCATCCCCGGCGTCGCCGCCACCGCACGACGCGCTCCCTCGAGGCGATCGGCGACCTGGCGGATGCTCGACGGACCACCGACGAACGCGACCCGGCGACGTCCGGTCTCGGCGAGGTGGCGGACGGCGAGTTCGCCGCCCACGACGTCGTCGACGGCGACCGAGGAGTAGCTGCGATCCGCGGCCTCGCGGTCGACGAGCACCACCGGCGTGCCGCGCGAGCGGAGCCGGGCGAGGCGAGGCAGGTCATCGGCGAGCGGGGAGATGAGGACGCCGTGCACCCGCTGCTCCTCGAACAGGTCGAGGTACGAGCCCTCGCGATCGGTGTTCTCGTCGCTGTTGCCGAGCAGGATGGTCATGCCGTCCTCCGCCGCGCGATCCTCCGCGCCGCGGGCGACATCCGTGAAGAAGGGGTTGCGCACGTCGAGCACGACGAGCCCGATCGAGCGACTCCGGCCCGCGCGCAACTGCCGCGCGGCGTCGTTGCGCACGAAGCCGAGCTCCGCGATGGCGGCGTGCACGCGCTCGACGGTGGCCGGGGCGACCTTGTCGGGCCGATTGAGCACGTTCGAGACGGTGCCGACCGACACGGATGCCGCAGCCGCGACGTCCCGCACGCTCACTGCCATCGGATCCCCTCGTCGATCGCCGCCCGCACATGCCGGTGATGAGACGCACCCCGGCTCGTTCACACAGTATTGCGCATCGTGCGCACGAAATGAATCGAATCAATATCGAATCAGTAACGAGACACGAGAGCAGTTGACGCCGGCGGCCGATGGCCCTAGCATCAGGGTTACTGAAACGATTCATTCCTCAACGCGGAGGTGCGTGCTACCGATGTCGCCAGAACCGACCACCGACGTCGGCACACCACCGCCGACCGTGCTCGCCCTGCGCCACGCCGCGAAGACCTTCGGTCCCGTGGTCGCCTTGGCCGACGGCACGATCGAGCTTCGTGCAGGCGAGATCCACGCCCTCGTGGGTGAGAACGGCGCGGGCAAGTCGACCCTCGTGAAGATCCTCGCCGGCCTTTACCACCCGGATGCCGGAGAGTTCACCGTCGACGGGCAGCCGGTCGCCTTCCGCACGGTCGCCGACAGCAAGGCCGCCGGCATCTCGGTCATCTACCAGGAGCCGACGCTCTTCCCCGACCTCACGGTCGCCGAGAACATCTTCATCGGGCGCCAGCCGAAGGGGCGAAGCGGCCTGATCAGCCGCGCCCGCATGCGCACCGAGGCGCGCGCGCTGTTCGAGCGGCTCGGAGTGCCGATCGATCCCGACCGCATCGCCGAGGGCCTCTCGATCGCCGATCAGCAGATCATCGAGATCGCGAAGGCGATCTCACTCGACGCGAAGGTGCTCGTGATGGACGAGCCGACCGCGGCGCTCTCGGGGGTCGAGGTCGACCGCCTCTTCGCCGTGGCCCGCGGGCTCCGCGATGGCGGCGCCGGGATCCTGTTCATCTCGCACCGCTTCGACGAGATCTTCGCGCTCACCGACCGCATCACCGTGATGCGCGACGGCCGCTACATCGGCACCCACGACACCGCCGCCGTCACGACCCCGGTCATCGTGCGCGAGATGGTCGGCCGCGACATCGCACAGCTCTTCCCCAAGGTCGAGGCCGAGATCGGCGACGCCGTGCTCACGGTCACCGGGCTCTCGAGCGCGGGCGTGTTCAGCGACATCGACTTCGAGGTGCGCTCCGGCGAGATCGTCGCCCTCGCCGGACTCGTCGGCGCCGGCCGCACCGAGGTCGCGCGGGCGGTGTTCGGCATCGACGGCTACGACCGGGGGAGCGTCGAGCTGCTCGGCCGACCGCTACGTCCGCGGGATCCGCAAGCCGCCATCGACGCCGGCATCGGGTTCGTCCCCGAGGACCGGCGCAAGCAGGGCCTCGTCATGGACCTCTCGGTTGCCCGGAACGCGACGCTGACCCTGCGCAACTCGCTCGCGCGCTTCGGCCTCATCAACGGCGCCCGCGAACGCGCCGTCGCCGCGGAGTGGACGAAGCGCCTCCAGGTGAAGACGGGCTCGCAGGAGTACGCGGTCGCAACCCTCTCGGGCGGCAACCAGCAGAAGGTCGTCCTCGCCAAGTGGCTCGCCACCGAGCCGAAGCTCCTCATCGTCGACGAGCCCACCCGCGGCATCGACGTGGGCACGAAGGCCGAGGTGCACCGACTCCTCTCCGACCTCGCGGGGCGCGGCATCGCGATCCTGATGATCTCGTCGGAGCTTCCCGAGGTGCTCGGCATGGCCGACCGGGTCCTCGTCATGCACGAAGGCCGAATCACCGCCCAGCTCGATCGAGCGGATGCCACACCTGAAGCCGTGATGCACGCGGCGACCGCCTCACGGGAGCACAGCGCATGACCGACACCGTCACGTCGACGCCCACGCCGGCACCGACTCCCCCGCCCCGGAAGTCCCGGGCGGGCGGCTCGCGCCTCGCCGCGGTGCTGCGCCTGCGCGAGTTCCCGGTCGCGCTCGCGCTCATCCTGCTTGTGCTCATCACGTACGCGGCCAACCCGCTCTTCCTCTCGCCGCAGGGCACGAAGGACCTGCTGCTCAACGCGACGATCATCATCATCCTCGCCGTCGGCCAGGCGATCGTGATCATCACACGCAACGTCGACCTGTCGGTGGGATCGATCCTCGGCCTGGTCGCATTCGGCACCGGCTCGCTCTTCGCGAACGTGCCCGGCATCCCGATCATCGCGGTCTTCGCGATCGGGCTCGCCTTCGGCGCGATCCTCGGCGCGATCAACGGCCTCCTCGTGACCCTCGCCCACGTGCCGGCCCTCGTCATCACGCTCGGCACGCTGTACATCTACCGCGGCCTCAACAATGCGTGGGCCGGCGGCACGCAGTACTTCGCAGGCGACCGCCCCGAGGAGTTCGGCGCGCTGTCGGTCGACACGATCCTCGGCTTCCCGATCATCACGCTGCTCGCCGTCCTCGTGGTCGTCATCGTCGCGATCGTCATGGCGGGCACGCGAGCGGGTCGCGATCTCTACGCGATCGGATCCGATCCCGACGCCGCGAAGCTCTTCGGCATCCCGGTCGGCCGCCGCGTCTTCATCGCCTTCGCCGTGAACGGACTGCTCGCAGGCCTCGCGGGCGTGCTCTACGCTTCCCGCTTCAATTCCGTCGGCGCGACGACGGGAACGGGCCTCGAGCTCGACGTCGTCGCCGCGGCGGTCGTCGGCGGCGTCGCGATCTTCGGCGGCAGCGGCTCGGTGGTCGGCGCCGCGATCGGCGCCCTCCTCCTCACGACGATCACGAGCGCGCTCACCGCGCTGCGGGTCGACAAGTTCTGGCAGCAGGCGATCGTGGGCGTGCTCATCCTGGCCGCGATCATCATCGACCGCGTCGCGAGCATCCGAACCGCTCGCCGACTCCGACTGAGCGAGGCACGCGATGTCTGACCCCCAACGCACGGAGACGGTGGAGCCCACCGCGACGTCGGCAGTCTCGGCCGACACGACGAAGACGCTCCGCGACGAGCCGCGCGGCCGCACCGGCTGGGCCCGCATCCTGCTCGGGCGCGACGCGATCATGATCTACCTGCTCATCGCGACGATCATCATCGCGATGATCTCGATCCCCCGCTTCGCGTCGCCCGTGACCGTCGGCTTCCTCCTACTCGACGTGATCCCGGTGCTGCTCATCGCGATGCCGATGACCCTCATCATCATCACCGGCGAGATCGACCTGTCGGTCGCGTCGATCGCAGGCCTCACGAGCGCGCTCATGGGCGTGCTCTGGCAGGCCGGGTGGGACATCGGAGTCGTGCTCGTCCTCGGACTGGTGATCGGCGTTCTCGCCGGCATGTTCAACGGCTTCCTCGTCGCCGTCGTCGGGCTTCCGTCGCTCGCGGTGACGATCGGCACCCTGGCGCTGTTCCGCGGGCTCGCGCTCGTCGTCATCGGCGACAACGCCGTCGCGAACTTCCCGCCCGAGCTCACGGCGTTCTTCACATCGAAGATCGGCGCGACCGGAATCCCCACCGTCATGATCGGCGTGGTGCTCATCGTGGTCGTCTTCGGCGTGATCCTGCACTTCACCCCATTCGGGCGCGGCCTCTACGCCCTCGGGTTCAGCACCGAGGCGGCGAGGTTCGTGGGCATCCACGTGGCCCGATCGAAGTTCTGGCTCTACGTCGCATCCGGTGGCGTGTCGGCCCTCGCCGGCATCTTCTGGACGCTCCGCTACTCGAGCGCCCGCTCCGACAACGCGAGCGGGCTCGAGCTCGCGGTGATCGCGGCGGTGCTCCTCGGCGGCGTGTCGATCTTCGGCGGCAAGGGCTCGATCCCGGGCGTCGTCGCCGGCGTCCTCCTCATCGGCACGATCAACTACGCGCTGCGACTCGGACGCGTCTCCGATGTCGTGCTCATCATCGTCACCGGCACGCTGCTGATCGCCTCGGTCGTCGCACCGAGCATCTTCGATGCCGTGAAACGCCGACGCCACGATCGCCGTGTGCGCCGCGAACTCCCCCAGGCTCAGCCCTCGGGGTCGGTCAGCGCCTAGCACCTGGCGCACGAAGGAAGGAAAGACAATGGAGTTGTTCCGCACTCGCACCGGTCGGGCCACACGCACCCGCCGGATCGCGACCATCGCCGCAACCGCGGCGACCATCGCCCTCATCGCCACGGGTTGCGCCGCCGGCGGGGGTTCGGAGTCCGGCGAAGGCTCGGGCGCCGAGGGCGACCAGACGATCACGTTCATCCCGAAGCAGCTCAACAACCCGTACACCGACGTGGTGCTCGGCGGCGGCGAGGAAGGCGCTGAGGCGGCCGGATTCGCCTCGAGCAATGTCGTCGGCCCGCTCGACGCCAGCGCGTCGAGCCAGGTCTCGTTCATCAACGCCGAGACCCAGGCGGGCACGAACGTCATCGTCATCGCCGCGAACGACCCCGACGCGGTCTGCTCCGCGCTCGAGGAGGCGCGCACGGGCGGCGCCAAGATCGTCGCCTTCGACTCCGACACCAACCCCGACTGCCGCGACGTCTTCATCAGCCAGGTCGTGGCCAAGGAGGTCGCCCTCATCCAGGTCGAGCTCATCGCCGAGCAGATCGGCGGAGCCGGCGAGATCGCGATCCTCTCGGCCACCGCGAACGCCACCAACCAGAACGAGTGGATCAAGTTCATGGAGGAGGAGCTCGCGTCGAACCCCGACTACGCCGACATCGAGCTCGTCGCGAAGGTCTACGGCGATGACGACGACACGAAGTCGTTCCAGGAGGCCCAGGGCCTGATGCAGGCGTACCCGAACCTGAAGGGCATCATCTCGCCCACGACGGTCGGCATCGCCGCGACGGGACGCTACCTCTCCGAGTCGGAGTACAAGGGCAAGGTGGCCCTCACGGGTCTCGGCCTGCCCAACGAGATGCGCCCGTTCGTGAAGGACGGCACCGTCACCGAGTTCGCCCTGTGGGACCCGGCGCAGCTCGGCTACGTGGCGGCGTTCGCCGGCAAGGCCCTTGCTGACGGCGACATCACCGGCGAGGTCGGCGACACGTTCGAGGCCGGCGAGCTCGGCGAGCGCGAGATCGAAGAGGGCGGCATCGTCATCGTCGGTCCGCCCACTGTGTTCAACGCCGACAACATCGACGACTACGACTTCTAGTCGCTGAACCCGGGCGGATGCCGCGAGCCGCGGCTGCGGCATCCGCCCCACTCTTCAGGCACCCGCCTGTACGCCGTTTCGGAGTTCCGCAGCATCGCCCGCCACCCGCGGACACCGGCGGAGCTGCCGAATCCGTGGACAGACCCGCCAAGCTCACGAAGGAGTGACGACCCATGACCGACGCACCCGCACGCGATGTGAGCGGACTGCTGCCGCCGAAGGCGCGGCGCAAACCGCGCATCGGCCTGGTCGCCGGCGGACTCGGCACCTACTGGCCGCAGTTCCCCGACCTGCTGCCCCAGCTGCAGGAGTCCGCACGCTACGTGTCGGAGCGATTCCGCGGCATGGACGCCGAAGTGACCGACGTCGGCTTCATCTCCGACGCGCAGGAGGGCGCGGTCGCCGCCGAGCAGCTGCGGCAGGCCGACTGCGACCTCATCGTGCTGTTCCTCACGACCTACCTCACATCGTCGATGGTGCTGCCGATCGCGCAGCGCGCGAACACGCCCGTGCTCGTGATCGACCTGCAGCCGACCGAGAAGATGGACCACGCCTCGTTCGACACCGGCGCGTGGCTCGCGTACTGCGGGCAGTGCCCGGTGCCCGAGGTCGGCAACGTGTTCCGGCGGGCGGGCATCCCGTTCCGCAGCGTCTCGGGCTGGCTGCGCCAGGAGTCGGCGTGGCAGCGAATCGAGCGCTGGATCAATGCGGCGCACGTGCGCGCGGCGCTGCGCCACGCGCGCCACGGACTCATGGGCCACGTGTACCCGGGCATGCTCGACGTGTCGACCGACCTGACGCTGCTGCCCGTCACGTTCGGCTCGCACGTGGAGGTGCTCGAGTTCGATGACCTGCGGGTGCGCGTCGAGCAGGTCACCGACGCCGAGACGAGCGAGCGGATGTCCCTCGCCCGCGAGATCTTCACGCTCGACGGCACCGTCAACGACGAGGACTTCGAGTGGGGCGCCCGTGTCTCGGTGGGGCTGGATCGCCTCGTCGAGGACTTCGACCTCGACTCGCTCGCCTACTACCACCGCGGACTCGACGGCGAGCAGCACGAACGCCTGGGGGCCGGCATGATCCTCGGCGCGTCGCTCCTGACGGCCAGGGGCATCCCCGCGACGGGCGAGTACGAGCTGCGCACCACGGTCGCACAACTCGCGACGCAGGTCGTCGGCGCCGGCGGGTCGTTCTGCGAGATCCAGGCGCTCAACTTCGAGGACGGCGTGGTCGAGATGGGCCACGACGGCCCGGCGCACCTCGCGGTGTCGGCCCGGGACCCGCTGTTGCGGGGGCTCGGCGTGTACCACGGCAAGCGCGGCTGGGGCGTCTCGGTCGAGTTCGACGTGCAGTCCGGCCCGGTCACGCTGCTCGGGCTCGGGCAGGATCGCGACGGCGGCCTCGCCTTCGTGGCATCCGAGGGCACCGTGCTGCCGGGGCCGCTGCTCGAAATCGGCAACACGACCAGCCGGGTCGACTTCGGTCGCGACCCCGGTGAGTGGGTCGACGAGTGGTCGGCGACCGGGATCGGCCATCACTGGTCGCTGTCGGTCGGGCACCGTGCCGGTGATTACCGCGCGGCCGCGTCGCTGCTCGGGATCGACTACCGGGAGGTGTGAGGCGCGTGTACAGTGATGGAAAGCGTATTCCCGATTGCGGACCCGGACATCGTGATCTACACTTGAAACGATTCATTCCCGAGAGAGACGGAGCTCGACGATGAGCGAGAACAGCGCCCCCGGCGCCGCGCCCTTCGAACGCGTGTGCTTCCAGCTCCAGGTGAAACCCGAGCGCATCGACGAGTACCGCGAGCGCCATGCCGCCGTCTGGCCCGAGATGCTCCGGGCCCTCGAGGCGACCGGCTGGAACAACTACTCCCTCTTCCTTCGCGATGACGGACTGCTCATCGGCTACGTCGAGACGCCGTCGATCGTCGACGCCCAGGCCGCGATGGCGCGCACCGACGTGAACGCCCGATGGCAGGCCGAGATGGGCGACTTCTTCGTCGACCTCGACGTGCCGCCCGATGAGGGCTTCCTCAGGCTCACCGAGGTGTTCCACCTCGAAGACCAACTCGCCGCGCTCGACGCCGACGCGGCATCCGACACCGCCCGCAGCGGCACCAGCACAGAAAGCAGCGACTCGTGAGCACCCTTCCCAGCAACCTCCTCGACCAGCTCGAACTCCAGTCGATCGAGCTGCCCTCATGGGCATTCGGCAACTCGGGCACCCGCTTCAAGGTGTTCGCCACGCCGGGCACGCCCCGCGACCCCTACGAGAAGATCGCGGATGCCGCGCAGGTGCACGCGTACACGGCGCTCGCACCCACCGTCGCGCTGCACATCCCGTGGGACAAGGTCGACTCCTACGACGACCTCCGCAAGCACGCCGAAGACCAGGGCGTCGCGCTCGGCACGATCAACTCGAACACCTTCCAGGACGACGACTACAAGTTCGGCGCCCTCACGCACGAGGACGCTGCCGTTCGCCGGAAGGCGATCGACCACCACTTCGAGTGCATCGACATCATGCACGCCACCGGCAGCCGCGACCTGAAGATCTGGCTCGCGGAGGGCTCGAACTACCCGGGCCAGGCCGACCTGCGCGGCCGTCAGGACCGCCTGCACGACTCGCTCGCCACCATCTACGAGCGCCTCGGCGACGAGGATCGCCTCGTGCTCGAGTACAAGTTCTTCGAGCCGGCGTTCTATCACACCGACGTTCCCGACTGGGGCACGAGCTACGCCCAGGTCGCCGCGCTCGGCGACAAGGCGATGGTCTGCCTCGACACCGGCCACCACGCGCCCGGCACGAACATCGAGTTCATCGTCATGCAGCTGCTGCGCCTCGGCAAGCTCGGCTCGTTCGACTTCAACTCGCGCTTCTACGCCGACGACGACCTCATCGTGGGCGCCGCCGACCCGTTCCAGCTGTTCAGGATCATCTTCGAGGTGATCCGCGGCGGCGGCTTCAACCACCCCGACGTCGCCTTCATGCTCGACCAGTGCCACAACGTCGAGGACAAGATCCCCGGCCAGATCCGCAGCGTGCTGAACGTGCAGGAGATGACCGCGCGGGCGCTCCTCGTCGACACCGAGGCGCTGCGCGCGGCGCAGGTGTCGGGCGACGTGCTCGAGGCGAATCGCATCTTCATGGACGCGTTCTACACCGACGTGCGCCCTGCGCTCGCCGAGTGGCGCGAGTCGCGCGGCCTGCCCGCCGACCCGATGGCCGCCTTCGCGGCATCCGGGTACCTCGCCAGGATCGCCGCCGACCGCGTCGGCGGCGTGCAGGCGGGCTGGGGCGCCTGATCCGCGCCCTTCACCACCCCTTCACCGCGAGTGGGCGATCCTGGCGGGAATTCCCGCCGGAGCTTCGCAAGGATCGCCCACTCGCAAGGGAGATGACCACGAGATGACGAACGAGAGGAGCGACGGATGACGCAGCAGACGCCGTTCAGCGCGGCCGACGGCCTCGTGCGGGTGTACCCGGCGGATGCCGCGGCGCCCCGCCCGACGCCGGGCCTCGTGTGGGCGCACGGCGGCGGCTTCGTCGCGGGCGACCTCGACATGCCCGAGGCCGACTGGCTGGCACGCACCTTCGCCGCGCGCGGCGTCACCGTCGTCTCGATCGACTACCGCCTCGCCGGCGACAGCGACGGTCGCTATCCGGCCGGCTCCGACGACGTGCTCGCGGCGTGGTCGTGGACACTCGACCATGCCGAGGAGCTCGGCCTCGACCCGTCGCGCGTCGCGATCGGCGGGGGCAGCGCCGGCGGCAACCTCGTGGCGGGCGCCGTGCTGCGGCTGCTCGGCCGGGCACCGGCGGCTACCGGGCCGACGCTGCCGGCCGGCGTCTTCCTCGCCTATCCGACCCTGCTCGCGGTGCAGCCCGCGCCGGGGCCCGAGCTGCGCGCCGCGCTCGACGCGAACCCCGTGGCCGACCGCTTCGGCCCCGATGCCGTGCGCGGCATGTACGAGGACTACCTCGGTGGCCCTGTCGACGAAGCGCCGCTCACCGCGGCGCCGGGCCTCGCCGAGCCGTCCGACGTCGTCGGCTTCCCGCCGACGATCGTCGTGAACGGCGACGTCGACGAGCTGCGCGTCTCGGGCGAGCTGTTCGCGGCGACGCTCGCCGCCGCGGGCGTCCCCGTCGAGCTCGCCTTCGAGCCCGGCACCGAGCACGGCCACCTCAACCGGCCTGACGAGCCCGCGGCATCCGCCACCGTCGACCGCGTCGCCGCCTGGATCGACCGCGGCTTCGAGCCCGCGGCATCCGATGCGCCCGCGGCATCCGGTGCGCCCGCGGCATCCGGTGCGCCCGCGGCATCCGACCTCACGACCACCACCTGAACCCCACCGAAGGAACCACCTCATGACGAACCAGGCAGCTGCCGACCTCATCGCGCGGTCGAACCGCCTCGGCGCCGACCCGAAGAACACGAACTACGCCGGCGGCAACACGTCGGCGAAGGGCACCGAGACCGACCCGGTCACGGGCGAGCCCGTGGAGCTGCTCTGGGTGAAGGGCTCGGGCGGCGACCTGGGCACCCTGACCGAGGCCGGCCTCGCCGTGCTGCGGCTCGACCGGATGCGCGCGCTCGTCGACGTCTACCCGGGCGTCGACCGCGAGGACGAGATGGTCGCGGCGTTCGACTACACGCTGCATGGCAAGGGCGGGGCGGCGCCCTCGATCGACACGGCCATGCACGGCCTCGTCGACGCGGCGCACGTCGACCACCTGCACCCCGACTCGGGCATCGCGATCGCGACGGCCGCCGACGGCGAGGCGCTCACGGAGAAGGTCTTCGGCGACAAGGTCGTGTGGGTGCCGTGGCGCCGCCCCGGCTTCCAGCTCGGCCTCGACATCGCCGAGATCAAGGCACAGCACCCCCAGGCGATCGGCTGCATCCTCGGCGGCCACGGCATCACCGCGTGGGGCGACACCTCCGAGGAGTCCGAGCGCAACTCGCTCTGGATCATCCACACCGCCGCCGAGTACATCGCCGAGCACGGCCGCACCGACCCGTTCGGCGCGGTGCTCGACGGCTACGCGGCGCTCGAGCCGGCCGAGCGACGGGCCAAGGCGGCGGCACTCGCGGCGACCATCCGCGGGATCGCCTCGCACGACCGGCCGATGGTCGGACACTTCACGGATGCCCCCGAGGTGCTCGACTTCCTCTCCCGCAGCGAGCACCCGCGCCTCGCAGCGCTCGGCACGAGCTGCCCCGACCACTTCCTGCGCACCAAGGTCAAGCCGATGGTGCTCGACCTGCCGGCCGACGCGTCGATCGAGGACTCGATCGCCCGCCTGACGGAGCTGCACGAGGCGTACCGCGCCGACTACCAGGCGTACTACGACGCCCACGCCACGGCGGAGAGCCCCGCGATCCGCGGCGCCGACCCGCTCATCGTGCTCGTGCCCGGCGTCGGCATGTTCAGCTACGGCGCGAACAAGCAGACGGCGCGCGTCGCCGGCGAGTTCTACGTCAACGCGATCAACGTGATGCGCGGCGCCGAAGCGCTCTCCACCTACTCCCCCATCTCCGACGCCGAGAAGTTCCGCATCGAGTACTGGGCGCTCGAGGAGGCCAAGCTCCAGCGCATGCCGAAGCCGAAGCCCCACGCGACTCGCATCGCGCTCGTCACGGGCGCGGCATCCGGCATCGGCAAGGCAATCGCCACCCGGCTCGCGGCCGAGGGCGCCTGCGTCGTGATCGCCGACCTCGACCTCGAGAAGGCGCAGGCGGCCGCGGCCGAGATCGGCAACTTCGATGTCGCAATCGGCGTGCAGGCGAACGTGACGGATGCCGCGGCGGTGCAGGCCGCGATCGACGACGCGGTGCTCGCCTTCGGCGGCCTCGACCTCGTGGTGAACAACGCGGGCCTGTCGCTGTCGAAGCCGCTGCTCGAGACCACCGAGGCGGACTGGGACCTGCAGCACGACGTCATGGCCAAGGGCTCGTTCCTCGTGTCGAAGGCCGCCGCGCGCGTGCTCATCGACCAGGGCCTCGGCGGGGACATCATCTACATCTCCTCGAAGAACTCGGTGTTCGCGGGGCCGAACAACATCGCGTACTCCGCGACGAAGGCCGACCAGGCCCACCAGGTGCGCCTGCTCGCGGTCGAGCTCGGCGAGTACGGCATCAAGGTCAACGGCATCAATCCCGACGGCGTCGTGCGGGGCTCGGGCATCTTCGCGAGCGGTTGGGGCGCCAACCGTGCGAAGACCTACGGCATCGAGGAGGAGGACCTCGGCAAGTTCTACGCCCAGCGCACGATCCTCAAGCGCGAGGTGCTCCCCGAGAACGTCGCGAACGCCGTGATCGTGCTCACCGGACCCGAGCTGAGCCACACGACGGGCCTCCACATCCCGGTCGATGCGGGCGTCGCCGCCGCCTTCCTGCGATGAGCGCGGGCACGGTCGCGGCCGTCGACCTCGGGGCCACGAGCGGACGGGTCATCCTCGGTCGTGTCGACGGGCGGGCGGGCACGCTCGAGCTCGACCACGTCGCGCGGTTCCCGAACGACCCCGTGCGGCTCGCGTCCGGCCTGCACTGGGACTTCACCGGCCTGTACCGCGACCTCACCCGCGGGCTCGCCGACGCCTTCCGCCGCGACCCGCAGGTGGCCTCGATCGGCGTGGACTCGTGGGCCGTCGACTACGGGCTCCTCCGCGGCGACCGGCTGCTCGGCGAGCCGTTCCACTACCGCGACGAGCGCAACGAGCGCGGCGTCGAGGCCGTGCACCGGGTCATCCCGTTCGACGCCCTCTACCGTCGCAACGGCCTGCAGTTCCTGCCGTTCAACACGATCTACCAGCTCGCCGTCGAACGCGACGGCGGATGCCTCGACCTCGCCGATTCCCTGCTGCTCGTGCCCGACCTGGTCGGGTTCCAGCTCACGGGCGCGAAGGTGTCCGAGCGCACGAACGCGTCGACGACTGGCCTCGTCGGCGTGCAGTCGGGCGAGTGGGACGACGAGCTCATCGAGCGGCTCGGGCTCGCGGCATCCGTGTTCGCACCGCTCGTCGACCCCGGCGAGTCGATCGGCGGCCTGCGCCCCGGCGTCGCCGCCGACCTCGGCGCCCCGGCGGGGATCGAGGTCGTGGCGGTGGGATCCCACGACACGGCGTCCGCCGTCGTCGCCGTGCCGATGCGCGCCGAGTCGGCCGCCTACATCTCGTGCGGCACGTGGGGCCTCGTCGGCGTCGAGCTCGAGCATCCGGTGACGACGGATGCCGCGCGGCTGGCGAACTTCACGAACGAGGGCGGCGTCGACGGGCGCGTCCGATTCCTGCACAACGTCATGGGCCTCTGGCTGCTCTCGGAATCGGTGCGCTGGTGGGAACGCGACGGCGAGCGGATCGACCTGCCCGGGCTGCTCGCGGCCGCGGCATCCGTCACCGCCCCGGTCCCGGTGTTCGATGCGAACGACCCCGGGTTCCTGGCTCCGGGCGACCTGCCCGGCCGGATCGCCGAATGGTGCCTGGATCGCGGCATCCCCGCGCCGCAGGGTCGCGCCGAGTTCGCGAGATCCATCATCGAGAGCCTCGCAGAGGCATTCGCCGGGGCCGTTCGCGACGCGTCGATCCTGTCGGGCGTCGACGTCGAGACGATCCACGTCGTGGGCGGCGGCGCCCTCAACGGCCTGCTCTGCCAGCGCACCGCCGACCGGTCCGGGTTGCCCGTGCTCGCCGGCCCCGTGGAGGCCACCGCGATCGGCAACGTGCTCGTGCAGGCGCGCGCGCAGGGCTTCGCGGGCGGCGACCTCGAGTCGCTGCGGGCGCTCGTCGCATCGGCGTTCGCGCCGACGCGGTACGAGCCGGCGGCCGGCTGAGCGTGGTCAGTGGCCGTGTGCGCATCAGGCCATGACGGATGCCGCGGCCGACGCCCGGCCCCGGGCCAATTCGGTATCGCGCATGCCGAGCACCGACACGCCCACGCCGTAGGTGACGAAGTCGCCGACGGGCAGCACGCCGATGCCGACCAGCGCGCCACGCTCTCCTCCGTCGGTGACCTCCAGGCCGTGGAGCAGCGCCTCGCTCACGTCGGGCGGCAGGTCGGCCGCAGGGATCGTCTCGGCGACGCCGCAGAACGTGATCGTCGCCGCCGGGACCTTGATCCACGGCATCAGTGGCACGCGCTTCGCGATCGGGACGGTCACCGACACCGACGGGTTGCCGGCGATGTGCCGTGCCTTCCACTCGCGGTCGTTGGTGGTGAACCAGAGGCGGCCGTCGTGCACGTGGTGCATGACGCCGGCGGTGCGGGCCTCCCCGCGCGCCGAGACCATGCCGATCACCATGAAGTTCTGCGTCGCGATGGCCTGCCAGACCGCCTCGCTCGTGATGTCGACCATTTCGAATCCTCGCTTTACAATGTCAAGGCTTTACGATGTCTAGTAGGATACGGAGTTCTACTTGACAATGTCAAGCCCCGCGGTCCGGACGGAGGCATGATGACGGAGACGGCGAGCGCGACGACCGACGTGGGCGTCGCAGCGACCACGGGTTCGGGCGCGGCGAGCGCGGCGAGCGCCGGCGCGCCCGGCCGGGCCGCGCTGCTGCGCGCGATGGAGCAGCTCGCCCGCGAGCAGGGCGTGAACAACGTGGGCCTTCGGGAGGTCGCCCGCCGCGCGGGCCTCTCGCATGCCGCCCCGACGCACTTCTTCGGCAGCCGCGAGGGCATGATCCGTGCGCTCGCGTTCGAGGGCCTCACGCTGCTCGACGACGAGCTCTGCACCGCCCAGGAGCGCGCGGCGCACCTGCCCGGACGTGAGCGGCTCGTTTCCGACGCGCTCGAGTTCGTCGCGTTCGCGCAGCGGCATCCGGCGCACTTCGACGCCATGTTCCGCACGCCGTCGTCGGCGGCCGGCGACGACGCGCTCGACCGCGCACGCCTGGCCGCCCTCGACGGCCTTCGCGCCCTCGTCGTCGAGGTGCACGCCGCGGGCGACATCGGCGGGAATGTCGAGACCGCGTTCCTCCAGCTCTGCGCGATGAGCCACGGAATCGCCTCCCTCGCGGTCGACGGCCTGCTGCACGGGTTCGACGAGATCACGGAGACGCCCGAAGCGGCGACGGATGTCGCGGAGCGAATCATCCGCGCCCAGGTGGAGCAGCTGCCGTGACCGCGGCCACCGCGAGACCGAGGCTCGGCCTCCGCCGCTCCACCGGATTGCGCCGGGCCGGCGCACGACGCCCCTCTGGAAGGATGGCCGAATGACCGAATCCCGCCTTCTCGTGACCGTGCCCGGAGAGACGCTGCGACGCGCGATCGGCACGCCTCCCGACGGCGTCGACATCGAGCTCTGGGACATGGCCTCGCCCGCTCCGGCCGACCACATCGACCTCGTCGTGCCGCCGTACATGGGCGCCGCCGACCGACTCGGCGCGCTCGCGGGCGTCTCGACCCGGCTCGTTCAGTCGCAGTCGATCGGCTACGACGACGTGCCGGATGCGCTGCCGCCCGGACACGTCTTCGCGAACGCGGCATCCGTGCATGAGACGTCGACCGCCGAGCTCACCCTCGCCCTCGTGCTCGCTGCGC
Organism: uncultured Actinomycetota bacterium; assembly: GCA_963802485.1. Lineage (GTDB taxonomy): Bacteria > Actinomycetota > Actinomycetes > Actinomycetales > Microbacteriaceae > Agromyces. The sequence goes on from CAWDJA010000031.1 coordinate 22,365, forward strand.
AACGCGGCATCCCCGACTTCGTGCGAGCCGCCGCCGAGGGGCGTTGGGCGCCCGCGCGGCACGAGAGCCTCGCCGACCGCCGTGTGCTGCTGCTCGGGTACGGGGGCGTCGGACGGGCCATCGAGGCTCGCCTCGCGCCCTTCGAGGTGGAGCTCGTGCGGGTCGCGACCCGGGCGCGCGACGACGCGGCCGGACGCATCCACGCCATCGACGAACTCCCGTCGCTGCTTCCCACCGCCGACATCGTCATCGTCGGCGTGCCGCTCACCGACGCGACGACCGGCCTGGTCGACGCTGCATTCCTGTCGGCGCTGCCCGACGGCGCGCTCGTGGTCAACATCGCGCGCGGCAAGGTGGCCGACACCGACGCCATCCTCGCCGAGGCGTCGTCCGGCCGACTGCGGTTCGCGCTCGACGTCACCGACCCCGAGCCGCTGCCCGAGGGGCATCCGCTCTTCGCCCTGCCGAACGTGCTGATCTCGCCGCACGTCGGAGGCGCCTCGACCGCGATGATGCCCCGCATGGCCCGGCTCGTGCGCGAGCAGATCGAGCGGATGCTGCGCGGCGACGAGCCGCTCAACATCGTGCTGCGCAGCTGACGTTCGGCATCGCCCCCACCGCGTCACGACCCCCCGACCCCCGCCGCCGCCCCCGCCCCGAGAGGACCCCATGCCGACCTTCGCCCACGCCTTCGACTGGGTACGCCGCCACGTGGAGGACGGTCCGCTCCCGAGCGCCGTGCTGGGCATCGCCACCGCCGACGGCGTGGTCGCGCTCGACGCGTTCGGCGTGGAGGGCGGACGCGCGACCGCCGTCGACGACCACTACCCGCTGTTCTCGGTGACGAAGCCGATCGTGGGGCTCGCCGCGCTGCGCCTCATCGAGGAGGGGCGGCTGACCTCCGAGACGGCACTGTCCACGGCGGTGCCCGAGTTCGGCACCGGCCGCGACGACGTGGTGCGTCTCCGGCATCTCGTGAGCCACACGTCGGGCATCATCGAGCCGCCGCTCGACACCCCCGACGGCCTGCGCCCGTCGCTGCTCGCCCCCGGCCGCGACTTCGCCGCGGGCACGATGTCGCGCTACTCGACGATCGCATTCGAGGGCATCGCCGCGCTCATCGAACGGGCGAGCGGCGGGTCATGGGAGCGGGCGGCGGCCGCCGTCGGCGAGCGGGTCGGCGCCACCGGCCTCACCGCCGACGCGTCTGCGAGCCCGCACGACGTCGTGGATGCCGCCGAGCAGGGGCTCGACTACGCGCAGTTCGCGGCGTTGCGGCATCCGGGCGCCGGTCTCCTCGGCCGCGCCGAGGACCTGCTCGCGATCGGCGGTGCGATGCTCGCGGGCGGCGGCCCGCTCGTCTCCTCCGCGGGCTACGAGGCCATGCTGCGACCGCTCACCACCGGCCTGCCGAAGCTCGAGCCCTACCCCGCCTCGCGCGGACAGGACTGGGGATTCACGTGGAACCTCCGCCACTCCGCTCCGGGACTGCTCGCCCGCGACACGTTCGGCCACGGCGGGTGGGCGGGCTGCGAGTTCTGGATCACGCCGTCGCGCGGGGTGTGCTTCGCGCTCCTCACCAACATCGGCGGCGGGTTCGGCCGGTACGGCGTGGACGCCGACGAGCTGCACAACGCGGTGGCCGCCGCGGCCTGAGGCATCCGGGATCCCGGATTCGGGAGTACCCTGAAAGTTGACCGAACGTCTGCGAGCATCGCGGTTCAGGACACGCCCGCAACGCGAGATCAGCGGTGCCACTGTCGACGTGCGAACGCCGGCCGACGAAGATGCGCGCATGAACGCGGTGATGGAGTTGGAGATCGGGCCCGGTCCCGACCCGGGCTCGTTCGTGGTGCGCGTGCTCCAATCGGTCGGCGGCGGGGAGCCCAGTGAGACCTTCCGCCTCGATCTCGACGACCTGTTGCGTCGTCGACCACAGCTCGAGGCGAATGTCCTGTTGTCCTCGGTTGCCGCGCGCCGGGTGATGTCGGACTCAGAGGCCTCGATCCAGGACGTGGGCCGACGACTCTTCGAGTCCGCGTTCACCGGGAGTGTCGCCAGCGCCTACCGCACGAGCATGGCCGTCGCGACCGAGCGCGGTGAGAGCGTGCAGATCGCCCTGCGGCTGACCGCCCCGGGGTTGGCCGCCCTGCCGTGGGAGGCGCTGTACGACCCCGAGACCCAGCGCTACCTCTGCCGCAAGGATCCGCTCGTCCGGAACGTGCCCGCTCCCGCCTCCCCGCGGCTCACATCACCGCCCCGCTGCGCGTGCTCGGCATGATCTCGTCACCGCGCGGGCTGCCGACGCTCGACGTCGAACTCGAGCGCGAGCGTCTCGAGGAAGCCCTGAAGCCGCATATCGAGGACCGGCGCGTCGAGCTGCACTGGCTCGAGGATGTCTCGTGGGAGGGGCTCCATGGCAAGCTCCTCGAGCGTGCGTGGCACGTGCTGCACTTCATCGGCCACGGGACGTACGACACCGACACCGACGAGGGGGTGCTCGCGTTCGTCGGGCGCGATGGACGTGCGGACTACGTCACGGCGTCGGCCCTCGCCGACCTGCTCGACGAGGCCGAGCCCACGCCGCGCCTCGTCGTCCTGAACTCCTGCCAGTCGGGCGCGGGCGGCACGACCGACCTGTTCTCGGGCACCGCCGCGGCGCTCGCGCACAGCGGCATCCGCGCGGTCGCCGCCATGCAGTTCTCGATCAGCGACGCTGGCCGCGCTCGCCTTCGCGCGCGGCTTCTACGCGGCGCTGGCCCACGGCCGCGGCATCGACGAGGCGGTGCGCAGCGGTCGCATCGGCATCCTCGGCCTCGGGCGGGGCACGCTCGAGTGGGTCACGCCGGTGCTCTACCTGCGCGGTGACGCCCGCCTGTTCGACCTGGTGCCCCTGAAGTGGGAGCCGAAACCCAAGCCGGACCTGCCGCCACGCCGATGACCGGTCGAACTCGGGAGCCCCTCGCCGCACCGGCATCGGCGACCCCGGGGAGCGCGCCGCCCTCGGGCCGGGCGTCCGCGCGAACGACCAAGCGGCGGCGGTGGGTGATCGTGGCCGTGATCGCGGCGCTCGTCATCGGAGCGGCCTTCGCGGTCGCCGCCGTGATGAACCCTGAACTGCTCGGCCTCGACGGGGGCGGAGGCGGCTCGGACGACGGGGGCTCGGCGAGCACCGCGGAAGCTCGCCGTCCCGCTGGACACGGACTGGGTCGACATCGGGCTCTACTGCTCCCTCGGCGATGAGTTCGTGATCGAGGTGACCGGGCCGAGGCTGGCTCGACGACACCCCGGAATTCGGAGGTCGGGCCGGACGGCCTGACGAACGGCGAGCGTCCCGAGGACCGGGTGCTGGCGGAGGCGAACACCGGATCGGTCATCGGCACGACTCGACACCACTCCCGAGATCTTCCCGGTCGGAACAGGGCACGACCTACCCCTGCCCGGGCAGGGGGACCTGCAGCTCGGAGTCAACGACACGGACCTCGCGGACAACAGCGGCGAGTTCGGGGCGTTCGTCACGCTCAACCAGTAGCGGCAGCGGCGACGGGGGGAACCATGCAGCGGATCGCGATCTTCACGACGGACGACGGCGGCGAGGTCGCCATCCAGGTCGTCGACGACGCTCCGCCGGTTGCGGTCGAGGCCGCGCCCGGTGCTGCGCCGGGCAGCGAGGACGGCGCACCGCCGGGGTTGACCGTGCGCGGCATCCCGAGTGGATCGCTTCCGACCCGCGGCGTCGTGAGCGGGCGACTCGTCGAGCGCACCCAGCAGAGCCTCGACGAGGTGCTCGCGCATGCGAGACCGGCGGTGTCGACGCTCCTGCGCCAGGTACGCGGGCAGGATGACGCCCCCGACGAGCTCGAAGTGGAGTTCGGCATCCAGATCAGCCTCGAGGTCGGCGCGTACATCGCGGCGGCGAGCTCGACCGCGAACTTCCGCGTGACGATGCGGTGGCACTCGCATGCGTGACTCCGGAGAAGCACCGAGCCGGACTCCGGTGCCAGCACGGTTGGCATGACGGCGTTCGGGGACGAGGATGCGCGCATGAACACGGTCATGGAGTTGGAGATCGGGCCCGGCCCGGAATCGGGCTCCTACGTCGTGCACGTCCTGCGGTCGGTCGGGGGCGGCGAGCCGAGCGAGACGATCACGCTCGACCTCGACGAGCTCGTCGATCGGCGACCGCTCCTCGAGGCGACCGTGCTGTCGTCGTCGGTTTCGGCACGACGCGTCATGTCGGACACCGAGGCCGTCGTCCAGGACGTTGGGCGGCGCCTCTTCGAATCGACGTTCAGCGGGGCCGTCCGCACGGCGTACCGCACGAGCATGGCGGTCGCCTCCGAGCGCGGCACGGGCGTGCAGATCGCCCTGCGCCTCACAGCGCCCGGCCTCGCGGCACTGCCGTGGGAGACCCTGTTCGACGCCGAGACGGGCACCTACCTGTGCCGGAAGGAACCGCTCGTCCGTCACGTACCGGCTCCGCATGCTGCGGCCGCCCTGGCCGTCGAGCCCCCGATGCGGGTGCTCGGCATGATCTCCTCGCCGCGCGGCCTGCCCGCGCTCGACATCGACGGCGAGCGCGAACGACTCGAGGAGGCCCTGCGGCCGCACCTCGACTCGGGGCGGGTCGAACTGGAGTGGCTCGACGAGGTGTCGTGGACGGGCGTGCACGGCAAACTGCTCGAGGGGCAGTGGCACGTGCTCCACTTCGTCGGACACGGCACGTACGACGTGGACACCGACGAGGGCGTGCTCGCCTTCGTCGGACGCGACGGCCGCGCCGACTACGTCAGCGCCTCGAGCCTCGCGGACCTGCTCGACGAGGCCGAGCCCACACCCCGCCTGGTCGTGCTGAACTCGTGCCAGTCGGGCGCGGGTGGCACGACCGACCTGTTCTCGGGCACCGCCGCGGCGCTCGCCCACAGCGGCATCCGCGCGGTCGCCGCCATGCAGTTCTCCATCAGCGACACCGCGGCGATCGAGTTCGCCCGCGGCTTCTACACGGCCCTCGCGCACGGTCGCGGCATCGACGAGGCGGTTCGCAGCGGCCGCATCGGCATCCTCGGCATGGGCCGCGGAACGCTCGAGTGGGTCACCCCCGTGCTGTACCTGCGCGGGGAGGACACGCAGCTCTTCGATGTGGCTCCGCTGTCGCCTGCGGAGCACGAGACGTCGAAGGGCTCCGCCGACGAGGTCGCCCCCATCGCTGCCCCGGCAACCGTCGGGGCGACTCCGGCGGGCGGGGATGACGACGACGACGGAGCCGATTCCGGCTCGTGCCGCGAAGCCCGTCGAATCGTCCCCTGGCGCCACGGAGACCCCTGCCGCCACGGCGGCTCCCGCGACCGAGCCGACCGGATCGAAGCCGTCCACGACGCCGACGGCACCGACACCGCGAGGTCCGGTACCGACGCCTCGACGCCCGTACAGCTACGGAGCGCCGACGGAGGCGCCGTGGTGGACGGCCGCCCCCGCACAACGGCCGCCTGCCGCAGCTCCCACCGGCTCGCCGCGCGCGAGGCCGCCGAGCGGCGCCGGCTCGGGCGCCGGAACTCCGACCACCCGGCCACCCAGCTCCGGGCCGCCGACCTCCAAGCCGCCGGGCTCCGGTCCGCCGGGCTCCGGCCCACCGAGCTCCGGGCCACCGAGCTCCGGGCCACCGAGCTCCGGCCCGCCGAGCCGACCCGCGACGAGCGCGGGCGCGCGTCCGCCGTCGACACCGCGGTGGAAGCCGTGGCTCGTCGTGGGTGTCGTGTCGATCGTCGCCATCGTCGGCGCGATCGGGGCGGTCGCCCTGCTTCGTCCCGATTCGGGACTCGGCGGCACCCCGATCGGCGAGCTCGTGGGTGCGCCCGACCCGGGTGGGGACGACGGCCGGACGCCGGACCCCGCTGACCAGGGCGTCCTCGTGACGGAGAAGGTCGTTCCCCTCGCGCTCGTCGATTTCGTCTACACCGAGCACACCTGCGAGCAGGGAGACGAGTACCGCATCACGGCCACCAGCGAGGGAGCGACGCACGACGGCTCCCCCGTCGGACCCAGGGGGCTCAGCGACGGGGCGAGCGTCGAGTCGCCGCCCTACGCGCACCCGCTGGCTTCACTCCTCGTCGGCGTGCGCGGCTCCGACACGCTGGAGTTCATCGGCAGCGACGGCACGTACACATGCCCGAGCACGGCGGAGATGAAGCTCACCGTGAACGACATCGTGAACCTCGACGGCAACGCCGGCCAGTTCCGCGCGAAGATCTTCCTGATCTCCGGCGGGTGAGCAGAGGTCGGATCGATGGACACGACGATCGAGCTGGAGATCGGGCCCGGGCCGGAGCCCGGCACCTACGTCGTGCGCGTCCTGCGTTCCGTCGGCGGCGGCGAGCCCGTGGAGACGATCACGCTCGACGTCGATGAGCTCGTGTCGCAGCGGCCGCACGTGGAGGCGAGCATCCTGTCGTCGTCGGTCTCGACCCGCCGGATCATGTCCGACACCGAGGCCGCCGTGCAGGGCGTGGGCGTCCGCCTGTTCGACGCGACGTTCACCGGCGACATCCGCACCGCCTACCGAACCAGCGCGGCCGTCGCCGCCGAGCGCGGGAAGGGCGTGCAGATCGCACTCCGGCTGGACGCGCCGGGCCTCGCCGCGCTGCCGTGGGAAGCGCTGTTCGATTCGGAGGCGCAGGCGTACCTCTGCCTCAAGGAGCCGCTCGTGCGTCACGTGCCGGCGCCGTTCTCACCGCCCGCGCTCGCGGTCACCCCGCCGCTCAGGGTCCTGGGGATGATCTCGTCGCCGGCCGGCCTGCCCGCGCTCGACGTCGAGGCCGAGCGGGGTCGGCTCGAGGAGGCGCTTCGACCGCACCTCGACGCGGGGCGGGTGCAGCTGCACTGGCTCGACGACGTCAGCTGGACCGGCGTGCACGACAAGCTCCTCGAGGAGGAGTGGCACGTGCTGCACTTCATCGGCCACGGCGTGTACGACACCGAGACCGACGAGGGCGTGCTCGCCTTCGTCGGACGCAGCGGCCGCGCCGACTACGTACCGGCATCGAGGCTCGCCGACCTCCTCGACGAGGCGGAGCCGACGCCGCGGCTCGTCGTGCTGAACTCGTGCCAGTCCGGGGCATCCGGCACCCTCGACCTCTTCTCCGGCACGGCGGCGGCGCTCGCGCACAGCGGGATCCACGCGGTCGCCGCGATGCAGTACTCGATCACCGACGATGCCGCGATCGCGTTCGCCCGAGGGTTCTACAAGGCGCTCGCGCACGGGCGCGGCATCGACGAGGCGGTGCGCAGCGGGCGCATCGGCATCCTCGGCCTCAGTCGCGGAACGCTCGAGTGGATCACGCCCGTGCTGTACCTCCGCGGTGAGGACACGCACCTCTTCGACATCGCGCCGATGCCGGAGGTTCCGGTCGCGCCCACCCGGCCGGTGCGCCGGAAGGCGTGGCTCGTCGCGGCGGCGATCGGGGTCGTCGCGATCGGGGGCGCCGTGGCCGCAGCGCTGCTGCTGCTGCGTCCAGACACCGGCGCGCCCGGGACCGCCAACGGCGGACAGCCGGTGATGAAGGAGGTGACGGTGCCGGTCGACCAGGCGTGGACCGAGACCGGCGTGTTCTGCGCCGCCAACGGCACCATCAACGTCAAGGCCAGCGGGCAGGCCACCTACGACGAGACCGAAGCGCCCGTGGGCCCCGACGGGGTGACCAGCGGGGAGCTCTTCGAATCGCGGGTCTACCGGGACGCGGACACCGCATCGCTCATCGGGTCGCTCGACACGTATTCCGAGCGGTTCTTCGTCGGCTATGCGGCCAGGTACGAGTGTCCGGTCGACGGCTTCCTCCTCCTCGGCATCAACGACAACGACCTCGCCGGCAATCGGGGCGAGTTCTCGGCGGCGGTCACCTACACGCCGCCGCAGTGACGGAACGGATGAGGCGGACGGACCGCCTGCACGCCCGACGCCTCGCGACCGTCCGGTGCCGCTCCCACCTCGCCCGAGGGTGCGGGTCGCTACCATCGGGAGCAACCCCCTCGACGGAAGGTCGACATGCCCACTACGGCAGAACCCCGGGTCGCGCTCTACTTCGACTTCGACAACATCGTGATCTCGCGGTACGACCAGCTGCACGGCGACGGCGCCTACCGCAAGGACACCTCGCGCGGGAAGGCGCCCACCGCCGGCACGCAGACGGCGGGCAAGCTCGTCACCGCGACCGTCGACATCGACGCCGTGCTCGACTTCGCCGCCACGTTCGGCACCATCGCGATCGCCCGCGCCTACGCCGACTGGTCGACGCCGATCAACGCGAGCTACCGTGGCCAGCTCATCGACCGGGCGGTCGACCTGGTGCAGCTCTTCCCCCTCTCGGCGACGAAGAACGGCGCCGACATCCGCCTCTCGGTCGACGCCGTCGAGGACATGTTCCGCATCGAGGACCTCACGCACATCGTGATCGTCGCCGGCGACTCCGACTACGTCGCGCTCGCGCAGAAGGCCAAGCGCCTCGGCCGGTACGTCGTGGGCATCGGCGTCGCGGGCGGCACGAGCCGCGCGCTCACGGCGTCGTGCGACGAGTACGCCGACTACGACGCGCTGCTGACCACGGATGCCGCGGTCGAGGAGGACGAGGCGGCCGCAGGCGAGCCGGCGGCGGCATCCGCCCCAGAAGCGCCGAAGACGCGGCGGGCCAGTCGCGGTGGAGGCAGGGCCAAGGCGACGGATGCCGCAGCAGAGGCGCCCGCGGCAGCCGCCCCCGCCGAGGCGGAAGCACCCACCGATGCCGACGAGTCGCCTGCGGCGACCGGTGCCTCGCGGCGCACGGCGCCGCCGCCCGCGCTCTTCTCCGACGGCACGGAGGCGGCTCCGGCCACGGGCACCCGGAATCCCGGGCGCCTCATCCTCAAGGCCCTCGAACTGCTCCGCTCGAAGAACGACGAGGAGTGGCAGCCCTCGGGCTGCGGTCAAGAACCAGATGCTCCGGATGGACCCGTCGTTCCAGGAGCGGAAGCTGGGATTCGGCTCGTTCAGCGACTTCGTGAAGTCGCGGGGCGGGGTGGTCGAGCTCGACGAGGCCGGCAACCGCATCCGGATCCGCCCCAAGAAGGGCTGACCTGGGCGCGCATCAGCCGGCCTCGGTCTCAGCGGCGATTTCGGCGGTCGCTCGCGCCCGGGCCGTAGATGATGATGCCTGCGACCGGGATGATCAGGAACCACAGCCACGACCAGACGAAGCTTCCCTGGAAACCGAAGAGGAAGAAGAGCCCCACCGCCAGGAACGGCGTGAGCGCCATGATCGTGTCACCGACCCGGCCGCCCAGCGCTCGCGATGTGCGGGCCTCGGTGACGGTCCCGCCGGACGGTCGGCCCGGCACGTAGATGATGATGGCCGCGATCGGGACGATCAGGAACCACAGCCACGACCAGGCGAAGCTTCCCTGGAAGCCGAAGAGGAAGAAGAGCCCGACCGCCAGGAACGGCGTGAGCGCCATGATCGTGTCACCGACCCGGCCGCCCAGCGCCCGCGAGCCGCCGGAGAATGACGGCGCAGGTGCCCGATACCAGTCGTCGGGACGACGGTCGGTGCCGCTCCCATCGGCGGTGCCGTGCTGCCGGTTCGCTGCGGTGTCGCCGGCGCTGACTCCGGGAGATCCGCGAACAGCGGCACGAGGTCGCCGCGCGTCACGGCGGTGCGGGCGGTGGCGGCACGATCGGTGTACTCGGCCGGCGTGAGCCGGCCCTCGGCCTGCGCGGCGGCGAGGTTCGCGACGGCATCATCGCGCTCCGCATCGCTCAGGCGCTCTGCCGGACGATCAGGATTCGCGTAGCTGCTGCTCACCACGTCAGCGTCCCACGCCGATGCGCAATTCGACAGGGTCGAACGACCCACCGCTTCGTGTGGCTCCTTCAGCCATCCCGTGACGTCACGCGGCGGGTGGTCGAGCTCGACGAGGCCGGCCACCGCATCCGGATCCGCCGCAAGACGGGCCGACTCGGCGCGCCGTCAGGCCCCGACGCCGGTCGCGTTCGAGCCGGGCTCCTCCGACGCCTCGCCGAGCGCGCTGCTCTCGTCGGGCACTCCCGGGATCTCACCGTCCTCGGTCGGCGGCACGTCGATGTTGTACGACGACATCTCGTCGGGCGGTCGCTTCGTCTCGGGCTCGTGCTCCAGGTCGTCGGGCGCGGGCGCGTTGATGTCCGACATGCGATGCTGCTCCGATCCCGGCGCCGACGGGCGCCGTCGCGCCAAGTCTCGTCGGTCCTCGCGTCCGCGCGGCAGGGGGTTGCGCGCGGCCCGGGTCGGTGCAGGGACGCCGTCGAGGCGTCCGCCGTTCGCGGGGACTGGCTGTGGTCTGACCACATCTGCTACTGTGGTCAGACCACAGCGCGGCGGCGAGAGGAGCGACGATCATGACGGATGCCCCGACGCGCCCGCCCGCGGCATCCGACACCCCACGCGCCTGGCAGGCCGTGCTCGAACACGTCGAATCCCGCCTGCTGAGCGGGGAGCTCGCCCCGGGCGATCGCCTCCCCGGCGAGCGCGCGCTGTCGGCCGAACTCGGCGTCGGCCGGTCGAGTGTTCGCGAGGCGCTGCGCGTACTGGAGGTCCTCGGTCTCGTCCGCACCCAGGCCGGATCCGGGCCGAGCGCGGGCGCGATCATCATCTCGACGCCCGGCGGCGGAATGAGCGCGCTCATGCGCCTGCAGGTCGCGGCACGAGGCTTCCCCGTCGCCGACATCGTGCGCACCCGACTCATCCTCGAGACGTCCGTCGCCGGCGACCTCGCCGAGGCGACGCCGCCCGCCGACCTGTCGGGCGCCGAGGCCCTGCTCGACGCCATGGACGCACCCGACCTGTCGCCGGCCGAGTTCCTCGCGCTCGACGCCGCGTTCCACCTCGCCCTCGCCGAGGCATCCGGCAACCAGGTGATCACCGCCACGATGGCCGGCTTGCGCAGCGGCATCGAGGGGTACGCCCGCGCGGGCGTGGCCACGATCGCCGACTGGAACGCGACCTCCGCCCGCCTGCGCGCCGAGCACCGCGGCATCCTCACCGCGATCAGAGCAGCGGATGCCACGACGGCGCGCACGCGCATCCACGATCACATCTCGGGCTACTACGCCGAGACCTTCATCGACCCGGCGCCGACCGCCCCGACCCCGACCCCATCCCCTTCCCCGAGATGACGCGAATCGACCTTCGCGGCAGCGGGAAGGTCGATTCGCGTCATCTCGCGACCCACCCACGAGAGAGAGCACCCACCATGGTCCAGCGCCAACTCCCCAACGTGAGAGAGCTCACCGAGCTCATGCGCTTCAAGACGCCGACGCTCAACGCCACCGACCGGCGGCTCGAGAAGGCGCTGACGATCGCCGACCTGCGCGCGATCGCGAAGCGCCGCACGCCCAAGGCGCCGTTCGACTACACCGAGGGCGCCGCCGAGGGCGAGCTCTCGCTCGCACGCGCCCGCCAGGCGTTCCAGGACATCGAGTTCCACCCGTCGATCCTGCGCAACGTGCCCGTGGTCGACACGAGCCGCGAGGTGCTCGGCGGTCCGAGCGCACTGCCCTTCGGCATCGCCCCGACCGGATTCACCCGCCTCATGCAGACCGAGGGCGAGGAGGCCGGCGCGGGCGCCGCGGGGGCCGCAGGCATCCCGTTCACGCTCTCGACGCTCGGCACGACCTCGATCGAGGGCGTGAAGGCCGCGAACCCCCACGGACGCAACTGGTTCCAGCTCTACGTGATGCGCAACCGCGAGATCTCGTACGAGCTCGCCCGACGCGCGGCATCCGCCGGCTTCGACACCCTGTTCTTCACGGTGGACACACCCGTCGCCGGTGCGCGCCTGCGCGACAAGCGCAACGGCTTCTCGATCCCGCCGCAGCTCACCCCCGGCACCATCATCAACGCGATCCCCCGCCCGGCGTGGTGGATCAACTTCCTCACGACCCCGAAGCTCGAGTTCGCCTCGCTCTCGTCGACGGGCGGCACGGTCGGCGAGCTGCTCGACTCCGCGATGGACCCGACGATCTCCCTCGAGGACCTCGACATCATCCGCGAGATCTGGCCCGGCAAGATCATGGTCAAGGGCGTGCAGACCGTCGAGGACGCGAGGATCCTCGCCGGCAAGGGCGTCGACGGCGTCGTGCTCTCGAACCACGGCGGCCGCCAGCTCGACCGCGCGCCGATCCCCTTCCACCTGCTGCCGCACGTCGTGCGCGAGGTCGGCTCGGACATGGAGGTGCACCTCGACACGGGCATCATGTCGGGCGCCGACATCGTCGCGTCGATCGCACTGGGCGCGCGCTTCACGCTCATCGGCCGCGCCTACCTCTACGGCCTCATGGCCGGCGGCCGCCGCGGCGTCGACAAGACGATCGACATCCTCCGCACCGAGATCGTGCGCACGATGAAGCTGCTCGAGGTGGCCGCGCTCGACGAGCTCGGCCCGCAGCACGTCACCCAGCTCGCCCGGCTCACGCCCATCGCGAAGCCGGTGGCGGATGCCGCGGAGGCGGCTGCGTCGTCACGACCGGTGCAGTTGTAATCCGCCTGCTCGTCCGGTCGTCACCCCGCGCCGGTGGCCCGCCGCCGCGATGCACCCGCATACCGCGGCACCCGCTCGGCGTAGCGCGCGAACTCGTCGCCGAACCGGCGTCGGAGCTCGCGTTCCTCCACCATCGAGCCTCCGAAGTGCTCGAGGAGGACGGCCACGGGCACCGTCGCCGCCACCCACGCGGATCCGCGCAGCATGCCGACACCCAGGTGGATGAGCCACCATCCGAGGTACATGGGGTGGCGGCTGAAGGCGTACGGTCCGGTGGTGACGAGCGATTCCGGCTGCTCGAGCTGGAACTCCCCTGAGGTGCGACGGCGACGTTCGACGAGCGCCCACACGTTCAGCGCGCACCCTGCGGCGAGCGAAGCGGCACCCGCCGCCCGTGTGAGTGCACGCGGGCCCGGGAGCGGAGCGGGGCGAACGCGCTCGAGCAGGAGGATCGCCACGACGCCCACGGCCGATCCCGCCGGCAGCGGGAGGTTCTGGTAGATCGCCATGGCGCGCTGCGCGATGTTCGGCATCACGACACCGGCTCCGGGTTCGCCGGGTGTGAAGCCCGCCGCTCCCACGCCGCCCGATACCGAAGGAACCACACCAGCATCAGCGCGGACGCGACCAGGTAGAACGTGTGCAGGAACCAGATCGGCCCGACCGGCAGGCTGAACACGTAGACCGAGTAGAGGGCGTTGCCCGCGTTCGTGGTCGCGAGGTTGCCGAAGCTGTACGAGGAGAGGTCCCTCGTGCGCGCGGCCTTCACCAGCATGGGCAGGTAGCTCATGGCGAAGAGGCCGGTCGACAGGACGCCGGCGAACACGGCGAGGTCCATGGCACCGACGATACGAATCCGACCGCGCCGCGGCATCCGGAGAATCACCCATTCGTGGAAGCCGCGTGGAGCGGATTCGTCGTCCGAACGCGACACGTCGCCCCTGAGTCAGATCAGGGCGTGCTCGTAGGCGTAGGCGGTGGCCGCGGCGCGCGAGGAGATGCCGAGCTTCGTGAACACGTTGCTGAGGTGCCGGTCGACGGTCTTCTCGCTGACGTAGAGCTCGCCGGCGATGGTGCGGTTCGTCTTGCCCTCCGCCACCAGCCGCACCACCTCGATCTCCCGTGGCGTCAGCGGAGTCGGGTGGGCGCCGGGGGCTCGGCGCGACAGCGCGTCGACCGCGAGCACGTCGGGCACGGCACCGAGCTCCACGAACACGGCGCGCGCCGCCTCGAGGTCCATGGACGCCGAGTCCTCGTCGGCGAGCGCGCGCCACGCCCGCGCCGTGAGCATCCGGCATCGAGCCGCCTCGTACGGCATGTCGAGCTCCTGCAGGAGCCTCCAGGCGGCGCGCGACTGGTCGAGCGCACCCTCCGCGTCGCCCTCCTCGATGCGCACCGCCGCGTCGCTCCGTGCCGCGAGCGCCCGCACCATGGGCACTGCGTCGACGAGCGCGACGGCCGTGAGCTCATCGGCGGCCTCGCGCGCGGCCGCGGCATCGCCCGCCGCGAGCTCGATCTCGACGACGGCGGCGAGCAGCTGGCGCCTGGTCGCCGGATCGGCCTGCCCGACCGCCTCGTGCACCAGCGCTCGTGCGTCGCGGACTCGACCCTGTGCGAGTCGCAGCAGGGCAAGGCCGGGCTGCGGCGGGTAGCCGCCCTCCTCGGCGCGCTGGTACGAACGCTCCGCAGCGTCGAACTCGCCGCGAAGCCGGTGCACCTCCCCCTCCTGGTACCACGCGCCGAACGTGCCCGACCAGTCCCCGATCCGCACTCGCTCCTGCGCCACCCGCGCCGCCGCCATCGCGTCGGACCACGCGCCGTGCAGGCAGTAGAGGGCCGCGCGGTGCGCCTGGCACTGGCCCGTGAACATCACCATGTCGGGGCGCTCGCCGCACCAGCGCTCGAGCGCGATCGTCCACTCGCGGGCCCGGCGCACGTCGAATGCGAGGTGGCACGTGCCGATGACCGAGCAGTACACGACACCGGATGCCACGGGCGAGACCTCGCCGGCGGTGACCGCGACCATCGCCTCGTCGAGCAGCGCGAGCCCCCGTGCCGGATCGCCGAGCATGAGCAGGGCCTGCCCCTGCCCGAGTTGGGCGAGCGTCATCGCGTCGCGGTCGCGTACCCGCTCGGCGGCGGCGAAGGCCTCGGCGAACATCCGCTCGGCGCCGGCCGCCTCCCCCGAGTAGAGCGCTTCGAGCGCGGCGGCGGCGAGCAGGAGACCCTCCGCCGTGGCGCTCGCTTCGGCGTCGGCGCCCGCGATGCGGCGCGCGCGCGCGAGCCAGCCGTTGCTGCGGGCCTCGTCGCCCTTGCCGCCGAGGTAGAGCCCGATCCAGGTGGCGCACCGGGCCGCGCCGGACCGATCCTCGATGCCGAGGTACGCCTCATGCGCCCGCGTGGCGAGGTCGATGCCCTCGTCCTCCCGCCCGAGCAGGAGCGCGACCGTCGCGAGGCGCTCGAGGTCGCCTGCTTCGCAGCACGTCGTCGCGGTCGGCATCGGTGAACGCCTCGAACGCCGCCGTCCATTGGTGCTCGTCGAACGCCGCGCGGCCACGGTCGAGCACGTCGGGACGAGTCATGGCGCAGCCCGCCGGTCAGGAACGCCCGAACCGGGCGGTGCGCTCGCCCAGCCGCTGGACACGTTTCAGGTCGGCCTCTGCCTGCTCGCGGTCGGTCGGCGTGGTGATCGACGCCGCGATGACGTGGAACGCGACGAACTCCGCCATCTTCCGAGCCTGCTTCGCCTGCTCGCGCCGCTTCTTGATCGTCTTCGCCCGACGCTTCGCATCGGAATCCTCGAGCGCCTTCCGCTGGGCGTCGCCGGAGGTCGTGGCCCGGACGGACGCGAGTTCGAGCCGCGCCGCCGCCCGCTTGGCCGTGCGCTTCGCGCGCAGTGGATTCACGTCGAGCTCCCGCCGCGCCGCGCGCACGTCCTCCTGGGCGGAGGCCGTGATCGCCTCGAGGCTGGCGCGGGCATCGCGTGACAGCGTCTTCGCCAGCTTCCCGGTCTCCTTGCCCGCCCGTCTCGCCTCGGCGACGGCCTTGCGGGCCTCGCGTCGATCGCGGCGCTGCACCTCGGTCACCCGTGCCATGGCACCCTCCCATCGGGTTTCACGACCAGTGTGGCACCGCAGCGGACGCTCCGCACGGCGGTTGACGGCGCCGAGGTGCACGGCTACCGGCAGCCCGCGGCCCACGCGCCGCAGTCCGACGCGCCGTCCGACGCCTCGCCGTTCAGACCTCGATCGCTCCGCCGCGCTCCTGCAGGTGCCGCCGCAGGGTGAGGTCGGGGTCGGATGCCTGGCGCTCGCGGTATCCCGCGAAGTCGAGCTGCCGGCGCAGGCTCGTGCCCGCGCGCATCCGGTCGGCCTGTGCGGTCTCGGTGCGCTGGATCTGCCGCGCCAGCTCGACGACCTCGTCGACGCGATCGGATGCCACGACCAGCACGCCGTCATCGTCGGCGAACACGTGGTCGGCCTCGGTCACGGCGATCCCGTCGAGGAACGCGGTGCGCATGCGGCGGCCGGCGGGCGGCACGCGCCTCGGACCGTACGGGCACGCACCCAGGCTGAACACCGGCAGGCCGATCTCGCGGAGCTGGGCGGTGTCGCGGTGCAGCCCCCACACCACCATCGCGGCGAGCCCCGCGCGCTCCGCCTCGAGCACCATCAGGTCGCCGATGCACGCCTCGTCGAGTCGGCCCCCGTTGTCGATGACGAGCACGTCGCCGGGCGCCGCGTCGTCGATGGTCTCGAGCAGCACGTCGACGCTGCCGAGATGGGTGACCGCACGCGCCCGCCCGGCGAGCGGTGGGCACGGGAGGAGCGCCCGGAGGGCGACGGGCGCGAGGCGAGCGTCGACGCCGAGGCGCAGTGCCGCGTCGGCAACGGCCGCGGTCGGCGGTGCGGATGCCCCGGGGTCGGGCCTGGCGGGCGTGGCGGCTGTGGCGTCGTGCATGATCGACCTCCGACTCGTGCTGGCGATTCGAGCATGCCACGCCCGCCGACGCCGCGCCGCGGCATCCGCTCAGTCCTCGTCGATGAGCTCGAGGAGCTTCTTCGCCTCGTCGCGGATCTCGTCGTGGTCGAACTGGCCGGCGCGGCTCTCGAGCGCGATGACGCCGCAGCGGTGCACCTTCGTGAAGTCGCCGTAGGGGAACTTGTAGTGCCCCTTGGTCTCGCGACCCTCGTCGTCGTCGACGCCGAGGTGCCAGTGGCCGTACTCGGTCCAGCCGTGCTCCTCGATGAACGCGTTCTCCTCGTCGGGCGTCGGGGCGTCCTCGCTCCAGTCGTCGCGCTCGTCGCGCACGACCTTCCCGTCGCGAACGAGCGAGCGCGCCTGGCGGAGTCCGGGTTGGTGCAGCTTGACGGTCATGCGGTTCCCCCTTTCGGAATGCGACCGCACGAGCACGTCCGCGCGATCACCACCCCGGTCTACGGGCGCACGGGCGGCACGTCAACGGGGTTGCGCGACGGCACGGCGCCCCCCGCCAACGCGTCGCCGCACGAAATGCAGGAAGGAACGCCGGAATCACCGGCCCCCGAGCCGCCGACACGCCGAAGTCAGCCGGATTCTTCCTGCATTTCGTGCCGCGACGGCGTGGGGCGAGCGGATGCCGCGTGGTGCAGGTGCGGCGAGCGGATGCCGCCGCGGCATCCGCCGCGAGGCATCCGATCAGGCGGCGTCGACCCTCCGCAGCCGCACCGCCATGTACTGGCGGGCCGGCAGCTCCACCCGCACGGTTCCGCGATGCACGCCCGGCACCGTCTCGACGGTCATGTTCCACGTGTCGATCACGTCGACCTCCCACTCGCCCTCGGCGAGCACGACGTTGCGGAAGCTCGGCCGGTTGAACCCGAAGTACCCGATCAGGTGCCGGCCGGCGACCCCGCCCCACGGCACGTCCCAGTCGGACGGCAGCGGGTCGAGCACGCCGTCGGGGGCCTCGGCGACGATGCCGTCGAGGAACGCCATGCGCGCGGGGCTCGCACCGACCAGGTCGCCGCCCTTCGACCACCAGAGCTCCTCGCGGTCGTTGAGGTACGTCTCGCCGTGGCCCACGTACCCGCCGCGCACCGCGCCCTCCCAGCAGCGCCGCACGAGCTCCTCGCCCGTGAGGTTGCCCCAGCCCTGGTCGATGTCGCCCTCATAGCCGATCTCGTCGATGACGACGGGCTTGCCGTACTCGGCCCGCCACGCGTCGGTGTTCTCCGCGGTGCGGTACACGTCGATGCGCTGCGCGCTCACGTGGGTGATCCACGGCCGTGCCTGGTCGTAGAACCCGTGGCAGTTGTGGATCGAGCGCAGGTGCCCGTGCGGGTCCTCCGCCTCGATGATCGCGGCGATGCGCTCCCAGTCGTCGCCCGACTTGCCCCAGACGAGGTCGTACTCGTTCGCGAGCGCCCACCAGACGTTGGCGGATGCCGCGAGCCGGCGCACCGCGTACCGCACGACCCGGTCGTCGACCGCGGGCCCGAGGTCGGCGAAGCCCCAGCGGTCGTAGGCGTGGAACAGGATGAGGTCGGCCTCGATGCCGAGCGCCCCGAGGTCGGCGATGCGCCCCTCGAGGCCGCGCCAGTACGCGGGGTCGAACCGCTCGAGGTCGAACCCGTCGGCGAGCGAGCCGGGGAACGGGAACCGGTCGGGCTCGTTCGCGTTGTAGAGGTACGACTTGGGGAAGAGGCACATGCGCATCTTGTTGAACGCGCGCCCCTCGCGGAGCGTCGCGAGCGTGCGCTCCTGCAGCTCGTCGGGCTGGTGCGTCCAGGCGTAGGCGGTCGTGCCGACCGGGCGGTAGCGGGTGCCGTCGGCGTGGGCGAAGTGCAGGCCGTCGACCAGCACCGGGCCGTGCGCTCCGGATGCCGCGGGCCCCACCTCGACCGTTCCCGTGATGCCGTCGAGCGACCGGGCGGTCGACGCGGTCTCGAAGCGCCACTCCCCCTCCGCTTCGGCGAGGAACCGGATGACGTGCACGCCGTCGCCGTCGTAGAACCCGCCCATCTCGAACCGGCGCGCGCCGCTCGTGACCACGGCGCCGAATTCGACGTCGACGAACGGGTTGCCGTGCGACGGCCCGTCGAACCGCAGCTCGACGACGCCCCAGCGCGGCACGGGCGTCCCGGGCAGCGTGACCCCGGCCGAAGCGCGCGGCACGTCGTCGCCCTCGTAATCGCGGTCGGGCTCGATCGCGGGGGCGTACTCGGCGCGCGATCCGCCGGTGCCGTCGCCCGGCACCTCGGCGAGCGCCGACCAGAACCGATCCTGCTCCGCGTCGTCCTCGCGCAGGGCCGGCGAGAACGAGACGAGCTGCCCCAGTCGCGCGTCGCGGAACTGCCCGGCCATGGGCGACGCGGCGATGCCGGGAAGGAACGTCTCGAGCACGGCTCGGGCGGCCGCATCGTCGAGGGCGGCACCGAAGGTGGAGGAACGGTCGAACATCGGATGCCTCTCAGCGAAGGTCTGCAAGGGCGCGCTCGACATCGGCGAGCACGTTCGGCGGGGTGAACATGAGCGCGCCCCGCAGGGGGCGTCCCTCGGCCCAGACCGTGTCGACGCGCACCGCCTCGGCGCGATCGGGGTCGTGGGCGGCGAGGGTGTCGAGCAGCACCCGGTACGCCTCGGGGTCGTCGATGATGGCGGCGCTCGGCGAGTCGAGGTCGAAGGGGCGGCGGCTGGCGGCATCCGCTCGCTCGGTGAACCGCCACTCGTGCCGGCCCGATCCGACGACCGTCGACTCGGTGCCCGGCAGGTCGACGACCGCCTCGGTGTTCGGCGGCACCTCGGCGGTGACCAGGACCGTGTCGCCGTCGCGGCGCCAGGCGACGGACGCCGGGCCGTAGGGCGTGCGGTGCTCGGCACGCGCGTGCGACAGGGTGCCGAGCGGCCGCGGTGCGATCCGGATGCGGCGGTAGCCGGGGGCATCCGGTGCCAGGCCCGCGACCGTGCGGTGCAGCCAGTCGGCGACCGCGCCGAGCGCGTAGTGGTTGAACGAGGTCATCTCGCCGGGATTGACCGAGCCGTCGGGCAGCAGGCTGTCCCAGCGCTCCCACACCGTGGTCGCTCCCATCGTGACCGGGTAGAGCCACGAGGGGCACTCGGTCTGCAGCAGCAGGCGCTCCGCGGTGTAGCGGTGCCCGGCCTCGGAGAGCGCATCGGTCACGAGCGGGGTGCCCACGAAGCCCGTCGCGATGCGGTAGCCGCGCTCGCGCACGAGCTCGGCGAGGCGGGCCGCGAGGCGCGTGCGCTGCGCGTCGTCCGTGACGAGGTGGAAGCCGAGCGCGAGGGCGTAGGCGGTGGTCGCGTCGCTCATCATGCGACCGGCGGGCGTGACGTACTCGGCGACGAACGCCGCGCGGGTGCGCTCGGCGAGCGTCGCGTAGTGCTCGGCGTCGGCCGCCTTGCCGAGCACCACGGCGGCGTCGGCGACGATCCGCAGGGAGCGGGCGAGGTAGGCGGAGGCCACGACATCGCCGTCGACCTTCGCCTTCTGGGGCTTGTCGGGCGGCGCGTCGGGGTCGAGCCAGTCTCCGAGCTGCATGTGGCCCGACCAGAGGCCGGGGTGATCGATGACCGCGAGCACGGCGTCGACCCAGTCGCGCATGCTGGGGTACGCGTCGCGCAGCACGCCGAGGTCGCCGAAGCGCTCGTAGAGCACCCACGGCACGATGGTCGCGGCATCCCCCCAGGCCGCCGTGGGCCCGCCGATGCCGAACGAGGGCAGGGCCGCCGGCACGACGAGCGGAACCACGCCGTGCGCGCGGCGCTGCTCGTGCGCGAGGTCGCGCAGCCACGATGCGAGGAACGCGTCGCAGTCCGCGAGGAAGCTCGCGGTGGGCGTGAAGACCTGGATGTCGCCCGTCCAGCCGAGGCGCTCGTCGCGCTGCGGGCAGTCGGTGGGGATCGAGAGGAAGTTGCCGCGCATGCCCCACACGACGTTCTCGTGCAGGCGATCGAGCAGTTCGTGCGACGACTCGAACCAGCCCGTGCGGGGCAGGTCGCTCGCGAGCACCACGGCGGTCACGTCGGCCGGGTCGAACTCGCCCGGCCAGCCCTCGATCGCGGCGTAGCGGAAGCCGTGGAAGGTGAAGCGCGGCTCCCACACGACCTCGCCCTCGCCGGCGAGTTCGAGCACGTCGGTGGCCGCGGCGTTGCGGAGCGGGCGGAGCGAGAGCTCTCCCTCCTCGAGCACCTCGGCGTGCCGCAGGGTGAGGCGCGTGCCGGCCGGGCCGTCCACCCGGATCCGCAGTCGGCCGACGAGGTTCTGGCCGAAGTCGAGGATCGCGGCACCCGACGGCGACGTGAGCACCTCGGCCACCGGCAGCTCGTCGATGCGGCGCACGGGTTGCGCGATGCGGGCCTCGGGCACCGGCACGTGCTCGAACCCCTCGCGAGCGGATGCCCCGCGGCGGGCCTCGGACCACGCCGAAGCGTCGAACCCGGGGCTCGACCAGCCGTCGACGTCCGCGGAGCGGCGCAGGTCGACGTGCTCGCCCGCGTAGATGCCGCTGTCGACCACCGTTCCGTCGCCGGACGCCTGCCAGCCGTCGCCGGTGGCGACGACCTCCGTGCGGCCGTCGGCGTACTCGAGGTGGAGTTGCGCGAGGAGGCTCGGCTGGTCGCCGTAGACGCGGTCGGCGAACTGGAAGAAGCCGTACTTCTCGGTGTACCACGCTCCCGCGATCGTGGCGCCGAGCACGTTCTCGCCCTCGCGCACGAGCGCGGTGACATCGACGGTCTCGTGCACGAGCCGGTCGCGATAGCTGGTCCAGCCGGGCGCGAGCACGTCGTCGTCGACCCGGGCGCCGTTGAGCTCGGGCTCGGCGACGCCGAGCGCCGAGTAGTACAGGATCGCGCGGCTCAGGTCGCCCTCGACCGTGAAGCTCGTGCGGAGGAGGGCGGGCTGCGCGGGGCGAGCCGCATCGGCGAGGCCGATGGGCTCCGCGACCCAGGCCCCATCGGCGAGGAAGCCGGCGGTGACCTCGAGCGGCTCGCTCCAGCCGGTCTCGGTTCCGGATGCCGCGACCGCACGCACCCGCACCTCGCGCGTCTCGCCTGATGCGAGCGGTGGGAACGGCCACGCCAGGAGCACCGACTCGTCGGTGTCGAGCCGCACGACGTCGTCGCCGACACGGACCTCGGCGGCGGCCTGCCGCCATCCGGGCTCGGCGGTCTCGACCGTCCAGCTCAGGCGCGGTTCGGGCGTCGCGACGAACGCGGTGTCGTCGCGGAGCTCGGCGCGGAGGGAGGCGATCCGCGCGGTCGTGGTGGGCGCAGCGGCATCCGTCATTCGTCGTCTCCTTCGTACGCGAACCAGTCCACGGCGACGTCGCCCTCGAGGGCGAAGAGGCCGATCACACGGCCCGTGAACGATTCCGCCGTCTCACTGGAGAGGTAGCGGCCGTCGAGCTCGAGCAGCACTCCACGCTCCCCGTCGATGGTCGCGGCGAGCTCGACGATGTCGGACGTGCGCGCCTCGAACGGTCCCCCGTCGGGGCGGCGGCTGCGCAGCTCGAGCTCGACGGTCGTGCCCGTGAACGCGAGCTCCGCGGTGCGCTCGAACCCGGGGATGGCGCCGCGCGCGACGATCCGGCCGCCGCCCGCCGCGATCGAGTAGTGGAATCGCTCGTCGTATCGCACGGCGAGCCCGCCGACGCCGTTCGCGACGTCGACGGCGATCGTGGCGCGCGCCGTCTGGTGCTGCTGGCGGATTCCGAGGAACACGGGGATGGGGTCGTCGAGCGTCGACCCGTCGGCACGCAGCACGACCGAGCCGGGACGCGCGCCGAGGTCGGCGACCGACGCGGGCGTGCGCCGCACCGACATCCACTCGGGGCCGAGCCCAGCGGCGTCGAAGTCCTCGCGGAACGCCACGGCGCCCGGGCGCGGGGTGAGCTGCACCGGCTCGAATGCCGGCCAACCGTCGTCGCCCCACGTGACCGTGGTGACGAAGGTCTCCCGTCCGAGTGCCGAGAACGCGCGGGTCATGCTGCGAGGGCGCACGCCGAGCAGCACGAGCAGCCACTCGCCGTCGGGCCCGAGGACCAGATCGCCGTGCCCGGTGTTCTGGATCGGCCGGTCCGTGCCGCGAGCCGTGAGCAGCGGGTTGCCCGGCGCGTTCTCGAACGGCCCCTCGGGGCTCGAGGCCCGCGCCACGCTCACGCTGTGGCCGCGCTCGGTGCCGCCCTCGGCGATGACGAGATACCACCAGTCGCCGATGCGGTAGAGGTGCGGCGCCTCGGGGAACTGCCCGCCGACGCCCGACCAGATGCTGCGCGGCTCCTCGAGCGCGCGGCCGGTCTCGAGGTCGACGCGCGCCTGGAGCAGCCCGCGGTGCTTCATGAAGGTCGGCAGCTCCGGGTTCACGCCGAGTCCCGAGAAGGTCAGGTAGGCGGTGCCGTCCTCGTCCCAGACGAGGTCGGGGTCGATCCCGTCGATCCCATCGAAGACGACCCCGTCGCTCCATGGTCCGGCCGGGTCGTCGGCCGTGAAGTGCAGTGTGCCGCGGCCGAACGCGTCGGTGATCACGAGATGGAACACGCCGTCGCGGTGCCGGATCGTGGGCGCCCAGGCGCCGCCCGCCGTGGGCACCTTCTCGACGTCGAACTGGCCGACGCGCGTCGCGACATTGCCGATCTGCGTCCACGTCACGAAGTCGCGCGAGTGGTAGATCGGCACCCCGGGGAGGTACTCGAACGTGGAGGTGGCCAGGTAGTAGTCGTCGCCGACGCGCACGACGCTCGGGTCGGGGTTGAAGCCCGGGATGAGCGGGTTGGGGTAGGGGTGGCTCATCGCGCGAGCACCCCCGCCACCGCGTGCGTCGCGGCGAGCGACAGGTCGGCGACCGAGCTGCCGGCGAGCAGCGTGTACTCGCCCGGCTCGACCTCCCAGCCGCCGTTCCAGTGCGCGAAGCGGCGCGCGGCCACCGGCACCTCGGCCACCACGGTCTCCCCCGCGGCGGCACGCACCACCGCGAACCCGACGAGCCAGCGCACGGGACGCTCGACCTCGGAGTCGGCGCGCTCGGCGTAGACCTGCACGACGTGCTTTCCGGGGCGGTCGCCCGTGTTGGTCACGGTCACCTGCACCACGGCGTCACCGGGCGCGGATGCCCCGGCGTCGCCGCCCGCGGCATCCGTCACCTCGATCGCGTCGAACGACCACGTCGTGTAGCCGAGGCCGAAGCCGAACGGGTAGGCGGGCGCGCGGTCGGCCTTGAGCCAGGCGCGGTAGCCCACGTGGATGCCCTCGGGGTAGTCGAGGCGGCCGTCCGTCGGGGTCACGTCGCGTACGGGCACGTCGTCGAGCGCGGCGGGCCACGACGTCGGCAGGCGGCCCCCGGGCTCGGCCGCGCCGAACAGCACGTCGGCGATCGCCTGCCCGAACTCCTGCCCGCCGAACCAGCCGAGCAGCACCGCGGCCACGTCGTCGCGCCAGGGCAGCAGCACCGGCGAGCCCGAGTTCACGATGACGACCGTGCGCGGGTTGACGGCGGCGACGGCTCGCACGAGCTCGTCCTGTCGACCGGGCAGGTCGAGGTCCACGCGGTCGTAGCCCTCGGACTCGACCTTCGAGTTCGTGCCCACCACGACGACGGCCACGTCGGCCTCGCGTGCGGACTCGACCGCGCTGGCGATGAGGCCGTCGGGGTCGTGGTCGTCGGGCGCGATGCCGAGGGTCACGCTCAGCGCGCCGTCGAGCGCGCTGCCGGCCGAGTCGAGGTCGAACTCCGCCCGCAGGTCGAGCGGGACGCCCGCCTCGACGGACACGGCGGCGGTGACCGACGGCGGTGCGAGGAACGCGGCGCCGAGGTCGGTGCCCTCGATCACGGGCTGGTCGTCGAGCACGAGCGCACCGTCGACGTACACCCGACCGTGCTTCGCGGTGGCGAAGCCGAGCAGGATCCGGCCCGATTCCTCCGGCGTGAACGTGGTGTGCAGCTCGACCATCGCGGACGCCTCGATCGGGGCGTCCCCGCCGAACCAGACGAGGGCGGTCGACCGACGGTCCTCGCTGAAGAGCTCGGCGCCCGCCGAATCGCGGAACCTCACCACGACGCCGGGCTCGCCGGTGCGCGGGTTCGTGAGGCGATCGAGCGGGATCTCGGCGACGCCCTCCTGCACGACCGCGCCGAGCTCGTAGGCCACGTCGGCGCCGGGGAGCGCCGCGCGGATCGCCTCGAGCGGGGTGACGACGTGATCGGGCAGCACGGTTGCGCTGCCGCCGCCCTGGGTGCGGGCGTGGAGGGCGTTGTGCCCGATCACGGCGACCTTCGCGAGCGTGGACGGCTGCCACGGCAGCTCGCCCGCGTTCTTCACGAGCACGGCGCCCTCGACGGCGGCCTCACGAGCGAAGGCACGGCCGTCGACGGCGGCAGGGGTCACGGCGGTGGATCCCTCGAGGGCCCCGACGCGCTCGGCGAGAAGCAGCAGCCGGAGCACCTTGCGGTCGAGGTCGGCCTCGTCGAGGCGTCCGTCGCGGATCGCGTCGGCCAGGTCGGCCCATGCGGGCGCCGGCCCCGGCATGGCGAGGTCCTGGGCGGCCGGCACGGAGTCGAGGCTGCGCACCGCGGTCCAGTCGGAGACGACGACGCCGTCGAAGCCCCACTCGGAGTTGAGCGGCGTCTCGAGCAGGTCGTTCTCGGTCATGGTCACGCCGTCGACCGAGTTGTACGCGCTCATGATCGCCCACGCACCCGACTCGACGGTGCGCTCGAACGGCAGCAGGTACAGCTCGCGCAGCGCCCGCTCGTCGACCCGTACGTCCACCGTGAAGCGGTCGGTCTCGGAATCGTTCGCGACGTAGTGCTTCGGCGTCGCGGCGACCCCGTTGCGCTGCATCCCCTCGACGTAGGCGGCGCCGAGCTCGCCCGAGAGCCACGGGTCCTCGCTGAAGCACTCGAAGTGGCGGCCGCCGAGGGGCGACCGGTGCAGGTTGATGGTCGGGCCGAGCACGACGTCGACGCCCTTGCGACGGGCCTCGGATGCCGCGGCCTCGCCGTAGCGGTCGGCGAGACCGGTGTCCCACGACGCGGCCAGCGCGGTCGCGGACGGCAGGTTGAGCGACGGATCGCGCTCGTCCCACACCGGACCGCGGACGCCCGCGGGACCGTCGGACAGCGTCATCGCCCGCAGGCCGATCTGCGGCAGGGGTACGGTCGTCCAGAAGTCCGCGCCCTGCACGAGCGCGACCTTGTCCTCCAAGGAGAGTCGGTCGAGCAGCGGACGCAGGTGGTCGGTCGAGGCGGTCATGCGTGGATTCCTTCGGTCGGTACGGATGCGTCGGCCGCCGCTGCGGCGACGAGCGGACTCGGGGCGGACGCGGCATCCGCGGGACTCGCACCCTGGGCCGCGATGAAGTCGCGGTACCAGTACGCGCTGTCCTTGGGGATGCGAGCCTGGGTCGGGTAGTCGACGTAGACGATGCCGAACCGCATCGAGTAGCCCCACGACCACTCGAAGTTGTCGAGGAACGACCACGCGAAGTAGCCGCGCACGTCGGCGCCGGCGGCCACCGCGTCGGCGACGCCGCGCGTGTAGCCGGCGAGGTAGTGCACCCGCTCGGGATCGTGCACCGCGCCGTCGTGCGTCGGGTAGTCGGCGAAGGTCGCGCCGTTCTCGGTCACGTACAGCGGCAGCGGAGTGAACTCGCGCGAGACGCGCAGGAGCACGTCGCGGAGCGCGTCGGGCGTGTCGGACCAGTCGAAGGTCGTCGGCGTCGGCTCGACCTGGGTCATGCGGGTGCCGTTCGCCGCCTCGGGGTCGGCGGAGATCAACGTGTTCGTGTAGTGGTTCACGCCGGCGAAGTCCGTCGGCGCCGAGATCAGTGCGAGATCGCCGTGGCGCACGAGGCCGTCGTCGGTCTCCTCCACCGTGATCCCGTGCATGCCGAACACCGCGGCAACGTCCTCGCCGTACGAGCCGTGGTAGACGGGCTCGAGGAAGATGCGGTTGAAGCGGATGTCGACGAGGCGGGTCGCTGCGGCATCCGCCGGGCTGTCGCTCGCCGGGTTCAGGTTGCTGATGAGGTTCGTGATGCCGAGCTTCGTGCCGGGCCGCCGCTCGCGGAACGCGGCGAGCGCGAGGCCGTGCGCGAGCAGCAGGTGGTGCGCGGCGCGCGTGGCCTCGGTGTCGTCGGTATGGCCCGGCGCCTGCATGCCCCACGAGTAGCTGAGGAACGATGCGCACACCGGCTCGTTGATCGTGATCCAGTGCTCGGCGAGATCGCCGAGGGCATCGGCCACGAGCGCCGAGTACTCGCCGAAGCGGAACGCGGTCTCGCGGGCGGGCCAGCCGCCCTCGTCCTGGAGCGCCTGCGGCAGGTCCCAGTGGTAGAGCGTCACGTACGGCTCGATGCCGCGGGCGCGGCAGCCCTCGAGGAGCGCCCGGTAGAACGCGACGCCCTCGGGGTTGAGCTCGCCGCGGCCGGTCGGCTGCAGTCGCGCCCACGAGAGCGAGAGCCGGTAGGCCGGGATGCCGAGCTCGGCCATGAGGTCGAGGTCCTCCGCCCAGCGGTGGTAGTGGTCGACGGCGACGTCGCCCGTCTCGCCGTGGAAGATCCGGCCCGGCTCGCGCACGAACGTGTCCCAGATGCTCGGGCCGCGGCCGCCCTCGGCGACGGCGCCCTCGATCTGGTAGGCGGCGGTGGCGACGCCCCACGCGAAGTCCGCGGGAAGGTCGAGCCGGTCAGGCGTGCTGGAGGTGGTGACATCCGTCATGTGATGGTCCTTCGTGGTGTCGTGCGCCGGTCAGGCGGCAGCCTCGGTGTCGACGTCGAGGTGCGCCGCGTGCTGCTCGTCGATGAGGCGGCGGCGCTCGACGCGCCGGACCTCCTGCCGGTCGGGGTCGGGCACGGGCGCGGCCATGAACAGCCGCTGCGTGTACGGATGCTCCGGGTGGGCCGTCACCTGGTCGCCTGGGCCCGTCTCCACGATCTCGCCGTGGTACATGACCGCGACGCGATGGCTGATGTGACGCACCACCGCGAGGTCGTGCGAGATGAACAGGTAGGCGACGCCGGTGCGCTCCTGGATCTCGATGAAGAGGTCGAGCACCCGCGCCTGGGTCGAGAGGTCGAGCGCCGACACGGGCTCGTCGCACACGATGAGCTTCGGGTCGAGCGCCAGGGCACGCGCGATCGCGATGCGCTGACGCTGCCCGCCCGAGAACTCGCGCGGGAGCCGGCTCCGGGCGTCCCCCGGCAGCCGAACGTAGTCGAGGAGGTCGCCGACGCGCTTCTTCGCGTCCGCGCTCGAGACACCACGGGCGGTGAGCGGCTCGATGAGGATCTGCTCGATCGTGAGCGAGGGGTTGAGCGAGGAGTAGGGGTCCTGGAAGACCACCTGGATCTCGCTCGACAGGTCGCGTCGCTCCTTGCGATGCAGGTGCGAGATGTCCCGGTCACGGTAGCGGACGGTGCCGCCCGTGACCGGCGCCAGCCCGAGCACGGCCCGGCCGAGCGTGGTCTTGCCCGATCCGGACTCGCCGACCAGGCCGACGGTCTCGCCCGGCTTGATGTCGATCGAGACGCCCTTCAGGGCTCGGAACGGCTTGGCGCGGAAGCCCTTGCCGGGGTACTCGACTTCGAGGTCCTTGACGTCGAGGAGGAGATCGGTCATCGGAGTGCTCCTGTCGTGGAGAGGTCGAGCGGCGGACGCGCGGGACCCTCGTCGAGGATCGCGGCGAGCAGCGACTCGGTGTACGGGTGCTCGGCGTGGTGGAAGATCGAGCGGACGGGACCGGTCTCGACGATGCGGCCCGCCTGCATGACCGACACGCGGTCGCACAGGTCGGCGACCACGCCGAAGTTGTGGGTCACGAGGAGCATCGCCATGTGGCGCTCCTCCTGGAGGCCGCGCAGCACGTCGAGCACCTCGGCCTGCACGGTCACGTCGAGGGCCGTGGTCGGCTCGTCGGCGATGATCAGGTCGGGGTCGGTCGAGACCGCCCCCGCGATGAGCACGCGCTGCGCCATGCCGCCCGAGATCTCGTGCGGGTAGGCGGCGAACGTGCGCTTCGGGTCGGGGATGCCGACGCGGTCGAGCAGCGCGAGCGCCTTCTCGGTGGCATCCTTCTTGCTGAGCTTGAGGGCGACGCGGAGCGGCTCGACCAGCTGGCTGCCGATCGTGAACGACGGGTCGAGGTTCGACATGGGCTCCTGCGGGATGTACCCGATCCGACGTCCGCGGATGGCGGTGAAGTCGCGCTCCGAGGCGTGGTCGAGGCGCACGCCCTCGTACTCGACGCTGCCGGCCGTGATGCGGCCACCTCGCGGGAGGAGGCCGAGCACCGCGAACGCGGTCTGCGTCTTGCCCGAGCCCGACTCGCCGATGAGCCCGTGCACCTCGCCGCGGCGGATGTCGAGCGAGACCCCGTGCACGACCTCGGTCGAGCCCTTGTCGGTCTCGTACCCGACGTGGAGGTCGGTGACGCTGAGCACGACCTCACCGGTACGGGCGGCCGCCCGGTCGTCGTCGCGGTGCTCGATGGGCCTGACGGGCGCGAGCTCGTCCTCGAACGCCTCGGTGGATCCGGTGACCGCGCCGATCGACGTGGTGACCGCGGCGACCGAACCGGTGGCGGTGGCGACCGCACGGCGACGCCGGCGTCGCACGACGACCGTGCGCTCGAGCACGTCGCGCATCGCGTTCGCGAGCAGCACCAGCGCGATCGACGTGAGCCCGATCGCGAGCGACGGCCACAGCATGAGCAGCGGCGCCTTGTAGATGTTGGCGAAGCCGTCGTTCAGCATGCCGCCCCACGTGGGGAGCGACGTGTCGCCGAGGCCCAGGAAGTCCAGCCCGGCCTGGATCGCGATGGCGATGCTCGCGATGATCGCGGACTGGATGATGATGGGCGCGCGAACGACGTAGAGGATGTGCCGCGAGATGATGCGGCCGTCGCTCAGGCCCGAGACGCGAGCGGCGTCGACGTAGAGCTCGTTGCGCACGGCGGTCACGGCCACGTAGGTGAGCCGGTAGAAGGCCGGAGACAGGATGATGCCGAAGATGATCATCGAGATCCACACCGACGGTCCGACGACCGCTCGCGCGGCGAGCAGCACGACGAGGCCGGGGAGGGCCATCACCAGCGAGGTGAGCCACGCGGAGGCGCTGTCGAACCATCCGCGGTAGTAGCCGGCGATCAGGCCGGCGATCACGCCGATCACGAGCGCGACCACCAGCGCGAGGAGCGCGGCGGCGACGCTGACCTGGGTCGCCGCGAGCAGCCGCGAGAACACGTCGCGTCCTGCGCTGTCGCCGCCGAGCAGGTGCTCGGCGCTCGGCGGCGCGAGCACGAGCTGCAGCGAGGCCTTGTTCGGGTCGTACGGCGCGAGCATCGGACCGAAGATCGCGACGAGCCCGACGAAGACGATGAACGCGAACGAGATCGCGCCGAGCGGCCGCCTGACGAGCCGGCGCAGCAGCGAGGCATGCGCCTGGGGCGTGGGGATGTCGGGGGTGGGGGTGATCGCGGTCATGACAGTCTCACCTTCGGGTTGAGCGCGGCTTGCGCGATGTCGATGAGCAGGTTGACGACGACGACGATGATGGCCGTCGCGATCACGACCCCCATGACGATCGGGATGTCGCCCGAGGCCGTGGCCTGCACGGTGAGCTGGCCGAGCCCGGGAAGGGCGAAGACCTGCTCGATGATGATCGCCCCGCCGAGGAGGCCGATGAACTGCAGCGCGAGGATCGCGAGGGCGGGGCCGCCGGCGTTGCGCAGCACGTGCTTGTACACGACGCGATTCATGCTGAGGCCGCGGCTGCGCAGCGTGCGCACGTAGTCGCGGGAGAGCGCGTCGAGCACCGATCCGCGCACCTGCTGGGTGACCGCGGCAATGGCGGCGAAGGACAGCGCGATG
Source organism: uncultured Actinomycetota bacterium (assembly GCA_963802485.1). Classification (GTDB taxonomy): domain Bacteria; phylum Actinomycetota; class Actinomycetes; order Actinomycetales; family Microbacteriaceae; genus Agromyces. The sequence continues at coordinate 52,770 of CAWDJA010000031.1, forward strand.
ATCGGGAGGGTCACCGAGGCGACCCAGCCGGATGGCGAGGTCGTGAACGGGATGTACCCGGTCGCCTTGAACCAGTGCAGGTTGATCGCGAAGATCAGCACGAGGTAGAGCGCGATGAGGAAGCCCGGGATCGCGAACCCGATCACGGTGATGAACTGCACGAGGCCGTCGATCCAGCCACCGCGACGGGCGGCGAGGACGCCGAGGACCACCGAGATGATCGCGGACACGAGCGTCGCGCCGATCACGATGGACAGGGTCACCGCGAGGCGGCCCGAGACGCCCGAGGCGACGAGCTGGCCCGTGAACCACGAGCGGCCGAGGTCGCCCTGGAGTGCCGAGGTCAGCCAGTCCCAGAACTGGGCGAGGAGGGGCTGGTCGAGCCCGAGCTCTGCGGCCTTCTGGTCGACCGTCGCCTGCGAGGCGTTCTGGCCGAGGATGCGACGGGCGATGTCGCCGCCGCCGAGGTAGAGGAGCGTGTACGCGAGCAGTGAGATCACGAACACGAGCACGACACCGGATGCCAGGCGTCGCAGCACGAATGGAAGCATGATGGTCTCCGTTGACGTGTCGGAAGAAGGGAACGGGCTGGACCCGCTGGGGCCCGGCCCGCCCCGGTCATCCGGGACGGGCCGGGAGTCGACTCAGCCCTTGGGCTGGATGTCGTAGATCGCCGGGTAGGCGTTGGTGGGGAGCATCTCGGCGCTCGTGGCGGCGTCGGTGGCGAAGCTGCCCTGCACCCGGTAGAACGGCGCGAACCAGGCCTGCTCGACGATGTACGTGTTCAGCTCCTTGGCGACCGAGGCCTGGGTGGCCTCGTCACCGTTCTGGATCTGCTCGATGTACTCGTTGACCTTCGGGTCCTCGTAGTGGAACGGGTTGAACACGGCGTTCGGGGCGATCATGAACTGGATGAGCTGCCAGTCGGGGTTCTGCTCGAGTGCCATGAACGAGGCGGGGAACTTCGGTGCCAGCAGGTCGGCGATGAAGTTGTTGCCCGGGTCGGTGTACTCGGCGGTGATGCCGACGTCGGAGAGCTGCTGCGCGATCAGCGTGTAGGTCGCCTCGCCGAGCAGCGTCGAGCTCGGCATCGGGATGGTCAGCCCGTCGCCGTAGCCCGCCTCTGCGAGCAGGTCCTTCGCCTTGTCGGGGTCGTACGAGTAGTAGTCGTCGAGCTCGGGGTCGTACGCGTCGGAGGACTCCGGGAACACCTGGGTGGTCACGCTGCCCAGGTCGTTCTGCAGCGCCTTCTTGAGCGCAGGACGGTCGAACGCGTAGTTGATGGCCTGGCGCACGCGCACGTCGGCGAGGGCCGGGTTCGTGGTGCCGGCACGGTCGAGCAGCAGGAGGCCCTGGAAATCGAGCTCGTTGGAGTTGACCGTCCAGCCGGCGCCTTCGACCTCGGCGAGGTTGTCGTTCGTCGCGAGTCGTACGCCGTTCGCCTCGCCCGCCTTGATGGCGTTCAGGCCGGCAGTCGGGTCGGCGAGCACGTTGATCGTGAGGTTGTCGTAGTGCTGCACGTCGGGGTTCCAGTAGTCGGGGTTCTTCGTGTAGACGTAGCTGGTGCCGGTGACGGTGGCGGCGGTGTCGAGGACGTACGGTCCCGAGCCGATCGGGTTCGTCGCGATGTCCGCACTGTCGAAGTTCTCGGCGCTGCCGACGAGACCGGGGTCACGCGTCAGGTAGTTGAGCATCGCCGGGTCGGGTGCCGCGAGCGTGATCACGACCGTGGTCTCGTCGGGCGCCTCGATCGAGGAGATGCCGGCGAAGTAGCCGGCGTCGGGCGAGGTGCCGTCCTTGAAGCGCTCGAGGTTCTGCTTCACGACGTCGCCGGTGAGCTTCGAGCCGTCGGAGAAGGTCACGTCGTCGCGCAGGGTGAGCGTGAGCACCGTGTTGGTCTCGTCGTACGACCACTCGGTCGCGAGCCACGGCTCGATCGTGCCCTCGGGCGTCGCGAGCAGGAGCGTGTCGAACACGGCCTGGTAGTAGGGCGAGCGGTTGCCCCACTCGGAGCCTGCGGGATCGAACGTGGTCGGGGCGAGGATGGCGCCGAGGGTGAGCTGGCCGCCGCCCTCTCCGCCGGATCCTGTCGTGTCAGCGGCGCAGCTCGTCAGTGCGAGTGCGGTCGTGATGGCGACGGCTGCTGCTGCGGTTCTCCATCGGAGCATCTTCGGTCCTCTTCATCAGGGCGACACCACTGCGGGTCGCCGGTGATCCGAGAACGTAGCACGAAAAACAAGTGACCACTAGGTTTTTGCAGAAGAATTTCTAATGATCACTAGGTTTTCATTTCGAGCCGTGTCACGATGGTGGGGTCGAGGCCGAAACGGAGCGGATCGTCCGCCCGCTAGGCTCGACGGCAACGATGCAGGAGGCACACGCGTGAGCGAGACGACGACCACCAGACGGGGTCGCGGAAACGGCAAGCCGCGCGGCTCGTACGCCAAGTCGGGCGTCACCCGGGCGGCGATCCTCGAGGCGGCGCTCGACGTTTTCGGGAGGGGCGGCTACCGCGCCGGGTCCCTCCGTGAGGTCGCCGAACAGGTCGGCATGACCGAGGCCGGCGTGCTCCACCACTTCCCGAACAAGAGCGCGTTGCTCGCGGCGGTGCTCGACCTCCGCGACCAGCACTCGCTCACGATGGTGCCGCTGCGCGGCGAGGATCCGTACGAGGCCCTGCGCGGACTCATCACGCTCGCTCGCTACAACGCGTCGGTGCCCGGCGTGGTCGACCTCTACACGACGCTGTCGGCCGAGGCGACCTCACCGGACCATCCGGCCCACGACTACTTCGTCGGTCGCTACGCCTTCACGTTCGAGAACATGCGCGACTCGTTCCAGCGCTGCGCCGACCACGGAACCCTGCGATCCGGCCTCACGCCCGCCAACGCCGCGCGCGCCACGATCGCGCTCATGGACGGCCTCCAGGTGCAGTGGCTGCTCGACCGCGACAGCGTCGACATGGCCGACGAGCTCTCGATCTACCTGCACGGCATCGTCGACTTCGACGACGAGCCGCCGGCCACGGATGCCGCGCCGCCCGTCGATCCCGACGAGTGATGGTCACCCGGGTGGGCGGTTCAATCTCTCTTCGCAGCAGACACGTCGACGCAGACGACTCCCTCGTTGCCGTCTTGGTCGGCGATCACCGTGAGTGATGGCGCGTTGCTGCCATCGACGACGGTCCCGCCCGCGGCGAGGGCGGCGGCGATCCGTTGCTCGGCCACCTCGGGCGCCACATAGACCTCGATGTGGAACCGCTGACCTCGGGTCTCGTGCTCGTCGGCTTCCTCGAACCACAGGTTCGGTACCCGTCCCGTGGCGTCCCGGATCTCGTCGCTGGGGGACCCGCGGCCCTGGGACTCGGCGCTCCCGGTCAGGAGGGCGGCCCACACCGGGGCGATCGTCGCGGAGTGGGCCGTGTCGAGGCCGAGCTCGATGTGGCTGACCGAGGCCGGGTCGGCGGCGACCCCGTGATCGGCGGCGATCCCGGTGATCCGTCGCGCGAGGTCGACATCCTGCTGGGTCACCCATTCGATGACGTGTTCGGTGCCCTCGTCGTCGCGGTAGATGGCGTCGTCGCTGATCAGCCTGAGGTCGACGTACCCATTGCCGATCGACACGCTCGGGTGGTGACCGAGGGCGTCGCCCGCCTCGCCCACAGCGACGACGAACCGTGCGCCGGTGCCGAAGTCGTCGACCACGTACCGAGCATGCAGTCCCTGGGCCAGCTTGCGCCAGTCGGTCAGGTCGGCTGCGGCGATCTGCTCGCCCGTCAGCATGTCCATAGACGGGAAGCCTAACCCTGGTCCAGCCGCAGCGGCATCAGCGAATCCACTTCGAGAGCACGACGAAGGGCCGGGAGCACTCCGCTCCCGGCCCTTCGCGTCACGTGCGGCCGACTACGACGCGGCGTTCGCCGCGGCGAGCAGCTGCTCCACCTGCTCGCGCCCGACCGGCATGCCCGGGAACGAGGCGAGGCGGCCGATCGGGAACGACTCCATCATCTTGAACATGCCCGGGTCCGCCATGAGGCCGGCGGTGACGCCGTCGTTCGCGGCCATCGCCTGCATGATGATCTGCGACGCGACGGGGTGGGCCATCAGCTCGCCGATCGACGAGTTCATCGTGAGCGGCACGCGCACGCCGTCGCCGTCGACCCCGACCGAGGCGGTCGCACGGATGTCGCGGCTCGACGCCCCGACCTCGACCGCGTAGGCGCCGCCCTCGACGACCCACGCGGCGACGCGGGTGTCCCAGTAGCCCAGGTCGCTGCGGCGCACGTGCACCTCGACCTCGCGGGACTCGCCGGCCTCGAGCGCCACCTTCGCGAAGCCCTTGAGCTCGCGCGGGGCGCGCACCACGGCCGAGCCCGGCAGCGACGTGTAGACCTGCACGACCTCGGCGCCCGTGCGCTCCCCCGTGTTCGTCACGGTGACGCGCACGTGAGGCCCTCGTCGTCGGCCGAGACCGAGGCATCCGCATACTCGAACGTCGTGTACGAGAGTCCATGCCCGAACGGGAATGCGACGTCGAGCTCGCGCGCGTCGTACCAGCGGTAGCCCACGAACAGGCCCTCGCCGTACCGCACGTGCGAGTGCTCGCCGGGGAAGTCGAGGTACGCGGGGCTGTCCGCGAGCCGAACCGGGATCGTCTCGGCGAGTCGGCCCGAGGGGTTCACGGCGCCGTAGAGCACGTCGGCCACGGCGCCGCCGCCGGCCTGGCCGAGCAGCCAGCCCTCGACGATCGCGGGCACTCGCTCGGCGAGCCCCGACAGCCGCACCACGCCGCCGTTCGAGAGCACGACCACCGTGCGGGGGTTCGCGGCGATCACCGCGTCGGCGAGCGCGAGCTGCGCGGCGGGCAGCTCGATGTCGTCGCGGTCGAAGCCCTCCGACTCGAGGGCTGCGGGCACGCCGAGGAAGAGCAGCACGGTCCCGGCGGCGGATGCCGCGGCCACCGCCTCGGCCACGAGCTCGTCGGAGATCGCACCGTCGTCGCCGTAGCCGGCCGCGAACGGCACGTCGGCACCGGCGAGCGTGCGGATCTCATCGAGCGCGTTGTCGAGGCGCGTGGGGTTGATCTGCGACGACCCGGCGCCCTGGTAGCGCGGCGTGCGGGCCAGCTCGCCGATGACGGCGACGGATGCTCCGGCGGCGAGCGGCAGCACGGCGTCGTCGTTCTTCAGCAGCACGATCGACGCGCCGGCGACCTCGCGGGCGAGCGCGTGGTGCGCGTCGGCGTCGTACGCGGCATCCGCCCTGGCACCGCGCACCGCCTTCTGCACGAGCTCGACGTTGCGGCGCGCGGCCGTGTCGAGGAGGCGCTCGTCGAGCACCCCCGAGTGCACCGCGGCGACGAGCTGGGCGTCGGTGCGGCCCTCGCTCGACGGCATCTCGAGGTCGAGGCCGGCGGCGAGGCCCGTGATGCGCTCGTTCACCGCGCCCCAGTCCGAGACGACGAGGCCGTCGAAGCCCCACTCGTCGCGGAGCACCTTCGTGAGGAGCCAGGGGTCCTCGGAGGTGTAGACGCCGTTGAGGCGGTTGTACGAGCACATGACCGTCCACGGCTGCTCGTCCTCGACGACACGCTGGAAGCCGCGCAGGTAGATCTCACGCAGTGGGCGCTCGTCGATGTCGGCCGAGACGCGCATGCGGTCGGCCTCCTGGTTGTTGGCGGCGAAGTGCTTGAGCGAGGCGCCGACGCCCTGCGACTGCAGGCCGCGCACGAGCGCGGAGCCGAGCACGCCCGACACGATCGGGTCCTCGGAGAGGTACTCGAAGTTGCGGCCGCAGAGCGGCGAGCGCTTGATGTTGATGCCCGGGCCGAGCAGCACGCCGACGCCCTCGGCCTGCGACTCCTCGCCGAGGGCGACGCCGACGCGCTCGAGCAGCTCGGGGTCGAACGACGAGCCGAGCGCCACGGCGGGCGGGAAGCACGTGGCCGGCACGCTGTCGCCGATCCCGAGGTGATCGGCGCTCGCGCGCTGCTTGCGCACGCCGTGCGGGCCGTCCGTGAGCATGATGGCGGGCAGGCCGACGCGCTCGAGGGGCTTGGTGGTCCAGAAGCTCGCGCCGCTCGTGAGCGAGGCCTTCTCCTCGAGGGTGAGGTCGGCCACGACATCGGCGGCGCTTCGGTCGATGGCGGATGCCGCGGCATCCGTCACCGGGTTCAGGGTGTCGGTCATGATGCTCCTTCGTGTGCCGGTGATTCGTTCCTCCGCCGGAAGAGGGGCTTGCCGTAGTCCTTCGCGAGGAGCGTCGAGAACGCCCACCAGAGGACCAGGGTGGCGGATGCTCCGCCGATGACGCCGAACACGGCGTCCGAGAACCAGTGCGCATTGATGAGGGTGCGCTGCCAGACCATGCCCACGGCGATCAGGCTCCCCACGATCCACCAGGCGAGCCGCTTGGGCGGCGGCAGGATCGCGGCGACCGCGACGAGCAGGATGCCGGCGCTGACCGCGTGCCCCGAGGGGAACGAGCCGTGGTCGACCGAGAACAGCGGGCCGAACAGCGTGTTCGCGATGTCCTCGGCCGGTCGCGGGCGGTCGACGAGGTTCTTCGTGAGCTGCGAGACGACCATGCTGCCCGCGAGCTCCGCGGTGAGGAAGAACAGCGCCGACCGCCAGCGGCGGATCACGAACAGCCACGCGGGGATGAGCAGGATCGTGAGCACGGCGCCGGGGATCTCACCGAGGTACTGGAAGGCCATCGGCACGACCCAGCTCACCTGGTCGAGTCCGCTCGCGCCGACGAGTCGGCGCCACGCGTCGTCGAGCGGCTGGGTGAACGGCGCCTCGACGTCCTGGAACACCGCGAGGCCGAAGGCCGCGAACAGCGCGAGCCCGATGAGCCCGGCGACGAGCAGTGCCAGGGGCCGACGCGACCGCGGCGCGCTCACTGCGGGGCCGGATGCCGCACCGCCGCCTGGTGCGGTCGACGCGGTCGCCGTGGCAGCCGGCGCGCCCGCGGCATCCGCCATCACTTCACCGCCTTGATCGGCCAGACGGCGAAGGCGCCGAGGAGCGAGAGCACGATGCCCACCGGGAACAGCGCCGCGTAGCCGCCGAAGGCGAGCACGATCGCGCCGCCCACCGCGGGGGCGAGCGTCTGCGGCAGGGTGGCGGCGATGTTGACGACGCCGAGGTCCTTCGCGTACGAGTCCTTCGACGGGAGCACCTCGCTCATGAGCGCCTGGTCGACCGACTGGAACATGCCGAAGCCGAGTCCGGCGACGAGGGTGTAGATGAGCCAGCCGGTGAAGGTCGGCATGACGAGCGGCACGACGAGGGCGGCCGCGACCACGACGGACGAGGCGAACACGAACACCTTGCGGCGGCCGAGCCGGTCGGAGAGCGGGCCGCCGACGAGCATCGCGGCGATCATGCCGACGAGGCCGACGAGCCCGAACAGCGGGATCGACTCGACGGCCGCGTCACCGAGGCCGATGTAGTCCGAGAGGATGAACAACTGGTACCCGGTGACGGCGAAGTAGCCGGTGTAGAGCAGCAGGCGACCCGTGAAGGCCCAGAAGAAGTCGGGGTGCTTGACCGGGTTGACCCAGAACGTGCTGAGGAACGACCGGAGGTCGAAGCGGTCGTTGACCTGGTCGCGGCTGGAGTGGTCGGGGTTGAAGACGACGAAGAGCGTGATGACCACGAGGGCGATGCCCGCGAGCAGCATGTACGCCGCGGGGATGTCCGCCCGCAGGGCCGAGCCCGCGATCTGTCCGCCGAGCGCGCCGAACATGGCGCCGGCGCCGGCGAGCGCGGCGAAGGTGCCACGGGCGGCGTGGGGCACCCGGTCGGGGAGGATGGCGCTGAGCGGGCCCTGGGCGAAGTTGTACGCGATCTGCACGATCGTGAAGGCGATGGCGATCTGCACGATCCCGTTCGCGAGCGCCATGCCGACGAGCGCGAGGCCGCCGACGAGCGCGCCCGCGACCATCCACGGCGCCCGGCGACCGAAGCGCGAGCGCGTGCGGTCGGAGATCATGCCGGCGACGGGCTGCGCGATCATCGCCGCGAAGGCGCCGACGGTGGTGATGAGCGCGAGGTTGGCGACCTTGTTCGCCTCGTCGATCCCGGCGACCTGGAGCGGGAGGAGGACGCCGGGGATGGCGCCCCACAGGATGAAGATCGAGAGGTTGGCCGGGATGATCCAGCCGAGCAGACGTGTGAGGCTGCCCGTGACGAGGGGGCGGGGTTCGTCGATGCCGTCGGGTTCGAGGGTGGGGGCGGGGGCTGACGCCGTCGTCATGGGTGGGGTCCTTTCGGGGATCTCAACGCTGAGTCGCCAAAACCATACATCGCTCGGTTTTCGTTTGCAACCACGGTTCCGTACGATGCAGGTATGGCACGCAGGGGTTCGTACGCGAAGGGCGTCGCGAAGCGGGAGGAGATCCTCACCGCCGCGCTCGACGTCATCGCCCGCAACGGGTATCGGCGCACCTCGGTGCGCGAGCTCGCCGACGCCGTCGGACTCAGCCAGGCCGGCCTCCTGCACTACTTCTCATCGAAGGAGGAGCTCTTCCAGGAGATCCTCCGCAAGCGCGACGAAGTGGACGCCGCCGCGTTCGATCTCGACGTCGACCAGCCGATCGAGGCGTTCTTCGGAGTGATCCGGCACAACTCCGAGGTGCCGGGGCTCGTGCAGCTCTACGCCCAGCTCTCGACCGAGGCCTGCGATCCCGAGCATCCCGCCCACGCGTTCTTCGTCGAGCGCTACGTGCAGTTCCGCGCGATGTTCGGCGGCATGCTGCGCGAGGAGCAGGCGGCGGGCAACATCGACCCCGACCTCGACTCCGACCGCATCGCCAACCTGTTCCTCGCCGCCGCCGACGGCCTGCAGACCCAGTGGATGCTCGATCCGTCGATCGACATGGCCGACCACGTCGCCTACCTCTGGCACCTCGTGACGCGCAAGGCCTGAGCGGATGCCGCGGCCCAGCCTCGTCTCCGGCGACGTGCGGCGGCACAACCTGTCGCTCGTGCTCCGGCATGTGGCGGCATCCGGCCCGAGCGCACGCAGCGAGATCGCGGATGCCACGGGCCTCACCCGCGGCGCGGTGACCGCACTCACCGCCGCCCTCACCGAGGCCGAGGTGCTCCAGGAGCTCGAGCCCGACCAGTCCGAGAAGGGCCGGCCGGTGACGCGCCTCGCGCTCGGCGCCCCCACCGTCGCGATCCTCGTCGCCCAGGTCGACGCCGACACGGCCACCGCCCTCGTGACGAGCCTCGCCGGCGACGAGCTCTTCCGGGTCTCGGCCCACCACGGGCGCCCCATGGGCGAGCCGGGCCTCGTGCTCGACGCGCTCGCCGACGTGGTGGGCGAGGCGCTCGAGGCCGCCTCGGCGATGGGCCGGCGCGTCGCTGAGCTGCCCGTCGTGGTGTTCGCGCCGGTCGGCGGCGACCCCCCGGTGGTGCTCGCCGACACCGATCTCGCGTGGGGCCGAGTCGACGTGGTCGCGGGCCTCCGCGATCGCCTCCCCGAGTTGGCCGCCGCCACGATGGCGGTGAGCCTCGCCTCCGACGGATGGCTCGCCGCCCTCGCCGAGCGTTCCCGTCTCGTCGATGCCGACGAGCGAGCCGACGAGCTCGTCTACCTCAAGAGCAACTCGGGCATCGGCGGAGCGCTCGTCTCGGGTGGCCGGGTGATCGAGGGCGCCCACGGCGTCGGTGGCGCCCTGGGTCACCTGGCGGTCGTTCCCGACGGGGTGCGGTGCGAGTGCGGCCAGGTCGGATGCCTCGTCACGGTCGCGGGCCCCGACGTGCTGCTCGAGCGAGCCGGCCTCTCGGCGGCCGTCGCGGCCGACGGCCTCGCTGTCGCACTCGACGAGCTCTCCCGCCGCATCGCCGACGGCGAGCCCCTCGCCACAGCCGGCTGGAACGACGCCCTGCCGTGGATCGCCCGCGCCCTGCAGATCCTCTCGCTCGCAACCGACCCCGGGATCATCGTGATCGGCGGATTCTGGGCGCCGCACACGGAGTCGATCGAGCGGGCGTTCCGCGCGAACCGACCGGCGATCACCGGAGTCGATGGGGCGGCATCCGGCGCACCCGCGGTCGTTGCCGGACGACTCGGCGCGGACGCCGCCCTGCTCGGAGCGGTGTGGTCGGCGCGCGACCGGCTGCTCGCCGACGCGCTGCGGCTCGCCGTCTGATCCGCTGCGTCCGGCGATTCGACGCTCCACGCGATGGTTGACGCTGCCCCACCGCCGGGCCAGCATGAGATCGATTGCTCGATGGTCGCCCGATGAGATGCGGTTACCGTGATGGTGGGAAGTGCTGGTGGCAGGCCCTGGACATGGCGGATCGCCCGCTGGAGTGGGATCGCGGCGATTCTCGGCGGGCTGCTGCTGGCGCTGGCAGCCGTGCTGCACGCCTTGGAACCCTCGGGATGCATCGGCCTGGAGTGCAACACCCGGGCGATGCGTACAGCCACCGGTGTCGTCTCGGTACTGGCGCCAGCTGCTGCCGGCCTCATCCTGATCGGCCTCGGGGGCCTGACGTTCATGGCTCGTCAGTCGGGACGCCATACGAAGTTGGCGCTTTCAGGGCTGATCTGCGCGGCCACCGGTATGACCATCCTTCTGCTCGGCGGGCTGATCCAGACGTTCTTCTACGGCGGCGACTCTCCGTGGATGCCATTCTTCGTCGTTCCGGGAATCCTCCTCGTCATCGTCGGCGTCGTACTTCTCGCGATCTTCATCCTTCGCGCGCGGGTGCTCCCTCGCTGGCTCGGCATTCTCCTCGCCGTCAGCGGCGTGCTGCTTCTCGGTGCCAACGAGCAGACGATCGCCGTCCTGCTCGCAGTGCCGTTCGGTCTGGTGATGGCGACCGTGGGGCTCTTCATGTGGTCCTCGGGGAGACGCGAGTCCGCGATCGTCGCTGCATCGCGGTGAGATCAGGCGGCGACTTCCGGGAGTGAGCCCCCGGATTAGTTCAACGGTTGAATTCGCACACGCCACGGTGCATACTCATTACCTAGCGTCGCTCGGTTTTGATCGACGCGCGCCCCACGGCCGTCTCGAAGATGAGGAGTTCCGTTGTCCCTCCAGTCCCCCGCCTCCGGCGATCCCACCGCGCTCGTCGCCCCCACCGGTGCCGTCTCGGCCACCGAGCCCGTCCCCGGCGCCGCCCCGCAGAGCCCACCGCCGACCAGAGCCCTGCTGCCGAGCATCCTCGTCACCTCGCTCGCCCTCTTCGCCACCTACGCCGGCCTCATCGCCGTGCTGCTGCCCAATCAGGTCGCCCTGCTCGACGAGTCCCAGAAGGTGCAGAACCTCGCCCTCGTCACGACCGTCTCCTTCGTCTTCACGCTGTTCGCGCAGCCCATCGTGGGCGCGTTCAGCGACCGCACGCGCTCCCGTCTCGGCCGCCGTGCGCCCTGGATGCTCGGCGGCGCCGTGGTGGGCGGCGTGTTCCTGCTCGGACTCGGCTCGCTCACCTCGCTCGTGTGGATCACCGTGTTCTGGGTGATCATCCAGGTGGCGCTCAACGCCCTGCAGGGCCCGCTCTCCGCCATCACGCCCGACCGCTTCCCCCGCAGCCGCCGCGGCACGGCGAGCGCAATGGCCGGCATCGGGGTCCAGATCGGATCCACGCTCGGCGTGATGGCGGCCGGCGCGCTCGCGGCGAACTTCGGCGTCGGCTACGCCGCGTTCGGCATCGCCGTGATCGTGGTGGCGGTCCTCTTCGTCGTCGTGAACCGCGACTGGTCGTCGAAGGACGCGGCGATCGAGCCATGGAGCTGGCGTGCGTTCCTCGCGGGCTTCTGGATCAACCCGCGTCGTCACCCCGACTTCGCGTGGGCGTTCGCCGCCCGCTTCCTGTTCATCCTCGGCTACTTCGTGGTCACCGCGTTCCAGCTGTTCATCCTCACCGACTACATCGGCCTCTCGCTCGCCGACGCCAACGGCACGATCGGCCTGCTCGCGCTCGCCGCCCTGGTGCCGACGTTCGCCTCGATCCTCGTAGCGGGCTGGTGGAGCGACCGGATCGGCCGCCGCAAGGTCTTCATCTACACGGCATCCGTGATCATGGTCGCCGCCCTCGCGATCCCGCTGGTCATGCCGACCGTCACGGGCATGATCCTGATGAGCGTGGTCAACGGCGTCGGCTTCGGCCTCTACATGGCCTGCGACACCGCCCTCATGACAGAGGTGCTGCCGGGTGGAGGTGCCGCGGCGGGCAAGGACCTCGGCATCCTGAACGTCGCCACGAACATCCCGCAGGCCATGAGCCCGGCGATCGCCGGCGTCATCATCGCGTCGTTCGGCGGATATCCCATGCTGTTCGTCTTCGGCATCGTCGCGGTCATCGCCGCCGCGCTCGTGCTCATCCCCATCAAGAGCGTGCGTTAGGAGCATCCATGCCGTCCACCACCACCGCAACCCTCGTCGAGGTCGAGACCCGAGCAGGACACGTCCGCGGCGCCTGGCGCGGCGACCCGGGCGGATCCGGCGGGTCGGCCGCCTTCCTCGGCATCCCGTTCGCCGAGGCCCCCATCGGCGACCTCCGCTTCGCGGCCCCCGTGCCGCACAGCGCCGTGGGAGGGCGTGCGCGACGCGACCACGTTCGGGGCGACGCCCCAGCGCGGCGACCCCGGCGTGACCCTCATCCCCGAGCCGTCGGTGCCCGGCGAGTCCACCCTCAACGTGAACGTCTTCACGCCGGCTCCGGCGACGGATGCCGCGCTGCCGGTGCTCGTCTACATCCACGGCGGCGGCTACTTCGCGGGCTCCCCCGCGAGCCCCTGGTACGACGGTGCGGCGTTCAACCGCGACGGCGTCGTCACCGTGTCGATCTCGTACCGCCTCGGCTTCGACGGCTTCGGCTGGATCGCGGATGCCCCGATGAACCGCGGCGTGCTCGACTGGCTGCTCGCCCTCGAGTGGGTGCGCGACAACATCGCGGCGTTCGGCGGCGACCCCGCCAGGGTCACGGTCGCCGGGCAGTCGGCGGGCGGCGGCGCGGTGCTGACGCTGCTGGGCATGCCGAGGGCGCAGCCGCTCATCGCTGGTGTGTACAGCATCTCGGGTGCGGCGGCCGACGTCACGCTCGCCGAGGCGGAGGAGTTCGGCCGCAGGCTCGCGGCGCTCGGCGGCGTGGAGCCGACCCGCGCCGGGCTGTCCACGCTCAGCGAGTCCCGCGTGCTCGAGTTGCAGAGGCAGCTCACCGACCCCGCACCGGGCGGCGACCCCATGGGCATGCTGCGCAGCTTCATCGAGGACGGGCTCTCGCTCGGCCCGGTGATCGACGGCGAGCTCATTCCGCACCGCACCGTCGACGCGATCGCGGCGGGCATCGGCGCCGACAAGCCGCTCGTGCTCGGGGCCACCGACGACGAGTTCTCGATGATCCTCGACAGCGCCAAGGGCAAGCTCCGCTGGGTGCCCGCCCGCCTCCTGCTCGGCAAAGTCGGCCTCACGGGAGCCGACCGGAAGGCGTATCTCACGGCCAACCGCGACGTGCGCCGGCTCGGCACGGCGGCGGTCGTCGGCCGGTACATCACCGACCGGATGTTCCGCACCCTCGCCCTGCGCATCGGGGCGGCCCGGGGCGACGCACCGACCTGGCTGTACCGCTTCTCGTGGCGGTCACCGAACTTCGGCAGCGCGGTGCACTGCGTCGACGTGCCGTTCTTCTTCGACTGCCTCCATGCCGACCGTGTCGACGCCATCGCGGGCGATACGCCGCCCCAGCGGCTCGCCGACGACGTGCACGGCGGCGCGGTCGCGTTCGTCGCCCAGGGCGACCCGGGCTGGCCCCGGTTCACGGATGCCGCGGGCACCGCGCGCGTCTACGACGTGCCGTCCGCAGTCGCCCCCGACGCCTTCGCGGGGGCGCGCCCACTCGTCGATCGCTGACACCGCTGGTCACGTGCCCCGAACGGGGTACGTGACCAGCAGCGACACGCCCAGCATGCTTGCGACATGACGAACGTCGGCGAGACATCCGTTCCCACCACGTCCGGCCCGCTGGCCGCGCACCGCGAACACTCCATCCTCGTCCTCGAACACCTCGTGACCCACGGGCCGGCGACTCGCAGCGAACTCGCCACCGCGACCGGACTCGGACGCGGTGCGATCGCCGGACTCACCGCACGCCTCATCGATGCCGGCGTGCTCAGGCCGGCCGAGCACGACCCCACCGGCGACGGCAGGGCGACGCCGCTCTCGCTCTCGGCCGCCGACCACGTGCTGGTCGCCACGCTGCTGCGTCACGACGAGGCCGTGGCCACGGTCGCGGGCCTCTCGGGCGAGGAGCTCGCACGCTTCACGGTCCCCCTCGACGAGGAATCCGACGACGAGGAGGCACGCCCCGCCGCGACCCGGGCCCTCGACGCGCTCGCCATCGCACTCGACCGCGCCCTCGCGCGCGCCGAGCGCTCGGAGCATCCGATCGCCGACGTCACGGTGCTCGTCGCCGGCGCGGTCGCGGGCGCGCCGCCCGTCGTGATCACCGACGACCGCCTCGGCGCCGAACCGGTCGACGTGCTCGGCGAGCTCCGCGCCCGCGTGCCCGCCCTCGCCGCGATCGAGCCGCGGCTGCTGCTGCCCATCTCGCTCGAGCCGGCGGCCGTCGCCGCAGCGACGGCCGAGTACGCCGAGCTGCCGGGCGTGCACGACGTGCTCTACCTCAACGGCGACACGGGGGTGGCCGCGGCCGCGGTCTCCGGCGGTCGGCCGCTCGTCGGCGCCCACGGGCTCGCCGTCACCTTCGCCCACCTGCCCGTCGTGCAGGGCGGCGTGCGCTGCGAGTGCGGCCAGCGCGGATGCCTCGCCACGGTCGCAGCGCCCGGGCTCGTGCTCGAGCGCGCCGGGCTCGAGTCGTTCGCGACGACCAACGGGTACGACGCGGCCCTCGAGGAGCTCGTCGCCCGCATCACCGCCGCCGACGACCGCGCGCGCTGGTCCTGGCTCGACGCGGCGCTGTGGATCGGCCGCGCCCTGCAGCTCGTGGTCCCGACCGTCGATCCGGCCGTGGTCGTCGTCGACGGCTACTGGTCGCGGCTGATCGGCGACATCGACACCGCGTATCGCTCGAATCGGCCGACGATCGGGGGCGGCGCGCTCGGGGCGATCCCCTCGATCACGGCGGGGCGGGTCGGCGTCGATGCGGCGCTCGTCGGCGCGCGACGCCAGGCGCGCGAGCGCCTCGTCGCCGAGCCGCTGCTGCTCGCCGGCTGAACGGCTGCAGAGAAGGATTCCCGGCCGCTCGTGATGTTCCGCCGACAAACCAGCTGCGTCGTGACGGTCGGCGACATCGCCCGGAATTCCGGGAGCGCGATCTCGATCTCCGTCGATCTCGCATCGTGGCGCGGCCGTAGCGTTGAAGGCACCTTCGCCGGGCATTTTCGCGGGCGGGTCTCACGGGAATCACGACCCGGTCAGGACCGGCTTGCGGGCGTCGCGCCGACTCTCGCGATCAGTGAAGCATGCCGACACCCGGCCGTCGATGCCGGACGGTTTGTGGTCCACCTAGCGCCTCCTGCGGCCGGGAGGGGGCTGGTGTTCCTCGGGACCACGCTTTCGTGAGCGTGTGCTCGCCGGTCGACGGGTCCTACCCGGTCACCCACCGACTCGAGCGGGCCTAACTTCGGCAGCCCATCGCCTGGACTGGCGAGAAGCCGTCGAAGATCAGGGCGGTATCGAATTCACACTGACCTTCTCGAAAATGGATCAAGCTCTTCTGTGCGACCAGGTTCGAGATCCTCGATCTGATCGAGATCCAGACTCCCGCCGACCCTGTGGTTCCTATCGGGCATCTCCGCAGACTTGCGCAGGGGCTTCCCGAGCGAGCATGTCTGGACGGTTCGCAAAGGGCTCTGACTCAGGATTGCTCGCTCATTCGTCCACGTACACGTAGACGCGGTCGCCCTTGAGCTCGAATCGGAGCACACTGCCGACCGGCAGGCCGTCGAGGAACCCCGGGCCCGTGCTGTGGGACCCCAGACCCGGAGGGTCACGTCGTCAGGACCGGCTCAGATCACCATCCCGATGCGACACCGCAACGAACGACGAAGGATGGTCGTCCGCGGTGCAAATCAGGGTAGTACTCGCAGCCACCCCGAGCATCGTGAGATTCGGAGCACGTCATCGCGCATAGCGTCGACTCAGTTTCCGTGCGCGATAACGCGCCCGCTGCGTGGCCCGCGTCGCATCGGCCAGCTCCTCGAGAAGACGATGGTCAAGACCCCTGTCTGATGCGTCGGAAAGCTAGTCGAGCGCCAACTGAATCCAGTAGTCGACACGGGTGTTCACCGCGCTGCTCGCACCGAGTCGAGCGGCACCCGCTTGGCCACAGAGCCGGGCGGCAGCGAGAGATTCAGCTCGCGATCAGCAAGCTCAGCGAGCACCACGTGGCGCGGCCGCTCAAGTAACGGCAGCAGTCCGCTAGTTCGGCGAGTCTTGAGCCAAGAGGCTCCGGACCCATTCTTCGTGGTCGTCGAGGTCGAACTGAGCGAATGTCAGACTCTCGTCGATCCACTCTTCTGACACGGTCGCGGTCTTTTCCTGGGAAGCCGTGAGGTCGGGCTCACTGACGCTCGTCACACCCAGCCAGACCGGCAGCGCCTGTGTGTCGAGAATGATGCTGAGCAGCTTGAGCTCGATCTCGAGTGCCTTCTGAGCGTCGGGGGAAAGCGTGTCCCACTCGATCCGGCGGCTCGCGTCATGCCCGGGTGCTGGGACGAACGGAGGTGCCACTGCGTAGCGGGATTGAATGGTGCGCCCGAGCAGTTCAGCGCGCTGGATGATGGCTTGCTGAGCTTCGTTCCACCTCTCCGCGCGTGGCAGGGCGTCCTGCATGTCCTCCAGCGCCTGCTGCGCGGCATCGAGTTTCTCGGCTTCTGCTTCGGCTTCCTTTCGGAGCTTCCGCCCTTTCCAGACGAGCACTCCACCGATGGCCAGAAGCGCGGGCAAGGCGACGATGCCGGTCAGGACCGCCGCGCCGCCCGCTACGCCCATGCGACCGGCTGCAAGTGAACCGCCTCCGAGCCAGGCGAGGGTCGTACGGGAGGCAGCCGCGCCGGATAGCGAGGCGATCGCGGTCCCGGTCGACGCAGTCCCGGCGGCCGAGAGGGCGACGAACACACCGGCCGCGGTTCCTGAACCCGACCCACCCCCGGCGCCCGCGCCTGACGCGCTCTCGGTCACCGTCTTCAGGATGCTGACCTCCGTCTGTCCCCTGAGCCCTCTGATCTCGCCCTCGAGAGATCCTGCCGTCCCGTCGGTCGCCCCGGCATCCTGGGTATCGAGCAGCTGTTGCCAGTCGACCCTCGCGGCGATCTCGAGGAACGGCAGGATGAATGCATTGCACGCTCGCTCCAGCGTGCGCTCGGAGTTGCGGATCTGGAACGTGACACGTTCGGTGAGCAGGTTCGACGATGCGATGATCTGGGCTCGCCTGGCCTCGTTCTCGATGTAGATCGGCCCAGCCATGGCACGGGCGAAGACGCCGGGGCGCGAGAGCACCGCGAGCGCTCGCTCCGTCTCCTCCTCGAGTTCTGCCTCCGTGTGTCCGAGCGCGTCCAAGAGACGTTGGCGGTACCGACCGGCCGGGTCTGTCTTGCCGGACTCGATGCGGGAGATCGCGACGGCGGCGCTCTTCGGGCTCTCGTCGCTTCCATATCCGGCGATTCGCCCCAGGTCCTGCTGACCCTTGCCGTTGGCGCGTCGCCACTCCTGCCCCCACGCCTTCAGTACAGATGCCTGCGCGGTCAGGCGGGGCTTGCGAACTGCGCGCTCGGTTGCCACTGTTGACACCTACCCTAACTTCGTGCCTATACTCGGGCTAACACGGGGCTAACTTAGCATCCGTATCAGCTCACTATATAGGGAGATCATCATGACTATGAGTGCACTGCCAACGTGGTCGGAGCGGTCAGAGCAGGACACGCCTTCGTCCGGGGCCGGTACGAGCGAGCCTCAGTACGACGCCCGCCCTCGCAACGGCAGCAGCCCCTGGCTGATGCTGTTTCCCCTGGGGGCTGCGGCGGCAGTCTCGGCCGCTGTTCTGCTGCGGAGACCGGCCGTGCGCAAGGCTTGCGGCGAGGTCGTGCGGGATCCGGAGGTGCGTGATGTTTGCAAGGATGCCGGCGAGAGGGCCTACCGCGTGATTGCTGCATCTTGGCGTCGGCATGGTGGTCCGGCGGGATTGGCCGAGACCTTCCTGCGCTGACTTTGCCAACGACGATGACCACGGCGCGCGCTGTAGATAGCGCGGGGGCGGAGCACTCCGAGCATGCAGCACGGAGCGCAGCCCGTCCCTCATCAGGGCGCCTCAGTAGGGGGCGACCCCTCCATTCGGACAGCGCCACCACGGGAGCCCGTTCAGGGATCCCTCAGCGGAACAGTCGCTGACAAGCGCAACGCGTTAGCTATTCGTTGAATGCAACGACGCTCATGTGATGTGGCAAGGCTGTCGCGGGGACGGTACGCGGATCACGCGAGAGCGAGAGCAAGCGCTCGGGCTCTCCGTGTGCGGCGTACGCAGCCCGCCCGGAGACGCCCTCAGCGGTACATCGACTCGTGGCGTTCCACGCCGACCCGCGTCGTGGCGGCCGACCGCCAGTACGCCGCGGCTGCGTCGGACCATCGGCGGCGGCTCTGAGGGGCCAGGTCGTACTGCGCCCAGAAGGCCGCGATATGGCGATGTTCGGCGTTGGCCGCGTGAAAGAGGTGCATCTGCGCGTCGGGGAGGGCCGGCGGGGGGCGGATCGATCCGTGCGTGTCACTCATGATTGGACGTTACGCCGGCAACATGTGCGCGCCCACAGCCACTCAGTGATTTGGTCTGGGCTGTCATTGCCGCCGAACCTGAAGACTAGAGCCATGCGCTTGAGTGGATTTCGACGCGCGCCCATTTGCACCACCCACGGTCAGTTTCAGACCACACGAGCCAGCCCGAGTGGGACGATGGATCATGGCTGACATTCCGGAACCGGGCCGCCTTGCCGTCCATGCGATGCTCGACGCGATCAGCGTCTACGAATCCGGAGATGGTCCGGGTGACACCTCGCTGATCGATCTCGCGCTGAGTCGCCTCGCCCAGATCGACGATGCCGTGGTGCTTCGCGATGAGTCCGTCGATGCATCGAATCTCGTCGGCGGCACGATGGTGGGGTGGTACTGGCTGATCCGTGAGCTGGCGAACGCGCGGGAAATGGACCCGCTCGAGGTCATCTCTGATCTGCGCGCGTTCCTCGACGAGTAATCCGAAGCGAAGGAAGCCGCGCACTTTTCGGTGCGGCTCATCTGGCAGGTCTCCACCGGGCGCCGTTCTGGCCATCGGGTGAGGGCTCACGACCGCAATCGGAGTAACGGATGCGGCTCCGTCACCTCTATAGGCGCCTAGCGCTGACGAAGGCCCCATCGCGGCGATGGGGGGCGCGCATCGCCCGGCAGCAATGCACCCGATGGCCGGTCCCTCGCTCCGCGACGGCCGGATCGCCCGAGATCTCGTGCTGGAGCGAACCGTTCGAGCCGCCGGAGTGGCGGGTACAGTGGATTAACTGGGGAGAGATCATGCCTGACAAGTCGCCGCACGAGCATCATGCTAAGAAGCCGGCCACCAAGACGCTCAAGGAGAAGCGCGCTGAGAAGCACGCCAAGGAGCACGAACACGACATGAGCGCCGCATCCGATGCGGTCCAAGAGGCGCATAAGGCAGACCAGGCGCACAAGGCGGGCGCCTGGCACCAGGGGGATGCCGCGCACAAGAAACATTAGGCCACGCCCCCAACCGAACTCGACTCGCCAAGCCAAATCTTCTGGTCGGCCCGGGAAGCGTTCGCTTGGTCTCGATCGCCCGATCATTCATCGACGAGTGACTGCGCGTCGCCCGTAACCGCCCGAAAGCCGGTCCATCAACGAGCAACCGCAAGCGGATCGGTCAACGGCGCACCTGATATCGCAGGTGAAGCACCCGATTGCCCTGGACCACCACGTCAGGATCCTCCAGCAGGTGCTGCGAGTCGACGGAGCCGAAGTAGCGCCTGCCGGACCCGAGCACGACGGGTGCGACGTCCATGCGTACCTCGTCGACCAAACCTGCGGCGAACACCTGGCCGCCGACGTCGCCGGCGGCGACCTCGACAGTGCGGCCACCCGCGAGCTCCTTCGCCTTGGTCACGGCCGCCTCGACGCCGTCGACGAAATGGAACGGCGCGTTGGGGTCCCAGCCCTCGGGCGCCGGCCGGTGTGTCACGACGACGACGTTGTCGACCCCGCTCGGAGGCTTCCCGTCCCAACCATCCGTGATGTCGAAGACGTGGCGGCCCGCGATGGTCACCACGATCTGGTCCCAGTACGGCCGGATGTGGTCGTAGGACGCTTGCGACACGTTCAGTACCCCGCTGTCGTCCAACGGCACGTCACCGCTGACCAACCATTCGAACAGTGGACCGGGATCGTCGTTCTCAGCCGCAATGAAGCCATCCACCGAGACGGACGCATTCATGACCACTTTCCCCATGGGTTCCTCCTCTGTTTGGAGTCCCAAGTCTCGTGTGTCGTGAGTGGTCGCTCTTGTAAGAAATCAATCGGCTGGCAGCGGCCAGCCATCCAGCGCGTGGTCGGGATGTTCGCGTAGGAAGCGTTGCCGGACTTCGACATACCGGGTCGGCGTGAGCCCGGTGTACTCCCGGAACTCGTGGACGAAGTGGGCCTGGTCGAAGTAACCTGCGCGAGCGGCAACGTCGCCCCAGTCGATAGGTTCGGCTACGTTGATCGCCAATACGGTGGCGGTGAATCGGTAGCTGCGCGCCAGCCGCTTCGGCGTGACGCCGATGACCTCCTTGAACCGCTTTGCCAAGTACGTGCTGCTGGCGTGGGCTGCCACGCCGAGGTCGCTGATCGGCACCGCTCCGGCGGTCTCCGCGATGGCGCTGCTCATGTGTCGAACGATGTCCAGGCCGTTGATCGCGCGCAGCCGTCGCATCAGTTCCTCCTCGAGCAACATCAGCATTTCGTGCGGTGCGTCCGCCGAGGCCAGCCGGTCCCGCAGCTCCGCAACGGCGGGCTGGCCCCAGATCTGCTCCACCGTCGCCGGTCGGTCGCACAACTCGGCCGCGGGCATCGGAAGGAACGGTGCCAGCCCCCACGGCTTGAAGTGGACGCCCACGGACCGGGTCGGGGTTGGGTAGCCGAACTCCCACGCACGGGTGGGCGTGGTGACCGCGCAGCCGTCGGTGTATTCCACGGCTTCTACGTCGGTCCCTGCGCGGATGAGAAACGGCGCCCCGAGGTTGACGATGAGCAAAGGCGCTGGCGCCGCCGGCAGTATCAACCGGGAGTACGGCGGGGCGCCCTCCAAGTAGTAGAGGTCGCCGATCAGCCCGTCCAGCGGCGGACCTGGCACCCTGGACACATACTCCACACCCACAGTATCGCCGACGCCTCCAACTACGCTCACTCGACTTCCGACCTCCGACTTCCGACTTCCGACGTCCGGGTTTCGGCACCCGTTTGACGATCCGATTGTGCGGCACGACGGACAGTCCAACGCGCCGCTTTTACCCTCGTCCGCGGTCCAGGCCCTAGTCTGCAGTTCACGCATTGTTTGGGGGCGGCGTTGAAGAACGAGGACGCGATTCGGTTCGTGCTGAAGACTGCCGTGCGCGGCCTTGACCCGTTCGTCTCGGGGGTCGTTGCAGAGAGGCTCCCGGAAGTCGGCCATTGGTCAGTCCTGCTTGCTGAGAAGGATGCGCGGGTGGGTTTCGACTCGGTTGCGGTTGGTGCCGGAGATGTCGCGCCGCTGCTGCGCATGCTCACGGAGCGCCTCGGCGCGCACGGCTACCTGTTCTCATCGAGAATGCCTCGCGTAGCGGCAACGTATGCGAGTGAGCTCATCGCGGTTCGCAATGCCTGGGCGCATCTTCGCGAGTTCGATGACGCGGACACCTACCGCGCAATTGACACGGCCGAGCGACTCCTGATCGCGGTGGGTGCCACCACCGAAGCTGGCCGGCTCGTGTCGATCAAGCAAGGGCTACTGCACCGGCTGGCTACCGGAGGGCATCCCGCCGACAGTCTCGAACCGACCCTCTTGAAGGACGTCCTTGCCGCGCCGCCCCTCGACGATGATGAGTCACCCTTGCTGTCTCAACCGCCGGTTGATAGCAAGTCAGCCCGCATCGAAGCTCAGGATCTGAGCTCGGAAGCCGAGGACGTGGAAGAGGGCGTGCGCGAGATCCTTGCAGGAATGACACGCCCGCTTCCTCTCGCGGCTGTGTCGCAACAGGTCTTGGCGCGGTTCGGAAGGGAGTCAATGAACGTCTGGGGCGGCACTGGGGGCTTCACAGCCCTCCTGCGTCGGATCGAACCGAGCGCATCGGTCAGCGGGCCTCAACCCGGCTATGTGCATCCAATTGGTCGAGCTGTCCCCGACGACTGGGATCGCGAGCCGCGGGAAAGCGACGTGCCAGCCTCCTTCCGAGACCTGCGAGCCGTCGATCCCGAGCTGCCGCTCATCACTTGGGGTCGAATGCAAGACACAATCTCTGCCGTGCTCGACGCTGGCCCGATCGATGGTCAAGCGATCGCCGCACTCACCAAAGGAACAATTGAGGGCAAGGCTCGCGCTGCCGTAGCAATCGCCGGTGAGCGCGGCAGACTCATTTTCAAAGCCGATGTCATCTGGGTGTTGAAGGCACTGACTAGGCAGCATCAACCGGAGGGAGCCGTGAGCGTGACATCTGCGAGCCAGGCCGTCGCCACCGAGATCGCGTCCCTTGCTCGGGAGGCAGATATTGACGCGGACCAGCTGGTACTCGATGTCAGAGACTGGCTCTCGAGGTCTAGCGACTCATAGCGACCGCGCCGGGAATCGCCCGCTGAGCTACCGGCAACTGCGACTAGTCCGGGCGTGTCTCCTCAGCGATCGAGCCAGATGTGATTGCTCGCATGACGGCGCCGCCGAGTACAGTCACCGGCCGAAGCCGATCAGTTCTCGGGTAACGCGAATCGTGCGAAGCCCGCATGTTGTTCGTGCACGACGACGTTTCCGTTCCCTCCCAACAGCTCCGCCTTCTGCTGCAGTTGTCCGCGCACCTTGTCGCTGGGCAGGCCGTACACCTCGATCGTTCGGAGATCGATGAGTTCGGTGAACGTGCGGAACGCGTCGCGCCCGACCTCCAAATGGAACTCCAGAGACGACGAGTCCGGATGGATCGCGACGCACGTCAGGCCCTCGCCGTCCTCGTCGATGTAGAAGCCGTACGCGAGAAGCTGTGGCTCGGCGGAGTCGACGAACTCCACCAACCCGCGCAAAGCCGTTCTGACTTCCTCGAGTTTTCCATCTCGGATTGCAGAACGATCGATGTAGACGATGAGCGACGACATGAGAACTCCGGAGACGATCGTGGCGGGGAGTGCGCCCATCGCGGAACGGCGTGGGGCTCCCGCCGGGTATTCGTGACGCTACCTCCGTGTCGGCAGGACGACAACGGCAATAACCCGGGGGCGATGCGGGGTAGTTCGTCCGATACGGCGCCGAGCGGTCGTCCGTAGACTTCGGATATGGAAGGAACCGTCACGTCCGAGCAACGGGGCAATCCGACGAGCGGCTGAT
Organism: uncultured Actinomycetota bacterium; assembly: GCA_963802485.1. Lineage (GTDB taxonomy): Bacteria > Actinomycetota > Actinomycetes > Actinomycetales > Microbacteriaceae > Agromyces. Next base: position 76,348 of record CAWDJA010000031.1, read on the forward strand.
GGCCGGACGCGTGCTCGTGGTCGGCGGGGGCGTCGCCGGATTCGGCGTGGCTCGCGCACTTTCCTCGCGTGGTGTGCCGTGCACACTGGTCGAACGTCTCGAGCCGATGCCGGCATCCGTTCTCGGCCTCAATCTGCCGGGCAATGCGGTCCGGGCGTTGGGCGCCCTCGGGGTGGGTGACGAAGCGGTGCGTTCCGGCCGGCCGATCCTGCGGCGGGAGTACCGCACGTCGGCCGACCGCGTCCTGTTCGAGATCGACGAGGCCGAATTCTGGAGTGGCGTCGCCCCGTCGGTCTGCCTGCGCCGCACCGCCTTGCTGGATCTTCTGCGGGCCGGCGTGGACCCGGCGACGGTGCGCTGGGGTTGCCCATTCGTTCACGCGGAACCCGCCGGCGAGGCTGTTCGAGTTCAACTGGGGACCGGTCCGGCCGAGGAGTTCGGCTTCGTCGTCGGCGCCGATGGCGTGCACTCCGCCACGCGGCAGGCCGTGGTCGGTGAGGAGAGCCTGCGACTGTCGCGAATGTCGGTCGCGAGTTGGCGCTTCCAGGCGCCGAACCCGGGAATCGGATGCTGGACGGCCTGGTCCGGCCGAGCGGGGACGTTCCTGCTCATCCCGGTCGATGCCGATCACGTCTACGGCTACGCCTCGACCACCCGCCGCGGCGCGGGAATGGATAGCACCGACTGGCTGGCCGACACCTCCCGCGCCTTCCCAGCCCCGGTGCGCGAAGCGGTCGACGCCGCCCTGGCGCGCCCGGCCGAGCTCTACTATTCGCCCGTCGAGGAGGTGCACGCGGAGCGCTGGAGCCTCGGTCGGATCACCCTGATCGGTGACGCGGCCCACGCGATGGGCCCGGTCTGGGCGCAGGGCGCCGGCCTTGCGCTCGAAGACGCGCTCGTGCTCGCCGCACTGCTCGCCGAGCGCACCGACTGGGCGAACGTCGGCGCCGAATTTGAGACAATCCGGCGTCCCCGCGTCGCGCCCGTCCAAGCGGCGACGGACAAGCTGTCCCGCATCGCCGGCCTTCCGATCTGGCTGCGTGACCTCGTCGGCCCCGTGCTCGGTCCGCGCACCTACCGCGAAGCATACGGCCCCCTCCGCACACCCCTTTCGCCGGTCGCGACGTAGCGGTGGCGGATCCTCAGACGGACAGGTCGGGTGAGCGTTTCATCGCCCCGCGCTCGGAGCGCCCAGTTCACGGCGCGCAAGATGTACGGCAGTACTCATTCCTCAGACGGGGCCACTTCAGCCGGGAGAGACAGGATCGCGCCGTCCGGAGGCGATGGCGGGTGGCGACCCAAGGCAAGCGACCGGGTCTGTCGCGAGGCGCGCGCTGCCCTGCTTGTCCGCCACGCCTTGCCGACCCTGCCGATCGAGCGCGCCGCGAAACGGTCACGGCTCAAGCTATCTAGCAATGGCGAACGTACCCGTATGCTGCACTTTGCCAATGCTGAGCGATGCGGTTGTAGCCTTGGCCGCATGACTATGCAGGCGGCGAATGGCGACGATCGGAGAGGGTCTCAAGCCGGTTACGCGGTCGTGCAGCTGGACGAGATTGACGAGCTAGTAGACGGGCGCTGTCTGTATCGGCCGGTCCGGCACCACCTCGGCATCACGTCGTTCGGTGCCACGGCCTGGACGGCCCATACCGCGGGCGACCTGATCGTTGCTGAACACGATGAGGGTGACCCGACCGCAGACCAGGAGCTCTTCCTCGTGCTGCGAGGCCACGCCGTGTTCGAGCTCGAAGGCGACCGGGTGGTCGCGCCTGCCGGGACTCTCGTGTTCGTTCCTCCGCACCTGAAACGGAGGGCGTTCGCCGAGGAGGCAGAGACGGTGATCTTGCTGATCGAAGGGACTCCGGGAAAGGCGTACGAGCCGCGCGGCTGGGAGCTCTGGGCTCCGCTCGCCCCGCTCTACGAGTCGGGCGAGTACGCCCAAGTCGCCGACCGTCTACGCGTTCTGGTCGAAGCTGATCCGCAGTACGCTTTGCTGTTCTTCAACCTCGCTTGCTGCGAGAGCCTCATCGGCCGAACGACCGACGCGCTCGAGCACCTCCGGCGCGCGATCGACATGTCCGAGGAGTTTCGCGGGAACGCAAAACTCGATTCAGACCTGGACCCGATCCGCAACCAACGAGCGTTCAGGCAGCTGATCAACGACTAGCCCTAGCGGCGAGAACGGGCGGCCAGGATTTCACTGAGCTATCCGAACCAATGCATCACTAGGCGTCACGCTGGCCGGACCATGACTGTCGACGGCGACTCCAACGGCGTCAAGCCTGACTCTCCCAAGCGTTCGCTCGGATCCATCACACCAGACTCGGATCGTCCCAGCGGACGACGATCCGAGTCTGGACGCCGGGGAGTGGCAGGGATGCCGCCTCCGCCTCCACGCTCGAGCGTTCCGCCGACGAGAGGCGCCGCCACGTCTGGATCGATACCTTCGCCTTCGCGCGTCGCCATGTGCCGACCACCTCGCCGCCGACGAGCAGGGCGCCCGGCCAGACGCGCGAGGTCCAGAGGTCGCCGCGTCGACCGGGGTCGGGGACGAGCAGCTCGCGATCGGACCCCCAGAGGAGGTAGTACGTATCGCCGCTCGGGAGGAGGCGTGCCGGGGCCGGCGGTGCAGGCTTCGAGCGGAACACCGGTTCGTCGCTCGTCAGGATCCATTGGTCACCGATCGGTGTTCTCACGGGCGTGAGTTCCTCGGCGAGAGCGTCGAAGGCTGCGGCGCCCCCTGGCATACCGATGCCGGCCCATCTCGCAAATGCCTCGGATATGGTCGGCCCGAACACGTGGAGGTAGCGCCGCGCGAGCTCGAGTCGAGCGTCGTGCGGATCGACGTCGGGTGCTGGTACCGCCCAGATCGTCGGCGCGCGGGCACCCTCCCAGCGGATGAGGATGGTGCCGGTTGGTGCGCCGTATCGCATCCCGTACCCGATGCCCAGACCGCTGCCCACGTCGCGGTCGGGTAGCTGCCGGCCAGCGAGGAAGGTCGCCACGCGAGCGGCGATGTCCTGGGCCTGCCGCCGGTTCGACCCGGCCTCGTCGAGTCTGCCGAGCGTGAAGACCGCGACATCCTCCTTCGGGACGACGTACACGCTGAACCGCGGTCCCCAGAGCTGCACGAACGATGGGTCCTCCCAGGCGGTGGGCTCAGTCCCCTCGACCCGCGCATGGATCGACAGGAGTGCCGCTCGCGGCATGCTGTCGGCCAAACCGGCCCACGCCGCCGCCCGCAGTGAGCTCGCAGCACGCGGCAGTCGCTCGTCGAGCGCACCCACGCGCCGGCGAAAGGCGAGGATCTGTCCTCGCGCGAGATCGAGTCGGCGTGACGGTGATTTCACCGCACCACGGTATCGCCGCGAACGTCCGCCACGCATCTTTGAACCATCAGGGCCGCGATCTCTGCCTCCCATTGTGTGGCACGCCTTCTGAAACCCGATCATTCAAGCGTCGAACTACGAAGCCCGCCCATCGACACTCTCCGCGACGAGATCGACCCGCCGCACGAGCGAATGGATCGTGCCGTCCCAATCGTCCGTATGGCGGTCCGCGAGCGGATCCCGATCGGCGATTGTTGTTAGCCGTAGATGCCGGGGGCGGCGGATTCCATCCTTCCCGCGCGGCGATCGCTTCTGCCAGGACCGTTCCCCGCGCCGTGAGCTCCATGTTCGCCTCGTCGACTTCTCGGGAAGCGCGATTTGGGTGAAGGTGACGCTCCGTGATGTTGCGTACTGCGTCCCAGGGGTCGAGATTCCATGGATCGCCATACGTTGTCGGATTCATGTAGCCCTCTGTGATCAGAATCGCGACGACGCCGATCGTGAACGCATCAAGCGTCTCGTCGCCGGTAATCCCTGACTCATCGCGGATGATCGTGCGGATTTGCTTCACTTACCCAATCGAACAAGCCGGCGACGAGTGCATGTTCAACGATCGATCTCTCAGCCACCTTCTCCAGTCCTTCCGAGTCGCGGTCTACGGATTCTCGCATCGGGCGATCATTCCCGCTTTGAAGAGTGATCGGGTACGGCCACTGCATTGCGCTGAGGGATCGTCAATGGATTCCTTGCGGCCCCGCCGGTCGAATTGCCCAGTCCCACGGAACAAGCGTCCGCGGCTAGGCTCCTTCGCGTGATCATCTGGAAGCTCGCGCTCGGGATCGGCTGGATTGCGGTCGGAGCGTTCGTCCTTCTCAACCGTGAGCGGATGCTGCGCTGGAGCCAGAAGCACCTGCGACAGAATGTCGGCGAGGTGGGCAAGGCCGTCGCGGACGCTGGCAAGCCGAACCACATGATCGTCCCCGGCATTGGGACGATCATGATTGGTGTGATCTTGGTGTTCCAAGCAGCGGGCTAGGCGCACCGGAAGAAGATTGTCACCGTGGTCGCGCGCTCCAAGGACGGCGGCTCAGTGCCCGGGAGCCGATCGACTTTCGGGACGACGGTGCTCGAGAGTCGAGTCGGAGTATCCGAGCGGGGACCTCGCAGCGGCCGGTGTAGGAATTGGCCACTTCTCATGGAATCTAGCCCACAGAACCGATGACAAATGCCGCGGACTTCCACGTGGTTCGCCGCTTATGTGCGCCCGGAAACCTCCACCGTCGCCGTCACGCGACCGCGCGCGCTGGCGCTCCGCCGCGATGCGTCGCCGTCACACGACCGCGCGTGCCCTGGCGCTCAGCCGCGCGAACGCGCTCTCCGCGCCTCCGAGGAGCGAACCACCCTCGCGCACGGCCTGCTGCCACGCGTCGAGCACGTCGTGGCGGTCCATCGCCATGACCGCCTCCCACGGATCGTCCTCCTCGATGGGAACGCCGCCCATGCCCCATCGCGTCGCCTCGTACAAGAGCGGGATCGCCGCGATGCCGCGCTCCGTCGCCGAGTAGGTGACCATGCGGGCATCCGTCTCGCTCGGGGTGCGCACAATGATTCCGCTGCGCTCGAGTCGGGCGAGGCGGTCGGCGAGCACGCTCGGACCGATGCGCTCCTCGGACCGAAGGAACTCCCCGAAGGTGTGCTTGCCGAGTGTGAGCAGGTCGCGCATGATCAGCAGCGACCAGCTGTCGCCGAAGGTCTCCACGGTGAAGTTGGTGGGGCAGGTCGACCGCCCTTCAGCTCGCTTCATGCGTCGAGTCTACGGCATTGACTTTGATCATCGTAGTGACCTACGCTTCGATCATCGAAGTGAAACAGATGCCGCGGCGGCGGCCTGCAGCGGAGGAGCCAGATGAACGACACGACCCAGCACGAGACGCACGATCTCGTCGTGAGCCGCGACATCCCCGCCCCCATCGAGGCGGCCTGGAAGTCGTGGACCGAACCCGACCGCGTGCTTCGCTGGTGGGGCCCGAACGGCTTCACCTGCACGGTCGCCGAGCTCGATGTGCGCGTCGGCGGCACGTCCCTCGTGTGCATGAGCGCCCCCGACTGGGGGTTCCCGGCGCTGTACAGCACCTGGGCGTACACGCTCGTCGACGGACCGCACCGCCTCGAGTTCATCCACAACATCGCCGACGAGCACGGCGCCACGATCGACCCCGCGACCATCGGGGCCGCGGGCATCCCGCGCGACGTGCGGCACGTCATCACGTTCGAGTCGATCGGCGACGACGCGACTCGACTCACCGTCACCGAACTCGGCTACGTCGACCCCGAGCAGCTCGCGCTCTCGAAGAAGGGCCTCGAGGAGTCCCTCGACAAGCTCGTCGCGATCTACGTGTGAGCCCAGCCGCCCCGGACGTCCCCGCATCCCCGAGGCCGCGCGCACCGCGCTGCCTCGCTCCTCGACTTGCACCTCCGCCCGTCGTACGGTTCAGGCATGGACTGCGCCGTCGCGGTGATCGCCGAATGGATGCCGCTGCAGCGGTGATTCGGCGGAAAGGGTCACGCGCCATCGCTCCGCCTCGTGGGCGCGTTCGAGCTGTCGACCGTCGAAGAGCGCACCGGTGTACGCACGCTCCTCGTGATGGACGACGTGTCCGACCCGCGATCCTTGAGTGGCGCATGGAATCAGGACAGCAATTCAGGCCGTACCTCGGCGACCCCGGCCAGCTCGGCCTGCAGCTGGAGGACGAGGCGCTCGCCCTGCTCCCGCCACCCGCCGGGAACTGGATCGTCCAGCTGTCGCATCAGCCAAGTCTCGTTCCAGTCGTACAGGGCTTGGCTGAGCTCTGGGGTGAGCCCGAGGTCGGGGCGGGAAAGGCGGTAGTTGTCGGTGAAGTTCTCCCACAGCGGCCATCCGCTCACCCACTCGGGGAAGAGCCGGATGACGCGCAACCCGTTGGGAAGCAACGTCGGCATTCCTCGCCGCTGCTTGTCCCTCAAGTACCGGTCTTGCATTTTGGCGCCGGCGCTGCCACTCTCGAGCCGAGCTTGGCGGGTCGTTGTAGTCCATCCCCGACAACCAGATCAGCCCCCGCAACCCGCGTGAGTCGTTCTCGACGATGGCTAGAGACCACAGATGTTCATCTCCGTTGGACATCGCGAGCGCCGACTCCAACGCCTGCTCGATCGTCGCCTGGAGGAGGTCGAAGGTCGCTGCAGAGTTGTCGGCGCCCTTGAAGACATAGATCCGGTAGCGAGCATCGTCTCGCTCCCACGTCGAGTCCCGTTCATCTACGTAGAAGGCGCGCATCCAATCAACCTACTTCCCAGCTCACGTAGCCAGCAGGCTGCCCCGGAAGACGATCGCTTCCGCGCGAGCAAGCCTTAAGGCATCTCAGTCAAAGTGCCCAACCCAGAAGGGGTCCTCGGCCCAGCGCTCGGGAACGCCCATTCCTGCGCGGTTCATTGACGGGCGCGTGATGAGCAGTTCGTGGAGTCGCCGGGCCCAGCTGCTGCGCGGCGAGACAGCGTCCAGCACGGCCTGCAACGACACCAGCACCGGGTACAGTCGCCGCCGCGACCGCTCTGGGAGCGCCCCCGGACCGGCCAGCCAGGAGATCGCGCTTGAGTTCGGGATCGCCGGGTATACACCAAGGCCCACGTTCCAAAGCCGGCCGTGATGCGCGCAGACGTTCCGGACTCGGACGTAAGTCTGCATCCAGGACTCGAGCACTGGAGCGGTCAATCCGATGTCCGCGGCGACTGCAGTTCTGTCGGAGCGCAGTCTGAGGTTGCGATACACGTTGGTCAGTTGGCCGATCGCCATCGTCTCCACCATGAGCCACGACGGCGGAAGTTCCGGCGACCCGTAGGTTGTGAGGTAATGCTCGAGCGCGGACCGGTGGACCAAAGAATCCTCGCCCGTGTCCGGCGAACCGCGAAGGCGCTCCTCGCACGTCCTTCGCACCATCTTCACGAAGTCCGCGTGCTTGCCGCGGTCGCGGAAGTGCGTCGAATCCACGTACCAGTGCGAGTCGTCGTACGTCGTGGACATGTGGTCAGTGAGAGCGGCACGAACGGCGACTTCAACTCGCTCTAGCGCGTCCATAACCAGGAGCCTGAGCGATCGGTCGAACACGTAGAGGTCGAGCACGTCATCGAATGAGGTCCCGTCCCGGAACTGGTGCTCCACACCACCGTGCTGGAACGGGATCGTGTAGGGAGAGAGCCGGTAGTAGCCAATGTGGCGCAGATACCTAGCAGCTCGCTCCTGATCGGGGATCTGCAGGCCACGGCTGGCAAGGCGGTCGACAAGTTGGTCGACGCTCAGCGGCGGCTTGTCGTACAGTCGCGATCCGCGTGCCCTCGGCGGTCGAGTCATCCAGTGATCCCTCCTCGCCGGGCAGAGAAAATCCCCCAAGTGCGCATCGTCGAGAGGCGTGGGGGATGTAGTGCATTCAGAGTAGCACCGAGCAGCGACGTGCCAGCTGATTGGCTCGAAACCGTTCGTTCCTCCACCCAGGATGGTCTCACCCGAGACGCGTCAAGTCTCGGGGAGTGATCGTCTCTCGTAGGTGCCCTTTTGACACGGTCGTGAATGACGAGTCCGGACCGAAAGCCCCTGAACTGACGTTCGCAGTTGGGGATCCCTGAGCGAGCCGCTCAAGAACGCTTCTTCTCGCCGACCGTGGAGAGCCAATCGTCGAAATCCACGTGTTACGTGCACGGGGCAACTCCGCCCGCTAGCCCGTCAGCCAGCGGACGTCCGCAAGCGGATCCCCATCGGGGACGCTGAGTTGCAGCCCGACGCCCGCCGTTTGATTGCAGTACACCGCTGTGTACTCGAACGGACGGCGAGGCGCTGTGTCTCATGATTGCCGGCCGCAGGGTCCCCCCGGGGGTTGTCCACCGGCCAGTGAGCCCCCGCGCGGACACCGGACCGTTCGTCAGCAGGTTCTCTGCGCATACCGCGACTGAGCTGGTCACGGTCGGCCCGGTGTCCGCGGCGGCGGGCTTCACGCCGCAGGGCTTTGCACGGATACCTACTGTCGAAGGTCCTGTCGAAGGTCGGTCGTCGCGGGACCGGCTGGGACCGCGGGGTTTCGAGGCCATGTCCAGGCGGAGCGCAGGATGAAGGCCAGGAGCAGCACCTCGATTCCGATGGAGAGGCCGTAGAAGAAGGCCCACTCCCAGGTCGCCCCTGCCGCGTTGAACATCGAGTAGGGGATGTACAGCGTTGCTACGACAAGGTTCGTGGCGCGGTTCACCCGGGCGGGCAGCGTCATGGAGAGCATCACCATCAGGGCCGGGATCGCCACGGACGCGAGCATGATGGTCAACAACGTCGAGCTGACGTCGAACCTCCAGACGAGGCCATTCAGGATGCCGTCGACGACGCCGGGCTTGTAGAGGTTGAAGAAGTCGACGTAGATGTAGAGGAACATGAAGCTGGTCCATGCGGCGGCGAGCTTGGCCTGCACGGGGATCGGCGGGTTGTCGAGCAGGTTCGGGGTTGTTCGTTCGGATGGTCATCGGTTCTTCTTTCGAGAGGAGCGGTCCGTCCGCCGGAGTGGCGGCAGGTCTGGGCGTGCATACACACGGTGGGGTCGTTCTCGTCGGTCCGGTCGTCAGATGGTGATCGCGACCTTCCCTCGGGTGTGGCCGGCCGCGACGTAGCGGAGGGCGTCGGCTGCTTCGTCGAGGGGGTAGGTGCGGTCGATGACGGGCGTGACCTGCCCGGTCGTGAGCAGGTCGGCCAGGGTGAGCAGGTCCTGGCGCTTCCCGAACGACGTGAAGGGCTTCAGCTGCTGACGGGTGAACCCGGACAGCACGCGCGCTTTGACGATCCGACCGAGGGGGCCGAGCCAGCGGCCGCCGCGTCCGCTGTTGGGGATGAGGGTGCCGGTGGGCGTCAGCGCTCGGCGGACAGCCGCCAGCGGCTTGGGCTTCCACGTTGTCGAGGATGACGTCGTAGCGCTTCTCGGTGCGGGTGAAGTCGGTTCTCGTGTAGTCGACGACGTGGTCGGCACCGAGCGACCGGACCACGTCGACGTTGCGGGTGCTGCACACACCCGTCACCTCGGCGCCGAACGCCTTGGCGATCTGTACGGCGAAGGAGCCCACGCCGCCCGACGCGCCTGTGACCAGCACCGTCTGGCCCGGTCGAACGTTCGCGATGTCGCGCAATGCCTGCAACGCCGTCATGGCCGACGTGGGCACCGCTGCCGCCTCCACGATCGACAGGTTGGCAGGCGCGGACACGAGGTTGTCCGCCGGGACGCAGGCGTACTCCGCGAGCGTTCCAGCGGTGCTCCAGCCGAACACCTCGTCGCCGGGGCGGAAAGCGGTGACATCCTTCCCGACCGCTGCCACCACGCCGGCGAGGTCCCTGCCCGGGATGCCGTGGCGCGGCCGGCGGAGCCCGAACGCCAGGCGCACCATGTACGGCACACCGGTCATCACGAAGTAGTCGCCGGGATGCACCGAGGCCGCGCCCACCTGGACGAGCACATCGCCTCGACCGGGCAGCGGTAGCCCGACCTCGGACACCTCGAGCACGGAGGGCGGGCCGTAGCGGTGCTGGACGGCGGCCCGCATCGTCGCCGCGCCCGGACTCGCCCCCGACCCTGGGCGTGCTCCGGCATTCGAGCGCTGTTCGATTTCCACAAAGGCCTCCTTGCGTGCGAGCTGCGACTCGCGCTGATTCGTACGCCGTACGTCGTACACCGTACTATGGACGTACGCTGTACGATTGTCAAGCCGTCCGAGCCAGAGAGGAGACCCGTGTCTGCGAGGGAACAACGCCAGGTCGTGCCAGACGCGGGGCTGAGCAAGCAGCGGGTGGTGGAGGAGGCGATCCGGCTCGCCGACCGCGAGGGGGTCGGCGGGCTCAGCATGCGCCGGCTGGCTGGCGCGCTCGGCGCGGGCGCGATGTCGCTCTATCACTACGTGGCGAACAAGGAGGAGTTGCTCGACGCGATGATCGACATCGTGTTCCAGGAGATCGAGCTCCCGCCCGAAGAGACCGACTGGCAGTCGGCGATCCGACGGCGGGCGGTATCCGCCCGCCAGGTTCTCGCGCGCCACCCGTGGGCGGTCGGCCTGATGGAGTCACGGACCTCGCCGGGGCCCGCGAATCTCCGCCACCACGAAGCGGTCACCGCCTGCCTGCGGAGGGCCGGCTTCTCGGTCTTGATGGCGACGCACGCCAACTGGTTGCTCGACAGCTATGTATACGGTTTCGCCCTGCAGGAGGCCAGCCTGCCGTTCGACACCGCCGATGAGCTCGCGGCCATGACCGAGGGCGTCTACCTGCCCCAGCTTCCTCCTGACGAGTTCCCCTACCTCAACGAGTCCGCCGCGGCGCTCGTCGCTGCCGGCTACGACCCGGCGGAGCAGTTCATCTTCGGCCTCGACCTCGTCCTAGCCGCCCTCGAGCCCCTGAGAGCCTCCGCGTAGCGACGCTCACGGACCGTCCTATCGAGATCGTCCGTGCGTCGGCGGACCGCTCAGACGTTCGTGATGCGATCTTCGATCCGCATCAGCACGCCGAGCAGCTGACCGCGGATCTCGCTTCGATGCTGCACGGTACGAAGGTCTCACGTCCGGACCCGCATCCTGCCACCCGAATGCCGGCGGACGGGCTTCGGAGACCCTAGGTGGCCGCAGCTTCCGCTGCCTTCTTCAGGTCGGCGGTGAACTGCTCGAAGTTCTCGTCGAACGGCGGGATCAGCCGGGCGAAGAATGGGAAGAACGGACCGCCGATGCGCTCGACGACCTCCACTCGCGTGCCGTCGGCGTCGCCGCTGAGGGAGTACGTGCGAGTGGATATCGCATCGCCGAACGTCAGGCGCGCGTTCGGCTCGAACTCCTTGACCTTCAACGAAAACGTGCGGCTCGGGACGAGTGTCGAGACGAGCTTGATCTTCGAGCCGAGAGCGATCTCGCCATCCAGCGAGACGACCGTCGAGTTCCACCTCGGCCACTCTGCTGCAGCGGTCAGCAGTCGCCACACCGTGGCGGCGTCGGCGTCGATGTGCCGGGCGATGCGGGTGGAGCGGCTGAACGTGGTCCGGGTCGTCGAGGCGACTCCATCGGGCGCAGTGGTGGACATGTGATTCCCCGTTCTCGGCTTGAGGCCGATTGTAGAGCGCACGGTCACCCGTTTGAGTGGATACGTCTGGTTGTGCTCCGACGGCGCCCTGCTGGAGCCAGGGCAAGCCGATTCACCATCAAGGGTTTGTGGCCAGCATGGAGGTCTAACGACCCACTCGCCGCCTTCACCCTGTCCCCATTAATGAGGCTTGCTCGAGTCATTGATGGCGGTAGGAATGAACTTATCCGGCTGGGGGGGCGAGGACGTCGATACCAGGATTCGCTGTCGATCGGCACCCGCGGGCTCCGAACCGAACCTTCGATGCATCGGGCAGGGGCGCTCATGGCTGCACCCGCACCACGGGAGTTCCAACGGAGAGTAGGTGCGCTGCTACGCGAACCGCGCTCTGCCGACGCGAACGCGTCAGACACCGTGGATGATCCCCCCTACGCGGCGCTCGCGACGGTCGCGCGAGTCGCGACAGCGGTTGCCGTCTCAGCGTGCGTCTGACGGGCCCCGATGAAGGATCGTCTAAGAGCAGCACGTCGGCATCCACGCCGGGACGCTAGTGCGCGGTGGGTGGAGGTCGCTACGGTCGAGGACACGACACCAGGGAGAGACACCATGGACCTGTTCGACATCGACGACGCCCAGCGCATGAGCCGCGAGGAGGCGGCCGCCAAGCTCCACACACTCGCCGACGCCTTAGCGAAGAACAACTCGGTCGAGTTCCACCGCGCGGGACGGCAAATCACCGTGCGAATCCCCGACCAGGTCAACCTCAAGGTAGAGGTGGAGCTCGGCGACGAGGGCGAGAACGAGCTGGAGGTCGAGCTCACCTGGTGAGAGCTGGCAGGGCGTGAGACACGAGAGACCTCCGTTGGTCCGAGTCGAAGAACTAGACAGCTCCAACTCGACCCCGGAGGTCTCTCCTACGTCAACAACGATCCGGGTCAGTACACCTAGCGCGGTAAGGGCGCACCGTCTCGGCCGTCAACAAGACACCAACTCCGACGCGCCCCCGTCATTCCCCCCTCAACGGGACGATGGTCGACAATCGGCCCGGTTAGGGATCCGTCATCGCACGAGGACATATCGGAGGTTCCTGTACTCGGTCCCGCCGGTCCCGATCGCCTGGTCAAAGGCGAGCCTGTACCTCTCGCCGGTCTCGTTCTCAAGCTCACGCCGGGGAAGGCCGGTGACCGGGCTCAGCGGGACCGGCGCCGTCTTCCCGTCGAGCGACCCGCCGATGAACCGGACCTCCACCTCGTCGGCCATCGTCAGCTTCCGAGCCGTCGATCATTCACGGGCCGGTCGGAGAAGCTCCACTCGTGACCGCACTCGGAGCACTTGCCGTGCTTCGGCGGCAGGGTGAACCTCGGCGGGTTGGATTCACCACGGCATCTGACGAGCCATATGCTTCACAGAGCATGACGTCACCGTACCGACGGAGACCGGATCGCTCACACCCAGACACGGGCAATTGTTCATTGAAAACAGTTCTGCGCACTATTGCATGCGACCGATAGCCGGTTGACCTACGGGCCCCGGATTTCGGTCGAGGTCGTCTTCGAGCTTGTGCCGTAGCAAGTTCGACCTCGCGCACGCGTCCTCGGTGTGTCGCGTGGCGGGGAATCCTATGCCAGCCGAGCGGCGGCGGCAAGGACCCGCGGGTCGGGGAAGTCCTCGCAGTACTGATACGAGAAGCCGAGCCTGATCACCCCGTTCTGCCCGACGATGAACTCGGCCGATGCCCGCCACGGGTCGTCTACCATCGGCCGACCCTCCGCACGTCGAGCCTCGACCAAGCTCTGCCCGAGCGCGCGTGGGTGCGCGAGGTACTCGACTGGCGCATCGAACAACAGTTGCTCGGGCTGCCAATGGCCGACGCCGTACGCTCGATAGACATCGGCGGTCGGATCGAGGAGCAGCGGCACGGCGATGCCGTGTTCGTCGGCGTAGGCCGCGGCCCGCGCAGGCTCACCTTGCCCCACGATGACCACGGAAAGGCCCGCCGCGCGGTACTCGTCGAGTTCGGTGGCAAGTCGGCGGGCGCGTTCCATCCCGCACCTGCATCCGAAGTGGCGCCAGAAGATCACGAGCGCGGGGCCAGTGGCCCAACTCTCCGAGAGATGCCGCAGGGCACCGGTCGCGTCGGCGAGCTCGGCGTCGGGAGCCGTGTCACCGCACCCGAGCACTCGGCTCTGCGGCTCGGTTGGGCCGGCGTCGAATGCTGACAGCCAACACTCCTCTGCGTGACGAACGAGATCATCGGTGGATGACATCCTGATCCTCCCGGCGAATCGTGTTGCGCCACACGCTACCCCCTGCTCGTCGCCAACCACCGGTCGCATGCGCGCTGTCGGTGACCGCCGCCGCGTCACCCGGTCAGCGAGGCGTCAGTGGCGAGACTGCCGCGCCACCGAAGGCTTCAGCCCATCGTTATGCGGAACACTCCCGAGTCGACAGGTGTGTGGAGTTGACCGCTCGGCGGCGGAGTTCGGTGATCGCTGCATCGCGCTAGGTGCCGATGACGAGGACGCTGGCTACGGCTTTGATGACGTCGTCGGTGATGGTTCGAGTCCGTTGATTTTCAGCTCGGCTGTCTGAGGAAGAAGTCATTCGAGGAGACGGAAGTTGCCGCGAATGATGCGTTCGATCGCGGCTAAGACGTTTCTCGCGTGGGCCGGTATCGCACGGCGACCGCCCCCGACCGGAACTCATGGCGATCCACGAGCTCGAGCTGGATGCGCTCGCGCAGACCGGCGAGCAACGTCGGCCCGTGTCCGGCAAGGACCGGCTGCACAAGGAACTCGTACTCGTCGATCAGTCCCAGATCTGCCAACGCCAGGGGAAGCGTCACGCCACCGACCCACAGGCCCTCGCCTGACTCCTGCTTGAGCCGCTGAACCGCTGGCCCCAATCCGCCGTGCACCAGCTCGGCATTCCAATCGACCCCGTCCAGCGTGGCCGACACGACGTACTTCTTCGCCCTATCAATCGCCTCGGCGAACGGCATCTGCCACTCATCCATCCAGTCAGGCCACGTGCCCGTGGCCGGCTTCCGCCACGCCGACTCCATCATTTCGTAGGTCACCCGGCCGAACAGCAACGCATCGGCTCGCTCCATCTCCGCGGTCCAGTAGCGCATCGACTCCTCGTCCGGAGGGAGCCCTGCCTCGTGATGGCAGCAGCCGTCGAGTGTCACGTTGATCGAGTATCGAAGTGGTCTCATCTTGTTGCTCTCCTCTGACCCGCGCAACGCGTTTTCACCGGACCGGCAGCCAGCCAGACCACGTGTTCGCTTGAATCGCTCATGGGCTGAGGATAATCAGCCTCGTCGCTCAACTGCAGTGTCAGCGCACAATCCGGCTCGGACACACCCGCCGAGTGCGACGAGCTCGGACTCGCTCTCCACTTCGGATGAACTGTCCGAGATGAGGATGTCTCAGCGGGCAGTCCTGCCTCGGCCTCGTTCGCGGGCGATCACTGGATCGGTGGGATCCCCATCCGGCATGATTATGCGCGACCAATCCAGGCCTCGTTCTGGCTTCGGCTGGGGCCTTGGTCATGCATGAGCTGTATTGCGCATCAGCCCCTCGGCACCGGGCGCGTTGGATCCCCGCGTGGGAGAAGTCGAACGAATGTCAAGGGGTGGCGGCCCTCGACGGGACCGGGCTAGACCAGTGATGTCAGGTGGTGGTTGGACACGTGCCTGGCTGCTGGCTAATCCGGGCCCGCTACGCGAACACGACCCGAAGGGCCCGGGTTAGTGCAGCACATAACACGCGGTAGCGACCCGAACGCGAAACGGAGACAAGTAGATGAGCAAGCCCACGGAGGGCCCGCATACGCCCGACGTCCTGACCAATCGAGAGGCCGGCGGCCTGATTCTTGCGTTCATGGCCGCGGTGATACTCGTGCTCACGGTAGCGACCTCAATGACTCCTATGCCGGAGAACCCGAGTACGAGCAGTCGAGAACCAACCGCTCACGCGACTGAGAGCAGCTAGATGTCGTCACCGACCGAGCAACTGGCGCCCGCACTCGACATCGACGCCCGGCTCACCGAGATCGAGCGCCGCGTGAACCTGCTCGTCAACGTCACGCCACTCAACGCGGCGGAGGCGTGGGCGGACTTCGAACGCAGTGACTTCGGCACGGCCCCCACGCTGCGGCTGCGGCCGTTGGACTTCGACCCGGACCTGGCGCAGCGTGACCTGTACGACCTCGAGGTCGAGAACGTGGACGACCCGGCGCTGCACATGCTTTTCCGGGCGAAGAGGGACGAGATCGCCCGGCAGATCACCGCGTTGGAGGACCGCGACACGTCGCGGTTCCTATACGGGTCACTCCAGCTCTACGGAACGGTGGCCCCTCCGCTGGCCGCGGCGGCGGAGGAACTGCTCGAGACCATCCCCCCGCAGGCGCCCAGCACCCAGACCGTCACGGCCGGGGCGTTCGCCGACGCGGCCCGTGCGGAGTTCGAGCGCTACCGCGCCGTGTACCCGGACTTCCCGGTCCGCGTCGAGGTACGGGACGACATCTCCGAGCTGATGGTGTCGTTCGGCCGCCTGCTCATCCCGGAGTCCGCCGCCTTCCGGGCCGACCGGGTCGAGCCGTTGCTGCACCACGAGGTCGGCACCCACGTGGTCACCTACCAGAACGGTGCCCGGCAGCCACTGACGCTGCTGACCATCGGCCTGCCCGGCTACGACGAGACCCAGGAGGGCCTCGCCGTGCTCGCCGAGTACCTGACCGGCGGGTTGGACCCGCGGCGGCTGCGCGTGCTCGCGGCGCGAGTGGTCGCGGTCGGCAAGATGCTCGACGGCGCCGGCTTCCTGGACATCTTCGAGTCGCTGCGGGCCGACCACCGCATGCCGGCACGGACCGCGTGGTCCATCGCCATCCGGGTCGTCGTCGGGGGCGGTTCGGTGAAGGACGCGATCTACCTGCGCGGGATCACGCGCATCCTCGACGCCCTCGCCGAGGGCAGCCGCCTCGACGTCCTGCTCGTCGGCAAGCTCGCGTTGGACCACATCCCCCTGGTGCAGGACCTGCTCGACCGCGAGGTGCTCCACGCGCCGTGGGTTCGGCCACGCTGGCTGGACGTGCCCGGTGCACAAGAGCGTCTGGAGAGGCTGCGCGCGGGCGCGACGGTCACCGACCTCTATGAGGGAGACGTGGCGGCATGAGGCTCGCATTTCTCGTCAACGACGTCGACACCGAGGTGGACGAGTACACGACCACCCGACTCGCCAGGGCCGCAGCCAGGGGCGGGCACGAGACCTGGTATGTCGGCGTCGGGGACCTCGAGCACGGCAGCAGCGACGGGTCGTTCGCGGCCATGGCCCGCGCCGCGAGGTGGAAGGGCGACGACACCCTCGCGAGCTTCATGGAGGGGATCAAGGCGCGCGACGCCGAGCGGATCGTCATGGACGACCTGGATGTGCTCGTCCTGCGCAACGAGTCGATCGACGACCTGCAGGAGCGCCCGTGGGCCAGCCCGATGGGCGTGGTGTTCGGACAGATGCTCGCGGCCCGAGGTGTGACGGTGGTCAACGACCCGAACACCCTCCATCGAGCGACCAGCAAGCTCTACCTGGAGGAGTTCCCCGAGGAGGTCCGACCACGGTCGCTGGTGACACGAAATCCGGAGGCGATCGAGCGGTTCGTCGACGAAGTCGGCCACTGCGTCGTCAAACCGCTGTACGGGGCCAAGGGCCGCAACGTCTTCATGATCGAGGGCCCCGGAGAGACCAACCTCGCGCAGATGACGGAGGCGGTCCTGCAGGACGGCTACGCCATCATCCAGGAGTTCATCGACGGAGCCAAGGACGGCGATGCCCGAATCTTCCTGCTGGAGGGCCGCATCCTCGAGCGCGACGGCAGACCGGCCGCCTTCCGACGCGTGCCCACCGGCAACGACCCACGCGCCAACATCAGCACCGGCGGTCGGTCGGTGCCCCTCGAGGTCGGTGAGGCCGAGCTCGGCATCGTCGAGGCGATGGGCGACAAGCTCGTCGCCGATGGCATGTTCCTCGTGGGCATCGACGTGATCGGCAGCCAGGTGGTGGAGATCAACGCGGAGAGTCCCGGCGGGTTCCAGAGCGTCGAGAGGCTCTACGACATCGACATCGCCGAGACCGTCATCGAAGCCCTGGAGCGCCGCGCGAGCCCGGGGTCCTGAGTCGTACCGCCGGTCATCCGGCGACGGGGGCTCCGCGGCCGGGTCGTGAAGGACCCGGTGGGCCATGTCGAAGGTCGACAGGACCCTCGTATCCCGCCGTCATCGCCGCTTCGCTGCGGTGCGGAAGGTAGCGAAGGAAGCCGGTGCGGAGTCCCGTGCCAAGTCCTCGAGGTCCCTCCTGGGTGTCGTGGTCTTGAAGCCGCTCAAGCGGTTCCCTGCTGGGCGACCTCTCCCTGCTGCAGAATCCGGATGGGGTTGCCGAAGGGGTCTCGAACGCCCATGTCAATACCGTAGAAGTGCTCGGTGGGCTCCTGGGTGAAGTCGGTGACGCCGCGCTCACGGAGCGTGTCGTACGTCGCGCGCGCGTCGTCGGTGATGAAGACGAGGCCACCCATGGCACCCTTGGTGATCAACTCGCGGATTCGGTCTGCCGTCTCTTCGTCGTGCAGCGGCGGACCGGGCTGCTCGAGTGAGATCTCGGTGGCTCTGTCGCCAGGGACGCGAACAGTAAGCCAGCGGTACTCGCCCTGCTGCACGTCATTGCCCTTCTCAAGACCCAGCTTGTTGACGTAGAAATCGAGCGCCTCATCCTGATTCAGGACGTAGATGGAAGCGACATTCAGTGCGGTTATCATCTGGTTCTCCCGCTCCGTTCTCGTGATAGGCAAGACCCTATACAGCCGTCACGTCCGGTGGCTTATCCAAACGTGCTCTACTGTGCTGGGCGCCCAGCGCTGCTCCGAGGTCGCATGGCAGCAAGTTGGACACAGTGGGGCGCCACGATCGGTCCGTGCCCCTCCCGATACGCGCTCGGCGTCTGCCCGACGATCTCCCGGAAGGTTCGGCTGAATGTCCCGACGCTGCTGAAGCCTACGTCGAAGCAGATGTCGGTCACGGTGCGGTCACTCTCGCGCAGCAGAAACATCGAACGCTCGACCCGCCGCCGCTGCAAGTAGCGATGGGGTGACTCACCGAAGACGGCGCGGAAGCAGCGACTGAAGTGGGCAGGCGAAATGTGGGCCACTGCCGCCACCGCGCGCACGTCGAGCGGTCCGGCGTAGGCCCGGTCCATCGCGTCACGGGCACGTAACAGCCGCCGGTTGAGCTCTTCGGCTTCGCGGCTCACCCTCCAAGGCTAGGCGAGACGAAGCGAATGCTCGCGTCTCACAAGAGACCATGCGACACAGGCCCGCGCTTCGCAGATCACAGGCAGGAAACGCGTGATTTCGTGCGAGTGACGGGAGCATTCTGGATTCATGACTGAGCAACGAGCGGTGGTGCGCATGTGGACGGGCGTCGTGCGCACGCAAGACCGGGATGCGTACGTGAGCTACGTCGAAAGCACCGGGATGGATGCCTATCGGGCGACGAAGGGCAACCTCGACGCGTGGCTCCTCACCCGCGACCTTGGTGATGGTCGCACGGAGATCACCACCGTCTCTCGGTGGGAATCACTCGAAGCGATCGCCGAATTCGCTGGTCCGGATCTTGAGCGTGCCGTGTTCTATCCCGAGGACGAGAGGTACCTTGTGGAACGCGACAACAGGGTGCGCCACTACGCGCAGCGAATCTAGGCGTGCACGGATGGCCTTGAGCGCAGTCGCGTCCGGGGCGACAGGTGCCGGCATGGTCGGCCTCCCGCCGAGGAGTGCCACCGCGGTGATCAGTCGTGGGGTGGGCGACGCAGTCGCTTGACGTCAGTGCGCCGCTTCTTCGCTTCCAAGCGCCGTTCCTTGGCACCGCGACTCGGACGCGTCGGTCGTCGCGACGGTGACGGAGGCCGCAGAGCGTCGGCCACGACGGCGGCGAGCCGAGCGCGCGCAGCATCCCTGTTCCGCAATTGCGCTCGGTACTCGGATGCTGCGATCGTCAGTACCCCGTCGACAACGCGACTGCTCAGACGCTCGAGGAGTCGCTCCCGCTGGAGCGGAGAGAGGACGGCCGAGCCTGCCACATCCCACACGAGTTCCGCTCGGGAGTCGGCAGTGTTCACACCCTGCCCGCCGGGACCGGACGACCGCGAGAACCGCCAAGACAGCTCAGACTCGGGGATCGTGAGTCCGGAGTCGACCCGAAGACCGGGACGGTGGGCAGCGGGCATGGAACCATCATCCTCTTGCGCTCGAGATGCGCCCCCAGAGGGATCCCGATCTGATGCCTATTCCGACGCGAGCCCGGCCTGCCACCGCCGCTGTTCGCGTACGAAGAGCACGGCGAAGATGCTCCACAGACCGATGTCGTCCGCGAATCCCAAGGGCCCGAGCACGAGTTCGGGGATCAGATCGATCGGTGCGAACGTATAGACGACAGCTGCGATCGCGGCAGCCCACGTCGTCGGCGCGAGACGGTGCTCCCTGTCCTTGATCGCCTTGAGGAATCTCCACATGCATCCAGTGTGCGCTACATCCGCTGCGACGTCGAACGACTGCGGGGGTTCTCGCTCGACGCTGCAGAATGGCCAAGAGTCCCGAGTGTCTCGCGGCGGATGAGACTGCGGGTCTTGCAGAATCGGACGGGAACGAATCAGCGGAGCCCAGTGCAGGATCCTCAGCGGCGACGCCGCCACCACTGAGTTCGTGATGTCCTCTGCTCGTGCTCGAGCTGTGCGCGCTCCTCGGTTGCCTGGCGCTGTCGGGCTTCGCGGCGCTCGCGCCATGCACGAATCTCGTCGCCGGCATCCCGAGTCGGGGTCACGACGGGCGGCCCGCCGAGCAGCTGGCGGCGCGCCTCGATCACGCGCCGGTTGAAGTCCTCGACTGCCTCGCGCACCTCGGATTCACGGTGCATTCGATCCAGCCGGGCCTCGAGCTGGGTGTTCTCGACCCGCAGGCTGAGCGCGGGCGGACCCAATCCGCTCAGCTGCTCGCGCTCGATCTTGCGACGAATCCACCAGTCGGGGTCGTGCTGCCCGGTCAATCCCTCAAGGGGCTTTCCCGCGCCGGGGAGGTTGTCGAACTCGCCGCGACGGATCGCCTGCTGGATCGCGTTCTCCACGTACGCCGACCGCTCAGCCTGCGTGGACGGTCGAGCCGGTTCGGGCGCCATGTCGGCGACATCGGGCTCTTCGCCACGGGCGATCGCCTCTTCACGCGCGAGGCGATCGAGCCGGTACTGCCACGCAGTGCGCTGGGGATCCTCGCTCATCCTCGACCTCCATCGCGGCGTCGGATATCCGTCTTCCACGATACGACGCCGCGCCTCGGTGAGCGCGTCGAAGGCGCCCGATGCTGGCGTCAACTACGGGCATGGCATCGCGCTGAAATGAGCGCCAAACGTGGTTCACCAACCGACGCCCATCCGACATCCCCGGATGCCGATCACATGAACACTCCCCCTACCCAAGGGGCCATGAAGCCGGCGTCGTCTATGCGAGAACCTTGTAACGCAGGTGGGTCTCGCTGGCGAAGGCCGATGTTTCGACGCGTTCGAGCTTGATGCGCGTACCCAGCCCGGCGAACAGCGGGATGCCTTCCCCGAGAAGGACCGGCACGACGTGCAGCTGGATCTCATCGACGAGTCCGAGTTCGAGGCACTGTCTCGAGATGCTTCCTCCCAGCAGGCTGACCCATTTGTCCCCTGCCGCCTGTTTGGCGGATTCAACGGCCTGCGTGACGTCGTCGACGACGAAGGTGTACGTGACGCCGTCCTTCTCGATCGGCTCATGAGCACTGTGGGTCATCAGGTACACCGGAACCTTGAGCATGCCCCCGTAGGGAACTTCTCCGTCGTCTATGGTCTGCGTCTTGTTCGCGCCTCCTACGACGGCGCCGAGGTCCTGTACCACCCTTCCGACGACGTCTTCGTCCCCAGGAGCCACCGGGAATCCGTTCATCCAGTCAACCCCTCCGTCTACGTCAGCCATGAATCCATCCAGGGTCACGGTCGCATGAATGATCACCTTCGCCATTGCTCCTCCTCGGGCACGTGCGGCTTCCGCCCCCACCGAGGTGAGTCGACCGACTCACCTCGAATGAGAATAGCGACCAACCTGTGGTGAGTCAACCGACTCACCTTTACGCCATACTGGGAACCATGTCACGCGAACTCTCTGCGTACCATCGAAGAATCGCTGCCGACAACCGTGCGGCGATCCTCGAGGCCGCCACCGGCCTGTTCCTCGAACTCGGGTACGACCGGACCTCGCTGGCGCGAGTCGCCGATCGCGCTGGCGTCTCGAAAGCGACACTGTTCAAGCAGTTCCCGACAAAGGCGGAGCTCTTTGAAGCAACCGTGCTCGCGGCGGGCGATTCGCCAGCCGCCGAGCCGTTGGATCCGCCGTCCGGAGACTTCCATGCAGGCTTGGTCAGTCTTGGCATGGCGTACGCGGAGCTGTTGTCCCGGCCCCGAGTGGCGGACCTGATCCGAGCTGTGATCGCCGAGTCCGCGAGGTTCCCGGAGCTGCGCCAGCGGACGTTCGATTTCGGCACGTTGCCCGTGCTCAGGGCGCTCAGGCGCTTCTTCCAGGCGGCGAACACTCAGGGAACCGCGAACGTGAACGACCTCGACGTGGCAGCGGCGCAGTTCCTCGGCATGATCGCCACTGTGGTCTTCTGGCCCCGCCTCGTCCACGGCAACTGGTCGCTCACCGTCGAGGAGACACTCCACACCATCGACGAAGCCGCTCGGACGATCGCCGCCCGCTACGCCACTCCCGGTGAGCGCGCGGCAGGCTGAGCTCATACGCTTCCGGCGGACCGGGCTGCGGAGCACTCGGGATGTATGGCCCGTTCGGCGAGAAGTTGAGACCGCGGTCGTTCCCCGACCTCAGGCGCGCGAGCGCCCGGCCGCCGACGATCCGCTGCCGCCGTTCGCGGGCTGCTCAGCAGCTCGGCGCCCGAACCGCGACCGCAGCCCCCACGCGGTCACCCGAACGGTCGCCTCGATCACGATCGCCGGGCTCATCTTGGACCGTCCGCGCACCCGTTCGACGAACGTGACCGGCACCTCGACGACGTTGAGCCCCGCCTCGCGCGCGTGCCACAGCATGTCGACCTGGAACCCGTAGCCGCGCGTGTGCACGTCCTCGAGGCGGATGCGGCGCATGGCGTCGGCACGGAACGCCCGGTACCCCGCCGTCGCGTCGCGGGTGTCCAGGCGCAGCATCCATCGCGCGTAGGCGCTCCCCCACCGCGAGAGCAGCTCCCGGTGCCTCGGCCAGTTCTCGATCGACCCGCCGGGGATCCAGCGCGACCCGATCACGAGGTCGACGCGGCCTCCCGAGGCATCCGGCTGCTCGAGACGCTCGAGGAGGCTCGGCAGCTGCTCGGGCAGGTGCGATCCGTCGGCGTCGAGCTGCACGATCGGGTCGTAGCCCCGCTCGAGCGCCCACCCGAACGACTCGAGGTAGGCGGCGCCGAGTCCGTTCCTCGCGGTACGGTGCAGCACGTGCACGGCCGCGTCGGCGGCAGCCAGCTCGTCGGCGAGGTCGCCGGTGCCGTCGGGCGACGAGTCGTCGACCACGAGCACGGATGCCTCGGGCACGGCGGCACGCACTCGGGCCACCGTCTCGGCGAGGTTCTCGCGCTCGTTGTAGGTCGGGATCACGACGAGTGTGCCGGCCATTCGCTCCCTCACCTCGGGCGGGTGTGTCCGCGCTATCGTATCCGGGCCCACTGGCCGCCTGCTTCGCCGGGCCCACTGGCCGCCTGCTTCGCAGGCCCGGGGAGAGCCGAGCGGATGCCGCCGGCAGGCGGAGTTCGCTTGTGGCTCGCCGTGCGGTGGTGATGGACTGGCGACGGCGGGCGGAAGCGCCGGTCGCGTCATCCGTCGTCGAGCAGTGAGGACGAATCGCATGGCCGGAGGGTCGATCACGATCGACGGCGGCGTGCGCCTCGCCTGGGCGCACCCGGCCGAGTTCGACCGCGCGCGGGCCCTGCGCCTGCTCGGGGCGGCCGAGCGGGTCCGCGCCGCCGCGACGGAGCGTGCCGACCAGCGGGACCGATTCCTCCTGGGTCGGCTTCTGGTGCGCGACCTCGCCGCGGACGCCGGCGGGATCGGGCCCGAGGAGGTGAACGTGACGGCGACGTGCGAGCGCTGCGGCCGCGAGCACTCGCGGCCGCGCGTGAGCTGGCCGGCTGCCGTGGGGCCACCCCCGTCGGTGAGCCTCGCCTCGTGCGACGGGCTCGTCGTCGCCGCGCTCGCACCCGCCGCCGTCGCGGTCGGGGTCGACGTGGAGCGATCCCGGGCGACGACATCGCGAACCGCGGAGGCCGAGCGCCGCGGGGCCGTCACCGACCTCGTGGGCGGCTCGCGCCGCACGGCGATCCGCCGGTGGGTACGTGCCGAGGCGGTGCTGAAGGCCGACGGCCGCGGCCTCCGTGTCGAACCCGCTGCGGTGGTCTTCGCCGACGGACGCGCTCACCTCGCCGATCGGCCGATCGACTTCCTGGTCGTCGACCGGCGGATCGCGGGCTGGCTCGTCAGTGTCGCGGTCGGCTC
>CAWDJA010000032.1:0-291544 GCA_963802485.1 uncultured Actinomycetota bacterium
TCGATGGGGTCGCCGACCTTCTCCTGGAAGTGCCCCGACCGGAGCGCGGTCAGCACGGATCCCGTCGCCCGCAGCGCCTGTTCCATTCGGTGCATGCCCGTGATGGGGCCGTGCCGTCGGGGAGGTCGGCTCCGCCGGAGGAAAGCATGACGACGTGCGGGATTCCGCTGTCGGCGACCGCGCCGGCGACGAACGCCGTGACCGCCGCGGCGTAGGCGTCGAGGTCGTCGACCGTGAGATCGAACGGCAGGAGTACGAAGAGACCCGTCGCATCCGGTGATCGCGTCGCGCAGGGCGGCCCGATCACCGAGATCGACAACACGGGCCTCCGCGCCCTGCCGGATCCATTCCTCGACTCGTTCGCGGTCTCGAACGAGAACCCGCACCTCCGCTCCGTTCGCAAGCAGGTGACGCGCCGTTGCTGATCCCACGCGTCCTGTCGCTCCAGCTACTGCATACATGTGTCGCTCCATTCGTTGATGTTGTCCTTCATCCGACGGTATGCGGGGTTGATCGGCGTAACCATGCTGGTTTGTCCACGCTTCTTGTTCATTCGTCCAGATCGACAGGACGCCCGAGCAGAGTCTGCGGCACAATGGAGCCATGGATGCAACACCATGGGAAGGCCGAGACCGCGTCGCCCGGGTCCTGCAGACGCTGCGGATGCGCGGGGTCTTCTACTGCCGGTCCGAGCTCACCGAGCCGTGGGGGCTGGAGATGCCGGCGATCACCGACTCGGTGAGCTTCCACGTGCCGACGGTCGGATCGTGCTGGCTCCGCGTCGACGGCGTCAAGACCGTCGAACTGCGTGCCGGCGACCTCGCGCTCGTGCCGCACGGCCGTGGGCACGACATCATGAGCTCGCCAGGCATCGGGCCATCACCGCGGGTCGACCGGCTCCCGCAGCAGTGCCTCGGGCCGCACTACTCGGTGCTCCGGCACGGCGGCGGCGGGCGGGCGACACAGCTGATCTGCGGAATCGTCGCGTCGACGACCCCGCCGCCCGAGAGCTCCTGCGCGGCCTGCCGAGCGTGCTGACGGTGCGTGGCGACGAGCCCGTGATGGCGTCGTCGGTCCGCGACACGCTGCGCCTCATGGCCGACGAGCTGACCCGTGCGCAGCCCGGCGCCGAGGCCGTCGCCACGCGGCTCTCCGACATCCTCGTGGTGCAGGCCATCCGCGCCTGGCTCGCGCTACGATCCCACCGCGCGCGACGGCTGGCTGCTGGCACTGCAAGACGATCGGGTCGGCAGCGCCCTCGAGGTGATGCACGCCGAACCCGGCCGCGACTGGTCCCTCGGGCCGCTCGCACAACCGCCACGATGTCGAGGTCGGCGTTCAGCGCGCGCTTCACGGGCATGGTGGGCGAGGCCCCCATGGCCTACCTCACTCGCTGGCGCATGAACCTCGCGGCCAACCGGCTGCGCGATGACCGCGCCACGGTCGCACAGGTCGCCGCCGAAGTCGGCTACCAGTCCGAGGCCGCCTTCACCCGCGCGTTCGCCCGCACCATCGGACAGACGCCGGGCGCGGTGCGCCGGCAGGCACTGTCGGGGGCGAACGCGATCTGAGTCGGGGGTTCACCATCCGTCGTGCCGCCGTGAAGGGGGGGGGGGCTCGACACAACGAACCCGCGGGAGAGGATCTCGGACTCAGACCGTCAGCGCCGGTCGGCGCTGACCGATCCCGATGCCGAGGGCTCCCAGTCGGGTTCACCTGTTGGGTCGTCGTCCGAGTCGGGGGACGCGACGGCTTCGGTGGCGGGCTGGGGCAAGCTGCCGAGGCGGTCGACCTGCTCGGTCAGTGCGTCGAGGACCGAGCGCAGCTGGATCTGCGCGACCTGGGCGTAGGTGCGGACGTACTCGATCTCGGGGACGGGCGGAACATGCTCGGCGGGGATCGCCGCCGTCGCCTGGCTGGCGGTGCTCTCGGCGCGTT
The DNA here is from genome assembly GCA_963802485.1 of uncultured Actinomycetota bacterium. GTDB lineage: Bacteria > Actinomycetota > Actinomycetes > Actinomycetales > Microbacteriaceae > Agromyces. The sequence goes on from CAWDJA010000032.1 coordinate 1,939, forward strand.
CCAGGATCTCCCGGTACTGGCTGCGAGCCGTCGGCACGAGGTCGCGGGCGTACTGTTCGGCGTCGGCCACGGCCTTGTCGGCGATCAGCTGGGCCTGGGTGAGCAACCCGACCGCTCCGGCCGTGATCTCCTCCTCGGAGTCGGGCCCGGACGCACCCTGGCTGGCCTTCTCGGCCCGCAGTTCGGCGAGCTCCTGCCGGGTGCCGGCCGCGGCTGCCCGGACCTCGGCGATCGCCGTCGCGAGATCACGCATGAAGTTGTCGACTTCGAGCCGGTCGTATGCACCGCCCCGGATCTTCATGGTGAACTCCACGGAGTGGGGGTCGGGAAGGTGGCTCACCGCGACGGCCAGGTCATGCTCAGGCCCTGTGCCCGCGGCGGCGTGGCTGTCGGGGTCGGTCCCGTTCTGCGTCATGCGTGGTACCCCTGTTCGCTCCCCGACAGCCGAGCCGGCTCCGGATCATGGGTGTGGTGGTGGAGGTCATGACTGTCTTCGTCGAGGGTCGCGAACTGCTCGAACCTCACGTCCGTTCGGGCGATCCCTCCGGCACGGAGCCGGTAGACCGTGTGCCGCACCATTTCGGGCGATCCGCACACCAGCGCGAGACGTCCATGCAGCGATCCGCCATCGGCGGCGGCATCCCCGACCAGGCCCTTCCGGCCCGGGTAGCTGGGGTCGTCCGAGACCACCGGCGTGTACGTGAACCAAGGCCGCGCTGACAGGTTCTTCAGCAGCCGGTTCTCGTAGAGATTCCACGGCAGGCGCGCCCCGTGGAACAGATGGACGCGGGGAGCCCGGCCGGTCGCCTGCCAGTCCAGGTCGATGCGCTCCAGGTGGGCCCGGAGCGGGGCCAGGCCGGTACCGCCGGCGACCATGATCAGGTCGCGCTGGCGCTCGTCCTCGTCCAAGGTCAGTTCCTGACCCACGGGGGCTCCGATTCGAATGGTCTCGCCTGCCTCGAGGGAGCGGACCATGCTGCTGCTGACCTGGCCACCGGGGACCATCTGGATGTGGAACTCGAGGGTGCCGTCGGCGCGCGGTGCGTTCGCCGGGCTGAGATAGCGCCACAGCCTCCGCCGCGACGGTATCTCCACTGCCACGGACTGGCCGGGCACGAACGGCAGGTGGGGTTCGGGGCGGACCTGGATGACCGCGAGGTCCATCCCCCGCCGATCCACCGCGGTCACATGACCGGCCCAGGATGCTGGGCTCGTCGATTCGGCCGCTTCGGCTGCCTTGACCATGACCGTGGCGATCAGCCCGTAGGCTTCGGCCCAGTCCGCCGCAACCTCATCCGTCCACCGGTCGCCCAAGAAGTGCTTCAGCGTGGCGAGCAGGGATGCGCCAACGGCGTTGTAGTGGCCCGCGATGACCTCGAAGCGCCGGTGGTCGCGGCCCAGCTGCTCGATGAACCCGACCACCTCGTCGAGTTCGTCGACGCTGGACACGATTCTGCCGAGCGCACCGACAAGTCGATCCCGCTGTGTCGCCATCGAGACGGGGAACATGCTCCGTAGCTCGGGGTGGGACAGGAACAGGTGCGAGTAGAAGAACAGAGGCACCTCGTCCCCGAGGCTCTCTGCCAGCGCCCAAGTCTGCTTCAGCGCGGCGGTGTCCACCGCGTCACCCGGCCGCCGGGGCAGTTTCGACGATGTCCGATTCCGTGCCGGCGACCGCGGTCACCGTCCGGTCGATGATTGCGGGCTCGACCCCCGCCTCGGTCAGCGCGGTCACAAGGTGACCGGCGACTGCGCCGAAGTCGTCGCGTGAGATGCCCTTGCCCTGATGGGCCGCGCGCAGGTCGCGGCCGGCGTATTCGACCGGCCCGCCCATCACCTGGGACACGAGCGCCACCTGGTGACGCTTGAGCCGTACCATCTCGACGCCGTCGAAGTACTCGCGGAGTCGGACGTCATCGAGCACAAGCCCGTAGAAACGGTCCACCACTGCGGCGATCGCTGGTCCGCCGCCCACCGCCTCGTAGTCGCTGCGCACTTGGATGTCGGGCTGCTCGTCGCGGCTGGGGTTCATCGGGTAGATCCAATCACTGGTAGGGCAGGGACCCACCCTTCTTAGCAGAGTCGAACCTCACATCAGAACCCGGCCGGTCTGCATTGTGGAAACGACGGGACTGCGGGCGTAACGAGAACCTCCACATGCCCAGTCCGGCGCGATGACGCACTTCCCGGGCAGACGAACACGAAGAGGTCACCGGATCGAGACCGGTGCGGGTCGGGCCGGACACCGTTCGCTGGTGCCCGGCCCGATGTGTCAGGTCGCTTCGGTGATCAGGTGCCCGCGCGTCACTGGACCTGGTAGACGGTGCTTGCGTCCTGGAACAGCACACCCTGGCTCGGCTTCTCGACGCGGACGTCGAGGTACAGCAGATCGGTCGTGGCCGGAGCGGTGAACGAGATCGGCAATGACGCGTGGTCGCCCGGCGCGATGTCGGGCGACAGGCTGCCGCTCGCGACGACCGCCCCGTCGGGTGCTCCCTGCCGGAGGCTCCACGTCACTTCGAGTCGCGTCCCCGTGAAGGTGTCATTGAACACCGTCAGGGTCCGCGTGTTCGCGCCGGCGGCGATGACCGACGGTGCCACCGGCCACTCACCGGCTGCGTTCGAGAGCTTGTTCTCGTTCCAGAAGTCGGTGTCGACGGCCGCGACGGGGTTGTACGCCTTCTGGAGGAGCTGGATCTGCGGGTTGCTCCACGGGTCGGGCAGGTTGTCCTCCCCGTACAGCGGCAGCGGCCCGTGCGGGTATCCCGTCTCGAGGGACGAGAAGTCGGTCCGCTTCACGCCCGGGATCACCGAGGACCAGTTCGACAGCAGCGTGTAGGGCCGGGTGTCCTCGGCACCCTTCTCCCGCATGCGCAGGGTCGCCGTGGCGAACCACGTCATGCCCCGAGCCGTGTGGTCGTTGTTCCAGATGAACTCGCCTTGGCCGTTCGGCTTGCCCGGGATGTCGCAGACGTTCTCGGTGTATTGGCCAACGGCGAACTGCCCGGTGTCTCCCTCGTAGTGGCAGAACACGGTGTAGTTGTCGTGCGCCAGGTCTTCGGAGTCCCCGTCGGTGCTGATGGGCCGGGTGGAGTCGAGCGCCATCACCGTCTGGTAGAGCAGCTCGTCGAACTCCGGTCCAGCCCCTGGGTTGGCGTTGACTACCCCGATGAGGTCGAAGATGTCCACCTCGGGCTCGTTGGCCTGGCTCCACGCGAACAACCGAAGCGTGGTTGCGGTCGCGCAGCACCAGGTCGGCGAGGTGCTTGACCATGTTGTCCCGGCCGCCGTCGGCCTCGAAGTTCTCCCGATCATTGGACCCGCGGATCGCGGTCTCGTCCTGGATCATCAGGCCCAGCTCGTCGGCGACGTCAAGCATGTAAGGCGTGGCCGGGAGCTGGTGGATGCGCACGACGTTGTAGTTCAGCCGCTGGTAGTTGCGCACCGCCTGGGGCCAGCCGCCGTTGCCGTCGGACGGCTCGAGGAAGCCGGGCAGCGTGTCGTAGGCATCGCTGATACCGAAGTGGTCGATGTTGTCGTAGTTCGCTCCTTGAAGGCTGTCGCCTCGGAAGTTGACCTTCACGCCGTTGAGCTCGAAGTGGTCGCCGACCTGCTTCAACTCGCGGAAACCGAACCGGACCCCGTACTCGGAGGTCGACTTCGGCCCACCGCTGTCCTTGCCGCCGCCATCCGGGCGGGAGGTGATGCTCACGCCCAGCTCGTGAAGCTGGGCAGTGTAATCCGCCTGGTACGGGACGTTCGGAGTCCAGTAGGAGCCCTCGTCGGCGCGCCAGTGCAGCGGCCCGACCGTGATCGTGGCGGTGGTGTTCGCCGCCACCACAGCGTGCTGGGTCGGCACCGCCGGGTACTTCCAGCCCTGACCGTTCCAGGAGCTCAGTGCTCCCTTGAGATCGACCTTCTGCGCCCGATCCGTGCTGTTCGTGACCTGGACGTCATAGCTGAGCGTCTTGTCGGTCACGGAGGTGCGCACGAACGTGTCCGCGACGAACACGGCAGGGAAGACCTCGAGGTTCGCCGACCGGAAGATGCCCTGTGCGACGTCGTCGGACCACGATGCGCCCTCCGGAACGGTGTACCGCAGGTCAGGGCCGACGAGCGCCTTGCGGCCCTCGACCGTCACCTCGATGCGGTGCTCCGCCCCGGGCGTGACGAAGTCGCTGAGATCGAACACCGAGTCGGTGAAGGAGGTCGTCTGGGTGCCCACCGTGCGCCCGTCCACGGTGACCGTGGCGCGGTGGTTGATGGCGCCGAAGTTCAGGCGCGTCACCTGGTCCGCGGAGAACATGGGGACGCTGACCGTCTTCGCATAGGTGGCGCGGGAGAGGTCGGTCCAGCCCTGCTTGACCCAACCTCCGCCGGGCACCTGGATCGTGGTCGGTCCACCGCTCGCGGGGGAGTCGACACACGAGAGGAAGGGCCCGGTGGTCGTGCCGAAACGCCCACCGCCGGTGCAGACGGTGTTCGTCAGGGGTGTGAAGTCCCACGTTCCGGCCAGATTGACTTCCGTGGCCGGCTCGGCACCGGAGACGCCGTCGAGGTAGTCGGCGTCGAAGGTGGGTGCGGTCGCCGCGGCCGAGGGTGTCGTCGGGGCCGCCGCCGCTGGGGCAGTCGCGCCCGCCACCAGCGCGAAGGCAAGGGCGGCGACGAGCGTCGAGGCGGCGCGCCTGCGCGGTGACCGCGACAAGCCGGGCCCCCTCTGCTGCCGTGTCGGCTTGGGTGAAGACGTGCTCATGACTCCTCCGATCGAGAGAGCACCAGTGCTCTCATCTGGGTTGAGGACCGGAACTCGCAGGCTCGTGCATCCATGCACGAGCCGGGTCCGGCCGTAGGTAACGCGCGTAAACGGTAGTACAGCACATCGAGGTAACGCGCGTCAATCGTTGATATGGTTACGCCGTGGAGATGGATGTGCGAGAACGCGTGCCGGCTCCGGGTCGCAACTCGACGAGCGCGGATGTGGCGCGGCTCGCCGGCGTCTCCCGTGGCGCGGTCAGTCAGATCCTGAACGGTCATGGCGGGCGATTCGCGGCAGCCACCCGCGAGCGGGTGCTGGAGGCAGCGCGAGCCCTGGCGTACGAGCCGTCCCTGGCCGGCCGAACCCTGGCGCGTGGCAAGAGCGACGTGGTGGTCGCCGTCGTGCCGCACACCACCTTCGGCGCCAACCTCCAGGACATCCTCGAGGTCATGACGGATGAACTGGCCCGCAACGGTCTGATGCTCGTCACGAGGTTCTCGACGTCCGACGTCACTTCATTCGATGGCTTCATCGCCGCAGTGCAGCCAGTCGCCGTGGTCACGATGGCCGAGCTGGCGCGACGATCACCTCGACGTCCTCCGGTCACGCCGGGCGCCGTTGGTCGGGGCCGTCGAAACGACGGACGGGAAGACGGACGAGAACAGGACCGCCCATGACCTGATCGGCGCACTGCAAGCCCGGCACCTCTTCGATCGTGGCCACCGGCATCTGTCCTACGCCCATCTCAAGGATCGCCGGCAGAATCTCTACGGACAGCCCCGGTTCGATGGTTTCCGAGCTGCCTGCGACCAGCTCGGACTCCCCGAGCCCGACGTCATCGAACTGGCCATCGATCCGGAAGAGGCAACTGCACACCTCCGAACGCTCGACCGCTCGACCGCCATCGCCTGCTACAACGACGACGTGGCATTGACCCTGCTGTCCGCCGGCCAGCACTTGGGCATCGCGGTACCAGCGGCTCTGGCATTGGTCGGAGTCGACAATTCGGCTCTCGGGAGAGCGGCATTCCCCCGCCTCACCACCATCGGCTACGACGCCGGTGACATCGCGAGGATGCTCACCCACCGCGTCCTGTCAACCGTCGGCGTGAACGTGCCGGCACCCCCGGCGTCCCCGCGCTTCGAGATCATCCAGGGCGGCACCTCGTGAATCGGACAGAGGTGTGCGTTGATGAGCCGCCGCAGCCCCTGAGACCGTGATCCTGACCGCTATGGGGAAGCCGACGGCATGACGACGCTTCGGATCGGGGTCCTCGGTGCCGCTCGCATCACGAGGATCGCCCTTCTCCGACCCGCGCGCGCTCTCCCGGACGTCTCCGTCGATGCGATCGCCGCACGCGACGAACAGCGCGCCTCCGCGTTCGCGAGCAAGCACGGCATCGCGAAGGTCCATGGCACCTACGACGACCTGCTCGCCGACCCCGACCTCGATGCCGTGTACCTCCCGCTGCCCGCCGCGCTGCACGGTCGGTGGACGATCGCCGCCCTGAACGCGGGCAAGCACGTGCTGGTCGAGAAGCCCTTCACCGCGAACGGCGACGAGGCCGAGCGAGTCGCGGATGCCGCTGGGGGAACCGCACTCGTCGTGATGGAAGCGTTCCACACGCTCTTCCACCCGGTGGTCGGCCAGCTTCGCGGCATCCTGCAGAGCGGCGAACTCGGCGCGCTGCAGCGGGCGACAGCGACGTTCTGCGTTCCGATCCCGCCCGGAAGGGACATCCGGTGGAACGAAGCCCTCGGCGGCGGGGCGCTCATGGATGTGGGCTGCTATCCCGTCCGGATGCTGCAGGCACTCTTCGGCTACGACGCCACCGTCACGAGCGCAACGGCGACCACCCGCGACGGCGTCGACGCTTCGATGGTCGCGACGCTGGCGTTTCCGGACCTGCCCTCGGCGACCGTGACGGCGAGCATGTGGTCCCGCCACGTGTTCGGCGCACGGGTCGAGATCGTGGGCGATGGGGGAACCATGCGCGTGCGGTGGCCGTACCACCCACAGGTGGGGGGTCGCATCCGCCTTCGCAGCGCTGCCGGCACCCGAACCGTCGATGTCGATCGCGGCTCCACGTACCGCTTCCAGCTGGAGGCATTCCGGGACGCCGTCCTGCTCGGGAAGCCACCCGCCTCGAGCTTGACCGACTCGGTCGCGATGATGACCGTCATCGACGAGATCTACCGGAAGGCGGGCCTCCGGCCGCGACAGCCGAGCACTGCATCGGACTGAGCCTTCAGCCCACGGGGTGAACGCTCGGCAACGTCAGCCACGCACTGCGAATCCACATCCCGCACCGTCAACCGACCAGGTGAGCCGCGTCGAGATGGCGGCGGGCAGCGCCGATCGCGAGGCGGGCGTGCTCCTTCGCGCCGACCTGCGCCACGAGCATCGCCCGCGGGATCTCCAGCGCGAACGGAATGCCCGCCGGCAGGGCCGCGAGGATGCCGAGCATGTCGATCTCGCCCTCACCGGGGAAGAGCCGCTCGAAGCGTGCGGTGTGGATCAATCCTGCCGTGGTGGCGGGAATCTCTCCGGGGGCGTCGCACACGTGGGCGTAGTGGAACCACTCCGTCGGGAGCTCTCGCAGATCGTCCACGCTGGATCCCGACCGGGCGAAATGCAGGAGGTCGATGAGCAGCCCGGCGTTGGGCTGGTCGGCCGCCCGCAGGACCCGGGTGGCCTCGGTCAGGTTCGGGGTCTCCGTCCATGACGGAAACTCGAGGTCGATGGTCAAGCCGAGGGGCAGGGCGAGCTGACACAGCTCGGCGAATCGATCGGTCTTGCGTGAGAAATCCGAATCCGGCAGTTGTGTGATGACGTGGCGTGCTCCGAGCTCGACGCCGGCCTCCAGGAAGCGCAGGTAGTCGCGCGGGTTGTCTCCGGATGTGATGCGCGCGAGCTCGATGTCGAGGACCTCGATGCCGGTGGCCGCGAGATGTGTCTTCGTGGCCCGCATCAATGCCGGGTCGTACGCCAGCGGGTAGTGCGGCTCCTGCGCCGTGACCTTGGTCATGCGCAGGCCCACGTAGCGATAGCCGGCGGCGGCAGCAGCATCGACCAGCTCCGGCGGTGACAGGCTCAGCGCGGTCAGGTGGGCGAGCGAGTAGTCGTGCCGGTGTTCGGATGAAACCTCGGTCGGCGCGCTCGCCAGCATGCGCAGTCGCTGGCGCCGGTGCGCGGCCATGCGCAACGGAACACTGTGGGGGTCACCGAAGCCGTCATAGCCGTTGATGCGCTGAACCACCTCGAAGAAGACGCGCGAGCCCAGCATCTCGGTGAAGAAGTGCAGGAACTCCCCACGCTCGTCGCGGTCGTACAGGATCGAGTTCTCGCGAAGACCGTCGACGAATCCGGCCGGCAGGGAAAGGCGGGCGTCGAGATCGTCGTAGTAATTGCCCGGCATCTCGAGGATCGGCGCCCCGCGCTCACGCATGATCTTCGCGCAGGCGATCGCGTCATCCGTGGCGAAGGCGACGAGTTGAGGGCTCGACACCCCAGGCGCCCAATCGCCACGCCTCAGCGGGGTGGTGCTCAACGCGATGCGCACGCGTCCGCTGGGATCACTTGCCGACCAGCTGCGGATGAGACCGAAGGGAGCGGTGATCTCCGTGGACTCCCCCGGCACGAGGCCGAGGACCGTACGGAAGAACAACGCGGACTGATCGAAGTCGTCGATCGACTCCGTGATCGACACATGATCGATCTCGCGGAGCATCGGGGACGGGTCAGCCGGTGTCCCGGTCGGACCGAAGTCGTCGAGCCAGTGACGCTCGCGGTCGGAGCCGCAGAAGAACAGGGCAGTGCCATCCGGCGTGGCCACAGAACTCAGGTCGGTCTCGTCAGGTCCGCGAGGTCGGGCGAGCTTCGGTGCCAGCAGCCTGTCCGCCCGTCGCATCGAGGCGGTCGGATCCGTGCTCTCGAGTGCGAGCGCGCAGATCGATGCAGTGGCGGGGTCGATCGATCGCTCCGGGGCGAGATTGAGCAGGACCCGAGCGCCGCCCTGCTCCCACAACTGCACCGGCTTGGAGCGATGCTGCCCGGCATGGGCGAACCCGAGGGCGGCGAGGGCACGTGAGACGAGTGGAGCCGACACCTCGTCCACGGCGAGCTCGGCGAACGCGAAACCGGCGAGCCGCGGAGCCGGGGGCAGGTCGCCGTTCGAGAACTGTTCGGCGATCTCCCCCGAACCGTGCGCGGCCACCGCCTCTGCGAGCGCACGCATCGAGCGCATCGCATCGGTGGCGGCGTGCCTGGGATCTTCCTGCTGGTAGACATCGTTGAAGACCTCGAGAGCGATCGGGCCGGCGTATCCCTTGGACAGGATCTGGCTGAGGAAGCCCGCCACGTCGAGCGAACCCTGTCCCGGGAACATCCGGTAATGGAGACTCCACTCGCGGACATCCATGTTCAGTCGCGGTGCATCCGCGAGCTGGACGTGGAACACCTTGTTGCCGGCTATCGGGGCGAGGACTGCGGGATCGTTCTCGATCGAGAGCACATGGAAGCTGTCGAGACACAGGCCCAGCGCGGGATGGTCGACGTGCTGGACGATGCGCCAGGCATCCTCGTAGGTACGAATACGTCCCCAGGGCACGGCTTCGTACGCGAGCCGGAGTCCGCGTTGCTCGGCGCGGTCTGCCAGGATGTTCAGCTGCTCCGCAGTGAGATCGTCGTCGTCGAGTCCACTCGCGGTTCTCGAGGAGCAGCACACCAGGACGCGGGCGCCGAGCTCGGCCAGGAGGTCGAACTTCCGCTCGGCGTGACGCAGGCCGGCGCCGAACAGGTCGGGAGGAACCGTCTCGACATGGAACGGCTGATAGACCTCGACCGACAGGCCGAGGCCCGCAGCCTCCTCGGCCAGTCGGCCAGGCGACCACGGCGACATGACGAGGTCGTACTCGAGCATCTCCACCCCGGCGAAGCCGGCCGCGGCGGCGGCGAGCAACTTGTCCTCGAGCGTCCCGGACAGGCACACGGTCGAGATGGCCACGCTCTGCAGACCAGGTACGACATTCATGAGCGGGACGCCTCACAATCGGTGATCCGGAATCGGTGACCGCGGAGGTCAGTGTGTCGCGACGTGCTCGACCGTCTCACCGGGCGAGTAGATGTCGAGGATGTTCCAGTGGCCCGTGGTCGGCGTCGGCACGTTGACCATCGACACGTCGATCACGACCGGGCGCTCCAGCGCGATCGCTCGCTCGAGGGCGGGCTTGAACTCCGCAGCGGAGTCGACCTTGATGCCGGTCACCCCGTACGCTTCCGCGATCGCCGCGAAGTCGGTGTACATGGGATCGTCGGCGCTTCCGAACACGGTCCCATAGGTCGTGTCGAAGGCGGCCTTCTCGAGCCCCGCGATGGTACCGAACGCGTTGTTGTTCATCACCACCCAGACGACGGGAACGTTCTGCTCGCGCGCCGTGGAGAGCACCGCCGGGTTCTGTCCGAAGCCCCCGTCGCCCACGAGAGAGACGACGACGCGATCCGGGCGGGCGATCTTGGCACCGACGGCGGCCGGCGCGCCGAAGCCCATGGTCGCGAAGCCGCCCGGCGTGAGGAACGTGCCGGGGGTGAGGATGTCGAACTGCAGACCGACCCCGTTCTTGTTCCAGCCCACATCCGTGGTGATGATCGCGTCGGGCGGCAGCACCTCCCGCGTCTCGGAGAGGATGCGTTCGGGCCGCATCGGCCATGCGTCGGAGATCTGGGCATCCGCGTTCTGGAGCTTCACCGTCGCGCGGTTCACGGCGATCTGCGCGAGCAGTTCGTCGCGCTGCACACCTGCAGGGGCGAGTCGGCGCGCGACGCGGATGAGCACGGTCAGCGCGGACTTGAGGTCGGCCAGCGCCCCGATCTCGAGCGGGTAGTTGCGCCCCAGCTCAGCAGGATCGATGTCGATCTGCATGAGCTTCGTGGCCGGGATGTCGAAGGTGTACTCGGCATACCACGAGCTCGAGTCGGCTTCCGCGAACCGGGTGCCCAGTGCGAGGATCCAGTCGGCCGTTCGCGTCGTCTCGTTGGTGAACGCCGTTCCCCAGAATCCCGTCATGCCCAGGACCAGGGCGCTGTCGTCGGGGATTGCGCCCTTGCCCATGAGGCTGTGCGCGACGGGCAGCGACAGCAGTCCGGCGAACTCGGCGAGCTCGGATGCCGCGTCCGCCGCGACGATGCCGCCACCGACGTAGAGCACGGGCCTCTCGGCATCGAGGAGGTTCTGCACGATCCGCTCGGCGACCGCTTCATCGAGGCTGGGCCTCGCGAGCGAGCGGGTGTTGCCGACCACCCTGTCGAACAGCTCGACGTCGATCTCGGCAGAGAAGACGTCCATCGGCACGTCGACGAGTACGGGCCCGGGGCGGCCGCTCTCCGCGAGGGTGAACGCCTTGTCCAGCACCTCGGCGATGAGGTGGGGCTGATCGACGCGCCATGCGCGCTTGACGAAGGGCCGATAGATCTCGTACTGGGCCGCATCGGCGTGGAGATTGATCTCCTGATGCGGGTGCTTCCCGAAGTAATGCGTCGGCACGTCGCCCGCGATGACGACCATCGGGATCGAGTCGAGCGCGGCGTTCGCCACCCCCGTGGTGGCATTCGTCAGACCAGGGCCGAGGTGCGTCAGGACGACTCCCGTCCGCTTGGTCACCCGTGCGTAGCCGTCCGCGGCGTGGGCGGCGATCTGCTCGTGACGCACGTTCACGAAGGAGATGCGGTCGCTCTTCTCGAGGGCTGCGAGCAGCGCGATGTTCGTGTGTCCGCACAACCCGAAGACGTGCTCGACCTCGCGCGCTTCCAGGTAGCGGACGATCTGGTTGGACACCAGGTCCTTCATTGCGATCTCCTTCAGTTGTCGCGTTCGTTCGGAACGGGTCGGCGTGCCGGTCCCGTGTACGTGTATCCGATGGATTTCGGCATCGGACCCTTGATGCGGCCCCCCTGCGTCATCTGCTCGATGGCGTGGGAGAGAATGCCGACCGAGCGCGCGAGGATGAAGACACCTCGTCCGACTTCGGGGGTCAGGCCGAGCTCGCAGTAGATGACGGCCGTCACTCCGTCGACGTTCATGGGGATGCGCTGGGGCCTTCCCGCGCTGATCGCGTCCTCGACGGCGCGTCCGATCGCCGCGAAGCGGCCGTCCACGATGCCCTCCGCAGCCGCGCTGTCGACGAGCGACAGCAGGCGGGGCGTGCGCGGATCAAGCGGATGGAACCGGTGGCCGAACCCGGGGATATAGCGGACACCCGCGTCGCGATGGCGTTGGACGACGACACGGGCCGCTTCTTCGAGGTCACCGTCCCGCCCGAGCTCGGCTTCGATCTCGAGGTACAACTCCATGCATTGCTGGCCCGGACCGCCATGGACGTCGTCGAGCACGTTGATCGCCGAAGCCATGGCACCGTTGACCGGCACGCCGCACGTCGTCGCCATCCGGGCGATCGATATCGACGGGGCCTGGGGCCCATGGTCGACAGAAGCCACGAGTGCTGCTTCGAAGAGCTCCGCCTGCGCCCTCGACGGCAGCTCGCCTCGCAGCATGAGCCAGATGGTGTCGACGAAGCCGACGTTTCCGATGAGCTCCTGAATGGGGTATCCGCGCAGCGCGATCTCGCCGGGGCGGACGTCGATGATCTCGGTCTGCCACCAGCGCCGGGCTTCGTCGACGAGCTCTTCCGCCGACACTCCGGTCATCGGCTCGCTCGCCTCACCGTCGTCCATGGGTGTGCTCACGGCGCCGCGGCCAGGGTTGCGTCCGCCGACTCGAGCGCGGCGTCGTAGAAGTCTCCGAACAGCTCCTCGTCGGATGGCCGGTCCTCCGCGATCGTGCGCGAGACCCACGTCGTGTTCAGGTAGTGGCGGAGCGAGACGTTCTCGGACGTGATGTTGCCTCCCCACGTGCCGCATCCCATCGACGAGGTCATCGGCATCCCGTTCGTGAAGGATCCCGCGTTCGCCTTCGAGTTGGGCTGACGCACCATGATGCGCGAGACCGGCATATGGCGAGCGAAGTAGTCGATGTGCGCATCGTTCGTCGAGGCGATCCCGCAGGAATGGCCCTTGCCGCCGATCTCGTAGAGCCGCTTGGCGAGCTCGACGCCATCCTCGAAGCTGCCCTCGTAGGCGTGGATCGCCATCAGGGTCGTGAGCTTCTCCTTGCAGAACTGCCTGTCCTCGTCGATGCCGTCGCCCTCGACCAGGATGAACCTGCGGTCCGACGGGACGTCGAATCCTGCGGCCTTCGCGAGCGCCTGCGGCGACACGGCGACGGTGTCGGGCAGACGGTGACCTTCCTCGTCCCACATCACCGACTGCAGCGCCGCGCGCTCGTCCGACGTCGCGAGATACCCGCCTTCGGCCTGGAGCGCTTCGAGCATCTCCCGATATCTGCGCCGCCGGCACCAGGACGTTCCCATCCGCCGAGCAGCCCGAGCCGAAGTCCGACGTCTTCGACAGCATGCAGTTGCGTGCCGTCTCCTGAAGGTCGGCGGTCTCGTCGACGAACTCGGTCGCATTGCCCGCGCCCACCCCGTAGGCGGGCGTTCCCGAACTGTAGGCCGCCCGGACCAGGCCCTGGCCGCCCGTGGCGATCACGAGGTCCGAGCGGCGCATGATCTCCTGCGACGCCGCGAGACTCGGCAGCGTGATGCACTGCAGGATGTCGGCCGGAGCACCCTCCGCTTCCAGCGCCTCGCGCATGAGCCGGACGGTCTCGAAGGTCGTGTGCTTCGAGCGCGGATGCGGTGAGAACACCACCACGTCGCGCGCCTTGATGGCGTAGAGCGCGTTGCCGGCAGGCGTCAGGTCGGGGTTCGTCGTCGGAACGACGCATCCGATGACACCGACCGGCTTTCCGTACTTGACGAGCCCTTTCTCGGCATCCTCCTCGATGATGCCCACCGAAGGATTCCGTAGTGCGTCACGAAGGACGCCGCGAATCTTCATCCGCTTGTTCATGCGACTGTCGAAGTCGCCGAGGCCGGACTCCTCGATTCCCATCTCCACCAGCCGATGGAATGCGGAGCGGTTCGCGACCGCCCACGCGACGGCCCGGATCAAGCGGTCGACGCGATCCTGGTCATAGGTCTCGATGATCGCGAGCGCCGCGCGCGCGCGGGCGAACACGTCATCGAGCTCCTGCTCCTGCTCAGGCGACAGGGACTTGGGTGTTGAAGCGGCCATGACAACTCCGTCCATGGGCATTTGTGCCGACTGCCGCATGGTAGGCACACGCCCTCGTCGTCGACAAAGCGTGTCCCATTGGGCAGAAGGGGGCCTCGGCGATCCACGAGCTGCGCCTTCACAACTGCGGGAGGTGTACCACTCGATGGGTCGTTCGGTTGCCCGCCCATGCCCTCGGGGTTAGCGTCCGAGCGCTGGCCTGAATCACCGATCCCATGGTCGGGAGGCCGGGCGGCACCCCGGAGCGACGTCAGGAGGGCGCGAGCTCATCCGTCGTCGGATCAACGAAGATCAAGGAGTCAACGGATGCGCAAACGACTGACCACGAGGTTGGGAGTCGCGGGAATCGGGGCACTGGTCGTGCTCGCGGTAACCGCTTCACCCGCCTATGGACTGGTGAGGCCCGCCGAACCGGTCCCGCCCGTCGGGCTGACGGGCCTCGAACCGACCGGCGCCGACATGCCCACCGTCGGTGGCAACCTCGGCAACCAGCACTATTCGGGGCTGACGCAGATCACGAAGCAGAACCTGAAGGATCTCGCACCCGCCTGGCGTACGCACGTGTCGGCGGTCGCGCCGGCATCCGATGACGTCGGGCAGCAGACCACCCCCATCGTCGTCGACGGGGTGATCTACGTCGACACGCCGAGTGGCGGCGTGATCGCCGTCGACGGCGCGACGGGTGATCCCATCTGGAAGTGGGAGAACGACGTCTACGGCCTGTCGGGCACACGGCGTGGCGTCTCGGCCGGCGATGGCAAGATCTTCACGCTGGCAGGCGGCAACCGCGTGGTCGCGCTCGACAAGGCCACGGGCGAGGAGATATGGGCGGAGCAGCCCGTCGGCCCGGAGGGTGAGGATCTCGGACGCGTCGGGAAAGTCGCGACCGTGTACTTCGACGGAATCGTCTACGCCCACGCGGCGGACGGCGACCGCGGAGCCGTCGTCGCGCTCGACGCGAGCGACGGATCCTATCTGTGGCACTTCTTCGGTGGACCGAAGCGCGGGCAGGAGTTCACCGGGGTCGACGGGGTGACCTTCGACGCGTCGGAGACGTGGGGTCCCGTGCTCCCCGACGGCACCGACTGCGCTGAGGAAGGCGGCGCGACGTCGTGGATGCACGGCGCGGTGGATCCCGAGCTCGGCCTGTACTACATGACGTTCGGCAACGCGCGCAGCTGCACGTCCTCGCAGAACGGGTCCCTCCGTCCCGGAGACAACCTCTTCTCGAGCACGATGGTGGCCGTCGACGCCGCGACGGGCGAGTACGAGTGGCACTACCAGTCGATCCACCACGACGTGTGGGACATGGACAATGTGCACCCGCCGACATTGGCAGACATCGAGATCGGCGGTGAGGAACGGAAGGTCGTCTTCTACGGCAGCAAGTCGGGTCACCAGTTCGTGCTGGACCGCACGAACGGCGAGCCGGTGCTTCCCGTGACCGAGAAGCCCATGATCACCGACTCGCGCCAGAATCACTCCGAGACCCAGCCCTTCCCCGCGACCCGGCTGCTGCCGGACTGCGTCGTGTGGCAGAAGCTCGACCCGGACGACATCCCCGGCGATCCCTGGCGTGCAGTGCCCAACTACAACGGCTACCAGCCGGATGCGGAGGGCAACCTCGTCTTCAACCCCGACAGCTATGTCTCCGTGGACGAGCCGTTCCTGACCTACCCGGACGGGCTACCCGTCCGACCACCGCGAGGGGTGCATGTACGACCCCCAGTGGGATGCGCCGATTCTCTCGACCACCAGCCAGAACGGCGGCGCCGACTGGTCGAACCACTCGTACAGCCACAGCACGAATCTCGTCTACTACCCGTACGGCACCAACCCGGTGGCGCACTACAACGGCGCTGCCGCGAACGGCTTGCGGCCCATCGGGCAGTACCAGACCGGCGGCATCCTCGCGTACGACGCATCCACCGGCGAAGTCGCGTGGCGCAACCACCTCGGCACCGACATGTCGCACGGTCAAGGACCGCTGACGACCGCATCCGACCTGCTCTTCGTCGGACAGATCGACGGCGAGGTGCTGGCGATGGATGCCGCGGAGGGCGACGTGCTCTGGAGATTCCAGACGGGCTCCGGCATCGCATCGGCGCCGGTCACCTACGAGGTCGACGGCGAGCAGTACGTCGCCGTGTTCGCCGCCGGGTCGACCAACCCGTACGGCGGATCGGTCACGCAGGGCGACTCGCTCTGGGCGTTCAAGCTCGGTGGGACCTACACGACCGAGTCGGGAAGCCAGGAGGGGCCGGACACGGCACCGCTGTCGATCCGTCGCCCGGTCGGCGGCGCTGCGGTCGCGGGCGAGACGGTCGGCAACACCGTGCTCCTCGCACGGACCAGCCGCACCGCCGACACCGCAGCGGCGCGCGACAGCGTCTCGCAGAACGGGATGCAGCCCACGCATCTGCGGGTGCCCGTCGGCACGACGGTGACGTTCCGCAACCCCGGGGCCGAGACGTTCCCGAACTTCCCGAACCTGAAGCCGCATTGCGCGACGCAGTTCTTCGAGGGCGAGTTCAACGTCGAGCTGCAGCCAGGAGAGACGTACCAGCACACGTTCGACCGTGCCGGCGAGTACTTCTTCAACGACTGCACCGATCCGCGGCCGACCGGCAAGATCGAGGTCTATCTCGAGCCGCAGGACCAGCCGGGCGCGCTGGAGTTCACACCGGCCCGGCTCGACCTCGGTTCGGGAACCGGGCTCTTCACCGGGGTGAACGGCAGGATCACGGCACAGTTCGAGCTGCCGGCGGGATACGAGTACGAAAGCGGCGCCGTCCTGGTCACCCCGCTCTCACCGACTCCGATCCCGGCCTCGAAGGTGACGGCCAACACGAACCGGATCATCGTCCAGTTCGACGCCGCCGACGTCGACAACAACGTGCCGACAGGGGAGGTGAGCCTGACCCTGAGGGCCAACGTCCTCAATGCCCAGGGGATTCAGGAGCAACTTTCGTCGAGCGCGACGGTGACCGTCGTCAAGTAGCCGATTCCGACACACGACCGATCCGTCTCCGTCGTCCTCGACGGAGACGGATCCGTCTGTGCGGCCCGCGTCCCATTCGGCGAGACTCGACTTTGCACGTACCGGATCGCAGACCAGAGTCGCAGGGGCAGGGATGTGCGCGAGCACGCTCGGCCCAGCATCAACAGAGAGGTTGGCAATGCACCCTGACACCGTGGCGGTGACGCCATGACCGACAAGGAACCCGGGCCGGAGCCCGAGGAGGGCCGGCCCGCCGAGCCCGAGGGCGCAGCAGGCAAGGCGTCGGAGGCTCCCCTCGGAGACTCCATCTTCCCGCCACCAACACCTTCTACGCGGCGCCCGAACTCAACAAGGGCGTTCCGGCCGACCCCGTGTTCATCCGGATCCTCTCCGCGATCGAGATCACGATCGGCGTCACGCTCTTCGCCCTCATCATCTTCGGCGTCATGTATCAGGTGTTCGGCCGGTACTTCCCGTCGATCAGCTGGGTCGGCGCCGGCGAGGTCGCCCTCATGTCGATGATCGCCATGACCTTCATCACGACCGGATATCTCGTGGGCCGCAACGGCCATATCGTGCTCGAGATCTTCGACGAGCTGCTTGCCGGAACGCGGCTCTTCGTCGCGCTGCGGGTGATCTCGGCGGTCATCATGGTCGCCACGAGCCTCGCCCTCGCCTACGAGGCATTCGTGAAGATCGAGACCGAATGGGGCAGGCTCAGCGCAGCGATGCATGTGCCATTCGGCGTGCTGTACCTCTTCGCCCTCATCGGGTTCCTCTCAGCCGCGATCCACTCCGGCTTCAAGATCCCGTACGCGAACCGTCCGGAGCGCAAGCTCGACATCGGCGAGATGGAAGGCTGAGTCTTGGACCTCTGGCTCTACTTCCTGCTGTTCGTCGTCCTGCTCCTGCTGCGGGTGCCCGTCGCGTTCTCGATGATCGCGTCGAGCATGCTGTACTTCTACAGCCACGGCCTGTCGGCGGGCTACGCGATCTCGTCCATCGTGAACGGGATCAACAGCTTCCCGCTGCTCGCAGTTCCGCTGTTCATCTTCGTCGGCACCATCGCCAACCATCTCGGCATCGCCACGCGGCTCTACGACTTGGCGCGGGCGCTCCTGCCGCGGCTGCCGGGCAACCTCGCCTACGTGAACCTCGGCACCGCGATCGGCTTCTCCTGGATCAGCGGCTCCGCGCTCGCGGACGCCGCGTCGACGAGCAAGGTCCAGATCCCCCAGATGCTCAAGGCCGGTTACCCGTACGGGTTCTCGGCAGGCCTCACGGCATCGGGCTCCCTCATGAGCACCGTCATGCCTCCGAGCATCCCCGCCGTGCTCTTCGCGGCGACCGCATCGATCTCGACCGGTGCCCTGTTCGCAGGCTCGATCATCCCGGCCATGCTCATGGCGGTCGGACTGGCCGCCTACATCTTCTTCTGGGTGCGGCGCCACCCCGACGTCGCAGTGAGCCGGCCGTTCGTCGGATCGATGCTCGCCAAGGCGGCCGTGCGAGTGATCGGACCGGCCCTGCTGCCCGTGATCATCCTCGGCGGCATCTTCAGCGGATTGTTCACGCCCACCGAGAGCGCGGGCATCGCGGCGGTCTACATGCTCATCCTGGGTGCGTTCTACCGCACCCTGACCTGGCGGGTGTTCTGGAATGCGGCCAAGGAGACGGTCGTCATCTCCGCCGGGATCCTCCTGATCCTCGGCGCGTCGAACCTCATGGGCCAGGTGCTCGCGCGCGAGCAGGTGTCGCGCACGCTGGGCGAGTGGCTCACCGGAGTCACCGACAACCCGATCGTGTTCCTGCTGCTGCTCAACGTGCTGCTGATCCTGCTCGGCATCCCCCTCGAGGCCCCGCCGGTGATCCTGGTGCTCGTGCCGATCCTCATGCCGATCATCGCGCAGTTCGGAATCGACCCCGTGCAGCTGGGCGTCATCATGATCCTCAACCTGATGATCGGATCGCTGACACCACCGGTCGGTGCGGTGCTCTTCGTCGTGGGCTCGATCACCCGCAGACCCATGGGAGAGCTGTTCCGTGGAATCCTCCCCTTCCTGATCCCGCTCGGAACCGTCCTGCTGCTCCTGACCCTGTTCCCGGTGATCGTCACGAGCCTGCCGACGCTGCTCGGCTTGATGTAGCGCGGGCGCCGGAAAGGAATGATCCATGCCCAGGAAGCTCTTCGTCCTGAACGGCTCGAATCTGAACATGCTCGGTCTGCGCCAGCCTGAGCTGTACGGCACCGCGACGCTGGACGACGTGCGCGGCGAATGCGAGACGGGTGGCGGGCGAGCTGGGGTTCGAGCTCTTCTTCGCGCAATCCAACGCCGAGCACGAGATCGTCGAGTGGGTGCACGACGCCTTCCGCCAGCAGGCGATCGTCGTGATCAACCCCGCGGGCTTCAGTTTCCAGTCCGTGCCGCTGCTCGATGCGCTCCGGATGCTCGCCACCCCCGTCGTCGAGGTGCACATCACGAACATCCATGCCCGCGATGCCGTCTACCAGCACTCCCTCATCTCGTCGGTCGCGCGCGTGGTGATCGCAGGCGCGGGCGTGTACGGATACGAACTGGGGATCCGCGCCGCCGACCGGTTGGCGCCCGAGGGCTCGGCGTGACCGCGTGGCATACGAAGCGGCTGTGATGGTCAGCCGAGAGCGAGCGTGTCGGCGGCCTCGAACCCGAACACCAGCGCCTTCGTGAGCGCCGTCCCCGTCATGTAGGACGCGCCATGGAAGCCGCCGACGACCTCGCCCGCGGCGTAGAGCCCTTCGATGCGGCTTCCGTCGACCCGCTTCACCGAGCCATCCGCTGCGACGCTCAGTCCACCATAGGTCGAGGTCATCGCCGTCACTGCGGCGTACGCGTAGAACGGTCCGGTTGCCACGGGCATCAGCGCGCCCACCCCGTTCACGAGACCTGTCCGGCCGAATGGGTCCTCATGGCGACCTGACACGCTCTCGTTGTACTGCGCGACCGTGCGCTCGAGCCTTCCCGGAGGGATTCCGAGCTCGCGCCCGAGCGCCGAGATCGTCGGTGCGCTCACGAGGTGCCCGAGCTCTTCGAGGCGCTCCATGTCCGAGAGCGGAACGCCGGGCTTCGAACGGGCCCGCACGACGGAGTCGAAGATCTGGAAGGCCATCCGCCCCGGCTGGCTCAGCACCGCAGATCCGAGGACCTTGTACGACTCGGATTCGTCCGCGAAGCGGTCGCCGCGAGCGTTCACGAGGATGGCGCCGAGGTAGTTGGCGGTCAGCAGCTCGTGCTCATCGTCGTTCGTCTCCGCGTGCTGGCCGTAGGTGCCGGCGACGTGCCCGACGTCGGCCAGGCCGGCACCGAGCATCCACGCCATTCGAAGCCCGTCGCCGGTGTTGCCGACGCCGCCGTACGGCATGGCGGCCGCCTGATCCGGCACGAAGAGCTCGAGCAGCTCGCGCGAGCGTGAGAACCCGCCGCTGGCGAGGACGACCCCTGAGTCCGCGATGAGGACCCCGCTCTCGGACGTGATGCCGACCACCCTGGATCCATCCGTGACGAGTTCGCCGGCCGCGTGTCCGGGGAGGATCACGGCACCCGCGGCGACCGCCTCGTCCTCGAGGTGCGCGAGCAGATCGCCGATGCGGATCAGATGGGCGCGTGCGACGGTCATCCCAGCACTGACCTTGAGTTCGTCGGTCCACGCCCCGGCATGGTCGATCGCGGCGGCCGCGTTCGCCTGCCCGTCGACGAGCGCCCGCAGCAGCGCCTCGTCGGCGAAGCCTCCGCCGGTCTCCAGCATGTCCGCGAGGAAGAGGTCGTCGGAATCCTCGACGCCTGCTCGGCGCTGGAGCGTCGTGCCGGAAAGTGCGAACCATCCTCCGCTCAATGCGGAGCTGCCTCCCAGCCGATCGCGCTTCTCCACGAGGGCGACACGCCGTCCGTGCGCGGCGAGGCGCTGCGTCGCCGCCAGGCCCGCGAGTCCTCCCCCGACGATGATCGCGTCGAATTCCCGACCATCCCGCTTCGTCATCGCCGGCCCCTCGTCGTGCGGGTCACGACTGCTCCGACACTTCGATGTCGGCCCGGAATCGTGCGACGTCGACCGTCGCG
Source organism: uncultured Actinomycetota bacterium (assembly GCA_963802485.1). Taxonomy (GTDB): domain Bacteria; phylum Actinomycetota; class Actinomycetes; order Actinomycetales; family Microbacteriaceae; genus Agromyces. Next base: position 22,979 of record CAWDJA010000032.1, read on the forward strand.
CGGGTGCTGGCGGCAAGCGCCGCCGCCTCGACGAGCGCGAGCGTGCGCGAGGCGTCTTCGGCCGCAACGAGTGGTTCTGCCATTCCACGCGCGACCTCGACGAAGTGGTCGAGCTGCGCCTGGAACGAGCCCCGCGGCGCAACGGGAAGGTAGGTGCGCGACAGGGGCGAGTGCCAGTCGGCAGACACCGACGGATCATAGGCGTACTTCGCGAGGTTCGGCACCGACAGCGCCCCGCGCGTGCCGACGATCCGGTAGGCCACCCCATCCGGGAGGAATGGGAACGCGAGCGTCTCCTCGGTGGCCTGGTCCCAGCCCCACGGCGATACCCCGGCGTCGGAGGCGAGGAGGCTTCCGACCGCTCCGGTCTCGAATCTCAGGTTCAGCGACACCGTGTCCTCGACCTCGAGGCCGCGGGCGTGCGAGCTCCGCATCGCCTGGATCTCGGCCACCTCGCCGCACAGGTGCCGCAGGAGATCGAGGTCGTGCACGACGTTGATGAGCGTCACGCCGGCGCCGGGCTCCCGGTGCCAGGGGGTGTCGCTGAAGTACGCGTCGTCCTTGCGCGCCGACCAGAGTCCGCTGACGGCGACGATCTGTCCGAGCTCGCCGTCGCGGATGGCGGTGCGGGCACGCGCAACGGCGGGATGGTGACGCCGATGGTGGCCGACCAGGAGCCGTCCGTCCAGGCGGGCGACGGTGTCGACGAGCCGACGGGACTCCGCGTAGTCCATGGCGATCGGCTTCTCGAGGAGTACCGCGACGCCGGCCTCGAGGCATTCGACAGCCGTCTCGACATGCAGCGGGTTCGGGTTGGCGATGATGACCGCATCGAGCCGCTCTGCTTCCAGCATCCCCGCGGCGTCCTCATAGGTCGGACATTCGTGACCCACGTCGCCGGGTACGACGGGGTCGGCGATCGCCGCCAGGGCCGCGCCTGACGCCGCTCGAATGAAGTCGATGTGCTGGCGCCCCATGAAGCCGGCTCCGACAACGCCGATACGAAGTGGCAGAGATTCGGATGCGGTCACGGAGCTTCCCTTCATCGTCGCCGTCGCGCCGGTGCGAACCGAGCGTATGGCAGGATGGATCGACGCACAGGAGTCGTTCCATTCAGCGGCGAAGGTCCCCCACCGGCAGCCCCGACCACATGTTCCACTCGACGGGACATCGCTTTGCGAACCGATCGAAGTCCGTCAGAGTCGGCACTGCCACCGGGCCGTAACTTGACAGCGTGGTCGACGACGATCTCGCCCCGTGCGAAGACGCGTCGACCGGATGTCTCGCTCCGGCCATCGAATCTCACGTCGCGCTTGCACGAAGACGTGCGTAGAACAAGAGGAGAGTCCCATGGGCACAGCCCGATCGACGCGCCGAGGCCTCATCGCCGCGTCGGTGCTCGCAGCAACCACCCTCGTCGTCACCGGCTGTGCCGGAGGCGGCGGCGCTCCCGAAGAGACCGGTGACGCGGGCGCTTCGGAGAACGAGCCCGTCACGCTCAGTGTCGCGACAAGCCAGAACGAGCAGACGCCGAACTACTTCTGCGGCGTCGAGCTGCTGAAGGAGCGACTCGAGGAAGCCGACATCGGCTTCACCGTCGAGCTGTATCCGGCGAGTCAGCTCGGCCCCGACGCCGACCGCTTCCCGCTCGTGCAGGCAGGCGACATCGACATCGACCTGCAGGGTGCGTCCGCGCTCAGCGCCACCTACGAGCCGATCGGCGTCGTCGATGCCGCCTACGCGTTCAACGACGTGGACCACGCGTTCCAGTGGATCGATGAGAGCTCGGAAGACCTGTTCACGGGCTTCCACGAGGCCACCGGCGTCAACATCGTCGACGGCTGGTTCTTCGGCAACCGCACCTTCACGACCAAGGACGTCGAGGTGCACAGCCCCGACGACCTGGCGGGCGTGCCCATCCGGTTCCCGAACTCGCCGATCTTCCTCGCGAACGCCGAGGCGCTCGGCGTGACGAACCCCGTCTCGGTCGCGGTCGAGGAGCTCTACACCGCCCTGCAGCAGGGCATCGCGGTCGGTCAGGAGAACCCCATCGTCGCGACGCGCTCGTCGAGCTACGACGAGGTCCTCAACACTGCGATCCTGAACGACCACAACGTCGGCATCCACTGGATCCTCGTCAGCGACAAGACGTACGAGAAGATGAGCGAGGAGCAGACGGCCCTGCTCGAGGAGACCATCCACGAGATCCGGCCCGAGAACGCGGAATGCGTCGAGGAGGAGACCGAGAAGATCCTCGACGAGTACCGCGCGAACGACGCCTTCACGGTGATCGAACAGGAGGACATCGACATGGATGCCTTCATCAGCCAGGCGGAGGAGTTCTTCGAGGGCTACTTCACCGGCGAGAACCTCGAGGCCTACCAGGCGATCCGCGAGACCGCGGGCTGACCTCAGCGACGCGGGAACGGGGTGGGTGCGAATGCGCAGCCACCCCGTTCGCGCGTGTCCGGATGCCCCGTGCCGGATCAGCGGGCGCGGCTCGCTCCCACGCGGCGACTCAGCGTCATCCCAGCGGCGCGCACGGCCGGAGCGATGCGGTCGGGAACCACGTTCGAGACCGCGCCGGCCACGGAGATCGCTGCGATGGGCGCACCGCCATGGCCGAGGATCGGGCTCGCCACGCAGGCGTGATCGTTCGCGCACTCCTCCTTCTCGGTGGCCACCCCGAGCCTGCGGATGCCGATCAACTCGCGCAGGAGCGCCGACGGCTCGGAGATCGTCTGCGGCGTGCGCATCTCCAGTCCGCCCTGGATGACGCGCTCGACGACATCAGGTTGGGAGAAGGCCAGGATGGCCTTTCCGAGCGCCGTCGCGTGTGCCGGCAGGCGGCCGCCGACCCTCGCCAGCGGCTTCGACGCGGGCTCGCCGCGCAGGATCGCGACGAAGACGACGTCAGCGCCTTCGAGAACCGCGAGGTTCACCGTCTGACCGGTCACGTCGCGCAACTCCGACATCACGGGCAGCGCGACGTGGCGCAGCCTTCGCGGCTGCTCCACGGTCTGGGCCAGCTCGAAGAGGCGGACGCCCAGATAGAGCTTGTCGCCATCACGGTCGAGGAAACGCTGCGCGACGAGGTCGGCGGCGATCCTCGAGACCGTGGACTTCGGAAGGTTGGCACGCCGGGCCAGCTCCGTGATACCCAGCCCCTCATCCTGTTCGCCGAACGCGTCGAAGACGGCCGTCACGCGGTCGATCACGCTGACCGAATCGGTCCAATCGGCGGTGCGCATGTCCTACGCGGCCGTGAGTCGACGGCTGACGTTCGTGCCTGCGGCACGCACCAGGGGTGCGACGCGATCCGGGTCCATCGCTCCGCTGGGACCCGCGATGGAGATCGCGCCGAGCACGACGCGGTCACCCGTGAGGACGGGGCTGGCGACCGCGAGGATGCCGGGGTACGAGACTTCCATGTCCATCGCGACGACCGACGCACGCACGTGGACGAGTTCGTCGCGGAAGTGCTCGGCGGCGTCGTCGATGAGCGGTGCGCACACCCGGTCCACGACACCCTGATCGGCGCAGAAGGCGAGGTAGGCCTTGCCGCTGGCCGTCGTCAACGCAGGCGAGTGCATGCCGGCCCGCGTCGGGAGCATCGGAAGGCGACCCGCGACGGCGGCGATCGACACCATGTCCGTCCCCTGCTGGACCCAGAGCCCGACCCGCTCTCCCGTGACGTCTCGCAAGTCCCGGATGACGGGCGCCGCGGCGGCGAGAAGTCGGCGGGGGAGGCTCGCGCGGGCGCCGAGCTCGAAGAGACGCCACCCGAGCGTCACGCCGTCGTCCGTGCGCTCCAGGTAGCGCTGCCCGGTCAGCTCCGCGACGAGGCGCGAGACGGTGGACTTCGGCAGGCCGGTCCGCATCGCGAGTTCCGTGATCGAGATCGAGCCGCCGGACTCCTTCACCGCGTCGAGGATCGCGATCATGCGGTCGAGCACGGAGACTGGTGCGCCCGACCCAGCGGGGACCTTGTTCCATTCGGCGAGACTCGTCATCGAGCATCCCCTCCCAGCGGCTTGAATCGTCGTCGATCGCCTTTTCACTCCGAACGTACTAGTTAGTACAGACCTATGCAATGCTGTTCCGAGAATCACGCGGACACCATCGCCGGTGGCCGCAGAAAGGCGCCATGCGCACATCGATCGCCACGGTCTGCCTGAGCGGCACACTCGATGAGAAGCTCGTCGCCGCACACGAGGCGGGGTTCGATGGAGTCGAGATCTTCGAGCCGGATCTGGTCGCCTCGCCCCAGTCGCCTGAGGCGATCCGCGCGCGAGCCGATCAGCTCGGGCTGTCCCTCGACCTGTACCAGCCCTTTCGCGATTTCGAGGGCGTCGGCCCTGAACTCCTCGAGCAGAACATTCGTCGGGCAGCGGCGAAGTTCGCCCTGATGAATCGCCTGGGCATCGAGACGATGCTGCTGTGCAGCAACGTCGCGACGGCGCGCAGCGGGGATGAGCAGCTTGCTGCGGCCCAGTTGCGCCAACTCGGGGACGTCGCCGAGCGCTTCGGTGTTCGCGTCGCCTATGAGGCGCTCGCTTGGGGCCGATTCGTCGACAGCTATGAAGCGGCCGCTCGCATCGTGCGCCTCGCCGACCATCCGCGCATCGGCCTCTGTCTCGACAGCTTCCACATCCTCTCGAAGGGGCATGATCCGGAGGCGATCGAGACCATAGCCGCCGACAAGATCTTCTTCGTCCAGATGGCAGACGCCCCACTCCTCTCGATGGACGTGCTCTCGTGGAGCCGGCACCACCGCCTCTTCCCAGGCGAGGGCGGCTTCGACCTCGGCACCTTCATGGCACACCTCGTCCGCACGGGCTACGACGGTCCCGTCTCGCTCGAGATCTTCAACGACACGTTCCGCCAGGCTGATCCCCGCGCTACGGCGGTCGACGCTCGACGCTCCCTGCGCTGGCTCGAGCATGAGACAGCCGCGTCGTTGGGCTCCCTCGCGGGCGGCAGCGCCGCTCGAATGTCGACGGCCACGCTTCCCGCCATCGAGCCCGCTGCCGACATGAACTACACGGAGCTGCGAACCAGCGAGCTGGAAGAGCTCAGACGCCTGCTCATGCAACTGGGCTTTCGCTCCCACGGAGGGCACCGGACCAAGAACGTCGAGCTGTGGTCACAGGGTGCCGCTCGGATCGTGCTCGGTGCGCCGGACTCGGAGCATCTGCAGCCGACGGTGGCGGGCATCGGCCTCTCGGTCAGTGATCCCGCCACCGCACTTCGACGGGCGAAGGACCTCTTCGCGCCTGAGGTGCCTCGCGAGGAAGGAGCGGGCGAGGAGCCCCTCCTCGGTGTTCGAGCGCCCGACGGGTCGGAGGTGTTCTTCGGTGCCGAGGGAGGGACGGAGCCGGGATGGGTGAGTGAGTTCGGCACCCCCGAACACGATGACCCGCACATGATCGAACGAGTCGATCACGTCAACCTCGCTCAGCCGTGGCAGCATTTCGATGCAGCGGTCCTCTTCTTCCACTCGGTGCTGGATCTGCGCGCGGAGGCATCGGTGGAGGTGGCCGCACCGGTGGGCCTCGTGCGCAGCCAGGTCCTTCGCAGTGCCAACGGAACCATTCGAATCGCTCTCAACCTGGTGCCCTCCGGTGCCGCCGATGATGCGATCCTGCCGCAGCACATCGCCTTCGCAGCATCCGACGTCCTCGCGCTCGCTCGAGCGGCGCGCGAGCGCGGTTTCAGACCTCTCGACATCCCCGCGAACTACTACGACGACGTCGAGGCGCGCTACCTGATCGAACCCGCCCTCCTGGATGAGCTCAGGGAACTGAACGTCATGTACGACCGGGACGAGTCCGGGGAGTTCCTGCACTTCTATACCCATCCGATCGGGACCGTGTTCCTCGAAGTCGTCGAGCGACGTGGTGGATACGCGGGGTACGGTGCGCTCAACGCGCCCGTCCGACTCGCGGCCCAATACCAGCATCGCCACACTGCACGTCAGGGAGCCCTCACGTGATCCGACACGTCGCCGTCTTTCGATTCGTCCCCGAATTCACGACCGAACAGCGGGAGCACTGGATGTCCCTCCTGCGGGCGCTGCCGGAGCAGATCCCGGAACTGCGAAGCATGAGCGTCGGGCCGGATGTGCTGGGAGGCCCGACCTCGCATGAGCTTGCGATCGTCGCCGACTTCGATGATCTCGACGGACTGGATGCCTACACGCGGCATCCAGCCCACGCAGAGGTGCTGAGGATCTCCGCACCCGTGAAGGCGTCGCTTGCGACGGTCGACTTCGAGATCCCGGATGCGCCGTGACACCTCAGATGCGGGAGCCCGGTTCGACTCCTCGCCCGCGCCGAGGACCGTATCTCGTCGGTCTCATCGGCGAGGGCATCACTGCATCCCTGACGCCGGCGATGCATGAAGCAGAGGCTGCGGAGATGGGTCTCGACTACGAGTACCGCATCCTGGATCTCATCGAGCTCGGCCGGCCGGCCGGGGACGTCGGCGCGATACTCACCGAAGCCGAGTCTGCCGGCTTCGCCGCGATGAACATCACCCACCCCTGCAAGCAGCTCGTCCTCGACCTCGTCGATGAGCTGGACCCGGATGCCGCGCACCTGGGAGCGGTGAATCTCGTGGTGTTCGACGATGACCGTCTCGTCGGGTACAACACGGACTGGATGGGATACCGCGACGGTCTCACGGCAGGCCTGCCGGAAGCATCATTCGAGCGCGTCGTGCAGATCGGCTGCGGCGGCGCAGGCGCTGCGACCGCATACGCGCTCCTCTCGAAGGGCGCAGAGCGGCTCGACCTGTCGGACGTCGACGACACTCGTGCGGAGGAGCTCGCCGCCCGCATGCGCGCTCATTTCCCGACGCAGACGATCGAGACGCTCACGCGGGAGGACCTTCCCCGAGCCATCGCCCGCGCAAGCGGCGTGGTCCACGCGACACCGCTGGGGATGCTCCACGTGCCGGGGATCGCCTTCGACCTCGACCTGCTGCGAGAGGGAGCCTGGGTGTCGGATGTGGTCTACCGACCGCTCGAGACCGATCTCGTCCGGCGGGCTGCCGATCGAGGGCATCCTGTCCTCGACGGCGGTCGGATGGCCGTGGGCCAGGCATGCGCTAGTCTCCGAATCATCACGGGCATCTCGCCCGATCGTGAACGGATGGAGCGGCACTTCCGTGCGCTCATCAGCGCTGAAGAGCAGTCCGGCGTCGGAGGGAGCTCGCAATGACCGGTCGGCTGAGCGATGTGCGCGACAGCGGGATGACCGAGCGTGCGATCCGGTCCCAGGGAGACATCCTCGAGGTCGCGACCGCCGAATTCGCGGCGAACGGCTACGCGGGCGCACGAGTCGACGAGATCGCCGCGCGTACGCGCACCACGAAGCGGATGATCTACTACTACTTCGGCTCGAAGCAGGGGCTCTACCTCGCGGTTCTGGAACGCGTCTACGCGCAGATCCGCCAGGTCGAGCGAGGCATCCGCATCGACGAACTCTCACCCGACGAGGCGCTGCGAACGCTCGCGGAGGCGACGTACGACCACCACACGACGCACCCGGAGTTCATCCAACTCGTCAGCATCGAGAACATCCATCGCGCCGAGCATCTGCGACAGTCCCAGACGATCCTGCGGGAGAACGTCACGGCCATCACCCTGCTCGAGGAGGTCATCGAGCGAGGGGTGCGCGACGGCCTCTTCCGCGACGACGTCGATGCGCTGGACGTGCACATGGTGATCAGTGCCTACGCCTGCTTCCATGTCGCGAACCGGCACACGTTCGCCGCCATCTTCGACCGGGACATGCTCGACCCCGCGCTCCAGGAATCGCACCGACGGCTCATCGGCGACGTGATCGTCGCGACGATGACGGATCGTCGCAAGGACTGAGGCGTGCACCGACGGGTGTCAGACCGCACCCGGCCTACCCGGGGCGAGGCGACGCGTGAGCGTCAGCGCAGCAGCGCGGATCACCGACGCGAACCGGTCGGCGTCGAAGCCTTCCTCGCATCCCGAGACCGAGACCGCCCCCACGAGCCGGCCCGAGGGCGCGAACACCGCGCTCGCCGCGCAGGACACGCCAGCGGCGAACTCCCCCACCTCTGCGGCGAGCTCGCCCCGTCGGATGTCGTCGAGCTGGCGCCTCAGGACGGCCGGATCGCTGATCGTCCGGGGCGTGCAGGCGACGAGTCCTGAAGCGACGACCTCCTCGACGTCGGAAAGGGGCGAGTGCGCGAGCACTGCCTTTCCCAGCGCGGTGGCATGGATCGGGAGCCGTCCGCCGATGCGAACGATCGGCGGTGCCGCCGAGCGGCCACGCATGACGGCGATGCAGACCATCTCGCGCCGGTCGCGGATGGCCAGGTGGACGTTCTCGCCCGTCTTGTTGCGAAGGTCGGCCATCACCGGCAGGGCGGCGACCCTGAGTTCCCGCGGCTGCTCCGCGAGCTGCCCGAGCTCGAACAGCCGAATGCCCAGGTGTATCCGCTTCCCATCGCGCTCGAGGTATCTCTGGCGCACGAGCGTCGCGACCAGTCGCGAGACGGTCGACTTGGGAAGGCCTGCGCGCAGCGCGAGTTCGGAGATGCCCAATCCCCTGTCGTCCTGGTCGAAGGCCTCGAGGATGGAGGTCATGCGGTCGAGGACGCCGAGCGCGTCGTGGGCGGCAGCATCCGGCATCGATCAGGCCACCTGCAGTGCCAGCCGGTGCGTGAGCGCGAGAGCCGCGTGCCGCACCAGCGGCATCATCCGGTTCGCATCCATGTCCGTCACCGGCCCCGCGACGGAGATCGCCGCCACCGGCAACCGCTCCGGCGACAGGATCGGGCTCGCGACCCCGACGACTCCGGCGAATGTCTCGCAGCGGTCGAAGGCGACCGATTCTGCGCGAACCGTGGCGAGCTCCCGCTCGAGCATGAGACGCCGGTGAGGGTCGAGGCCGGTCATCACGCTGGCGAGGATCGACTCGTCGTCCGTGAACGCCAGGACCGCCTTGCCGAGCGCGGTCGTCACCGAAGGCACTCGAACCCCCGCGCGGGACGGGACCGGTCGCAACCGACCCCGCACGGAGATCACCGAGAGCATGTCGCGCCCCTCCTGAACCGCGACATTCAGATGCTCACCGGTCGCATTGAACAGCTCGGCCAGCACCGGCAGGGCCGCGACGACTGAGACGCCGGGGGGTGCTGGCGCGCGCTCCGAGCTCGAAGAGCCTCAGACCGATGACGACTCCATCCTCCGTGCGCGTCAGATATCGCTGCCGGGTGAGGTCGCCGACGAGTCGCGAGACGGTGGACTTCGGGATACCGGTGGCCAGGGCGATCTGGCTGATCGTGGTCGAGCCGTGCGACTCGCGGACGGTGTCGAGGATGCCGAGGATCCTGTCGAGCACGGACACCGGCTCGTCTCCATGACCGGATCGCATGAGTGCAGTATCCGTCGAGTTCGAGAGGGCGGCAAGCGTACCTCGCGTCGACGCTGACATGATCCCACTCAGTGGGACATGGCCCTTCGTGGCATCGTCGCACGGCGATGAGAAGGGGGCCTGAACCCTCCACGCGGAAGGGTTCAGACCCCCTCTACCGGGGACCCGCGTTCCTCGCTTCGGCGTCAGGCCGCGCAGAACGGCTTGATGCCCATGGCGCTCTCGAGGCCCTCCATCACGTGCTGCTTGAAGAACTCGTCTCCCGCCAGCGGAGCATCGGTCCAGGCAGCAGCGTCGTGACCGAGCGTCGTCAGCCACGCCCGGCCGCCGTCGTAGTACTGGCACCAGCTCACCGGGTGGGACTCGCCATGGCCGGCCACGGTGGCCTCACTGGTGGCCTGGTCGACCTCGAGCAGGACGTTGACGAAGCTCGGGTACGGCACCAGGTTGTACCACTCGTCCTTGAACGCCCAGGTCTCAGGCATGAACGACGTCGAGACGTCCTCGCCGTTGATGGTCTCGACCGTGCCATCGCGGTTCGGCCCGTGGTTGTAGAAGTTGGCCCCACCCAGGAGGCCTTCGTAGTACGGCCAGTGGTACTCGGCTCCGAACGCGTTGTGAATGCCGACGAACCCTCCGCCGCCGCGGATGTACTGCATCAGCGTCGTCTGCGCCGCGTCGTCGAGGGTGTCTCGGTTGGAGCTCAGGAACACGACCGCCTGGTAGTTGTTCAGGCGGAACTGCGACAGGTCCTCGGTGTAGTCGGCTGCGATCCCGCGGTCCGCCGCCCAGGCGATGAGCGCGGCCTGGGCGATGTTGTTGGCATTCAGCGGCGGGTTCAGCCCCGGTGCCAGCGGCGTGCCGAGGTGGGCGTGGCGCGGACCGGCGGTGCGGCTCCAGATGAGGATGCGCTTCGGCTCACCCTCGACCCAGCCGTTGCCCCATTCGTTGTAGCAGGTGGGATCGGCACCGCGGCACACGCCGTAGTCCTTGATCTCGTCAAGGTAGATCTGGCTGGCGGTCGTCGGCTGTCCGGCGAGTCCGTTCCCGTTTCCGTTGTCAGTGCCCAAGGCCGTTCCCCCGACCGCCATGGTCGCGCCAAGCGCTGCCGCTGCGACGAGGGCGACTCCGGAGCGTATGAGCGATTTCATGTGATCTCCTTTGATCGTTCGTGCTGAATCCTCGGGTGCGCCAAGCGCGATCGGCCCGGGGGTGGTGTGAATCTAGGCGTCCCCGAAGCTGGGGGGCAAAGGCCGTTCCACCCAGTAAGCCGACCGGGTCTCCAACCGCGGGAGATGCGTTTTCGAGATGGACACGAACGTCGGTCGTGCCCTTCACTTGAGAGCGGAGGCGCCATGAACGACGGACGATTGCTCGTCGTCTGCAAAGACGACAGCACGCTCGAGGTGATCGACCTCGAAACCTCGAAGCGGGTAGGGGCGGTGACGGCTTCAGGTTTCACGCCGCACGAGGTCGTCGCGACAGGCGACGGACGATTCGCCTACATGCCCGTATACAGCGATGCGCCCGTCGGGTCTCCCGGAAGCGACGGCCGGCGGGTCGACATCGTCGATCTCCTGACGTTCCAGCGTGTCGGCGATATCCGCCTGGCCTTCCCGAGCCGTCCGCACCAGTCCAGTCTGCTCACGAACGATCGCGTGATCATCTCCACTGAACTCGACGAATCAGTCACCGTGATCGACCGGCGAACACGTCGCGTCGTCGCGCGGCTGCCGACCGGCCAGGCGGAGTCTCACACGTTCGCGGTCAGCGTCGACGGAAGTCGCCTCGTGACGGCGAACGTCGGCCCTGGGAGCGTGAGCGTCATCGATGTCCCTTCGCGCACGCTCCTCGGCGTCGTGGAGGTCGCTGAGGAGGTGAATCGCATCTGCCTCGAACCCCACGGACGTTTCGCCTACACGGCGGACCAGGGTTCGCCGCGCATCGCCGTGATCGATACGGACCTCGTCGAGCATGTCGCCTGGATCGAGCTGCCGTCGATCGGATTCGGCACGGCCGTGACGGCCGGCGGTTCGCACATCGTCGTGGCTCTCAGGAAGGCTTCGGAGATAGCGGTGGTCGATCGCCTCTCCGGCGAGGTCGTGCATCGAGTCCCGACGCCGAAGCACCCTCAGGCGATCGTTCTGCATCCCGACGGCGTCCGCGCGTATTCCGCCTGTGACGCCGACGACTGCGTCGTGGAGGTCGACATCCGAGCGGGTCGGGTGCTGCGTCGGATGGAGACGGGTCGCAAGCCCGATGGAATCGCCTGGAGCCCGCTTCCCTCTTCCATCTCGAAGAACTGACAGGGGGTTGTTCTGCTTCTCCCAGCGTTGCTGCGCCCCTGCGAACGTCATACGCTGCTGCAGAGGTGACAGGGTCGATGAAGCGCACCGGATGGGTGATCGTCGCAATCGTCGCGGGCGCAGGCGCTGCGTTGGTCGTGGCCGCCGGGGTGCTCGCAGCGAACGCGCCCGCTCGGCAGACGGAGTTCCCATCGTGGTATCCCGCTGCGAACGACGCGGGCGATCCGGCGTTCGTCGACTTCGAGAACCACGTGCCGTGCGAGATCGACGACTCGCCGGCGGAGGACTGCCAGCGCGTGAAGTTCGGCCTCGTGCTGTACCGCGACCCGGAGTCGAACGCGCCGACGACGTACGTCATGTCCCGGATCCGGGTGGGGGTGAGCAACGATCGCCAGGTGAACGAGGGTACGTGGAGTATCGGGCAGGGCATGGCGCTCGACCCCGATGCGACGGTCTACCGGCTCGATACCGGCGCGCCCGAAGGCCTGGATGCGTACTGGCCGATCGGCGACGAGATCCTGTTCGTGCTCGACGAGCAGCTCATGCCGAGGGTCGGCGACGCGGCATACGGCTACGCGTTGAACAGCGTGCCACTCGGGAAGCGCAACTCGTTCCCGAGTGACGACGCGACGTCGCCGCCCGGATCATGGATCGCGCGGGTAGCGTGAACGCATGCGATTCGAGGATGCCTATCCCGTCGTGTTCGTGAACGACCTCGCCACGACAACGGACTTCTACACGCGCACGCTCGGGCTGGAGGTGCTCTTCGAATCCGATTTCTTCGTGCTCCTGGCGTTGCCCGGCGAAGAGCATGGCGCGATCGCCTTCGTGCTCGAGGAGCACCCCACCAGCCCGCCGAGCGGCCCGGCCGTCACGCCCGGTTCGAGCTCGTTCCTCACCCTCCAGGTGGCCGACGCGGCCGGCGCATTCGAGCAGCTCCGGCGCAGCGGCGTCGCCATCGAGTACCAGCTTCGCGACGAGCCGTGGGGCCAGCGCCGCTTCGGCCTCCTCGATCCGAACGGCCTGTACATCGACGTCGTCGAGCAGATCGAACCCGATCCGGACTTCTGGCCGCAGCACGGCGTCCGGGGCTGAGACGAGACCATCACCGTCATCGCTCCGTCATTCATCCGAGTCATCGGCAATGCGGACCTGGGTGAGGAAGCACTGCTCGACGACCTCATCCAGGTCCTCGCCGGAACCGAGGACGTCGACGCCTCCCGCCGGGTCTTCCGGTCCGTACGCGACCCACCGAGCGTCCTCGTGGAAGACGGCGCCCAGATAGACCCCGTCGGGATCGTCGTCACCGACATGGACCACGAAGCCCAGGTCCTCCGAGAGAGGAAACGCGGTCACGGTGAGGGCACCCTCGCTCAGGTAGATCCGCGGCGCCGCCATGCGTGCAGGGTACCCTCAACCGGATCACTCATGCGTGCATTGTCCGCCGGTTGCCGGCATCGGGCAACGGACAGCCGGTGACGAGGGCATGAACATGCCCTGCTCGGGCTCGCGCGTCGATCGCGCCGACGGCGAATCACCGCCCCGCGGTGGAGTCGGTCGCGGCCGACGAGCAGGCGACGGCGAGCGGGGCCCTCGAATGGGGGATGCGAGCGAGGATTCCTCGAGGAATAGAATCTGGCGCGTCTACCGATCTGGGGGGAGGGTGGACATGGGGGAGCCACGCGTGCTCGAGGTGCGGGTGCACGGCATCGCCAATGCGCCGCCTGCCGACATGCTCCTCACCGAGCCCGACGGGGTGGTGAAGGCGGAGGGGGACGCACTCGGATCGTTCTGGCAGCGCAAGGGCGCCGATACCGCGAGACCGCGGTCCGGGCTCGCCGATCACCGTGTGGAGGCCTACTCCTGGGGCAACCAGGCGCGCACAGGAGGCTCGGCACTCGCGCTGGTCGGTCGCGCCTTCGTGCACCTCGGATGGCTCTTCATCCTTCCGTTCGCGCTCTGCAACCTCGCCTACTGGTCGCGGCGCAGCATTCCCGGCCCGACGGAGCACTCCGTTCCGCCGAGGAAGACTCGTCCAACGCAGGAGACCGGCACCGAACGCAGGAGGGCCGCGCGAACGCAGGAGCGCCGGCTCAACGGAGGAGACCGGCCAGACGGAGAAGCCGCCGGTGTGGGTCGGCGGCCCCGGCGCGACGTGGATCAGGATCTTCGCGCTGCTGCAGACCCTCTTCTACACGACGGGGTTCATGTCGGTGGCCGTCGACCTCGTCGCGGTGCAGTGCTTCAACGAGGACCCCAGGCTCGTCTGCGCGGCACTGCCGCAGTGGATCGACGGGCTCGAGACATGGAGTCGCATCGCGCGCTCGGCCCTGCTCAGCATCGCCCCGATCCTCCTGTTGGCCCTCATCTACTGGATCGCCCGGCGCGCCCGCGGCGAGTACGACCCGGATCGGCTCAGTGCGGACGACGCCGAGGCCGGGCCCGGCACAGAGCCCGATGCCGTGCGCGACGCGGTGCGGGCGAAGGGCCGCCGTCCCCCGCTCCTTGCCACGAAGGGGTTCTGGCGCGAATCGCGCATCGCGTACACGACGGAGCGCGCGCACTTCGCGGGGGTCATCGCGCTCGTGCTGTTCCTGCTGGCCTACGACGCGCTCGTCGAGGCAGCTGCCACGGTTCCGTGGCCGAGCGCATCGGCCTCGGGCGACGTCGGCTTCCCCGACCGGGTCACGTTCTTCATCCAGTGGCTCGGGCAGGTCGCCGCGGTCGCCCCGTGGCCGTTCTGGATGGGCGTCGTCGCCGCGATCCTGCTCCTGGCGTCCGCGGCGATCGTCATCCTCGGGGGGCTGAGCGGCAAGCGGATGTCGACCGTGGCGAAGCGTGCGCTCGCGACCATCCTGCTGATCGTCAGCGTGGTCGCCTACGTCGTCTGGCTGGTTTGGGCGATCTCGGTGTCCACACGACAGCGGGCAGGCAGGCGACACGACGTTCGTCGGCCTGGAGGTCACCCCGGGGGTGCTCGCCACCCTCTGCGCGCTGATCGCGGTCGCGAGCCTCTCATGGGGCTATCGGATCCGCCGCTGGATCGCGGCCGTGCTCGTCGTGCTCGCGTTCCTGAGCGTTGTGGTCGCGGAGATCGTCCCGCACGTCTTCGGCGACGAGGCGGACGACTGGCGGATGTGGTTGTCATGGGCGGCGGTCGCCATCGTGGCCATCACCGTCATCGGCGTCGGATACCTCTTCCACAGCAGGGCCGAGAAAGCAGCGCGCGCCCGAGCCGGCTGGCACGGCAACGGCCCCGCCGTGATCCTGCTGCTCGCGTTGTTCGCGTCGATGGTGATCACGAGCCTGCTCGTGATCGGCATGCACGCGTGGTTGACGACACCGGCCGAGTCGCCGAAGAACGTTCAGTTCTGGCGGCAGCTTCCAGCGCCGGCACCGGATGCCGCGGACGCAGCGACGAGCACCGCCCCGGTCGCACTCACCCCGCCGGACTTCTACGTGCGGTTCGCGGTGACCCTGCTCGTGATGCTCGTCGTCGTGCTGGCCATCGCGGCGATCGTCGCGGTCGCCGCGTTCCGGCGGTTCCCGAAGTTCACGGTGCCTCACCTGTCGTTCCCCGAAGGCACGTCGAAGCCACGAGCGAAGCAGGACGAGAACCTGCTCGGCATCGAGGACATCATCGGCGTCCGACGAACCCTCCGGCGCGAGACCGAAGTATCCGCAATTCGAGCAGAAGCCTGCAGACCGCGCACGCAAGATCGCGGCAGCGCGCCAGTTCGCCGGGTTCGCGCACCGCGGCGAGCCGCTGCTCGCAGCACTGGCGATCCTCACCGCCCTCGCCCTGGTGCCGCTCACGGTCCCGTGGATCGCAGAGCAGATCGCCGACTGGAACATGTGGCCGGGGGTGACCTCCGTGGCGGGGTGGGTACTCGGGTTGCTGGCCATCGCCGCGGCGACGTACGTGATCACCGACGCGGTCACCGCGACCGACCGGCCGCTCGGGTTGGTGTGGGACATCTTCAGCTTCTTCCCGCGTGCGGGACACCCGTTCACTCCGCCGTGCTACGCCGAGCGCTCGGTGCCCGAACTCAGGGGGCGCCTCGAGAAGTGGCTGGAGACCGCGCCGGCGCCGGATCACCATGTGATCATCTCGGCGCACTCGATGGGTGCACCGATCGCGATCGCGACCATCTTCTCGATCTGGGCCGGGAAGGATTCGTCGGATCAGCCGGGCGCCGAGGCGGATGTCGTCAGGAGGGGGCCGACTCCGGCGCCGGAGCTCATCGACCGGATCGCGCTGCTCACCTACGGGGTGCAGCTCCGCGCGTACTTCGGGCGGTTCTTCCCGGAGGTGTTCGGCCCGAAGGTGCTCGGCGCGCCGGGCACCCTGCGCCCGCACCTCGTCAGCCCCGACCCGTGGGCGGCACAGGTGCGCGAGGAATGGGGTCTCAAGAAGACACGGCGGCGGCAGGATCTCTCGGCGCACGAGAAGCCGACCACCGTGCCGGAGAACCATGCCTCCGGCACTGCCGAGGCGAAGACCCCGGTGCGCCCGACCCTCGTCGAGGTCCTCGGTGGCGACCTCGCCGCCGGCGTGCCGCCGCGCTGGCGCAATCTCTGGCGCCGCACCGACTACCTCGGCTTCCCCGCCGCCGGGTACAGGAGCGGCGGCAACCTCATCGACCACGGCGCGAGCGAGCGCGCTCCCCGCGAGTACGTCTGGATGATCGCACGTCACAACGACTACCTCGGCACCCTGCAGTACGACGAGGCCATCGACGAGCTGCTCGCTGCGTGGAAGGCGAAGGCGTCGGTCGCCGGGAGCCGCCGGCGGACGTGGTGGCGACGGGTCCGTCCGACCCACGAAGCCGAGGGATCCTCATCCACAGCTCACGCGCGAGGCCCGTCTCGCGGCTCCGCCCTGCCAGTACGCTGGCCGCCATGCCCAACGTCGCGAGAGTCACCGCGGTCGCCGGAGCGATGCTCATCGGCCTCGCCCTCACCGGATGCACCCTCCCCAACGACCCGGTGATCCCGGATGCCGCGAGCCCCACGACCTCGGCGTCGACGCCGACCTCCGAGGCACCGGCAGGCCCGACCGCCTGCCAGGACGAGTTCAGCGCCGAACTGCTGTGGAACCCCGAGAGCGAGGTGCCCGTGACCGCGACCATCCAGCTCACCAACGAGGGTGCAGCGCCGTGCGACCTCACGGGATTCCCCGGCGGTGTCGAATTCCTCTCCGACGGCCAGCCGGTGACCGTGTCCTACGACGAAGAGCGGGTCGACGGCTTCGACCGGGCGGGCACCACCGTGACCGTCGATCCGGGCGCCTCGGCGTACGTCTGGATCTGGGTGCGCCGTGCGGAGCCGGTGGTCGGGCGCCCGACGTGCGAGCTCCCGGCGACGGCCACCGAGCTGACGCTCACGCTGCCGGGCGCGACCGTTCCGCTCACCGCACCCGCGGCGATCGAGGTCTGCACCGACGAGCAGCTGCTGAAGTACGGCCCCGTCGACTCCGAGCAGCGGGTGGCGGCGCTCGGCTTCTGACGTGCGGCTTCGTCGTAGAATCACCGGTGAGATCAGCGCTGAACGGCAGCGCACGCGGGGATCTGGATGGACCTGTATGGAAAATCCTTCGTCGCAGCGATCGACGGCACTCACTCCTCGGACGACTCGGTCGTCTCCCCCGTGGCCGCCGGTCGCTGTCGATGCTGTCGCGCGTACTCCCGCAGGATCGCGTCCGTGTCGTCGCGGGCGGGGATGAAGCGATGCAGGAGGATGCCGGCGAAGTCGTCGATCGCCTCCTCGAGCATCTGCCCGCTGATGCGGACGGTCCGGTCGGAGGCGCGACGCGCGAGTTTCGCAAGGTGCAGGCCGTAGGGCAGTTGAGCGGCGAGCGAGGCCGCGGCGTCGTCCTCGGTGAAGTAGTACGACTCGGCGTTCTGCCACAGGTCGACCCGGGCTTGGGCGAGGTCGCGGGTGATCGAGTCGAGCAGAGCGCTCGAGGTCGCCGATTCCATACTGAGCAGGTGACCGGCGGTGTCGGCCTGGTGCATGAGTGCGATCCGCAGTGCGAGCGCCCGGCGGCGGCCGAGCCCGGGATAGAGCTCGAGGAACCAGGCGACTGCGGCGGTGAGCAGTGCGAAGCCGATCAGCGCCTGCACTGGGGCGAACACGCGCAGCCACGGGTCGATCGGGTACACGTCGCCGAGGCCGAGCGTGGACATGCTCACCATGGAGAAGTAGAACGCCTCGACGATGGCCGGGCTGGCCTCGGGGTGGATATCGGGGCTGTAGGCGAAACCGTCTGGTACGTGCGGGAGGTACACGAGAGTCCAGCCCGCGATCTGGAGCCCCGCCCAGGTGCTGACCACCGCGACCGCCGCGAGCGGTCCCGCCACCGTTCGTCCGCGCCGGCCGAGACGCGATGACAGTTGCCAGGCGCTGCTCGCGGCGAAGTGCGAAAGCCGCCCCTTACCGGTGGGGTGAAGGAGCGTGTGGAAGACCTCGTTGAGTCCAAGCACGATGAGGACGATCCCCGCCACCGTCCAGATCCAGTTCACGTCATCGATCCTCTCGGATGCCGCTCGGCGTTGCCACCGCTCGCCCAGCGTGTTCGGCGTGTCAGCCGCGGATGGGCTCCGCGAGCGACGCCCTCGTCCACTCCGACGACGGGTGGCGGCGCTCGGCTTCTGACGTGCGGCTTCGTCGTAGAATCACCGTGAGATCAGCGCTGAACGGCAGCGCACGCGCACGTGGATCGGGGGCCGCCATGGTGGAGGCGGACTCGCGGCACCGGGAACGACGGAGTCCCAAGCGCCCCGCATCGAGCCTGGCCGAGCGCTGGACGAGGATCGATGACGTCGACGTGTTCTACCGCGAAGCCCCAGGCCCGCCGGGAGCTCCCGCGATGGTGCACCTGCACGGGTTCGGCCTCTCCGGGCGGTACCTGCTGCCGACGGCGGAGCTGCTGAGCGACGAGTTCCACACGCTCGTTCCCGACCTGCCCGGATTCGGACTGAGCTGGAGGGCACCCCGAGCGCTCGACATGCCCGGCCTCGCCCACGCCGCGGCGAGGTTCCTCGACGATCGCGGGATCGAGTCGGCAACGCTCGTCGGCAACTCCATGGGCTGCCCGGTCATCAGCGAGTTCGCGTACCTCTATCCCGAACGGATCGACCGTGCGGTGCTCGTGTCGCCGGCGGGAGGCAAGTACAACCAGCCGCTGATCGGCGCCATGAGCCAGATCGCTCGCGACGGGACGCGAGAGCCGAACCAGTTGATGCGGGTGGCGGTGCCCGACTACCTGCGCTTCGGCATCCCCAGCACCGTGCGGATGTTCCGCGCCCTGACCCGCTACCCGACGCTCGAGCGCCTGCTCGGGCTGCGCATCCCGACCCTGATCGTCGTCGGCGACCGCGATCCGCTGATGCCGCCGCCGTCCGTCGTGCGCGAGATCGCGGCCAAGACCGAGAACGACTCCGCGGTACTCGTGATGATCGAGGGTGCGGCGCACGCCATCAACTTCAGCCACCCCGAGGAGCTCGCCCACATCATCCGCCTCTTCATGGCCGATCGCCCGATCGTCGATGATCCCGACGCACCCGGGCACGCCCGCGCGGTGGAGCTCCACCGGGGAACGCGTCCCCCCGGCTGACCCGCCAGCACCCTCGGTCGAGCGCGTCAGGCCCGTTCGAACACCGCCGCGAGTGCCTGGCCGCCGCCGATGCACATGGTCTCGAGCGCGAGCTCGCCGTCGAGGGCGGGCAGCTCGTGCGCGAGGGTCGCGAGCATGCGGATGCCGGTGGCGCCGATCGGATGCCCGATCGAGATGCCGCTCCCCCGCGGGTTCAGTCGCGGGTCGTCGGCGTCGAGGCCCCAGTCGGCGAGGCACGCGAGCACCTGCACCGCGAAGGCCTCGTTGAGCTCGATCACGTCGAGGTCGTCGAAGCGGATGCCGGCGCGCTGCAGCGCGAGGTTCGCCGCGGGCACCGGCGCGACGCCGAAGTGCAGCGGGTCGTTGCCCGCCACCGCCCACGACCTGAGCCGCAGCACGGGGGTGAGCCCGAGCTCGGACGCGCGCTCGGGCGTCGTGACGACGCACGCTGCGGCCGCATCGTTCTGCCCGCTGGAGTTGCCGGCCGTCACGGTCGCTGCGGCATCCTTCCGTCCCAGCACCGGCCGCAGGGCGGCGAGCGCCTCGAGCGACGTGTCGGCGCGAGGATGCTCGTCGCGGTCGACGGTCACGGTGCCGCGACGGCCCGGGACCTCCACCGGCACGAGCTCGTCGTCGAACGCGCCCGACTCCTGTGCGGCGACCGCCCGCTGGTGCGAGCGCAGGGCGAGGGCGTCCTGCGCTCGACGGGAGATGCCGTACTCGGCGCGCAGCACCTCGGCGGCGCCGACGTTGCCCTCGGGCGTCGGGAATCGGGAGCCGCCGACCGTGGCGCGTCCGCGGGCGAGCGCGTCGTGCAGCATGAGCCCGGCGCCGGCGATGCCGCGGCGGCCCTCCACGGTGTAGAGCGGCGCGTTCGACATCGACTCGGCGCCGAGGGCGATCACGACGTCGGCGACGCCCGTCTGCACCTCCATCGCCGCGTTGACCACGGCCTGCAGCCCCGACCCGCAGCGGCGGTCGAGCTGGTACCCGGTCGTCGTCACGGGGAAGCCGGCGTCGAGCGCCGCGACCCGGCCGAACGCCGGCGCCTCCATCGTCGGGTAGCCCTGCGCGCCGATCACGCCGTCGACCGCGGCGGGGTCGAGACCCGTGCGGTCGAGGAGCGCCCGCAGCACGGTCGTGGCCAGCTCCAGCGCCGACACGGGGGCGAGCACGCCGCCCATGCGTCCGACGGGCGTGCGCAGCGGCGAGCAGACGACGACCTCGCGCAGCTCGCTCACGACGATCGCCGACAGCTCGGCGGGGACGCGGAGCGGTGCGCCCGTGGCATCCGTCACCTGCTCGACGGTCACGCCGGGCGCGAGCTCGACGAGCACGAGCCCGTCGGCGGTGACGTCGATCACGGCGAGGTCGGTGATGATGCGGTCGACGCACGCCCGCCCGGTCAGCGGCAGCGTGCACTGCTCGACGAGCTTCGCCGAACCGTCCTTCGCGACGTGCTCCATGACGACGATGACCCGCTCGGCGCCGTTGACGAGGTCCATGGCCCCGCCCATGCCCTTGACCATCTTGCCGGGCACCGCCCAGTTCGCGATGTCGCCGTGCGCCGACACCTGCATCGCCCCGAGCACGGCGGTCGTGATGCGACCACCGCGGATCATGCCGAAGCTCGCGGCCGAGTCGAAGTACGCCGCCCCGGGCAGCACGGTGACGGTCTCCTTGCCCGCGTTGATGAGCTTCGGGTCCTCCTCGCCCTCCCACGGGTACGGGCCGACGCCGAGGATGCCGTTCTCGGAGTGGAGCACCACCTCGACCCCGTCGGGCAGGTGGTTGGGGATGAGCGTCGGCAGTCCGATGCCGAGGTTCACGTAGGTGCCGTCGACGAGCTCGCGGGCTGCGCGGGCGGCCATCTCATCGCGGGTGAGCGGCATCAGGCGTCCTTCCTGGGGCGGGTGGTGACCTTCTCGATGGGCAGGTCGGCCGACTCCTCCGGGCTCAGCACGACGACGCGGTCGACGTAGATGCCGGGCAGGTGGATGTCGTCGGGATCGAGGACTCCGGGCTCCACGAGCTCGTCGACCTCGGCGATGGTGAACCGGCCGGCCATGCCCGCGAGCGGGTTGAAGTTGCGCGCGGACTTCTCGAACCGCAGGTTGCCGTGCCGGTCGCCGACCGCGGCCCGCACGAGGCCGACGTCGGTGCGGATCGCGCGCTCGAGCACGTACTCGCGCGTGCGGCCGAAGGCGTCGAACGGACGCAGCTCCTTCGGGTCGCTCGCGAGCGCCACCGACCCGTCGGCCGCGTACCGGATCGGCATGCCGCCGTCGGAGACCGCCGTGCCCGCGCCCGTCGCGGTGTAGAACGCCGGGATGCCGACGCCGCCCGCGCGGAGCCGCTCGGCCAGGGTGCCCTGCGGGGTCAGCTCCACCTCGACCTCGCCGCCGAGGTACTGGCGGGCGAACTCCTTGTTCTCGCCGATGTACGACGCGATCACCCGGCGGATGCGGCCGGCGGCCAGCAGCTCGCCGAGGCCCCAGCCGTCGACGCCGCAGTTGTTCGAGACCACCTCGAGGTCGCGGGTGCCCTGCGCCGAGCAGCGCCCGGATCAGCACGATCGGCACCCCCGACAGGCCGAATCCGCCGACGGCGAGCGATGCCCCGTCGGGGATGTCGGCGACGGCCTCGGCCGCGCTCGCGTACGTCTTATCCATGGTTCTCCTCGACGTCCGTTTCCTCGGTGAAGACCTCGCGCGCGATGGCGAGGGCGGCGTTCGCGGCCGGAAGTCCGGCGTAGAGCGCGGTGTGCAGGATGACCTCGGTGATCTCGGCGCGCTCGAGCCCGTTGCGCCGCGCGGCCCGCACGTGCATCCGGATCTCGGCCTCGTGGCCGCCCGTGACGAGGCTCGCGAGCGTGGCGATCGAGCGCTCGCGCCGCGACAGGTCGGGGCGCGCCCAGATCTCGCCCCACGCGTAGCGGGTGATGAAGTCCTGGAACGGCGCCGTCTCGGGGGTGGTGGCCGCGACGGCCGCGTCGACGTGCGCGTCGCCGAGCACGGCGCGGCGCACGGCCATGCCGCGGGTCGACGCATCGCGCCGTCGCGGCGTCGCCGGTCGCGGCATCCGTCGACCGCACCCGCTCGGCGATGAGCGCGGCCACCTCGGCGGGCCGGTCGAGCGGCGGCAGGTGCGCGGAGTCGGCGAGCTCGACGAACCGCGCACCCGGCACCTCGGCGGCGAGCGCGCGCATCGCCTCGGTGGTGGTGACGCCGTCGTGCTCGCCCGCGACGAGCAGCGCGGGCACGGCCAGCCCGGCGGCATCCGCGGTGCGGTCGAACCCGCCGAGGGCCTCGCAGCAGCGCGCATACGACTCGTCGTCGACGTCGACGAGCAGGCGCAGCGCCCGCCCGCCCGGCCCGTCGGGCTCGCGTTCGAGGTAGCCGGGCGCGAACCAGCGCTGCGCGCTGCCCGCCGACGAGCGACGCCGTGCCCGACGCGCGCACGCTCGCGGCGCGCTCGGCCCAGCCGTCGGCGGTGCCGATGCGGGCGCCGCTCGCGAGCATCGTGAGGCTCGCGACCCGAGCGGATGCCGCGACCGCCAGCTC
Organism: uncultured Actinomycetota bacterium; assembly: GCA_963802485.1. Classification (GTDB taxonomy): domain Bacteria; phylum Actinomycetota; class Actinomycetes; order Actinomycetales; family Microbacteriaceae; genus Agromyces. Next base: position 45,882 of record CAWDJA010000032.1, read on the forward strand.
GAGCGCGACGACGCCGCCGAGGGAGTCGCCGGCGACGTGGAAGCGTCCCCCGCCGACCTCGTCGACCACGCGCAGCACGCCCTCGGCGAGCTCGGGGATCGTGAACGGGTCGCGCGCGGCCGGGCTGGCGCCGTGGCCGGGGAGGTCGATGCGGAGGATCCGCACGGCGGGCAGCGTCGGACGCAGCGCCGCGACGACGCGGTCCCAGAGCTCGGTGGTGGTGCCGAGCGACGGCAGCAGCACGAGGAGCTCGGTCGCGTCGGCGGTCGGGGCGGCGGCCGTGACGGATCCGGTGAGGCGGGGAACGGTCATCGTGCGGCCTCCGTGACGGCATGGAATCGGGCGACGGCGGCGTCGACGACCGCGCCGGCGGCGGCCACGACCGCGTCGCGGTCGCGCACGAGCTCGGGACTCAGTGCGAGGGTGCGCTCGATCGCGTCGTGCTCGACGGTGAGCCCGGCGACGAGGTCGGCCGCGGCATCCGCGCTCTCGGCGGCCAGGCGGAGCAGCGAGCGGAGGGCCTGCCACTCGGCGTGCCACTCCCCCGCGGGCCGGGCGTCCTGCGACACCGCCGCCGCGTGCAGCGTGGCGACGAGGCCGGCGGCCCGCAGTCCGTTCGCGGTGAGCAGCACGGCGTCGACGGGATTGCGCTTGTGCGGCATGGCCGAGGATCCGCCCGCGCGCGCGACGGCGAGCTCGCCGATCTCGGTGCGGGCGAGGAACGCGACGTCGCGTCCGATGCGGGCGCAGGCCGCGACGACCGCCGCGGCGGCGTTGCCGAGGGCGAGCACGGGCGTGCGGTCGGTGTGCCAGGCGCGCCCGGGGTCGTCGAGTCCGAGCTGCGCGGCCGTCGCGGCCCGCAGGCGCGGCGTGACGCCGGGCTGCCGCTCGTCGAACGCGAGCCCGGTGCCGACGGCGCCGCCGAGCTGCACCGGGAAGCGGGACGCGTCGACGACCTCGATCGCGCTCGTGACCGCGTCGAGCCAGGTCGCGACGTGCGCGCCGAACGTGGTCGGCCTCGGCGTGCTGGCCGAGCGTGCGCGCGATCGAGACGGTCGAGCGTTCGGCGTCGGCGAGCTCCGCCAGGCTCTCGCCCGCCGCGACGAGCCGACCGCGCACGGCGTCGAGCACGCGCTTCGCGACGAGCACGAGGGCGGAGTCGAGGATGTCCTGGCTCGTGGCGCCGTCGTGCACGCGCCATCCCGATCCCGGGTGGGCGGCCTCGGCCTGTGCGCGCAGCTGCGCCACGAGCGGGATCACGGGCACGCCGCCCTCGCGCGCGCCGGCGAGCAGCGCGTCGGCGTCGAGCGCGTCGACGCGAAGGGCGTCGGCCACGGCCCGCGACTCGCGCAGCGGGCGGCGTCGTCGGCCTCGTCGGCGTCGTCGGACACGTCGCCCCACGCGAGCACGAGCGCGCGCTCGACGTCGACGAGCGCCGCCAGCACGGCGTCGTCGGATGCCGCGGCGGCCGCACCGCCCAGGGGCTCGAGGAGCCCCCAGTCGAACGCCGCCGGCGCCGTCATCGGGCGACGCCCTCGAACTGGAGGAACACCGTCTCGCCGTCGCCCTGCAGGCGGATGTCGAACCGGTAGCCGCCCGCGCCGTCGGCCGCGGCGACGAGCGTGCCGCGCCGCGACGCGTCGACGCTCGCGAGGAACGGGTCGCGCGCGTTGCGCTCGGCCTCGTCGTCGAAGTACGCCCGGGTGAAGAGGTGGTGCAGCAGCCCGCGGGCGAACACGGTCACCAGCACGTAGGGCGCGGCATCCGCTCGCGTGGCGCCGGGCTTCACCGTCGTGAACGCGTAGTGGCCGTCGCGGTCGACCGCGGCGCGCCCGAAGCCCGTGACGCCGTGGCCGTCGCGCTCGAGGCTGCCGCGCACGGCGATGGGGCGGCCCGCGGCATCCGCGTGCCAGATCTCGATGACGGCGTCGGGCACCGGATCGCCCGCGCCGTCGTACACCGTGCCGTGGAAGCGGACGGCGTCGGGATGCCACGGCGGTGCCACGTCGGGGCCGCCGGCGTACGGCAGCGCGTAGCCGAAGAACGGGCCGACCGTCTGCGACGGGGTCTGCAGGAACGGGCCCTGCTGGGACGAGAAGTCAGGCATGATCGGCGTCCTCCGGTTCCATCCAGGTGGCCCGCGACCCGGTGAGCACCACGTCCCACCGGTAGCCGAGCGCCCACTCGGGCTCGCTCACGTCGTGGTCGTATCGTGCCACGAGCCGGTCGCGCGCCGCAGGGTCGACGATCGACTGGTAGATCGGGTCGAGCGCGAACAGCGGGTCGCCCGGGAAGTACATCTGCGTGATGAGCCGCTGCGTGAACGCCGAGCCGAAGAACGAGAAGTGGATGTGCGCGGGCCGCCACGCGTTGCGGTGGTTCTTCCACGGGTACGCGCCCGGCTTGATCGTCGTGAGCCGGTAGCCGCCGTCATCGCCCGTGATGACCCGGCCGACGCCCGTGAAGTTCGGGTCGAGCGGCGCCGGGTGCTGGTCGCGCTTGTGCACGTAGCGGCCGGCGGCGTTCGCCTGCCAGATCTCGACGAGCTGGTTGCGCACCGGGCGCCCGTCGCCGTCGAGGATCCGGCCGGTCACGATGATGCGCTCGCCGAGCGGCTCGCCGGCGTGCTGGATGGTGAGGTCGCCCTCCTCGGCCGCCACGTCGGTGTGGCCGAACGCGGGCGAGACGAGCTCGATCTCCTCGGGGTCGGCGCGCACGAGCTCGTGCGTCGGATGCCGCAGCGTCGTCGAGCGGTAGGGCGCGAAGTCGCGCGGGGGATGCGTGGGCAGTGCGCCGCCGCCGGCCGCCTCGCGCTCGGCCCGGTGGCGTTCGGCGATCTCGGCCGAGATCGTGGCCTGCTCGAGCGTCGGCTGGACGCCGACGACGACGTGCTCGGCGTCGGCTCGAGGCCCGCGTGGATCTCGAGGTCGTCTCGGTCGGTGTCGGTCATGGTGCTCCTCGGGAGGTGGATCGGGGTGCGGGTCGGCTCAGAACGGGAGGCCGGCGTACTGCTCGGCCAGGCTGCGCATCGCGTGCTCGGAGCCGGTGACGTACTCGAGCTGGCCGACCTGGCTGCGGTAGCGGAACGCCCGCGCCGAGGCATCCGGAACCTCGTGGTGCACGTGCAGCATCTCGGTCATCCACTGCGAGAAGTGCTGCACCTTCCACTGGCGCGCGAGCGCCCGGTCGCTGTACCGGTCGAGACCGGTCGAGTCGCCGGCGCGGTGGTCGAGGATGGCTCGCCCGAGCATCGCGACGTCGGCGATCGCCGAGTTGAGGCCCTTCGCGCCCGTGGGCGGCACGATGTGGCCGGCGTCGCCGGCGAGGAACATCCGCCCGCTCGACATCGTCGAGACGACGAAGCTGCGCATCGGCGTGATCGACTTCTCGGTGATCGGGCCCTCCTGCAGCTCCCAGCCGTCGACGCCGAGGCGGGTCTGCAGCGCGTCCCAGATGCGGGCGTCGCTCCACTCGTCGATCGACTCGTCGGGTCCGACCTGCACGTAGAGGCGCGACACCTCGAGCGACCGCATGGAGTGCATGCCGAAGCCGTCGGCGTGCAGCGCGTAGATGAGGTCGTCGGTCGAGGGCGGCACGTCGGCGAGGATCCCGAGCCAGCCGAACGGGTAGCTGCGCTCGAACACCTGCAGGTCGCCGGCGGGCACTCGCTGGCGGCAGATGCCGTGGTAGCCGTCGGCGCCGACGACGAAGTCGCACTCGAGCTCGTGCACCTCGCCGTCCTTCGTGTAGATGACCTCGGGTCGCCTGCCGGCGATGCCGACGGGCTCGACGTCGTCGGCCTCGAACACGATGCGCGAGCCGAGGCGCTCGTGCTCGGCGAGCAGGTCGGTGACGAGCGCCTGCTGCCCGTAGACGGTGACGGTGCGGCCGACGAGCTCCTGGAAGTCGACGTGGTGCCGCTGGCGCTCGAACTGCAGGTAGATGCCGTGGTGGGTGAGGCCGCGCTCGCGCAGGCGGGCGTCGAGCCCGAGCTCGGCGAGGATGTCGACCGATCCCTGCTCGAGCACGCCGGCGCGGATGCGGCCGAGCACGTGCTCGCGCGACGAGCGCTCGAGGATCGTGAACGGCACCCCCGCCTGGCCGAGGATGTGGCCGAGCAGCAGGCCCGCCGGGCCCGCGCCGATGATCGCCACTCCGGTGGTCTGGTGCACGGATGCCGCCTCTCGCGTCACTGGGAAGGTGCGTCGATCCTCGCCGTTCCCGCGCCGCGCCGGTGGCCGACTTCCACCCAGTGGAAGAATCCGGATGCCGCGTCCGTCAGGGGCGCCAGCCGAGCGCGGTCGAGACGCCCCGGGCCGCCATCCGCACGCCCAGTGCGAACTGCGGCTCCGTCACGCGCTCGACGTGCGCGATGATCGACACCGCGGCGACGACCTCGCCGGAGGCATCCCGCACGGGGGCCGCGACCGAGAACGCGCCCGGCGTCAGCGCCTCGACGGAGGTCGAGATCCCGATCGAGCGGATCTCGGCGAGGCGGATCCGCAGCTCCCGCTCCTCGGTGAGCGTGTTGGGCAGGTACTTGCGCGGATGCGACGCGAGCACCTCGCCGAGCACCTCCGGCGGCGCGTGCGCGAGCAGCACGAGCCCGACGCCGGTCGCGTGCAGCGGCAGGCGCGACCCCACGTCGGAGATGACCGGCACGGCATCGCGGCCGGAGAGCCGCTCGAGGTAGATCGCCCCGAGGCCGTCGCGCACGGCCAGGTGCACGTGCTCGCGCGTGGACTCGAGCAGGTCCTCGAGGTACGGGAGCGCCGCGCTGCGCAGGCGACGGGCGGTGGGCTGGCGCGCGCCCAGCCTCCAGAGCTTGATGCCGAGTCGGTATCGCCCGTCGTCGCCGCGCACGAGGCCGCCCCACGCGACCCACTCCGCGACCAGGCGGTGCGCGGTCGACAACGGCAGGCGGGCACGCGCGGCGATCTCGCTCAGCGAGAGGTCCTCCCCGGCGGCGAAGGCGTCGGCGATCGCGAAGAGCTTGTCCGCGACCGAGCGATCGTCGGCAGCACGACCCGACATGCGCCCACTCTAGTGACGACGTGCGCGCGACCCGCCGGTCAGAATGCCCTGAGGCCCAGCGCCACCGTGCCCGCGGAGCTGAGCCGCGCGACCGCGAGCCCGTAGCCCCTCGCGCCGTACTCGACCGCCAGCCCGTCGAGCGGGAAGATCCCGTTCACCGTGCACGCGCGGCGGAACGGCCCGTTCGGCAGCACCAGCACGAGGCAGACGTCCACGCCGTCGACCGTGCGCACGAAGTACGCCGACGGCCCGTCGGTGCGGACGGCGAGCAACCGCACGGACGACTCGTCGATGTCGTCGTCGAGGCCCGCCACCCTCGGTGCCTCGTCCGCGAGCGGGAGCCGATCGAAGAGCGGCAGGAGGAGGGTGTCGCCGAGCGGCACCCCCGGAGCCGGCGACCACTCCGCGTAGAGCGTCGCCGACGAGGTCGAGCGCTCGGGCACCCGCTGGCCGGCGGTCCATCCGAGAGCCGCCCCGACGGCGACCCCGATCACGCCCGCGACCGCCGCCCAGCGCACGACCCGGCGGCGGTGCGCGTGGTCGTCGGCGGGCGCGGACCGGCGGCAGCGCGTCGACCCCGCGGCATCCGGCCCCGCGGCGTCCGGCCCCGCGGCGTCCGACCCTGCGACCTCCGCTTCCGCGGGTTCCCGTACGGTCGCGGCCGCGTCGACCGGCGCATCGCCGCGGGCGCTCCTCACGGTCGGCGTCACGGCGCGCTCCGCCCGATCCGGCGCGGCGAGCGCCGCGAGTTCGGCGGCCGCTCGCGCGCGGTCCGCGTCGCTGGAGTCCGCGCCGTACGCGATCCGCTGCAACGAGCGGATGCGGCGCTCCGTGGCGTCCACCCGGCCCCTTTCACCGCTTCGGGCCAGCATGCAACACGACCCGCCCGGCGGCAAGGGGAACCCGATCGCGCGAGCCGACTCGGCCCGGCGACGCGATGGCGGCAGGGCCGCAAGGTCGCGCGTCAGCGCCGCAGCGTCTCCGACGGGTTCTCGCCGAACGCCCGCCGATACGCCTCGGCGAACCGCTGCAGGTGCGCGAAGCCCCAGCGCCGGGCGACCGCGGCGACCGTGGTCTCGGGGCCCGCGGCCAGGAGGTCGGCATGCACGCCGTCGAGCCGGATCCGGCGCAGGACCTGCGCCGGCGACTCGCCGAGCTCGCGGGTGAACGCGAAGTGCAGGCCGCGCGTGGAGATGAACACGGCCGCGGCGACATCCGTGATCGTGATGGGCTCGCCCGCGTGGGCGTGCATGAAGTCGACGGCACGGCGCACGACCGCCGAGCCGCCGTGCCGGCCGTCGGCGTGCTCGAGCCAGTTGGTCGGGAACGCGTGCAGGAACGCCGTCGCGAGGTGGCGGAAGGTCGCCTCCGCGATCAGCGGCTCGTCGAGCATCTCGGGCGACTCGTCGAGCGTCGTGCGGATGCCGCGCAGCAGCGTCGACCAGTACACCGCGAGCTCGGGCGACAACGGGGCGGTGCCCGTGCGTCGCAGCCTGAGCGACGCGTCGCCCGACGCGGCTCGCGCGATCCCCTCGACCGCGACGAGGTCGAGGACGACGATGCTCGCGTGATGCGTCTCCCAGGTCGCCGAAAGCCCCTCGGCCGGCGCAAGGAAGGACTCGCGGGGATCGATCTCGTTCCGCCCGTGCGACAGGCGGTAGCCGTCTCCGCCGCTCGCCACGACGGTCAGGTCGGCGGACCCGGTGATCGCCGCTCCGGGCATGCCCCACGCCGAGTCGACGAACGAGAACCGATCCGCGGTCGCGACCTCCATGCGAACGTGGACGCTCGCACGGTCGACGGCCCCGTACCGGAGAGCGGGAAAGAAGCCGCCGAGGGCCTGCTCGACGCCGTCGAGATCGTGGAACGACTGGGATTCGCGCTGCAGCCCGACCACGCTCGGCTCCTCTCGCCCGGCGGTGTCGCCGGGGCATCCATCGTAGGACCTGCTCGACCCGTCACCGAACCGTCCGATTTCGGTACAGCGCCGTCCGCAATCGGACGAACTCGTCCAGGCCGCGCGGCATCCGCCGATGCGGACCCTAGCGTTGGCCGCGGGCAAGGCGGAACGGCGCACCGGGGGGATGCGCCGCTCCGGGCTCGGCTTCGGCTCGCCCGCCGCATCGGAATACCCGACGATGCGGCCGCAGCATCGACAGGAGACCCCCGTGGGCATGCTGGTCTACAACGGTCGGATGACCCTCCCCATCGACGACCGCGTGCTCGCGCACCTCCAGGTCGTCGTGATCAACAAGCTCCGTCGACGCGAGTCGTTCACGTTCACGTTGGACGACGGCGCACAGGAGGCGGTCTGCTGGATCGGCCCTTCGATCCCGCTCGAATTCGTCTACTCGGGCAATCGCCGGCCGCTGCTGAATCGCGAATGGCTCGAGCTCATGGCGTCGTCCGCGAACGCGAACTCCGGACTCGTCGTGATGCCGGAGCCCGCGCCGACCACCCGCATCGACGAGCCCCGGCGGCCCCACCAGCCGCAGCCCGCCGAGCCGCGGCGCCCCGCACGGCCGAGCCGCCCGTCGCCCGAGCCGGTGCCCGCTCCGGCGGCGAGCCCGTCGGCGCCTGAGCGATCCGGCGTAGAGTCGGCGCATGCTGACGCGTGCTGGCCGTCGACAACGGTGCACCGTGCATGGACGACCACTGCACCGTCCCGGGCTGCTGCTGATGACCGCCGCGTCCATGCCGGCAGGCGTCGAGCGGCCCGTCTCGCCCCGCACCCGACTGCTGCGCCGCCGCATCCGATTCATCGTGGCGTTCACCATCGCCTACAACGTGGTCGAGGCGATCGTCGCCCTCGTGGCGGGCGGCGCGGCCTCGTCCGCGGCCCTGATCGGCTTCGGGCTCGACTCGATCGTCGAGGTCCTCTCGGCGGCGGCGGTCGCCTGGCAGTTCGCCGCGCCCGACCCCGAGCGGCGGGAGCGCACCGCCCTGCGGATCATCGCGCTCTCGTTCTTCGGCCTCGCCGCCTACGTGTCGGTCGACGCCGTGCTCTCGCTCGTGGGCCTGCGTGAGCCCGAGCACAGTCCGGTCGGCATCGCGCTCGCGGCGATCAGCCTCATCGTGATGCCGACGGTGAGCTGGATCGAACGGCGCACGGGCCGGGAGCTCGGGTCCGCGTCGGCCATCGCCGACTCGAAGCAGACGCTCATCTGCGCGTACCTGTCCGGCGCGCTGCTGGCCGGCCTGCTCCTGAACTCGGTGCTCGGCTGGGCGTGGGCCGATTCCGTCGCGGCGCTCGTGATCGCCGGCTTCGCGATCCGCGAGGGCATCGAGGCGTGGCGCGGCGACGCGTGCGCCGTTCCGGTCGCCGCCCTCACCGGCGAGCGCGTGGTCGAGCACGACCACCACGGGCACGACGAGCACCACGACGAGCACGGCGGCCGCTGAGCACGGGTCGACCGCTCGAGCTCACTCGCGGCGCACGTAGACCCACGCCTCGCGCCCCGACGCGAGCCGCACCGAGACGCGGTGGTAGTCGTCGACCTCGTACGCGTCGGCCGCGGCGAGCTGGTCGGCGGTCAGCTCGAGCACCGCGCCGGCGACCCGGTCGTCCGCGTCATCCGTGCGCTCCAGGATCGGATGCTCCGCACTCCCGCTGAGCGCCACGACCGCGGGGTCGGTGATGCGCAGCACGCCGAGCCGCCAGCCGACCAGTTCGTCGTCGCTCGTCGGGAGCTCGGCGCCGAACGTCGCGCGCTGCACCTCGGGCAGGCGAAGGGTGCCGTAGCTGAACAGGGACTCGCTCCGATCGGCCATGCCGACATGCTGCCACGCGCGGCGCCGAGCCCGTGGCATCCGCCGGCCCGGCTGTCAAGGGGCGGGCGCGGCCGCCGCGCGCGTGCGACGCTGGCTCGATGGACACTCAGGATGCACCCATCCAAGACGGCAGCGACGAGGCAACGAACTCCGAGAAGATCGCGGGCCTCGCCCAGCAGATGCGCGGCGACGCCGCCGCCGGAAACGTCGACGACCTCCGGTCGATGGCGCGGCAGCGACTCGAGGAGGCGCAGCTGCCCACCGACGAGGCGACCGTCGACCGGGTCGTGGGCGCCATCCGTCCGTCCTAGGCGGCTTCGACGGATGCCGCGCACGCGGCTCAGCGCTTCTTCGATCCGGCCCACTCCAGCAGGCGATCCACCGGCCAGGTCGTGACGATGCGGTCGGCGGGCACCCCGTTGGCCTCCGCCCGCGCGGCGCCGAGGTCGAGGAACGAGAAGTGGCCGGGCGCGTGCGCGTCGGTGTCGATGCTGAAGCGGCATCCGGCCTCGAGCGCGACCCGGATGAGGTCGTCGGGCGGGTCCTGCCGCTCGGGCCGCGAGTTGATCTCGACGGCGACGTCATGCTCGGCGCAGGCGGCGAAGACCGCGCGGGCGTCGAACGTGGACTGCGGGCGCGTGCCGCGGGAGCCCTCGACGAGGCGGCCCGTGCAGTGCCCGAGCACGTTCATGCGCGGATCCTCGATCGCGCGCAGCATCCGCTCGGTCATCTCGCGCGACTCCATGCGCAGCTTCGAGTGCACGCTCGCGACGACCACGTCGAGTCGGTCGAGCATCTCGGGGCTCTGGTCGAGCGTGCCGTCGAGCAGGATGTCGGTCTCGATGCCCGAGAGCAGCCGGATGCCGCCGGCCCCGAGCTCGTTGACCGCGTTCATCTCGTCGAGCACGCCGAGCTGCTCATCGAGGCGCTCGGCGCTCAGCCCGTTGGCGACGGTGAGGTTCGGCGAGTGATCGGAGATCACGAGGTACTCGAGCCCGACGAGCTGGGCGGCGCGCGCCATCGTGGCGATCGGGGTCGTGCCGTCCGACCACTCGGTGTGGCTGTGCAGGTCGCCCTTCAGCTGCGCCCGGAGCCCGAGCCGGGACTCCGCGATCGCCGGACCGCTCTTCTCGCGGAGATCGGCGAGGTACGTCGGCACCGCTCCCCCGACCGCCTCCGCGATCACGGTGTAGGTCGTGTCGCCGATGCCCTTCGTGCGCTTCAGCCGGCCGTCGCGCACCCGTGCGGCGAGCTCGTCGGCGGAGTACGCGCCGATGACGTCGGCGGCCCGCCGGAACGCCTTCGACTTGAACGACGAGGCGCGGTCGCGCTCCAGCAGGAAGGCGATCTCCTCGAGTGCGGCGACGGGGTCCATCCGCCCATTGTGGCCCGCGGACGCGAGTCGCGACCAGCGTCGGCCGCCGCGACCCGCGCCTGCGCGGGCCGGCGCAGGAGATTCGGCCCCCTGCCCTGTCCACAGACGAGCTGGGGCCGAATCTCCTGCGTCACTCGTAGCGCAGCGACTCCACCGGGTCCTGTCGCGCGGCTCGCGCCGCCGGCAGGGTCCCGGCGAGGAACGCGACCCCCATCACCACGAGGATGATCACCGCGATCGACCCGGGATCGAAGGCGATGAGCGTGAGCCCCGGCAGGTTCGAGAGCAGCGCGCCCGAGAGCGCCGAGCTCACCGCGGTGCCCACGACGATGCCGACCACCGCGCCGATCGCGCTCCCGAGGAAGCCGATGAACACGGCCTCGAGGCTGAACAGCCCGAACACCCGGCCGCTGCCCATGCCCATCGCCTTCATGAGGCCGATCTCGCGGGTGCGCTCCTGCACCGACATCAGCAGGGTGTTCACGATGCCGAAGCTCGCCGCGAGCAGCGCGATGACGGCGAACGCGTTGAGCACGAGCACGATGCCGTCGATCACGGCCTTGAACGAGCCGAGCTGCTCCTCGACGGTGGTCGAGTCGTACCCGGCGTCGGTGAGGCGGTCCTGCAGGGCGGTGACCGCCTCGGGCGTGGCGGCCGGGTCGTACCAGACGGTCGCCTGCGTGAAGGAGTCCTGGTCGGCCGGGTCGAGTCCCGTCGACTGGGCGGTGAAGAGCGCATCCGTGAACGCGTCGTTCGGCACCACCGAGTCCGTCGTGCCGAGGCTCGCCTCCGAGACGCCGACGACCTCCGCCTCCAGTTCGTGCTGCGTGCCGTCGCCGTCGGTGACCGCGATCGCCACGGTCTCGCCGATCGCGGCATCCGCGGTGTCGAAGCCGAGGGCGTCGAGGTACGAGTCGGGGATGACCACCTGGTACTCGGATGCCGCGGCGTCGGGCTGCTCGCCCGCGGCGAGCTGCAGCCGCATGCCGTTCACGAAGGCGCCCACGTCGATGACGTACCGCGTGCCGTCGCCCGCGACGATGTAGTCGGCGTCGATCGACTTGACCGGCTGCACGCGCTCCACGCCGTCGACGGCGGCGAGCTCGTCGAGCTGCGAGCCGCCGATCGGGGCGACGATGCTCGTGCTCCCGGGAGGGCCGGGGACGGGGGCGCCGGCGACCGCGTCGGGGTCGTACTCGCGCGGGCCGTCGGCGGCATCCGTCGCGTTCTCGGCGACCTTCGTGACGGTCATGACGTCCTCGGCGCCGATCGCCGCGACCGTGTCGTCGATGTACCGGTTGATGCCGGTGCCGAGGCCGTTCGTGATGGTGAGCGTGAAGGCGCCCACGAAGATCGCGAGGATCGTCAGGATGGTGCGGGTCTTCGAGCGGAACGTGTTGCCGATCGCCGAGCCGACGAGGTCGAGCGCCTTCATGCCGCCACCGCCTCGTCGTCGACGATGCGCCCGTCGCGGATGTGGATGCGGCGGTCGCACCTGGCGGCGAGCTCCTCGTCGTGCGTGACGACGATCAGGGTGATGCCCTGCTCGCGGTGCAGGCCGAAGAGGAGGTCCTCGACGACCGCGCCGGTGGCGGTGTCGAGGTTGCCGGTCGGCTCGTCCGCGAAGATGATCCGCGGGTCGTTCACGAGCGCGCGGGCGATGACCGACCGCTGCTTCTGGCCCCCCGACAGGTTCACGGCGACGTTCCTCGCCTTGTCGGCGAGCTCGAGCTGCTCGAGCACCGCGAGGCCCCGTCGGCGGCGCTCCCGGCGCCCGACGCCCGCGATCTTCAACGGGAGGATCACGTTCTCGAGCACCGACGCGTTCGGCGTGAGGAAGAACTGCTGGAAGACGAACCCGAACGTCGTGTTGCGCGTGCGGTTGAGCCTCGCCCCGCGCAGCGTGCCGGTGTCCTCTCCGGCCAGCTCGACGACGCCGTCGGTGGGCGTGTCGAGCAGGGCGAGCACGTGCATGAGGGTGGACTTGCCCGATCCGCTCTTGCCGATGATCGCGACGCTCTCGCCCTCGTGGATGTCGAGGCTCACCCCCTTGAGCGCGTCGAAGCGGTTGGACCCGCGGCCGTACGACTTGCGCACGTCGCGGGCCGAGAGGATGGGGGTGGTCACGATGACGCTCCTTGCTGGCGTTTGCGGGTCACTCCAGCCTGCGGGCCGCGCCGGCAGGGGGCATCCGCCCGCCGCAGTCAGTTCGCGCTACTCCCCCGGGGGTACGACGGATGCCGCGGGGCACGACGGATGCCGCGGGCACGACGGATGCGCGCGGGGCCCGCGCCCCGGGCACGCGCGCGACTAGGGTGCAGGCAGGCGATGAATTCGGAGGAGCCGTGGGCGGGGTGACGAGCGCGGACGTCGCGCGCGAGAGCGGGGTGTCGCGCACGACCGTGAGCTACGTGCTGAACGGCACGGCGGGCACCTCGATCTCGGCGGCCACGCGTCGACGGGTGCTCGAGGCCGCAGAGCGGCTGGGCTACGCACCGTCGGCGGCGGCGCGCACGCTGCGGAGCGGCCGCAGCGACCTCGTGCTCTGCGTGCTGCCCGACTGGCCGGTGGGACCGGTCGTCGAGACGATGCTCGACCACCTCGCCGACGAGCTCGCCGAACGCGAGCTCTCGGTGCTCGTGCACCACGTGCGCGGCGATCGGCCCCTGTCGCACCTGTGGCGCGCCGTCACCCCCGCACCGTCGTCGGCCTCACCCCGTTCGAGCCCGACGAGGTGCGAGCCATGCGGCAGGCCGGCATCCAGGTGGTCGGCGACGACGTCGACGCCGAGCGTGGAGGCGGTCATGGTCGACCCGCAGCCGCTGATCGGCCGGCTGCAGGCGGATCGACTGGTCGCGAGGGGCTGCCGGCGCATCGGCTACGCCACGACCGACGACCCGCGCGTCGCGGACTTCGCGGAACGACGCCTGTCCGGCGTGCGGGCCGCGTGCGTCGAGCACGGGCTCCCCGAGCCGGTCGTGATCCCGGTGCGCGTCGATCCCGCGGCGGGCGCCGAGGCCGTCGCCGCGTGGACGCAGGCGGACGTCGACGGCGTCGCCGCCTACAACGACGAGGTCGCCTTCGCGGTGCTCGCAGGTGCGCGCGCCGGCGGACTCGCCGTTCCGGCCGACCTCGCCGTGATCGGCGTCGACGACGTGCCGCTGGCCGCGCTCGCCTCGCCGCCCCTGACGACCGTGACGCAGTCGATCGAGCGCGAGGCGTCGTACCTCGCGGCGTGCGTGCTCGCGGCGCTCGACGGCGAGGATGCCCCGCCGCGCCCCCGTGACGCGCCCGCACTCGTCGCGCGCGACTCGGCCTGAGCACTGATGAGGGCCGGCGCGGGAGCGCGCCGGCCCTCACGCCGTCACGGCAGCGGGAACTGCGTGATGTACTGCGGCACGCCGATCTTGGTGGTGTCGGCCGTGCCGCCGACGCCGTTCACGACGTGGTTGATGACGCCCGCGCTGAGGTTCACCGTCATGATGTGGTGCAGCGAGATCCCCTCGCCCTCCGGCACCTCGAACCCGTTCTCGGTGACGATCGTCGGGTTGTTCTGGTTGAACACGTAGACGCCGCCGCCGTGGAGGGTGTGCTCGGTCACGTCGTCGGCCACCTTGTAGCCGGGGTAGCCGAGCGTGCCGTCGGGCTGCGTCCAGTCCGCCTGGGTCGGCGGGTCGTACGGCAGCTCGTTCTGGTAGAGCACCGTCGTTCCGCGCTCGCCGTTCCAGACGGTGTTGAACTGCTGGAAGTGCTCCACGAACAGCCCGGTCGCCGTGACGTCGTCACCGTTCACGACCACGCCGGTGCGTCCGGTGTTCGTGTTCCAGCGATCGGTGTCGCCGTTCACGCCCTCGGTGAAGCCCTCGACGCCGTGGTCGCCGCGCCACACCCAGGTGTGGTCGATGAGCACGTGGTCGCTGTTCACGATGAGCGCCGTGTCGGCCTTGCCGATGTGCGGTCCGCCGACGCGGAAGTACACGTCGGAGAGCGTGATCGGGTTCGCCGGGTCGACCTTCTTCGCCTGGCCGGCGCCGGGCTGGCCGACCTGCAGCAGCACGGGCGACTCGACCGTGCCGGCGTCGATCGTGACGCCCGCCACGACGATGCCCGGCGCGTCGGCGACCTTCAGCGGCACCGCGCCGTCGACGGCGGTGAGCGTCGCGTGGCCCATGCCGAGCACGACCGTGTCGGCGCCCTTGACGTTGATGGTGCTGTCGACGTCGTACACGCCCGGCGTGAGCAGCAGGTGCTTGCCCTTCGCGAGGGCGGCGTTGATCGAGCCGACGGAGTCGCCCGGCTTCGCGATGTGGAAGTCGGTGATCGGGATGGTGCGGCCCGGCGTCTCGCCGTCGGCCCACGTGATGCCGCGGGTGCCGGTCTGCGCCTCGGGCACGCGCACCGCGTAGCGGCCGTCGGCCTCGACGAAGAGGTACGGCTTCTCGCGGCTGACGGGCGTCTCCTCGAGCGTCGTGTACGGCGGGTTCGGGAAGGCCGCGTCATCCGGAGCGCCCTCGACGCCCGAGAAGACCTGGTTCCAGACCGCGTTCGACCAGCCGCCCACGACCGTGTTGCGCGTGAGCCACTGCTGCTGCGATCCGTTGATCACGAAGGGCAGGCGCGAGTCGGCGATGAAGCCGCCGCTCGCGTACTGCGGGCCGGCGGTGCAGTAGTCCATCAGCGACAGGTTGGCGCCCGACACGTCGAGCCGGCGCATCGACACGGCCTGCGAGACCGCCCAGAAGTTGGCGGAGCCGCGGCATCCGTCCTGGCCCAGCGAGTTCACGTGCAGCGAGAGGTTCGAGATCGTGCGCCAGAAGTTCACGAGGGCGAGGCAGTTGCCCGTGCCGCCGTCGGCGAGGCACCGGTTGTAGACCTCGAGCTTGCCGGTGATGTCGACGTCCTCGGGGGAGGCGCCGAGGCCTGCGATCTCGGTGTAGTAGCCGACGCGGGCCTGCAGCGGGTCGGTGTCGGTGCCGTAGGCGCCGGGGAGGAACAGCACGCTGTGGCGCGCGGTCGACATCTCGGCGTCGACCTGCGCGGCGGCGAGGTCGTCGAGCATCGCCTGCACCTCGTCGAGCGGGGTGTCGGGCGAGACGACGGCGACGTTGGGCCCGAAGTCGGGCGCGAACGGGTCGACCTGCTGGCCGGGAGCGGCCTGCGCCGCGCCCGCCGTTCCGGCCACGGCGATCATGGCCGCGGTGACGGCCAGTGCGGCGGCCGCGCCGCGCGGGATGCGCGTGGGCCTGGGGTGTGTGCTCATCGGGATGTGTCCTCCTCGTCGAGGGCTTGCGCGGTCGCCGCCGGCACACGACGACGGCGTCGGCGCTCCGTTGGTGACTCGTGTCACCAATGCGGCGTACCGCTCAGGTTAGGGAACGCGGCGCCGTCGCACAAGAGGGTTGCTCACGATCGGATGCCACGGCCGCGGGGCCCGCGGGTCGGGCTCGCGCCATCGGGCACGCCGCCGGCGCGCAGCGCGACGGTCGCGCCGGCTAGAGCTCGACGACCGTCATCCCCGAGCCTGATCCGCCCGCCGTGCCCATCGCGGCGAGCGCCTCGGGCACCTCGTCGAGCGTGATCCGTCGGCCGACGAGCTCGATCGGCCGGAAGTCGCCCGACGCCACCGCGCCGAGCATCGACGGGTACTCGTGCGCGGCCATGCCGTGGCTGCCCATGATCTCGAGCTCGCCCGCGACCACGGCATCCATCGGCATCGCGGCGAGCGCGTTGTCGCCGAACATCAGCCCGACCTGCACGTGGCGGCCGCGCTTCTTCAGGCTCCGCACCGACGCGAACGAGGTCTCGGTGCTGCCGAACGCGTCGACCGACACGTCGACACCGCCGCCGGATGCCTCGACGATCCGCTCGGCGGCCCCCTCGCCGCCGCGCACCGGCACGGCCCCGAGCCGCTCGGCCGCGGCGAGCGCGGCATCGGACACGTCGACGCCGTAGACGGTCACGCCGGCCGCGACGGCGATCATGATCGCCGAGAGGCCGACGCCGCCGCATCCGTGCACCGCGATCTGCTCGCCCGGGGCGAGCCGGCTGCGCGACACGATCGCGCGGTAGGCGGTGGCGAAGCGGCATCCGAGCGACGCGGCCTCGACGAAGCCGAGCGAGTCGGGCAGGCGGATGAGGTTGAGCGCCGCCTCGTCGACGACGACGTACTCGGCGAACGAGCCCCAGTGCGTGAAGCCCGGCTGCGACTGCGCGTCGCAGACCTGCTCGTTGCCCGAACGGCACTCGGCGCATCGCCCGCAGGCGCAGATGAACGGCGCGGTGACGCGGTCGCCGACCTGCCAGCCCGCGTCGGCATCGACCTCGGCGCCGAGCTCGGCGATCTCGCCGGCGAACTCGTGCCCCGGCACGTGCGGCAGCGTCACGATGTCGTCGTGGCCCATCCAGGCGTGCCAGTCGCTGCGGCAGACCCCGGTGGCGCGCACGCGGATCACGGCGCCGCGCGGCGGGCACTCGGGCTCGGGCACGTCCGCGAGTCGGGGGTTCTCGCCGAAGGCGTTCACGAGCACGGCGCGCACAGGGGTCCTCCGTATCGGGTCGACGGATGTCGCGGCGGCTCGGCGTCGGGTCGCCCGGCGGATGCAGCTGGGGGGCGGGGCATCCGTCGCAGCACATGGCCCGCGACATCCGCGAGCATACCCGGATCGATCCCTCTCGCAGATTGTGTAACAATATGGGATGCGATTCGTGATGGCGGTGCTGCTCGCCTCGGTGTGCTTCGGCACGACGGGCACGGCCCAGGCGCTCGGACCCGACGCGAGCTCCGCGTCGGTGGGCGCCGCGCGCATCCTCATCGGCGGCGGCGCGCTCGGACTCGTCGCCATCGCCCTCCACGTCGCCGGGCGTCGGCGCGGTGCGACCGGGACATCCGCCGCCCCGACGTCCGGCGCCGCCACGCGGCATCCGCTGCCCTCGTGGCTGGTCGTCGCCATCGGCGCACTCGGGGTGCTCGCCTACCAGCCCGCCTTCTTCGCGGGCACCGCGGTGAACGGCGTGGCCGTCGGCACGGTGGTGGCGCTCGGCTCGGCGCCGATCATCACGGGCGCACTCGACTGGGCGCTGCGGAGGCGCTACCCCGGGCACCGCTGGCTCGTCGCGACCGCGATCGCGACCGCGGGCGTCGCCATCCTCGCCGGTGCATCGGAGCCGGGGCGCGCCGCGGCCGATCCGATCGGGCTGCTGGCCTCCCTCGGGGCCGGCTGCGCCTACGCCGTCTACACGCTCGCGGCGAAGGCGCTGCTCGATCGCGGCTGGACGCCCGTCGGCAGCATGGGCGGGCTGTTCGGCGTCGCGGCGGTCGCGAGCGTTCCGCTCCTGCTCGCGACGGATGCCTCGTGGCTCGCGACCGGGCCGGGCCTCGCGATGGCGCTCTGGCTCGGGCTCGTCGCCACCACACTCGCGTACGTGCTCTTCGGGTTCGGGCTGGGCGGACTGGCGCCGGCGACCGTGTCGACCCTCACCCTCGCCGAGCCGCTCACCGCGGGCATCCTCGGGGTCGCGGTGCTCGGCGAGACGCTCAGCGCGGGCGGGGTCGTGGGGCTCCTCGTGCTGGCGGCCGGCATCGTCGTGCTCGCGACGGCGGGCGTCCGTCGCGCGCCGCGGGCGGTCGCCGCCTGAGCCGTCGTCACGGCGATCCGGCGCCCCGGAGGGACGGGCAGCGAGACCGCCGCGGTGTCGGTGGCCGGCGCTACCGTCGCAGTATGGACGTCATCCTCATCCCCGGTTTCTGGCTCGATGCATCCTCGTGGCAGCGAGTGACCCCGCTCATCGAAGAGGCCGGTCACCGCGTGAATCCGCTCACCCTTCCCGGGCTCGAGGCGGTCGACGCCGACCGCTCGGGCATCGGCCTGCGCGACCACATCGACGCGGTGGTCGAGATCGTCGACGCATATCCCACCGACGCGCAGATCGTGGTCGTGGGGCACTCCGGCGGCGGCGCGATCGCGCACGGCGTCGCCGATGCCAGGCCCGACCGCATCGCGCGCGTCGTCTACGTCGACGCGGGCCCGCTCGGCGACGGCCTCTCGATCAACGACGGGCTGCCCGTCGTCGACGGCGAGATCCCACTGCCCGACTGGTCGGAGTTCGACGACGCCGACCTCGTCGACCTCGACGACGCGCTGCGCGCCGAGTTCCGCGCACGCTCGATCCCCGAGCCCAAGGGCGTCGCCTACGACCCGATCTCGCTCGGCGACGAGCGCCGGTACGACGTTCCGATCACGATCATCGCGTCGGAGTTCCCGAGCAGCGCGCTCGTCGAGTGGATCGCCGCCGACTCGCCGTTCACGCGCGAGCTCGCGCAGGTGAAGCAGGTCGCCTACGTCGACCTGCCCACCGGCCATTGGCCGCAGTTCACCAAGCCCGTGCAGCTCGGCCAGGCGATCGCCGCCGCGCTCGCCTGATCGGCTCCGCCGCCGCCTCCGCTCCGGCCGTCGGCTCGGCGCGACGCCCGCGTCATGACGCAGGCGGTGCGAGGAACTCCGCCACGGCGGCGGTGATCCGATCGCGCGTGACCTCGTCGCTCGCGGTCGCGATCCCGTCGCCGGGCTGCGGCCCGTAGTCGCCGAATGCGGCGTGGTTCGCACCCTCGAGCAGCACGGTCACCGCATCGGCTGGGAGCAACGACGCCGCCGCGGCCACCTTGTCGGGCGTCGAGAGTCCGTCGTTCTCGCCGACGAGCGAGAGCACCCGCAGGTCGGTGCGAGACAGGTCGTTCGCGCAGTAGCTGCCGAAGAGCACGACGCCCGACACGTGCGGTTCGCTCGCGGCATCCGCCCCCGACGCCGCGAGCTGGCAGGATCGCACGCCGCCGAGCGAATGCCCGCCGACGTACCACTGCGGCGACGTCGGGCGCATCGGCGGTGAACTCGGACAGCGGGCGGGTGTCGAAGAACGCGAGGTTGAGCGTCGGCTCGGTGATGACGACGGTGGCACCCGATTCGGCGACGATGCCGCTCAGCTTCCACAGGTATGCGGCGGGGTCCACCTTCGCGCCCGGGATGAACACGAGGCCCACGTCGCTTCCGCCATCGGCCGGTTCGATCACGAACGACCGCTCGGTCTGCCGGATCGTCACGGCATCATCGCGCCACGCCTCGAGGGCGGCCGGTCGCTCGCCCGCCATCACCGTGTGCGCGTAGACGAGGAACACCACGACCGCGAGCGCGAGCACGGCGACGACGGCGAGCGCGATGCGCCCGACGCGGCCTGCGATCACAGCTGCGAGACCGAGAAGGTGTCGCAGGCGCCGGCGCCCTGCTGGAAGCCGACGAGGAACCAGCGCTGGCGCTGCTCGCTCGAGCCGTGCGTGAAGGAGTGCGGGGTCACCTGTCCCTGCGTCGCCTCCTGGATGCGGTCGTCGCCGACCGCCGAGGCCGCGCTCAGCGCGTCGGCGATCTGCGCGTCGGTGATCGGCTGCAGGAAGGGCACGCCGCTCTCGTCGGGCACCTCGGAGGCGTTCGCCGCCCACGCGCCCGCGAAGCAGTCGGCCTGCAGCTCGACGCGCACGGCGTTCGACGTCGGGCCGGTCTGCCCGTCCTGCGCACGCTCGAGGATGCCGGCGAGGTTCTGGATGTGGTGGCCCCACTCATGGGCGACCACGTACATCTCGGCGAGCGGTCCGCCACTCGAACCGAACCGCCCGCGCAGCTCGTCGTAGAAGGTGACGTCGATGTAGATGGTCTGGTCGGGCGGGCAGTAGAACGGCCCGGTCGCCGACGAGGCGCCGCCGCATCCGGTCGTCGTGGCCTGGTCGAAGATCACGAAGTCCTGCGGGCCGGCGTAGTCCAGCCCGAGCTGCGGGCCCTCCTGCGACCAGTAGGCCTCCAGCGACGCCGCGGCCCCGACCATGCGGCACTCGACGTTCTCGTTGGCGTCGGCGCCGGTCTGGCACTGCTCGAGGGAGGATTCCGTCTCGGGCGCCGCGCCGCCGCCCACGAGCCCCGTGAGATCGACCCCGAGGAACTGGGAGATCACGAAGAGCGCGATCACGCCCAGACCGCCGCCGACGGCGATGCCGGTGTTGCGCCCGCGCTTCGAGACCTTGCCGCCGCCGATGTCGGAGTTCGGGTTGAACGTCATGGGTCAGACGCTACCGTGCAGCGTCGTCACCCGACTCCTCGTCGCCGTTCTCGGGGGACGGGTTGACATCGGCCTCGGATGTCCCGTCGTCTTCGACCTCTTCGTCGTCGTCCTCGTCGTCGTCGTCGTCGTCGTCCTCGTCGTCGTCGCTCGTCCTCGTCGTCGTCCTCGTCGTCGTCGTCGTCCTCGTCGTCGCGCTCGTCCTCGTCGTCGCTCGTCCTCGTCGTCGCGCTCGTCCTCGTCGTCGCTCCGCGCCGAGTCGTCACCGTCGCCGGCGAACCGATCGGTGGCCCGGATGAGCGCGTCGAGGATCCCGGGCTCGTCGAAGGCATGCCCGGCATCGGCGATCATCCGGAACTCCGCCTCGGGCCACGCCAGGTGCAGGTCCCAGGCCGTCATGGGCGGCGTGCACATGTCGTAGCGGCCCTGGACGATCACCGCGGGGATGCCGGCCAGCCGGCGCGCATCGCGGATGAGCTGCCCCTCCTCCCACCATCCGCCGTGACGGAAGTAGTGGTTCTCGATGCGCGCGAACGCCGTGGCGTACTCGGGCTCGGTGAAGCGAGCGATCGTGTCGGCCTGCGGCAGCAGCGTGATCGTCGACGACTCCCATCGCGACCACGCGATCGCGGCCGGCCGGTGCACCTCGGGATCGGGATCCGCCAGCAGTCGCCCGTACGCCTCGATCAGGTGGCCCCGCTCCACCACGGGAACCGGTGCGAGGAAGTCCGCCCACAGGTCGGGGAACACGGCCGACGCGCCGCCCTCGTAGAACCAGTCGAGCTCCTGGCGCCGCAGGGTGAAGATGCCGCGCAGCACCAGCTCGGTGACCCGCTCGGGGTGCGTCTGCGCGTAGGCGAGCGCGAGCGCGCTCCCCCACGATCCGCCGAAGACCTGCCAGCGGTCGATGCCGAGGTGATGGCGCAGCCGCTCCATGTCGGCGACGAGGTGCCACGTGGTGTTCGCCGACAGGTCGGCTCCGGGCTCGCTCGCGTGCGGGATCGAGAGGCCGCAGCCGCGCTGGTCGAACAGCACGATCCGGTAGCGGGCCGGGTCGAACAGGCGGCGATGCTCGGGGTTCGTGCCCGCGCCGGGGCCGCCGTGCAGGAACACGACGGGCTTGCCCTCGCGGTTGCCCGAGACCTCCCAGTAGATGTGCTGTCCGTCGCCCACGTCGAGCATGCCCGTCTCGAGCGGCTCGATCTCCGGATACAGGTCTCTCATGACCTCACGGTAACGACGAGCGGATGCCCCGAGCGGATGCCGCGCCGCGCCGCCGCCGCGCTCCGTGTCCGGTCCGCCGTCCGCTCTCAGGGTCGCGACCTACGCTCGCGGCATGCGACCCGTTCCCGATCCGGCAGGACCCGGCCAGGAGTCCGTCTGGGACTACCCCCGTCCGCCGCGCGTGGAGCACGTCGACGTGCGCGTGACGATCGACCTGGGCGGCGAGCGCGTCGTCGACACGCGCGACGTCGTGCGCGTGCTCGAGACGAGTCATCCGCCGGTCTACTACCTGCCCGATCGCCGCCTTCCGGCCCGATGCGCTCGTCGCCGCGAACGGCTCCTCGTTCTGCGAGTTCAAGGGCGCGGCGCGCTACCTCAGCGTGCGCGGCGGCGGCACGGTGGCCGAGCGCTCCGCCTGGAACTACCCGTCGCCGTCGCCGGGGTTCGAGTCGCTCGCCGACCGCGTCGCCGTGTACGCGGGCCCGATGGACGCGTGCACGGTCGACGGCGAGCAGGTGGTGCCGCAGCCGGGACGCTTCTACGGCGGGTGGATCACGGCGAACGTGGTCGGCCCGTTCAAGGGCGGCGCGGGCTCGCTCGGCTGGTGACCGCGTCGGCCCCGCGGCGTAGGCTCGCAGCATGAGCGTCAAGCCGGTCACGATCACCATCACGGGCGCCGGAGGGCAGATCGGCTACGCATTGCTCTTCCGCATCGCCGCGGGCGAGCTGCTCGGCCCCGACACCCCGGTGCGGCTGCAGCTGCTCGAGATCCCGCAGGGCGTGCGGGCGGCCGAGGGCGCGGCGCTCGAGCTGCAGGACTCGGCGTTCCCGCTGCTCACGCATGTCGACGTCCACGACGACGCGGCGGCGGCCTTCCGTGGTGCGAACCTCGGCCTGCTGGTCGGCGCGCGCCCGCGCACCGCGGGCATGGAGCGCGGCGACCTGCTGGTGGCGAACGGCGGCATCTTCGGGCCGCAGGGCGAGGCGGTCAACGCGGGCGCGGCCGACGACGTGCGCATCGTGGTGGTCGGCAATCCGGCGAACACGAATGCGCTCATCGCGGCGGCCCACGCACCGGATGTCCCGGCCGACCGCTTCACCGCGCTCACGCGACTCGACCACAACCGGGCGCTCGGGCAGCTCGCGACCACGGTGGGCACGCCGGTCGGCGAGATCCGCGACGTCGCGATCTGGGGCAACCACTCGGCGACCCAGTTCCCCGACGTGTCGCACGCGACCGCCGGCGGGCAGTCGGTGCCCGCGCTCCTCGCCGCCCGCCTCGGCGGGCCCGACGCGGCGCGCGAGTGGCTCGTCGACCACTTCATCCCGCGCGTCGCGAAGCGCGGCGCCGAGATCATCGAGGTGCGCGGCTCGTCGTCGGTCGCCTCCGCGGCGAGCGCGACGATCGACCACGTGCACGACTGGGTCCTCGGCACGAGCAACGGGTGGACGAGCGCCGCCGTCGTCTCCGACGGGTCCTACGACGTGCCCGAGGGGCTCGTGTCGTCGTTCCCGGTCGAGTCGGTCGACGGGTCGTGGCGCATCGTGCAGGGCCTCGAGCTCGATGCGTTCGCGCGGCACCGCATCGCGGCATCCGTCGCCGAGCTCGAGGAGGAGCGCGACGCGGTGCGCGCGCTCGGACTCATCTGACATCGGCCACGACTCAGCGGGAGGTTCGGCATGACGGAGACGCTCGACCTGGCGCGCTACACGCTCGCCGTCGACGAGCAGTTCGAGGGTGACGACCTCGACGACACGCGCTGGTTCCCGTACTACACGCCGCACTGGAGCTCGCGCGCGGCGACGCGTGCTCGCTACGAGGTCTCGGGCGGCACGCTGAAGCTCCGCATCGACGCGGACACCCCGCGGTGGTCACCCGAGTTCGACGGCGACGTGCGGGTGTCCCACCTGCAGACGGGGCAGTTCTCGGGGCCGGTCGGCAGCGGCGTCGGCCAGCACCGCTTCCGCCGCGGCCTGGTGGTGCGCGAGGCGCAGGACGAGGAGCGGCTCTGGCTGCCGCACTTCGGCGTCATCGAGGCGCGCGTCCGCGGCATCCGCCACCCCTCGGCGATGGTCGCGCTCTGGCCGATCGGCTTCGAGGACGAGCCCCGCGACTGCGGCGAGCTGTGCATCTTCGAGATCTTCGGCAGCGAGCTCGACGACGAGGGCGGGCTCGTCGGCGTCGGCGTGAAGCCGCAGAACGATCCGCGCCTCGTGCTCGACTTCGAGAAGGTGCGCGTCGACGGCGACCTCACCGAGTTCCACGACTACGCGGTCGAGTGGCTGCCCGATCGCCTGCGGTTCTTCATCGACGGTCGGCTCGTGAAGACCGTGGAGCAGGCGATCCGGTATCCGGTGCAGCTCATGCTCGACGTGTACGAACTGCCCACGGATGCCCCGCGCGATCTCGGCGCCCTGCCGTTCGTGTTCGAGGTGGCGCACGTGCGCGAGTACGTGCCGCGCGAGTGGCCGCCCGCCGACGCGGCGGGAGGACGCGGCGACGCCTCGTAGGCTTGGCGCATGGCCTCC
Source organism: uncultured Actinomycetota bacterium (assembly GCA_963802485.1). Classification (GTDB taxonomy): domain Bacteria; phylum Actinomycetota; class Actinomycetes; order Actinomycetales; family Microbacteriaceae; genus Agromyces. The sequence goes on from CAWDJA010000032.1 coordinate 69,913, forward strand.
GAATCCACCCCCGGCGCACGACGCAAGCAGCTCATCATCGGACTCGTCGTCGGCGCGCTCGTGGGCGTGGGCATCAGCCTCTGGACGGGATTCTGGCTCTGGCTCGCCGCGGGCCTCGCGGTCGGGCTCGCCGCGGGCGCACTGATGAAGCCGCCCGCGGAGTAACCGCCTCAGCCGGCACGCGCCTCGCGGCCGCGCAGGGCGACGTAGGCCTCGATCCCGTCGATGACCCGCGCGAGCCCGAACTCGAACGCCCGCGCCGGGTCGGCGGGGGCGCCGTACTCCTCGCCCGCGGCGGTGCCGACCCGCCCCGAGATGGGATACCTCGAGGGGTCCATGATCTGCTCGAGCACCGGGGCGTTGCGCGCCCACCACTCCTCGTCGCTCTCGGTCGACGTGCGGTGCAGCCGCTCGGCGTCGACGTAGGCACGCGCCGGCCCGGCCACGAACCCCGTCACGAGCGTGATCACCTGGTCCATGTCGAGGTCGCTGAGTCCGAGGCCCTCGATCGCGCGCAGGCTCCACTCCCAGCGATCCGAGACGTTCGGCCCGAGCGGGGGGCGACTCGTGTCGATCGAGAGCAGCCACGGATGCCGCAGGAACTCGTTCCACGCGAGCCGGGCGACCTGCTCGAGGCGTTCCCGGAGCGACCCGGCGGGTTCCGGCAGCGGCTCCTCGCCGGCGGCACGGTCGACCATGAGGTCGATGAGCTCGGCCTTGCCCGGCACGTAGGTGTACACCGACATCGGCTTGAGTCCCAGCCGCTCGGCGATGCGGCGCATCGAGAGGGCTTCCATGCCCTCCTCGTCGGCGATCTCGATCGCGGTGTCGACCACGACGTCGACGCTGGTGCGCTGCTTGGGACCCCTCGACCCCACGGGGTCGCCGAGCCGATGGCGCCACAGCAACCGGAGGGTGCGGTCGGGCTCGCCGTGCCCGGTGGATTCGCTCGACATGGGGGCTAGCCTACATTCTCCGTATGGTGTACGGTCATTGAATAACACCGTATAGCGTACGCTGAAAGGGAGCGATGACTGCGACTCCGACCTCCACCCCACCCCCGACCCTCTTCGCCCACGGACTCCGCAAGCGCTACGGGTCGACGATGGCGCTCGACGGATTCGACCTCGCCGTCGAACGCGGCACCGTGCACGGCCTGCTCGGACCGAACGGCGCGGGCAAGACGACGGCCGTGCAGTGCCTCGCCACGCTGACCGACTTCGACGAGGGCTCGGCGAGCATCGACGGGGTCGACGTGCGTCGCCACCCGTCGTCCGTGCGCGAGCGCATCGGCCTCGTCGGCCAGTTCCACGCGGTCGACGAGGCGCTCACGGCGCGGCAGAACCTGATGCTGTTCGCCCGCCTCAGCGGCGTGTCGAAGCCGAGGGCCCGGCGACGCGCCGACGACCTGCTCGCGGCGTTCACGCTCGCGGATGCCGCGGACCGCGCGGTCTCGGGCTTCTCCGGCGGGATGCGCCGCCGCCTCGACATCGCCGCGAGCCTCGTGCTCACGCCGGCCATCCTGTTCCTCGACGAGCCGACCACCGGACTCGACCCACGCGGACGCGCCACGGTCTGGCAGGCGATCCGCGAGGTCGCCGCCGCCGGCACGACGGTGCTGCTCACCACGCAGTACCTCGATGAGGCCGACCAGCTCGCCGATCGCATCTCGGTGATGGACCACGGCCGCGTGATCGCCGAGGGCACGCCCGGCGAGCTCAAGCGCCGCATCGGCGGCGACCGCGTCACGGTCGTGCCGGCCGACGGCGCCCGGCTCGCGGATGCCGCGCTCGTCGTCGGCCGGGCGACCGGCGCCGAGCCATCCGTCGATGCCGACACCCGCGCGGTCACCGTCGAGGTCGCCGACGGCGCGGCGGCGCTCACCGCGATCGTGCGCGCGCTCGATGCCGAGGCGATCGAGGTCGACGACCTCGCCCTGCGCCGCCCCACGCTCGACGAGGTGTTCCTGCACCTCACCGAGCCCGAGCCGCACCCGCGTCCGACCCCAGCCGGGAGGCACGATGACCACCACGACCCCGCCGACCCCCGCCATCGCCGCGCCGCCCGGGCTGCGCGACCGCCGATCGAACCCGTTGCGAGAGGGCGCGCTCATCGCCGGTCGCGACCTGCTGCACTGGGTGCGCGAGCCTTGGGGCTTCGTGTTCGGCCTGGCGTTCAACCTCATGCTCGTCCTCATGTTCGGCTTCCTCTTCGGCGGTGCGATCGAGGTGCCGGGCGAGGGCGACTACATCGCCTTCCTGCTGCCGGGCATGTTCGCGCTCGCGATGCTGTTCGGCCTCGAGTCCACGATGACGGCGATGGCCGAGGACTCGAAGCGCGGCATCACCGACCGCTTCCGATCCCTGCCGATCGCCAGCGCCTCGGTGGCCCTCGGACGCTCCCTCGCCGACCTGGCGAACTCGGTGGTCGGCCTCGCCGTGCTCATGATCGGCGGACTCCTCATCGGCTGGCGCCCCACCACCGGCCCAGCCGAGATCGCACTCGGCGTCGTGCTGCTGCTGTGGCTCCGGTTCGCCCTGCTCTGGGTCGGGATCTTCCTCGGCCTCCGCTTCCGCGGCACCGGTGCGACGACGGCGGTGCAGGTGCTCATCTGGCCGATCGGCTTCCTCTCGACGGTGTTCGTGTCGGCCGAGACCATGCCCGGGTGGCTCGGCGTGATCGCCGAGTGGAACCCCGTCTCGGCGACCGCCACGGCGGCGCGCGAGCTGTTCGGCAACCCCACGGGCGTGACGAGCGGATGGCTCGCCGAGTACGCCGTGCTCGCGGCATCCGTCTGGCCGCTCGTGATCACCCTGGTCTTCCTGCCGCTCGCGGCGTCGGCGTACCGGGGCCTGCGGCGCTGACGGCGGGGGCGTGCCCGCGTCGTGACGACGCGGGCACGTCCACCCGTCAGCCTCGCCGGCCCGCGCCGCCGACGATCGCGACACCCTGCGAGGGCAGCACCGACGCCTCGTGACGGATGCCCCGTGAGCAGGTCGGTCCCGTCGACGAGGACCTCCGCGTCCTCCGCGCCGTGGTTGATGACGAACACGACCTCGCCGCGGCGCACCACCTCGACGTTCGCGCCGTTCGCCGCAGCCGGCGGCACCTCGACGCCGGCGTCCGCCAGCACCCGTGCGGCGAGCCGCCGCAGCGGATCGGGTTCGGGCAGGGTGGCGACGTACCAGCCGCTGCCTGCGCCCGTCGCGCGCCGGGTGACCGCCGGCAGTCCGTCGAGGGCGCCGTCGCGGAACCGCACGAGCGTGTCGGCATCGTCCACGCGCACGACCTCGGCCCACACCGAGCCGGTCGCGTCCTCGCCGACCGGGTCGCCCTGCAGTCCGACCGGCGGGGCGATCCCGCCGCCCACCGCCCGAAGGTCGGGTGCGGCCGGCGGCGCGAACTCCTCGATCCACACCCCGAGCGTCGCCCGGAGCGGCTCGCCGAGGTATCCGCCGAGCCGGACGCGCAGGTGCTCGTCGGTGATCGCGGTACCGAAGCCGACGACGAGCGTGCCGCCCGCCTCGGCGAATGCGGCGAGGTTCGCGGCCTGCTCGTCGGTCATGACGAAGTGCGCCGGTGCCACCACGACGCGGTAGCCCGAGAGGTCGGCCTGCGCGCGGACGAAGTCGACCGCGACGCCGAGCGAGGTCAGGGCGCGGTGCCAGGCGAACAGCACCTCGAGGTACGGGACCGTCGTCGGCGAGGCCGGCTGCTCGATCGCCCACCAGCTGTCCCAGTCGAGCGCGATCGCGACGCGTCGACGGCACCCGCGTCCCCGCGACGGCGTCCTCGCCGGCACGCTCCGAGAGCGCCCGGAGCTCGGCGCCGAGCTGCTCCACCTCGCGCCACACGCGCGTGTCGGTCCCGGCGTGCGGCACGAGTCCGGAGTGGAACTTCTCCGACCCGGCCGCGGACTGGCGCCATTGGAAGAACAGCACGCCGTCGGCGCCGCGGCCGACGGCCTGGTACGACCACGCCCGCATCTGTCCCGGCGCCTTCGCCGCGTTCTGCGCGCGCCAGTTCACGGCGCTCGGCGACTGCTCCATGAGGATCCACGGCGCACCGCCCCCGAGCGATCGCATGAGGTCGCGCACCATCGCCGCATACGCCGGCGAGGCGGGGTCGGCCGGGTCGGGATAGGTGTCGTCCGAGACGACGTCGACCTCCTGCGCCCACGCCCAGTAGTCCACCGGCTTGAAGAAGCCCATGAAGTTCGTCGTGATCGGCACCGACGAGCGCGGCCGGATCACCTCGACCTCGGCCCGGTAGCAGGCGAGCAGCTCGTCGCTCGAGAAGCGGTCGAAGTCGAGCAGCTGGGTCGGGTTGCGGAACGTCGGCGCGGCGCGCGGCGGCATGACCTCCTCGAACGTGTCGTATCGCTGCGACCAGAACGCCGTGCCCCAGGCGCGGTTGAGCTCCTCGATCGAGCCGTACCTCGCGGCGAGCCACTCGCGGAACGCCGCCGCCGACACGTCGCAGTAGCAGTGGCTCACGTGGCATCCGTACTCGTTGTTCACGTGCCACAGCTCGAGGGCCGGATGCCCCGCGTACCGCTCCACCAGTCGGGTGACGAGCTCTCGTGCCCGCTCGCGGTACACGGGCGAGCTCGGGCAGTACTGCTGGCGACTGCCGACGGCCAGCCGCACGCCGCTCTCGGTGACCGGCAGCGTCTCCGGATGCCGCACCGCGAGCCAGGGCGGCGGTGATGCGGTCGCCGTGGCGAGGTCGACGCGGATCCCGTTCGCGTGCAGGAGGTCGAGCACCTCGTCGAGCCAGCCGAAGTCGTACTCCCCCGGACGCGGCTCGAGGCGCGCCCACGAGAACACGCCCACCGTGGCGAGGGTGATGCCGCCGCGCCGCATGAGCTGCACGTCCTCGTCCCACACCTCCCGCGGCCATTGCTCGGGGTTGTAGTCCCCGCCGTACCAGATCGTCATGACACGCCTCCTCGAAGATCCTCGCTGCCGAGCCGGCATGCCTCGTTCATTCCTTCACGCTTCCGGTCGCGAGCCCCGACTGCCAGTACCGCTGGAGGAACAGGAACGCGAGCACGAGCGGGACGATGGAGACGAGCGAGCCGGTGATCACCGTCGAGAACAGGGCCTGCGAGCCGCCGCCCTGGCTCGCCGCCGCCTGGAGCTGCGCGAGACCGACGGTGATCGGATACAGGTCCGAGCTGTTCAGCATGATCAGGGGAAGGAAATAGTTGTTCCAGGTCGCGACGAGCGAGAACAGGAACACGGTGACGAGGCCCGGCCCCAGGAGCCGCAATCCCACCTGCGCGAAGATCCGGAACTCGCCGGCCCCGTCGACCCGCGCTGCCTCGATGAGGCCGTCGGGGATCGCGTCGGCGGCGTACACCCGCATGAGGTAGACCCCGAACGGACTGACCAGCGACGGGATGATGACCGCCCACGGGGTATCCGTCAGGCCGGCCGACGAGAAGAGCAGGTAGGTGGGCAGCGCCAGCGCCGTGAGCGGGATCATGATCGCGCCGAGCGTCGCGCTGAAGAGCGCCTTCTTGAAGGGGAACTCGTACTTCGCGAACGCGTAGCCCGCCATGGTGGAGAGCAGCGTCGCACCGACCGCGGCGCTGATCGCGTACACGAACGTGTTCACCAGCCAGCGCGTGAAGATGCCGTCGCGCACGCTGAACAGCGTCTGCAGGTTCTCCCAGAGCGAGAAGTCCCCGCCGAACCACAGGCCGAACGTCGTGAAGAGCGCGGCGTTGTCCTTGGTCGAGGAGACGAGCAGCCACCACAGCGGGAGCACGAAGTACAGCACGCAGGAGCCAGAGCAGCACGGTGAGCAGCAGGCTCCGGCGCCGCTCGGGTGCGTAGTGGCGGCTCGACCGGCGCGAGCCGGTCGCGTCGCCGACGGTCACGGCCGCCCGCGTCTCGGTGGAGGTCATGCCAGTCTCCGTTCACGCCGCTCGCGACGTTGCGCGCCGAGCTGGACGATGTACGACAGCACGGCGATCACGATTCCGAGGAGGAACGCGATGGATGCCGCGTAGTTCAGCTCCTGGTTCACGAATGCGAGGTTGTAGGCGTAGAAGTTCGGGGTGTACGAGTTGATCACCACGTTCGGCGCGATGATGGACAGCAGGCTCGGCTCGGCGAAGAGCTGGAACGAGCCGATGACCGAGAAGATGATCGTCAGCAGGATCGCCGGCCGGATGGCCGGGATCTTGATGCTCCACGCGAGCCGGAACTGTCCGGCGCCGTCGATCTCGGCGGCCTCGTAGAGTTCGCCGGGGATCGACCGCAGGGCCGCGTACATGATGATCATGTTGTAGCCGACGAACTCCCAGGTGACGATGTTCATCATCGAGCCGAGCATGTTCTCGGCCGAGAGGAACTCCGGGGTCCCGAACCCGAGGGCCCGCGACATCTGGGCGAGCGGGCCGAAGTCGGGGCCGTAGAGGTAGCCCCACATGAGCGTCGCGACCACGGCGGGCACCGCGTACGGCATGTAGATGAGCAGGCGGATCGCCTTCGACCCCCTGGCGCGGAAGCTGTCCAGCGCGAGGGCGAGGAAGAGGGCGAGGCCCAGCATGATCGGCACCTGGACGATGAAGAACAGCCCCACCCGGCCGAGACCGGCGAGGAAGAGCGGATCGGTGATCGCCCGGACGTAGTTGCCGAGCCCGGTGAAGACCTCGCCGCCGATCAGCTTGCTCTCGAACAGGCTCAGGTACCCCGAGTACACGAGCGGGATCACGAGCATCGTGATGAACACCACGAAGAACGGGAGGAGGAACAGGTACGCGGCGAGGTGCTGCTTGCGCTTCGTCGTGCTCGTGCGGCGTTTGGGTGGTGCGTGCGGCGGAGGGGCGCTCGACGGTGAGCGCCGGGGAGTTCGACATGGCGGCTCCTTCTCTTGGTGGATGGCCGGCTCGGCGCGTGGACGAGCAGGCCGGAGGTGGGGGCAGGGCGCCCGCCGCTGCGGTCGGCGGGCGCCCCGCGGGCTCACTCGACGGTGAAGCCCTGGTCCTCCGCGTACTTCACGAGCTGGTCCTGCCACACGTCGAGCGCTGCGGCGATGTCGCCCTTGTCCGCGATCACCGTGCCCATCGTCTCCTCATAGGTCGAGTAGACGTAGTCCATGAACGGGACCCACTCGAAGTCGGTGTCGACGGTGGTGGAGATCTCAGCGAACAGCTTGTTGACCTCCTGGCCGCCGTAGAACTCCGACTGCTGGTCGACGAAGGCGGGATCCTCGAGCACCGACACCTGCGGCGGGAAGAGGAACTGCTCGGTCGCGAGCATCATCGCCGACTCCTCGTCGTTGTTGATGAACTTCGCGAGCTCGTAGGCGGCGATGGGGTTCTCGCTCGAGGCGAGCACCGCGTCGGACGAGCCGCCCCAGTTGCCCGAGACCTCCTCGCCCGCGGTCCACTGCGGCAGCGGCGCGGCGCGCCACAGCCCCGAGGTGCTCTCGGCGGTGCCCTGCAGGAACACGGGAGCCCACGCCGCGGTGAGCCAGCCGGCGTACTTGCCGTTCGCGAGGCCCTGGTACCAGGTGTCGTTGAAGTCGACGTCGGTCGAGATCAGGTCGGCCTGGATCAGCTCGGTCCAGTAGGTCGCGACCTCCTTGGCCTCGGCGCTGTTGACGTCGATCTTCACGGTATCGGCTCCGTCGTAGCCGAAGGGCTTGATGCCCGCCTGCCAGAAGAAGCCGATCATCTGCCCGGCCTGGGTGGCGCCGAGGTTGGAGATGTACGAGCCCGTGGCATCCTTCACGGCCTTGGCGGCCACCGCGTAGTCGTCGTAGGTCGCCGGCGGCTCGGTGATTCCGGCCGCCGCCAGGATGTCCTCGCGGTAGAGGTTGCCCATCGGGCCGACGTCCTGCGGGATCGCCCACACCTCGTCGGCGGGAGAGACCTGGTTCCACGCCCATTCGACGTAGCCGTCGGCGAGGTCGTCGGCGCCGTACGGCGTCAGGTCGAGCAGCGACTCGGGGAGCACGAACGACGGGATGTACTGGTACTCGATCTGCGCGACATCCGGCGCCCCCTCGCCGGCCTCGATGGCGCTGCGGAGCTTCTGGTAGTGCGGCAGGCCCTGGCCGACGTTCTCGACCGTGACGTCGATCGCGGGGTACTCCTCCTCGAAGAGCGCCACCTCGTTCTCGATGTCGGGGACCCACGTCCAGAACGTGAGTTCGGTGGGAGTGGTCATCGCGGTGTCGATGTCCTCCTGGCTGACCGGGCCCTGGTCCGCATCGCCGCCGCCGCTGGGGCTGCACCCCGACATGACGAGCGCGATCGAGGCGGCGCCGGTCATCAGCGCCAGTGCTGTTCTGCGTGCCTTCTTCATGATGACTCTTTCTGTGGTTGGGTCGGATCACACGATCCCTTGGCGCTCACTCGCTGACGAAGGTCCGCGTCGACCATGCCGGCAGTGAGACATCGGTGCCCGTCTCGAGCGTTGCTCCCGAGACGGGGTCGGCGACGGATGCCGCGAGCGTGATCGCCTGCGGCTCCCATCCCCAGTTGAAGACGAACCAGGCTCGTCGCCCGTCGGGCAGCGAACCGGATGCCACGGTCACGGGCAGCGCGCGACCGGAGGCGATCCCGTCGGCGATCGGCGACGGGACCGCCCATCGCACGAGGTCGGCGGCCAGCTCGGGCGACGGCACCGTGCCGACGACCGTGATGCGCCCGGAGCCGTGCGCGTTGGTCGTGACGGCGGGGAAGTCGGAGAACCGCGGGTGGTCGTACGTCGCGAGCGTCTCGGCGCCCGTGCTGATCAGTCCGTCGACCCAGAGGCGGGCGACGGCGTCGTCGGATGCCGCGAGCGGCTCCGTTCGCGCGTGACCGGCACGTCGTGCCGCAGGTTGGAGAACTCCTCGTACCGCACGCCGGCGGCCTCGTGGAGCCGTGCCGGTGCGACCTCGACCCGCGCGCGCGCCTCCTCGTCGCCGTAGCCCGTGCGGATGCCGACGATGAGGTGCCCGCCCGCGGCGGCGTAGTCCCGCAGCAGGTCGAGGTCGGCGTCGGATGCGACGTACAGCCCGGGTGCGATCAGCACCGGGAACCGCGCGGCGAGCTCGGCCGCGCCGAGGTCGTGCGCCTGGGACGCGTGCAGGATGCGCGACTGCGCGCCGGCGTCGACCACCCCGCGGTGGAAGGCGTCGACGATGCGCTGGTACGACGCGCGGTCGGGGCGGCCGTCGGGCGTCGCGAGCGGCGGGAAGAACTCGAGGGCGAAGCGGCTGTCGTTCGACCAGAGGATCGCGACGTCCGCGTCGGGCTCGTAGCCGTCGAGGGTCGTGCCGATCGCCTCGAGCTCCGCGCCGATCCCGGCCACCTCGTGGAACACCCGCCCCGGCTCGAGGCTGTGCGGCAGCACTCCGCCCCAGTAGGTCTCGGTGCCGTACGGCAGGGTGTGCCAGTGCCAGTACTCGATCATCGCCGCGCCGCGGGAGATGAACGCGAACGCGGCCTGCTTCAGCTGACCCGGGTACGGCGGGAGGTTGAACTCGGACCCGCCGATCGACTGGGCGTCGGTCTCGGTGACGAGGAACCGCGACTGCTTCGACGAGTACATGCGGTCGGCCTGGCGCAGCATCGCGGCGACGCCCGAGGTCGTCCACGGGGTCACGGGATCGAGGTCGAGCGTCGCGTCGAGGTGGTCCTGCATGGCGTAGTACGGGTTGCCTGCGGTGAGGTCGAGCGCCTCGACGAGCTCCTCGTCGGCGAGCGCCGGCCGCGGGTACGCGATGCACGTGGTGACGAACTGCTCGGGCCGGGCGTACTCGCGCACGATGCCGGCCTGCCAGGCGATGAACTCGGTGGTGAGGTCGGCCTGGTACCGCCGCCACGCCAGGTCGTACTGGGGCAGCGTGTTGCCGTCGGGCGTCCAGAGGTCCGACCAGTCCGACAGCCGGTGCGACCAGTAGGTGAGCCCCCACTCGCGATTGATCGTCTCGACGTCGCCGTACTCGGCCTTCAGCCGGCGCACGAATCGCTGGAAGGAGCCGCGGTTGTGGAAGAGCTCCATGCCGGGCTCGTTGTCGACCTGGTAGCCGATCACGGCGGGGTGGTCGGCGTAGCGGGCGACCACCGCCCGGATGACCCGCTCCGCGTGGAACAGGAACGCCGGATGCGAGTAGTCGACCTCCTGGCGTGCGCCCCACGGCACGCGCTCTCCGGTTCGGCGTTCGGCGGCGATCTCGGGATACGCGGTCTGCAGCCACGGCGGCACCGCGTAGGTGGGCGTGCCGAGGATCACCGCGATGCCGCGCTCATGCGCCCCATCGAGCACCGGCTGCAGCCAGTCGAGGTCGAACTCGCCGTCGCGGGGTTCCCACGTCGACCACACCGACTCGCCGACGCGGATGACCGTGAACCCCGCCTGCTTCATCAGGTCGAGGTCCGCCTCGGTGCGCTCCTCGCGGTGGTACTCGGCGTAGTAGGCGGCGCCGAAGAGGATTCCGCTCGGGGGCTGGACGGGTCGAGAGGCGTTCATCTGGGTACGTACTCCGTTGTAGGCAGGGCCGATGTCTCGTGCGATGTGGAAGCGGATGTTTTCGACAACATCGCGCCGTTCGGAACTAGGATGTTGCCGATAACATCGATTTGTCAAGCACCAATTCGCGATCGTGACGAAGTCGTCCCCCGTTCAGGGCGTCGAGGTGCCCATTCGATTCGGAGAGGATCGGTGGATGAGCGAGAGCGCAGCATCACTGGAACAGGCGGCCGACCCGACGCCGCCGACCAAGCCCGCGACGATCTACGACGTCGCCCAGGCCGCGGGCGTCTCGCACCAGACGGTCAGCCGCTTCCTCAAGGGCTTCGAGGGGATCCGGCCCGAGACGCGCGAGAAGGTCGTCCGGGCACTCGACGAGCTCGGATACCGGCCCAACCTGACCGCCCGCAGCCTGAAGTCCGGCCGATCGCACCGCATCGGCGCACTCACGCACGAGATCTCGAAGGTCGGTCCGAGCCGGGTCGCCGAGGGCGCGACCGCCGCCGCAAGCGAGGCGGGCTACGTGCTCGACCTCATCTCGCTCGACGTGCGCAACCCGCGCGCGATCGAGGAGTCCCTCGAACTCATCACCCAGCACGACCTCGCCGGCGTGCTCGCCCTCGCCTCCACCGACGAGATGACCGCGCGTTCGAGACGACCGAGTTCCGCGTGCCGGCCTACATCGACGCCGAGGCGGACGATGCCGTCAGCCGTCGACCCGCGATCGAGAGCTGACGAGCGATCGGGCCTGCCCGCGCTCATCGCGCACCTGGCCGACTCGGCCACCGACGCCTCGCGCACATCGCCGGCCCCGCCACGTGGTCGGCGGCCCGCAATCGCGTCGTGGCGTTCGAGGCGGCGGTCGCGGCCCAGGGGCTCGAGTCGGTCGGGCGTCCTGCACGGCGACTGGTCGGCGCGATCCGGGTACGACGCGATCGCCGGGCTCGCGCGACTTCCCGATGCGACGGCATTCGTCGCCGCGAACGACCAGATGGCGCTCGGGGCCATGCTCGCCCTGAAGGAGCGCGGACTCCGCGACGCCCGAGGACGTCAGCGTCGTCGGCATCGACGACATCCCCGAGGCCGCGTACTTCGATCCGCCGCTCACGACGCTGCGGATCGACTTCGAGGCCGCGGGTCGCGCTGTCGGTGCTACGAGCTGCTCGCGCGGATCGAGGGCACCGGGATCCGGCCCGGTCGTCGTGCCGCCGCCGCAGCTGGTCGTCCGTCGCTCGTCGGGCCCGGCGCCGGTGGGCTGAGCGACGCACGAAGGCCGGACACCGCGAGGGGTCCGGCCTTCGTGCGAGCGGATGCTACTTCTTCGTCTTCTCGGGAACGGGAAGCGTGCCCGCGGCCCGCTGCGCGGCGTAGTACGCCCGCGCCTCGTCCTGCCGCTCCTGCTCGGCGCCGGTGGCGATCTGCGCGCGCAGGTGCTCGGGACGGTAGCCGAACGCGTCCACGAGGTCCTGCGCGTGCGGACGCAGGCGCTCGATGAGCCGGTCGATGTACGCCGTCACGGCCTGGGCGCGCTGCGGCGACAGGCGGCCGTGGATGAGGTACCAGGCGAGGTGCTTCTCGACCAGGCCGAGCCCGAAGAGGTCGCGCACCCACGTGAGCACCTGCTTGGTGCCCGGGTCGGTCGTGTGCGCGAGGCCGCGCGTGAACGCCTCCCACTGCAGCAGCTCGGCGTGGGCGCGGGCGGCCTCGATGAGCTCGTTCTGGTTGCGGTTGAACGCCGCCGCGGCATCCGCCTTCGGCAGCTTGCGGGCGTCGCGGAGCCGACCGGCGATCTCGGCGATCATCGCCTCGACGCGGTCGGTGAGGAGCTCGCGCTGCGTCTCCTCGTCGCGCAACTCGGAGACCGAGCGCCGAGTCGAGCCGAAGTCGGCGATCGTCTGGGCGAGGCGGCGGAGGCCGGTGCCGTGGTAGGCGCGCTCGGCGGTCTGCGAGACCACGAACCGCGCCATCGCGCCGGCATCCGCATTGGCGAACTGCCTCGAGAAGTCGGTGAGCAGGCGCTTCGCGACGAGCTGGAGCAGCACGTTGTTGTCGCCCTCGAACGTCACGTAGACGTCGAGGTCCTGGCGGAGTCCGACCATGCGGTTCTCCGCGAGGAAGCCGGCGCCGCCGCACGCCTCGCGCGCCTCCTGCAGCGTCTCGAGCGCGTGCCAGGTGGACAGGGGCTTGAGCGCGGCGGCGATCGTCTCGAGGTCCTGGCGGTCGTCGTCGGTGTCCGCCTTGCCGGAGAAGACCGCGTCGAACTTCACGAGGAACTCGTCGTGGGCGAAGACCTGCGCGTACGTCGTGGCGAGCTTCGGCAGCAGGCGCCGCTGGTGGCGCTGGTAGTCGAGCAGCACCTCCTCGTCGGTGTCGCTCGCGGCGTTGAACTGGCGGCGCTGGTTGCCGTACGTGATGGCGATCGTCAGCGCCATGGCCGCAGCCGAGGTCGCCGCGCCGTCGAGCGAGACGCGGCCCTGGACGAGCGTGCCGAGCATCGTGAAGAACCGGCGGCCGGGGCTCGCGATGGGGCTCGAGTAGGTGCCGTCCTCGGCCACCGAGCCGTACCGGTTCAGCAGGTTCTCGCGCGGAACGCGCACGTTCGTGAAGTGCAGCCGGCCGTTGTCGATGCCGTTGAGCCCGCCCTTCAGGCCGTCGTCCTCGCCGCCGATCCCCTTGAGGAATCCGCCCTTGGCGTTGCGGAGCGGCACGTAGAACGCGTGCACGCCGTGGTTCACGCCCTTGGTGATGAGCTGGGCGAACACCACGGCGGCGGTGCCGTGGACCGCCGCGTTGCCGAGGTAGTCCTTCCAGGCGCCGCGGAACGGCGTGTTGATCACGAACTGCTGCTTCGCCTCGTCGTAGGTCGCGGTCGTGCCGATCGCCGCGACATCCGAGCCGTGTCCCGTCTCGGTCATGGCGAACGCGCCCGGGACCTTCAGCGACATGATGTCGGGCAGGAACGTGCGGTGGTGGTACTCGGTGCCGAGGTGCAGCACCGCGGCGCCGAAGAGGCCCCACTGCACGCCCGACTTGATCTGCAGGCTGGGGTCGGCGAGCACGAGCTCCTCGAACGCGGCGATGTTGCCGCCGTGGTCGTCGTTGCCGCCGAGCTCCTTCGGGAACGCCTTGTGCACGGCACCCTGCTCGACGAGGAGCTTGAGCTGGCCGAGCACGCGCTCGCGGTGCTCCGCCATGGGCTGTCCGTCGATGCGCTGGAGGTCGGGCTTCGCGGCGCGATCACGCGCGGCGACGCGGATGTCGGCCCACGTGCCGAGGAGCTGGCGGCCGAGCTGCTCCACGTCGATGCGCGGCGACGCCGGCTGGGCATCGGCGCGAGGGGCAGGGATCGGCGCTGCGACCTCGTCGCGCGCGGGCTTCGGGGGCACGGTGGCGGGTCGCCGGCCCGAGGTCTTCGGGGTGCTGCGGGATGCCGTGTCAACCATCGTCGGTTCTCGTCCTTCGTGTGCGCGGTCAGGCTCATTCCACGGTAGGACGGGTCCCCGGCGGCGCGGAAACGAGGCGTCCGCGGCCTACAAACGGCTCGCGCGACGCCTCGTCGAGGACTGTCGAGACCCTACAAACGCGCGTTGGCTCCACGTTGCGGTGTCGACAAGCGGATGCCGCGGCATCCGCTCGCGTGACGGCCGATCAGTCGCCGAAGAACGCGCTCGCGCGACGCGTCCAGAGCAGCAGGAGCACGATCGCCGAGAACGCGATGCTGAAGTACTCGCCGATGGCCCCGGCCGGATAGGCGATGGCGAGGAACACCGAGCCGATGATCGACAGCATCTCGAAGATCGTGATGACGATGCGTGAGGCGCTGTTGCCGCGCAGCAGGCCCACGCCGACGACGATGACGACCACGCCGATCAGGATCGTGAGCAGCGCCGACGCGATCAGCTGGCTCGCGCCGCCGAACTGCTCGACGGTTGCTTCGACGCTCGTCTGGAACAGCAGCAGCGTGCCGCTCAACACGTCGAGCGCGCCCGAGATCCACGCGAGCACCGCGACGAGGGTCACACTCCCGGGTCGATCATTCGCCATGATCACTCCTCACGTCGGCGCCGCCAGGACGCGGCGCACCTGTTGCGATGCTAACGCGAGGCGACCTCGCTGGGACGGAAGAACGCACTCGCCGGGCGCGTCCAGAGCAGGATCAGCACGATCGCCGACACGAGGACGCTCGCCCACTCGCCCACGGGGTTGCCGAGGTAGGCGACCGCGAGGAAGAGCGACTGGATCAGGGACAGCGCCTGGAGCACCGTGACGATCATGCGCGCGACCCAGCGGCCCAGCCAGATGCCGAACGACAGCGCCAGCACGACGACGCCGAGGAGGATCGAGCCGATGGAGGCCCAGAGCACCCCGCCCGACCCCCCGAGCGCGTCGGCCACCTCGGGATTGCTGCCCTCGAACATGAGGAGGATGCCCGTGATCACGTCGACGACGCCGGACAGGCCCGCCACCACGGCCACGATCGCGACCGTGATCGGCCGGTGCACTGCTTCCGCTTCCGCCATGATGCGTTCCCCGTTCGCTCCGCGCCACCCCAGTGCGACGCCTTGGGCCGATGCTAGCGCGGCGACGGATGCCGCGGCGAGAGGCCGCGGCATCCGTCGCCGAAGTGACGCACGTCGGTCGTCGCCGTCGCCGTCGGTCGCCGTCGCGTCAGTCGGCGTAGCGCAGGCCGTGCCCGAAGCGGAACAGCGGATCGGCCGTGTCGAACGGCACGTCGGGCCGGTTCGCCTCGACGGCGGCCATGCTCGACGGAAGGTCGAACGGCAGCGAGCCCTCGGGCCGGGCGTCGCCCACCAGCACGTCGAGCAGTGCCCGCGCGTTCGCGCCGTAGTTCGCCACGATCGCCGCCACCTCGTCGACGATCGGCGTGAGGATCGCCGGACGGTCGAGGTGCACGTCGACGACGGTGGGCACGGATGCCGCGACCTCACGCACGTGGGCGACCGTCTCGTCGGGGAAGTCGAGCGAGCCCGCGTGGAAGAAGTTCTCGAACATCGTTGCGCGCTGCTCGTACGGCGCCTGCAGGCGGAGGATGGCGACGTCGGCCTCGGCAGGGCTCTCCACGACCTCGCCGTACTCCGCGGCGACCTCGGGGGCGATGCCCTCGACGTAGAGGCGGAGCCCGCGTGCGAGCGGGAGCGTCGGGGCGACGACGCCCGCGGCATCCGCTCGCCCGGTGTTCGACAGGAGGGTGATCGACGCGCGCTGCGCCGCCTCGCCGGCCGCGCGGAACTCCTCGGCGCCGACGATGCGCTCGGCGGCCTCGGCGTCGACCAGGGGCCGGTCGAACAGGCCGAGCACGAACTTCTCGCGCAGGAGCCGTCGTGCCGAGGCGTCGAGGCGCGCCTCGCTCACGTCGCCGCTCTCGACGAGCTCGACGAGGAGGTCGGGGATCGCCTCGCCGCCGAACTGGTCGACGCCCGCGTCGAGCACCTTGAGCATGCGCTCACGCGTGGTGAGGTGCTCGACGCCCCAGGCGCGGGCCGGGAACGGCTGGCCCATGATCTCGGCGTCGGAGAGCAGGCCCCAGTCGGTGCAGACGATGCCGTCGAAGCCGTAGCGCTCGCGCAGGAGGCCCGTGACGACCGACTTGTTGAAGCCGAACCCGACCTCCTCGTACTCGGTGCCGACCGGCATGCCGTAGTACGGCATGATCTGGCTGGTGCCCGCCTCGAACGCGGCCTCGAACGGCTTCAGGTGCAGCTCGAACTGCCCGCCCGGGTAGACCTGCTCGCGGCCGTAGGCGAAGTGCGGGTCCTCGCCGTCGCGCTGGGGGCCGCCGCCGGGGAAGTGCTTCGTCATCGTCGCGACCGAGTCGGGGCCGAGCTCGGCACCCTGGAAGCCGCGGATGTAGGCGGCGCCCATGCGCCCCGAGTGGTCGGGGTCCTCGCCGAACGTCGCGACCTGGCGCGACCAGCGCGGCTCGGTCGCGAGGTCGACCTGCGGGTGCAGCGCCACGCGGATGCCGACGGCGGTGTACTCGCGGCGGGCGATGTCGCCGAAGCGCTCCATCGTGGCCTCGTCGCCGATCGCCGCGAGGCCGATGGCCTCGGGCCACGACGAGAACGGGCCCGCCATCATGCCCGCGAGTGGGTTGTCGCTGAACGAGTGGCGCGGGTCGGTCGAGATCGTGACGGGGATGCCGAGGCGGGTCGTCGCGGCCAGCTCCTGGAGGCGGTTGTGCCACTCGGCCATCTGGCGGCCGGTCGGCGCCGCGCCGAGCACGTTGAAGTGGGTCAGGCCGCGGCCGATCACGTACTCCTCGGTCGAGGGCGTGCCGAACATGGGGTCGACGTCGGCGAGCTCGCCGCCCTCGCCGATGGTGATCATCGTCTGGAAGAAGAGGCCGGCCTTCTCCGCCAGGGTCATCTGCGACAGGAGGATCTCGACGCGCTCGGCGATCGGGAGGCTCGCGTCGCGGAAGCGGGCGTCCACCCCCTCGCCGTCGGCCGTTCCGGTCGTGGTGGTCGTGTCCGTCATCCGCCGCACTCCTTCATGCTCGCGCCGGCAGCGTTCGTCCGGCATCCCGACCATCATAAACCGAATGCCGCTTGGTTTTCGACCTTCGACGAGGGTCGGCGTCGGGAGCGCCCGCGCACGGCGACGGCCCCGCCGGATGGACGGGGCCGTCGAGGGAGCGAGGTCGCTCGGAGCCTCAGCTCGTGGGCTGGTCGGGCGCGAGGCCCTTGAAGTAGCGCGTGGCCTCCCCCGACCAGAGCAGCATCAGGATGGCGAGCGCCAGCAGGCCGCTGAGGATCTCGGTGGGGAGGGTCGACGGCTGCGCGACGCCGATCCAGATCGACGACGCGAGCGAGAAGACCTGCACGACCGTCGCGGCGATCCGCGAGACGGAGTTGCCACGCAGCAGGCCGTAGGAGACGACCAGCATGAAGGCGCCGAACAGGATCGACGAGATCCCCAGTGTGACCATCATCCCGGTGCCGCCGAACCCCGCTGCCGCGTCAGTGTCGCCCTGCCTGCTGAGCAGCACGATGCCGCCGATGATGTCGAAGGCCGCGGCGATGATCGCGAGTGCGGCCACGATCGTGACGCCGAGGGGCCGCTTCGGGCCGAACTGGTCTGACATGGCGCTCCCTCGGATGTGTACGGTCTTGGTGCTGCGGGCCGTCGCCGGCCGGCATGCCGCGATCCTAGCGCGCCCCCATGTCGTGCCGACGGTGCGGCGCGCTCGGCCGGTCGAGCCGGGGCCGCGCGCCGCCGCCCGCCGGTCACCCGTGCTCGGCCACCACCGCGAGCAGCTTCTCGCCGTAGGCCTCGAGCTTCTTCGCCCCGATGCCGCTGATGCCGTCGAGCTCGCCGAGCACGGTCGGCCGCGCCTGGGCCACACCGCGGAGGGTCGCGTCACCGAAGACGATGTAGGCGGGCACGCCCTGCTCGCGCGCCTCGGCCGCTCGCCACGCGCGGAGCGCCTCGAAGAGCTCGGCCTGCGCCGGCTCGAGGTCGGCCGCGACCGGCGCGGCCTCGGCCCGCGCGAGCGCGGCACCCGCTCGGCCTCGGTGCGGAGCATCACGCTGCGGGCACCCGACAGCACCTCGGATGCGGCATCCGTGACCGTGAGCGTGCCGTACTCGCCGTGCGTGGCGAGCAGGCCCTGCGCGAGCAGTTGCCGCACCACGCCCCGCCACTGCTGCTCGGAGAGGTCGGCGCCGATGCCCCAGGTGGCCAGCGCGTCGTGGCCGTACTGGCGCACGCGAGGCGTCTCCTTGCCGCGGAGGATGTCGATGAGGTGACCGGCCCCGAACTTCTGCCGGCGCTCGCGCTGCAGTCGCACGATCGTGGACATCAGCTTCTGGGCGGGCACCGTGCCGTCCCACGCGGCGGGCGGCTCGAGGCACGTGTCGCAGTTGCCGCACGGCTCGCTCGCCTCTCCGAAGTACGCGAGCAGGTTCTGCCGGCGGCACTGCACCGTCTCGCAGAGGGCCAGCATGGCGTCGAGATGCTGCGACAGGCGACGTCGGTGCGCCAGGTCGCCCGGGCTCTCGTCGATCATCCGGCGCTGCTGCACGACGTCCTGCAGTCCGTAGGCGAGCCAGGCGGTGGCCGGGGCGCCGTCGCGACCGGCGCGGCCGGTCTCCTGGTAGTAGCCCTCGACCGACTTGGGCAGGTCGACGTGCGCGACGAAGCGCACGTCGGGCTTGTCGATGCCCATGCCGAACGCGATCGTCGCGACGACCACGACGCCGTCTTCGCGGAGGAATCGCTCCTGCGTGCTGCGGCGCAGTCCGGCCTCGAGGCCGGCGTGGTACGGCAGGGCGTTCACGCCGTTCGCGGAGAGGTACGCGGCGATCTTCTCGGTGCTCGCGCGCGACAGGGCGTAGACGATGCCCGAGACCGGGGTGCCGGACGCATCCGCGCCCTCGCTGCGCACGAAGTCGAGCAGCTGCCGGCGCACCTCGAGCTTGGGGCCGATGCGGTACTGGATGTTGGGCCGGTCGAAGCTCGACACGAAGTGCCGGGCGCCGTCGAGCGAGAGACGCGACGTGATCTCGCGATGCGTGGCCTCGGTGGCCGTGGCGGTGAGGGCGATGCGCGGCACGTCGGGCCAGCGCTCGGCGAGCTCGGAGAGGGCGAGGTAGTCGGGGCGGAAGTCGTGGCCCCACTGCGCGACGCAGTGCGCCTCGTCGATCGCGAACAGGGCGATGCGGCCGCCCTCGAGGAACCGCTTGGTGGACTCGGAGTTGAGCCGCTCGGGGGCGACGTAGAGCAGGTCGAGCTCGCCGGCCAGGTAGGCGCGTTCGACCTGGGCCCGCTCGGCCGGCTGCTGGCTGGAGTTCAGGTAGGCGGCGCGCACGCCGTTGCGCACGAGGGCGTCGACCTGGTCGTGCATGAGCGCGATGAGGGGCGACACCACCACGCCCGTGCCCTCGCGCAGCAGCGCCGGGATCTGGTAGCAGAGGCTCTTGCCGCCACCGGTCGGCATGAGCACGACGGCGTCGCCGCCACCCGTGACCTGCGCGATGATCTCGGCCTGCTCGCCGCGGAAGGCGTCGTAGCCGAAGACGGTGTGCAGCGCCTCGGCGGCCGTGTCGAACCGCGGCGGCGCGGCGCGGGCGACGCGGGGCGCGGATGGCGCGGCCGTCGCCGCGGCGCGCGTCGGCGCGGCCGTCGGAGCTCCTGCCCGGACGGTCGAGGAGCGGAGGCGCCCAGCCGTCGTCGGCGGGCGGCGCCCAGTCGTCGTCAGGCGGCGGCGGGAGCTCGTCTGGATCCCAGGGGACCTCGTCGGGGTCGTGGGATTCGGGGTTCCAGCTCACCCGTCGAGTGTAACGAGCGCCCCCGACGGGTGAGCCGGATCATCCTCAGGTCCGGCGACGCACCACGAGCCAGGTGCCGATGGCGGCGATCGCGGCCAGGAGCACGCCGCCGCCGATCCACAGTGCGTCGAGCGGCGACGAGGTCGTCGCGGCATCCGACCCCTCGTTCGACGCATCGGTCGACGCGCTCGGGCGTGCTGACCACGGCGTCACCGGCGCTGCCACCACCGCACGCGGGCGGCTCCTCCGACCCGTCGCCGAGCTCGACGCCCTCGGCCGGCTGCCACGTGAACGCCCACGTCCCCGAGATCGGGTGGCCGTCGGTCGAGACGACCTTCCACGCCACGGTGTACTCGCCCGGAGCGCCGAGCACCACCTGCGTCTCGGCGGAGGGACCGGCCACCGAGGTGCAGCCGTCGCTGTAGAAGCGCCCGTCGGGCCCGTGCACCTGGATCACGGCGCCGTCCTCCACCTCGAGCAGGTCGTCGTTGGTCTCGAGCGACACGGTGCCCGGCTGCTCGGTGACCACCGCGCCCGCGGCCGGCGCCGACGAGACCAGGTAGTTGTGGGCCGACGCGGGCAGCGCGGGCACCACGACCAGGGCAGCGGATGCCGCGACGATCAGCGCGATGCCGGAGACTCGTGCTCTCCGGGGCATCCGGGGGCTGCGCGCGGCGGCGGGACACGGCGCGCATCACGCGTCCGAACGCGAGCGGCGAGCCGTGATCGCGAGCACGATGCCCACGACGCCGACGACGAGCCCGCCGATGCCGAGCACACGGGCCACCGTGTCGGTCGACCCGCTCGCGGCATCCGACGCCGTCGCGGTCGCCTCGTCGTGGTCGCCGTGCTCGTCGGCGGCAGTGTCGGCGGCGTCGTCCGTCGCACCGCCCTGACCGTGCTCGTCGCCGGTGGCCTCGGTGACGACGATGGTGGGGGCGGGGCTCTCGGGCTCCTCCTCGCCCTCCTCGGCGACCTGGTTCCAGTTGGTCTCGCCGACCTCGCAGGTCTGCAGCACCGGGAAGGAGAGGGTCTCGCCCGCCGCGTCGTCGGGCAGGCGCATCGAGAGCTCGATGGTGTCGCGATACCCGTCTTCCACCGGGGTGATCGCCGTGTAGACGACCTGCGACGTGCGGTCGCCGTCGGCGACCTTCTCGATGGTGTAGTTCGGGTTGAGCGTCGGCGAGACGCTCTCGATCGACTCGGGGATGTCGATGGCGAGGGCCGTCGTGGGCGAGCCCTCGCAGCCGTGGCTGAACGCGAAGGTGAGCACGGTGTAGCTGCCGGCAGCGGTGCCGCTCGGGGTCACGGTGACGTGCGCGCTCGCGGCGAGCGGCACGGCGGTGAGAGCGAGGACGGCCCCGGCGGCGAGGCCGACGGCGGAGAGGCGTGCGATACGCATGATGGAGGTTCTTTCGTGGTCGTGGTCGGACGCGCATGCGGCGTCCAGGTGTGATTCGGAGTCGTCGGCGGATCAGACCGCCACCGGCACGACCGGGGGACCACGTGACCCCAGTGCCGCGTGCAGGAGGGCGCCGACGAGGCGCGGGCGGGGACCGTCGACGAGAACGCGAAGCGACGGCGCGACGACCGGCGTCGGGACCAGCGGTGAGCCGCCGCACGAGCACGCGCACGGCGCGGCCGACCGTGTCCGCGACGCGGTCGACGAGCATCAGCGCGGCGAGCGTGAAGACCGCGGCCACGAGGTGGGCGACCGGCATCCAGGCGTTGCCGTGATCGACGGCCGTGACTGGTGAGGCGGGCAGGTGCACCCCGGCATGCTGGTGACCGGCGTGCATCGTCGAGGCGAGCGGGGCGGCGGCACCGCCCATCGCGTAGGTGAGGTGCAGCGCGGCCTGCGCGACGAGCGCCGACACCGCGGTGCGTGCCAGCCGTGCGCGGGCGCCGGTGAGTGCCATGGCGAGGGGGACCGAGAAGGCGAGGGCGACCATCAACGCGACCGGCCCGGGCGGAGCACCGCCGCCGGCCGTGTGCGCGAGGGATGCCACGAAGGTCGCGAACACGGCCACGGCCGTTCCGCGAGCTGCGCGAGCGCCTCGAGAAGTCACCCGTTCAGCTTAACCGGCGGCCCTCGGCGGGATCCGAGGGTCGGATGGGCGGGATCTGCGGCGTCGGACGGGACGGACGGAACGGCCCGGCAACGGGAACGGCCCCGGGCGTTCGCCCGGGGCCGTCCTCGTCAGGGATCCGGCTAGCCGACGTTCAGCACGAACGAGCTCGTCGTCCCGGTGGTCGGCACCGTGATGTCGAACCGCGTGGGTCCTGAGGTGCCGGCCGGGATGGTGAACTCGACCGTCGGCCTTGCCGATCTCGTCGACCGTCGGGGTGTAGGCCCGGTCGACCGGCGAGGTGTCGAGCTGGGCGCCGCCGAACGACACCACGACCGTGCCGGCAGCCGGCTCGGTGCGGCTGAAGTCGAGCGACGACAGGTTGACCGTCACCAGCTCGCCCGGTGCGTAGGTGCCGTCGCCGACGACCTGCACGCCGACGGCGCGCTGCGCGGTGTCGGGCGTGATCGTGCCGAACACGTCGAAGTAGTCGACCATCGACTCGAGGTCGATCTTGCCGCTGTCCGCCTTGTTCGTGCCCGCCGCCAGGGTGAGGAAGTTGTCTCCACCTGCCGCGAGGAACGAGTTGGCACCGACCGAGTAGGTCGCGGCCGGATCGATCGGGACCCCGTTCAGGAGCATCTCGGTGATGCGGTTGCCCGCCGGACCCGCCGGGTTGTAGGTGTACTCGAGCTCCTTGTTCACGCCGAGCTTGAGGAACGGACGCGACGCACCCGCAGGCTGCCACTGCTCCTCGAGCACCTGCTTGACCTGCGCTCCCGTGAGGTTGAGCGTCACCAGCGTGTTCGCGAACGGCTGC
The DNA here is from genome assembly GCA_963802485.1 of uncultured Actinomycetota bacterium. Taxonomy (GTDB): domain Bacteria; phylum Actinomycetota; class Actinomycetes; order Actinomycetales; family Microbacteriaceae; genus Agromyces. The sequence goes on from CAWDJA010000032.1 coordinate 92,570, forward strand.
ACGTCGGCCGCCTCGCGGTAGGTGACCTCGCCACCGGCCAGGTCGGCGCGCAGGCCGCCCGGGTTCATGAACGCGATGTCCACGTCGCGAGTGCCGTCCTCGTTGAGCGACCAGAGCTGCACGTCGGCCACGAGGTTGCCGAGCGTCGACTCGCCGCCGCGGTTCTCGGGCAGCGACTGACCGGGCACCGGAGCCGACGCCACGGCCCGACCGAAGTCGGCGGTCGCGTTGCCGAGCACCACGCTGCCGAGCTCGTTGGCGACCGCCACGGCCTCGTCGACGATCGGCTTGACCGCGGGGTCATCCGTGTACAGCGCAGTTGCGCCATCCATGAGGTTGAAGATCTCGTTCTTCATGGTGAAGGTCTTGGTCTTCTTGTCGTACTGGATGTCCATCTTGGAGAACCGCTCGCCGTACTGGCCGCTCGAGATCACCGGCATCGGCTCGTGGTCGAACAGCGGGCTGTCGTCGCGGGTGACCACGTGGTTGTACGCGAGGTGCGTGTGCCCCGAGACGATGGCGTCGACGTTGTCGTTGGCGCCGAGCACGATCTCGCCGAATCGCGAGCTCGCGTCGATCGCCGACGACTTGGCCGTCGTCGCGGCACCCTCGTGCACGAGCAGCACCACGATGTCTGCCTCGCCGTTCTCGTCGTTGCCGTCGCTGAGCTGGTCGGCCACCCGGTTGGCCGCCTCGGTCGGGTCGCCCACCGTGATGTCGGCGATGCCGTCAGGGCTGACCAGCGAGGGCAGCTCGTCGGTGACCGCACCGACGAAGCCGATGGTCACGCCCTCGAACTCCTGGGTGAAGTACTCGGGAAGCGCCGGCTCGGTCGTGCCCTTCTTGTAGATGTTGGCGCCGAGGTACTCCCAGAGCGCGAGCGGCATCACTCGGTCGGTGAGGTCGTCGAACCCCTGGTCGAACTCGTGGTTGCCCACCGAGCTCACGTCGAGACCGGCGGCGTTCAGCGCCTCGATCGTCGGGACGTCCTGCTGGATGAACGACGTGAACGTCGATGCGCCGATCATGTCGCCGGCGGCGGCGAAGATCGTGTTCGGGTTCCCGGCACGGATCTGCTTCACCGCGGTCGAGAGCGCGGCGATGCCGCCCGACGGGCGCCGCCTGCTCGATGCGGCCGTGGAAGTCGTTCACGGTCACGAGGTCGATGTCGACGGTGGCCGGAGGAACCTCCGACCCGACGCCCACGACGATCGGGTCGTGGTCGCTCGACCGGAACGGCGTGCCCGCCTCGGCGGCGGTGCCGAAGTACTCGCGTCCGGCCCACTCGGGCGAGTTGATCGCCCAGACAGCCGCGTTCGTGACCTTGGTCGTTCGCGGCCGGGGACGCGATCACGTGGTCGAGCGAGCCGAGCTCACCGTCGAACGTGTAGGTGTACTGACCGCGGGCCTTCGTGAAGAGCACGTCGCTCCAGCCCGCGTCGGCGAAGACCTTGATCGGGTCCTCCTTGGCGTACGCGTTGAAGTCGCCCACGAGGTAGACGGCGTTCTTCTGACCCTCGGAGAGGGTGTTCGCGAACGTCAGCAGCGACTGCGCCTGCTCCACGCGCTCGTCGTTGAAGGCGTCCTGACCCGTCTGGGGTGTCGGGTCGGTGCCGCTCTTCGACTTGAAGTGGTTGGCCACGACGGTGACGAACGACTTGCCGTACTTGAACGTCTGCGCGATCGGCTCGCGCGCGATGTCCCACACCGTCTCGTCGATGATCGTCTTCGCCTCGCCCGTCGGCTTCACGACGGCCGGCTTGAAGATGATCGCGTTCGTGATGACGTCGGTGATGGCGGCGTCGTGCAGCGCGGCGGGCGTGCGCACGTAGTCCCACACCTTCGACCCGGCGGCGGCGTTGAGGCCGGCGACCAGGTCGGCGAGCGCCTCGTCGGGCGCCTCGCCGAGCTTCACCGAGTTCTCGATCTCCTGGAGCGCGACGACGTCGGCGTCGAGGCGCGTTGATCGCGGTGACGATCTTCGACTTCTGGATGGCGAACTCCTCGGCGGTGTCGCGCGCCGCGGGCGTCGGGGTTCTGCGAGGTGAGCGTCGTGAAGTAGTTGAGCACGTTGAACGCCGCGACCGTGATGTCGCCGCCGACGGCCGGAGCGGTCGCGGGACGCGGGTTCGCCGGTCGTGAACGTCGGCTTCAGGTTCGCCGGCGCTGGCGTCGGTGATCGGCGTCGGCGGCTGCAGGCGCCAGTTGCTGAAGTCGAAGCTCGAGCAGCGAACCGCCGGCCGGGAAGGTGACGGCGTCGCCGTTGCGCACCACCACGTCCTTGGTGAAGTACGGCTGGTCGCCGGGGTGCGAGGCGTTGTCGACCGGGACGTTGTAGCCGTCGTCGAGGAGCAGGCGGGCGTTGTTGTTCGCGGTCGTGATGGCGTTCGCCGCCGTCGTGCCGGGCGCCTGCGACTCGAACGCCTCGACCGGCATGGCCGCTGCCGGCGCTCGTCCAGAGCTCGCCGAAGTTCTGCAGGTTGTGGCTCGAGACGACGCGGTAGGCGCCCGGTGGGCGCGCACGAGCATGCCCTCGAACGCCTCACGGGCGCTGCCGAGCACGGTCGCGGGCAGCGGCGGTCGGCGCGGGCACGCCGACGCCGGCCTGCACGAGCTCGACCGAGCGCCGGCGCCGGAGGCGTTGATGCGCGTGACGGTCAGCTGCTCGCTGCGCGCAGGCCCGTGACGCGAGACGCGGTCGCCGATCGCGACGCCGGCGCCGGGTTGCGCTGTCGAGGAAGACGAAGATGCCGTCGGAGGCGTTCGGCGTGGCATCCGTGGACCGCCCGAGCCGGCGGTCTGCATGTAGATGCCGCGGAAGCCGCCGGTGCGGTGGTCGGCGGTGACGATGCCCTCGACCGTCACGGTCTGGTCCGGCGAGCGGGCGAGGTCGCGACGTCGGTGCCCTGCACCTGCGCGATCGTGTGGGTGACGTCGGCGGCGTACGCCGGTGGTGCGGCGAGGACTCCCGCCACGAGAGCGCCCGCCGCGGCGACCGCCACGGCAGACAGACGTTGAATGGTGCTGCGACGTGGCATGACTCTCCTCTGATACCCACGGCTCACGGGCGCGCCGCCGCGCAGTCGTCCAGACGTCATTGTCGGGTCGGGTCCGCAGGGGGCACTGCCCGTAGCCTAAGCACCGCCTCCCACCGTGCCAAGGGGGTTCCCTTGCAATCTGCGCTCGATTTCACAGCAGTGTTCATGGACCGCCGCGCAGATGTGCACCAGTCCGTCCCGTCCGCTGCTCGGATGAGCAGCTTGCCGGGCGCCGCTACATTTGAACGACCATGCTCACCGCCGTCTTCTCGCTCGCCGGGGCACTCGTGTTCGGCGCGGCCGACTTCCTCGGCGGGCTCGCCGCCAAGCGGGTGAGCTCGGTGCTCGTGACCGCGGTCGCCGCCGCCACCGGCTTCGTGCTGCTCGCGGCCGCGGCGCCGTTCCTCGGCGGCGACTGGAACGCGCGACGACGTGTTCTGGGGCGTGGTCTCCGGGCTCGCCGGCGCGGTCGCGATCTCGCTGCTCTACGCGTGCCTCGCGATCGGTCCGATGAGCATCCTCTCGCCACTGACGGCGGTCGTCTCGGCCGTCGTGCCCATGGTCTGGGGGCTCCTCGTCGGCGGGGAGCGCTTCGCGCCGCTCGGGTACTGGGCCCTCGGGCTCGCGCTCGTCGCCGTGGTGCTCGTCGGCTTCGTGCCCGAGCGGGGGGCCGTGCGGCCGAGCCTGCGCGGCATCCTCATGGCGATCGGCTCCGGCGTCGCGATCGGCACGTTCTTCGTGACGATCGACCAGACCTCGGAGCAGAGCGGCGTGGTGCCGCTCCTCCTCAACCGCGGCGTGACCACGGTGATCATGTTCGCGGCCGTCGGGGTGCTCGCGCTCGTCGCCGCGTCGCGGGCGGGCGCGCATCAGCCGGTCGGCGGTGCGGGCCCGGTCGCTGCCGCCACGCCGGGCGAGCGGATGCCGCTCCCGGCGTCCGTGGGCACGGCCGTCGCCCCGGCGCGCTCGGCCACCGCGACGGGCGTGCGGCTCGCGATCGCGTGCGGCGTGGTCGACGTCACGGCGAACGGCCTGCTCCTCATCGGCATCCGGGCGGGCGACCTGTCGGTGGCGGCCGTGCTCGGCGCGATGTACCCCGCCGGCACGATCCTGCTCGCCGCGCTCGTGCTGAAGGAGCGGATCGCGCCGGTGCAATGGGCGGGGCTCGCGCTCGCGCTCGTCGCGGCGGGCATGCTCGCGCTCGCCTAGACCGGACGCAGGATGCGACGGGCCCGGACCGTGAAGCGCAGCGTCAGAGCCGCACGACCTCGGTGACCCGCACGACCGCGGCGCCCTCCTCCGCCGACTCGCGCAGGTCGACCTCGGCGCGGATGCGCCAGTCGTGGTCGCCCGCCGGGTCGTCGATCGTCTGCTCGACGCGCCAGGTGCCGGCCGCGGCATCCGACTCGTCGATCGTGACGAGCCGCGGCGAGCGCGCGGCCGTACCCGTGAGGATGTCGTCGTGCTCGGCGTAGTAGCGGTCGAGCGCGTCGGGCCAGCCGGCGTCGGGATCGAGCTCGGCGAGCTCGTCGTCGCGCTCGAGCGCGGCGAGCTGAATCCGCCGGAACAGCTCGTTGCGCACGAGCACGGTGAAGGCGCGGCGGTTCGTGACGACCGACGGCGGAGGCGGGGGCACGACGGCGGCCTCGTCCTCGGGGAGGTGGCTCGACGGGTCGACGAGCAGGTTCCACTCGTCGACGAGGCTCGAGTCGACCTGCCGCACGAGCTCGCCGAGCCACTCGATGATGTCGAGGAGCTCCTCGTCCTTCGCCTCGGTGGGCACCGTCTGGCGCACCGCGCGGAAGGCGTCGGAGAGGTAGCGCAGCACGAGTCCCTCGCTGCGCGCGAGCTGGTAGAACGAGACGTATTCCCCGAACGACATGCTGCGCTCGAACATGTCGCGCACGACCGACTTGGGGCTGAGCTCGAAGTCGCGCACCCACGGCTGGCTCGACGCGAAGGTCTCGAAGGACTGGGCGAGCAGCTCGTCGAGCGGCTTCGGCCAGGTCACCTCCTCGAGCAGCTCCATGCGCTGGTCGTACTCGATGCCCTCCTGCTTCATCGCGCCGACGGCCTCGCCGCGCGCCTTGTACTGCTGCTGCGACAGGATCGGGCGCGGGTCGTCGAGCGTCGACTCGATGACGCTCACCACGTCGAGCGCGTAGTGGCCGGTGCCGATCCCCTGCCCCGGCGCCTCCCGGGGGTCGAGGAGCTCGATCGCGGCGAGCGCGAACGGCGAGAGCGGCTGGTTCAGCGCGAAGTTCGGCTGCAGGTCGACGGTGAGGCGCAGGTCGGCGAGGCGGCCGGGCGCCGACGCCCGCGCGATCTCGACGACGCCGGCGTCGCGCAGCGTGCGCAGGATGTCGAGCGCACGGCGCGCGAGCTCGAACCTCCGGGAGCGCGGCTCGTGGTTGTCGAAGACGAGCGAGCGGATGTCGCCGGCGACGTCGTCGCCGCGGCCGATCACGTTGATGAGCATCGCCGCCGTGAGCTTCAGCTGCGGCGCGAGGGGTTCGGGCTCGGCGGCGACGAGCCGCTCGTAGGAGCCCTCGCCCCAGGTGATCTGCCCGGCGGGCGCCTTCTTGCGCACGATCTTCTTGAGCTTCTTCGGGTCGTCGCCCGCCTTGCGGACGGCGGCCTCGTTCTCGATCTCGTGCTCGGGCGCGAGCACGACGACGGTGCCCGCCGTGTCGTAGCCGGCGCGACCGGCCCGCCCGGCGACCTGGTGGAACTCGCGGGCGCTGAGCTGGCGCATCCGCTGCCCGTCGAACTTCGCGAGGGCGGTGATGAGCACCGTGCGGATCGGCACGTTGATGCCGACGCCCAGCGTGTCGGTGCCGCAGATGACCCGGAGGAGCCCGCGCTGCGCGAGCGTCTCGACGAGACGGCGGTAGCGCGGCAGCATGCCCGCGTGGTGCACGCCGATGCCCGCGCGCACGAGCCGCGAGAGCGTCTTGCCGAAGCCCGTCGTGAAGCGGAATCCGCCGATCGCGTCGGCGATCTCGTCGCGCTGCTCGCGCGTGATCACCCGGATCGAGGACAGGGCCTGCGCCCGTTCCATCGCGGCCGCCTGCGAGAAGTGCACGATGTACACGGGCGCCTGGCGGGTCTCGAGGAGCTCCTCCACGGTCTCCTGCACCGGCGTCTTCGCGTAGGAGAAGTGCAGCGGCACCGGGCGGTCGACGCCGGTCACTCGGGCGGTCTCGCGGCCGGTGCGGCGGGTGAGGTCCTCGGCGATCGCGGTGACGTCGCCGAGGGTCGCCGACATGAGGATGAACTGCGCGCGCGTCAGGGTGATGAGCGGCACCTGCCACGCCCAGCCGCGGTCGGGATCGCCGTAGTAGTGGAACTCGTCCATCACCACCTGGTCGATCGCGGCATCCGGACCCTGGCGGAGGGCGATGTTGGCGATGATCTCGGCCGTGCAGCAGATGATCGGGGCATCGGGGTTCACCGAGCTGTCGCCGGTGACCATGCCGACGTTCTGCGCGCCGAAGATCTCGACGAGCTGGAAGAACTTCTCGCTGACGAGGGCCTTGATGGGCGCGGTGTAGTAGCTGCGCCCGCCACTGGCGACGGATGCCGCGTGCGCCGCGACCGCGACGAGCGACTTGCCCGTGCCGGTGGGCGTCGACAGGATCACGTTGGCGCCCGAGACGATCTCGATGACCGCCTCGTCCTGCGCGGGGTAGAGCGCGAACCCGCGCTCGTCGGCCCACTCGACGAACGCGTCGTACATCGCGTCGGCGTCGTACGGGCGCGGGGCGCGGTCGAGCAGCGGCTGGGTCATCCGTCCGAGTCTGTCACGCGCGGCGGCGGCGACCGCGCCCGTGCGGGAACGCGGCCGCGGTCGTGGTAGAACTGGGAGCGCACACAGTCGAAGGAGCCGCACGCCGTGACATCCGCCCCGCCGCCCGTCCCGCTCGGCTCGACGAGCCCGCTCGGCGTGACGCACCGACCGCACGACCGACCGCTGGCGCGGCCCGCGATGAGCAACACGATCGACCGGCACGACCGCTTCGCCCTCACGAACCGGTACGTGGAGGTCGACGGCCGCCCGGCGATCCCGGTCTCGGGCGAGGTGCACTACAGCCGGGTGCCGCGCGACGAGTGGGAGGAGCGCCTGCGCCTCATGCGTGCGGGCGGCATCACCGTGGTGGCCACCTACGTGTTCTGGAACCACCACGAAGCCGAGCGCGGCCATCGCGACTTCGGCGGCGGACTCGACGTGGCCGCGTTCGTGGCGCTGTGCGAGCGGCTCGAGTTCGACGTCGTGCTGCGCATCGGCCCGTGGTGCCACGGCGAGGTGCGCAACGGCGGATTCCCCGACTGGGTGCAGGACGCCCCCGTGGCGCACCGCACCGACGACCCCGCCTACCTCGCGCTCGTCGACGAGTGGTTCGCCGCGCTCGGCGCGCAGCTCGCAGCGCACTGCGGGCCGTCGAGCCGGGTGATCGCCATCCAGCTCGAGAACGAGCTCTACGACCAGCCCGGCCACCTCGTCACGCTCAAGCGGATGGCGCGCCGTCACGGCCTCACGGCGCCGATCTCCACCGCGACCGCGTGGGGCGGCGCCGACCTGCCCGCCGGCGAGGTGCTGCCCCTCTACGGCGGCTACGGCGACGGGTTCTGGGTCGACGCCGACCAGCCGTGGGACACGACCTTCCGCGAGCACTTCTTCTTCTCGCACGCCTGGGACGACCCCGGCATCGGCGCCGACCTGCGCGACCACCCGGGCATCGGGCGCCACGACCACGGCGTCTCGCCGCGGCTGCCCTCCCCCGACTTCCCCGCCGCCACGTGCGAGCTCGGCGGCGGCATGGCGACCGCGTACCACCGCCGCCCGCTCCTCGGGGCGCTCGACATCGCCGCGGTCGCCCACGGCAAGATCGGCAACGGATCGGGCTGGCAGGGCTACTACATGTACGCCGGCGGCCTGAACCCGCGGCCCGACCTCCAGGAGTCGCAGGCCACCGGCTACCCCAACGACCTCCCCGTCTTCGACTACGACTTCCACGCCCCGATCGGCGCGGCCGGCGACCTCGCGCCGAGCCACGCCGAGCTGCGGCGACAGCACGCCTTCCTCGCCGCGTTCGGCGAGTCCCTCGCCGACATGCCGTCGACCCTGCCCGACGTGCTGCCCACGGGCGTCGACGACGTCGAGACGATGCGATGGGCCATCCGCTCCGACGGGGCATCCGCCTGGGTGTTCGTGAACCGGCAGCAGCCGCACGTGCCGCTCGACACCTACCGGGGCGCTCGGTTCGCGATCGGGCTCGACTCCGAGACCGTGGTGTTCCCGCACGACCCGGTCGACGTGCCGCCGGGCACCATCGCGCACTGGCCCGTGAACCTGGAGCTGGGCGGCGTGCGCCTGCGCTGGGCCACGGCCTCGCCGCTGACGGTGCTCGGCTCGCCCGACCATCCGACGCTCGTGCTCGTCGCCGAGGCCGGCATCCCGGTCGAGCTCGCCGTCGACGACGCCTCGATGACGGATGCCTCGGGCGCGACGCGCGAGGTCGCGCCCGGCGTGTTCCGGGTCGACGCCGCCGAGCCGCGAGTCGTCGACGTGGTGCGGGGCGACGCCCGCCTGCGGGTGCTCGTGCTGCCCGCGGCATCCGCGCGACGAGCTCTGGGTGCTCGATGCGCCGGACGGGCACGGACGGCGCCTCGTGCGAAGCGCCGCGCCGGTGCACGTGGACGCCGACGGCCGACTCGCCGTGCGGTCGCCGGAACGGCCCGACGTTCGGGAGTTCGACGTGGCGGCCGGCGCGTTCGTCGCCGTCGCCGTCGACGCGCCCGAGCCGGGCCTGGACCTCGCGCTGGCACCCGATCCGACCGGTGTCGGCGCGCCGCCGCCCTCGACGTACGGCGAGCGCGCCGGCCGCGCTGCGGCACCGGATGCCGACGCGATCGCGCGGCACGGCTCGACGTGGTCGCTCAGGCTGCCGGATGCCGCGACCGGACGCCGGGTGCTGCACGTCGACTGGGCGGGCGACGTCGCCGTGCTCGAGGTCGACGGACGCGTCGTCGCCGACCGGTTCTGGGACGGCACGCCGTGGACCATCGGACTCGACGCGCTGGGCCTCACGCCGGGCTCGGAGGTGACCATCCGCATCGTGCCGCTGCATCCCGAGGCGGCGGTCCGCCTGCCCGACGAGGCGGAGGCGCGTCGGCGGGCGGTCGACGCGCCGCTCGTCGCGCTCGACGGCGTGCGACTCGTGGCCTCGCCGCTCTGGCGCGAGGTGCCGACGGCGCGCTGACCGCCGGCGCCGTCTCGCGTCGGACGCGGCCTCGGGTCAGGCGTGCGGTGCGAAGCCGACCTGCCGCCGCACGCGCTCGAGCGAGTCGCGATCCGCGTCGCCGAGCGCGTCGGTGGATGCCGCGGATGCCGCGGAGCCCGTGATCGTGATCTCGGGACCGCCGGCCGGCGACCAGGCGATGGTGCCGTGCTCGAAGCACGCGCGCAGCACGCCGGTGGCATCGACGACGGCGTCCGACACGGGGACGCCGAGCGCCGAACGCTCCCAGCCGAGCAGCGCCCAGATGTCGCGCACCATGCCGTGCACGATCGCTGCGCCGTGTCGCGCGGTCCAGGTGATCGTGCCGCCCTCGAAGTGCGCGAGCCCGCCCGCCGAGCCGTCGCCGGGAGCGCGGTAGCCCTCGAGTCGCAGTTCGTCGGTCGTCGGCAGGCCGAGGAACGAGTCCTCGCCGCCGACCTCGAGCCAGCGCGCGGCGATCTCCCCGTGCACCTCGTGGGCGCCGGTGCGCTCGGACCAGTAGACCGTGCCGTGCTCGTACTCGCGACGGAACACCTCGGCGTCGCCCGAGCGCATGTGCAGGGCCGTCGCCTCGCCGAGCCACGGGTGCTCGGCGCGCTTGGCGCTGATCGCCGGCACCGCGACCAGCATCCGGCTGGCGGGGTCGTACCGCACCGCGGTGCGGAAGTCCGACCAGCTCACGGCGCGATCGAGCCGCTTCGGCAGCAGGCCGGCCTGCGCCGGGTCGTGCCTGGGTGATCCGCTCGGGTCGCGTCATCCGGTGGTCCATGCGAGGTGCTCCGCTCGTCGGCCGGGCGGAGCCCGGGTTGCTGTCCCGGGCCTTCCGGGGAAACGGGGGAAGCCGGCCGGCACCTGGTTCGGAGACGAGGTGCTGACCGGCTATCCGATCGCCGGCCGCGGTGACAGTTCCCCCTGCGGTCCACGGCCCGACGATCGAGTCCTACGCTACGAGCGGGGCCGCGGACCGGGCATCAGGGGTATCACTGAACTTCGGCGACTCGGTCCACGGATGCCGCAGGGTCATCGCGTCGCGCCGGGGCGCCTGCCGCGGCGGCGATCGCCTCGCGGGCGAGCGCCGTGGCGGACGCGACCAGGGCTGCGCGGCGCCGGGCCGCGCGATCGGCGGCGCCGGCCGACTCGCCTCCGATGAGGAACGCGTCGAGGTGCCCGAGCACGGGCCAGGCGTTCACGAGCGAGACGATGGTGAGCAGGAGCTCCCCCGCCGCGGCGCGGTCGACGCCCGGCAGGAGCTCGCGGAACCGTTCGACCTTCTCGTCGTGGTACGCCGCCCGCGCCGCATCGGCCGCGGTCGCCGGGCCGCGCTCGAGGCCCTCCCAGAACACGAGCCGCGGGATGACCCCGTCGGCGAGGTGGTGGTCGAACAGGCGGCCCGCGTAGTCGCCGACGGCGTCGGGCCCCTCGCCGAGCATCGGCACCTCGTCCATCGAGCTCCGCAGGCGGTGGGCGAGCACGGCAGCGAACAGGTCGTCCTTCTTGCCGAAGTACTGGTAGATCCGCTCCTTGTTGACCCCGGCCGCCGCGGCGATGCGGTCGACGCGGGCGCCGGCGAGCCCGTGCTCGCTGAACTCCGTGGTCGCGGCATCGAGGAGCAGTCGCTTCGTGCGTTCCGTGTCCCAGGCCATGGCCCCAGCCTAGCAAACTCCAACCGAATAGTTGCGAATTCTGCCGAGCCGTGGTTCAATTACAACCGTTCAGTTGGAAATGATCAGAGGAGTCGACATGACCACCGCCCCCACCCCCGTCGCGCAGTCCGCGTCCGCCACCCCGGCGGCCACGGCGACGCCGCTCGTTCGCGCCGCCGTCGGTGCACGTCCGCGCCGTCATCACCTGGCTCGCGATCTTCCCGCTCGTCGCGGTGGGCATGATGCTCATCGCGCCGATCTCGGAGTCGTGGCATCCGGTGCTGCGCGCCTTCGTGCTCACGCTCGTCGTCGTACCGCTCGCGGTGTACGTCGTCGTGCCGTGGTTGCTGCGCCGCCACGCCGCCCTTCGCCGCCGCCGGGCCCCGCGTTCTGGGGCGGATGCTTGATCCTGCCGTCGAGCGCGCACTAGCGTTCGCTCAGGCCGGCGCGACAGGCGCACGCCGACGACACAGGAGGACCACATGCTGATCGCCCAGGAAGCGGGCTCCGAATCGGCGAAGGCGCCCGAGCACGGCACCTTCGATGTCGCCCTCGTCGTGGTGCACGGCATGGGCAACGCCTTCAAGAGCCAGATCCTGCTCGAGTGGGCCGAGCCGATCCTCGAGCGCATGGACTGGGTCGCGCGCGACCGGATCATCGGCGCCGACGAGACGCACGGCGTCACGATCCACGACTCCGACCTCTCCGGCGACGTGCCGATGGTGACGGCCACCGTCCGGTTCCCGAAGCGACGCGATCCCAACGGCACCGGATGCCCCGGCCGAGACCGTCGAGCGCAAGGTCGCGATCCTCGAGGCGCGCTGGTCGGAGTCGTTCGTGCCGATGACGCGCGCGCAGGTCTTCCGCTGGGCGGTCCCGTTCATGTGGCGGGCGATCACGCGCACGCTCGACCTGTTCCGGAGCACGATGGTGGTGCTCTCCTGGCTCACGCTCGTGCACCACCTCGGCGCTCCGCGGGACACGCTCCTGCTCCCTCGGACGATCAACTTCCTCGTCGACGTCGTCCGGCTCATCGTCAGCACCGCCGCGTTCGTGGTGGTCTGGCTGTTCCTGGTGCTCCTGGGCGTGGTGCTCACGCCGATCCTCCCGCTGCTCAGTCCGCTGCTGCTCATCCCGTGGTTCAAGGACGTCGCGCAGGGCGTGCTCGACGGGCTCGTCGAGTCGATCGGCGACGTCGCCTCGTGGAAGGAGCGCCCGGTCCGTGCCTCGGCGATGCGGCTCGTCGTGCGCGACGCACTCGCACGGGCCAAGGAGCTCGTCGGCGACGGCGACGTCCACCTGTTCGCGCACTCGCAGGGCGCCGCCGTCGCGACCTTCGCCCTGTTCGAGGAGCTCGAGCCGAGCGAGTTCAACGTGCGCCGCCTCACGACCGTCGGCGCGGCCGTCGTGCTCCTCGGCCGTGAGAAGTGGCAGGGCCGCAAGGACACGTACACGCCGGTGAAGACGTGGATCGAGCGGAACCGCGACGCGGCCCCCGAGGCGCGCGTCGCGTGGTCGAATCACTGGGCGATCTGGGACCCGTTCTCGGCCGGCCCGATCACCGACACGAAGGACGCGGCGCGCGCGGCGCTGGCAGGCCGCCTACTTCCCGTCCCCCCAGACGGTCGCGCTCGGGCCCGAGGAGCATGCCGTGCACAACACGAGCCAGCCGTGGCTCGACCACGGCGTCTACTACGCGAACACCGTGCAGGTCGTGGAACCCACCGTGCGGCACCTGCTCGGGCCCGACTTCCCCACCGTCTCGGAACCCGTCGACTACATCCGCAACCGGCTCGTGGTCATCGACAAGAAGTCGCTCGGGCTCAGCACGATCGCCGCGCTCGTCATCGCGGCGATCCTGCCCGGCCTGTCCGGCGCCTCCGCGTTCTTCGCCTGGTTCGTGCAGGCGGTCGCGGACGGGATCGGGTGGGTGATCGGGCTCGTCCCCGGCCTCGACGGGTCGGCGGCATCCGGATCCGTCGCGTTCCTCATCGATGCGAGCAGCACGCCGCCGCGGCTCTCGACGATCGGCTGGATCGTGGCGTCGGCACTCGTCGCCGCCCTCCTGATCTGGCTGAACCAGCTCATGCAGAAGCAGACCGAGCGCTCGATCGTGTGGGACCGCTGCCCGCTCGACGTGCGCACCTGGCTCGTGCTGACGGCGATCCCCCGCGCCATCTACGTGCTCGGCGCCGCCGTGGTCGTCTGGTTCGCGATCCTCGACTGGTGGGAGCCGCAGCCCGACACGGCGTGGCTCGTGGTCGCCGCCGTGCTCGTCGCGATCGTCGCGGCCTTCGTCATCATCGAGCCGCGGTTCTCGCCCGCACCGCGGGTCGTCCCCGAGCAGGAGACGCTCGACGGCCGCGCGACGGTGCTCGCCGCCGACCGAGCGGATGCGCCTCGGCGTCGCCATCGCGAGCGACGACTACCAGCGCGAACTCGCTGCGCGACGCGCGAACCTCGCGCCCGAGGGCGCATGGGCGACCTGGTGGGCGAAGCACTTCCACGGGTGGCGGCCGAGCGTGTAGCCGAGTCGCCTCACGAGCCAGGCTGCTCCGGCCCCCGATCCGACTGGACCGTGGGCCGCACCACACCGGCCGGGTCACCGCCCGTGACGAGCTCGACGAACGCCTCGATGAGCCGGAACGGCAGGAGCGAGACGAGGTGCAGCGCGATGAGCGGCGCGAGGACCGCGCCCGAGTAGGTGAGCAGCAGCACGAGCGGCGCGAGCCCGGCGGCCGCCCACGGCACCGCGGCGAGCGCCGGCGCCACCACGGCCACGAGCCACCACGGATTCCAGAACGCGGCCACGGATGCCCCGAACACGACGAGGGCGCCGACGACCACCTGCACGATCAGCAGGATGCCGGCAGGGCCGCCCCACTCGCGCTCACGGTCGGCCGACACCCACCCCCACATGACCCAGGCCCGGAGCAGGGGGACCCGCTGCTCGCGCAGCGCGGTACGGAACACGCGATCGTCCTCGCGGCGCTGGGCGAGTGCCGCCCGCCGGTCGCCCAGCTCGGCCGCCACCACCGATCGCTCGTCGTGGAGGACGGCGGGCGCCGACTGCCGGCCGTAGCTCGCGATGAAGCTCCACAGCCACATCGGGACGGACGCCAGGTCGGTGACGCCGTGCGCCCTGGGCTCGCGCGCGTCGGGCGCCGGGCCCGGTGCGCCCGGCGGTCGGGCGGGCACGCGGTACCGACGCCGCGACACCGGGTCCTCGTACTCGAACGGCGCGCGCACGTCGAAGAAGGTGCCGTCGGCCGGCCGCTGGGCGAGCAGCAGCTCGTCGAGGGGACGTCCGTCGTCGGTGCGGAACGGCATCCGGTCTCCTTCGCTCGTAGGTCTCTTGCAGGTCGCTCGCGACCATCCTGCCGTGCGGCGTCAGCCGAGCAGCAGCGCCACTGCGAAGAGCACCGGCACCGACCCCATCGTGGTGAGGAACACCGTGTCGCGCGCGACCACCTCGGCCGTCTCGTACCGCTGCGCGAACACGAACACGTTCTGCGCGGTCGGCAGCGCGGCGAGCACCGTGACGGCGTAGAGCTCGATGCCGTCGAGGCCGAACGCGAAGCGTGCGAGCGCCCACGCGGCCACCGGCATGACGACGAGCTTGAGGACGGTGGCCACCAGGACGTCCCGTCGCCCGGTGCCGGGTTCGAGGAGCCGCTGCCCGTGCAGCGAGAGGCCGTAGGCGATCAGCATCAGCGGCACGGCGGCGTGCCCGATCAGCTCGATGGGCTCGAGCACGATGGGCGGCAGTTCGAGGCCGGTCACGGCGACGAGCACGCCGGCGAGGGAGCCGATGATGATCGGATTCGTGAACGTCGAGCGGACGATGACCCACGCGGAGGTGCGCCCCTCGACCGTCGCCCCGAGCACCGCGAGCGCGATCGGGGCGAAGAGGAGCAGCTGCAGCAGCACGACCGGCGCCGACCACGCGGCATCCCCCAGCATGTACACCGCGATGGGGATGCCGAAGTTGTTGCCGTTCACGTAGCCCGAGGCGAGGGAGCCGATGACCGTGTGCGCGAGCGTCCGCCGCCAGACGAGCAGCGAAACGAGTGCGAACACCGCCATCATCGCGATCGCGGTCAACGCCGACACCGGCAGGAGCGCCGAGAACAGGGCGCCGACGTCGGCGGTGGCGAGCACCGAGAACAGCAGGAACGGCGCCAGGACGTTGAAGTTCAGCCGCGCGAGCACGGGGCGCGCCTCGGGCGGAAGCACGCCCGTTCGCGCGGCCAGCCAGCCGACGAAGACGGCCAGGGCGATGACGGCGAACCCGGTGAGGATCCCGATCACGCGCGCCGACTCCGGTGCGGTGCGGCGGAGGGGCGGCTCATCGCCATCGAGCCTACCCGGGAGGCGCGCCGGACCGTCGTGCCCGCCGGTCGGGGACGGGACAAAAGGCCTTCCGTCCGCCCGACCCCGCCCGATACGCTGCACGCGAGGGCGGGTGACGCCCCTACTGGGAGGGGGAGGGCCATGACCGGACAAGTGGACGAGACCGTGGGCACGCCGACGGAGCAGCCCAAGCGGGGCGGCGGGGGTTCCCGGTTCGTCGGGATCGTCGGGATCATCATCGGCGCGTTGATGGTGATCGGCGGCGTCGCCGCGTGGATCGGCGTGACGATCCAGCTCTCCGAGGAGAACATCACCGTGGCGGAGGACGCGGCGTTCCTGCAGGGGGCACCCGTCACCGACCCGCTGACCGCGTGGGCTCAGGCCGAGGTCATCCAGAAGCACGCCCTCGATGCGACGGGCGGCCAGACCTACGCCGAGCTCCCCCAGGACGACCCGCTGCGCGAGACCGCGGCGACCGCCTCGTACCTGCGCACGTCGCTGTTCACCTCCATCGTCGCCTTCGGCGTCGCGCTGCTCGCGGCGGGCACGGGCGTCATCGCGATCCTCTACGGGTGGTCGTTGCTCGCACTCGGGAGGCGCCCGGTCTGAGGGGCGAGGAGATGCAGTCGAGCGGCGGGGCATCCGTCGCCCTCGAGACGGTCGACGCCTGGTGGCGGGCGGCGAACTACCTGAGCGTCGGCCAGATCTACCTCATGCGGAACCCGCTGCTCGACCGCCCGCTCGAGGCGGACGACATCAAGCCGCGCCTGCTCGGCCACTGGGGCACCTCGCCCGGCCTGAACCTCGTCTACGCGCACCTCAATCGGGCCATCGTCGAGCGCGGCACGCCCACGCTCTACGTCTGCGGCCCGGGTCACGGCGGCCCGGCGATGGTCGCCAACACGTGGCTCGACGGCACGTACTCCGAGCTGTTCCCCGCCATCACCGACGACCGGGAGGGCATGGAGCGGCTCTTCCGCCAGTTCTCGTTCCCCGGCGGCATCCCGTCGCACGCGGCGCCCGAGACCCCCGGATCCATCAACGAGGGCGGCGAGCTCGGCTACTCGCTCATGCACGCCTTCGGCGCGGCGCTCGACAACCCCGGCCTGGTGGTCGCGTGCGTCGTGGGCGACGGCGAGGCCGAGACCGGTCCGCTCGCCACGAGCTGGCGGGGGCACTCGTTCCTGAATCCGATCACCGACGGCGCGGTGCTGCCGATCCTGCACCTCAACGGCTACAAGATCGCCAACCCGACGCTGCTCGCGCGCATCCCCGAGGCGGAGCTCGTCGACTTCTTCCGCGGCAACGGCTACGAGCCGCTGCTCGTCACGGGCGGCTTCGACGGCGAGGACCCGATGGCGGTGCACGGCCGGATGGCCGACGCGATCGACGTCTCCTACGAGCGCATCGCCTCGATCCGGGCGGATGCCGCCGCGGGCGCGTTCGACGAGTCCGCCCCGCGGTGGCCCGCCATCGTGCTGCGCACGCCCAAGGGCTGGACCGGCCCCCGCGTGGTCGACGGCGTGCAGGTGGAGGGCACCTTCCGCGCGCACCAGGTTCCGCTCGCCGGCGTGCGCGAGAACCCCGAGCACCTCGCGATGCTCGAGGCGTGGCTGCGCTCGTACCGGCCCGAGGAGCTCTTCGACCGGGACGGACGCCCGGTCGCCGACCTCGACCCGCTGCGGCCGAAGGGCGACCTGCGGATGAGCGCGACGCCGATCGCGAACGGCGGCATCGTGCGGTCCCTCGATCTGCCGCCGATCGACGCGTTCGCCCTCGACGTCGATCCCGGCGACCGGGGCGACATCGGCGGAGTCGACGAGGGTCCTCGGCGAATGGTTCGCGGAGCTCATGCGCCGCAATCCCGACGACGTGCGGCTCTTCGGTCCCGACGAGGTGCTGTCCAACCGGCTCGGGGCGGTGTTCGACGTGACCGATCGCGCCTGGGCGGAGGCGCTGCATCCGCTCGACGAGCACCTCGCCCGATCGGGTCGCGTGATCGAGGCGCTCAGCGAGCACCTCATGCAGGGCATGCTCGAGGGCTACCTGCTCACCGGACGGCACGGCCTCATCACGAGCTACGAGGCGTTCATCCACATCGTCGACTCGATGTTCAACCAGCACGCGAAGTGGCTCGAGGCGGCGGGCGAGGTGCCGTGGCGCGGCGACGTCGCCTCGCTCAACTACCTGCTCTCGTCGCACGTGTGGCGGCAGGACCACAACGGCTTCTCGCACCAGGACCCGGGCTTCCTCAACGTCGTCGTGAACAAGCAGGCCGACGTGGTGCGGGTCTACCTGCCGCCCGATGCGAACACGCTGCTCGCCGTGATGCGGCACGCCTTCGACACGCAGAACCGGGTGAACGTGATCGTGGCCGGCAAGCAGCCGGCACCGCAGTGGATGACCCTCGCGGAGGCCGAGGCGCACGTCGAGCAGGGCATCGGCATCTGGGCGGAGGCGGGCAACGAGCCGGGCTACGACGCCGCCGACCCCGCGGCATCCGTGCCCGACGTCGTCATGGCCTGCGCGGGCGACGTGCCGACCATGGAGACCGTGGCGGCGGCGCAACTGCTGCGCGACCGACTGCCCGACCTTCGGGTGCGCGTCGTGAACGTGGTCGACCTCATGCGCCTGCAGGACCCGTCGCACCACCCGCACGGGCTCAACGACCTGGCATTCGACGCGATCTTCACGACCGACGCCCCCGTGATCTTCGCGTTCCACGGGTACCCGTCGCTCATCCACCAGCTCGCCTACCGGCGCAGCGAACCACCGGAACCTGCACGTGCGCGGGCTTCATCGAGAAGGGCACCACGACCACGCCGTTCGACATGCTGCACCTGAACGACCTCGACCGGTACCGGCTCGCGCTCGACGTGCTGCATCGCGTGCCGGGCCTCGCCGGCCGGCCCGGCGTCGCGGAGATCGCCGACGAATGGCATGCGGCGCGCGCCGCGGCACGGGAGTACGCGTACGAGCACGGCATCGATCCCGACTGGGTGACGGGATGGGCGTACGAGCGGGACTGAGAACGCTGCTACCAGCGCGCGTGCACCTGCGCGCGGATCTCGCGGTCGTAGAGCTCGCGCACCGCGTCGTCGAACCCGGCGGGCAGCTCGAGCGACCCGGCACCCGCGTTCGCCCGCGCCTGCTCGGGGTTGCGCGCGCCCGGGATGACCGAGCTCACGCCGTCCTGCGCCGCGATCCACGCGAGCGCGACCTGGGCGGGCGTGGCATCCGGTGCCGCGGCCCGCGCGAGCTCGGTGAACTCCCCCGCGGCCCGGACCCCGGTCGCGTAGTCGACGCCGGAGAAGGTCTCGCCGACGTCGAACGACTCGCCGTGCCGGTTGAAGCTGCGGTGGTCGTTCGCGGCGAACTGCGTGTCGAGCGTGTAGCGGCCCGACAGGAGGCCGCTTGCCAGCGGCACCCGCGCGATGATCCCGACTCCCGCCTCCCGCGCGGCGGGCAGCACCTCGTCGAGCGGCTTGAGCCGGAACGCGTTGAGGATGATCTGCACGGATGCCACGTGCGGGCGCGCGATCGCGGCGAGCGCCTCCTCGACCGTCTCCACGCTCACGCCGTAGTTCGCGATCGCCCCCTCGGCCACGAGGGTGTCGAGCGCGTCGAACACCCGGTCGTCCGAGTACACCGACGTGGGCGGGCAGTGCAGCTGCACGAGGTCGAGCGTGTCCACGCCGAGGTTCGCACGCGAGCGCTCGGTCCAGCCCCGGAAGTGCTCGAGCGAGTAGTTCTCGTGCTCCAGCGGCATCCGCCGGCCCATCTTCGTGGCGACCGTGACGCCCGAGTCGGGGTGGTCGACGAGCCAGCGGCCGATGATCGCCTCGCTGCGTCCGTCGCCGTAGACGTCGGCGGTGTCGAAGAACGTGACGCCCGACTCGAACGCGGCGTCGAGCACGGCGAGCGCGTCGCCCTCGTCGACCTCGCCCCAGTCGGCGCCGAGCTGCCAGGTGCCGAGGCCGATCACCGAGACGGTGCGGCCGGTGCGTCCGAGCGTGCGGGTCTGCATGGGGACGAGCCTAGCCGCGGCCTCAGGGGATCGGCACCGCGCGCCCGCTCACGACGATGCCGCCGCGCTCGGGGATGTCGACGGTGAGCTCGCTCGGCCGGCCGACGTGCCGACCCTGCTCGATGAGCACGCGGGCGGGCGGATGCACCGCGCCGAGCCCCCGGAGGTAGCCGCCGACCGCGGCGGCCGCCGATCCGGTCGCGGGGTCCTCGGTGATGCGTCCCACGGGGAAGAGGTTCCGGGCCTCGAACCGCAGGCCGCCGTCGGCGGCATCCGCGATCCGGTGCAGCACCGTGATCGTCGCGGGCCAGCCCTGCGCATCGATGAAGGCGCGCACGGCGCCCGGATCGAACACGAATCCGTCGAAGACGGCGACATCCGTGATCACGACCACCGGATGCCAGTTGCCGGCGAACGCGAGCCGCGGCGGGTACCGCTCGTCGAGCTGCGTGCGGTCGACGTCGAGGTGCTCGAGCAGCGCGTCGAGCACGAACTCGGGGAAGTGCGCGAGGTCGGTGTCGACGCTCGTGAAGGCGGCGCGCAGGCCGTCGCGGTCGGCGGTCGTCTCGATCACGATCTCGCCGACGGGCGTGTCGAACCGCACCGTGCCGGGCCCCTCGCGCTCGGCGATGGCGATCGCCGCGGCCACCGTCGCGTGGCCGCAGAACGGCACCTCGGCGATCGGCGAGAAGTAGCGCACGATGCGCGCGCCGCCGGATCGGCCCGTGACGAACGCGGTCTCGGCGTAGTCGACCTCGGCGGCGATGCGCTGCATCCCGGCGTCGTCGAGCCCCGCGGCGTCGAGCACCACGCCCGCGGGGTTGCCGCCGTCGGGGTCATCCGCGAACGCCGAGTAGCGCAGGATCTCGGGCCGCCCGCTCATGACACCTTCGCCGGCGAGTACCGCGTCGCCGACCACGCGTCGCCGACCGCGCTCACCTTCGTGTCGCGCCATCCGGCCGACCGCATGACCGTGCGCACCGCGTTGTCGCCGGGCGCGGTGCTCTCACGACCCTTGCCGTGCACGACCCAGACGTGCGAACCGATGCCGCACTCGCGGAACCACACCGGCAGCGACTCGAGCTCGCCGTCGCTGCGCACCACGACGACCACCACCTCCGCCTCCCACGGCGGCACGCGCGCGGCATCCGACAGCGCCTCGTGGAGCTCGGGCAGCGGCAGGTCGCCGCGCACCGCCACCGTCGACCCGTGCGAGACCCCGAGCTTCTCGGCGAGCGACGGAGGCGGGGTCGTCAGCGCGGTCGCCCACGCCGGCGCCGCCGTGCCGAGCTCGAACCGGTACGTGTGCCCCTCGGCCTCGAACGACACCACGCCGTCGGCGGCTTCGACGTGCGTCCACGCCGACCTCGGCACCCGTGCCCGCCGCTCGCCGGAGATCTGCAACCCCGCCGCCTCCAGATGGAGCGTGACCGCGGCGGCACCCCCGTGCTCGCCGATCCAGGTCGCCTTCGCCTGCCTCCCCATGCAATGAACCCCCCGGATCATGATCCACGCGGATCGGGTTCGATGCAATGCCCCCGCCCGGATGTTGCACGCGCGCCGTCAGGCGCGCCACCCACGACCGCGGGCCGAGACGCCGACGAGCGGATGCCGCGAGCCGCACCCCGGGGCGGGGAGGGCTCGCGGCATCCGCTCGGTGCCGTCGTCGCGGCGCGGCCGGCTCAGGACTCCTGCTCGGCGCCGAACCGCTGTCGCGCCTCGACGGGGATGAGCGGGTGCACGCCGCGGGCCTTGATCTGCTGCACGGCCCACGTGTTGCCGTCGGGGTCGGCGAACCCGAAGAAGGTGCCGCCGTCGCGGTCGTCGAACACGGTGATCTCGCTGCACTCGACGCCGCGCGAGACGAGCTCCTCGCGCGCGGCCGCCGCGTCGGCGACCACGAGCTGCAGGCCCTTCATCGAGCCCGGCGCCATCTCCCGCTGCGACGGGAGGTCGCCGATGACGATCGAGCAGCCGGACCCCTTCGGCGTGAGCTGCACGACGTGCATCTGCTCGGTGCGGGTGTCGTGGTCGAGCGTCGAACCCGACCTGGTCGCGGTAGAACGCGACGGCGCGGTCGATGTCGGTGACGGGGAGGAGGACGACCTCGAGCGTCCAGTCCATGGTGTGCTCCGTTCGGTGGTGGGTGGAAGGTGGTGGTGGCGCGGCGGTCGGCGCGACGTGGCGGCCGGCCGCAGCGTGGATCAACCGGCGAGGATCGCGTCGAGGCGCTCGTAGCCCTCGCGCACGCCGCTCTCCATGTCGCTCGCGACCATGCCGTCGCGCGCCTCGACCGTCGGATAGGTCGAGTGGATGCGGAGGCGCGTGCGGCCGTCGCCGAGGTCCTCGAAGGCGATCGACTCGATCGCCACGACATCGGGGTAGCCCTCGAACTCGAACGTCTGGATGGCGAACTCGTTCTCGCGCA
Source organism: uncultured Actinomycetota bacterium (assembly GCA_963802485.1). Taxonomy (GTDB): domain Bacteria; phylum Actinomycetota; class Actinomycetes; order Actinomycetales; family Microbacteriaceae; genus Agromyces. The sequence goes on from CAWDJA010000032.1 coordinate 114,340, forward strand.
CGGTGTGGAACGTGCCGTTGAACGCGAAGGACTCGCCCTCGGCGTTCGTGTGGACGTACCGGTAGCCGCCCTGGGTCGTGAAGTCCCAGCGCTCCATGTTCACGTCGTAGCCGCTCGGGCCGAGCCACCGCTTGACCAGCTCGGGGTCGCGGTGGGCGTTGAACACCGCGGCCACGGGGGCGTCGAACTCGCGCTCGATGTCGATGAACGGCACGCCCTCGGGGGCGGTGATGGTGACGGGGTTGGTGGTGGTGGTCATGATTCCGTTGCTTCCTGTGCGGTGCCGGCCTCAGGGTCGGCGTCGGAGGTCGCGGCATCGGTGCCGCGAGTGGTGGCGAGCAGCGCGTCCAGGCTTCGGAACTGCTGCTCGTGGATCAGTCGGTAGCGATCGATCCACGCGGTGAGGGCTTCGAGTTGCGCGGCATCCAGGTGCACGGGCCGGCGTTGCGCGTCGCGCGAGCGCGTGACGAGCCCGGCCTGCTCGAGCACCTGGATGTGCTTCGAGACCGCCTGCTTGGTGATCTGGAACGGCTCGGCGAGTTCGTTGACCGTGGCCGGGCCGCGGCTGAGGCGGGCGATGATGCGCCGGCGCACCGGGTCGGCCAGCGCCATGAAGGCACGGTCGAGGCGGTCGTCCGAGCCGGGATCGATGATCATCATCCACCTCCTTATTCAACTCACTGCTTGATCAACCATTTGATTGATTACAAGATACGACGAGCCGATGCGGCTGTCAACACCCCGAACCTGGAACAGCGCAGAATCGAGGCATGGTTGCCGACGACCGACCGACCGCCCTGACGTTCCGACGCGCCGCCGAGGACGATCACGCCCGCGTCGTCGCCGTGATCCCCGAGTGGTGGGGCCTGCCGGGCACGGAGTCGCTCTGGCGCCTGCTCCCCCGGCTGTTCTTCCAGCACTTCGGCGACACGTCGACGATCGTCGAGGATGCCGACGGCGCGCTGGCGGGCTTCCTCATCGGCTTCCGATCGCCGTCGACGCCCGAGGTCGCGTACATCCACTTCGTCGGCGTGCGCCCCGACCTGCGCCGCTCGGGCCTCGCCCGAACGCTGTACGAGCGGTTCTTCGGGGAGATGCGAGCGAGCGGATGCCGCCGCGTGGACGCGATCACCGGGCCCGGCAACCGGCGGTCGCAGGAGTTCCACGCGGCGATGGGCTTCACGGCATCGGGCGACACCACGATCGACGGCGTGCGCGCATGGCGTGACTACGACGGCCCCGGCGAGCATCGGGTCGCGTTCTCCCGCGCGCTCTGATCCGTTCACCCGCAACCCCTCGCGTCGGCGAGCGCGACGGTGCAGAATCGGGCGGAGGAACGACGACGATCTGGAGGCCACGATGCCCGTCACGCTCAATCCCTACCTCAACTTCAAGGACAGCGCCCGTGAGGCGTTGGAGTTCTACCAGTCGGTCTTCGGCGGCGAGCTCACCACGAACACGTTCGCGGACTACCAGGCAGCGCAGGATCCGGCGGAGAACGACCTCATCATGCACGGCCAGCTCGACGGACCCGGGCTGACCATCATGGCCGCCGACACGCCGACTCACATGGAGTACCGTGAGCCCGCCGGATTCTCGGTCTCGCTCTCGGGCGACGACGACGCGACGCTGCGCGGCTACTGGGACAAGCTCGCCGACGGCGGCACGATCGTGCAGCCGCTCGAGGTCGCGCCGTGGGGCGACGCGTTCGGCATGCTGACCGACAAGTACGGCATCACCTGGCTGGTGAACATCTCGGGCGCCGCCGCCTAGGCCGGCACCGCGGGGCATCCGCATGTCACCCCTTCGGGAGCATGTGCGTGGGCGGCGATCCCGCCATGATCGGACGTATGCCCGAACCCCTTGGCGTCGCCCCTGCGGACGCCCAGCCGCTCCCGCCCGCCCAAGCGCCGACGTCCGTGCCGACGCGGACGCCCGCTGTGATCCCCGGCCGGACGCTGGGAATCGTGGCCTTCGCACTCTCGTTCCTGGCGATGGTCAACGTCGTTGCGCTCGTGCTGGGCCTCGTCGCGCTGCTGCAGTCGAAGCGCGTCGGCAAGGGGAACGGATTCGCCATCGCCGCGATCGTGATCGCGAGTGCCGGGATCCTGATCAGCCTGCTGATCCTGTCGCTCATCGTGCCGACGCTGGTCGATGCGGCGCAGACATGCGCGCGCCTCGGCGACGGCGTCCACGAAGTGGGAACGTCGACCTACACCTGCACGCCCACGTCATTCCACGTGATGCGGCGCCTGGGCTGACGCCTTCGCGGGGCGATCGGCCTGCGGAACGCAGTTCCCGTTCGGGCACGCGGTACCGAAGTACCGAAGTACCGAAGTACCGGAGGTTCTCGGAGCGAAGGACCGCGGGCGTGCCGCTGCATCCGTGAGCCCGCAGAGAACCGCGCGTTGCGGGTCGACGATTTCGTGTCAATCCCCTCGCCCGGCCGACCGGGCGTACGTACCGTGGACGGGTCGGGCCTGACTCCCTGAATGTCGGGGAGGCGCGAGGGCCCGACGCGGAGGTCTACGACCACATGCCCGGATGGAACACGGACACGCTCGCGAACACCGCTGGAGCCGGGGCGATCACGATCGTCGAGGGCTCGTCGTTCTGCGTCTCCGGCGCGAACGGCGACATCGCGCCGGAGCTGCCGCACGGGGTGTTCTTCCACGACACGCGACTCGTCTCGCGGTGGACGCTGCTGGTCGACGGCAATCCCGTCGAACCCCTCTCGTCGTCGACGCCGCGGCCGTACCGTTCGGTCGCGGTGGGGCGAGCCGGCCACATCCCGGGGCGCGCCGACACGCCACTCATCGTGGAGCGCGATCGCCGGGTCAACGGGGGCCTGCGCGAGGAGATCACGTTGCGCAGCTATTCGCGGGAGCCGATGGCGCTGCGGGTGGAGCTCGTCCTGGAGTCCGACTTCGCGGACATCTTCGAGGTGAAGGAGGGACGCGCGACCGGGCGCCCGCAACGCGCCCGCCAGGAGTCGCCCGGAGTGATCCGGGTCGATTCGCCGCGTGACGAACGCCTCGGACTCGTGGTCACGGCGCCCGGCGCCGCCTTCAGGGGCGACCGCCTGGAGTTCGACGTGATCCTCGAGCCGCGCGGCTCCTGGACGCGTGCCATCCGGCTGGCGCCGACCACGCATCAGGACGAGTACTCGATCGGAGCGGACTCCGACGCCGCGGAATCCGACGCCTCGGCACCCTCCGCCCCCGCACGGCGCTTCCTCGCGTGGCAGTCCCGCATCCCGGTGCCCTCGATCGAGGACGATGCGATCGAACGGGTCATCCTGCAGAGCCAGCTCGACCTCGGCTCCCTGCGCATCTTCGACCCGTCGCACCCCGACCGCGCCGTCGTCGCGGCGGGCGTGCCGTGGTTCATGGCCCTGTTCGGTCGCGACTCGCTGCTCACCGCGTTGATGTCGTTGCCGGTCGACCCCACGCTCGCCCTCGGCACGCTCCGCACGCTGGCCGACCTGCAGGGCACCAGGGTGGATGCCGCATCCGAGGAGCAGCCGGGACGCATCCTCCACGAGGTGCGGCTCGGGGCCACGACGAACCTCGCGCTCGGCGGCGGCTCGGTGTACTACGGCACGGCGGATGCCACGCCGCTCTTCGTCGTCGTCCTCGGCGAGCTCGCACGCTGGGGCGGCCTTCCCGACGATGCCGACGACCTCATCGGTGCGGCCGATCGCGCGCTCGAGTGGATCCTCCGCTACGGCGATCGCGACGGCGACGGATTCGTGGAGTACGCGCGACTCAACGAGCACGGTCTCGTCAACCAGGGGTGGAAGGACTCGTGGGACGGCATCACGTTCGCCGACGGGTCCCTCGCTCGAGCACCCATCGCGCTCTGCGAGGTGCAGGGCTACGTGTACGCGGCCTTCCTCGCCCGTGCGGCGATCGCGTCCTTCCGCGGCGACGACGAGCTGGCGGCCGAGTGGGACGAGCGGGCCGCGAACCTGAAGCGCGAGTTCAACGATCGGTTCTGGCTCCCCGACCGTGGGTACTTCGCGCTCGCCCTCGACGCCGACAAGCGACCCGTCGACTCGTGCGCCTCCAACATGGGCCACTGCCTGTGGACGGGGATCGTCGACGACGACAAGGCCGGCCCGGTCGCCGAGCGCCTGCTCTCCGACCAGCTCTTCACCGGCTGGGGCGTGCGCACGCTCGCCTCGGACATGGGGGCCTACAACCCGGCCAGCTACCACAACGGATCCGTGTGGCCCCACGACAACGCCATCGTGGCCGCCGGCCTCATGCGGTACGGGTTCGTCGAGGAAGCCAACCGCATCGTCTCCGGCATGTTCGACGCGGCGACGCGATTCGACGGCCGGCTTCCCGAGCTGTTCTGCGGATTCGAACGCGAGCGGTATCCCGAGCCGGTCTCGTATCCGGCGTCCTGCTCACCGCAGGCATGGGCCGCCGCGACGCCGTTCTCCCTGCTCCGCACCACGCTCCGCTTCGAGCCGTCGGTGCCGACCGGTGACGTCTGGCTCGCGCCCACGTCGTCGGAGGACTTCGGCGACATCCACCTGCGCAATGTGCCGTTCGCGGGTGCCCGGATCTCCGTGGACGCCGTACGCCAGGGCGCCTCGGTCGTCGGCCTTCCGGCCGGCCTCACCCTGCACCCGACGCCACGCCCTGCATCGGCTGAGGTGCCCGTTCGAAGGAACCCGACATGAGAATCGGCATCATCGCTCCGCCATGGATCCCCATCCCGCCGACGGCGTACGGCGGTATCGAGTCGTTCATCGACACGCTCGCTCGCGCGCTGCACGATGCGGGGCAGGACGTCGTGCTCGCGGCATCCGACGACAGCACCTCCCCCGTGCCGAGGCTCGAGGGCTTCGAGCCCTCGGATCCCGAGACGATGGGGGTGACGGCGCACGAGCTGCGGCACCTGCTGCGCGCGTTCGAAGGGCTCTCCGACGTCGACGTGATCCTCGACAACACGCTCGCGGGGCCGATCATCGCCAAGGCGGCCACCACGGTCCCCGTCGTGACCGTGGCGCACGGCCCGCTCATCCCCCTCGAGCAGGAGCTGTACCTCGCCGCTGCGTCGGAGGTCGCCTTCGTGGCGATCTCGCACAACCAGGCGACGCTCGCGGGGCCCGTGCCGATCGCGCGGGTCATCCACCACGGCATCCGGGTCGGCGATGTGCCGGTGGGCACGGGCGGCGATGCCGCGTGCTTCGTCGGCCGGATGCACCCGTCGAAGGGCATCCCCGAGGCGATCGAGGCAGCGGCCATCGCCGGCATCCCGCTCCGCATCGCCGCGAAGATGCAGGAGCCCGCCGAGGAGGAGTACTTCGAGGAGGTCGTGCGCCCGGCGCTCGGGACGAACGCCGAGTACATCGGAGAGCTCGACACCGACGAGAAGTACGAGCTGATGGGCAGTTCATGCGCCCTGCTCAACCCGATCCAGTGGGATGAGCCGTTCGGACTCGTGATGATCGAGGCGATGGCCACCGGGACCCCGGTCGTGGCGACGCGTCGTGGGTCGGTCGAGGAGATCGTCGAGGAGGGCCGCACCGGGTTCATCCGCTCGACGCCCGAGGACCTCGGACATGCGCTGCTCCGCGCCTCGACGCTCGATCGCGCGGCCTGCCGGGAGTCCGTGGAGACGCGCTTCTCGGACTCGCGGATGGCCGCCGACTACATCGAGCTCTTCGAGGACCTGCTCCATGCGCGGCCGCGGCCGCGGCCGATCCGGGCCGGCGCGGCCCGGAAGGCGGCGATCAACGGGTGACGCTGCTCAGTCGAAGAGCTCGGAGAGCCAGCTCTCCTTCTTCTTCTTGCGGTAGCCCTGGTCGCCGTAGCCGCGGTTGTCGTAGCCGCGGTCGTAGCGGTCGTCGGACTGCTGCCCGTAGGCGGGCTGCTGCCGGCGAGCGGCTGCTGGCCGTAGGCGAGCCGGGGCCGCCGGAGCCGCCGGGGCCGCCGGTGCCGCCTGCTGGGCGCCGCCGAACTCGCGCGCACCGCGCTCGATGATCTTGTCGAGCTCACCACGGTCGAGCCACACCCCGCGACACGTGGGGCAGTAGTCGATCTCGATGCCGCTCCGCTCGCTCATCACGAGCACGGTTCCGTCACTGGGGCACTGCATGGGGCTCCTCCTTCGGCGCCGACAGGGTCGATCGGCGGTGTGCGTCGAGCCTATGGAGCGAAGCTCGGAAGATGCTCCGTGCGGCGCGCTTCACGCGCCGGAGAAACGACGAGCGGATGCCGCGCCGCGCACTCCCAGGGGGAGGCGCCGGCGTGCGGCATCCGCTCGTGGACCGGCGGCGCGAGCCGTCGATCAGGTAGTGCGAGAACCTAGCCGATAACGGTGATGTTCTCGGCCTGCAGGCCCTTGGGGCCGCGGGCGGTCTCGAATTCGACCTTCTGGTTCTCCTCGAGCGAGCGGTAGCCGCCCGACGCGATCGCGCTGAAGTGCGCGAAGACGTCGGCACTGCCGTCGTCCGGGGCGATGAAGCCGAAGCCCTTGTCGGCGTTGAACCACTTGACGGTTCCGGTAGCCATATTCTTTTCCTTCTGTAAAGCCGAGCCGCTCAGCGGCTGCGACGTGCACGACCTGAGGTCGTGCGGGGTTCCGTCGGCGAAATCCACCGACGGAAGATCAGACCCGACGGAACTGGTTCACCATCGGGCAGTCGAATGGGTCGCGGGCCGCGAGGCCGACGCGATTGAGGTACTGGATGACGATGGCGTACGACTGCATGATCGTCGTCTCGGTGTAGGGCACGTCGAGGGTGCGGGCGTGCTCGCGCACGATCTCGCGTGCCTTTGCGAGGTGCGGCCTGGGCATGTTCGGGAACAGGTGGTGCTCCACCTGGTAGTTGAGGCCGCCGAAGAGGGCGCTCGCCCAGAATCCGCCCGACACGTTGCGCGAGGTGAGCACCTGCTTCGAGAAGAAGTCGAGCTTCGCGTCGGCGGGGATGATCGGCATGCCCTTGTGGTTCGGCGCGAACGACGCGCCCATGTAGATGCCGAACACGGCGAGCTGCACGCCGATGAACGCGAACGCCATGCCGAGCGGCAGCATCCAGAAGATGGCGCCGAAGTAGACCGCGAACCGAACCGCGATGAGGCTGAGCTCGAGCGCGCGGCCCTTGACGGGCGCGCGGTCGAACAGGGTGCGGATCGACGTGAAGTGCAGGTTCACGCCCTCGAGCGTGAGCAGCGGGAAGAACAGGTACCCCTGCTTGCGCGTGATGAGCGCCATGAGGCCGCGCTGCTTCGCGGCATCCGCCTCGACGAACGAGATCGTGTCGAACTCGATGTCGGGGTCCTTGCCGAGCTTGTTCGGGTTCGCGTGGTGCCGCGTGTGCTTCGTCATCCACCACGCGTAGCTGATGCCGACGACGCCCGCGGCGATGCCCCGGCCCAGCCGGTCGTTCGCCGGGCCGGACTCGAGCACCTGGCGGTGCGACGCCTCGTGGGCGAGGAACGCGAACTGGGTGAAGATCAGCCCGAGCGCGCCCGCGATGAGGAGCTGGAACCAGCTGTCGCCGAGCAGGATGAACCCCGCGACGGCGCCGCCCAGCGCGACGAGCAGGATGCCCATCAGGGCGAGGTAGAACCAGCGAGTGCGGTTCAGGAGGCCGGATTCGCGAACGACCCGGGAGAGGGCGGTGAAACTGCGCGTGACATCCGCGCCGGCGCCAGTGCGGGGCTTGGTAGCCCGGATCGCACCGAGGGTTTCGGTGTGAGAGATGTGAGAGTCCCAGCTGGTCGTCGACTTCCCAGCCGTGTCTCGCGGGTGACCACCCGCTGTAGATGGATCCCACTCTAGGGGAAGCGCATGGGAGGGCGCTGTGAATTCTTCATCATATGCCGCAATCGGCATCAGTCGGCGGCGTCGGCCGCGGTTCGCAGGTCGTCCACGAGCGCCTCGAACGCCGCCTTCCGGTCTGCGGCGTCCGCGATGCGGAGCAGGGCCGACGGATGCGTCGTGACGAGCACCGGGGCCGGCAACGCGGATGCCCCGGCCGCGGCATCCGGCGGCAGCACCCGGCCGCGCACCTCGCCGATGCGCGTGACGTAGACGCGGTCACGGCCGATGCCGGCCGCATCCACCGCGTCGGCGAGCAGCCGTCCCGCCGGACCCACGAACGGCTCGCCCTCCAGGTCCTCGCGGTCGCCCGGCTGCTCGCCGACGAGCATGAGCGGGGCTCCCTGCCGGCCCTTCGAGAACACGACCTGCGTCGCGTCGCGCCAGAGCTCGCAGCCGCGGCAATCCGGCGCGGCGCGGCGCAACTCGTCGATATCGGCATCCTCCGGCACCCACTCCTCTGCGCCGGGTCGGTCCAGATCGTCGGCCATGCGCCGAGCGTAGGACGCGCGGTGATACCGCGGCAGGGGGTTGCACGCGGTGCAAGACTTGACCCATGCGCATCGCCGTCACCGGAGGCTCGGGCAAGCTCGGCCGCACCGTCGTCCACACGCTTCGAGACGAGGGCCACGAGGTGGTGAACCTCGACCAGCGGGGGCCGCGCGAGCAGGTCACGCGCGTCGACCTCACCGATTACGGCCAGGTGATCGACGCCATCGCCGGCATCGACGACCGGCACTCCGGCGTCGACGCGATCGTGCATCTCGGCGCGATCCCGGCGCCCGGCATCGCCAGCGATGTCGCGACGTTCCACAACAACATGCTGTCGACGTTCAACGTGTTCCAGGCGGCCCGGCGTCTCGGCATCACGCGCATCGTGTACGCCTCGAGCGAGACCGTCCTCGGTCTGCCGTTCGACGTGCCGCCGCCCTACATCCCCGTCGACGAGGAGTACCCGCGCGTCCCGAGAGCACGTACTCCCTCGTCAAGCACCTCGAGGAGCAGATGGCGATCGAGCTCGTGCGGTGGAATCCCGAGCTCTCGATCACCGCGCTGCGCTTCTCGAACGTGATGGACCCAGCCGACTACGAGGCGTTCCCGGCTCGTTCGACGCCGATGCGACGCTGCGCAAGTGGAACCTGTGGGGCTACATCGACGGCCGCGACGGCGCGCAGGCGGTGCTGCGCGCACTCGACGAACGCCGGGCCGGGCTTCGAGCGCTTCATCATCGCGGCGGCCGACACCGTGATGTCGCGCCCCAACGCCGAACTCGTCGCCGAGGTGTTCCCGGGCGTCGAGGTGCGCGGCGACCTCGGCGTCAACGACACCCTGCTCTCGATCGACAAGGCCCGCCGCCTGCTCGGCTACGAGCCGCGCCACTCATGGCGCGACGAGGTGACGGATGCCGCGGCATCCGTTCGCCCGAGCTGACGCACGGACGACGGCGCACGGGACGACGGCGCACGGACGACGGACGCCCCCGCAGCCGAAGCCGACGGGGGCGTCCTGAGAGCCGTGACCTAGAGGCCGCGGATGTTCTCAGCCTGCAGGCCCTTCGGGCCCTGCGCGACCTCGAACTCGACCTTCTGGCCCTCTTCGAGCGAACGGTAGCCGTTGCCCGAGATGGCGCTGAAGTGTGCGAAGACGTCGGCGCTGCCGTCGTCGGGAGCGATGAAGCCGAAGCCCTTTTCGGCGTTGAACCACTTGACGGTTCCGGTTGCCATACTGCTGTCCTTCTGTCCTATGGGCCGCTGAGTGCGAGCCCGATGCGATCGGCGGTCGATCGCGACCCCGACGACACGGTGCCGTCGAAGCGGGGGCGAGGGGCGGGTGTGCGCTCAGGCATCCGCCGTCTCGTATCGGGTCATGCCACGCGGATCGGTCCGCCTCCGGGCAATCAGATGGAGGCGCGGGCGTCTGCCCGCTTGATGGAGGAATCGTTGATGTTACCCTAGCCGGTCGCGGGCGGCAGCACACCAGTTGCGATCGGATCGTGACATGAGATGACGGGATCCGTGCGCGGAGAGCGCTCCGAGCCGGCGTTGCCGAGACCATTCCCGGCTCGCACTGACGGTCACTCGTGCTCCACATCGTCGACGAGAGACGATCGGCGGACATGCGGCGAGATGCCAGCGTGCTCATAGGGAAGCGGTGGAGAATCGGGGGGTGAACCGCCGCCCCCTGCGATTCGTCGCCCTCGCCTACGCAGCCTTCGTGCTGTGGCTGACGGTGGGTCCCGCGCCATGGCGCACGAGCGGCAACCAGGTCGAGGGCGGCATCCTGAATCCCGATGCGTGGACGGCTCCCGTCACCTGGACGACCGGGTACCTCTCGGAGATGGCGTTCAACGTCGCGCTGTTCATCCCCGTGGGCATGCTCGCCGCGCTGCTCATCCCGCGGCGCAGGTGGCCGCTCGCACTCGTCGCCGGCCTCGCGTTCACCGCCCTCATCGAGCTCGTGCAGGTTCCCGAGCCCGACCGCATCTCCGACCCGCGCGACCTCGTGATGAACACGGGCGGGGCCGTGCTCGGCGTCGTCCTCGTGCTCGTCGCGCGGATGGTGCGGCGTGCGGCGGCGGTCGCATCCGTGACGCGAGTCGGGGTGCCGGGGTCCGCCATCGCGACCGGCACGACCGTGCGTTTCGAGCCGCCGTCCGACGAGCTCGACGGGCTGGTCGGCGCCACCACGACCGCCTCGACGTCCACCGCGGACCGCGCCGCCTGACCCGCAGCGCATCTCGACCCGCCGGTACAGTGGGCGGGTGACCTCGCCCGCCGTGCCCGACGCTCCGGCGCGCGTGCCGTGGGTCCGGCTGGCGCTCGTCGGCGCGGCCGGCGGCCTGCTGTCGGGCGCGTTCGGCGTCGGCGGCGGCATCCTCATGGTCCCGCTCCTCATCACCTTCGCGGGCATGGACCAGCGCCGGGCGTCGGCGACCTCGCTCGCCGCCATCGTGCCCGCCGCGATCGCGGGCTCCCTCACGTACTTCGCGAACGGCGAGATCGACCTCCTCGCGGCGCTCTTCGTCGCGATCGGCGGCATCGTCGGCTCGTGGATCGGGTCGTGGCTCCTGCGGCGCCTCTCGCTCGGATGGCTGCGCTGGATGTTCATCGCGCTGCTCATCGCGGTCGCCGTGCGCATGGTGCTCGTCGTTCCGGTGCGCGGCGACCGCCTGCTCGAGCTCGACGTGCTGCCGATCCTCGGCATGATCGCGCTCGGCATCGTGATCGGCATCGCCTCGGGCCTGTTCGGCATCGGCGGCGGCGTCATCATGGTTCCCGCGTTCATCGCGCTCTTCGGCATGAGCGACCTCGTGGCCAAGGGCACCTCCCTCGCCGTCATGATCCCGACGGCGATCAGCGGCACCGTCGCCAACACCCGCGCGGGCATCGTCGACCTCAAGGTCGCGCTCATCGTGGGGCTCGCCGCCACCGTCGCCTCGTTCGGCGGCGTCGCCATCGCGTTCCTGCTCCCGCCGGAGTGGTCGGCGTGGCTGTTCGCGGCCCTCTTGGTCGTCGCGGCGGTGCAGCTCACCGTGCGCGCCATCCGACTCGGGAAGAAGGGAGCCGAGGCGTGACGTCAGGGCGGGCTCGGATCGCCGGCTGGTACGACGACGAGGCGGATGCCGCGCTGCTGCGGTACTGGGACGGCTCGAAGTGGAGCCCGCACACCGCGCCGCGACCGACGGATGCGACGGATGCCGTCGATGCCGCGGACGCGCAGGTCGCCGCGCTCTTCGACCGGATCGAGGCCGTCACCCTACGACTCCCGCCGCGCTCGCCCGACGAGCACACGACGGTGCCGCTGCCGCCCGAGTACTGACGCGTGTCGGCGGCCGCCGATAGCCTCGAGGCATGCGATTCCGCTTCAGCGCACCGCTCTGGGAATGGGGCGCGCAGGGCGGCTGGTTCTTCGTGACGCTGCCCGAGGGGGCATCCGACGACATCCGCGAGGTGCCGCGCATGCCGCGGGGGTTCGGCGCGGTGCGGGTGCGGGTCACGGTCGGCGGTTCGACCTGGACGACGTCGGTGTTCCCCGACTCGAAGCAGGGCAGCTACGTGCTCCCCGTCAAGAAGGCCGTGCGCACGGCCGAGGGCATCGAAGAGGGCGACGACGTCGACGTCGCGCTCGAGGTGCTCGACCTCTGATGCGGGGCGCTGGGCTCGTGCGGGCGATCGGGCCGGGCGGCGGCTCGGTCCGGCACGACTAGCGGATGCTGCGCAGGGCCTCGGCCTTCGACGCGAGGTAGCGCTGCTCGGGTCCGTTGAGCGTGCGGCGTGCCGCCTCGGCGAACGCGAGCGATGCGGCATCCGTGGAGCCCGACCGCTCGAGGAGGTGGGCGCGCACCGCCCACGTGCGGTGGTGCTCGGCGAGCGTCGGTCCGGTGCCGCGGCCGTCGTCCTCGGCCCGGTCGAGTGCGGCGAGCCCGGCTTCCGGGCCCTCGACCATCGCGAGCGCGACGATGCGCCCGAGGGTCACCATCGGGCCGGGCGCGAGTCGGGCGAGCAGGTCGTAGAGGCCGAGGATCTCGATCCAGTCGGTGGCCTCCGTCGATGCGGCCTCGTCGTGCACCGCGGCGATCGCGGCCTGCAGCTGGTACGGCCCGATCGGCGCGCGATCGAGCACCTCGGTGACGAGGGCGACGCCCTCGTCGATCATCGCGCGGTCCCAGCGGGAGCGGTCCTGCTCGTCGAGCGGCACGAGGGCGCCCGCCGCGTCGGCGCGTGCGGCCCGGCGCGCTTCGGTGAGGAGCATGAGCGCGAGCAGCCCGGTCGTCTCGCCCGAGGCATCCGGTGCCGCGTCGTGCAGCTGCCGCGTGAGGCGGATCGCCTCGGCCGACAGGTCGACGCGGGCGAGCGACTCCCCCGAGCTGGCGGTGTGGCCCTCGGTGAAGATCAGGTAGAGCACGTTGCGCAGCGCGGCGAGGCGGGCGTCGAGCTCGTCGGCCCGCGGCATCCGGAAGCCCTCGCCGCTCGCGCGGATGCGTGCCTTCGCCCGGGAGATGCGCTGGGCGACCGTCGCCTCGGGCACGAGCAGCGCGCGGGCGATCTCGGCGGTCGTGAGTCCGCCGACCGCCCGGAGCGTGAGCGCGACCTGCGCGGGCCGCGCCAGTGCGGGGTGGCAGCAGAGCAGGAAGAGCGTGAGGGTGTCGTCGACCGCCGGGATCGGCGTCGGCGTGGGTTCGAGGTCCGCGGCGAGCGCCTCACGACGACGGCGCGCGACATCCGACCGCACCTGGTCGATGTAGCGCCGCCCGGCGACCTGCACGAGCCACGCGCGCGGGCTGTCGGGCACGCCATCGCGAGGCCACTGGGCGGATGCCGCGATCAGCGCCTCCTGCATGGCGTCCTCGCACGCCTCGAAGTCGCCGTAGCGCCGCACGAGCACCGCGAGCGCCGACGGTGCGGCGTCTCGCAGTGCCCGGACGGCGTCGCTCACGGCCGGACGTCGACTCAGACGTCGCCCCGCGCGGCCATATCGAGCACCGGGCGCACCTCGATGAGGCCGAACTCGGCCTCGGGGAACCGCGCCGCGATCTCGACCGCGCGCTGCTCGCCCTCGACGTCGACGAGGTAGAAGCCGGCGAGCAGCTCCTTCGTCTCGGCGAACGGGCCGTCGCTGGCCACCGTGCCGCCGTCGGTGTGGGTGACGCGCTTGGCCATGGAGATGTCGGCGAGGGCCTCGCTCGCGACGAACTCACCGCTCGAGGCGAGCTCGTCGTTGATGCCCTGGTAGTAGGCGTACCCCTCGGCCTGCTGCTCGGGGCTGAAGCTCTCCCACATCGCCCGCGACTCGGGGTTGCTGTAGATCTGGATGAGGTACTTCATCGGAATCGCTCCTTCGATCGTTCGCTGTCGTCGTTCGTTCGGGAGGCTGGACCGCGCTCCCATCAGTATGTCGAGGCCGGGCCGCGATTCTCGACAGCCCGGCGGAACCGGGGCCACCGCATCCGCCGCGTAACGCATGGACGTACGCTGAGCACGGGGTTGACATGCCGCCGCGGCGTGGCGAGAGTCGATCAGGAGCATCCGCCTGGGGCGAAGGGGTCGCGCATGAGGACGTTCGGCATCGAAGAGGAGTTCCAGTTCCTCGAGCCCGGCACGATGCATCCCGCGCAGGTCGGCGCCGCCGTCTTCCAGCGGATGTCGGACGACCCCGCGTGGCACGACATCACCCACAAGGAGTTCCTGGCGTCGCAGGTCGAGCACGCGTCGACGGTGTTCTCGAACTTCGATGACGCACGGACGGCGCTGCTCGAGTTCCGTCGCAAGGTGTCCGACCTCGCCGAGGAGCTGGGCGTGGTGGCCGCGAGCGTCGGCACCCCACCCGACACGACCCCGTTCCCCACCATCACCGATGTCGCGCGCTACCACCGGGTGGTGCGGGACATGGGCGGCCTCATCGCCGACCACCAGCTCAGCGGGCTCCACGTGCACATCGGGGTGCCCGATCGCGAAGGCGGCGTGATCGCGCTCAACGCGGCTCGACCGTGGATGCCCCTGCTCACGGCGATGGCGGGCAACTCACCGCTCTGGCGCGGGTACGACACCGGATACGACAGCTGGCGGACGGTGCTGCTGCGACGCTGGACGACCTCGGGGTGCCCGCCGTCGTTCGTGGACGCCGCCGATTACGACCGCCGGATCGCGCGGCTGCTCGGCATCGGCGGCACCGCCGACCTCGCACTGATCGCCTGGGACGTGCGCTTGTCGGAGCACCTGCCGACGATCGAGTTCCGGATGGGCGACGCCCAGCTCGACGCCGAGAACACGCTGCTCATCGCGGCCCTGTCGCGGGCGCTGGTGACCCACTCGCTCGACGCGCCCAGGGCGACGGATACCGCCGCCACCGCCTCGGCCGACGTTCCGCCGGAGCTCCTCTCGGCAGCCCTGCTCCACTCGGCGCACTTCGGCATGCGGGCCCAGGTGTTCGACCCGATCTCGGGCGGACTGGCGCCCGCGGCGGACGCGCTGAACGGGCTCATCCGACGGCTCGAACGCGAGCTGACGGAGTCGGGCGACCTCGATGCCGTGCAGGAGGCGGCGGCGCGGCTGCTGCGCGACGGCACCGGCGCCGAGCGCCAGCGCGCGGCGTTCGAGCGCGAGGGGATGGCGGGCGTGCGCCGGCTCTTCGACGCGACGATCGTCGCCGATCACGGCCGCAACGGCGAGGCGCTCACCTCGAGTCGGTAGGCGCTCGTCGCGCCGCTGCCCGTGGCCCCCTCGGCGATCGCGGGTCGCCCGTCTCGACGGGCTGTCGGTCGTCGCGTCAGCAGCCGGGTCCGGCCGGGTTCGCGAGGCAGTCGCCCTGCGTGAGCACCGTGTCGAACTCGCCGACGAGCACGCGCTGCGGCGTTCCCGCGAGGCTGAGCGTGCCGGCGATCGATCGCCACGGCGACCCGGCGAACCGGTACTCGGCGCGCACGACGACGGACAGGTCGACGGTGTACTCCCCGGCGGACGCGTACACGTGGCTCGTGGCCGTCGGGCTGAACTCGCGCTGCCCGAGCGCCGCCCAGGTCGCGCCCGGGCCGCCGCCCTCGACGACCGCGCCGTCGCTGTGGGTCCAGCGATAGCCGACGGGCGTGAACCGCACGTCAGCGGGTTGCCCGAGCAGCGTGCCCGACACGACCTGCACGGATGCCCCGGCCACGAAGTTCGCGGGCAACCCCTCGATCGCCCAGCCGCCGGGCTCCATCCCGTTGTCGGGCGCCGCCGGACGGAACGACGCGATGTCCCGGAGCGTCACGACGACCGGCGCCGCGGCCTCCTCGGGCGGGGCGGTCGGGTCGCCGGCGCAGAGGGCGACGTTCGCCGGGCTGCAGTAGTCGGATGTGGGTGGTGGTGGCGGCTCTGGGCCTCGGATTCGATCGCCTTCGTATGGATCGACCGAGCGGCTGCTGGATCCTCGCCACGGGCATCGTCGCATTAGCCCTCAGGAATCACTTGGTCCGGATCGACTCGAGCCCGTCCTCGGTGCACGTCACCCAGCCGACCTCGTTGCCGCAGTCGCTGGCGAACGCGTGTCGCCGCGACGCTCAAGCCCAGCGATGCCAACGACGACGCCGGCGCTCAGCAGAATCGTCGCCCGGCCATGGATCCTCTGATCCACAACAAGCTGCTCAGCTGCGACCTTCATGGCCGAAACGAACTGCAACCTGAAGCGGCGATCGATCGTCACGTTCGGCGGGCGTGACATCACGACCCGCAGCCGTCGATCACGCGTACGTCCACTTACGTCAGAGGCACAAGTAGTAGTCACGTAGCGCGACCCTCCGCTTCGGCCGCGCTCGACGAGCCTGAAGGAGTCCAACGTTGTCGAACCCCTCGATGTGACGACCGCTCTTCGTGAAGTCGCGAACAGACTCAGCGACCTCGACGACGTACTGTCCGACGCTACGTCACGAACTGCGATCCGGCCCGCGACCGCCGTTCGCGACGTGATTCGAGCCGATCTCGGCAAGATACGCCCGATACGCCGCCTCCGCCGCCGCGAGCGCCTCCTCATCCGACGCGAAGATCGGGGCGGCAGACGCAGACGCTGTCGGGGCGCGGGGTCGAGCTCGCCGCGGGAGCTCCGGCGCACCCACTCAGCGCGACGAGCCAGAACGCCGGCCGACCCGAGCATCGCCGCGACGCGGGGCGTGAGCCGGCGGGGGCGAGCATCGGGCATGGCGTCGAGCCTAGGACAGCGGATCCGGCGCTCGAGGCGTTATCCACAGCCGCCACAACCCGGACCGCCGACCCGCGCCGGAGTCAGCTCATGAGGTCGCGCACGAGCTCGCCCCACTCGAATCCGCACTCGCGGCAGTCGAAGAGGGGCTCGTCGACGGGGAGCGCGCCGGCGGCGGCATCCGTCGCCGTGGAGTCGACGTCGAGCTCGACCCAGGCGGTGTACGTGACGACGCGAACGGACGTCGACTCGCAGCGCGGGCACGGCTCGTCGAGCACGTCGTGCTCGGTCGTGATCTGCACCTGGTTCATCATGGCGCCCACGGTACGCGCGGCGCGCGACATCGCTCGGCGCACACGCGCTGAACCGGGAAGCCGAGCGGCCACCACCCCCTTTGCATCCCCCGACCGCACGAGTAGCGTCGAGAACGGAGGCGATGACGAGATGACGAGTGCGTTCGGGGCCGCGTTGGAGGCGCTCGACCGATCGGCGGACTCTCCCAAGGGGTTCTGCCGACCCTTCGTCGACCTCTTCCCGGTCACGGGCGCGTCGGTGTCCACGCTCGGGCACCCTGCTGGGCAGCGAGACCCTGTCGGCCAGCGACCGGGTGGCGGCGCGGACTCGACGAGTTGCAGTTCGACCTCGGCGAGGGTCCGTGCTGGGACGCCGTGCGATCGGGTCACCCGGTGCTCGAGCCCCACTTCTCGGTCAGGTCGTCCACGCGATGGCCGGCCCTGTCCGCCGCGATCCGCGACGACCACCTCCGGTCGATCTTCGCGTTCCCGCTCGCGGTGGGTCCCCTCCGCATCGGCGCGGTGGACCTCTATTCGGTCGAGCCGGTCGACCTCGACCAGACCCAGGCGAAGCAGGCCGACACCATGGCCGGCGTCATCGGGCGACACGTGCTCCGCCAGGCGTTGAACGCGGTCGGGCGCGACTACGACTATCGCGGCAACGCGTACTCCCGACGCATCGTGCACCAGGCCACCGGGATGGTGCTGGCGCAGCTGGACCTCTCGGCCGACGACGCCCTGACTCGTCATCCAGGGCCACGCGTTCGCCACCTCGCGTCCCATGATGGAGGTCGCGCAGGACGTCATCGAGGGCCGCCTCAGCTTCTCGAGCGAGGACGACGGGATCGAGGCCTCGGGATGAGCGAGATCACGAAGGAGGCCCGGCTGCTGCAGACCTTCGCCAGCCTGGCGGACACCCTCGTCGACGGCTACGACGTCGTCGACCTGCTGCAGCTGCTCGTCGATACCTGCCAGGAGCTCCTCGACACGACCGCGGCGGCCATCCTGCTCGCCGGACCGAACGGGGAGCTCGACGTGGTGGCCTCGACGAGCGAGGCGAGCCGCCTCGTCGAGCTGATCCAGATCAGTGCCGAAGCGGGTCCCTGCGTGCAGAGCTACCGGACGGGCGAGGTGGTCTCGGTCTCCGACATCACCCAGGTCCCCGAAGCGTGGGCCGCTTCCGGGAGAGCGCACTCGAGTCGACCTGCTGCAGCTGCTCGTCGATAGCTGCCAGGAACTCCTCGACACGACCGCGGCGGCCATCCTGCTCGCCAGACCCGAACGGCGATCTCGACGTCGTGGCCTCGACGAGCGAGGCGAGCCGCCTCGTCGAGCTGATCCAGATCAGCGCCGAAGCGGGTCCCTGTGTGGAGAGCTTCCGGACGGGCGAGGTGGTCTCGGTCGCCGACATCTCGATGGTTCCCGAGGCGTGGGCCCGCTTCCGCGTGAGCGCGCTCGAACTCGGGTTCGCCTCGGTGCACTCCGTTCCGATGCGCCTCCGCGACACCACGATCGGCACGCTGAACCTCCTGCGCGACCAGCTCGGCGAGCTCGACGAGCAGGACCGGATCGCGGCACGAGCCTTCGCGGATGTCGCGACGATCGGCATCCTGCATGAGCGCTCGTTGCGCGAGACCGCCGTGCTCACCGAGCAGCTGCAGGGAGCGCTGACCAGTCGCATCGTCATCGAGCAGGCGAAGGGCGTCGTGGCGTACACGAACGGGGTGACGATCGAGGAGGCGTTCGAGCTGATCCGGAGATATGCGCGCTCGCATCAGCTCGGGATCAGCCACGTTGCCGCACGACTCGTCGACCGTTCGCTCCGCCTCGACGGCTGACCCGAGCCGCCGGTCTGGTGCGCTCCGCCATGCGGATCTAGAATCGAATCACTACCCCGGACCCCGGTAGGTGCTCACTTCGAGAGACCACGGGGACCTGCGATGAAACTGCTCACCAGCCGCAACGGGTCGTACCTGACCGGCAACGAGATCGCCGACGCGGTCATGCACTACGGACTGGCGCTCGCCCGCAGACAGGAAGCTCGACGTCGTCGACATCCCGTTCGTCGGAACCGACGGCGACCTCTGCCGCGTGCAGCTGATGATCGGCTGGCTCACGGACACGGCGGTCGTGTCCGACGGCCATCTCGCCGAGGAGCTCATCGAGTCCGACACCACGCGCGCGCTCGTCGCCAAGGCGGAGTCCGTCGGCGTCGATCCATGCCCGGCCGTTCAGCGAGGAGGAGCTCTGCGCATGCGCGTCATGCACCTCGAACCCGTCGAGTCCTACTGACGCGCCGACGCGCATCGGCGGACCGGCACGCCATGGGCACCTTCGATACGACGGCACGTCGTCGAGTTCGACGACCGCCTGCTCGCGCACCTCCAGGTCGTCATCGTGCGCAAGCTGAGCGGGGGAGAGCTTCCTGATGTCGTGGCACTCGATCGCGAGCGGCGACGGCAGGACCGCGGTGGTCCACCCGGCGCAGGGCCTCGCGTTCCACTTCTCGACGATGCCGTGCCCGAGATCAACCCCGATTGGCTCGACCGGCTGCTTCGCTCGGCCAACAGCACGAGCGGCCTGCTGGTCGTTCCGGAGGGCTAGCCTCGCCCGGGCGACGGCCGGTTCCGGCACCAGGGTCAGGACGCCGCTGATCCCCGCCTGGCCGGCGAGGTCCTCGAGCCAGGCGTGATTGAGCGACGGCTTGCGGTTGCCGCGGTAGACGAACTCGATCGGCGTCCGCGGACTGATCCACGACGTGAGCACCCGGCGACCATCCTCGAGGGTCAGCGCGAAGTGCTCTCCGCGTCGGAGCTTGTCGATGATGACGACCTGGAGATGGGCGAGCGCACGATCGTCGATCTCGATGGGGTCGCCACGGTTGTAGATCAGCACGCCCATGGTGTTCCTCGATGCCTGCGTAGCGTTGCGTCGCCGATTCCGGTGTGCCAACTCTCCTCGCTCTCGGCGCCGCCGGCGACGGCGTGGTCCAATCGTCCCGCGCATCGTCCCTTGCTCCTTCGTCGCGCGCCGTTCCCCCGCATCGAGGCCGCGCCCTAGGCTGGCGCCATGGCCGACGACGAACCGTACGAGCCCACCATTCCCGACCTGCGGGATCCGATCCGTACGGCGCTCCACTCCGTGCTCGAGGTCGCGCGACCGCACACGGACGGCGAGCTCGCGTCGTACATCCCCGAGCTCACCCACGCCGATCCCGAGGCGCTCGGCGCCGCGCTCGTCAGCATCCGCGGCACGGTGCACGAGGCGGGCGACAGCGAGACGACGTTCACGATCCAGTCGGTGTCGAAGCCGTTCGTGTTCGCCCTCGCGCTCGAGCAGTCGGGCCTCGCGGAGGTCATCAGGCACGTCGGCGTCGAGCCGAGCGGCGAGCCGTTCAACGCGATCAGCCTCGAACCGGCATCCGGACGCCCGTTGAACCCCATGATCAACGCGGGCGCGATCGTCATGAGCTCGCTCATCGCGGGCGACACCGCGGAGGAGAAGTTCGCGACGATCCACGCCGGGCTCAACGCCTTCGCCGCCCGCGAGCTCGACCTCGACGAGTCGGTGTTCGAGTCGGAGCACGCCACCGGCGACCGCAATCGGGCGCTGGCCTACCTCACCCAGGCCGCCGGAACACTCGGGTCGACCGCCGAGGTGGCGACCGGCGCCTACTTCCGGCAGTGCTCGGTCGCGGTCAACGCCCGCGACCTCGCGATCATGGCGGCGACGCTGGCGACCGGCGGGACCAATCCGGTCAGCGGCGAGCGCGTCATCCGCGAGGACGTCGCTCGATGGACCACCGCGGTCATGACGAGCTGCGGCATGTACGACGCGTCGGGCGACTGGCTCGTGCACGTCGGCCTGCCGGCGAAGAGCGGCGTCGGCGGCGGCATCGTGGCGATCCAGCCCGAGCAGTTCGGCATCGGCACGTTCAGCCCGCGCCTCGACGAGCGCGGCAACAGCGTGCGCGGCATCGTCGTGCTGCGCACGCTCTCGGAGCGCTACGGCCTGCACATGCTGCACCACCGCGGCGCGCCGCACTCGCCGATCGCGCAGCTCACCCGAGACGACCGGGTCGACGGCGGGGGCGACACGATCGCGCTGCTCCGCGGCGAGATCTTCTTCGCCGGCGCGGAGGAGGTGCTCACCCGGCTCGCGCCGCTGATCGGCGACGACGGATGCCTCGTGCTCGACTTCTCCAACGTGACCCGGGTCGGCGGTGCCGCCCGCACGCTGTTCCGGGGGCTGACGGAGGTCGCGGGCCTCGGCCGGGACGGACGGCCGCGCGTCGCGGTGCGCGACCCCGAGGGCGTGCTGCTCGACGAGGGCTGACGGCGCCCGGAGGTAGCGTTTCCCCATGGCGGAGACCAGCGCGGGCATCCTGCTCTACCGGCGGCGGCCGGCGCTCGAGGTGTTCCTCGGGCACATGGGCGGGCCGTTCTGGCGCGGCAAGGACGCCGCCGCGTGGTCGATCCCGAAGGGGAACTTCACCGACGAGGAGCCGCTCGCGGCCGCCCTGCGCGAGTTCGGCGAGGAGATCGGCCGCCCCGCGCCCGAGGTCGAGTACGTGGAGCTCGGCGCGTTCCGCTACTCGTCGGGCAAGGTCGTGACCGTGTTCGCGGGCGAGTCGGACTTCGACCCCGACGAGGTGGTGAGCAACCTCTTCGAGATCGAATGGCCGCCGAGGTCGGGGCGGCTCCAGTCGTTCCCCGAGCTCGATGCAGCCGGCTGGTTCGCGCCCGAGAACGCCCGCGACCGGCTGGTGAAGGGCCAGCGTCCGGCGCTCGACGCGCTGGTGGAGTTGGTCGGTTGAGCGTCTGCTCGGGGGCGCATCGCGGCGGCGCCGGCGACACCGCACAACCGCACAACCGCACTGCGACCATCGCAGGTCATGCCTCGCGGAACGCGCCGGATCGGCGGAGGATGGGCGCATGCGCTCCATCACCGTGAACAACAACGTCTCCCTCGACGGCGTCATGCAGGCGCCGATGTCGCCCGACGAGGACACGCGCGGCGGCTTCCCGTACGGCGGGTGGGCGCTCGCCGGCAACGACGACGCCCTCGCCGCCGAGATGGGCGTGGGCATGCAGTCGGGCGGCGCGCTGCTGTTCGGCCACCGCACCTACGACCACATGGCGGCGTACTGGCCGCACCAGACCGACGGCAACCCGTTCACCGAGTACATGAACCGCGTCGAGAAGTTCGTGGCGTCGCGGCATCCCGACCTCGAGTTCGACTGGCAGCACTCCACGCTGCTCGCGGGGGAGGCCGCCGACACCGTCGCGGCGCTCAAGGAGACCGACGGGCCCGACCTCACGATCCTCGGCAGCGGCGAGCTCGTGCGATCGCTCGCGGCCGCCGGCCTCATCGACGAGTACGTGCTCATCGTCCATCCGGTCGTGCTCGGCACCGGCACCCGCATGTTCGGCGACACCCACCAGGAGCTCGAGCTCACCCGCAGCATCACCACGCCGAAGGGCGTCACGGTGGCGCACTACCGCCCGGTCTGAGCGGATGCCGCGGCACGCGAGTGCCGCCGAGCAGCGAGCGGATGCCGCGGGCGATGCGCAGTGAGCGAGGGCGGATGCCGCGCTACGCCCGGGCGAGGATCGCCGCGGTGTCGACGCCCGGCGGCAGGGCCCCGTAGAGCAGCCCGCCGTCGCCCTCGATGCGGGTGCGCACGAACGCGTCCGCCACCGCCGACGGCGCGAACTGCACGAGGAGCGACGCCTGCAGCACGAGGGCGAGCCGCTCGGTGAGCTCGCGCGCCCGCGCGGCGGCGCCCGCGGGATCGGCCGACACCTCGAGCACGACGGCCTGGGCCTCGGCGATCTCGAGGTCGAGGGCGGCGTGCGCGCCTCCCGCGTCGGTGACGACGCCGAAGAACGCCTCGAACGCCTCGGGCTCGCGGTGCAGCACCCGCAGCACGTCGAGCGCGATGACGTTGCCCGATCCCTCCCAGATCGCCAGCAGCGGCTGCTCGCGGTAGCGCCGGGCGAGGGGGAACGCCTCCGTGTACCCGTTGCCGCCCAGGCACTCCAGCGCCTCGTACGCATGGCCGGGCCCCCGCTTGCACACCCAGTACTTCGACACGGCGGTGGCCAGACGACGGAACGCCTGCTCCGAGCCGCTCGAATCGACGCCGTCGCGTCGTCGTCGTAGGCGCGGGCCAGCCGCATCGCCGTGACGGTCGCGGCCTCGGACTCGATCGCGAGGTCGGCGACGACCGCGGCCATCGCGGGCTGGTCGACCAGGAGCGACCCGAACGCGCTGCGGTGCCGCACGTGCCACGCGGCCTCGGCGACCGACTGGCGCATGCCCGCGGCCGTGCCGATCACGCAGTCGAGTCGGGTGTGCGTCACCATCTGCACGATCGTGGCGACGCCGCGGCCCTCCTCGCCGACGAGCCACGCGTGCGTGCCCGCGAACTCGATCTCGCTCGACGCGTTCGAGCGGTTGCCGAGCTTGTCCTTGAGGCGCTGGATGCGGAACACGTTGCGCGACCCGTCGGGCAGCACCCGCGGCACGACGAAGCAGCTGAGCCCGCCCGGCGCCTGCGCGAGCACGAGGAAGGCGTCGCTCATGGGCGCGCTGCAGAACCACTTGTGCCCGGTGAGGCGGAACTCGCGACCCCACGCGTCGTCGACACCCGTGGGCTCGGCGCGCGTCGTGTTCGCCCGCACATCGGATCCGCCCTGCTTCTCGGTCATCGCCATGCCGACGAGGGCCGAGCGCTTCTCCACGGTCGGGTGGCGATGGCCCGTCGCCGGCGGGCTCACGCGAGCGCCGCCGAGTCCGGGGTCGTACTCGCGTGAGAGCAGGCGCGGCATCCACTGCTCTCGAAGGCCGGATGCCGCGAGCTCGAGCACCGGCACGGCCGCCTGCGTCATCGACACGGGGCACGCGTGCCCCGGCTCGACCTGCGCGAAGAGGAAGAACGCTGCGGCGCGATCGACGTTCGCCCCGGGACCCGGCTGCGCCCACGCCGACGTGTGCGCGCCCGCGCCGACCGCCGCCGCCATGATTCGGTGATAGGCGTCGTCGTACTCCACCTCGTCGATGCGATTGCCCCAGTTGTCGTGGGCGTGCAGCACCGGCGGGTGGGTGTCGGCCCGCTCGGCGTCGCGCTGGAAGGCCGCCGAGCCGACGAGCGCACCGACGTCGTGCAGGCCGGACGCCGCGGCGCCGCCGTCGCTCCCCCACCGCGCGACCGCCTCGACGAGCGGCACGTTCGCCGCGTACTCGTCGACGCCCTCTCGAGCGGGGACCTGGTTCACGACCTCGTGCGTCTCGATCATCGTCGACCTCCGGGTGCCATTCTCCGCCGCAGCGAGCCGCGGCGCGACGGTTCGCGCCGGCCCGCGGCGGCCCGAGCAGTGCGCGCGAGGCGGTCAGGCCGCGTCAGGCGGCGTACGCGCGGAGGAACACGGCGACCCCGCGCTCGGCGCGCTCGACCGCGGCGGCCGCGCCGGCGGCATCCGTCTCGGCGTCGAAGAGCGCGCGGTCGAGCGACGCGCCGATCGCGAGGAACGCGAAGTGCTCGGCCGCGGACTCGGGATCGTCGACGCGCAGCTGGCCCCGGGCGTCGAACGCGCGCAGTGCCGCGGCGAGCGAGGTCATGACCCGCCCGGGTGCCCGGTCGTAGTACTCGAGCGCGAACTCGGGGAACCGACGGGCCTCGCCGATGAGCAGCCGTCGCAGCGGCACCACGCGGCCGCCGAACACGGATGCCGCCAGCTCGCGCGCGAGCGTCGTGAGCGCCGCCGCGGCATCCGGGGCCTCGGCCGTGGTGGCGACGAGCTCGGCCGAGAAGCGCTCGGCGGTGGCGATCGCGTCGCCGATGATCGCGCGGAACAGCTGCTCCTTGTCGTCGAACACGTTGTACACCGTGCGCTTCGAGACGCCGGCCTCGATGGCGATGTCGTCGACGCTCGTGCCGGGGTAGCCGCGGAGGAGGAACACGCGCGCCGCGGCGGACATGATGAGCGCACGGGACCGCGTGATGCGGGGGTCCTCGTAGTCGGCGCGGTCGGCGGCGGCCTGCACGATCATGGCGGAGCTCGATTCTCTTGCACTCATCCGTTTACTTTTGCCCTGTTCGGTGCAATACTACACCACAGAGGGCAATATGCCCGCAGACCCCACCACACGACCTTGGAAGGTGAGCACGATGTCCACCGCAGTCCCCTCGTCCACCACGACCTTCGACCGCGGCCGCGCGGTCACGAAGTCGCTCCTCGGCTGGGGCGTCGTGGCCGGTCCGTTCTACGTCCTGGTCGGACTCGCGCAGGCGTTGCTCGTGCCCGGGTTCGATCTCTCGAGGCACGCGCTGAGCCTGCTCCTGCTCGGCCCGCTCGGCTGGATCCAGGCGCTCAACCTCGTGCTCAGCGGCCTGATGGTGCTCGCCGCGGCGATCGGGTTCGTCCGCCTCCTGCCGCGCCGGCGCAACGCCTGGGCGGGCGTCTTCCTCGGCCTCTACGGCGTCAGCCTCATCGCCGCGGCGATCTTCCCGCCCGACCCGATGGGCGGCTTCCCGCCCGGCGGCACGGATGCCACGACGGCGTCGATGAGCGGACTCCTCCACCTCATGGCGGGCGCGATCGGCTTCGTGAGCCTGGCGGTCGCCGCCGTGATCGTCGGCATCTGGTTCCGGCGCGAGCGTCGTCGCGGAGCCGCGACCACGTCGTTCGTCGCCGCCGCCGTGATCGTCCTCGGCTTCGTCGGCGGGGCCGCGCTCGCGATGGTGCCCGCGGGCGTCGGGCTGCTGTGGCTGGCGGTCGCTCGCGGGCTGGGCGTGGCTCGCGATCGCGTCCCTCACCGCCTATCGGATGGCACCGAGCCCAGACCTGTGATCGGCGTGCGGATCCGTTCCGTCACCCGGCGGAGGCGTCGTGATTGCGCTCTCAGCGATATCCGCCCAGCGGAGGATGTCGGAGGGTTCGGGTTCGATGCAGACTAGCGGGTGCGACTTCGAGCGGGGGTTCGGAGTCGCACTCGGCGGGACCCTCCTCGTCTCCCGCCTTCACCTCGTTCCTCTCGGAGAACCATGCTCGGAAAACTCCTGTTCCGCTATCTGAAGCCCTATCGGTGGCTGTTGCTCGGGGTGCTGGTGTTCCAGTTCGTCTCGGCGCTCGCGAGCCTCTACCTGCCCAGCCTCAACGCCGACATCATCGACGACGGCGTGGCGAAGGGCGACACCGCCTACATCTGGTCGACGGGCATGCTCATGCTCGCGATCTCCCTCGGGCAGATCGCGGCGGCCATCATCGCCACCTACTACGCGGCGAAGGCCGCGATGAAGCTCGGCCGCGACATCCGCAACGACGTCTTCGACAAGGTGAGCGCCTTCTCCGAGCGCGAGGTGTCGCAGTTCGGTCCCGGCTCGCTCATCACCCGCAACACCAACGACGTGCAGCAGGTGCAGATGCTCGCGATGACCGGTGCCACCATGCTGGTCAGCGCCCCGCTGCTCGCGATCGGCGGCATCGTCATGGCGCTGCGCCAGGACGTCGGCCTGAGCTGGCTCATCTGGGCGTCGGTGCTCGTGATCCTCGTGGTCGCGGGCATCGTGATCGTTCGCATGGTGCCGCTGTTCCGGTCGTACCAGAAGCGGCTCGACGCCGTGAACCGCATCATGCGCGAGCAGCTCACCGGAATCCGCGTGGTGCGCGCGTTCGTGCGCGAGCGCATCGAGGAGCAGCGCTTCCGCGGGGCCAACACCGACATCATGGACGTCGGTCGCCGCGTCGGCACCCTCTTCATCACCCTCTTCCCGCTGTTCATGCTCGTGCTCAACGTCACCGTGATCGGCGTCATCTGGTTCGGCGCCATCGAGGTGAACGAGGGGAATGTCGAGATCGGCACGCTCTTCGCGTTCATGCAGTACGTCGGCATCATCCTCGGCGGCGTGCTCATGGCCGCCTTCACGACGATCATGATCCCGCGGGCGGCGGTCTCGGCCGAGCGCATCAGCGAGGTGCTCGCCAGCGAGTCCACGCTCGCCAGGCCCGAGCAGCCCGTCAGGGAGTTCCCCGCGGTCGGCACGTTGCAGTTCGAGGGCGTCGAGTTCGCCTACCCCGGCGCCGAGCACCCCGTGCTCCAGGACATCTCGTTCCGCGCCGAGCGCGGCGAGACCGTCGCCATCGTCGGCTCGACCGGCGCGGGCAAGACGACGCTCGTCTCGCTGATCCCGCGACTGTTCGACGCCACGGGCGGCTCGGTCCAGGTGAACGGCGTCGACGTCCGCGAGGCCGACCTCGACGGGCTGTGGAAGACCATCGGCCTCGTCCCGCAGCGCCCCTTCCTCTTCGCCGGCACCGTGGCCTCCAACCTGCGGTTCGGCCGCGAGGAGGCGACCGATGCCGACCTCTGGCACGCACTCGAGATCGCCCAGGGCCGCGACTTCGTCGCGGACATGGAGGGCGGCCTCGACGGGCGCATCGCCCAAGGCGGCACCAACGTGTCAGGCGGCCAGCGCCAGCGGCTCGCGATCGCCCGGGCGATCGTGCACCGGCCCGACATCCTCGTCTTCGACGACTCGTTCTCGGCGCTCGACCTGACCACCGACGCGAGACTCAGGCAGGCGTTGTGGCGTGAGTTGCCGGATGTGACGAAGATCGTCGTCGCCCAGCGCGTGTCGACCATCACCGACGCCGACCGCATCATCGTGCTCGACGACGGCGGAATGGTCGGAATCGGCACGCACGAGGAGCTCCTCGAGACGTGCGAGACGTACCGCCAGATCGTCGAATCCCAGCTCGGAGTGGGGGCACAGGCATGAGCACCGACACCGGCAAGCGCGGCAACGGCCGCAACCGCACCGCCGAGCCCGAGCAGCTGAGCGAGGAGGAGCTCCGCGAGCAGGAGCTCGCCGAGCAGGCGCGACTGAACTCGGGCGACTGGGACAGCGTGAAGCCCGGCAAGGCGCAGGACTTCAAGGCCAGCTTCCGGCGCATGCTCGGGCTCCTGGCACCCTGGAAGTGGTCGTTCGCCTTCGCCTCACTGCTCGGCGCCATCGGCGTCGTGCTCACGGTGATCGCGCCGAAGGTGCTCGCCGAGGCGACGAACATCATCTTCGAGGGCTACATCTCGCTGCAGCTGCCCTGCCGGCGTGACGCAGGCGCAGGTGGTCGAGGGGCTCCGTGCCTCCGGCCAGCAGGACCTCGCGAACATCGTGGAGGCGGCGACGCTCACGCCGGGCGAGGGCATCGACTTCGTGCGACTCAGCCAGGTCGTGATCATCGTGCTCATGCTCTACGTCGTGGCATCCGTGCTCTCGTGGATCCAGGGCTACGTGATCAACGTGATCATGGTGCGTGCGATGTGGCGCCTGCGCGAGGACGTCGAGGCGAAGGTGCACCGCCTGCCGCTGAGCTACTTCGACCGGATGCAGCGCGGTGAGCTCATCTCGCGCGTCACGAACGACATCGACAACATCACCCAGACGATGCAGCAGTCGCTGTCGAGCGCGCTCACGAGCGTGCTGACCGTGATCGGCGTCCTCATCATGATGTTCTCGATCTCGTGGCAGCTCTCGCTGGTGGCGCTCGTGGCGCTCCCGCTCATGGGCGTGATCTTCGGCGTCATCGGCCCGAAGTCGCAGGCCGCGTTCGGCATCCAGTGGAAGAAGGTCGGCCGGCTCAACGCCCGGGTCGAGGAGTCGTTCTCGGGTCACGCGCTCGTCAAGGTGTTCGGCCGCGAGCAGGACGCCAGCGAGAAGTTCCGGGCCGAGAACGAGGAGCTGTACGAGGCCTCGTTCAAGGCGCAGTTCCTCTCGGGCATCATCATGCCCGGCATGATGTTCATCGGGAACCTGTCGTACGTGGGCATCGCGGTGCTCGGTGGGCTCATGGTCGCGAGCGGCCAGCTGCGCCTCGGCGACGTGCAGGCGTTCATCCAGTACTCGCAGCAGTTCACCCAGCCCCTCGCGCAGCTCGGCGGCATGGCCGCGGTCGTGCAGTCGGGCACCGCCTCGGCGGAGCGCGTGTTCGAGCTCCTCGACGCCGACGAGCAGGAGCACGACGCGACCGACGCGCCCGCCCCGGCCGACGGCGACGGCACGATCGAGTTCCAGAACGTGTCGTTCGCCTACATCCCGGAGCGGCCGCTCATCCGCGACCTCTCGTTCCGCGTCGAGCCCGGCCAGACGGTCGCGATCGTCGGGCCGACCGGCGCCGGCAAGACGACGCTGGTGAACCTCATCATGCGGTTCTACGAGCTCGACGGCGGACGCATCCTGCTGAACGGCCAGGACATCGCGGACCTCACGCGCCACGACGTGCGGGCACGCACGGGCATGGTGCTGCAGGACCCGTGGCTGTTCGCCGGCACGATCCGCGAGAACATCCGCTACGGACGGGAGACGGCGACCGACGAGGAGATCCTCGAGGCCGCGCGGGCGACCTACGTCGACCGGTTCGTGCACTCGCTGCCCGACGGCTACGACACCGTGCTCGACGAGGACGCGTCGAACGTGTCGGCGGGCGAGAAGCAGCTCATCACGATCGCGCGCGCGTTCGTGGCGCAGCCGTCGGTGCTGATCCTCGACGAGGCCACGTCCTCGGTCGACACCCGCACCGAGCTGCTGCTGCAGCACGCGATGGCCGCCCTCCGCGAGGGCCGCACGTCGTTCGTGATCGCGCACCGTCTCTCGACGATCCGCGACGCCGACCTCATCCTCGTGATGGAGCACGGCGACATCGTCGAGCAGGGCTCGCACGAGCAGCTCATCAAGCGGGAGGGTGCCTACTGGCGCCTGTACAACTCGCAGTTCGAGCAGGCGGCGACCGACCTCGACGCGGAGCTCGCGGCGACGCAGGGCGACGTGATCGTCACGCCGAGCGGGGCCGGCCTCGAGGCCGCCCTCGAGGCCAAGGTCGACGCGGAGGCCCGGGCCGCCGAGCTGTAGGCCGGCCGGTCCACCGGCACACGACGAGTGAGCGGATGTCCCATGCGGGGCATCCGCTCATTCGCGTCTGGGGGCGCCCGTGCTCGACGGCGCCGACCCGGCCCCGCTAGCGTGTGCGCATGACGTCGGCTGACGCCGCACCGATCCCGCCCTCCGCCGCCCCGCCGCAACCGGTTGCCGGGAAGCGGCCCGCGCGCACCGCGGCCGACGCTGCCGAGCGTTCGCGCGCGGCCCCGTGCTCGGCGCGATGGCCGCGGTCGCGGTGCTGCTGGCGGTGACCTCCCAGGGATACGGGTACCACCGCGACGAGCTGTACTTCCGCATGCTCGACCCCGCATGGGGCTACGTCGACCAGCCGCCGCTGACCCCGCTGATCGCCCAGGCGCTGTCGGCCGTCATCGACGAGCCGTGGTTCCTCCGCATCCCAGCGGTCATCGCGGCCGATCGCGACCGTGCTCGTGGTGGCGCTGATCACGCGGGAGGTCGGCGGCTCGCGGCGCGCGCAGTCGTTGAGCGCCTGGTCCGCGGCGTCGGCGGCGTTCCCGATGGTGTTCGGACATGTCGCTGCTCACGGCATCCGTCGATCTCGTGGTCTGGCCACTGGTCTCGCTGTTCGCGATCCGCGCCCTGCTCCGGCGCGACGGACGGTGGTGGCTGGCGGTGGGCCTCGTCGCGGGCGTGGCGAGCTGGAACAAGCTGCTCATCGCCGTGCTGCTCGCCGGCCTCGGGCTGGGGCTCCTGGTGGCCGGCCCCTGGCGCGTCCTGCGATCGGGTTGGCTGTGGGCGGGGGTCGGCATCGCCGTGGTGCTCGCGCTGCCGAACATCGCCTACCAGGTGGCGAACGACTGGCCCCAGTTCGCGATGGGCGCAGCCCTCGCCGACAACAACGGCGGCGAGACGCGGGTGCTGATGTGGCCGATGCTCCTCGTGCTGGTCGGGCCGCTGCTCGTGCCGATCTGGGTCACCGGAATCGTGGCGCTCCTGCGCCGACCGGAATGGCGCGACCTGCGGCTCTTCGCCGTTGCCTTCGTCGTGGTGCTGGCGTTCACGTTCGTCGGGAGTGCGCAGTTCTACTACCCCTCGGCCTCGTGCAGGTGCTGCTCGCCCTGGGCTGCGTTCCCGTCGCCGCAGTGGATGCGCGCCAGATGGCGCCGGGTGGTCGTGTGGATCGCGGTGGCGTTGAACGGGGCCGCATCGGCGCTGATCGCGTTGCCGCTGGTGCCCGAGGCGGTCGTCGGCAGCCACGCCGATGCCCGTGATGAACCAGGTCACGGCCGACAGCATCGGGTGGCCGGCGTACGTCCGCCAGGTCGCCGAGGTCGCCGACGACCTCGGCGACGGCGTGCCCGTCATCACCTCGAACTACGGTGAGGCCGGCGCGATCGCCCGCTTCGGACCCGCCCTCGGCATCGACGCGGTGTACAGCGGGCACAACGAGCTCTGGTACCGCGCCCGGCCACCGGATGCCGCGGACTCCGCGGTCGTCGTCGGCTACCCGCCGTCCGCCCTGGAACCCGTGTTCGAGTCGTGCGAGGTGAGGGCGCGGCTCGACAACGGCGTCGGCGTCGACAACGAGGAGGAGGGCCTGCCCGTCGTCGCGTGCACGGGGCTGCGGATGCCGTGGGCCGAGGCGTGGCCGCGGTTCGCGCACCTCGACTGAGCGCGTCGACGTTCGAAGTGCGGCGCGGGCGCGGTTAGGCTGGAACGGCGGTGGCGCCCGGATGCCGCCGTCCGCCGCTCTCCCCTGAAGGTCCCGTGACGACTGCCCTGCCGCCCGCGCGCCCCTGGCGCATGTGGCTGGTGTGGACCGTCGGCGTCGCCGCCTACGTGCTGTCGGTCACGAACCGCACGTCGCTCTCGTCGGTGGGGGTCGACGCGGCGGTGCGGTTCGACGCGGATGCCTCGGCGCTGTCGATGTTCGCGGTCATCCAGCTGGCCGTGTACGGCGCGATGCAGATCCCGGTGGGCCTGCTGCTCGACCGATACGGCGCCCGCCCGATCGTGACCGCCGGCATGGTGCTCATGGCGTCGGGCCAGCTCGTCATGGCCTTCGCCTCCGACGTGGGCATCGGCATCCTCGCGCGCGTGCTCATCGGCGCCGGCGACGCCGCCGTGTTCCCGAGCGTGCTGCGCCTCATCGCCGTCTGGTTCCCCGACCGGCAGGCGCCGGTGCTCGTGCAGTTCACGGGCCTCACCGGCCAGCTCGGGCAGATCATCTCGATCCTCCCGCTCGCGGCGCTCCTGCATGCGACGTCGTGGAGCGTGGCCTTCGGCAGCCTCGCCGGGCTCGGCGTGCTCTTCGCGATCCTCACCTTCGCCGTCATCCGGAACCACCCGCCCGACCGCGACGCCGACGTCTCGGTCGACGACCGAGACGGGCGCGATCCGGGTCGTGACGAGCGCCGCCGACCTGCGCGAGGGCTTCCGCGAGTCGTGGGCGCACCCGGCGACCCGACTCGCCTTCTGGTCGCACTTCGCCACGCCGTTCGCCGGCACGGCGTTCGTGATGCTCTGGGGCTTCCCGTTCCTCACCGCCGGCGAGGGGCTCTCGCCGGCCACCGCCTCGCTCGTGGTGACGTCGTTCGTGATCTTCGGCATCGTCGTCGGACCGGTCATCGGCGCCCTGTCGAGCCGGCATCCGATGCGCCGCTCGCGCATGCTCGTGCTCCCCACGATCGCGATCCAGGCCGTCACGTGGCTCGTCGTCATCGTGTGGCCGGGCCCCGCGCCGCTGTGGCTCCTGTTCGCGCTCGCGTTCGCACTCGGCACGGGCGGACCCGCGTCGATGATCGCGTTCGACCACGCGCGCACGTTCAATCCGAGCCACCGGCTGAGCACCGCGACGGGGATCGTGAACGGCGGCGGCTTCCTGGCCGGCCTCCTCGCGATCCTCTTCATCGGCATCGCCATGGACGCGCAGGGCGCCGGCACGCCCGACACCTACTCGCTCGAGGCGTTCCGCCTGGCCTTCCTCACCCAGGTGCCGCTCTGGGCGCTCGGCGCGGGCATGATCATCTGGGAGCGCAAGCGCACCCGGGTGCACCTCGGCCTCGACGAGCCGCGGTCGCGTCGACGCGACCGCTGGGGGCGGTAGCGGGCTCTCCCGCTCGCGGCATCCGCGGCATTAGGGTGTGCAGTGTCGGCACGACTTCTGGGGGTTCCGTGACCATCGAAGCACAGCACAGCACGTCCGAGGAGCACGGCGTCGAATGGTGGGCACTCGCCCCCGACGCCGTGATCGCGCAGGCGAAGACCGAGGGATCACGCGGGCTCACCGCGGCCGAGGCCGAGAAGCGCCTCGCCGAGGCCGGGCCCAACGCCCTGCAGAGCGCGCCCCCGCCGAGCGTCTGGCGCATCGCGCTCAGCCAGGTGCTCGAGCTCATGACGCTCATGCTCATCGCGGTGACGATCGTGTCGCTCCTCATCGGGCAGGTCACGACGGCGATCATCGTGGCGGTCCTGGTGCTGTTCAACGTCATCACGGGCACCCAGCAGGAGGTGAAGGCCCGCCGCAGCGTCGACGCGCTCGCGAAGCTGCAGACGCCGAAGGCACGGGTCGTCCGCGACGGCACGCTGCTCCAGATCGACGCGACGGGGCTCGTCCCCGGCGACATCGTCGAGCTGGAGTCCGGCGACCTCGTCCCCGCCGACGGCCGGATCCTCCGATCGGCCAACCTCGAGACGCAGGAGTCGTCGCTCACCGGCGAGTCGCTGCCGATCCCGAAGGGCCCGGCCGAGAACACCGCCGACACCGCGCTCGCCGACCGCACGTCGATGGTCTTCCAGAACACGTCGGTCACCCGCGGCACGGCGCGCATCGCCGTCGTCGAGACCGGCATGCGCACGCAGATGGGCCGCATCGCGTCGCTGCTCACGCAGGTCGGCGACAAGAAGTCCCCGCTGCAGCTCGAGCTCGACGGACTCACGAAGGTGCTCGGCATCATCGCCTGGAGCGCCGTGCTCGTCATCGTCCTCATCGGCTTCGCGCGCGGACAGAGCCTCGACGAGCTGCTGTTCCTCGCCACGGCCGTCGCGATCTCCGCGATCCCGACCGGCCTGCCGGTGTTCGTGCAGAGCCTCCTCGCCTGGGGCGCGTCGAGGCTCGCGAAGGAGCGCGCGATCGTCACGTCGCTGAACGACGTCGAGACGCTCGGCGCCACGAGCGCGATCTGCTCCGACAAGACGGGCACCCTCACGCTCAACAAGATGACCGTGCGCACGGCCTGGTTCGGCGGCAACACCTACCGGGTCACCGGTGAGGGCTACTCGTTCGACGGCAAGGTGCTCGGCACGTCCGACGACCCGCTCGACGCGCCGACGCTCGGACTCGCGATCAGCCTGCCGAACGACGCGACGGTGTCGACGGCGGGCGACGTGGTGGGCGACCCGACCGAGGCGGCGCTCGTGGTGCTCGCCGCGAGGCTCGGCATCGACGCCGACCAGGCCCGGAAGGACTACCCGCGCCTCGCCGAGGTGCCGTTCGACTCGGACTACAAGTTCATGGCCACCCTGCAGCGGATCCCGGTGCGCGGCGAGCAGCGGCTCGTGCTCATCGTGAAGGGCGCACCCGACGTGGTGCTCGGGCGGTGCACGACGATGCTCAACGAGACGCGGGAGATCGTGCCCGTGGCATCCGACTCGGCGACGGCGGAGCTCGAGCGCATGTCCGCCACCGGCCTGCGCACGCTCGCGTTCGCGGCTCGATTCCTCGACGACGCCGACGAGGGCCGGGTCGCGGCCGACCCGATGTCGTGGGTCTCCGAGCTGGTGCTCATCGGCATCGTCGGCATCGTCGACCCGCTGCGCCCCGAGGCGAAGGCGGCCGTCGAGGTCGCGCACCGCGCGGGCATCGACGTGCGCATGATCACGGGCGACCACGCCGTGACCGCGGGTGCGATCGGCGCCGAGCTCGGGCTGGGTACCGGGGCCGTGAGCGGCGCCGACCTCAAGCAGATGAGCGACGAGGAGCTCTCGCGTCGCCTGCCCGACCTGCACGTGTTCGGCCGGGTCACGCCCGACGACAAGCTGCGGCTGGTCGGGCTCCTGCAGGCGAAGGGCGCCATCGTCGCGATGACGGGCGACGCCGTGAACGACGCGGCGGCGATCAAGCAGGCGAACATCGGCGTCGCGATGGGCTCGGGATCCGAGGTGACGAAGCAGGCCGCGAAGCTCGTGCTCACCGACGACAACTTCGCGACCCTGGTGCACGCCGTCGAACTCGGCCGCATCGTCTACTCGAAGATCACCGCGTACCTGCGATTCCAGATGACGCAGCTGCTCAGCCTGATCATGCTCTTCCTCGCCGCGAGCGCGTTCTCGATCGCCGAGGGCGTCGCGCTGTTCCCGGCCCAGGTGCTGTTCATCAACTTCTTCGTGGCCCTGTTCGCGGTGATCGCGATCGCCGCCGACGCGAACCCGCCCGGCATCATGAACCACCCGCCGCGCGATCCGAAGATCGGCGTCGTCAACCCCGTGTCGCTCGTGGAGTGGCTCGTCTACGGCGCGGTCATCTTCCTGATCGCGCTCGTGCCGCTCGTGTGGGGACCCGACGAGCCGAGCCCGGTCGAGCCGACCGCGTCGATGACGATGGCCTACGTCGTGCTCGGCCTCGCCACCGTGCTGAGCGCCCTGCTCATGCGTCGCACGCCCGAGTCGGGCCTGCTGCCGCCGATCGCGGCGGTCGCGAAGATCCTGATCTGGCCGGTGGTGCTCATCGTCGCGTCGACCGAGGTCGGCCTGTTCCAGCGGATGCTCGGCACCGTGTCGCTCACGGGCTGGCAGTGGCTGGCGTGCATCGGGCTGACGCTGATCCTGCTGGTGGTCGTCGAGGGCGACAAGTGGTTCCGTCGGCGCCGCGTGGCGAGCCGCACGCGGGGGCGGCGGGTCGCCGCGGCGCCGGTCACGCGCTGAGCGGGCCGGCCCGGCGACCGGCGGGTCGACGACAGGCCGGCCGCACGCCGCGCTCGGTCAGCCCTCGAGCAGCGCCCGCAGGTCGTCGGCCGTGAGCGCCTCCGCGGCGCGCGAGGCTGCGGCATCCGTGTCGGGCCCCGCGTCGAGCCCGGGATCGAGCCCGGCGTCGAGGATGGACGCGACGAGCTCGCCCTTGCGCGCCTTGAGCTCCATGACCTTCTCCTCGATGGTGTCGGACGCGACGAGCCGGTAGACCATCACCTGCTTCGCCTGGCCGATGCGATGCGCGCGGTCGACCGCCTGCGCCTCGCTCGCCGGGTTCCACCACGGGTCGAGCAGGAACACGTAGTCGGCCTCGGTGAGGTTCAGCCCGAACCCGCCCGCCTTCAGGCTGATGAGGAACACGGATGCCTCGCCCGCGCGGAACCGCGCGATCTCCGCGTCGCGGCGGCGGGCCGGCGTCGACCCGTCGAGGTACGCGTAGGGCACGCCGGCAGCATCCAGCCGAGCCCTCGCCCGCCCGAGGAACGACGTGAACTGGCTGAAGACGAGCGCGCGATGACCCTCGGCGAGCACGTCGTCGAGCTGCTCGAACAGCGCGTCGAGCTTCGCCGACGGGTAGCCGGCGTAGCGTTCGCCGTCGATGAGCGACGCGTCGAGGGCGAGCATGCGCAGGAGCGTGAGCGACCGGTAGACGATGAACCGCTGGCGGTCGAGGTCGTCGATGAGCCCGAGGAGCTTCTGCCGCTCGCGCTGCAGCATCGTGTCGTAGAGGCGCCGGTGCTTCGGCGCCAGCTCGACGGCGAGCACCTGCTCCTGCTTCGGCGGCAGCTCGGGCGTCACGAGCTCCTTCGTGCGTCGCAGGATGAGGGGGCGGATGCGCCGCCGCAGGCGCTCGCGCCGCTCGCCGTTCCCGTCCTGCTCGATGGGGCGGCGGTACCGCTCGTCGAACGCCCGCCGCGACGGGAACAGGCCGGGCGCCACGAGCTGCAGGATCGCCCACAGCTCGCCCAGGTTGTTCTCGATCGGCGTTCCGGTGACCGCGAGGCGGAACGGCGCACGGATGCCGCGGGCCGCCTCGTGCACCTTCGTCGCCGCGTTCTTCACGAACTGCGCCTCGTCGAGCACGAGTCCGCCCCACTCGACCGCGGCGAACGCGGCGGCCTCGAGGCGGAGCACCGCATACGTGGTGACGACGAGGTCGGCGGATGCCGCGGCATCCGCGATGCGCCCGCGGCGCTTCGCCTCGGTGGCGGTGACGGTGGCCACCCGCAGGCCCGGCGTGAAACGGGCGGCCTCGCTCACCCAGTTCGAGGCCACGGAGGTCGGCGCGACGACGAGGAACGGGCGGCGGGGCTCGGCGGAGCCGTGCCGGCCGCGGCATCCGTCGCCTGCTGCTCGACGGTGTGCGCGATCAGCGCGAGCGTCTGCGCGGTCTTGCCGAGCCCCATGTCGTCGGCGAGCACGCCGCCGAGGCGGTTGGCCCACAGGAACGCCAGCCACCGGAAGCCCGCGAGCTGGTAGGGCCGCAAGGGCAGCGCGAGCCCGGCGGGCGGCGGCAGCTCCTCGACGCGCCCCTCCTCGAGACCGGCGACGATGCGGCGCCACTCGACCGCCGGCTCGGCGACGTCGGCGAGGTCCTCGAAGTCGGCCCAGAGGCTCGTCTGCGAGCGGTGGATGCGCAGGCCCGTCTCCCATTCGGCGAGCGTGCCGGCCTCCTCGATGAGCTCGCGCAGCGGCGCGAACACCGGCTGGTCGAGCATGAGGTAGCTCTTGTCGACGAGCAGCAGCCGCTTCTGTCCCTTCGCGAGCGCACGGAACAGGGGCATGAACGGCACGAGCCTGCCGTCGACCGTGAGCACGATGCCGAGGTCGAACCAGTCGCGCTTGAGCGTCTCGACGGTGGTCACGGTCACCTGCGGTACCGCGGTGGCCTCGCGGTAGTCGGGGCGCTCGCCCGTGACGTCGATGCGCAGGGCGCTGGTCTCGGCGAGGCGCTCGAGCCGCGGCATCCGCTCGGCCGTGAACTGGGCGGCGTCCGCACCGCGCAGGACGACGGCGTCGAGCGGCACCCAGCCGAGCTCGTCGGCGACGCGGGCGAGCAGGTCGTCGTCGAGCTCGGGGTCGGCGGCGGCCGCGGCCACGGATGCCTCGACGGGGCTCGTGCGGCCGTCGGCGTGCTCCCAGCGCCACGCGAGGCGCAGCACGTCGCCCGGCTCGAACCGCGCGTCGAGCACGAGAGCGGCCGGGGGCGCGGGCGGCGGCGTGAAGCTGCCGTCGCGGCTCGCGACCGTGATCGACCGGGCGACGGAGTGGAAGTGGCCGCGGAGGAACTCGGGCACGTCGGCGGCGGGCACCCGAATGGTCCGCGCCTGCTCGAGCGCACCGCGCTCGGCCGGCGTCAGGGCGGCCGCGAGCGGGACGAGCTCGATCGTGCCCGCGTCGAGGTCGAAGCGGTAGAGCCCGTGGTCGGCGATGGCGCGCACGTGCTCGGCGGGGGCATCCGAGGGATCGTCGTGATCGTCGCGCGCCGCTGTCGCCCGTGTCGCCGCCGTCGGCGCCGTGCGTGCCGGGCCGCGGCGCTCGCCGCGTCGCCGAACACGAGCCGTGGCGCGAGCTCGAGGTCGCCGCCGTCGTCGACGGCTCGCATCGAGCACGACCGACGCCGGCCCCCGTACGATCACGTCGGGCGTGACATCCGACCCGGCGAGCGCGATGCCGAGCCGCCCGGCCTCGGCGAGCAGCGCCCAGAGCAGTGGGCTCTCGAACTCGTCGAGCGTGATCCACTCCGAGCCGTAGGCCTGGTAGACCCCGGGCGAGCTGCCCTTCAGCAGCGCGAACTGCGCGAACCAGCGCGACTGCACGGGGTCGAATCCGCCCGCGCTCGCCTGGTAGGCGATGTTCTGCCAGGTGAGTCCCGCCTTGATCCAGCCGCCACGGGCGCCCGCGGTGACGGGGCGCACCGCGAGGCGGTCGACGGAGGTCGCGCGGCGGGCCGGCTCGTCGCGCGGCCCCTGCCACTCGCCTCGCCGACGCGGCACGCGCCGCCGCAGCTCGAACTGCAGGGCGAGCGGGCGCCGCGCCGCGGCATCCGTCGCCTGCTCCTCGGAACCGCTCCGGCAGCCCGCGCCCGGTGGCGATGCGAACGACGCGAGCTCGCTGCGCCAGTCGCCGGCCCTGCCCGCCGCGCCCGCACGGGAGGAGGGGGCGTCGGGCATGCACCCATGCTCGCACGCGCGGGCGACACCGGCCCGACCGAGGATCGCGTGGAGCCCGGCGGTTCAGAACGCGACGGTGCCCACGCAGGCGGTCGTGCATGCGTCGACGACGTGCGCTCGCAGCGCGGTCTCGAGCTCGGCGGCGGTGGGCAGCTGGGCTCCGGGCCGCCCGACGGTCATCGCCGCCGCCTGCGCCGCGCGGGTGCCGAGCCGGCGCAGCGCCTCGGGGTCGGAGGGGATCGCCCCGTCGTGCGGCATGCCGGCGAGCAGGGCGGCGGTGAACGAATCGCCTGCGCCGATCGTGTCGCAGACGTCGACCGGGCGAGCCGGCACGACGACGCGGTGATCCCGAGTGGCGAGCACCGCCCCGTCCGCGCCCCGCGTCACGACGGCGAGCCCCACGCCGAGGTCGAGGAGCCCATCGAGCACGATGGCCTCGGGCTCCCCCGGGTACAGCCACGCGGCATCCTCATCGCTGAGCTTCACGACGTCGGCGAGCCGCGCGAACTCCTCGAAGCGCCGTGCCGCCCACGCCGCGGACGGCATCAGCGCGGGTCGCACGTTCGGGTCGATCGAGACGAGTGCTCGCCCGCGCGCCGCGGTTGCGAGCATCTCATGCACCGCGTCGGCGCCCGGGCTGAGGAACGCGGCGATCGAGCCCGTGTGCACGATCCGCGGTGGTGTCACGGGCGCCCGCGACCTGCGGATCCCAGCGCAAGATCGAACTCGTAGCTCGCCGAGCCATCCGGCCCGATGCTCGCCGTCGCGGTCGACGTCCGTCGATCCGAGAACGATGCCGGCACCACCTGCACGCCCGAGGAGGCGAGATGGGCCGCCACGCGATCGCCTCGCTCATCTCGACCGAGGTCGGTGAGGAGGTCGACCGCGAGCGCCGAGGCGACCGAGCCCGAGTGCGACGTTCGCGGGGCTCCCGCCGGGATACTCGAGCGTCCTGCCGTCGCGATGCACGATGTCGACGAGGGCTTCGCCGATCACGAGCACGTCGACGACCGGGGCCGGACCGAGGCGGCCGCGTTCCTGGCCGGCGGTCACGCGATGACGATCAGCGAGCGAGTTCATGACGCCTCGAGCCGCCCCACGGCACTCGTCGACGACGAGGTGGTCGCCGGCGGGTGCGATGGCCGCCCCGAACGCGCCCGACGTCGATGAGACCTCCAGCACCGGCCCGTCGAGCAGGACCCGGATCTCCGCGCCGTCGGCATCGACCACTCGTCGTCATCGACTCGCACCGACGAGCTCGCCGTCGGCGACTCGGAGTGCGGCGGCCGAGTGCACCGCCCGACGAGATCCGAAGTTCGTCGGCGATCGGCGGGCGACCAGACGGACGATCGCCGGCGAGGCCCGGCAGCCGACCATCGTCGGCAACTCGCCCGCGCGAAACGCGTCGAGGTCGGGGTGCGGGGTGGCGACCAGCGTGTCGCCGTCGAGCGTGAGCACGTGCGGCACGCTGTGCGCGCTCGCCCAGCCCGCCTCGACGTCGTCGACGCCGCGCATCCAGAAGGTGAGGCACGGCCGGCCGTCCGCGTCGCGGAAGAACGATGGCGCGTAGTAGCTCGGTCCGAAGGTGAGCCGCCCCCAGGACTCGGCGGTGAAGACGCCGTCCGCGTAGCGTGCCGACGGCGTAGCCCGCGTAGTGCAGCACGTCGTCGTCCCAGACCGATGACACCATGACGTGCCGACCGTCGACCTCGATGATCTGCGGGCATTCCCACAGGGCGCCCATCCAGACCGGGTCGACCTCGTGCGTCGAGCGCTGCAGCGCGATGCCCTCGTACTCCCACTCGGCGAGGTCGGCGGATCGGTAGGACAGCGCGGTCGCGGTGCCGTCCGCGAGGCCGGCGCCGAGGAACATCCGCCACCCGTCGGGCTCCTTGCACGACGAACGGGTCGCGGTACGCGATGATGTCGAGCTCGGCGGGCGCCTCGGCGACGACGCCGCCCTTCGACCAGGCGATCCAGTCCGTCGTCGTCGGGCGTGGCGACGCGGACGCGTCCGATGCCGATGTCGGGCTGCGGTGGTCGAGGTGTAGAAGATGCGGCGTGCGGCCGTCGTCGTCCGGTCACGAGCGCTCCCGGTCCAGATGCCGTCGTCGCCCTCGCCCGGTGCGAGCGCGATCGGCAGCTCGGCGAGCGAGAAGAGGTCGGCGCCCTTCGCGTGGCCCCAGTGGCAGTTCGGCGCCCACGACGGTGCTGCTCGGGCACGTACTGGAAGAACGACGTGGTATTCGCCGTCGCGGCACGGTGATGCCGTGCGGGTCGTTGATCCACCCGCGCTGCGGCGGTGAAGTGGAACTGCGGGTCGCATGGTCACGCCTCCGTCGCGTCGAAGCGGGCACGGATGTCGCGGGCGATCTCGGCGTTGCCGCGCTCCCACGTCGTCGATCTGGGCTCGCCGCTCGGCGCGCATCCGGTCGCGACGCTCGGTGAACGCGCGCATCCGCTCGGCTGCGGCGTCGCGTGCCGCTCGCTGCTCTTCGGTCAGCTCGGGCAGCGGCGACCTCGATCACGCGGTCGACCGGGCGCAGGGGCAGCCGCTGCTCGACGGCGGGGATCGTCGAGCTCGGGCGACGGCAGCGTCTGGTACCAGTAGGCGGTCGACGACCACTCGTCGGCGAGGTGATTGCCGTGGCCGTGCTCGAAGGTCACCCTGATGCGCTTCTCGAAGCGGATCGGGTCGGCCATGTGGAAGCGGTAGCTGTGGTGGAAGCCGGGCACGTCCTCCTCGTGCACGATCGTGCCGTTGAAGAGGTAGGCATTGTGCTGCATGCCCCAAGCGTGCCCGAAGTAGTCCTCCATGCCGGTGCCGTGCAGGCTCGGCGGCCACGTGTCGTCGTCGATGAAGATCATGTCGTCGCCCTCGCCCCACCAGGATCCCTGGAAGTGGCGCACGGCGAGGGTGCAGCCGACGTAGTGCCCGCGCCCCTCGGTCTCGAGCGCGACGTAGTTGTCGGCGCCGTCGAGGTTCGCGACGGTCGTCTCGATGCTGTTCGACTGCAGGTCGGGGCCCCAGCCGGCGTTCGGGCAGGGCTCGCCGCCAGTGCGCGTGGAAGTACGACGGTGTCCTCCGGCGAGCGGCTCGCCTGCACGAGCTCGTAGTCGATGTAGAAGTACTGGCAGATACGGGATGTCGTTCTGGTTCTCGACCACGATGCGGGCACGGCGTGCCGAACGGCATCCGGAAGTAGCTGTTGAAGGCGGCGCTGCCGCCGAAGCGTGTGCAGCTCCGGCCTCCTTGGCCGAGACCGAGAGCGGCAGCGACTCGTAGGAGCCGCGACAGCGAGTTCATCAGGCCGAAGAAGTCGCCGAGCGGCGCGACGACGCTCGGGGTCTCCTGGTCGTCCCAGTACATCTTGCAGCACGACCTTGCGGTAGTAGTCGGGGTCGACGACCTCCCAGCTCACGCCGAGGGC
The DNA here is from genome assembly GCA_963802485.1 of uncultured Actinomycetota bacterium. Classification (GTDB taxonomy): domain Bacteria; phylum Actinomycetota; class Actinomycetes; order Actinomycetales; family Microbacteriaceae; genus Agromyces. Next base: position 156,614 of record CAWDJA010000032.1, read on the forward strand.
GTTGTGGATCTCGAGCATCGGCACGCCCGACGACGTTCGGGTCGATCTGCCCGGGCCCGGGCTGGATGCGGCACGACTGCGTCATCCAGATGTGCGTGATGAAGCCCGGGCCCTCGATGTCGGCGAGCGTCCGCTCCTCGCCGGGCATGATGATCCAGTTGTCGCGATTGCGGCCCGTCTGGTCGAAGCTCGACGCGCGGGCGGTGCGCGCCGCGTCGAGCGCGGGTCAGGTCGCCGAGCATGCCGCTCGGCTGCGTGGAATCGGTCACCGTTGTCCTTCCTCGGTCGCGCCGCTCGGTCAGCCGGACGGTGCGGATGGCGTGATCACGCGATCGAAACGTTTGCGCGTCGCATCGCAACGGTAACCTCGATTCCGCTCGTCGCGCAAACGCTCGCTCATGTCGCGGATATACCGGGGACGGTTTCGGCATTCGATGCGCTCGTGGGGTAGCGTTTGCGCAAGCACGACCAAAGCGATCGGGCACAGAGTCGGAGGACGTCGATGGCGACCATGGTGGATGTCGCGAAGCTCGCGAAGGTGTCGATCTCGACGGTGTCGCACGTGCTGAACGGCACGCGCAACGTCGAGCCGGCAGACCCGCCGCCGCGTGCTGGACGCCATCGAGAAGACCGGCTACCGGCAGGACACGCTCGCCAGGGCGATGCGGCGATCCCGCACCGACAGCATCGGCCTGGTGCGTCTCCGACGCCGGCGAGCCCGCGTTCGCCGAGATGGCCCACGGCGTCGAGCAGGCTGCCGCCGAAGCGCGGACTCACGCTGCTGCTGGCGAACTCCGCCGAGGACGCGGACCGCGAGCAACGGGCCGTCCGCACGCTGCTCGATCGCCGCGTCGACGGTCTCATCCTGGCGCGCTCGGCCAGCCTCCACCGCCGGCCTCCTGGACTCCCTTGCCGGAGAGAAGGCACCGGTCATCCTGCTCGACCGCCTCTACGCCGAACTGCCGTTCGACCAGGTCGGCGCCGACAACCGCGACACGATGCGCCGTCTCGTGGCGAGATCTCACCGCGCGGGGCACCGCAGGTTCCTCGTGGTGGCGGGCGACACCCGGGTTCCGACCCTGCGAGAGCGCCTCGACGGGTTCCTCGACGGCCTGCGCGACGCCGGCCTGCCGCGAGGAGGAGCAGCGTGATCCTGACGGGCACGGACTTCGACGCGCTGCGGACCGACGGCGACATGCCGCGCTCGCCGATCGCGACCTCACGGTCGTCATCGGCTGCAGCACCCCGCTCGCCACGGCCTCGCTCCAGGCCATCGCCGCGGCGGGCCGCTCGACGCCCCACGACGTCGCCTTCGCGACCTTCGACGGCTACAACCACCCCGACGTGTTCCAGCCGCGGCATCACCACCGTGCGCCAGCCCGCCTTCGACATGGGCACGGCGGCCGTGCGACTGCTCATCGAGCGCATCGAGTCGCCCGAGGCGAGCCCGCGCACCGTGCGACTCCGCCAGACCATCGAGCTCCGCGACTCCACCGAGCTCTACCGGAGCGGCTCGGAGAGCCATCTCCCGCCTGAGCGACTTGACAGCGCGCGTCGAGTGGCATCTAGGTTCAGACAAACGTTTCCCGCAAACGTTTCGATGAAATCGCAGAAATCGCCCGTCGAGGCCGCTCGACGGACCGTGTCGAGCAGACCCCGCACCGAGCCAGCAGGCATCCGCCCGCCTCCCCGCATCAAAGGAGATGAACGTGTTCCTGTCCCCCCATCGCCACCCGCTCCGGAGGATCGCCCTCGGCGTCCTCGCCGCGAGCGCGACCATCGCCGCCCTCGCCGGGTGCGGATCCAGCCGGCAACGGCGACGACGGCACGACCGAGATCACGCTGTCCATGCAGAACCCCGACGTCGAGATCCGCCGACCCGGCCACCTGGGCGATCGTCGAGGCCTTCGAAAAGGCCAACCCCGACATCAGCGTCACGGTGAGCGGCGAGGCGGTGTCCGAGCACCTGCAGAAGCTCTCGATCGCCGCGCAGAGCGACACGCTCCCCGACATCTTCTGGGTGTACAAGTCGACGGCCGAGGAGATGCAGGAGGCCGGCAAGCTCCTCGACCTCGCTCCGGTGCTCGACGAGCTCGGCCTCACCGACTCGTTCCCCGAGAGCACGGTCGCGAACTTCTCCGCCGGCGACGTCATCTACGGCGTCCCGTACCAGGGGCTCCTGACCGGGCTCTGGTACAACGAGAAGATCCTGAGCGACAACGGCCTCGAGGTGCCGGTCACGTTCGACGACCTGCTGCACGTCGCCGAGACGCTGAGCGCCAAGGGCATCACGACGATCTCGAACGGGGCGAACCAGTCGTCGTTCAGCGTGTGGAGCTTCCTCGTCGACCTCGATCGCTTCGGCTACGAGGAGAAGATCGATGGGATCCTCGACGGCTCGGAGCAGTACGACAATCCCGACTTCCTCCGCCTGTACGAGCACATCGCCGAACTCCGCGACGCGGGCGCATTCGCCTCGAACGTCTCGACCCAGACGTACCAGCAGGCGGTCGACCAGTTCACGAGCGGCAACGCGGCCATGCTCGACGCCGGCGTCTGGGCGTCCAGCGCCATCCAGGAATCGCCGATCGCACCCGACACCGGCGTTCTGGATCGGCCCGCAGTTCGATGACGGGGTCGGCGAGCAGAACATCGTCATGAACGTGGCATCCGCCCCGTTCGCGGTGAGTGCGAAGGTCGCCGGCGACGAGAAGAAGCTCGATGCCGTGACGAAGTTCCTCGACTTCTACTACGGCGACGAGGCCCAGCAGATCCTCGTCGACAACGGGCAGCCGCCGGTCACGACCTATGAGCCGCGTCGTCGACGCCCAGGCGCAGAGTGCCCTCAAGGCCGCGCTCGACGCGTCGACCGCCGACGGGGTGACGCAGCCCGCAGTCGCAGCCCGACCTCCTCGTGCCGACGCCCGTCGCGAACGCGATGTACGACAGCATCTACGGCGTGATCCAGAACCAGCTCACGCCGAAGCAGGCGCTCGAACTGGTGCAGAAGGCGCTCGACGCCGAACAGTGAACGAAGCGGGCCGGCCGTCCCGGGCGGCCGGCCCCGTTCCGCACGACCGGTGAACCGCGGTGGTTCTCGATGAACAGGAGAGTTGCATCCATGATCTGGGTGAGTTCCCGCTGGAAGATCCTCCTCATGGTGGCGCCGGCACTGCTCGTCTTCACGGGCTTCGTCATCTACCCCGTGCTGTACTCGCTGGGCTTCAGCTTCACGAGGTTCCAGGGCTTCGGCGCACCCGAGTGGATCGGCTTCGACAACTATGTCGCCCTCGCGGCGGACCCGTTCTTCTGGCAGGTCGCTGCAGAACACGATCATCATCCTGTCGTGAGCCTCGCGATCCTCATCCCCTCTTCGTTCGCGCTCGCGCTGCTGCTGCGTCGCCGGATCGCGGGCGGCGGCACGCTGCGTGCACTCGTGTTCGGCCCGGCGATCATCGCGCCGATCCTCGTCGGCCTCATCTGGGTCTTCATCCTCGACCCGAAGATCGGCCTGCTGAATCGCGTGCTCGGCTTCTTCGGCGTCGGCGCCGGTGCAATGGATCGGCGGCGACACGCTGACGCCCTATGCGGTGGCGCTCGTCTTCATCTGGAGCAGCATCGGCTTCGCGATGACGATCTTCTACGCCGGGCTGCAGCTCCTGCCCGCCGACGTCATGGAGGCCAGCGCCATCGACGGAGCGACCGGCTGGCAGCAGCTCCGTCACATCACGGTGCCGATGATGCGCGAGACCTTCGCGATCGTCACCATCCTCATGATCACCAACGTGTTCAAGATCTTCGAGCTCGTCTACATGCTCACCGGCGGCGGGCCGGTGCACGCGCTCCGAGACGCTCGTGAGCTACATGTACTTCGTCACCTTCACCAACCAGCAGTACGGCTACGGCATGGCCCTCGCCGTCATCATCACCATCCTCGGCGCGGTCGTCTCCGTCGGCTACCTCGCCCTCGCCCGCGGAAGGAAGCAGCCGGCATGAGCGCACAACTGATGGACACGGGGCTCGAGCCGATCTCGGAGATCGCCCTCGCCGAGCCGCCCGCTCACTGCCGCGGCGCCGTCGCGGGCGCACGGCCGCGATCGTCATCGGCGTGGCGGCCTACCTCGTGACGTTCCTCATCGTGCTGCCGATCCTCTGGATCGTGCTGCTGTCGTTCCAGCCGAGCGGCAACATCCTCTCGAACCCGTTCTCGTTCGACCAGCTGACGTTCGACAACTACGTGCGGGCGATCACGTCGCTGCCGCTCCTGCAGATGTACGGCAACACGATCCTGATCGCGGTCGTCTCGGTCACCGTCGGCACGGCGATCTCGTTCATGGCCGCCTTCGCCCTCACGCGCATGATCTTCCGGCGCCGGCGCACGCAGTCGTCACTCCGGTTCTACCTGCTCGCGGGCCTCGCCGTGCCGGTCTACATCCTGCTCTTCCCCGTGTACCGCCTCGACCTCGCGCTCGGCATCTTCGGCACCTATGCGGCGCTCATCCTGCCGTACGTCGCCGTCTCCATCCCCTTCAACACGCTGCTCCTCACCGGGTTCCTCCGCGAGTTCCCCGGCGAGATCGAAGAGGCGGCGATCATCGACGGCGCCGGCCTCTGGCGGCTGTGCACGTCGGTCGTACTGCCGCTCATGCGGCCCGTGATCGCGACGATCCTGATCTTCAACGTCGTCTACGTGTTCAACGAGTTCCCGTTCGCGTCGATCCTCATCAACGATCCGAGCATGGTCACCGTCTCGCTCGCGGTGTCACGCTTCCAGGGCCAGTACACCGTCGACTACGGCGGGATGATGGCGTCGGCGACGCTCGTGCTGCTGCCGCAGCTCATCATCTACGCGATCTTCCAGCGCCACGTGATCGCCGGGATGACGGTCGGTGCGGTGAAGGGGTGAGGCGCGGGAGCGCCGACTGGCTAGAGACCTCGCCGAGCTGCGCCGCTGGAACCGAACGGCTTCAGGCGGGCACCGGAGTCATCCCGCGGCGGCGCGACCGACTCGCGCTCGACGATCGGGCAGGCGAGCAGGGTCGGATGGGCGCCGAGCAGCCGGACCTCCTCCCGCCCCTCGATGATCGCGGTGAGCGTCTCGACGGCCCACGCGCCCATCTCGTAGTGCGGCAGCGCGACGGTCGTGAGCGGCGGGAACAGGCTCGCGGCGATCGGGTCCTGGTCGTCGAACCCCACGACCGACAGTCGCGCGGCACCGACAGCCCGAGTTCGGCAGCCGCCCGGTAGGCGCCCATCGCCATGCGGTCGTTGTAGCAGAACACGGCGGTGGGCCGAGTGGCGGGGTCTGCGGCCGTCGTCGAGCAGCCCCATGGTCGCCTCGTATCCGCCGCTCGCCTCCGACGTCGCCTCGACGACGAACGCGTCGGGATCGAGGCCGGCCGCGATCATGCCGTCGCGATAGCCCTGCAGCGGCCCGCGCGTGGCGGGCACGTCGACCGAACTCGCCGCGAAGGCGATGCGTCGGTGTCCCTTCCGTACGAGCAGGTCGACGACGGATGCCGCGCCCGCACGTTCATCGGGCATGACCGATGGGATCTCCCCGCGTCGATCGCGCGCGCCGATCAGCACGGCCGGAACAGCGAGCATCTCGTCGGGCGGCACGACCTCGTCGTGGTAGACCGTGGCGTAGATGACGCCGTCGGCCTGCCGGTCGAGGAACGCCTGCATCTCGGTCGACCTCGACATCGACGCTCGGTACTGAGGCTGCGAGTTGATGATCGCGAGCATCAGGTTGTGCCTGCTCGCCTCCTCCTGCGCGCCGAGGATGATGCGACCCGCGTGCGGGGTGGTCGCGATCTCCTCGGTGAGCAGGCCCGACCATCCCCGACGCCTGGGTGCGCAGGCCGCGGGCGAGCCGGTTCGGCTGGTAGCCGAGTTGTGCCGCGGCCGCCCGCACGCGGGCCTTCGTGTCGTCGCTCGTGCGCGTGTGCGGGGTGTCGTTGAGCACGTGCGAGACGGTCGTCACCGACACGCCGGCCGCCGCCGCGACGTCGCGTATGCCGACCTGCTTGCGAGGCATCCGTCTCCCCGTTCTCATCTCACCGCCTCACCTTCGTACCATTCCGCACCCTCTCCCACTCACGCCGCGCGGGATTGCCTACTCGGCCGCGATCGCAGGGGTGGCCCTGAAGGCGTTCACAGCCTCGTCGACGACGACTTGGTCGTCGGTCCGGAATCCAGGATCGTGTTCCGCGCTGAACCGGCGTCGACCTGGACGGCCGTGACGGCGAGACTGTCCGAATCCTCGGTCGTCAGCAAGCGCGTCCACCTGGGCCTCGAAGGAGGAGTCGCTTGACGTGGTATCGCACATCCATCGCTACGACGTGGTTGCTGGAGAGGAAGTTGCCGCCTGCCCGCCATCAGCCGGATGATCACGGGGGTCGCGCCGGTCGGCCGGATGCTCTGCCGCGTCGAGGACCTCGGAGAAATGGTTCCCGATGACGGAATTGTTGCTGCCGCTGATGCTGAGGAGTCCGAAGAGGTCGTCGAGCCCGTTGTCGACCCCCAGGAACGGGGTCCAGGGCTCATGGTCGCGCAGGAAGTGATTCGAGGCCACGAGGTTCTCCGAACTGTTCGCCGTGAGGACGACCATCCCCGGGTAGAACGAATGCAGGCGGTTGTTGGTGACACTCGAACGCGTGACGCCGTCAAGATGGACACTGCTCGCGCCTCTGGGGAAGATGTTGTTGGCGGTGATCAGGAGCCCGCCGTGGTTCTCGGCATAGATCGAGTGTCCCTTGAAGCCGGCTCCGATCAGGTTGTCGGTGATCTTCGATGCCTGACCCCACCCGCGCAGCTCGATGCAGCTTCCGCATTCGGCGATGAAGTTGTCGTGGATGGAGAGCGCGTCGGCGTTGTAGATCGTGAGAGCGTGCTCGAGGTAGACGAACCCCATGCCGGTGATCCTGAAGGAGTCATTGGCGCTGCCGACATAGATACCCGTCTTGCCGTTGACATAGGAGTTCTCCGGGTTGAGCTCCGGGCCGTCCCCGGTGAAATGCAGCCCGTCGATGCAGAAGTTCGAGAACTCGACCGAACTGATCCTCGGGCTTCCGCTTCGCTCGACGCGGATGGCGGCGCCCTTGGACTCGTCCATGTCTCCCGCGATGGGAAGGTCGACGAGGATGCGGCTGCCTCCGGGCCAGAGCTCGTGCAAATCGGGCCACTCTTCTTCAGGGACGTTGAACCGGATGCTCGACGAGGTGAAGCCGTGTCCCGAGCCTTGGATCTTGAGGAAGCTGATGTCGATCAGCACCTGCGTACGAAGACGGTAGTCCCCCGGCGGGATGTAGATCACCGCGCCCGGTTTTCCACCGTCGTTCACATCGGTGGCCGTCTGTCGTGCCTTGACGTCGGCGATGATGCTGTTGATCACCTCGCCGATGTCCTCGGACGCATTGCCGATGAGGCCACGTCGTCACGTCGTAGTGGTTGATGCTTGGCATGACTTGATTGCCCTTCGTGTCGTGATTTCTTCGGCCTTGACCGCGCATGTGCGACGTGTTCGCGCCATTCATGTGCCGTCCCTCAGCCCTTGACGGCGCCGAGCGTGAGCCCGGCGACGATGTGTCGCTGCAGGAAGAGGGTGAGGAGGATGACGGGGATCGAGTAGACCGCGGCGAGCGCGGTCATGCCGCCCCAGTCCAGGCCGAACTGGCTCTGGAAGTTGGCGATGACGATCGGGCGTGGTCTGCGCGCGGACCGAGGTGAGGAGCAGCGCGAAGAGGAACTCGTTCCACGAGGCGAGGAACGCGAAGATCGCGGTGACGGCCAGGCCGCCGGTGACCACGGGGAGCACGACCCGCCACAGGCCTGCAGCCTGAGCATCCGTCGACCTTCGCTGCCTCGTCGAGCTCGTCGGGCACGGCTTCGAAGAAGCTCGCCATGAGCCAGATCGACAGCGGCAGCGAGATCGTCGTGTGGGCGAGCGCGAGGCCGAAGGACGTGTCGGTGAGCCCGAGGTTGCGCATGATCTCGACGAGCGGGGCGCCGACCGCGATGGTCGGCACCATGCGCGTCACCAGCGCTGCGACGATGAAGACGCGGCCGCTCGGCGTGCGGAACCGGGTGATGGCGTAGGCGGCCGGCACCGCGAGCACGAGCGAGAGCACCGTCGAGATCACCGCGGTGATGACGCTGTTGATGAGCGCCGCCGGCACGCCCTCGCGGCTGAGCGCCGAGACGTAGTTCTCGAGCGTCCACTGCGCCGGCAGCACCGTCGGCGGCACCGCGATCGCCTCGAGCGGGGTCTTGAACGAGGTGAGCAGGAGGTAGATGAACGGGAAGCCGTAGAGGATGAGGGCGGCGGCGAGCAGCGCCCAGAGCACGATGCGGGTCTTGCCGCGGGTCTCGAGGCCGTTCATCGCGCCTGGCTTCCCGGTCGCCAGATGAGCACGATGGCCGTGATCGCCACGGCGAGCATCACGATGAGGTAGACGGTGCCCATGGCGCTCGCGAGGCCGGGCTCGCCGAAGCGCGTCATGGTGCGGTAGATCAAGAGGCTCAATGTGGTGGTGCTTCCCTGGGGTCCGCCATCGGTCTGGATGAGGATGATGTCGAAGGCGCGCGCGGCATCGATGCCGCGCACGATGAGGGCGACCGCGATCACCGGTCGCAGCAGCGGGATGATGATGCTGAACGAGCAGGCGCGGGTACCTCGCGCCGTCGATGCGGGCGGCCTCGATGACGTCGCCCGGGATGTTCTGCAGCCCGGCGAAGAGGACGAGCGTGATGAACGATGTCGTCAGCCAGATGTCCGGGATCGCCACCGAGAACAGCGCGATGTTCGGGTCGCTCAGCCAGTGGATCTGGTCGGGCTCGACAGGATGCCCCAGCGGTAGAGCAGCTCGTTGACGATGCCGAAGTTGTCGATGAGCAGGAACCGCCAGAGCAGGCCGGCGACGATCGGCGCGATCATGAGCGGGTACATGAAGATCGTGCGGAACACGCTCGACCGCTGCCCGAGGGCGGTGAAGAGCAGCGCGACCGCGAGGCCGAGCATGAACTCGAGCGTCACGACGATGAGCGTGTAGACGACGGTGCGCACCGACGCGTTCTGGAACGCCTCCGACGCGAACGCGGTCGCGTAGTTCGCGAAGCCGACGAAGGTGCGCGGGCCGCCCGCGAACGGCGAGATCTCGAAGAAGCTGTCGAAGACGAAGCGGATGAGGGGCCAGAGCACGAACGCCGCGAGGAAGCCGCGGCGCGGGAGCCATCAGCGCGAGCGCGAAGCCCGTGTCGCTGAGGTGCCGGCGGGTGCGTCGTCGGCCACGTCGGGGGCCGGATGCCGCGGGCGGCCGTTCGATCGGCCGGCCCGGCCCGGCCGGGGCGGTCTCGGCGACCGCCCCGACGGGGACTGCTGGGTGGTGATTGCCACGAGGATGTCCTTGCCGGTGGTGATCGGTGGTGCGGCGTCGTCTACTGGATGATCGCCTCGATCTGCGACTTGGCGTCCTCGAGCAGGGCGGCGTTGTCCGCTCCCGGCTCGACGGCCTTCTGCAGCATCGGGATGAGCACGGAGTCGACGATCTCCTGCCACTCGGCCGTCGCCGGACGGGGCAGGGTCTGCGGTGCGTTCGAGCGTGTCGAGCAGCGCCGGGTAGTTCTCGAAGCCCGCCTCGCCGCTCTTGCCTCGAAGGCCGACTTGCGGGCGACGAGCCCGAGCGACGTGTCGGCCGAGAGGTCGTTGTGCTCGTACGCGAACTGCATGAACTCCTTCGCGGCCTCCTGCTTCGAGCCGGCCGCGCGGCACCGAGAGGTACCAGGCCCCCGGCACTCCGGCGATACCGCCGGGTCCCGCGATCATCGGCGCGACGCCGATCGAGTCCTTCACGACGGAGTCATCCGGAGTGCCACGATAGGCGTGGCCCCAGAACCGCATCATGGCGAGGTTGCCCTGGTAGAAGAGGTTCTGCGCGCCGGCCCAGTCGAGCTGCGCGGCGCCGGTCGGGGCGTACGGGAGCAGGCTGATGTAGTAGTCGAGCGCCTCCTGGTGCTCCTCGTCGTCGATCGTCACCTCGCCGCGACTCGGCGTCGAGCACCATGTGCTCCTCGCCGGCCTGCGACACGGTGGCAAGCCACTCGGTCTCGACGGCGCCCTTGACGTCGGTGCCGTAGAGGTCGACCTGGCCGTCGCCGTCGGTGTCGCGGGTGAAGAACTCGGCGACGTCGCGGTACTCCTCCCAGTCGGTCGGCGGCGCGAGCGGATAGCCGTACTTCGCCTCGAAGTCGGCCTGGTTGGTCGGGTCCTCGAAGAGGTCGGTGCGGTAGAAGAGGATCTCCGAGTTCGTCCAGACCGGCATGCCGACGAACGCGCCGTCGACCTGCGCCTCGGTGACGAGGCCGCCGAAGAGGTCGTCCTTCACCTCGTCGGTGTAGAGGTCGTCGAGCGGCGCGACGCCGTCGCGAAGGCGCTGAGCCAGATCGCGTCGAGCGCGGCGACGTCGAAGGTGGGGCTGCCCGCTCGCAGAGCTCGGTCGAGATGCGGTCGTAGAGACCCGGCATACGGCAGCTCGACGAGCGTGACCGTCGGTGCCGGTCTCCTCCTTGTAGAGGTCGGCGATGGGCTGCGAGCTCGGCCTTGCCGCCGCCTTCGACGACGACCGTGAGGGTGTCGGCATCGGCGGATGCCTCGCCGCCGCCGCCGACGCCGCAGGCCGACAGGGCGACGACGGTGTGAGCGTGGTCGCGGCGGCGATGCCGACGCGTGCGCCCCGGCGGGGGAACCGGGTGCGTGTGCGAAGCTTCATCACTTCGACTCCGTTTCAGGTTGGTGTGAGTTTGGAGGATGCTACGGGTGCCAAGACGTTTTGGCAAAACGTCTTGGCAGACAAGCTATGACATCGTTGTCAGGGGAGTCAAGCGGATGTGGGTGCCAAAATCGCGCGACGGCATTTTGGCAGCCCCGGCGGACGCGGCAATGACGGCGCCGCGTCATCACCGCCATCCCCGGCGGAACGCCGGACGCCGGAGTGGGAACCGGCCGCGCGATGAACCCATGGTTAGCCTGACGAAATGCGCCGATGCGCTCTCGCCGTGACGACCGCCTGCTCCGTTCTCCTGCTCGCGGGCCTCGTCGGCTGCGCCGGCTCACCGGCCACGCCGACCACACCGCCGGCCACTTCGTCCTCCCCCGCGCCGAGCCCCACCCCCAAGCCGACCCCGACACCGGCGCCGACCGCTTCCACCGACCCGAACGCGCCGGCCGGCCAGTGCGCCGACAGTGCACTCTCGGTCGGCGTCCGACAGCTCGACTCGGGTGCGGGCTCGACCTACTTCGAGGTCGTGTTCACGAACACCGGCAGCGCCTCGTGCGAGCTCCGCGGCGCACCGGGAGTGTCGGTCGTGGACGCCGCGGGCGCCGAGCTCGGGCAGCCGGCGGAGCGGCAGGGCGACGAGGATCCGCCGACGTTGACCGTGGCGCCCGGGGCATCCGTCTCGGCACAGCTGCAGGCGACGAACATCGACCCGGGTGGCGGGCCGCTCGTCGACTGCCCGGTCGTGCACGGCACGGGCTACCGGGTGTACCCGCCGCACAGCTTCACCGGCTTCATCGTGGAGGCCGGCGATGTGCCCGCATGCGACAGCGACACGGTGTTCCTGCACGTCGGGCCGGTGCAGGCCGCGTCATAGTCAGCATCCCCTTGACACGCACGTCCGGTCGCGGAAGGCTGTCCCCTAGGGTCCGCAGTGAGCTCCAGAGACGTGGCGAGCATCGGGCAATCCTCGACGTCGTCGTCACTCCCCTTCTGGCCGGAGACGGGCCGAGGGAGTCGTCATGGCTGGAACGCGATCCATCCGCAATCGCCTGGTCTTCGGTGTCGCCACGTTGGCGTTGGCGTTCTCGATGCTGGGCCCAGTCGGCGCCAATGCCGTCGACGATGATGCCGGCGCCCTGGACATGTACACGGCGGACGTGAGCGGAGCGGAGGCGGCCGAACTCGTCGCCGCCGGCTTCGACATCGCCGACAGCCGGAACACCGAGTCCGGCGTGAGCGTCGACGTCGTGCTCACCGCGGGCGAGGCGAAGGGACTCCAGGCGCGCGGCCTGGATGTCAAGGTCAAGAAGAACAAGGACGGCAAGTCCGCCCGGCAGCTGGCTGCCGAGCAGGCCGCGTCCGGGTTCGACGTCTGGCGGTCGTGGGACGAGGATGGGGGCATCCGCGACGAGCTCTACCGCCTCGCGCAGGACAACCCGCAGCTGGTCAAGCTCGTGGTGCTCGGCCACACCTACCAGGGTCGCGAGATCATCGCGCTGAAGCTGACCCAGGGCGCCAGGGGCATCGCCGACGGCACCCGGCCGGCGGTGCTGCACAGCTCGACCCAGCACGCCCGGGAGTGGATCTCCACCGAGGTGAACCGGCGACTCGCTGAACTGGTACATCGACGGCTGGCGGGCCAACGACAAGGAGATCAGGGACCTCCTGAAGAACAACGAGCTGTGGTTCGTCGTCGTGGCCAACCCCGACGGCTACCAGTACACGTTCGACACCGAGCGGCTGTGGCGCAAGAACCTGCGCGACAACGACAACGACGGCCAGATCACGCGAGCCGACGGCGTCGACCCCAACCGCAACTACCCCGAGCACTTCGCCTACGACGAGGAGGGTTCGTCGTCGCAGATCAGCAGCGAAACGTACCGCGGCCCGTCGGCCGGATCCGAGCCCGAGACGCAGGCGATGATGTCGCTGTTCGACCGTGCCGACTTCTCGTTCCAGGTCAACTGGCACTCGGTCGGGCAGTGGCTGCTGTACGCCGAGGGCTGGCAGATCGGCACGCCCAGCGCGGACGACCCGATCTACTTCGCGTTGTCGGGCAACCGCGACAACCCGGCCATCCCCGACTTCGAGCCGGGCCTGTCGTCCGACGTGCTGTACGTGACCAACGGTGAGACCACCGATTTCGCGCACTCGCAGCGAGGCACGCTGGCCTGGACGCCGGAGCTCGGCGAAGGCCTGCCGGCCGGCGGCGGGTTCGTGTTCCCCGACGACGAGGAGCAGGTGCAGGCGGAGTTCGAGCGCGCCCTGCCCTTCGCGCTCGACGTGGCCAAGTCCGCGGCGAATCCGGCCGAGCCGGTGTCGCACCTCGGCCTCGAGACCAAGCCCTTCTACCTGGAGAGCGACGACACCTACAAGGACGGGCTGCCGCTGGCGAACTTCACGTTCGAGTACTCCTACGGCGACCCGCAGGAGGTGCGCGTCATCGCTCGACGGAGCCTCGGCGACGTGACGCTCATGTACTCCATCAACGGCGACCCCGCGGTCGGCGTGCCGACGGAGGAGTGGACGGGCGGTGACCGCTACGGCGGCAAGACCGGCGTGCACTACGCGATCATGAGCGGATTCGTCACGGGCACCGACCCCGGTGACACCGTCGAGGTCTGGTTCGAAGGCGGCGGAGCGACCAGCGAGTCGTTCACCTACGAGGCCGTCGAGGAATCCGACGACGACGTGCTGATCCTGGCCGCCGAGGACTACACGGGCGCCTCGCCGGTACAGGCGGGCGGGCCGAACTACCTCGAGCTACTACCAGGACGCGCTCGACGCCAACGGCACGGGCTACGACGTCTACGACGTCGACGCGCGCGGGCGGACGGCACCGGACAGCCTCGGTGTGCTGTCGCACTACGACGGCGTCATCTGGTACACGGGCGACGACATCGTCACCCGCGAACCTCGGCTGGGCCGGCGGCAACGCCTCCCGGTTGGCGCTGGACGAGGCCCTCGAGGTCCGCGACTTCCTCAACGAGGGCGGCCGCGTGGTCTACACCGGAAAGTGGGCCGGGAGCCAGTACACGGCGACGGGCTTCGTCGGGAACCAGTTGTACGACCCGACGGCTGCGAACGCGCCATGCCGCACGGCCGAAGGCATCCTCGACCGGTGCCGGGCCCTCGGAGGGTCGGGCGACTTCACCAACGACATCATGCAGTACTGGCTCGGTGCGTACCTCATCGTCGACAATGCCGGTACGGCGGAGGACGGAAGCCTCCTCGACGTCCTCGGCGTCGACACCCCGTTCACCGGGCTGGACTGGGGGTTCAACGGCGCGCGACAGCGCTGAGAACCAGAACCACAGCAACTCGTTCATCACGACGAGCGGCATCCTGGACCCGGCCGTGTACCCGCAGTTCGAGAGCTGGGTCGCGGGCAGGTGGGACCGCGAGGGCGGCCCGTTCGAGCCGCACACCGGCGACGCCTACGCGTACTCGCAGATCGGCGACGTGTCGTACAAGCGCCTGACCCGCACGATCGACGTGCCTGCCGGCGGCGCCACGATGTCGTTCTGGACGTCGTACGACACCGAGGCCGAGTGGGATCACGTGGCCGTCGAGGCCCGCACCGCCGGCAGGCGACAACTGGACGACGCTGCCGGATGTCAACGGGAACACCACCCAGAGCACCGGGCAGAGCTGCCCGGCCGGCTGGCGTGAGCTGCACCCGCAGCTGGACCACTACCAGACGCTCGCCGAGGACGACGACCTGCACCCCGACCGGCACCACCGGCTCGTGGTCGGCCGCGTCCGGCAACTCGGCGGGCTGGCAGCAGTGGTCGGTCGACCTGTCGGCGTACGCCGGCGGTCAGGTCGAGGTGTCCATCGCCTACATCAGCGACTGGGCCACCCAGGGCCTGGGCGTGTTCGTCGACGACATCGAGGTGTCGACGGGCCAGGGCACGACGTCGTTCGAGGCCGGCGACACCGGCGGATGGGAGACCACCGGTCCGCCGCCCGGCAGCGCGCCGAACCCGAACAACTTCATCATCACGACGGCGGCGGGGTTCCCCGAGGCCGCGGTGGTGGCGACGCCGCGGCTCGCTGATGACGGGCTTCGGGTTCGAGGGCATCACCGATGCCAGCACGCGGGCCGCGTGGATGGGCCGCGCTCTGGATCACCTGCTCGACTGACGGGCTGAAGGCTGGTCGATGACCGGATGCCGCGTCGCGGAGTGGCTCGCGACGCGGCATCCGTCATCGCCGGCGTCGAGATCGCGTCGGGTACCGTACTCGCATGCAGGTGACCCGCCTCCGCGTGTATCCCGTCAAGTCGTTCGCCGGCGCCGACGTCGGCTCGGCGACCGTGCTGCCGTGGGGTCTCGCGGGCGATCGCCGATGGGCGGTCGTCGACCCCGACGGCGAGTTGGTCACCGCGCGCGAGGCCAACGAGCTGCTCGCGCTGACGGCCGAGGTGCTCGCCGACGGCGGGCTGCTGCTCGCCGATCGCGACGGCGGCGGCGAGCCGCTGCGGGTGGACGTCCCGTCGGATGCCGCGCCCGTCGCCGTGGGTCAATCGCGCCAGGGCACGGCCCTGCCCGCCGGCTGGGAGGCGGATGACTGGCTCGGCATCCGCCTGGGCCGCCCGGTGCGCCTGATCTGGCAGCCGGATCCCCGAGCGCGTCCGGTGAGCCCGGAGCGAGGCGGCATGCCGGGCGATCGGATGTCGCTCGCCGACGCCGCCCCGCTGCTGCTCGCGAACGAGTCGTCGCTCGCCCAGCTCGACCGCTGGACCGACGAGACGACTCCCCCGCTCGACATGCTGCGCTTCCGTCCGAACGTGATCATCGACGGCGACCCCGACGCGCCGTTCGCCGAGGACGGCTGGCCGTTCGTGCAGCTCGGCGACGTGCGGTTCCGCGTGAGCGGCACCTGCGACCGCTGCGTGATGACGACGATCGACCCGGTCACGCTGGCGCGTGGCAAGGAGCCGATCCGCACGCTCGCGAAGCACCGCAAGTGGGACGGCAAGACCTGGTTCGGCGTCTGGCTCGTGCCCGACCTCGAGGGTTCGCCGGCCGACGTGATCGCCGTCGGCGACGAGGTGCGCCCGGGCTGACGCGACTCACGCCAGCGAGAGCACGAACGACAGCACGAACCCCGCCGCGGTGCTCAGCGCCACCGCGGGCCCGCCGTGCTCGTAGGCCTCGGGCATGATCGTGTCGGCGAGCGCCGCGATGACGGCGCCGGCCGCGAAGGCCAGCGGCAGCGACACGAGCTCGGGGTCGCTGCCGGAGAGCGGCCCGGCGCCGACGACGACGGCGAAGACGAGCAGCACCCCGCACGCGGTCCAGAGGCCCATGATCTGCAGGATGGAACGGCCCTGCTCGCGCATCGAGGCCGACCCGACGAGCGCCTCGGGCAGGTTGGAGACGAAGATGGCGGCGAGCAGCGCGATGCCGCCGGTCCCCTCGGTCAGCGAGATGCCGAGGGCGAGGTTCTCGGGGGCGCCGTCGAGGGTGGCGGCCGCGAGCAGCGCCAGGCCGGCCGAGCCGCGCACGGACGCGGCCGTCGCCGGGCGGTCGGCGGCAGCGGCATCCGTGTCGAGCTTCGCGCTGCCCCGGTACTCGTCGGCCGGCTTCGCGCTCGACTTCGGCTGCGCCCACCGGTCGAGCAGCGCGCTGAGCCCGGTGAACACGGCGGCGCCGACGAACAGGCCGATGCCCGCCCGCCAGATCCCGCCGCGTTCGTAGGCGTCCTCGAAGAGCTCGAAGGACAGCGCCGTGATCAGGGCGCCCGCCGCGAAGGACAGCATGATCGCGAGCAGGCGCTTCGGCAGCTCGGAAGCGGGCCCCGATGAACGCGCCGATCACCAGGGCGCTCGATGCCACCACGCCGAAGAGGAGCGCCGTCCACATGCGCCCAGTATCGCGACGCTCCGATCCGGCCCGCACCCGCTTGCGCCCGACCACCGCGCTGTGCTGCGCCCGGCACCGCGACGCCGCGCGGCGTCGCTCCTCGACAACCGTGTCCGCCCGTCGTACGGTTCAGGCATGGACAGCGCCGTCGCTGCGATCGCCGAGTGGATGCCGCGGCAGCGGTGGTTCGGGGGCAAGGGCCATGCGCCCGCGCTCCGCCTCATCGGCGCCTTCGACCTGCCCACGGTCGAGGAGGACGCACGCGTCCGCACGCTGCTCGTGATGGACGACGCGTCCGAGCCGCCGATCCTCTACCAGGTGCCGGTCGTCGAGCGGGCCGAGCGGCAGCATTCGCCCGCGGCATCCGACCACCTCATCGGGCGGCTGTCCGACGGCGGATTCCTCTACGACGGGCCGCACGACCGGGCCTACACCGACGCCCTGCTCGCCCTCATCGTCGGCGAGGGTCGTGCCGTCTCCGAGGGGGCGGATGCCTCGGGCCGGTACTCCGGCGTCGAGGCTCGCGGTGGCGGCGACGACGAGGACACCGCGGCATCCGCTCGACCGCCCCTCAGCGCCCCGGCGACCGTGCTCGGCGGCGAGCAGTCGAACACGTCGATCATCTACCGCCCGGCGGAGTCGGCGCCGGTGATCTGCAAGGTCTTCCGGCAGCTGCACGACGGCGACAACCCGGATGTCACGCTGCAGACGGCGCTCGCGGCATCCGGCTCCCCGCACGTGCCGGCGAGCGTCGGCGACGTGCGAGGCGAGTGGGACGACGTCGGCCAGCCCACCGGCCGGGCGCGGGGACACCTCGCGTTCGCGCAGGAGTTCCTGCCGGGCGTCGAGGATGCGTGGCGCGTGGCGCTCACCGCGGCGGCCACCGATACCGCGTTCACCGACGAGGCCCGCGCGCTCGGCGCCGCGGTGGCCGAGGTGCACCTCTCGCTCGGCGAGCTGTTCCCCCGCGAGCAGCCGTCGGAGGAGCTCGTCGATCGCATCACCGCCGCGTGGAGCCGCCGCCTCGGCATCGCCGTGGCCGAGGTGCCCGAGCTCGGAGCGCACCGCGCGGCGATCGACACGGTCTACGCCCGCGCGCAGGCCGGCGCGTGGCCCGAGCTGCAGCGGATCCACGGCGACCTGCACCTCGGCCAGGTCCTCCTGGTGCCGGGTCGCGGATGGGTGCTGCTCGACTTCGAGGGCGAGCCGCTCCGTCCCATGCTCGACCGGCGGCGCCCCGACCTGCCCGCGCGCGACGTCGCCGGCATGCTGCGCTCGTTCGACTACGTGGCCGGGTCGACCGCGATCGCCCTGCCCGAGCGCACCGAGGCGGCGGTGGCGTGGGCGGATGCCGCGCGGCACGCCTTCATCGACGGCTACGTCGCGGCATCCGGCCTCGACCTGTCGGCCTACCGCGACCTGCTCGCCGCGTTCGAGCTCGACAAGGCCGTGTACGAGGCGATCTACGAGGCCCGCAACCGCCCGACGTGGGCGGCGATCCCGCTGCACGCGATCATGAGCCTGCTCGCGTCGGGTCCGCTGCGGGCGTCACCGGATGCCGCGGCGCCCGACCGGCCCGAGCCGTCCACGCCCTCGATGGCCTAGCGATCGTCGAGCGATGACGCGCAGGATGGGCCCGATCAAGCGGGCGTGGCTGTGGACGATCAAGCACACCCTCAACCCGCTCACGCTGCGGATGGCGCGGCAGGGGTTCGGCCCGTTCTCGCTCGTGCGGCACACCGGCGGAAGTCGGCACCGTGTTCGAGACGCCGCTCATCCTCGCCGGGTGCCCGACGGCTTCGTCGCCGAGCTGACCTACGGCACCGCCGTGAACTGGTACCGCAACGTGGTGGCCGCCACGGCCACTGCACGGTCGTCTGGCACGGACGCGACGTGATCGACGGCGTCGCCCCGTGCACGACGGAAGCGGGCCTCGCGGCGTTCGGGCCGCCGGCCAGCGTGGTGCTGCGGATGCTGCGGCGGCACGAGTTCCGGTTGCTGCACGAGGCGACGGAGGATCCCTCCGGCCGTGACGGATGCCGCAGCGGATGCCTCAGCGGATGCCGCGGCGGAACAGCAGCAGCGGCGTCTGCGCCGCGTACTCGCGGTACTCGTCGCCGAACGCGTCGACGAGCCGGTGCTGCTCGACACGGGCCTTGACGACGAGCACGATCGCGAGCAGCAGCCACACCACGATGAGCTCGAGCCGCCCGCGCCAGAGCACCCACCCGGCCGTGCCGACGATGAGGCCGAGGTAGATCGGGTTGCGCGTCAGCCGGTACACGCCGGTCGTGCGCAGGGTGGCGCCCTCCTTCGGCGCGACCCACACGACCAGGTCCCGCCCGAGTGCGGCGAACCCGGCGACGACGAGCACCACCCCATCGATCACGAGCAGCGCGGCGACCACGGTGATCCACGTCTCGCTCCACATCGGATCGCCGGGCAGCAGCAACAGCACGAGCAGCAGGAACTGCGCCCACACGAGCCAGTTCGCACGGTCCCTCATCGGCGCCGCCGCCTTCTGATCAGCCTGCCTACGAGCGGCGATCGCCCACGAGCTCGGCGCGGTTCGCCTCGTACTTCGGCCTGCCGACCCACCGCCAGAGGAGCCGCACCGGCGGGGGCAGGTGCTCGCGCTGCCACTCGGCGCCGCCGTCGGGCTGCGCGGCGAGGATGGCGCCGAGCTGGAGGAACATCCTGCCCTTGGGCGTCGCCTTGCGTCCGTGCTCCGAGAGCGCGTCGACCTCCTTCTGGGTGATCACGGTCTCCATGACGGGCACGATGTTGCCCTCCTCGTCGGGGAGGTGCGCGGCGAGCGCGTGATTGATCCCGTCGAGCGCGGACACGACGCCCGCGGCATCCGCTGCCCCGGCGCTCGCGCGCCACGACGGCAGCGCCGCGTCGAGCGCGGTGAGGTGCACGAGCAGCTCGGCGTGCTGCGCCTTCATGCGCTCGACGTGCACGGCGCACGACGGCGCGCGCTGCTCGAGGGGGTCCCACAGCATGGTGTCCTCGCCCTCGTGGTGGGCGTGCAGTCCGGTCGAGAGCATCGCGAGATGGTCGGCGACGACCTCGGCGTGCACGGTGTCGCCCTCGGCGACCCCCTCGATCAACGTGCGGCCCTCGCCGAAGCCGGCCTTGAACATCCGATGGATCTCGGCCATGCCGCGTGCGTCGCAGGTCTTGGCGACGGCACCGGGCGTGCCCGGGGAACGCGCCGCCGCCGGCGCCGCCGGGCGCGCGTTCGGGTTGATCGCCACTCGGGGGAAGCGGGGTCGCGGGCATCTCGGCTCCGATCGTCGGTGATGGAACTCGTCGTTCGCGACCTTACGACCCCGCGGATGCCGGGACAAGACCCCGGTCGAGCGTCGACGGGGGCTGCCGTCGCGCCCGAAGCCGGGTTAGGGTTCGGGAATGACTGATGTGAACTCGGCTCCCGCTCCACTGCCGGAGGACCTCCGCGCGCAGATCCTCAACACCGAGGTGGCGAAGTACGCGAAGAACGGATGGACCGTCGAGACGGTCTCCGGCGGGCAGGCGGTGCTGTCGAAGAACAAGCGGATCGGCTGGTTCTGGAACCTCATCCTCGTGATCCTGACCGGCGGACTGTGGCTGATCTACGTGATCTACCGGGCGCTGAACCGCAAGAAGCTCACGGCGATCATCACCGTCGACCCGTACGGGAAGGTCCGCACGGCGGGCTGAGTCCGAGCGCTCCGGGCTCCGCGCATCCGGCGCTCACGCGCTCCGGCGCTCAGCGCTCCGCCGGTCGGCGACGACCGCCCAGGTGACGCCCGACACGACGAGGTCCGCCCGCTCGCGCGACGGCGCGATCCCCAGCGCGTTCGCCCCGTCGACCTCGGTCGCCCACGCCCGCGCAGCGTCGGGCGAGCGACCGAACTCGGTGTGCCGGTGCACCAGCCGCGACATCCGCTCGTCGTCGTCGGCGTCGCAGAACCACGACTCGTCGAGCAGGTCGCGCACCCGCCGCCACGGCTCGGCATCGCTGAGCAGGTAGTTGCCCTCGACCACCACGACGCGAGCGGATGCCTCGATCGCGATCTCCCCCGCGACCGGCTCGTCGACCGCCCGCTCGAACGCCGGCGCGTACACGGCGTGGTCGAGCTCGCGGCGGACCCGCTCGAGCAGCGCGACGAACCCCCATCCGTCGAACGTCTCGATCGCGCCCTTGCGCTGCCGCAGTCCGAGCCGGTCGAGGGTGGCGTTCGCGAGGTGGAAGCCGTCCATCGGCAGGTGCACGGCGACGGGTCGGGCGCGCCAGCCGGGGCGTCGGGCTCGCCGGCCTGGGCGCCCGCGTCGGCATCCGCGGCGGCGCGATCGTTCAGCGCGTCGACGAGCGACCGGGCGAGCGTCGTCTTGCCCGCACCGGGGCTGCCCGTGATCCCGAGCACGATCCGACCAGCGGATGCCGCGTGCCTCCGCCGCACCCGATCGGCGAGCGCGCCGAGCGCGGCGAGCGCCTCGGGTGACGGGGACGTTGCGCTCGCGGGCATGCCTCCAGCATGTCGCACCCGCGGCATCCGCTCAGCGACACCCGCACGCGGCATCCGCTCGCCTCTGGCCGATCGGCCCCACGACGGTGCACCATAGGGGAACGCGATACGAACGCCGCGTCGCGGAGCGCGGTGCTCGACGGGGGAGGCGCGCATGACGGAGGCCACGACCGGGATCGTCGCGGTGGCCATGCGACACACCGGGCGCGTCGTGAACCTCGTGACGCTCGCGGTCGTGCTGGCCGTCGGAGTGGTGTTCGTCTTCGCCGACGAGGGGACCGACGTCCAGCTCATCTCGCTCATCACCTGGTGCCTGCTGTCGACGTTCTACATGATCGGATGGATGATCGTGCTCGGGCGCCTCTCGCGCAGCGCGTGGCGCGGGTCGTCCACCCTCATCTCCACCCGCCCGCCGGGGCGCTTCGCCTCGCTGATCGTCACGATCCTGTCGAGCATCATCGGCGTCGCGGCCGCGAGCGAGCTCCTCGTGCTGCGCTCGGACCCCGACTTCGCCAGCGCCATCGACTTCTTCGGCGTGTGGGCGATGCTGCTCGCGTGGGGGTTCCTGCACTGGGGCTACGCGCAGATCTACTACCGGCTCTACCACCACGGGCCGGGTCGCGTCCGTCGCCAGGCGGCGAACCTCGCGGCGGTGGATGCGCAGGCCGATGCGGCGGCGGATGCCCGGGCGGACGCGGCAGGCGACGCGGCAGCCGATGCCGCGGCCGATGGAACCGAGACCGCCGCCGCCGCGGTTCCCCCGCTGATCTTCCCGTACACGAAGGACCCGGGCCTGCTCGACTTCGTCTACGTCTCGTTCATGGTCGGCACGAGCTTCACGCCGAACGACGTCGAGACCGCCCCGCCCATCCGCTGGACCGTCGTCTGGCATTCGGTGCTCAGCTTCTTCTTCAACGCCTTCATCATCGTGCTGGCGATGAACACGATCATGGGCGGCGGCTTCACGAACTGAGCGGATGCCGCGCCGGGGCACATCCCGATCAGAACAGCCGCGCCTGCGCGACGACGGGCGCGCCCTCGAGCTCGAGCAGGTGGCGCTTGCGCTCGAGCCCGCCCGCGTAGCCGGTGAGGGAGCCGTCGGCGCCGACGACGCGGTGGCACGGCACGAGGATGCTCAGCGGGTTCCGCCCGACCGCGTTGCCGACCCGCCGCGCCAGGTTGCGGTCGCCGAGACGCAGCGCGAGCTCGCCGTACGACGTCGTCTCGCCGTACGGGATCTCGCGGAGCATCGTCCACACCGCGTGCTGGAACTCGTCGCCGGCGGGCGACATCGGGAGGTCGAACTCGGTGCGGCGTCCGTCGAGGTACTCCGCGAGCTCCTCGCCGAGCCGCGCGAACAGCGCATCGCCGCGGGCGTCGACCTCCTCGCCGATCGACCCGGCGATCGGCGGGTGCCAGTGCGATGGAAAGTAGATCCCGGTCAGGCCGTCCTCGTCGGCGACCACCAACAGGTCGCCGAGCGGGGTCGGCAGCGTGGCGTGACGACTGGACATGCCTCCATCCTCACCCCGCGGCGGGCTTCGGACGCTGCATCCGGTGGCGGGATTCGGACCTCATGTCGGTTGCCTCGCGCGCCCTGAACCCGGTCAACACGCGTAACGCAGGAGATTCGTCGCCCCAGCCTCGAATTGGGGACCGAGCCGCCCATTCTCCTGCGTTGCGTCTCCTGCGTCTGCGTCAGTCGAGCGGATGCCGCAGCACAGCGGATGCGAGGCGCAGCTCAGGCCGACTCGCGCCGCACGAGCTCGGTCGGCAGCGTCATCCGGCCGGCGGGCCGCCCGTCGATCACGTCGAGGAGCATCCGCACCATCTCCTGCGCGATGCGGTCGAACGGCTGGCGCATCGTCGTGAGCGCGGGCTCCACGCGGGTCGCGATCGGGCGCGTCGTCGAAGCCCGCCACGGCGACGTCGTCGGGCACGCGGATGCCGCGCTCGCGCAGCACGTCGAGCGCACCCGCCGCCATCACGTCGTTCGCGACGAAGACCGCGTCGAGGTCGGGCGCACGGTCGAGCAGCTCGGCCATCCCGCGCACGCCGCTCGCCCGCGAGTAGTCGCCCTCGGCGACCAGGCGCTCGTCGAACGCGTCGCCGAGCTCGCTCCGGTAGCCCTCGAGCCGGCCGATGCCGCCCGACGTGTCGAGCGGACCGGTGATCGTCGCGATGCGCGAGCGACCCGAGTCGCGCAGGTAGGCGACGAGGTCGCGCGCGCCGTCGAGGTCGTCGGCGGCGACGTAGCCGATGCGCCGCTCGTACCCGAGCGGCACCCCGCACGCGACGACGGGCACCTCGGCGGCGACGAGGTCGGCGAGGAATCCCTCGCGCCCGCGGTGCGACGACACGAGCAGGGCGCCGTCGACGTGCCCGCCCATGATGAACTCGGTCGCGCGCCGCTGCTCGTCGTCGGATCCCGCCATGAGCAGCACGAGCGGCAGGTCGCGGGCGGCGAGCGCGTCGGCGGCGCCGCGCATGAGCGTGGAGAAGTTCGGGTCCTCGAAGAGCCGGTCCTGCGACTCGGTGAGCAGGAACGCGATGGAGTTCGCCCGGGCGGTCGCGAGGTTCCGCGCGTGCGGGTTGATGCGGTAGCCGGTCTTCTTGATCGCGCGCTCGACCGCCTCGCGGGCGGTGGGGCTGACCCAGTGCCCGCCGTTCAGCACCCGCGAGACCGTGCCGCGCGAGACGCCGGACTCGCGGGCGACATCCTCGATGGTCGGCCGCCGCTTCGGCGTGTGCTCACTCACGTGGCCAGTGTATTTGCGAGTCCCACCCAAGGAGCGCTCAGGCCTTCACGGCGCCGGCCGCGAGGTCGACGCGCCAGTACCGCTGCAGCACGAGGAACAGCACGATGAGCGGGACGATCGACAGCAGCGCGCCGGTGATCACGAGCGTGTACATGGCGGGCAGCGAGGCGCCCTGGTTCAGCAGCCCCGAGAGCCCGACGGTGATCGGGAACAGCTCGTCGTTGCCGAGCATGATGTACGGCAGCATGAAGTTGTTCCAGACCGCGACGAACTGGAACAGGAAGATCGTCACGAGCCCCGGTCCCATCATCGGCAGCGCGATGCGGTGGAAGATGTAGAGCTCGCCGGCGCCCTCGGTGCGAGCGGACTCGATGATGTCGGTCGGCACCGCCGCCGCCGCGTAGATGCGCGCGAGGTAGATGCCGTACGGGCTGATGAGCTGCGGCAGCAGCACCGACCAGTACGTGTTCGTGAGGCCGACCTGCGCGAGCAGCAGGTACTGCGGGATCGCGACGATCACGCCGGGCACGAGCACGCCCATGAGCAGCACCTTGAACACGACGCCCTTGCCCGGGAACACGTACTTCGCGAGCGCGTAGCCCGACAGCGCCGAGATGTAGGCCGACACGATCGCGCCGACGCCCGCGTAGAGCGCGGTGTTGAGCATCCACCGCCAGTACAGGCCGTCGCGGTAGTTCGTGAGCTCGACGATGTTGTCCCAGAGGTGCGTCGACGGGCGCGAACGTGAAGGTCGAGAACAGCTCCGAGGCATCCTTCGTCGACGCGATCACGACCCACGCCACCGGCAGCAGGCAGTAGAGCGCGCCGAGGAGCAGCACGCCCGTCGTGCCGACGGCGAGCGGCATCCGCTGGTCTCGGCGGGCACCGCCGGAGCCGCCACGTCCGCGACGGCGGCGACGGTCCTCGGATGCCTCGACGAGCTCGGGCAGCACCAGGGCTCGGGTCTGGTCGGTCATGGTCATGGCTCAGTCCTCCTGGCCGAATGCGCGTCGCTGCACGACGCGGAGGAAGAAGAAGGACAGCGCGAACGTGGCGATCGCGATGATCACCGAGGTCGCGGCCGCGGAGTAGATGTCGTCGCGCGTGAACGCGTCGCGGTACACGTACATGAGGGGCGACCAGGTCGTCGAGAGGCTGTTGGTGAGCGGCCGCAGGGTCATCGGCTCGGCGAACACCTGCAGCGTCGCGATCATCGAGAACAGCGCGGTCATGATGAGCGCGGGCATGATGATCGGCACCTTGATGCGCCAGGCGATCTGCACCTCGGATGCCCCGTCGATGCGTGCCGCCTCGTAGATCTCGGTCGGCACGGCCTTCAGCGACGTGTACATCACGATCATGTTGAAGCCGACGCCGCCCCACAGGCCGATGTTCGCGATCGCGAAGATGACGAGGCCGGGAGAGAGCAGCGAGGGCACGTCGTCCCAGCCGAGCTGCTCGAAGATCCAGTAGAACGGGCTCACGGCCGGGAGGTAGAGGAAGCCCCAGAGCAGCGAGGAGATGACCGCCGGCACCGCGTAGGGCAGGAAGATCGAGACCCGCGAGAAGCCCTTGGCGCCGGTGCGGCGGGCGTCGAGCAGCAGGGCGAACAGCAGCGCGAGGCCGAGCATGGTCGGCACGAGGATGAGCCCGTACACGAGCACGCGGCCGACGCTCGCGAGGAACTCGGGGTCGGTGAGCGTCGCCACGTAGTTCTCGAGGCCGGCGAACGTGCGCGACCGGGAGCCCGAGCCGAGCCCGAGGCCCTTCACCATCTCCTTCTGGAAGGAGAGCACGAACGTGTAGAGGATCGGCGCGGCCATGAACACCGTGAACAGCACGATGCCGGGGGCGAGCATCATCCACGGCGTGAGGTGGCGGCGGGAGGCGCTTCGGCGCCGGGTTTCGACCGTGGCGGTCATCGTCGGGTCCTTCCTGAATGCCTCGGAGCCGTCGAGCCGGGACGAGGGGGCACCGGCATCCGGCACCCCCTCATCCTCCGGGCTACTCGGCGACGGTGAAGCCGCTCGACTCGAGGTCGTCGACCGTGATCTGCTGCATCGCGGTGACGGCGTCGAGGAACGCCTGGCGCGACTTCGCCTCGGCGGCCTTCGCGAACTCGTCGTTGTAGGCGCTGAACGTGACGTTCACGTTCGGGCCGTACTGGAACGGTGCGACGGCCTGCGCGGCCTCGGCGGCGACGTCGTAGAAGTCGGGCTGGTTGCTGAAGAACTCCGGCGCCTCGGTGAGGGCGGATGCCGCGGCCGCCGTCGAGGCGGGGTAGATGCCCGTCTCGGTGACGAGCGCCTGCACGGCCTCGGGGTCGGTGTTCAGCCAGGTGACGAACTCCACGGCGGCGTCGACGTTCTTCGACTGCGAGGTGACCGCGGTCGACGAGCCGCCCCAGTTGCCGTTGGAGACGTCGGAGCCCCAGTTCGGCAGCGGCGCGGCCTTCCAGAGGCCGGCGGTGTCGGCGGCGTTGCCCGAGAGCACACCCGGACCCCACACGGCGCCGAGCCATCCGGCCTGCGTGCCGTCGTTCAGGGCCGCGTTCCACTCGGGGGTGTACATCGGCTTGTTGTCGATGACGCCCTCCTCGACGAGTCCGCCCCAGTAGTCGGCGACCTGCTGCGTGGGCTCCTCGTCGATGCCGACGCCCCAGGCGTCGCCGTCGATCGACCACCACTCGGCCTGCGCCTGCTGCGAGAGGCCGGCGAACCAGCCGGCGTCGTTCGCCGAGAACGTGCCGAGGAACTTCGACGGGTCGGCCGTGTGCAGCGCACGCGCGGTCGCGGCGTACTCGTCCCACGTGGTCGGCACGGTGAGGCCGAGCTGCGTGAAGATGTCGTCGCGGTAGTAGAACATCATGGGGCCGGTGTCCTGCGGGACCGCGTAGAGCGCGTCACCGCCGAGCGTCACCGAGTCCCACACGCCCTCGGGGAACTCGCCCGAGACATCCGCTGCGCTCGTGCCGGCGAGGTCGGCGAGCGCGTCGGAGGCGACGAGCGTCGGGATCTTCTGGTACTCGGCCTGGATCAGGTCGGGCGCGCCGCTGCCGGCCTTGATGGCCGTGAGCAGCTTGGTGATCGCGGGGTCGCCGCCGTCCTGCTTGTTGACGGTGACCTGGATCTCGGGGTGCTCGTCGTTCCAGATGTCGACCACCTTGTCGAGGTTGGGCGCCCAGGCCCAGTAGGTGAGCTCGATCGGGTCGTCGGCCGACCCTTCCGAGCCGCTGTCGGCCGAGCAGCCGGTCATGATGAGCGCTGCGGCTGCAACGGCGGCGATGGCGCCGGTGCGGAATGCTGCACGCATTCGTCCTCCTTGTCGAAAGCTGTGATTGCGGATGCCCCGTGGCAGCCGCGCGATCGAGAAGGACCACGCTGTGCCTGTGAGCGATCCCAGTAACGCACAGCCCAGCTTTCGTGTCAACTCCTGAATCAACGGATGGCGCGGCGCGTACGGTGCTGTGTTACAACTGTGACCGCACACAGTTTCAAGGGAGAACGCTCCATGCCTTCGAAGACCGCGCCGACCTCGCACACCGCGCCGGCCACCGCCGCAGCACCGGATGCCGCCGCCGCATCGGCTGCCGCCGCAGCACCGGAAACCGACCCGCGCAGCGGCTGGATCCCCGGCACCTCCGCGATCCGCTTCGGCGGCGACTACAACCCCGAGCAGTGGACGCGCGAGACCTGGCTCGAGGACATCGAGCTCATGCGCGAGGCGGGCGTGAACCTCGTGAGCGTCGGCATCTTCTCGTGGGCGCTGCTCGAGCCGCGCGAGGGCGAATACGACTTCTCGTTCCTCGACGAGGTGCTCGACCTGCTGGCCGGCGCCGGCATCGACGTCGACCTCGGCACGCCCACGACCGTGCCGCCGGCGTGGTTCTGGAAGGCGTACCCGCAGGCGCGTCCGGTGACCCGCGAGGGCGTGACGCTCGGGTTCGGCTCGCGGGGCATCGTCTCGCCGAGCAGCCCCGAGTACCGTCGCGCCGCCGCGGCGATCGCGTCGAAGCTCGCCGAGCGCTACGCGCACCACCCCGCCGTCGTCATGTGGCACGTGCACAACGAGTACGGGGCTCCGGTCTCCGACAGCTACGACGAGGCATCCGTCGCGAACTTCCGCGGCTGGCTCGAGCGGCGGTACGGATCGCTCGACGCGCTGAACCGCGCGTGGGGCACGACGTTCTGGGGCCAGGTCTACGGCGCGTGGGACGAGATCGACGCCCCGCGGCAGTCGGCGAGCGTGTCGAACCCGGCGCACCGGCTCGACTACCAGCGGTTCAGCTCCGACGCGCTGCTCGAGTGCTTCGTGCTCGAGCGCGACGCGATCCGGCGGCACGCGTCGCAGCCGATCACGACGAACTTCATGGCGACGAGCTGCCCGTCGGTCGACTACTGGAAGTGGGCGCCCGAGGTCGACGTCGTGTCGAACGACCACTACCTCACCGCCTCGCGCTCCGACGCGCACGTGCTGCTCGCGATGGACGCCGACTTCACGCGCTCACTCGCCGCGGGCAAGCCGTGGGTGCTCATGGAGCACTCGACGTCGGCCGTGAACTGGCAGCCGCGCAACGTCGCGAAGCGGCCGGGCGAGCTCGCGCGCAACAGCATGTCGCACCTCGCGCGCGGTGCCGACGCGATCATGTTCTTCCAGTTCCGGGCGAGCCGGTTCGGCGCCGAGAAGTTCCACTCCGCGATGCTCCCCCACGCCGGACGCTCGTCGCGGGTGTGGAACGAGGTCGTCGAGCTCGGCGACCTGGTGGGCGACCTGTCGGAGGTGCGCGGCAGCCGCGTCGAGGCATCCGTCGCCGTGGTCTGGAGCACCGAGTCGTTCTGGGCGCAGGAGCTCGAGTGGCGCCCGTCGGTCGACCTGTCGCACCGCGAGCGGCTCGAGGCGTTCTACGCCGAGCTGTGGAAGCTCGGCGTGACGGTCGACTTCGTGCACCCGGCGCGCCGACCTGTCGGGGTACGCGGCGGTGTTCGCGCCGTCGCTGTACCTGCTCGACGAGGCGTCGGCCGCGAACCTGCGCGGCTACGTCGAGGGCGGCGGCGTGCTCGCCGTGTCGTACTTCTCGGGCATCGTCGACGAGTTCGACGCCGTGCCGGCCGGCCCGTTCCCGGGTCGCCTGCGCGACGTGCTCGGGCTGTCGATCGAGGAGTTCCAGCCGCTGCGCGAGGGCTCGCGGGTCACGGTCACGGGCGGCGCGACCGGCTCGGTCTGGACCGACGAGATCGTGCTCGAGGGCGCGGCATCCGTCGAGCACTACATCGACGGCCCGGCGGCCGGGATGCCCGCGATCACCCGCAACGCGCTCGGCGACGGAGCGGCCTGGTACCTGTCGACCCGCCTCGACGGGGCGGCGCTCGGCGCCTTCATCGACGACGTGCTCACCGACGCGGGCATGACGGTCGTGCCGCCGCCCACCGGGCTCGAGCGCGTCGTGCGCGTCGCCGACGACGGCACGCGCTACGTCGTCGCGATCAACCACGCCGAGACCGACGCGGTGATCGATGCGCCGGGCACGGATGTCGCGACCGGCGCGGTGACGGATGCCACGACGCTCGTGCCCGCGGGTGCGACGCGGGTCATCCGGCTCGCGGGTGCTCGCGAGCTGACCGTCCGGCCACAACTCCATACCCACACCACTCACCACCACCCAGCACCACCGCGTTCGGTCCACCCGGACGGAACGACACCGCAGCGTCGCGGATCCGTTCGCCCTCCCGGGCGGCGACCCCGAGGGCTGCCGATCGAGAGGGAGCACGGATCGTGCACACACCACACAGACGGGCGGGGGTCGTCGCGTTGGCGACGGCGCTCGCGACCCTGGTCGCCATGCCTGCGGGAGCGTCGGCGGCCGCGGCATCCGAACCCGGAGACGGCCCGGTCGATGCGGGCATCTTCGTCGAGAAGGTCGAGGGGCTGTCGCCCGACTTCGTGAACGGCGTCGACGTGTCGACCGTGCTGTCGCTCGAGGAGAGCGGCGTGGTCTTCCGCGACGCGACCGGGGCGCCGGCCGACCTGTTCGACGTGCTCGCCGAGGACGGCGTGAACACCGTGCGCGTGCGCGTCTGGAACGACCCGTTCGACGCATCCGGAAACGGGTACGGCGGCGGCAACGTGGATGTCGCGCGCGCGGTCGAGATCGGGCAGCGGGCGACCGCGGCCGGGCTCAGCGTGCTCGTCGACTTCCACTACTCGGACTTCTGGGCCGACCCGGCCCGCCAGCTCGTGCCGAAGGCGTGGGCGGGACTCTCGGATGCCGAGACGGTCACCGCGCTGCACGACTTCACGGCCGACGCGCTGCAGTCCTTCGAGGACGCGGGCGTCGACGTGAGCATGGTGCAGGTCGGCAACGAGACGAACAACGCGATCGCGGGTCACACCCGGCCGGGCCGCGAGATCGACGCCCAGTTCGCGGCGCTCGTCTCGGCGGGCAGCGCGGCGGTGCGCGAGGTGCTGCCCGACGCCCTCGTGGCGGTGCACTTCACCAACCCCGAGACGGCGGGCCGGTACGCGACGTATGCCGCGGGCCTCGCGCAGTTCGGCGTGGACTACGACGTGTTCGCGAGCTCGTACTACCCGTACTGGCACGGCTCGACCGCGAACCTGACGACGGTGCTGACCGACATCGCCACGAACTACGGCAAGCAGGTCATGGTCGCCGAGACCTCGTGGGCGCACACGCTCGAGGACGGCGACGGGCACCCGAACGTCATCGGCGAGGGCACGATCACCGATGACTACCCGGTGAGCGTGCAGGGCCAGGCGACGCAGCTGCGCGACGTGATCGCGGCGGTCGCCGCCGTCGGCGACGCGGGCATCGGCGTCTTCTACTGGGAGCCCGCGTGGCTGCCGGTCGGTCCGCCGTCGGCGGTCGAGGCGAACCGCGTGCTCTGGGAGCGCGACGGCTCGGGCTGGGCCACGAGTGCATCCGCCTCGTACGACCCCGTGCACGTCGGCGAGTGGTACGGCGGATCGGCGTGGGACAACCAGTCGCTGTTCGCCTGGGACGGCACGCCGCTCGAGTCGCTGCGCACGTTCGAGTACGTCCACACCGGCGCGGTCGCTCCGCGCGAGATCGTGTCGGTCGAGCAGGTCGAGCTGTCGGTGACGGATGGCACGCCGGTGTCGCTGCCCGCGACCATCACGGTCACCTACAACGACGGCACCACGGAGCATCCGTCGGTCACCTGGTCGAGTGCGGTCGACTGGATCCGCGGGCCGGGCGAGTACTCGATCCCCGGCCGGACGTCGACGGGACTCTCGGTCGAGGCATCCGTCACCGTCTTGGCGGCGAACCTCGTGCGCAACGGGTCGTTCGAGTCGGCCGACATGAGCGCGTGGACGCTCACCGGGCCGGCGGCTCGCACGCAGACCGCCGACGGCTCCGACGGCGACTTCGCCGTGACGTTCTGGAACGGCACCGCCTACACGGCGTCGGCGTCGCAGACGCTGACCGGCGTCCCGGCCGGCACCTACACGCTGCAGGCGACGACGCAGGGCACCGGCTCCCCCGCCGGCGACGCTCGCGTGCTCTCGGCGACGACGTCGGCGGGCACGGTGAGCGCGCCGCTGTCGTTCACGGCGTGGAACGAGTTCCACACCGCCGTGGTGCCGAACGTGGTCGTCGGCGCCGACGGCGTCGTCGAGGTGCGCGGCGACTTCGCGCTCTCGGCGGGCGCGTGGGGCGTGTTCGACGACGTGCGTCTCGTCGCCGCGACGGACGCGGTGCCGGTCGACACGTCGGCGCTGGCGGCAGCGCTCGCGTCGGCCGCCGCGGTCGACCGGTCGAAGTTCACGGATGCCTCGCTCGCAACGCTCGACGAGGCGGTCGCGATCGGCGAGGTCGTGCTCGCGGGCTCGCGAGCAACGCAGGCGGACGTGAATGAGGCGACGAAGCTCGTGGAGAAGGCGGTGAAGAAGCTCAAGCCGCTGAAGTAGCGCATGCGGCGGGCGAGCGGCCGGGATCCTCGAGGGTCCCGGCCGCTCGGCTCATCTCGCACGTTTCGGGCACGGAGCGGTCGGCCGTGCTCCACCTCAGCCCCAGCCCCCGCCGTCGCCCCCGCCACCCCGCCGTCGAACCCGCCGAAGCCGCCGCCGTCACCGAAGCCACCGCCGCCGCCGCCGTCGAAGCCGCCGCCGTCACCGAACCCGCCGCCCCCGCCAGCGCCGTAGTACCCGCCGAGGTACCCGGCGCCCCATCCCTTGGTGTCGCCGATCATCGGCACGCCGAACCGGGAGTCCTCGCCCCGTTGCAGCAGCCCGCCGGCCACGCGAATCGGCTGCGCCAACTCGGTCGCCACGATGCCGATGCACGAGGCCAGGCGGTCCGCCGTGAACGGGACCGACGAGCGATACCAGGCGGGCGCAGCACCCGACTGCTCCGCGACCTCCGCGAACCGTCGGATCACGGATGCCTCGTCGAACATCACCGCCCACGGCAGGAGGTGCTGGCCCGCGGCCACGTTCGCGACATCCGTGCCCGCGACGACCTCCCGCCACTCGTTCGCCCGCTCGCGGAGCTGCAGTCCGTCCGCGTTCAGCGGGATCCAGCGCGGCAGGAGCAGGCGCAACCCGAGCGACAGCGCCGCGATGACGATCGCGCTCCACGCGATCGAGCTCGTCGCGTCGTCCCTGGAGCCGAGGGTGATGAACCCGAGCACGACCCCGACCACGCCTCCGATCGTGGCGGCCCGGAACCGCCGTGCCGGCCGCGGCTCGCGATACCACTCCGCCGCGTTGCGGAACCCGTTCCCCGTGACCGCGAGGAGGCGCCCGTTGTCCTTCACGACGCGATCCACGGCGACGCTGGCGCCACGCCCGAGCGTGAGCGAACCGCCCGCAAGGCCGGGCGACAGCACCGCGAGCACCGTGTCGTCGGCGGGGTCCCGCGACTCGTCAGTCCACCCCACCGCCAGCGGATAGTCCCCGTCGAAGACGAGGTGCACGTCTTGGGCGCGACCCGCCTCGCCCTCGCGAACGGCGCGCTGGTCCCGGATCGCGATGACCCCGCTGCCGGCGAGCAGCATGACGGTCGCCGGCAACCAGCGTGCCGACGCGCTGCCCGACACGAACCCGACCGAGAGCAGCCCGGCGGACTCGGGGTCGGTGACGGCGAGCGTCGCGCCGGCCTCGGGCTTCCGCAGCCACTCCACGACGAGCGATCCGACGCAGACCGCGGCGGTCAGGGCCGCGGCGAGCGCGAACAGGGGCAGCAGGGCCGTGCCGAGGCCACCGGACGCGGATGCCGCGAGCGGCTCGGTGCCGGCGACGACGCCGGTGCCGGCATCCGCCTGGTCGACGATGACCTGGCGCAGCACCGCGACGATGGGTCGTTCCATGAGCGGAGGCTACTCCCGTGGCGGCCCGCGGGGCAGTGCCGGCGGCACCCCCTGTTCGGGCGACTGCGGCACCGCGTCATGGGGGCTGAGCGAGCGGATGCCGCAGGCGGCGAGCCGCGCACGACTGCCGCGACGGTGCAGCCGACCGCTGCGGCAGCCGCCGCCTCCTTCGCTGCACGCACGTGCGCCGACGGCGGCGGAGGCGATGTCGGCACGAGACCGATGAGGACGGCCAGCGCGGCGTCGACGGCCCCGGCCGGTGATGAAGAGCCGCCACCCGCGACCAGCGGCGCGGCGAGGCCCGATCACGCCACGACCGGCCGTGATCGCGGCGAGCAGCAGGTGATGCACGCGCGCTGGCCAAGCAGGTAGCGACGGCAGGCCTGCGGCGATGAACACGACCGGGCTGAAGATGAGCGCCCCGAGGTACACGTACTCGGCGCCGGTGTGACCGATGAACTGCGGCGCCGCCATTCCCGCGACCGCCGCTCCCCGGCCACGACCGCGCCAATACGAGCTCCTGGGGGTCGCGCGACCCTGGGCCTGAACCGTCATCGGTCCCTCTCTCGGCCGGGCCTCGGCCGGCGCCGCCGTCGCACCGGTGCTCGATGGCACCGTGTCCCCGATGAGGATAGGGCAGCGCTGTCAGGCGAGCAGGGATCCGTCCACAGCGCGATCAGTGCGCGACGGGGAGGCCGTGGATGCGACGGCCTGCACGCGCCTGGCGCCACTCGCTGAACCGGTTACCGAGGTGGTGGCGACGGCCGGCGTCGGCACGCTCGCCCTGTTCGGCGCGGCGCTCAGCCGCGATGCGACGCTGCTCGTTGATGCGGATCGCGAGCTGCTCGTCGTGGGTCTGGAGCGTCTGGCTGACGTAGCCGTGTGCGAGGTTCATGAGTCCGATCCCTTCGAGCGGTGCGGGGCCGGTGTTCCGGCTGCCTGAGATCAGATTCCTCGCTGAGGTGGCGGCGCCGTATCGGGTGGGTGCCCTATCTTCTCGGCCGCGGGGTACCTCAGACGGCGCCGGAGTACCTAGACGCGGCGCCGGCGCCTAAGGTGGCAGCGCCTCGTGTTGGTTGGTGAACGCCCGGCGGCGGGTGGGACCAGCCGTGGTCTGCTTGGCGCTACCTCCGTGGGGAGGGCGAAGGAGGCCGCCTGAAACCCAGTGCTCCCGCTCTTATCTCACGACTCGACCGGACCTGTCATCAGCTCAGACCGTGCAGGTGACGCAGGTGTGACGGCTTCACTCGCGCGGCGTCCGGTGCCCGCCGCCGGTGTCGAGGTCGTCGCCGGCCTCGAGGTCGGGGCCGTCGCTCTCGGTGATGTTCGCCCCCTCGAAGAACGGATCGACGCCCAGTTCGCGGGCGTGCTCCGCCTTCAGCCGCGCCTGCTCCCTCGCGCTGTCGGCCACGTGCCGTTCGTCTGGCGGGTTCGGAAGTGGGCGTCCTCTGGTGTCGCTCACGTCGTCCTCCTCACTCGATGCGTTCAGGGTAGTGCGCCCGATGCTCCGCCGCACCGGGTTGCGAACGGATGAACCACCACAGCGGGTTACAGGCGAGCGGGAAGCTGCTCGCCTACCGGGCGCGCCGGATCGGAATGAGCGTCTCGGGTGGCTCGGGGCCCTGGAGGAAGTCCGTGATGAGCGCGGCCACGAGCTGCGGGCGCTCGATCACGACCGCGTGCGAGGCGCCGGGCACGACGCAGAGCCGACCGGCCGGGAGAGCCTCGTAGAGCGCGACCGTGTGGTCGAGGCGCACGAGGTCGTCGTCGCCGACGAGCACCAGCGTCGGATGCGCGAGGCGAGCGAGATCGTCGGTGGTCAGCGTCGGCTCGGTGGTGACCATGGCCATGAACTTCTCGGCCACGACCGGGAAGTGGTCGGCACCGTCGGGTGAACGCTTCGCGTAGGCCTCGAGCATCACCGGGGGCGGTGCACCGTCGCCCGGATCCAGCTCGTGGACGCCCTCGACGTGGAAGTTGGCGCCGATGAGCACGAGGCGATCGACGAGGTCGGGCCGGCGAAGCGCGACGAGCATCGCCACGATGCCGCCGTCGCTCCATCCGACGAGGTGGACCTTCGATGAGGTGCCAGGTGCTCGAGCACCTTGATGGCGTGCGTGGCCATGTCGTCGTAGTGGAACGGCTCGTCGGTGTCGGCGGTGTAGCCGTGGCCGCGACGGTCGAAGGCGACGACCCGGAAGCTCCCGACGAGGTCTGCTGCGCCGATCGAGTCGAGGAGGTCGTCACTGTTGCCGAGGCCCCCGTGCAGGAGCACGAGGGTGCGCTCACCGCTTCCGCGGGTCTCGGTCCAGGTGCTCACGCCGTCGATGTCGATGAATGTCGCCATGCTGCCTCCTCGCCGGGTCGACGGATGCCGCGTCCGAGCGTGTGACGCCATGGTCGCGCGGTGTCGCAGGCTCGTCAACCTCCTCGTCGACGTCCTCGTCAACCCCCGCGCGGCACGCGGCGATCGTGCGTAGCCTGCCGACATCGATCCGAGCAGGACCCGACTCGAGACGAGAGGACGATTCCGATGACCGTGGCACGCGACCTGATGACGCTCGACCCGAAGTGCGTGAAGGAGGACCAGACCCTCGTCGAAGCTGCGCGCATGATGCGCGACCTCGACGTCGGCGCCCTGCCGATCTGCGGCAACGACGACCGGCTCAAGGGCATGCTCACCGACCGCGACATCGTGGTGAAGTGCATCGCCGAGGGCGGCGACCCCAGCACGGCGACCGCCGGCAGCCTCGCCGAGGGCAAGCCGCTCACGATCGGCGCCGACGTCGACATCCGCGAGGCACTCGAGATCATGCAGGACCAGCAGGTGCGCCGCCTCCCCGTGATCGACGACCACATCCTCGTGGGCATCATCAGCCAGGCGGACATCGCCCGCGAGCTCTCCGCCGTCCAGACCGGCGAGACGGTCGCCGAGATCTCCGAGGACTGAACCCTCACCGCAGCCACCGATCGACCGATCCACGAAGGAGCACATGATGACCGATTCGACATTTCCCGACGACGTGACCCCGGTTCCCGACGACGCAGAGCGAGCGGATGCCGCGGGGCGCGCCGACGACCGATCCGACGCCCCCGCGCAGCCCGCCGGCGACAAGCCCGGCGCGCCCGGGAACGACGAGCCGATGACCGACTCCACGGACGGCGGCCTCGAGGGCGGCGACCCCGGCGTCGAGGAGTAGCTCCGTCGCACGGTGCTACGGCGTGACGTCGATCTCGAGCCGTGCTCGTTCGACGTCCGAGATGAGGGCGACACCGACGTCGCCACGAGGAGATGAACATGATGCAGTACTTCCTGACGCTGCCCCACGACACCGCAACCGAACCGACGATGGCGTCGATGCAGGAGCTCGACCCCGCCGAGCTCGCCGCCGTCATCGCGAAGGTCGACGACTTCAACGCCGCCCTGAGGGACTCGGGCGCGTGGCTGTTCGCCGGCGGACTCTACCCGCCCTCCACCGCGAAGACCGTCGACGCCACGTCGGGTGAGACCCGCGTGCTCGACGAGCCGTTCGTGGAGGCGCCGTCGTACGTCGGCGGCTTCTGGGTGATCGAGGCGGACGACGACGACACAGCCCTCGAGTGGGCGACCAGGGCATCCGCCGCGCTGCAGTCTCGCATCGAGGTGCGCGCACTGCAGGAGCGCCCGGAGGCGTAGGCCCCCGCCATACGGAACGGGGCCGGGCGTGCCATCGCCCGACCCCGTTCCGCTGGACCAGCCCTCCTACTTCACCGTCACCTTCAGCGGCTTCGACGCCGTCTCGCCGTTCGCGTTCGCGAACACCGCGACGAGCGTGTGGTCACCGGATGCCACGCCGCTGAGCTTCACCGACGCCGACTGCGCGTTCGGCGTGGCCGCGACGAGCGACCCCGACCCGACCACGACGCCGTCGAGCTCGAACCGGTACGACGTCGCGTTCGTGCCCCACCACAGGTTCGCCGTGGCGGTGAACGAGCTCGCGCCCTTCTTCTGGTCGGTGCTGACCACGGGCATGCCCGGCGCGGCATCCGTCACCTTGACCGTCGTCGACGTGGTCGCCGTCGTGCCCTGCGCGTTGATGAGCTCACCCGTGTAGACGTAGGTGCCGTTCGGCTTGCCCTCGAACGTCACGCCCGTGGTCTGCGACATGCCGGCCGTGTCGCCGAGCACGCGAGTCGTCACCAGCGCGCCGTTCTCGTAGAGCCGGAAGATGCTGCCCGGCGTGCCGTGCCACAGGTTCATCACCACGTCGTAGTCACCGTCGTGCAGCCCGTACTCCCAGCCGCTCGTGTTCGAGAGCGTGCCCGTGGCCCGGCGCGGTGGTGGCACCGGTGTCGGGCACGACGAGCAGCGTCGACGACGCCGTGGACGTGAGCCCCGCGTGGTTCGTCGCGGTCACGACGACCGCCACGTCACCCGCGAGCCCGAGCGCGGCGAAGTCCACCGCGGCATCCGGCGTCGACCGCGACGTCGCCGACCGTCACCGACAGCGAACGGATGCCGCTCTCGGCATCTTCGGCCGTCACGCCCAGCTGCAGCGGGGCATCCGCCATCACCGTGCCCGACGGCAGGCCGCCGATGACCGGCGCCGTCTCGTCGAGCGCCGGCGCACCGACGTACGCGATCGACGGCACCGGAGCATCCGCCATGTCCGCGCCGATGAAGTACGACGGGTGCGGCGGCTGGTTGTACGCCGAGTTCTGCCCGGCGACGCCCACGCGGTACTGCGAGTCGTGCATCAGGGTCGGGATGCGCGCATCCGTGACATCCGTCGTCGTGTACACCCGGATGCCGCTGCCGTCGGCCAACCGCACCGCGAGCTCCTCGCGCCAGTCGCCGAACAGGTCGGCCTGGAGCACCGGGTTGCCCTTGGTGGTGTTGTTCGTGAGCGTGCCGTCGAGGCGGAGCAGCTCGACCTCCTCCTGCGCGGCCGGGTCCCACTTCGAGATCGTCGGCACGCCCGAGGCGTTCGCCTCGGAGTAGTCGTGGTCGGTGATCTCGCGGGTGAGGTCGCCGTCCCACCAGGTGACGAAGTTCGCCGCCGGGATGTCGGTCGAGAGCACCTCACCGGATGCCGCGTTCAGCGTGCCGACCGGCGAGTTCCACGCGTAGTCGCCGCCGATGTTCCACGCCTCGGCGCCCGGGTGGGTCGGGTCGATGTCGGATGCCGCGCCACGGCCGGTGTCGCGGTTGCCCGGGTTCGACCAGATGACCGCGCCGGTCTCGGCGTCGCGCATCGACGCGATGATGCCGCCGTTGCCGGTGGGGCTCTCGTGCACCGCGTACACCTCGAGGCCGGGGCGGTCGGTGACGAAGTCGCTCACGTGCAGCGCGTCGCCGTGGTGGAGGCGCGTGTTGTAGAGCGGCGTGCCGTCGTCGTCGATGGTCATCGAGCCGAACACGATCTCGTCGAGTCCGTCGCGGTCGACGTCGGCGGGCACGAACTGGTGGTTGCCCTGGCCCTCGTAGGTCGAGCCGGCCACGTTCGAGTCGAACGTCCAGCGCTCGACGAGCTCGCCGTCGACGAGGTCCCACGCGACGATCACGGTGCGCGTGTAGTAGCCGCGGCTCACGACGAGCGACGGGTGCTCGCCGTCGAGGTACGCGACGCCCGCGAGGAACCGGTCGACCCGGTTGCCGTACGTGTCGCCCCACGAGCCCGACGTTGCCGCGGCCCGGCTTGTAGTCGACCGTGTCGATCGCCGCGCCGGTCCGCCCGTCGAAGACGGTCAGGTACTCGGGCCCGCTGAGGATGTACCCGCTCGAGTTGCGGTAGTCGGCGCTCGGGTTGCCGATCACCGTGCCGACGCCGTCGACCGTGCCATCCGCCGTCTTGAACGCCACCTCCGAGCGCCCGTCGCCGTCGAAGTCGAACACCTCGAGCTGCGTGTAGTGCGCGCCGGCGCGGATGTTCACGCCCAGGTCGATGCGCCACAGGCTCGTGCCGTCGAACTTCACCGCCTCGGCGTAGACCTTGCCGGTGTAGCCCGACTGCGAGTTGTCCTTCGAGATCGACGGGTTCCAGAGGAACACGAGCTCGTACTCGCCGTCGCCGTCGAGGTCGCCGACCGTGCCGTCGCCCGGCCAGTAGGTGACGGTCTTGCCGTCGGGCAGCACGTCGTCGGCCGGCTTGTTCAGCGGGATGTCGTGGAACTGGTCGGTCCACACGCCGAACTCGTCGGTGACCGAGATCTCGCGGTCGCCCTGGTGCGCGGTCACGAGGTAGGTGCTGTCTGCCGTGCCGTCAGCGTCGACGAGGTTCGTCGCGCCCGTGATCGGCTCGTCGGTGATCTTCTCGCCGTCGCGGTACACGTCGAACGCGAGGTCGCGCGCGTCGAGGCCGAGCAGGCGCCAGCCCACGTACACGCCGTCGTCGGTCTGCACCGCGACCGGCGCCCGGTCGAGGTACTCGGCCTGCCGCACGAGCGTGGTCGCGACCGCGGTCGCGTAGGTGGCGGATGCCTCGGACGTGCCGCCCGCGTTCAGCGCCACGAGCTGGTACAGGTACGGCCGCGTGGTGAGCACGCCGGTGTCGGTGAACGTCGGCTCGGTCGTGGTGCCGACCTGCTCGAACGGGATGTCCTCGCGCGTCGTGCGGAACACCTTCCACTGCACGGCGTCGCCCGGGTCGGCCCAGCTCAGCGTGACGCTGTTGCGGTCGATCGCGGCGGTCTCGATGCCGGTCGGCGCCGCGGGCTTCGCGACGTCGGGGTCGACGACGGATGCCGCGACGCGGTCGCTCGGCTTCGACACGCGCGTGCCCTTCACGGTCGCGACGGCGTAGTCGTAGGACTCGCCGAGCGCGACGGATGCGTCGACGAAGGTCGTCGTCGCGGCATCCGTGATGCGAGCGATCTCAGCGAGCTCGCCGCCCGGGGCCGCGCGGAAGACGGCGTAGCCCGTGGCATCCGTCACCGGCTGCCAGTCGAGCGTGATGGTCTCGTTCACGGCGTCGATGTCGGATGCCGCGAGGCCGGCCGGTGCGGCCAGCGGGGTCTGCACGCGGATGCCGTTGACGCGCCCGTCGCCGCCCGTGACGCGCACGTTAAGCTGCCCGTCGCTGACGGTGATGGCGGGGAAGTACTGCTCGTGCACGACCCCCGTGCTCGTGCGCGGACCCGCGAACGCGGTGCCCTCGATGTCGAAGTTCGTGCCGTTGCCGGCGATGAGGTCGCCCGCCCAGGTGGTGACCTCGTAGGTGCCGTTCGGCACGTCGACCGCGAACGCCTGGTTGTTGGCGATGGTGAAGTCGCGCTTGAGGAGGTCGTCGCCGCCGCGGTCGCGGAAGCCGTTGGACGCGGGCGCGGTGGTGAAGCCGTAGCCCTGCGTCGCGTTGTAGGTGGTGCCGGGGTGCACGCCGATGAAGCCGGCGGCGACCGGCGTCGACGGGCCGCCGAAGTCGAAGCTGTAGTCGACGTTGGTGGCGTCTTCGGCGGCGACGGCGGGCGTTGCGGTGAGGGCGGCGCCGGCGATGAGCGCGGCCCCGGTCAGGGCGGCGATGAGTGTTCGCGCGCGGCCATGTCGGACGTCTGGACCCACGTGGATCTCCTTCGATCGTGTGCTGATGCTGGGTCGCAGCGTCCGTGCTCGCCGCGGTGATTCGGGTCGAGGGTTGCGGGAAAGCGCTTTCTCGATGAATCGTCTCAATCCTCGCTCACGCCACCGACATGCGTCAAGAGCCACCTGACCCACGCCACCGACATGCGTCAAGAGCCACCTGACCCACGACACCGGCATGCGTCAGAGCCACCTGGCCCGTGACGCCGAGCCGTTACGCCTCGAGCGCGGCCGGCGGTCGAACGGCGAGCCGAGCGAGGCGGCCGCGACCGCATGTGCTGCACGACACGGCCGAGCAGACGCGTGAGCTGGTCGCGGTCGGCGTCATCGAGCGCATCGACGAGGACGTCGCGCACCACCTCGACGTGGCCGGGAAGCACCCGCTCGAGCACGGACGCACCCTTCGGCGAGAGCGTCACGTTCACGCCGCGCTCATCCTGCGTCGACGGCACGCGCGCGACGAGCCCCGCCTGCTCGAGCCGGTCGACCTGGTAGGTCAGCCCGCTCTTGCTGTGCACGAGCCGGTCGGCGAGGTCGGTCATGCTGCGCGGCGATGACGGGTTCTCGCCGAGGATCGCGAGGATCTGGAACTGCACGAAGCTGAGCCCTCCGTCGCGCCGCAGCTGGCCCTCCACGCCGCGCTGCACGAGGGCACTCACCTCGAGGAGCGCGAAGTACACGCCGAACTCCGGCGGCAGGGTCGGCGGAACGGTGGGGTCCGACATGCCCGAATCCTATGCGAACAATTTGGTTCGAATTGGAAATAGATGACGCGTGGCGTGCGTTGTCGACCGGTGAAGGTAGTTCGAATTCGAAGGAGTTTCCTGGAATGACCGTCTCAGACATCACCACCGCCACCACCCCGACCGCCACCACCACCGACACCGACACCGACGCGCTGTGGTCGCCGACGCGGCTCGGCCGCATCCGGTTGGCCCACCGCGTGGCCATGGCGCCGATGACGCGGAGCCGTGCCACGGGCGACGGGCTCGTGACCGACCTCACCCGCACCTACTATTCGCAGCGCGCCTCGCTCGCGATGCTCATCACCGAGGGCACGCAGCCGTCGGAGGACGGACAGGGGTACCTCGCCACACCGGGCATCCACACCGAGGAGCAGGCGCAGGCCTGGGGTCGGGTGGCCGACGCCGTGCACGAGGCCGGCTCGACGCTCGTCGTGCAGCTCATGCACGTCGGCCGGATGTCCCACCCCTCGAACACCCCGCACGGCCGTGCCCCGCTCGCCCCGTCGGCCGTCGCGGCACGCGGCGACATGTTCACGGCGACCGGACCGCAGCCGATGCCCGTGCCCCGCGAGATGACGGAGGCCGACCTCGCGCAGACCATCGCCGACTTCCGCCGGGCCGCTCGACTCGCGGTCGACGCGGGCGCCGACGGCGTCGAGCTGCACGGCGCGAACGGCTACCTGCTCCAGCAGTTCCTGAGCACCAACGCCAACCGCCGCACCGACGGCTACGGCGGCGACATCGCCGGCCGCATCCGGTTCCCCGTCGAGGTGGCCGCTGCCGTCGCCGACGAGATCGGCGCCGACCGGGTCGGGTTCCGCATCAGCCCCGGAGGCCCACTGGGTGACATCGAGGAGACGGATGTCGCCGAGCTCTACCCCGCACTCGTCGAGGCCCTCGCCCCGCTGCAGCTCGCGTACCTGCACGTCGTGCACCTCGGCGATGAGGCGCTGCTCCGCAGCATCCGTGACGGCTGGCCCACCGGGCTGGTGCTCAACCGCGCCGGTGCCGACATCGATCGACGTGCGCAGGACGTGCGCGACGGACTGGCCGATGTCGTGAGCGTCGGCGCGCTCGCGCTCGCCAACCCCGACCTCGTCGCCCGCATCACCGCCGGTGCCGCGATGAACGATCCCGACCGCGCCACCCTCTACGGCGGCGACGAGCGCGGATACACCGACTACCCGCGACTCGCGGCCTGATCCGCAGGTCGCCCGCCATGACCACCACCACGACCACCACGACCACCACCACCGCCACGAAGACCACGAAGGGAACCACCACCATGCGCGCCATCCAGTTCACCCAGTACGGCCAGCCGACCGTGCTCGAGACCGTCGAGCTTCCCCGCCCCGAGGCGGGGCCCGGCGAGGTGCTCGTCCGGGTCGCCGGCACGACCTTCAACCAGGTCGACGCCACCATCCGCGCCGGCTACCTGGCGGAGGTGTTCCCCGTCGACCTGCCGCACGTGCCGGGCATCGACGTCAGCGGCACCGTCGTCGCCGTCGGCGAGGGCGTACCCGACGACCTCGTCGGCCGAGACATCGTCGCGTTCCTCCCGATGACCGGGCCCGGCGCCTCCGCGGAGTACGCGATCGTGCCCGCCGAGCTGATCGCCCCCGCGCCGAAGACCATTGCATTGCGGATGCCGCGGCGCTGGCCTCGAGCGGGCTCACCGCCTGGCAGGCGATCGTCGAGCATGCCGACGTTCGCGCCGGGCAGCGGGTGCTCGTGAACGGCGCGGGCGGCGGAGTCGGCGGCTTCGCCGTGCAGCTCGCCGCGGCGGCCGGCGCGACCGTGATCGCCACGGCCAGCGCCCGCAGCCGTGACGCGGTGGCGGCGCAGGGCGCCTCGCAGGTCATCGACTACACGACCACGCCCGTGGCCGACGCCGTGACCGAGCCGGTCGACGTGGTCCTGAACCTCGTGCGCACGTCGCCCGAGGAGACCGCGGCGCTCGTGTCGCTCGTGAAGCCCGGCGGCGTCTTCGTCTCCACGACGACGCCGGGTGAGGTGCCGCCGGGCGCCGACCTGCGCGCCGTGAGCATCTTCGTCCGCAGCGATGCCGCCCAGCTGACCCGTCTCTCCGAGCTGGTCGACGCCGGTGAGCTGCGGGTCGACGTGAGTGCGCACTACCCGCTCGAGGAGCTCGCCACGGTGCACGCCCTCGGCGAGGCCGGGGAGCTCCGCGGCAAGGTGGTGCTCACGCC
This sequence comes from uncultured Actinomycetota bacterium, assembly GCA_963802485.1. Lineage (GTDB taxonomy): Bacteria > Actinomycetota > Actinomycetes > Actinomycetales > Microbacteriaceae > Agromyces. Next base: position 200,393 of record CAWDJA010000032.1, read on the forward strand.
GACGCGCGACGGCGACGGCGACGCGACCGGACGGCGACGGCGTCCGGGACGGCGACCAGCGATAAGTCGGTCGAGGCCGGGCCCGGTGCTGCGATGACGTCGCTGCACCGGGCCCGACACCCACCACGTCGTGCGACGGCCGCGGCAGCGCGTCACACTCAGGCGGCTGGCTGGGCGGCGGTGCGCTCAGGCACCGCGCGTGGCTCGAGGGTGCCCATCGCGTCGAGTGTGTCGAAAGCGTCGACGGTGTCGAATGCGTCGACTGCGTGTCGCTCACGCGTCGCTCGTCCGCGTGCCGCTCGTCTGCGTGTCGCTCGTCCGCGCGTCGCTCGCCTCCGACGCGCTCGCGTCGTCGTCGTAGCCGGTCGGCGATTCGTGTCGGTGACTTCGTGGCCACCCGCCACGTACCGCCGGGGTCGAGCCACGCTGGCGGGCGAATGTGCGGCACGCCCCGCAGCATCCGGATCTGCCACCCCGACGTGTCGATCGTGCGGTGGTGGAACCAGCAGAGCATCACCCCGTTGTCGGGATGGGTCGGCCCGCCCGATTCGTCGGGGATGACGTGGTGGATCTCGCACCACGCCGCCGGAACCGTGCACCCGGGAATGAGGCATCCGCCGTCGCGGAGGGTGATCGCCCGACGCTGGTGCGCCGTGAAGCACCGCTCGGGGGAGCCGAGCTGCAGGATGGCTCCGGCATCGTCGATCACGACCGTCTGGATGCCTCCCGTACACATCATGTGTCGCGCGGCTCGCAACGAGACGGGGATCGCGACACCGTCGGCGTGGGCCACGCCGTGGCCCGACTCCAGATCGCGGGCCCTGACGCTCACCAGCACGGTGGGCGCGGAACCGCCGATCTTGGGGTGCTCCCCGGAGCGCGCGGCGGAAGCCACGATCACGGCGATCACGTCGTGACGCTGCTGGTCGGGCGTGCGCGTCTCGGCCTGGGTGGCCACGTCGTCGCGCTCCTCCGCGGTGAGGAACCCGCCACCCGAGCGGGGAGCGAGATGCGCGTCGAAGAGTCGGGTGAGCCCGGCCGCGACCTCGGGCATGAGCTCGCCGCTGACCGCGATCAGCCCATCGCGTGCACGGCCGACGCGGAAGCCACGGCGACGCATGGCCCGCTCGTCATCTGGTTCGGGTCCGTCTTGGTCGAGGTACGCCGCCCACGCCCGCGCCTGGATTCGAAGTTCATCGGCCGTGCAACGCAACGGCGCGCCCTCGCCCGCACCGACGGCCTCCGCGACGAGCGACCGCTCTGCGGCGTCGAGCGAGGCAGGATCGGCCACGAAGCGCGCGCGGGCCAGCTCGCGAACGATGACGGATGCCGCATCCGCTCCGAGCTCGCCTGACCTCAGCCAGGTCGAGACGATCGGGAACTCCGCATCGACCGGCTCGCCCGAGAAGCCGACTCGAGGGCGGGTCGCCGCGCCGACCGCCACACGTCGTCGTGCCTCGCCGCCCGACACCTGGGTGACCCGCTCGACGAGCTCGGACGCCGACCGGCACCCCCTGCGCGCCGACAGTCGCTCACCGCCGAGCTCACGGCGCGACCGCTCGGCGACTTCGCCGGCATACTCGAGGCGTCGCGCGTCGACCACGCGGCCGAGCGACTCGAGATCACGCATCGCGTGCAGGAGCTCGTCGTCGGAGCACCTCGAGGGAGCGGCCGCTTCCGACGCGGCGAGCAGCATCGAGCGGACCTGCTCGAGCGCGTCGCGGAAGGCTTCCATACCGCCATCCTGTCATCACCCACCGACATTGAATCGGCGCAGAAATCCCTGATCAGCCTGTGAATAATCCCCCTCTGCATCAGCCTGTGGAGGACGAGTCGTGCGAAGCCGCTCGAGGCGCGGCCGAGCGGCCGGCGGAGGGCCGACTCACGAGCGACGCGCCCGGAACCGATCGACCCGCCGGTCGATCACGGTGCCGGCGGGCCACCGGCTCGCGAGCTCGAGCATCTCGTCAGCGACATCCGCCGCCCATTCGACCGGCCAACCCCCGTCACCCAGGCTCGCCTCGAGTGCGAGGACCAGGTCATCGCGCGTGAAGCCCGGGTTCTCGATGACCCTCGCCGTCGTGGTGGCTCGGTGCGAATGCAGGCCGGCGAATCCACGCCCGCATCCGCACGGCCCGTCAGGATCGCGCCGATCGGCCGCGCACGGCTCCTGCACCCAGACCGGTTCGCCCTCGACGCACCAGTGGTAATCGCCTGCACGCTCACCCTGCGTGAGCGCGGTGGCCACCAACATCCTCATGTCACTCCACTCTCGGCACGAGCGTTGACGCGAAGCTATCGGTGCCCACCGACGTGGAGACCCGGAGTGGCTGTGCAGATTTCGGCGCACGGATGAACTCATTCCCGCGTCGCGGCGGACGCCGCATCCTGAACCCTCGCCGCTCGCGCGGCAGGTCGCTACGCTGAGCTTGGAACCAGACCGGAAGGTGGTGAGTTCCATGCCTGCGACGAAGCAGTGGAGCATCACCGTCGACATCGACGAACAAGAAGACACCACGCTGGCACATGTCAGCCTGCGCACGCCCGCGGGTCAGGATGTGACCGGCGTCGGCCAGGCACAGCGCAACCCAATGGATCCGAGCGTGCCCGAGATCGGCGACGAGCTCGCGGTGGCGCGCGCGTTGCGCAACCTCGCCGAGCGACTGCTGCACACGACGGAGAAGGACATCGCGGGCGCCACTGGCGAGCCGGCGCACCTGCACCGGTAGGTGCCGAGCGGTCCGAGCGCCCGAGCTGCCGACGCGGTCGAGTGCCACGGATGCCGCGCGCTCGATGTCACGCGACCGTGGCGCGAGCGCACCGAGCGGCCGACGCGGTCGAGTGCCACGGATGCCGCGCGCTCGCGTCACGCCGACCCGATGGCGCGCCGCCGCCGCACGAGACCGCACTGCCGGCGATCCCCGGTTGACGGACCAGCCGCCGCCGCGACGAGGCTGGCCGCATGGCTGACTCCACTCCTGAGAACTGGCGCCGCGTCGACGACTACCTCGCCGCGACCCTGCTCGACGACGACCCGGCCCTGACCGAGGCGAGGTCCGATTCCGACGCCGCGGGTCTCCCCGCGATCGAGGTCACGCCGCTCGCCGGCAAGCTCCTGCACCTGCTCGCACGGATGACGGGGGCTCGCCGCGTGCTCGAGGTGGGCACGCTCGGCGGCTACTCGACGATCTGGCTCGCCCGCGGCATCCCCCGCGATGGTCGCGTGGTGACGCTGGAGCTCGAGCAGCGGCACGCCGACATCGCCCGCGCCAACCTCGAACGGGCGGGAGTGTCGGAGCAGGTCGAGATCGTCGTCGGGCGCGCCGCCGACACCCTGCCGCGCATCGCCGAACGCGGCGACGAGCCCTTCGACCTGGTGTTCATCGACGCCGACAAGGAGTCGAACACGATCTACATCGACTGGGCGATCCGCCTGGGGCATCCGGGCACCGTCATCGTCGTCGACAACATCGGCCGCGCGGGCGAGGTCGCCGACCCGGGCACCGACGACGCGATGGTGATCGGCACGCAGCGTGGGCTCGAGCTCCTGGGGAGCGACCCGCGGGTGGACGCCACCGCCCTGCAGACCGTCGGTGCGAAGGGGTGGGACGGGATCGCGATCGCGATCGTGGTGTAGGGGCTGATGCCGAAGAACGGATGCGCTCCGGTCGAGCGCATCCGTTCAGGGTCGAAGAGGTGGCGGGCTAGACGGTCGGCGTGCGGCGGTAGCCGTCACGGCCGAACTGCACCAGCGCCGACGTGATCGCCGTCGCTGCAAGCAGTCCGAGCATGAGCATGGTCGCGAGCATCGCGCACCTCCTTCCGGTCATCAACGTTCATCAAGACTGTGGGTGGGCGTCTGCGCTACGGCCGACTCGGGAGGGCGGCGTCGTGCCCGTGCGAGCGGCTCGGGGCGAGCGCTCGGAGCGCCCGAGACCACGAGGAGTCCGACGCCTTGGGCCGACGTGCGGTCGGGCGACCCGTTCTCGCCCGACATGGCTTCGAGCGCCCGACGCTCCGCCACCCTGCGGCGATACGCGTTGATGCGATCCGCCGCAGCGACGTTGCGTTCGTGAGTGGTGGAGGCCAGGTAGCCGTATGCGAGGTCCATGGTTCCGATCCTTCGGATGCGAGTGGTGGCCGTGTTCCGGCCTGAGACCACACTCCTCTCGCAGTGGCGCGCGCGAATCCGCAGGGACTACCGATATCTCGGCGGCACGGTACCGAGGTCACGGATGCCGCGGCCGGTCACCTACCGAGACGGATGTCGCAGGGCTCGGGCGCTCCGGTCGCCGGAGTTGCAGAGCGGATGCCGCGAGCGCGCCGGCTGGCGGCGACGGCACCGCTGGCGGGCCCGAGACCCGAGGAGTACCGTGGCGGGATGGCCGTGGCGGTCGATGCAGCCGCGTTCAGCGAACTCGAATCCGGGTTCACTGGTGAGCTTGGTGCGGCCGACCGACGCCTCCTTCGATGAGCTCCGGAAGGTCTGGAACGGCTCGATCGATCGCCATCCTGCCCTGATCGCTCGGTGCGCCGGAGCCGACGACATCGCGGCCGCCACGCGGTTCGCACGCCGCACGGGCCTGCCCGTCGCCGTTCGTGGCGGCGGTCACAGCTTTCCCGGACTCTCGGTGTGCGACGACGGCATCGTGATCGACCTCGCGCCGATGAAGGGCATCACCGTCGATCCCGAGGCGCGCACGGTCCGTGTGCAGGCCGGGGCGCTGCTCGGCGAGCTCGATCGTGCGACGCAACCGTTCGGGCTCGCGGTGCCGAGCGGCATCGTCACGCATACCGGCGTGGCGGGACTCACGCTCGGCGGTGGCATCGGGTGGGTCATGCGGAAGTACGGCCTGAGCATCGACCAGCTGTCGTCGGTGGAGCTCATCACCGCCGACGGCGAGCGCGTGCGCGCAAGCGACGCCGAGAACGCCGATCTCTTCTGGGGCGTGCGCGGTGGCGGAGGCAACTTCGGCATCGTCACCGCGTTCGACTTCCGCCTCTGCGAGGTCGGCCCGACCGTCGTCGCAGGACCGATCTTCTGGCCGATCGAGCAGTCGCCGCAGGTCCTCCGCTTCTACCGCGACTGGATCGCCGACGCGCCCGACGAGCTGATGACCATCGTGATGCACCGCAAGGCGCCGCCGCTCCCCTTCGTTCCCCCCGAGCTGCACGGCACGCTCATCGTCGGCGTGGTCTGCTGCTACACGGGGCCGGTCGAGGAGGGCGAGCGCGTCGTGCGCCCGATCAAGGAGTTCGGTTCACCGGTGCTCGACCTGTGCGTGCCGAAGCCGTTCGTCGATCACCAGGCGATGTTCGACCCCTCCTTCCCGCACGGGCGCTGGTACTACTTCCGCTCCTGCGACGTCGCCGAGCTGAGCGACGAGGTCATCGACATCACCGTCGAGCACACGCGACGCATCCAGTCGCCGTTGACGAGCTTTCCCATCTGGCAGATGGGCGGCGCGGTGGCGAGGGTCGGCGAGGCCGAGACGGCCTTCAGCGGCCGCAGCGTCGGGCACACCTTCAACATCAACGCGGCGACCGAGACGGCCGAGGGCTTCGATGTCGAACGCGAATGGGTCCGCGACTTCTGGTCGGCCCTGAAGCCCTTCCACACGAGCGTCTACATGAACTTCCTCATGGAGGAGGGCGAGGAACGCATCCGCCAGGCCTACGGGCCGGAGAAGTACGACCAGCTCAAGGCGCTCAAGCGCAAGTACGACCCCGGCAACCTCTTCCGGCTCAACCAGAACATCCCGCCGGACTGAGGGAGCCTGCACTGGCCCGTACAGCGCACGACGCAGTTCCTCGTGGATCTCAGTCGCCGGTTCCGGCCGAGCTTCGATCGGCGTCGAGCGCGCCCGGATACAGGTCGTCGAGAAGCTCCAGCGCGAGGTCGCCAGTGCGGCGGGTACTCGCCCTCCCGCCAGGCGCCGCGTCCGCTCGCTCGACGTCGAGAGATCACGCGGCGTGAGGCGTCAGTTCGATATCGCGCCACCTTGGAAACTGGTCGGCTCGGTAGACATGCTGATCTGCAGGGTCTCGAGGCAGGAGACGAATCGGTCCGCGCTGAATGGTGCGGCACCGGAGTACCAACCCGGCACGGTGCGGGTTCGATCCGCGACCTGCGCGAAACGGTCTGCTACAGCGAACCGGTCGAAGAGCACGGCCCACGGAAGCACCCGCTCCCCGGCCGCGACGGATGCAAATGGCTGCTGGCCGATTCTTTCTTCAGCCGTTCGCGCATCATCGCGAAGTTGTCGACCTATGGGGGTGAGGCTGAAGCCGCGCTCCATCGCAAGTGTTGCGAAGAAGATCGCGATGATGCCCAGGGCAGCGACGGCAATGGCGGCGCCGAGTAGACCGCCGGATATGAGCGCGACGGAGCAAGAGAAGACGCCGACGCCGGCTGCCACGACTGCTGTCGTCGTCAAGCGACTCATACGACCGGAGACGGTGTACCGCTGCTGTGCAGTTGCGAATCCCTCGCTCACAGCCTCACGCAGTCGATCGGCGATCACGCCAGTACGTACGGCAGTGACGCGACTGCCGCGTGTGGCATCCCGACCGAAGATGGCCCGCAGCACCAATGCATCGCCGCTCGCCTTATCGGCAATATGGCGGAGGTCCTCGCCAAGTTCCAGCTGGATGTGCTCGTCATACGCGGTGACGCGCTTGTCGTCGTCCATCTTGCGCCCATCGATGATCATCAGCTTCCCAGCGCATGCCAGCTGCACGATCGTCGCTGGAACCCAACGCTGCACATGCTTCTGCGTTACGTAGGCAACAGCGAGAATCCCGGCGGACTCGACGTCCTGAGCGGCGTCGCCAGTCATCACGTTCGCCGCCTGGCGCCGCATCCCCAGGACGGCGAGGAGGGCCCCCACGACCACCACGGCGCAAGCCAGGGCCACAACTGAGGCGATGGTTGCGACGGCATTCATGGCCGGCGATCCGCGTCGAGCGCGCCCGGATACAGGTCGTCGAGGAGCCCGAGCGCGACGTCGCCGAGCACCTCCTCGAGCTCGCGCTGCAGCGCCTCCTCGCCCTCGCCGCGCCGGGACCAGATCACCGCGAGCCGATCCTGCTCGGCGACCACCGCGTCGACGACCATCGGACGCCAGTGCGGCGGGTACTCGCCCTGCCGCCAGGCGCCGCGGCCGCGTCCGTAGTGCGCGACGGCCAGGTAGCGCAGCAGCGCCGAGGTCACGAGCCCGTCGAGGAACGCCTCCTCCCAGCGCAGGCTCGACTCGGTCCGGCCGCGCACGACGTTGACGCCCTGCGCGACGCCCGCGCCGCCGAGCGCACCGATGATCGCGCCGGCGACCATGCCGGCGCCGAACGTGAGGCCGCCGGCGATGAGGTCGGCGCCGAGGCCCGTGAGCGCGCCCGAGACGACACCGCCCACCGCGGCCGTGCGGGTCGCCGTCGAGCGGCGCGTCGAGGTGCACGTCGTCCGCCACCCGCTCGAGCACCTCGTCGGCGGCTCGCCCCTCGAGCCGGTGGATCGCGATGAGCCGCTCCATGCCCTGCCGCAGGTCGGCCTGCAGTCGGGCGGCCATCTGCGTCCGTGGCATCCGTTCGGGCCTGCGTTCGCGCCGGGCTCGGCAGGCCGAGCGAGCCGCCGACGCGCGCGGCGAGCGATTCCGACGACGGCGGCGTCACGGTCACGCGATCGACGGCGGCCCGCGCGATCGGCCCGGCGAGCGCGGACATCGCCGCGTCGAACTCGTCCATGCGCAGGTCGCGCCAGGCGGCCGACAATCGGGCGAAGGCCGGCCGCGAGGCATCCGGAACCAGCGGCTCGATCGCCTCGAACAGCGTGAACTCCTGCACCCAGCAGCGGGCGAACGCGTCGAAGGCGAGCACCTCGCGCACGTGCCCCGAGTCGAAGCGAGCGCGGCGCGCCACCGCGCGGCATCCGCCTCTTCAACGGAACGCTCGCGCGGCGGACCGGTCTGGTTGAGCAGCACGAGCACGGGCTTGCCGATCCACTCGAGCACCTCGAGCTCGGAGGCGAGGTAGCCGGCGTCGGCGGGCGCCTCGGCCGCGTTCACGAGGTAGAGCACCACGTCGGCCTGCTCGGCGACGTTGCGCACCGCGAGCTGGCTGAGCCACAGCACGCGGTCCTGGTAGCGGTCCCACACCTGCGACAGGAACCACCCGATGGGGTTACGGTCCTGCCGCAGCCGGCGCGCGAGTCGCACGCTGTCGCCGAAGCCCGGGGTGTCCCACAGCGTGAGCAGGTCGCCGTCCGCGCGTCTGCACGAGCGGGTACGGCGTCGCCTCGGCGGTGACGTGCGGGGCGTCGCGCACCTCGCCGACGTCGCGCCCGAGCAGCGTGCGCGCGAGCGTCGTCTTGCCCGCGTTGGTGTGCGAGATGAGCGAGAGCGAGACGGCGCCGGCGTCGAGGCCCGGGATCGTCCGGCGGTCGAGTAGGCAGCGAAGCAGCCGTATCGAGACCCCGGCCCCGGTCGAGCCGATCGGATGCCGCGTGCTCGCTCATCGCCGCCTCGCGTCGGGCGTGGCGTCGCCATCGTGAGCGGATGCCGCGTCGGCGAGCTGCGCCTCGGCCGCCGCCAGGTCGGGGTCGGCGAGGTCGACGAACACCGGGACGCCGCCGTGCGCCTCGACCAGCTCGCGCCACACCGCGCGGCGCTCCTCGCGGCGCGCGGCGTCGTCGCCCCAGCGCGCGAGGAACGCGGACTCGTCGACGAGCACGACGGTCGGTCCGGATGCCGCGGCACGGCCGCCGCCCGCTCGGAGCGCGTCGAGGAACTCGCCGTGCGCGACATCCTCGGGCGTGGCCGTGAGGCTGAACAGCGGCAGGCGGATCTCGACGGCGTCGATGGAACCCGTGCCCGCGGCATCCGTCGCCGGACTCAACCACTCGTCGTCGCCCCACCCGACGGGCGCGTCGATGGTCGCGGCGGCGTTGCCGTACGCCCGCGCGAGGATCGCCTCGAGCCCCGCCCGCGCCTCGGGCGTGAGGGTGTAGCTGTACGGGATGACGCGCACCCGCGTCGGCTCGCCCACCCACCCGGCGACGAGCCGGCGGTAGTACGGCTCGTCGAGCGGCAGCGCGACGTTCTTCGCGCGGCGCCGCTCGACCAGCCCCGCGACGAGGGCGAGCACCAGCCGCGGGATGATGACGACGACGGCGACCGTGCCGGCCATGAGGTGCATCCACATCGCGGCGTTCTCGCTCGCGGGCGCCCGGATCGCCTCGATCGCGGCCACGTCGGGCACCGGGATGCCGGTGAGCCACGAGCCCGGCGCGAGCGTCACGGACAGGAGCGCGTGCACCTGCTCGGCGCCGAGGAACGTGCTCTCCCACGACGCGCGGTACTCGAACGCGAGCCCGCGCGTGTACAGGCCGGCGATCACGCCGAGCGCGGTCGCCGCCGCCGCGAGGTGCAGCACGCGCGCGGCGCGCGCTCCGTACAGCGGCGCGGCGACGCGCGCCCACTCGCGGGGCAGCGCGGCGAGCACCGTGCGCCGGGCGGCGGTCGCGGCATCCGCTCGGCTGTTCTCGCCCGCGCCGCGCACCGCCGCGAGCCGGATGAGCAGGGATCGCAGCGGACCGGCCGCGCCGCGGCGGAGCACCAGCGGCCGCACGAGCAGCCAGACGTACACGACCAGGTTCCACGCGACGAGCGCGAACACGGGCGGCGCGAGCAGGTTGATGCTCGTCCCGCCGCCGATGCGGTCGATGAGCACGCCGAACGCGAACGCGCCGAGCACGGTCACGACGCCCACCCACGGCCGCCACCGGATGCCGCGCACCGTGCGCGTCACGGCGGGCTGGCGCGTGCCGATCCGCTCGAGCACGAGCTGCGCGCGCCGCCCGAGGAACTCCTCGGCGCTCGCCCGCTCCCCCACGATGGCCGCCGCCGCCCGGCTGGCCCACTCGCGGTCGGCGTCCGTCCACAGCACCCGATCGCGGTCGGCCGTCTCGACGGCGCGCGCCGCGGTCGTGTCGAGGGCGGCCGACTCGTCCATATCGCGGAGTCTATGCCGGGAGTTCCCTTCGGAACGCATCTACCGCACCGCACCGCACCGCTCGTGTGCGTGTTTCGCCGTTCTGAGGCCCTAGGAGGCGCGGGCATTCCTCGCGTCCACTACGCCCACAATCTGGTCCACGACGGATTCCGGCGATTGGTGCTCCCAGAAACGCAAAACGATCCAACCTGCCGCTGTTAGCAGTGATCCATTTTCGGCGTCACGCTCCATGTTGCGCCGGAGTTTAGGGCGCCAGTAAGCGGTGTTTGACTTCGGGACAGACGCGTGAAGTGGGCAACTATGCCAGAAGCACCCGTCGATCAGCACTGCGACTCTCGCCCGAGTGAAGGCAATATCAACTCGAAGCGGGTGTGGGGCGAGCGCTCGAAAATCGACCCGATACCTGTAGCCGAGAGCGTGAAGGCGCGACCGAACTGCAAGTTCGGGCTTTGTATCCCGGCGGCGGTTTGCGAGCATCACTTGGCGGGCTTGCGGCGACGAGGCCCATGACATCCCTCAAGGATATGAGGGTCGCGCTGGCGATGGCCACCCGCGACCAATCCGGCCCTCGGCGAGCGATTCTCAGCGCGGCTCTCGACCCGCTCGGCCGCGGCGGTTGTGAAGTCCGACACAAGTTCAAGGATGCGACTCCTGGCGGCAAACGACTTGACCTTATGGGATTCGCTTCGGCTGCTAGCCGACCCACCCTCGTGCGGCTCGCCCAAGCTCGAGATACTCGCGGTTCGGCCGGTCTTCCACCGCATCGGGAATGACGCTCAGTTCCCTGCCGTCGAACTCGACTAAGGTCTCGATGCCCGCGCCCCTGCCCTGCCGGTCGAGACGCTGGTACTCCGTTTGGGAGACTTCCACTAGGTACTCTCCAGTGACTGAAATCAGCATGGAGTCATAGGCACGGTGGTGATTCCGACAAAGTGAGAGGCCGTTGGTAGTCGTATCGTTGCTTCCCGGCCAAGCAACCGGAACGATGTGGGCCGCTTCGTTCAGACCTAACTGCTGAGCGCAGATCGCGCACTTCTGCTCGTAGGCGCCCAGTACGCGGTTGCGGAAGTCCCACGCTCGTAGATTTGTCTCGAACGTTCTCGTTACCTTCTCACGCTCTGCGCCGGAGATGGGCTGCACGTACGACATAGGATCCGGCACCTGGATCTTGTTGAGGTCAGCGGCGACTTCGGCCGCTGCCCCGGAGTGCAACTCGCCGGACCTAAGGCAGTAGGTGGTCAGGAGTTCTGGGCGGAAGGCCACCACCACGTCTCCGCTGCCTCTATGGGCCGCCCCCACTCCTTCGGCACTTGCTCTGGTGAGTACCTCTCGCTCTACCTGTAGCGACGGCGAGCTTGAGGTCCGCCCCGAATGAATAACCGCATCCCATCCAGCAAAGACGCCGAAACTCGAACTCCAGCCGATGACCAGAGTCGCCTCGCCTGGCACGAGATCCGGAAGTACTCCCGTGAGTTGGATGCGGAACTCATCATCGGAGCGGGTTGCTCCTCCGTGCGTGAGGTTCCACGCAAAGATGCGGAAGATGCCTGGTTGCTCGTCCCTACCGCTCGCGATTGCCATGCATATCGGTTTCGGCCGTTCGGCAGGCATCACGAGCGCGATGTCTGCTGTCATTGCGATGGATTGGATGACTAGATCGCGGAGTGCACTGGGGTTCAGGACAGCGGCCATCTGGGACACGCCTCTCAGCTAATTTCTGTTGGAACATCATCCAATTGGGGCCGCTTCAGGCTCAGTGCGTCAAGCGCTCGCCCATGGAGTTCGGAGCGAAGCGCAGAGCCACCTCGCTCCTTGTAGTTCTTTAGTGACGCCGCATCCAGGAGCACAATTTGGATGGCAGTCGCCTCGGCTGCCTGCCGCGCGTAGTTCACGACGGATTGAGCGAACGCGCCGGTTGTGACGATGACGACGACGTGGGCCTTAAGGAGAGTGGCCATGCCAAGCTCCTTCGCCAGAACTGACAACCCCACAGGGCTTGTCTGGTTCTTGCACTGGAACAACCACCGAGAGAAATACAGGTGGGCACCCTCAGCAACGAGGTCAACTTCTGCGCCACCGGTCGCAACTCCGCGTTGCCGAAGCTCCACCGGAAAGAGACCGCACTCAGATGCGAGGCGGAGGGCAAGCAGTTCGAGCGCAATACCCTTGGTGTGCGTTTCGTGGGACTTCAGGTCGGCAAAGATACCGGCGAGGGGTCGTGCAAGTTCGTTCTGGAGATCGACAGGAAGCTCGCCAAGACGAAGGCGGGTGATCAGGTCGACGTCAAGGTGCAGGGCTTTATCCGTGGGGGACATCTGTCCGCCCTTGCCCCCGCGACCGCCCTGCTTGACCTCGTGGTCGATCCAGCCCCCAGCCACCAAGGGGTTATAAATGTCGCGCTTGACCTGACCGGAATCGAAGTCAACACCACGCTGATGCAAGAGAGCGAGTAATTCTGGCGAAGTGATGGGCGTCTGGTTTCCAATCCACCGGGCCCGGAGAGTGACGACCGTCGCCTGCTGCAGCGGGGAGAGCGACCTCCACTCGACGATCAGATGGGAATTCAGGCCAGTTAGATGAAGCAGGACTGGCTCTTCAACCTGCCACTTCTCATCGACAACCCCAGCGGCCGAGAGCCATTGACGGAGTTTTCCTGAGTAGGAACTGTTTGTGGGGACTGCGTAGCCCCGACGCTTCAGCTCTTCATCAACGGCACCCTTACTAACGGAGCCGTCGCGCTCCAAGACAGATCGGGCGACCTGCAAGAGTTCTATGCCGTGGCGCTCCTCGAGTAGGAACTTGGCGAACACCCGAATCCCGGCCGCAGGATCTTCCTTGAGAGCGAGCACCTCGCGGCCAAGTTCGGAAAGCTCAAGTTGGCGCCGGGACGGGCCTAGCAGACCCGCCTGACGCATCCCAGAGATCACGTTCCCTGCGCGCTTCCATTGCTGCTCCAGGCGGTCGCCCTCATCAGCGCGCGCTTCTGCGGATTCCTTGAACCATCGCGAACGGATCGCCTCGACGATCGCATCGCGGTCTGATGTGCTTTCAACCAACTTCAGCAAGGTGAAGACCTCGTCCGCCGATCCAAGCTGGTTGGGCGTGAACTCGTTTAGGGCTGGCAGTCGGGGCTGCGTACTCACAGTCGATGGCCATCCTGCGAGCCATAGGAGCACGCCGCGACGTGCACTACGCGGCCTCTCGTGCCACGTCGCGTTCCAGCGATTCGGCGAGGCGGTGACCAAGCGCCTCGGCGAGCCTCGGAGGAACAGCGTTACCCACCTGACGCCACTGACGCTCGACGTTGCCGCTCAGGTACCAGTCGTCCGGGAAAGTCTGAAGTCGCTTGACCTCTTCGATCCGCAGGATTCGGTTCCGCCAGTGGAGCGGCCCCATGTTGTTTGACCGTCGTGCCTGAATTGTCCATGAGGGCATTTCAGGGCTGAGTTTCAGAAGGAATGACCAGTAGCGCTTCCGCCACTCGAACTGCGGGTTCGGGTGCCCGCGCTTGGCAGTCAAGTACAGGTAGTTGTCCCCGGGCGGTATCTGTTCGAGCAGATGCCGGTGCTTGCCGCCGGCGACGTGCCCTGCATCGCTCGCGTTCTCGTCAGTATCGAGGTCGCCAATGGCTTCCCCCGCAGTCACCCAAGTCGGGAGATCACTCGGGACTGTCGATGCCGGATCTCGGTGTGTTCGGTCGGGGGGAATGAACTCGCCATCAAGCATGCCGACGATGAAGAAGCGCTGGCGGATTTGGGGCACGCCGTAGTCCGCCGCGTTTAGAACCATTGTCTGGCACGCGTAACCCAAGTCGGCCGCAGTCTCGAGGATAAAGCTGAGGGTTTCTTCGTGCACCTTGAAAGCCATCCCGGCGACATTCTCGAGGAGGAATGCCTTCGGCTTCAGCCACCGAAGGGTGTCGAGGTAGCCCGAGATTGTCACCTCGCCCACAGGGTCTTGCATAGCGCGCGGCTTGTCGGTTCGGTAGAACCGGCTCTTCGAGAACGGAGGGCAGGGCGGACCGCCGACTAGCAGGTCGACCTTGCCGAGCGCACGTTCGCCCAGGAGTTCGCGAGCAACCTCCTCCGAGAAATCCGCGATGCTGCCCTCAAAGAACTTTGAATGGGGGAAATTCTTGGCATGACTCATTGCAGTGAATGGATCGTTGTCCGTGCCGAGGATGACGTCAAACCCCGCGTTCTGTATCCCGAGATCGAGTCCCCCGCACCCAGAGAACAGGCTGACGGCAGTGAGGCCCATCTACGCCGCCTCGCGCAGGCTCGCAAGCGAACGTGAGACTGCCTCGAGCATTGCCGCACCCATCACGGACGGTACAGCGTTGCCAATTTGACGCACCTGCTCTCGGCGCGGCCCAGCAAAGGCGTAGTCCGACGGGAACGACTGGAGTGCCGCCAACTCGCTAATCCGAAGGCGGCGCCCCGTCCAATGGAAGGGCCCCGTCCACGGGCCGGGACTAGCAGGAATGGTCCATGACGGGCGGTCCGGAGACAGCTTTAGCAGAAAGTTCCAGTATCGGGTTTCCGTCTCGAAGGTCGGATTCGGATGACCCGCCCACGCTGTGTGGTGTTTGTAGTTCATGCCGGGCGGAATCTCACTCAGGTGCTGGGCCCATCGACCTGTAACAACTTCGCCTTCCTCTTCGAACTCTCGTCCCGAAAACTGGCGCAGCGCGCTTCCGGCGGTAACCCACGGTTCCAGACCACCCTCGCCCCGCTCCGAATGGGTCTCCACCGGCTCGGGTGGTAGTCCGGCTCGTGAACCCAGCAGGAACACGCGCTGTCTTGCCTGCGGAGCCCCGTAATTGGTCGCCGTCGCAACCACGGTTCGTGTCCTGTAGCCGGCGGCTTCCGCATCCGTCCGCAGCGCCTCGAAGATGTGCTTGTTGCGAGGATGGAGGATGCTCGGGACATTCTCGAAGACGAATCCGGCTGCGTTTGCCTCGCGCGTTAGCCGCCAGAATTCGTGCACTAGAGTTCGTCTGCTGTCGGCACGCGCCTCAAGCGGCTCGGTAGGCTTCTCTACTCGCTCACCTCGCGCCCGTGCGCGGCGATAGGCCGCCTCGTCGCCCTTGTCGACCCAGTAAGCCGCTTTACTAAACGGCTGGCAAGGCGCTCCACCGATCATCACGAAATCGTCGGAGGCGCGTAATTCCGCGTGAGCGCGGAGTTGTCCGCCACTCAATGTTGTCACGTCGGCTGGTAGCACACGTTCGGATCCAGCCGCATTGAGTCTGAGCGTCTCGCAAGAGAAGGAATCATTGTCCACGGAGAGCCGCAACTCGGCGCCAGCAGCCTTGGCGCCTATCCCCAATCCACCAGCACCTGCGAAGAGGTCGATCACTGGCGTTGTAACTGTCAAGGCGAATCCTCTTTCCCGAGCAAGACTGGCTGTCACTGAACCTAGATTGAACCACCGACAGTGACCACCTGCCCACGGCCTGAATCTACCGGCTCGGGACCTGCGAGGCCGCCAGGAGCATTGGGTGTCTGAAAGGCCGACACTTACGCATGCTCTCGGAACGCCCTGATTGCCAGGATTAGCGATGACGCTGGACACCACCGGGCTCGGCAGCAACGGGGTCCCAGCATGAAGCCGACCCCGCGTCGGCGTCCACGAGCTTGCGCGGCGCCACGGCCGCATGTCGCTCACCGCTCGCGGACGACCGGCGTGCATTGCCCCGCGACATGTAGACGCCTTCCAGACTCACGCAGCCGGTAGGTCAGGATGGATCAGGCACTTAATCCACGGAGTTGGTGTCGACGCAGGTACCCGCGCCCCCTCTCACTTTGACTCCTGTCCACGCAGGGGCTCGCTCGCGGCATCCGCGGCCCAGCCCAGGATGAGCGAGGGACTGGGCGCTGAAGTAGGCCAAACCGCTCCGATCCACTGGACCACACCCTGTGACTTACCTCGCAGTCTTCCGATTCGCGATGCCCCAAGCCGGTTCGCATTGCCGGCCGTTCCTCGAATATCCCGTGGCATGCAGTATCAGAGACCACGGTCGAGTTGATCCGTAAACGGCTTGCGAGCGCAAGCACGGGCAGACAACGGCGAGCGACGGCAACAGATCCTGCCGGCGCCATCACGCCACCCTGTCGGATGCAATCGTTCCCACAAGGACCGCAAACGCACGCTGGGATTGCTGGCCCGAATGGCGCCGACGTCCTGCCGCAGAACGTAGCGGCGGGTTGGGTCAGCGATGCCTCTCAGCGACTCGCAATCGAACCTGCGAGATCGCACCGCGATTCCGCGCGAGTTTGGGCAGCCGGTATTCCGAATTGACGGCCGGCGATATTCAATGCGATGAGCGCGTGCCAGAAGCAGCCGTCAAGGAAGCGCTCGCACGCGGCACCTATCGCGGTCTGGATGCTTCCGCCTAACTCCCGTTGACCGATGGGAGTATGCCACCCAATTCAGTCGCGTGCGGCTGTGAGCCCGCAACATTCAGGCGAAATCGAACAGCCGAGATGCCGACGCCCGGCTCAACCGCTGGTCGGGGCAAACTGGCTGCATCGAATAATAGAAGCGGAACCGCTCCAATCGGGGCGAACGCGAAATCCTGAACCGACTCAATATCTCCTGCTACCGTCTCGAGCGCGATCCGGTTGACTCGTGCCGCGATCGCCGCAGGAAGGACCGTTAACAATTGATCGAGAAGATCTACGACGGTCTGACCGCTCGCGTCGCCGACAACTGCCAAGGAACCTATCCAGGTGGCCTTAGTGTCACGCGCGTCGAGCTGTTCGAGGCTGAAATCGTGAATCCGTGCCTGCGTTGCGGTCGTCTTGATCTCGAGACGAGCGTGCGAGAAGGAGAAGTCGAATCGATCACCTGTGCTGGTGTGCCATGCAGCCGCAAACATCGCTGGATCGGGGGACGAGGCGATAGTCCACAACTCACCCCAGAGACCAATCACAGTTGCGGCCGCGGCAGATCGTCGTGGGGCGACCAAACTCATTAGACGATCGACAAAGGCAGCAATCTCGCTCGCCGCAGGTTCGTCGGAGAGAGTAGCCAGCAACGTCGCGGCAACGAGAGCAAAGGAGGATACGAGATCCTCGTTTCCAGAACGAAGCGTGACCACTGCGAAACGCCGGTGAATGAGCTCATCACTTGTGGCATCTCTGACCAAGAAGTCATCGCCTGTCATGACCCGCAGCGCAGTGAGACGACGCTCTTCGACAAGGGTGTCTTGATCTGCCTCAACGAGCAGGAAGAGTTCTCGAGCGTCCGACACTGCAACGAAAGTGTCAGCCCTACCTGGTATCCGGCGCGCATCGAGTGCACTCGAAGGAAGCTCGCGTCGTCCGAGCGACTCGAACGCCTCCAGGATGAACTCTGCTGTTACCGAGATGTCAATCAAGGTCGGTGTAAAAGTCGCGTGAGACACCATTTGGCACACTGATCGCGAGCCAAGGTACTGCAGACCAATCTTCACCGATTGGCGCGGGGTCAGAGAGGCGGATCGTGCGGAGTTGAATCGTCAGCTCCTCTGGGCGATCGAAAAGTGTCGTCGCCCGAATAGACGACGCGACTGCCAGTCGCGCCCTTCGGATTCATACCAACGTGAATTGTGCCACGTACGACCCGCAACTGTCGGCCGCGACCATCTGGAACATTGAGTCCACTCATGAACACGAATGCGGCGCTCTCCGGATCCCCATCCTGCGGGTCGCGCAGCACGCGAGCCAACTGCATCGTAATGGCAGACAATAGGAGGGAGTCGTCAATTGCGGCGACTCGGACCGCTAGAAGGAAGTCAAGCGCCTCGTTCAACGGCACGCCTGTGCGAGCAATGTTGTGCCGAGTCGAGCGCCTATCGACTGAGTTCGGCAGCGCCGCGGCGTCGAACGTGACCCCCTTCGATCGGGCCAGCGCATCAGCGAACAGCGCCCGATTCGCTGCTTGAACGGCAGCACCACCAAGGTGCATCGACTTTGGCCAACTCCACTCGCGCCCTGGGCGCCTGCGAGCGATCCTCCGGCCGATGACGCTCGCGCGAGTGGGCCGGTCATACTGCCTATGCAGGACGAAGTCGCGTTTCCAATCAGCCAGCGGCTTACCTTCGTGCTGTTTCAGGCTTGCACGCAGGAACTCCTCGTCATCCACGTAGTCAACAAATGCACGCTTCGCGGCGCCAAGCAGGAATACGCGGCAGTAGTCGATGTACTCCCCCCTGTAACCGAAGAAGCGAGCACGCTGTTGAAGCACATCCGCGTTGCCAGAGATCGGGCGCGGCATGTAGGTGACGGTGAGTCCTTCCACGGTGAATCCACGGTCGAGCTTCATGCCGCCGATGAGGAGCCAGTTGTATGCCGACTTCCACTTGATGTTCTTCTCGGCCTGCGCCGTGGAATTAACCTCCACGACTCGCAACTCATCTGTGCGCTCGGGGATCATCGCGACGAGATCTTCGAATGGTGCGAGGTGCTGTGCAGTCTGCTTCAGCTCATCGTAGGCAGCGCGGAAACCGATCAGTACCTCTTCAGCGAACTCCCCGCCAGCTTCGATGCCCGCTTGCCAGTCATCGAGTAGCGCGCGGACCCATCCTCGATAGACCTGATGTGGCGCTGTATTCTGATGGGCTTGCACCATCATCGAGCGATTCTCTTCTACCCCTTTGATGCCGGCATCGGCTATCACAATGAGGAATATCCGCAGCGCCTCCTGCAGCCCTTCGGGTGGTTCGGGGAGAGGGTTACGCGGGTCGTAGATCTCAGCATCGGGGACGACCTTCACGAGTTCGTCGGCCCGTTCCTGGAAGAAGGTCTTACCGCCGGTGTAATGTGACCCACTCGACAGAACCTTGACGTAGTCGGGACTTAGCCGATCGGCTGTGGCGAGTAGGAGATTCGCCTGTGGTGTTGCAGTGTACTGGACGAAGGAGTTGTGAGGGAGAGCACCTCGCAGCGCCACAACGGCAGAGTAGGTCGCACTCTCGTCATTTCCGCCAGTCTGGCGGTTCATGCTAGCCCTGGTATTGGGCGTAGCCTGATCGCTCTCATCATCGATAATGAGGACCGGCACGCCCGTAAGGTCGAGCTCTCTAAGCACTTCCGCGGCGTTGCTTATCCGGCCGGAGTGCTTCAGGACCGAGACGACGAGCGCGGGCTTCTCTTCCAGGCTGAGTCCGTCGCGTCGCCGCCTCCAGCTCCGAATGGCCGACTTCATCTTCGGAAGCGCTGGGCCTGATACGTCGGGATTCTCGAATATCTCGGTCCATCCGCGTTGTAGCTCGTCGAGCCCGAGATCCTTCTCGAGCCGCTTTTGGCTCTGATCCTTGAGATTGTTCGTTGTGCCCGCAAGAAGAATTACGACACCGTAGCCATTGTCTCGGGCGAGTGAGGCGAGCGTTGTGAAGGACAGCGTCTTTCCAGATTGAACGTACCCTACAACGAGCACGACCGAGTCTCCCGCTGACTCGGTCGGAGGCACGCAGTGCCCAAGAATCGACTTCGCTTCGGCAAGCACCGTGTCCATGTCGATCGGCTTCCGGCCAGTTGATCTCGACTCAACGAACTGACGAGTATGGTCACCTATCTCGGGCTCCCATGATGCTGACGGGCCGCCTGAAATGGGAGGAGTGATCGTAATGCTCATTTTCTACCCTCTGTACCCGCAACGATGGAGAATGTTTCCCGTGCAAGTTGATTGATGCGCCGAACTATGCTTTGAGACTTCGCGCCGCTACGCTTGCCCAGCGCCAGGGCCAACCCAACTGTGGTTGCGAAGGCCATGATCGTCTCGGTGTTCTCGTTGCTAGGCCCGAGAAACTTCCGGCTGAACGGGTGGGCCAGGCTGACTGTAACCTTCACCCAGGTCTCGGGCACGCCATCCCGTGGCGACGCTGCCCGCACATCGGCGCCGATCGCGAGCCAGTCTGGTATTCCATCCTCAAGCGTCGCCTCGAGTTCGACGACCCAGACCTCGCCATCCAGCTTGACTCGCGCGAGTCGTTTGACCGGAGTCGCGCCCGTTGTCACTTCCACGACGTCGGGCAGCATTTCTTCGAGTTCCGACGCCGAGAGTATGCGCGCCGCAACCATGTCGAAGTAGTCCTCGACAGAAGCGGCCACGTTGCGAACTGCGTCCTCCACCGGCTTTCGATGATCCATCAGGGGCTGGAGGCGGTAGTTGGAGGCCTGGGCGAGTAGATCCATTTCGCCTTCGCTGAGCCCTGCCGCGAGCCGTTCGAGGAACGCTTCCTCTTGCTCGTCCCAGCGGAAGCCGTCCTTGGTATGACTTACCTCGAACCCGTCGAGTGTGAGTTCGCCGTAGAGGCGCTGATATGTGTGAGTCGTCGAGCGACCGAAGATCTCGACGGGCCGGTACGTGTCATCGGCGCTGCCTAAGATCAGACGTCCCCGGCGGAACAGTGCGAAGCCGGCTTCCGCGGTCGAGCCCTTTGCTCTGAGGCCTGCAAAACCGCGGACGTGATGGGTGTCGTCGATGGCGAAACTCATGGGCTTGACCCATCGGATCGGCTCGCCGCCTGGCTCGCCCGCCCGCGGCGCCACGAGAGGATCAACTTCTTTGAACGCGAGCAGTTCACCCCGAAAGCGAAGCTCCAGCAACTCGGCCCGGATGAACTCTCGGTAGATGCTCGACAGGTGCTCTTTGATCTTTCCAAGCGTCTTCGTCTGCGGGACGTGATTCAGGTGCAGCAGTTCAATCGTGGTGAAATGGGCTGCCGGATCGGCCTCCGACTCGTGCACATCTATCGTGTCGCGCTTGTCGACTTGTATGTCTCGGATGTTGAAGCGAACCATCCGCTCGACCGGATCCCCTGCGACGGACGTAGTGACTCTCCATTCCTTCGCGAACCAAGTCGCAGCGCTCTTCATCCCCATCCCGAACTCTGAGAGGCCGGTGCGATCTGGTGGAGCTTGAGCGGCACGAAACGCGCGCGGGAAGTCTTCAGGCGCGATCCCTCCCGCGTTGTCGCGAACGACGATGCGCCCACCACTTTCCGGATCAAGGTCGATTGAGACTTGGAGCGGACTGCCCGGCAATGCCAGCTGGTGTTCAAGGGCGCTCGCGATGGAGTTGTCGACGAACTCGGCTAGGGCGAACCACGGCTTGTAATTCAGGTGCCGGAGCACACCCAGGATGTTCACTTCTGGCCGAATATTGATATGCACTGTCGATGTCCTCGCTGCTAACCTTCAAGCCGCCGCATTTGCTGGCCCGCCCGAAAGCAAGCCGGGTCGCGCTCCAGCCTTCGAGAATGGCTGGCTGGAGGACCCCGAAGCTAGGACCTTCTGGTCAGGCACTTCGCGAGCGATGCCCCCAGAAATCGAAAGGGTGTTGACGCCGGCGAAGGTCGAAAGCTTGAAATGATCCGTTATGGCGACGTAGAAGCCGCCGAGGCCTGCGAAGAGATCGATGATGCCGAACATCGACGGACCGCCAGACAAATGCACTCCTCCCGATTGCCTCGCTCCACCATAGCGATGGGGCACGTCAATCATGGAAGGGCACTCTGATTTGGGTGGACGACGTCAGCGGACACGTCGACCGGGGCTGTACCTAGATCGGCGACGAGGGCCTGCCACGACACCCGAAGCGCCGCCGCGGTCAGTCCCGATCGGGGAGGAGCGGGTTCGGTCTCGACCAGGTTGGGAAGATGTCGCCGTCATGCCCCGTCCGAGGACACGGGTGAGGTGTTCGCGGAATTGCTGGGGAGTCGCAGTCCTCGCGGCTCTATTGGCGGCGCTAGGTAGCGGCTGTGGGGCGCAGAGTCGGCTTCCCGGTTTCCGCGCGCCCGTTACTAGAGGTTGAACTCCGGCCGGAACTCAGCGAGCAGGCCATGCTTCAGTGCACGAGCTTCGTCTGCGCCGGAGCACTCGATCCACGCCACGTCGCACTCACTCACGAACTCGTTCACAGTCTCGATCGCCCATTCGGGAAGCACGCCTGGTCGCTGCCGCGCGGTCCACCTGCTCACACCAAGCTGATCAACGGCGACGCTCGCGCGAAGGGTGCTTCTACTCAGGTCAGAATCGGTTGCACGGTGGTCACGTAGCCGACCTCGGAGTCCTCGTGCGCTGACGGCCGAGCCGACGAACACCGGTTCCTCATCGTGAAAGATGACGCAAACGCCAGGGCTCGCAGGCACCTCATCATCTTTCAGCGACGCCAACGACGAACGGTGTGCTCGGTTGATCCGATCCCACAGCGGCGTCGCCGCGGGCTCCTGATGCGGGCCACCGACGCGCTCGAGGGCGTCGAGGATGGAGACCAACTCCTGCATGTCCTCGGCGCCGTAGATGTGCCGGTCGGCGTCGGTCAGATCGCCGTACGGGTTGTTCGAGTGGTCGGGCATGGCTTCGACGGTAGCGGTCGGAGTTGCTTCATCGAGTGTTTGCGACGATGCAGGTAGCCCCGCTTCTGGGGTACTTGGAAGTCGTGTTTGACGGTCAGTTCGCGTAATCGTGCGTCGAATCGATGCGGGTTAGACAATTGGTGAAGGCGCGACTCCAGCGGAGGAGCAGACATAGCCGATATCTTGCGGATGACGAGTGTTAATGAGGACGCACGGTCTTGCCCAGAGAGGTCAAAGCATGAGCGCGCAAGAAAGTCGAATAAGGCGCACACGAGAGACGTTGGCCGTTCTCGCCGAGTTGAGCGACGAAAGCAACACGATGCCGTCGTCCGAGGTCTGGGAAGAGGTGATCCGCCGAGTCCCACTCGATGAGAAGGAAACAGAGCTGCTACCAAGCGGCGGCACCCGCGGGCGAAAGGAGTGGCAGTTCTCTGGCATTAACCTCGTCAAGGCTGGCTGGCTACAGAAAGGCGAGAAGGGCCACGGGCTGTGGACCATCACCGAGGAAGGTCGACGGGCTCTCGACCAATGGCCCGATTCGAAGGAATTCTTGTCGGAGGCCGCGTCTAGGTACTCCGCGTGGATACGGGCGCGCGACGAACGGTCGAGCGAGAAGCTGGCCACGGTGGTTCTGCCAACGGATACGAAGCAGGAACGAATCCTTGAAGTCGCGCAGGAGTTCGTCGACAAGGGGCTCACCGACGGAGCCTCAGTATTCTCAATGAACCGAACTGCATGGACGAAGACCGCCGCGCAGGAACTCATGACCTCGTTCGCAGAGGCCGAGAGCGACATCGCCGGAGGCTTCATCGATCGACTCGCGCCAATGCTTTCGTCTGTGAGTGATGAAGCCAAGCTGTTGATGTCGGAGATCGTCGCATTGCAGTTGCTTCCCATCGCCGAGGCGATGGGCCAGCGTGCCAAAACAGAACGCGTCAACAGCGTCCTCTCGCTGATGGAGCACCCCGTTTCAATACCTCAGAACATCATCTCCGCGTTTGCAGGGGGTGCGTTCAACCCCGGCCCCGGAATGATGGCTTTCGTTGCAGACGGCGTGACCATCATCGTGCGGCTCGTAGACGCTTGGCTGGACCTCGACATCGATGAACAGGAGACCGCGCTCAAGGACCCGTTTGTGTGGCGCGAGTTCGTTTACGGCATCAAGGGGCCGAAGCTTCCGTCACAACGCAACGCGCTCCTCTACTTGGTTCACCCTGAGTTCTTCGGACCTGTTGTTTCTGAGAGACACAAGCTGTCGATCCGAGATGCCTTCATCGGGGAGGTCGGCGAGTCCAGCGGCGACCTTGACGAGGATCTCTTCCGCATTACGACCACACTTCAGCAGGCGACCGGCGGACCGGTGCAGTTCTACAGTGAGCCGCTTCATTCGCGCTGGAAGAGCGCTGGCAGCACCGGCGACAACGCGGCACCCTCAGAAGCTTTGGCCGCAACCGAACCCAGACCAATTGCGGTCCTGGCGGACGAGCTGCACATGCCCGAGGAATGGCTCGAACATCAGATCGAGGTCCTCAAGGAGAAACGTCAGGTGGTGTTCTACGGTCCTCCCGGAACCGGTAAGACGTTCCTCGCGCTCGCACTTGGTCGTCATATCTCTGGTAGCGCAGAAACCACCACGATTGTCCAATTCCATCCGTCTTACTCGTATGAAGACTTCTTCGAGGGCTATCGGCCAGTTACGGACCCACACGGGGCGTTGACATTTGCGCTTCGCCCGGGCCCTCTGCGCCGAATTGCGGACGCGGCGCGCACGAACCCGGAGTTCAAATACGTTCTTGTCATTGACGAGATCAATCGCGGAAACCTCGCGAAGATATTCGGCGAGCTCTACTTCCTGCTCGAGTATCGAGATCAAGCGATCTCGCTCCTCTATCAATCGTCGGATGACCAGCAAGCCGAGCAATTCACGCTCCCGAAAAATGTGCTGATCATTGGCACAATGAACACGGCCGATCGCTCCATCGCACTCATGGACTCGGCAATGCGGAGGCGATTTGCGTTCATAGAGCTCCATCCGGATCGAGCTCCGATCAAGGGGATGTTCGAGTCCTGGCTGAGTGGGAGATCGCTGGCTGACGTCTTACCGGGTGTCCTAGCCGAACTGAATCGCCGTATTCCTGATGATGCCTTCAAGATCGGGCCAAGCTACTTCATGAAGCCGGCACTGACCTACGACCGACTTCGCATCATCTGGGAGCTCGAGATCCTGCCGCTCTTGGAAGAGATGCACTACGGCGACGGCACGGACGTCGCCTCGCGGTACGCCCTCGCCAGCATCCTGCGAAATGAGACATCCGTCCCTGAAGGCGAGGCCGATCTATAACCACGTACGAGTTCAAGGAGAAGTCGGTCATTAGGGATGTCCCCTTGCCCGACGCAGTCGCGCGCGCCCTCGTCCGGCGCGATGTGGCGACGGTAATGCCGTCTGGTTCCCAAGGGACGTGGAACATCACGGGAATTCGTCGAGTTGGTGCCTTCCGCGTCGGGGGCGACGACATTCTCATTCACCCGAAGGTGGACATTGCCAGCCTCGTGTTCATGGTGGACTACGCATTGCAGACCGACCCGTGGCGTGACGAGGCGCTCGATATCTCACCGGGCACCGATCTAACGACAGCCGTCGCTCTCCTTCTCGCTCGTCATGTGAGTCGCGCAACTCGCACCGGTTTACACAAGGGCTACCACTGGCTGGAGGAGTCCGCGCCGACGATTCGAGGGCGCTGGCAGATCGCTACTCAGCTTAAGCGCCGACCTGGCGTACCCGTTCCGATCGAGATCGGATACGACGACTTCACACCGGATATCCCAGCGAATCGGATTCTGAAATCCGCGCTCGTTCGTTTGATCAATGCACCCGAAATTCGGCGGCGGGTCCGGACCGAACTCCAGGCACTCTCGACTCGGTTCACAGGAGTTCAGGCCATCCCGCCCGGATCGGCCCTGCCGACGATCCGTTTTGATCGCACGAACCAGCACTACAGGAGTGCCGACGCCCTGGCGAGGCTCGTCCTCTCGAATCGAGGCGTCGATCTGGTGGACCCACTGTTCGAAGGCGACGGCCTACTTGTGAACATGGCGAATGTATTCGAGCGGTTCGTCACAAGAGGAATGACCCGAGCTGCTCACACCGTGGGGGCGGAGCTGTATCCCCATCACCGTGCAGCTCTCGATCGCGACCAACTGCTGGAGATTCAACCCGACTTGGTGCTATTCCGTGCCGATCGTCTTATAGCCGTTGCAGATGCCAAGTACAAGCTGGAGTCGCCTGCGGGCTATCCGAATGCCGACATCTACCAAGCCCTCACGTACGCGGTTCGCCATAGTCTTCAGAACGTCCACCTCATCTATGCGAAGGGCGAGCGTGACGCGCTCCCTTACGTGATTGAGCAGGCTGGGGTCACAATCCACTGCCACGCGCTTGATCTGAATCTGCCAGGGCCGGTGGTGCTTGCCCGGCTCGCCGATCTCACCCACTTGATCATTGCGTCCTCAGCCAGCCAAGTCTCATCTCCGATGCCGCGAGCGCCACACCTGGCCAGCGATAGATCGAGTTCACGGGCCGAATAACAGCAGCGAGCCTCAGCTGACCGAAACGCGTCCCCGCTCGATGCGCGTCTCGGGCATCCGTACTCAGTCGATGAAGCCGTCGAGGATGCTGCCGATGACCAGGCCGCCGAGGATGCCGCCCATCATGTCGCCGCCGCCGCTGCGTCGACCGCCGCCCCAGCCCTGGCCGCCCCACTGCCCGGGGTCCTGCGGACGCGACGCGTCGATGTCGCGCTGTGCGAGCCG
Organism: uncultured Actinomycetota bacterium; assembly: GCA_963802485.1. GTDB lineage: Bacteria > Actinomycetota > Actinomycetes > Actinomycetales > Microbacteriaceae > Agromyces. The sequence goes on from CAWDJA010000032.1 coordinate 226,554, forward strand.
CAGGGCCTCGCCCGCGAGGTACGCGACCCGCCGGGCCATCGCCATCGCCTGTTCTCGGTGATCCTCATCGATGACGGTGGCGGCCGCCGCGGAAGTACCGAGATAGTGGTCGAGGTCGACCCGGATGCGCTCGGACTCGGCCAGCCGGGTGCGAGCGTCGGCGCCGATCCAGCCGCGGTGGCCGGCGATGATGTCCCGGGCGACGGCGAGCTGCCGGTCGGCGTCGTCGATGGCGTGGCGCACGTGCTCCAGCGGCGGGATCGGACGCGCCGCGCGCTCGCGGGCCGCCGCGATCGCGGCATCCAGTCCCGCGTTCGCCTCGCGCAGGCGACTCAGCTGGGTGAACGGGTCGGTGTTGACGCCGGCCGACGGAAGGGCGGCGAGGGCAGTCTGCAGTTCGGCGATCGCGGTCGCGACACCGGGCGAGTGCGGCTCCTTGAGCGCGACGACGAGGTCGTCGCGGGAGTCCTCGACGATCGCCGCCAGCGTGGACTCGGCACGCAGCGCCTCGATCTCGAAGGTCTCCACCGCATCGAGGAGCGTCGCCGCTCGGCGCACCGATTCCGTCGATGCCTCGAGCGCGAGATTCGCCTGCTCGCGCTGCCCGGCCTCCCGCCGGCGCTCCGCCACGCCCGCGCTGTGCTCGGCGAATCCGAGCAGCTGATCGGCCTGGGCGGGGTTGGCCTCCACCTGGGCGAGCGCCTCCGGCGCGTAGCGGGCCGCGAGCCGCTCGATGGTGTCGCGGGCGTGGGGGATGCGGGCGCGGAGGCGCGCGGCATCCGCTCGCACGCCGGCGATGATCTCGGGAGCCCGCCGCGCTCGCGCGACCTTGTCGGCGAGGGCCGCGGTGCGCTCGTCGAGCACGTCTTCCGCCCAATCGCACAGCTGCACGATGCGGGCATTGCGGGACCGCAGCTCTTCGGCGGTGTCGGGGATCTCGTCGAAATTGAGCTGGTTCAACCGGAACGCCTCGCCCAGGTGCTGCCGCACCGCCGTGAGCGCTGTGCGCAGCTCCGCGGTCGCGTCGGGCCCCAGCTCGGCCTCGGCGAAGACGAGCTCGTCGGTGGTGACCCGGATGCGCTCGTCGGCGCCGACCAGGGCCGTTCCAGCCCGCTTCGCCAGGTCGGCGTCCTGGGCTTGGAGTTCAGCCTGATCACGTTTGCGCTTGCCCCAGAATCCGGCCATGCCTTCGATCCTACGGGCGGCGCTGGGTGGCGGCTGTGGCGCGCGGAAACTGACCGATGCGATGGCGCGCCGGCTCTGTCACCATCGAGAGATGAGCGACCCGACGAGGGCGCCCGCCGGGTGGTACGAAGACGGGTCCGGCGGGCGGCGGTACTGGGACGGCGACGCCTGGACGCAGTACGTGGCGCCCGGGCCAGTGACCGCGCCGGCACCGCAGGTCGGCCCCGAGTTCCCGGACACCGCAGGGTCGCAGGCCGCGGCGGCGGACGGTCCGACGATTCCCTTCGTCTGGGGGGCTCGCGGGTCGGATGCCGCGGGGTCCGGCTACGGCGACGCCCCGAGTGTGTCAGGCGGATGGAGCGACCCGTACGCCGCGTATGGGGATGCCACGCCGACCGTGCCATACGCGGCCGTCGGCGCGAACACCGACGCGACGACGGAGAGCTACGGCGCAGGCTCCACGATGGTGCTGCCGGAGCATCCGTTCACCGAGCCGTCGAACCCCGGGCCGAACGTGGTGGGCATCATCGCACTCGTCGTCGCGATCGTGGGCCTCGTGTTCATGTTCATCCCGCCGGCGAGTGGGCTTGTGTGGATCCTCGTGCCCGCCGCGTTCGTGCTCTCGCTCATCGGCCTGTTCCTGCGTGGCGCGAAGTGGGCGGCGGTCACGGGGCTCGTCGTGTCGATCATCGCCGCCATCGTCGGCATCGTCATGTTCGTCATCCTGCTCATCGGGGCGATCGGCAACGTGTTCGACGAGATCGACGATTCGATTCCCGACGTGCCGGTGTTCCCGCTGCCGGGTGAGGATGACCCGGGTGCGGAGCCCGACGCCGAGCAACCCGAGGCGCCCGTGGCGGGCGATCTCGCGTTCGGCGAGACGATGACCTGGGACGACGGCGTCGCACTGACGGTCTCGGTGCCCGAGCCGTACACCCCGAGCGAGTTCGCGGTCGGCGCGACGCGCGAGAACACGGTCGTGTTCACGCTGACGATCACCAACAACTCGACGGAGGACCTGCAGCCCCTGCCGCTTCCGACGCTCTCATCGGGGGATCAGGAGGTGAGCCAGGTCTTCGACATCGGAAGCGACGTCTTCGGCCCCGGCGACGACGTCGGCATCCCTCCGACCGCCACGGTCGAGCCGGGCGGGTCGGTCAGCTGGAGGGCCGCCTGGTCGCTCGACGACCCGAGCTCCCTCACGCTGCAGGCTGCTCCGAGCTTCCTGTATCCGAGCGCGACCTTCACGAACGTGCCGTAGCGGGGGGCGTGACCCGCACTCACCCGAAGGCGATCACGATCGCGGTGACGATGCCGATCCCGACGACGTGGTAGCCGCCGGTCACTGCGCCGTAGATGAACGGATGCCGCATGTTCGGCGTCATGGCATTCGTCACCGAGACCGCGGCGGCGATGCCGACACCGAGCGCGACGGTGAAGAGCGCGCCGTCCCAGAACCCGGCGAGCCCGACCGCCTCGGCCAGTCCAGGCGGTCGCCACGGCGATCGCGATGCTGCTCACGAGCGGCACGACGTAGTACGACGTCGGGAACCGCTCGCCCCGCTGCCGCTCGTGACCGACGGCCCGGTCCCACGCGCGTCCGAACAGCGGCGAGAACCACAGCGCACCGAGCACGAAGTACGCGACCGCGCCGAGCGCCGCCGCCCACCAGTTCACGGCACCGAATGCCTCGATCATCGACTCCTCCTCATCTCGATGCCGCCGACGATCTGCGCCGCCGACGACCTGCCCTCCCCACGGATGCGTCGATCGTCGCCGAGGTCCATGTCCCGCGTCTTGCAGAAATCCGACCGCGTGATCGCCAGAATGGGCACATGCGGCAGCCCGCGCCGGCACCCACGAGTCATCCGATCCGCCCCGATGAGCGGTCGGGCATGCTGCATCCGCGCAACGTCGAGCGGTACGCCGCGACCTGGCTCGATCCGCATCCCTCGGTCGCCGACGTGGTCGACCGCTACTGGCACGTGACGTGGGACCTCCCGGCTGGTGAGCGCATCGACCAGCGCATCATCGACCACCCGGCGGTCACGCTCACGATCGAGTCGGGCGACGTGCCCGCGCCCCTCGTCGTCACCGGTGTGCAGGGCGGCGCGTGGCGCCGACGCATCACCGGATCGGGTTCGGTCTTCGCGATCCGGCTCCGCCCAGCCGGGCTCGCGGTCGTCAGCGACCTTCCGGTGCGCGAACTCGCGGATGCCACGACGCCCGTCACCCCGACCCTCGACGCTCGCCTGCACCGGCTGCTCGCGACGATCGAGCCGGCGACGGATGCCTCGGCGCGGGCGTCGGCGGCCGACGCCGCGATCGGCGCCCTGCTCGAGGAACGTCCTCTGGACGCAGAGCTCGAACTCGCGAACGAAGTGCTCGTGGAGCTCGCCGACCGCGTGCGCCGCCGCACCGGCACGACGCTCGCCGCTCGGTTCGGGGTGAGCGACCGCGCGGTACAGCGCGCCCTCGCCCGCACCGTCGGCCATGGCCCGAAGTGGGTCGCGCGCCGGGTGCGCCTGCAGGAGGTCGCGCGGGTGCTCTCGACGGATGCCTCGGCGGAGCTCGCCGACCTCGCCGTTCGGCTCGGCTACGCCGACCAGTCGCACCTCAGCAACGACTTCCGCGGCGTGGTCGGGCTGACGCCGGGCGCGTACCAGCGCTCCGTGCGGGCGGCTGCTGGAGCCGGTTCGGCGCCGTGATGCGTGCGGCGGGGCGCTCTGCCCGCATCGACAGCGCGTGGTCGGTCGCCGACCCGGGCTCGCTGACGATGCAGGTCTCGCCCGACTTCACGTACGAGGAGGCGACCTTCACGACCGTCGAATAGCCGGCGCACCGCCCTGGATCCCAGACCGCGACGTGCCCCGATCTGGGGCGGGCGGAACCCACATCTCGAGCTCCGGCAGTGCCACACTCGGAGTGTGGGCGAGCCGAGGAAGGCCCCTGCAGGCTGGTACGACGACGGTTCAGGGAATCCCCGTTACTGGGACGGCGACGCGTGGACAGATCACACGCCACCCGAGCCGAACGGCGCCACGATCCCGGCATCCGACTGGGTCGCCCCGACGACAGCGGCACCAGCCGGCGAGACCGTCCCACAGCTACCGCGCCGGCCACGGTGGCGGTCGCATCTGCGCCGGCCACCCCCGAGGCGCCTGCGCCGAAGACCCGCCGACCGAATGCGTTCGAGCATCACCGCGCTGGCGCTGGCCGTGATAGGCCTTATCTCCCTGTACATCCCCATTCTTTCGGTCGTCGGATCGGTACTCCTCACGATCGCACTCGCGCTCTCGATCGTCGCGTTCGTGCTCAGGGGCAGGGAGTGGTCGGCGCTCACCGCCATGATCGTTTCGATCGTCGGCATCGTCCTCACCCTCATCTCCCTCGTCGTTGTCGCGGCGACGGACACGGTCCCCGCGATCATGGGCGAACTGAACGTCGCCACCGAAGAGGCGACGGAGGACGCGGCAGAGCCCTCGCCCGAAGCCGAACCCATCGAGGAGCCGCCCCTCGGGTTGATCATGCCCGCGAGCGCAACCGCCACGTTCGGCGAGACGATGCTCTGGGACGACGGCGTCGGAATGAGCGTGTCCCAGCCCGAACCGTATGTTCCGACCGAGTTCGCCTCGGGCGTTTCCTTCCCGAACAACGTGGTGTTCACGGTCACGATCACCAACGGCTCGGATGCCAGCATCGCGCTGCTTCCCTACTCGGAGGTCACGTCGGGCGGTCAGCCGGCCACCATCATCTTCGACTTCCTCGACAGCGGCGAGGAGATCAGCGTCGAACCCTCGAGCGTACTCGAGCCGGACCAGTCGATTTCGTGGAGGGAAGCCTGGTCCGTCGCGGATCCGAATGCGATGACGATGACCAACTCGCCCACGGTGGATCATGCCGAGGCGAGCTTCACGAACCAGCAGTGACGCCTTCGGCCTGAAGTCGAAACCTACGTGCGCAACCCCGCGTCGTAGGCGGCGATGATCGCCGCGGCCCGGTCGCGCGCGCCGAGCTTCATGAAGATCGCCGACACGTGCGACTTCACCGTGCGCTCCCCCACGTGCAGCTGCGCCGCGATCTCGCGGTTGTTCGCCCCGCGGCAGATGCGGCGCAGCACCTCGAGCTCGCGTGGGGTCAGCTGCTCGAGGGCCCGGCTCGCCGTCGGAGACGCCGGCGCACGATCCTTCGCCCGCGCCAACACCCGGGGAAGCACCCGTGGGTCCAGCCAGGCTCCCCCGGCGGCGACGGCACGCACCGCCGCGATCAGGTCTTCGGCCGGGCTGTCCTTGAGCACGAAGCCCGCGGCCCCGGCCGTCAGCGCTCCCCAGAGCACCGCGTCGTCATCGAACGTCGTCAGGGCGAGCACGGGAGGGGAGTCGGAGACGGCCCGCAGCTGCCGCGTCGCCTCGGGGCCGTCCATCCGCGGCATCCGTACGTCCATCAGCACGAGGTCGGGCTGGTGAGCGCGAACCGCCGGCAGCACGCCCGTGCCGTCCGCGCATTCGGCGACCACCGAGATGTCGGGTTCGGCACCGAGGATGAGCGCGAGACCGGCTCGCACCATGGCCTGGTCGTCGACGAGCACGAGCCGAAGTGGCGCGGTCACGCGGCACCCCCGACGGGAAGCCGGCACTCGACGACCCACGAGTCGCCCTCGGGCCCGCTGCTGAGCTCGCCGCCGAGCGAGGCGGTCTGCTCCCGCAGTCCGACGAGCCCGTAACCGTCTGAACCGGGACCGGGATCCGTCGCGCCGGTCGGCGTGAACTCGTTGGAGACCCGGGCGACCACGGCGTGATCGTCGATCCCGATCTCCACGGTGGCCGACGTGCCAGGTGCGCTGTGCCGGGCGGCGTTGGCGAGCGCCTCCTGCACGACCCGGTAGAGCGTGAGCCGGAGGGGCAGCGAAAGGGGTTCCGCGGTGCCGGTGATGCTCAGCTCCACCGGAAGCCCGGCCGAGCGATAGGTCGTGACGAGTCGCTCGAGGTCCAACGATGCCCCCTCGGACTCGTCGTCATCCCGGAGCATCCCGACGGCCCCGCGAATGGCGTCGAGACTCTCGCGCGACACCCGTTCGGCCTCGATGAGGGCCGCCTCAGCGGCATCCGGATTCGAGCGCAGCACACGACGTGCCCCGCCGACGTGCAGCACGACGACCGTCAGCGAATGCGCGACGAGGTCGTGCACGTCGCGGGCGAGCCGGTGCCGCTCCTCGCGCGCCGCGGCATCCGCCAGCTCCCCTTCGGCAGCGCGCAGTTCGTCGGCCAACCGCGTGGCGCGCCGCAGGAGCACCCCCACGAGCACGCTGAACGCGCCGCCGAACGCGAAGTAGATCGCGCCCACATCCCACTCGACCCCGAACAGGAACGGCACGAACGGGAGCACCATGATGACGACGGTGACCGTGCCGACCAACCAGCGGTCGTCGGACCTGCTGGCGAGCCGGCTGGCCGCCGCGAAGCTGAGGAAGAGCGCAGCGCCGATCTCGGAGAGGGCGATGACGGGGATCACGGGGATGATCGCGAGGGCCGCGAAGGCGAGCTGGGGGAGTTCGACGCCGAAGACGAGCAGCGCCCACGGCACCAAGGCGATCAGCATGGCCACCACGACCGCGGGATGGAACTGCGCACCGACCACGGCCAGTACCGCGGCGACGAGGGCGATGCCGGCGTAGACGAGGTCGGTGACCCGTGAACCCGCCGCGACTGAAGCTCGCTTCATGCGTCGCTCCTCTCGGCCTTCGCCTTGGCCCTGGCCTCGGCCTCGGCCTCGGCCTTCGCCTCAACGAAACCGTATCGGACGGGTTCGCGCCTCGTACCGTGGTACGAGAACGAGGCGTTCCCCGGTGCGATGACGGCTGGACGGCCGGCGCGGAGCATCGAGGCATGACCACCTCGACCCCAACCCACTTCGCCTCTCCTCCCCTCGCCCGTCGTCCGCGGCACGCGCCGTGCTCGCGGTCGGCGCCGGCCTCAGCGCCGTCGCGTTCGCGATCGCCGTCGTCGGCCTGATCGTCGATCCGACCGTGCTCACTGGGGCGCCCGCCTGGATGAAACCCGCCAAGTTCTCGTTCTCGATCGCGGTCTACCTGCTGACGCTGCGCTGGATCCTGTCGTATGTCCGAGGCCACGATCGGCTGCTGGCGGTGCTCAGCACCGTCATCACGGTCGCCCTCGTCGCCGAGATCGCGCTCATCGAGATGCAGGTCTTCCGCGGCACGACCAGCCACTACAACGAATCCACCCCCTTCGATGCCGCGGTCCTCTACTCGATGGCCGGCATCATCTCGATCGTGCTGATCGCGACCATCGCCGCCGGCGTGCTGGCCCTGATGCAGCGAGGCCTCGACCCGGGATTGGCGGCTGGGCTGCGCTGGGGCATCGGCATCTGCGTGCTCGGCATGCTCGCTGCCCTCACGATGATCTTCAACAAGGGATGGAACGACTCCGGCGGACACACCGTCGGGGCGGTGGATGGCGGGGCGGGCATGCCCATCACCGGCTGGAGCCTCGAGCACGGCGACCTGCGCATCGGACACTTCATCGGGCTGCACGCGCTGCAGCTGCTGCCGCTGCTCGCCTGGGCGCTGCTGCGGTTGGACGCACCTGGACGCGACGACCCGCGCCCGCCTGCTCACCGTGGCGGGGGCGACCTACACCGCGGTCGTGCTGCTCGTCACCTGGCAGGCGCTTCGCGGGCAGAGCGTCGTTCGCCCCGACGGCGAGACCCTGGCGGTCGTCGCCGCCCTCGCGGGACTCGCGGCGGTGGCCACGGTCACGGTGCTGCGGCGAAGCCGTCGGCGATCCGCGTTGGTTGACTAGCGGGGGCCTCGTTCAGCGCCGTGATGGTCGCGGTGAGCAGCGCCCGCAGCGCCTCCTGCTGATCGGCATCGAGCCGGGCGCGCATCCGCTCCTCGACTGCTTGAGCCGCCGAGCTTGCCACCGCGAGTCGCTCACGTCCGAGCGTCGTCAGCTGCACCGGCAGTGCGCGGCCGGTGGCCGGCGGCTCGGCGGGGCGGGAGACGAACCCGTCGCGTTCGAGGCCGCTGCAGCAGCACGTTCATCGACTGCCTGGTCACGAACGCACCGCGCGCGAGCTCGGAGTTCGAGAGCCCGGGTCGTTGGGCGAGCAACTCGAGGCACGCGTACTGCGGCACGGTCAGGCCGAGCGGCCGCAACGCGGCATCCATCGATGATCGCAGCGTGCTGGCCGCCTGCTTGAGCAGGTAGCCGAGTGAGGCGTCCAGATCGACGCCCGTGCGGACTTGACTCATGTCAGTAGTCTGACATACCGTGCTGATGTCAATGTTCTGACACACAAGGAGGCAACACATGTCCGCGATCGGACCCGACTTCATCTCGCTGCAGGTGCGCGACCTCGAGCGCTCGGCCGCGTTCTACGAACAGCACCTCGGCCTGGATCGCGCCGAGGTCTCGCCGCCCCACGCGGTCGTCTTCGCCACCCAGCCCATCCCCTTCGCCGTGCGGGAACCGCTGCCGGGCGTCGACCTCGACGCGCTCGCCCAGCCGGGCGGCGGCATCGGCCTCTGGGTTCGCGCCGACGACGCGCAGCGGATGCACGACGACCTCGTCAGCGCCGGCGCCGCGATCACGTCCGCTCCCATCGACGGCCCCTTCGGGCGCACCTTCACCTTCGCCGACCCCGACGGGTACCAGGTCACCATCCACGACCGGGGCTGAGCGACGAGCATGACCCGAGTAGCATCCGTCATCGAGGGGATGCTGTCGGAGACAGCGCCTGAACCGATCCACACCACGAGGAAGAGACCTGATGCCGTCAATCGAGCAGACCGTCGTCATCACCGGCGCCTCAGGGCGGATCGGACGCGAGGTCGTCCCGCTCCTGCGCCGCCCGGGCCGGATGCTGCGTCTCGTGGACACGAGTCCGACCGAACTCGAGCCCGGCGACGACATCTCCTGGCACGACGTGTCGATCGAGGACGCCGACGGGATGGAAGAGGTGCTCGACGGGGCATCCGGCCTGGTGCACCTCGCGGGCCTGTCGTCGGAACGGCCGTGGGCCGACCTGCTGCGGGTCAACATCGACGGAACGCACACAGTGCTCGAAGCAGCACGGCGCACCGGCGTCGATCGCGTGCTGCTCGCGAGCTCGATCCACGCCGTCGGATTCCAGCCGGTCGCCGCGGCGAGAGCGACCATGCCGCCGCTTCCGCGACCCGACACCTACTACGGCGTCAGCAAGGCCGCCATGGAGGCGCTCGGCAGCCTGTACGCCGACCGGTTCGGGATGTCGGTCGTCAGCGCTCGCATCTGCGCCTTCACGGGCAATGCCGGCGACGGCCGAACGACTGCCCAGTGGCTCTCGCCCGGCGACATGGCCCGGCTCATCGAGGCCGGCTCTCGCGCTCGACGACGGTGCGCACCACATCGTGTGGGGCGTCTCGGCCAATGCACCCGGGTGGTTCTCGCTCGACGCCGGATTCGCGATCGGCTACCGCCCGCAGGACGACGCCCGAGCGGTGGCGATCGAGCGCGACGGGGCGGTGCCGCCCGAGCCCGACACCCAGGCGCCGCTCGGGGGCGTGTTCACGGATGAGCAGCACCCCGTCGGCGGCACCTGGTGAGCCACGGCAGCCAGCCAATTTGATCCCACTTTGTGACCTTTGCTCACCTCTCGACATTCCTAGAGTGAAGGGGGGTGTGACGTGGACGAGAGCGATGGCACAGACGCCGAGCTCCTGGAGCGCTTGGCGAGTGGCGACCAACGCGCGATGGCGGTCGTGTTCGATCGGCATGCCCCGGCGGTGACGCGGTACGCCTGGGCGATCGCGCCGAGCCGGATGGATGTCGAGGAGATCGTGCAGGACACGTTCCTCACGGCCTGGCGCAAGGCGGCGGAGATCATGATCGCGGAGACGTCGTTGCTTCCGTGGCTCCTCGTCACGTGCCGCAACTTCGGCATGAACGCCGCCAGAAGGGCAGCCCGCAATCGGGCTGACCAGTTCGACGACGAAGCCGCATTCCGCGCCGACGTCGTCCGCGAACATCACGACGCCGAGGCGGCGCGGGAAGACCTGCGCTGGGTCCTCGACGAGATCGAACGACTCGAACCGATCGACCGGCAGGTGTGCGAGCTCTGCCTGGTCGAAGGTCTGCCCTACGCCGAGGCGGCCGAGCAGCTCAACCTCAGCGTCGGCGCAGTCAAGCAACGCGTGTCCCGGAGCCGGGCCCGATTGAAGAAGGCGGTGAGCCTCGATGAGGTCTGAACCTCCCACTGGAGATGAGCTGACGCGCCTCCTCGTCTCGATGAAGCGCAACGTGCTCGAGCGGGTCGCGCAGGAACCGGCGCCCGGGAAACGGCTGTCCGCCCACCGCATCGTCTGGCTGGGGCTCGGCGTAGCCGCGTTGTTCGGTGCTGGCGCCGGAGCCGCCTTCGCGCTCGGCGTCATCTCGGCGCCGCAAGGGGACACGACGACATCGACAACGGATGCCGCGAGCGCGCCGCCGACCGCATCGGCGCCCAGCGAATACGCGGTGACGGCCGGCCAGCCCGCGTCGCGTTATGGCTTGGACTGTGGCACCCTGGTCGATCCCACGCTGGTGTCGGGCCTCTTCTCGACCGACGTCGCCGCGGTGGATCCGATCCTCTCGGAGTCCGGCGTCGGGATCGCGATCCCGAGGCGCTCCGCAATCCTCGCCGTCGGCGGCAGCGTGTGCGAGTGGTCGAACGGCGTGCCCATGAACGACCAGTACGGCACGGAGCCGGACTACATGGGCGTCACGATCTCGGTCGTCCCACGGCCGGCCGCCGGCTGGAGCGAATACGCCACACAGCACGGGATGCCTGCTGAGGAGACCCAGTGCGGCGACACGTGGTGCTGGGCGAGCTCCGCCGTCGGCGATGCCTGGGTCACCATCTCGGCATACGGCGGCGGGCAGCTCGCACCGTCGGGCTGGCAGTCGATCGTCGACGCGACCGTCGCCGCGGTGGGCGCGGCCGGACCGGCCGCCGCGACCACCATCCCGGAGCGGATGACCCTGCCAGCGTCGGAGGACTGCGACGCGGTCATCCCGGTCGACCAGGTGCGATCGATCACGGGGACGCCTGACGCGCAGGCGATGACGGGCTCAGGCGGCTGGAGCGAGTGGGCCGAGGCCAGGCTCCACGCGGATGCCTGGGGCTGCGGGTGGGGCGTCGATGACCTCAGCCGGGCGGCGAGGGTGGACTGGCTTCACCAGGGACGCTGGGCGTACCTGCGGATGCTCCAAGCCGGAACGTCGACGCCGATCGAGCTCGCTGGCCTCGCCTCGGGCGACCTGGCATCCGTCCGCTGCGACGATCGGTTCGGCACGACCTGCGCCGTCGACCTCGCGGTCGGCCGGGACTGGTACAACGTGACCGCGAACGACGAGGCCACGGCGATCGCGCTCGCGGAAGCGGTGCTGGGTCGGCTCACGAGCTGAGCTCGCAGCACCGACGCGTCGAACCCCGCAACAGCGCGTTGCGGGGTTCGGTGCCGTCCCGGTTACGCTGCGGCCGGCACGAGGTCGGCGTCGCGCGCGTCGGCGACCACGTTCGTCTCGTCGCCCGCGTCGAGCGGGTGCGCGATCTCGTCGCGCCGCATCCGTGCCGCAACGATCGCGACCACCCCGATCACGAGCGGCGCGAGCCCCGCGATGAGGAACACCACCGGCAGCCCCAGCGACTCACCCGCGGGTCCGGCGATCGCCATGGAGATCGGCATGAACGCGAGCGAGACGAAGAAGTCGAGGCTCGAGACCCGGCCGAGCATGGCCGCGGGGACGCGGCGCTGCAGCAGCGTGCCCCAGATCACGACGCCGCCGTTGAACGCCGCACCCACCAGGAAGGCGGCGATCGCCATCACCCAGATCTGGTCGGTCAGGCCGAACACCGCGAGCGGGAGGCATCCGAACGCCCAGAGCAGGTTCATCACGGTGAGGTAGCGGCGCGGCATCCGGAGCGAGGCGATGACGGCCGACCCGACCGCACCGCCGATGCCGAACGCCGCCAGGATCAGCGCGTGGTCGCTCGGGGCCGCCGCCGGCGACGTCCTTGATCACGAACGGCACGAGCACCTCGAACGGCCCCATGATCAGGAAGATCAGCAGCGACGCGAACGTCAGCGTGCCGAGCAGCCACGGCGTGCGCACCATGTACGACGAAGCCCTCGCGCACGTCCACGAGCAGGGCCACGGCCGGATGCCGCGTGCTGCCGCTCTCCGCCTCGGGGCGCTCGCCGCGCAGCGGCACGTCGGGAACCTTCAGGATGCACACCGCCGCGACGACACCGGTCAGCGCGGTTACGGCGAGTGCTGCGCCGGGCGACGAGACCGCGATGAGCGCGCTCGCGAGCGCAGGCCCGCCCGCCTGCATGAGCACCGGCCGGGCCATGCCCTCGAAGCCGTTCGCGGCGAGCAGCTGGTCCTCGGGCAGCACGCTCGGCAGCAGCGCCGAGTACGCCGGGTAGTACAGCCCGGCCATCACGCCGCCGATGAACGCGACCACCGCGAGCTGCCAGGCCGCCAGTCCGCCGCTCAGCGACAGCATCGCGACGACGCCGACGCTCGCGGCCCGCACGACCTCGACGACGAACAGGATCCGCTTCTGCGACATCCGATCGGCGAGCGCCCCGCCGAGCAGCGTCGTCAGCAGCATCCCGATCGCCGAAGCGCCGGCGACGAGCGAGAGCTCGGCCGCGCCGCCGCCGATCGCGACGATCTGCCAGACCAGCGCGACCATCCAGATGCCGGTGCCGATCAGCGACGACACGAGCGCCGCGGCGAGCCAGCGGTAGGCCGGGTTGCGAAGGGGGCGGAGTGCCCGGGGTGTTGACATGATCCTGTCTCCTTGAGTGAGAGCCGATGCTTCGAGTGGATAGCTCGAAGGATGCTTCTACTCAGGCGTCGATCGAGGACAGGGTGGGATCGACATCAGTGCGGGATTCATGTTCGGCGCGAGTCGATGCGGGAACGTGACCCACGCGCGGTCCCTCGATGCCGATACTTGGTACGTGCCGACCGACTCATCCATTGAAGAACGCAACACGAAGCGCTACCTCCAGTTCCTGTGGGTATCGCCAATCGTGATGACGCTGCTCGGAGTCTTCTTCCTCTTCATCAGCGACGAGAAGCCATGGCTCCCGTGGCTCGCCTTCGCATTGGCGATCGTGAATGTCATCGCCGTCATCGTTGAGACGCGAAAGGTCAAGGCGAAGGTCGCACAGAACGCAGGCGATTCGTTGCAGAAGACGGATGCCTCCACCGTGGGGTGAGGCCGGTGCGCTTCAGCTCACAGAGGCAAGCCAGTGGCCGTCGGCGCTGACCGCGTTCGGTCACGGGCGTCAACGATGGGATGGCGGTAGAGAAGTAGAGAAGTAGAGAAGTAGAGAAGTAGAGACAGATTCAAGAAGTACCGAGGTACCGAAGTACCGCGGATTCCCGAACGCTCACTTTCGCCAAGCAACACCGACGGGCGACGCTGACACCGAAGTGATCGTCACAGGATGTTGTATGCGGGCTTGTACTCCGACCAGAGCCTGCGCTTCAGGCCGCGAGCTTCGTCCGCCGTCATGCACACCAGCCACACCGCGCGCAGCTCCGCGACGACCTCGTCGACCTCCTCGATCATGTCGATCGGAAGCGGACTCGGCCGCTGGCGAGCCGTCCAACGACTCACGCCGAGAACCTCGACAGCCACACTGGCGCGCTCCCAGGCACCGCCGGGCCTGAGCCACGGATCCACGTGGCCGTCCGCCTGTTCGAGCGCCTGCAGGATGGAGATGAGCTCTTCCGCATCCTCGGCGCCATACGTGTGCAGGTCGGCCTGCGTCAGCCCCATGGCCTCAGCCATCCGCTCGAAGTGCATGGAGTGACCGTACGCGACATCGTCGTCGGCGCGGCAACCCCCCTTTGGGGACTCCCTGCGTCGGCAGTGCCGCTGGGAGGATCGAGCGACCCTTCCGACCACCGAAGTCGAGCCCTCATTGCCCATGACGAACGACCCCGTCGTCACCCATTCCCTCGGCCTGCGCCGCCCCGCGACATCCGTCATCGCCGAATGCATGCGCGTCCAGGCCACCATCCCGAAGAACACGGCCATACAGCGCTTCTTCGGGGTCTCCCCACTCGGCCGCGAGGCTCAGCCCTGGTACGTCGGCGCGCTCGGCGAGCTCGAGATCGCGCGGCGGCTCGCGGCGCTCGGGCCGGGGTGGTACGTGCTGCACTCCGTGCCGGTCGGGTCTGGTTCGAGCGACCTCGACCACGTCGTGATCGGGCCTGCGGGCGTGTTCACGGTCAACACGAAGCATCACCGCGGGCAGAACGTGTGGGTCGGCGGGCGACGCATCCTGGTGAACGGGCAGCGCACCGACCACCTGCGGAATGCGGGCTACGAGGCGAAGCGTGCTTCGAAGCTGCTTTCGGTCGCCGCCCACATGCTCGTGGACGTGACACCGATCGTTGCGATCGTCGGGGCACGACGGATGACGGTGCGCGAGCGCCCCTACGACGTGGCCGTGCTGCACGACCACGAGCTCGTGCGCTGGCTACAGCGCCGTCCGGTCACTCTCACGCCACAGCAGGTGGAGCACCTCGCGGCAGTCGCGGCGCAGCCTGCGGCATGGAAACGGATGCCGGAAGCCGACGCCGTCGATCACACCGCGTTCGACCTGCTGCGGCGCGATATCGAACGGGCACGCCGCAGGCGCGGGCTCTGGGTCGTGGCCGTGATCGCGGCCGTGCCCGTCGCGTTCCTCGGCATGTGGTCGGCTGCCGTGAGCTTTCTCGTCGCACGCTGAGGTCAGCACATCAGAAGCCACCCGTGCGCCGCGCTCAGGTATCGCTTGTAGCTCGTGTAGTGAGACGCTGTGCGGCCGTGAGTCGAAGACGCCCGCGACCCTGCGATCGGGACGCATCGATGTCGCGCCGCGCGAGGTGCAGGGCTTCGCCCGCGAGGGACGCGACACGCTGGGCCATCGCGATCATCTGCTCTCGGTGATCCTGGTCCGTCACCCTGACCGTCTCCGCGGAGCTGCCGAGGGAGTGGCTGAGATCGATCCGGATGCGCTCGGACTCGGCCAGCAGCGTCAGGGCCTCGGCGCCGATCCACGCCCGGTGGCGGGCGATGGCATCGCGGGCGACATCGAGCTGTCGGTCTGCGTCCTTGATCGCATGGTGCACATGGGCCATCGGCTGAATCGGACGTGTCGCGCGCTCGCGGCCCGACGCGATCGCGGCATCCAGCGCCGCAAGCGCCTCGCGCAGTCGACCCAGGTGGGCGAACGGGTCGGTGTTGACGCCGGCTGGCGGGAGGGCGGCGAGAGCTGCCGCAGCTCGCCGATCGCGTTCGCGATGCCGCGGGAGTGGGGCTCCTCGAGCGCGGCGGCGAGGTCGCGACGGGACGCCTCGACGAGCGCGGCCAGCGTGGACTCCGCTCGCAACGCCTCGACCTCGAAGGTCTCCACCGCATCGAGGAGGGTCGCTGCTCGGCGCACCGATGCAACGGATGCCTCGAGCGCGACGTTCGCCTGCTCGCGCAGACCGGCCGAACGCCGCCGCTCGCCCACGCCCACGCTGTGCTCGGCGAATCCGAGCAGCTGATCCGCCTCCGCAACGTTGGTCTCCACGTGGACAAGCGCCTCCTGCGCATAGCGGGCGGCGAGGCGTTCGATGGTCTCGCGGGCGTGCGGGATGCGAGCGCGCAGACGCTCGGTGTCCGCTCGTACGCCGGCGATGATCTCGGGTGCGTGCCGCGCCCGCGCGACCCGGTCGGCGAGCGCGGAGGTCTGCTCATCGAGCTCGTCCTCAGCCAGTTCGCACAGCTCCACGATGCGCAGGTAACGGGCCCGCACCTCGTCGGCGCTGCCGGGGATCGCCTCGTGATTGAGGCGGTTCAAACGGAACGCGTCCCTCAGGTGCCGGCGCGCGGCGACGAGCGCCGCGCTCAGTTGCGCGGTCGCGTCGGCCCCCAGCTCCGCCTCGGCGAAGCCGAGCTCGTCGACGGTGACGCGGATGCGTTCGTCTGCGGCGACCAGGGCCCTTCCAGCCCGCTTCGCCAGGTCGGCGTCGTGGACGTCGAGCTGTTGCGCACCGCGTCTGCGCCTGACCCGGAAGACGGCCATGCTCCATCCTAAGTTCGCCGCTCGGAGCCCGCTATGGAATGTGGAACCGATCGCGCCGAAGGGGCGGCCGTGGCATCTCGCCAGCGAGCGCGGCATCCGAATCAGACGGTGCCGGCCGGAGGCCAGACGCCGATGATGATGGCCATGACGACGATCGTCACGAGCTCGTGCGCGATGTTGAGCACGGTGAGCGACGACGGGCGGCCCTCGAAGGCGTCGTGGGTGATGAACCTCGCGGCCGTGAACCCCGCCCACAGGATCACCGCCGTGAGCAGCGCCGCCACCAGGTAGCCGCCGCCGTAGAAGTGCCACGCGATCGTCGAGGCGCCCGCGAGCACCCACGCCGTGACGAAGCTCACCAGCACCGTCACGACCAGCGGCATCACGGCGCTTGCGCCCGGACGATCCATGTCGACGTTCGCGAGCTTCGCCCAGCGGGTGCCGAACACGCCCCGCGCGTACCAGATCGCTCCAACCGCCATGCTCGACGCCGTCGCCAGCAGTACCGCCCAATAGTTGATCTCGGGAACCATGTCCGCCTCCTCGTCGGGGCCGAAGCCGCCCATCGCCGCGCTGCGGCTCGCTGCCCTGCGCTGTCGCTGGGCGAGAGCGTACTCCCGTCGCGGTGCTGGCGGGCGACAGCGCGCAGAGGTTCGACGACGACGACGACGGATGTCACGACGCGATGAGCGGGAGGCGCGCGCTCAGTCCTCCGGCGATGCAGCCCGCTCGGGGTCGAGGGCCCCGTCGGGGAACAGATCGGCGATCCCATGACGGAACCGCGACTCCAGATCGGTTGCCGCCCGGTAGCTCGCACGAAACGCTTCTGCTTGGCTGCCGGGGTTCTGTTCTTCGGCCACGATCGCGTTGCTCAGCTCGAGATCGACGTGGAAGATCTCATCTGCGAACGGCGACAACCGGTCGTGCACGTCGCGATCGAGCATGGCGATCACCGCGAGTTGGGAGATGATCGCCGGGAAGAGCCGATGCGCCTCTTGGTCGTAGGCCGTGACCATCTCCCTGTTCATCCGCATCCGCTGGACGCAGTCCCACATGAGCCATGCCATCGAGTGGATCGACGCACCAGCGGCGACCGAGAACTGCCGAACGGCCTCGCGCAGTTCCGAATCCAGGGCCGCCCGGCGTGCGATCCTGGCGTTCTCCTCGCCCACGATCCGCGTGTTCTCGGCGAGGCGGTGAAGCGCATCCTCGAACTCCTGCTTCGTGGCGAAGTTCTCCGCCTTCACCCGCAGATAGGCGCTGATCCATCCGGTCATTGCTCCGAACACCGCCGCGATCACCGCGGGAATGATGAGTGCCCACAGCGCGGCCGACGACGGCGCATCCGACCCCTGTGCGATGGCGATTTCGTGAATCATCCGCGGCTCCTAGGTTCGGGCAGGCTCGGCGGCGTCGAGCTTCTCGAGCAGCCGGATGGAGGTGCGCCACGTGCGCACGGTCACCTGCTGGAAGATGGGCATGCCCATGAACTTCTGGATGCGGGTCTTCGTCGCGCGCGCCGCCACACGCGAGAAGTAGATCGCGCCAGGACCGGGCGCCACGGCATCGACGCCCTCGCGGAGCTCGGGCATCTCGGCGAGCGCCTCCTCGGCGGTGAGCGGGTGCTTGAGGAAGAAGATGTCGCTGCGCAGCTTCGGCGATCCGTGATCCGCGGGCGCGGCATCGATCGTCTGGGCCAGCTCGTCGCGTGAGCGGATCACGACGAGCAGCGGCGTTCCGAACCGCTCCTCGAGCATCGCCTCCACCTCGGCCTCGAGCTTCGGCGCCTTCTTCTTGTGGTCGGCACTGAACAGCACGTTGCCGCTCTGCAGGTAGGTGCTGACGTCCCCGTATCCGGCGTCGCGGAAGCACTCGACGAGTTCGGGCATGCGGATCGGATTCCGGCCTCCGACGTTGATGCCCCGCAGCAGCGCGACGAACGAGGGGCCGGTGCGCGCGGCATCCGCTGACGTCTTCTGATCGGCCTTCTTCTGAGCGGCGGCGGTCATGTGCACATGGCTACCAGACCGAAGCGGATGCCGCGACCCGGCGCAGCACGTCGCGGGGTCCGTTGTGCCCCATTTGGGGCGGATCGGTCGTGAGCGCCGCTCTGCCACGATCAAGGCATGACGGACCCGACCAAGACCCAGGCCGGATGGTACGACGACGGTTCCGGCAACCTCCGCTACTGGGACGGCAACGGATGGACCGACCACACCACGGATGCCCCGCAGCACACGTGGTCCTTCGACGAACTGACCTCCACCCAGCCGGTGCAGCCGTACTCGGCGGCGGCCTACGGGCAGGACACCCCGCTGCCCGGCGCGCCGTTCACCGAGCCCTCGAACCCGAAGCCGCATGTGCTCGGCATCATCGCGCTCGTCGTCGCCGCGATCGGGTTCGTGTTCGCGTGCATCCCGGGTGCGCTCATCGTGGCGTGGGTGCTGCTGCCGATCGCGTTCGTGCTGTCGGTCGTGGCCCTGTTCCTGAAGGGCGCGAAGTGGCCGGCGATCACGGGCTTCGTCGTCTCGATCGTCGGCGCCATCGTTGCGACGGTCGTCTTCTTCCTGTTCGTGTCGACGGCGATCACGGACGCGATGACCGACGCGTTGGACCAGTTCGACGACGTGATCGCCGCGGCATCCGAGGCCGCCGAGGCATCCGACGAGCTCGACCGATCCGCGGAGGAGTCCACGTCCGACGCCCTCGGCACCCTCTCGTTCGGCGAGACGAACGTGTGGGAGAACGGGGTCCAGCTCAGCGTCTCCGCGCCCGAGCCGTACACCCCGAGCGAGTTCGCGGCCGGCGCCGACCTGCCCGACAACCTCGTCTTCACCATCACCATCAGGAACAACTCGAGCGAGAACCTCGAGCCGAGCCCGTTCCCGCAGCTCTCGTCGGGCGGCCAGGAGGCCAGCCAGATCTTCGACGTGACGGCCGACGGCCAGGATGTCAGCGTCCCGCCGACGACCGTCATCCTGCCCGGTCAGTCCGTGACGTGGCGCGCAGCCTGGTCGGTCGCGGACCCGAACGCGCTCACGATGCAGGTGGCGCCGAGCTTCGAGTACCAGGACGCGATCTTCACGAACATCCAGTGAGGTGCCGGCGTCGCGAACCCATCCGCGAATCCAACCCTGAGTTGTACACTTATCTGTACACGTGAGGAGGTGGCAATGGCAATGCAGTTCGAATCCCGTCCAGTCGACGTGGTCCCCGTGGGCGAGGCCCGTGCGGCCTTGACGCAGACGTTGCGCGCGTTCCGCGCAGAGCCCGAGTCCTCGCCGGTGGTGCTGGGGTCGCACCGGGTACCCGACGCCGTGCTCATCCCGTTCGCGCAGTATCGCCGCCTCGTCGAGGCATCCGTCAGCGACGAACCCGCTGCGGACTGCCTCGCCGGCCCGAGCTGCCCTCAGCCGTCACCGCTCCCTGATCGAGCGCCTCGCCCGAGCGAACCGGGTCGTCGACGTGAAGGTCTTCGGCTCGGTCGCACGCGGTGACGACGGACCCGACAGCGACATCGACCTGCTGGTCGAACCTGCGGATGACGCGTCGCTGTTCGACCTCGCGCAGCTCGAGATCGACCTCGAAGACCTGCTCGGCCGACCCGTCGACGTCGTGTCACGGCGTGCTCTCGTGGCTGGCCGCGACGACGCGATCCTCCGCGAGGCGATCGCCCTGTGAAGGCGGAGGACCGTGTCGACCGATGGCTGGACGACCTGCGCACAACGCTCGACACCGCCGCCGACCTGGTCTCACGGGGCAGGGAGTCGTTCGACTCCGACCCGGCGATTCCGCTCGCGTTCGAGGCGCTCTCGAACCGAGTCGGCGAGCTCGCCAAGCGACTGACCGCGGCGGACCCGACCCGATTCGATGCACCGATCTGGCGACAGGCTGCGCGGAATCGCGACTTCGTCGTGCATCACTACGATCGCATCGACCGTGACGCGCTCTGGCTCACCGTTGCCCGAGACTTCCGCGTGCTCGCCGACGAGGTGCCGGAGTAAGGACGACCCCGCCGATCCGGTGGCGAAGTGGAGTGGCGAAGTGGTGAAGTAGCGGCGGTTTCGAGACGGGAACTGCACGTCCCCTGCCACGCAGGAGATCGCTCGGCATCCCGGCGAGCGCGGCGCCCGCGGCGCGGCATCCGCCCGTAGGCTTCGAACGCGGGGAGGTGCCGAATGACCAAACGGATGCCCAAGGCGCTCTACGAGAGCGAACTGGCAGACCTGCAGGCGAAGCTCGTCGAGATGCAGGCGTGGGTGCAGCACTCGGGCGCGCGGGTCGTGGTGATCTTCGAGGGGCGGGATGCCGCCGGCAAGGGCTCCACGATCAAGCGGGTGTCGGAGTTCCTGAACCCGCGCGTCACGCGCATCGTGGCGCTGCCGACGCCGAGCGCCCGCGACAGGACGCGCTGGTACTTCCAGCGGTACGTGCCGCACCTGCCGGCCGCGGGCGAGATCGTCCTCATGGACCGCTCCTGGTACAACCGCGCCGGCGTCGAGCGCGTCATGGGCTACTGCACGAACGAGGAGTACCACCGGTTCCTGCACCAGGCGCCGATCTTCGAGAGGATGCTCGTGGAGGACGGCATCATCCTGCTGAAGTACTGGTTCAGCGTGTCGGATGTCGTGCAGGAGGAGCGGTTCCGGTCGCGCCTCGAGGACCCGATGCGGCGGTGGAAGCTCAGCCCGAACGACGTGCTCTCGATCACCAAGTGGGAGGACTACTCGCGCGCGAAGGACACGATGTTCGTGCACACCGACATCGCCGAGGCGCCATGGTACGAGGTCGAGAGCGACGACAAGCGGCGCTCGCGCATCAACATGATCGCCCACCTGCTGTCGAAGGTTCCGTGGCAGCACGTCGAGCTCGAGCAGATCGTCATCCCGCCGCGGCCGGAGTCCACCGGGTACGAGCGGCCGCCGCGCGACTGGACGAACACGGTGCCCGACTACGCGCAGGAGCTGATCGACGGGGCGGCGTCGTCGACTGAGGTCGGCGAGCGCGCTCGGCCGCGCCTGGGCGAGAAGGTACCGAAGTACCGAAGTACCGAAGTACCGAAGTACCGGGCGCCTCGAGGAGGGACGGCGCGTGCCGCTCGGCGCGCTGCCTACGACGCCGGATGCCCCGCGACGCCCGTCGTCGCCGTCCGTCGCCAGCGGCGCCAGGCGAAGACGAAGATCGCCGCCGCAACCACGCGTACCGCGATGTTGGCGATCAGCACGCCCGTGACCGGGGCGAACAGCAGGTAGACCACCTCGAGCACCGCGGTCGAGAGGTGGAACACCACGATGACCGCGACGATGAGCCCGACGGCCGCCGGATCGGTCAGGCGCGTCGCGCCGAGCGAGAGCATCGCGATCGCGAGCTCGGCGGCCGCGAGGAAGTACGACAGCAGGTAGGCATCGGGTTCCAGCTCGATGCCGACCGTGGCGGGGATCGCGGCCGGCAACACCGCGAGGACCACCGCCGCGGCGAGCGTGACCAGCCCGTGCACGATCAACACGATCCGGAGCAGGCCGCTCACGCGATATGCCACGAGCTGCAGCTCAGTCGGTGCCGAGCGCCTGGCGCGCGTAGCGGTACTTCTCCACGAGGCGCAGCTGCGTGTCGTAGTCGAGACGGCGCAGGCGCCACCGCGCGGTGTTGTCGTCGATGTCGGCGAGCTTCACGCGGCGGGCGACCGGGTCGCGGCGAATCGCGGCGTAGTACTCGTCGGCAGTGACGTCCGGCGTGCGCGTGAGCAGCTGCACGACGTCGATCACGTCGGGCAGCACGCCCGCCTCGAACAGCTCCTGCGCGGTGACGGGCGTGTCCTCCAGCACGTCGTGGAGCCACGCGGCCGCGGCCTCGACGGGCTGGGTCACCGGGTCGAAGCGTTCGGCGATGCGTCCCGGGTGGTCGATGTAGGGAGCCCCGCTCCGGTCGTGCTTGCTGCGGTGCGCCACGAACGCGATGCCCTTCGCGAGCGCCACCTGCGCGATCGCGTCGGCGGCCGAGATCGATTGGGCCGATGCGGGTGCCGGCGCGGCATCCGGGGCATCGTCGATCACGGATGCCGCCGCATCGACGCCGCTCGGCCGTCATCGTCGTCGACTCCATCACCATTCTCATCTCCTCGAACTCCTCGAACTCCTCGGTCACCGGGTCGTCCACCTCGTCGTACTCCTCGTCCTCCGCGAACAACTCACTCGGGGTCTCGACCGGAGCGAAGGTCGCCCGGTGTGCGAGTGGGAGGTCTGGCCGGTTCTCCTCGACGTCCGCCTCCGAGCTGCGGCTCTCGACCTCAGCAGCGGCATCCGTCGGCACGTCGGCGCGCTCGTCGCGCCTCGGACCTCGTGGGCTGCGTCCGCCTCCGCCTCCGCGATCGGATCGCGCCCGCGCACCGGCCGCACGAACTGCAGCTCGACCTCCAGCTCGCCGAGCTCGCGCTCATCGAGTTCGAGGATCGAACGCGTGCCGCTCTCGCGGCGCCGCTCGAACGAGACCTCGTCGACCTCGGCCAGGCGTGCGCCGTCGCGGGTCGTGAAGTACCGTCGCCGCCCGCCGTCGGTGACGGCCACGATGACGGCGTCGTAGTCGCCGCTCGGCTCGAAGCTGCTCAGGAAGTACCGGCGCCGGTCGGGCAGCGGATGCCGCGGCGCCTCGATCGGCGGCACCTCCAGCCGCCGCGCGTGCGCGCGACATGGCTCGCGTCGTCGCGATCGGCACCTCGCTCGAGCTCCGCCGGCGGCGCGCCTGATCCCGACACGTGCTCGTCGGGTGGGCTGGTCAACCGGGCTCCAAGGGGCGGTGGTGCCGGCAGGGCGGTCTGGCTCGGGCGGGTCCGTCGTTCGAACGGATCCGGCATCGGATGCAGCGGGGCTGCGTGGGGGACGCGCTTCGATGCTAGGACGACTCGGGCGCGATCGCACCATGCCACCCCGGTCATGGTCGAGCTCGGTGTCAGGTTGGCGCCGTGGCATCCGGCTACCAGGTCCTCGGGGGCGCGAGGAAGGCCGGGAAGGTTCGATCCGAGCGATTCGGGCCCTTGGTCCGTTGCCGCGAGGGGGAGTGCGAGAGTAGATTCCGCCCCGACTGGGGTGCGGCGTTCCGCCGGCCGAGGAGGGGATCGACATGGCTGATGGAGAGACCGGTCTCGAAGCGACGATCGAGATCACTGAACGGCGACTATCCGGAGATCCTGCGGATCATGACATCCGACGGTGAGGTCGACGGGTACCTGGAGAGCGCCGGCATCGCGGCCGGACGTGTTCGTCGACGACGCGGACGCGGGCGCGGGGTCTGTGCGCGAGCGAGCGGGCAGCGCTCGGCAGTTCACTGCTCTACGCCGTGGAGGTCGGCGAGGTGACCGACGCGTCCGAGTCGGAGGGGACGATCACCCTGGCGGCGTCTGCCGTCGCTTCGCTGATGGCAGCCCTGACCGAGGTGAGCAACGAGGGCCTGCTGCTGGCCGACTGCCTGGAGTCGAAGAATCCGGATGCCGCGGCGCGACTTCGGGAGACGTTCGAGCTGCTCGGCCTCGACGGCGACCGACTCCGGCGGGCGGTCGAGGAGCGGTCGACCGGCGCGGGACCTGAACCGGCGGGCACGGCGCGCGACCGACCGAGGCGCGCACAACCGCACAACCGCACAGCCGCCGTCAGCCGAACATCAGTCGACCGGGATCGCCCGGCCGGCGTTCGCCGCGACCCACTCCACGAGCGGCAGCATCCGCTCCATCAGGTCGCGTCCGAGGTCGGTGAGCGAGTACTCGACCCGCGGCGGCACCTCGGGATACGACGTGCGCTCGACGAGCCCGTCGGCCTCGAGCGTGCGCAGCGTCGAGGCGAGCATCTTCTCGCTGATGCCCTCGACCTCTCGGCGCAGCTCGCCCCAGCGGTGGGTGCCGTCGGTCAGCGCGAGCAGGACGAGCACGCCCCACTTGCTCATGATGTGATCGAGGACGACGCGCGTGGGGCATCCCTCGGTGAAGACTTCGCCCGACGTCTCCCGGATCTGCGCAAGACTTACCACCATGTGTGTACCTTACGTCAAAGTGGGTACCGATTCGAGGGAAGGTAGGCGAGCGGCATCCGGTTGCCCCTCGGTGTACGGAACAGCGCGAAGCGTGAAGCCACCACCGAAGGGAACCATCATGACCATCCTCGTCACCGCCGCCTCGGGCCAGCTCGGCCGCCTCGTCGTCGACGCGCTGCTCGCGCGCGGCGCCCAGCCCGACGACCTCATCGCGAGCGCGCGCGATACATCGAAGCTCGCGGACGTCGCGGGACGCGGCATCCGGACCGTCGAGCTCGACTACGCCCGCCCCGACACGATCGCGGCCGCCCTCGACGGCGTCGACACCGTGCTGCTCATCTCGGGCTCCGAGCCGGGCTCGCGCCTCGCCGGCCACCAGAACGTGATCGACGCCGCCAAGGCCGCCGGCGTCACGAAGCTCGTCTACACGAGCGCGCCCAAGGCGACCACCGGCGACTACGCGCTCGCCGCCGACCACA
Source organism: uncultured Actinomycetota bacterium (assembly GCA_963802485.1). Taxonomy (GTDB): domain Bacteria; phylum Actinomycetota; class Actinomycetes; order Actinomycetales; family Microbacteriaceae; genus Agromyces. The sequence goes on from CAWDJA010000032.1 coordinate 251,358, forward strand.
AGGCCACCGAGGAGGCGATCGCCGCATCGGGCGTTCCCGCCGTGATCGTGCGCCACAACTGGTACACCGAGAACTACGCGGCGGATGTCGCGCGCGCCGCCTCGACCGGCACCATCGCGGCATCCGTGGCCGACGGCCGCGTGGCCAGCGCCACCCGCGCCGACTACGCCGACGGCGACGCCGTCGTGCTGCTCGAAGACGGCCACCTCGGCCAGGTGTACGAGTTCGGCGGCGACGTGGCGTGGGACTACTCGGAGCTCGCGGCTGCGGCTGCGGAGGTCGTGGGGCGTCCGGTGGAGTTCGTGTCGCTGACGACCGCCGAGCACGTGGCCGCGCTCGAGTCGGTCGGGCTGGATGCGGGGACGGCCGCGTTCGTCGCGGGCATCGACGACGCGATCCGGCGCGGCGTGCTCGGCGACACGGATGGGACGCTGTCGCGGCTCACCGGGCGGTCGACGACGCTCGCTCGTCGACGGGCTGCGGGCGGCGGTGCCGGCGCCGGAGCAGACCGCCGCCTGAGGCGGCTGACGTCGGGGTTGCGGATGAGGAGGTGCGCAACCCCGTCGGACGACTGCCCGTCCTCGCTAGCGCGCGGCAAGAATGAGCAGCTCCTCTAGATTCGGTACTTCGGTACTTCGGTACTTCGGTACTTCGGTACCGGATTCACATTGGTGAACGTCGACCCGGTTCGCTCAGCGGGCACCGACAGCGCGGGCCCGTCGGCAGAGTTCCCGAGCGGCCGAAATGCGCACCGAGACGGCACCGCGAGTTGAGCTCTCTCGTGTATAGACACTTGTGTGTATATACACAAAGGTGTATCCTCAGTCCATGGACATCGACCGGGTACAGCTTCGGCTCAGCGCGATCGCCGAGCCGAACCGCTTCCGCATCGTGGAGCTGCTGCGGCAGGGCTCGCGGTCGGTCGGGTCGATCGTCGACGAGCTCGGCCTGGGCCAGCCGCAGGTGTCGCGGCACCTGCGCATCCTCGCCGAGGCGGGCATCGTCGAGTCCACCAAGCAGGCCCAGCAGCGCATCTACCACCTGCGGCCCGAGCCGATCCGCGACCTCGGCGATTGGGTCGAGCGCTACGCGACACTGTGGTCCGAGCGCATGGATCGCCTCGGCGACCACCTGGCCGGCCCGACCGAGCCGGCCCCCACGAACGAGGACGGAGCAGACCGATGACCGACGACCCGCTGAACACCGACGGCACGCGTGCGAGCGGCATCACCATCGACCGTGAGCTCCGCACGCTCCACGTCGCCCGCACCTACCCGGTCCCGATCGAGCGGGTCTGGCACGCGTGGACCGATCCCGTGGCCATCGCCGCCTGGTGGGGTCCCCACGAGTGGACGACCGTCGTGCGCGCCATGGACGTGCGCCCCGGCGGCGAGTGGCGCTACGAACTCGGCCCCGACGACGGCTCGGTCGAGCCGAGTCACAGCATCGCCACGTACCGACGCGTCGAGCCGAACGCGCTGCTCGCCTACGTCGACGCGTTCGCCGACGCATCCTGGACGCCAACCGTCGACGGCTGGGCCACCGAGGTGCGATTCACGGATGCCGCGGGCGGCACCGCCCTCGACATCGTCACCGTGTTCCCCGACGAAGCCGAGATGCGGCGTGCCATCGAGCTCGGCATGGCCGAGGGGTACGCCGAGGCGCTCGAGCGACTCTCGGGGACGCTCGAACGCTGAGCCGCGGCATCCGCACACTGCAGCCGCGGCATCCGCCACCAGTTGCGCCCTCAGCCAGGCGCACCCGATGACCCGACCAGAGAAGAGGAGTATCACCATGTCCGAACAGACCCTCACCTCGCGTGACGGTACGACCATCGCCTACGAGACCGACGGATCAGGCAATGCCGTGATCGTCGTCAACACCGTCGCCGAAGACCGAACGAGCGCCCCAGGCATCATCGGGCAGCTCGCCGAGCACTTCACGGTGCTGAGCTACGACCGGCGCGGCCGCGGTGGCAGCGGCGACCCGCAACCATACGACCCGGCTCGCGAGATCGAGGACCTCGCCGCCCTCATCGAGGTCGTCGGCGGTCGCGCCGCACTCATCTCGGGCTCGGCCGGCGGTGTGCTCGCCCTCGACGCGGCGTCCGCGCTCGGCGACGCGGTCACCGGCCTCTTCCTCTACGAGCCGCCGTTCATCGTCGACGACGCCCGACCCCCGATGCCCGCCGACTACGTCGCGCATGTCGAGGGGCTCGTGGCCGACGGCAAGCGCAGCGAGGCGGTCGAGTACTTCATGACCGAGGCGCTGCAGATCCCCGCCGAATGGGTGGACGGCATGAAGCAGGACCCGTCGTGGGACCAGATGGCCGCGCTCGCGCACACCTACGCGTACGACGGCCGCATCCTCGAGGGCCTGCAGGACGGCACGCCGCTGCCCCGCGATCGCTGGAGCACCGACGCACCCGTGCTCGTGCTCGTCGGTGCGAACAGCGAGCCGTTCTTCGTGACCGCCGCGAACGCACTCGCCGAGGTGCTCCCCCACGTCACGGTCGAGCTGCTGCCCGGCCAGGACCATGCGGCGTTCTGGATGGCGCCGGACGCCATCGTCGATGCGGTCGTGAGGTTCTCGGCCGGTGACCGCGTCACGCGGCCGTGACCGGGTGCCCGGCGATCGGGAGCGTGATCAGACCGACCTGATCCGCTCCCGTCGCCCGGGCACGCCGTTCTCCACCCGCACCCACTCGCCGTCACGCTCGACCTCGTAGGCGCGGAACGCGCACGCGATGCCCTGGGCCGTCATCGGATCCGCCGAGTCCATCAGCTGGAAGTGCAGGTGCGGCGACGTCGAGTTGCCCGTGTGGCCGACGCGGCCGAGCGCGTCGCCGACGCGCACCTGCTGTCCGTCGGCCACCGCGACCGTGCCCGGCGCCATGTGCACGAGCGCTGCGTACACGTCTCCCGCGCGGAGGATGACGTGGTTGCCGAGGATCGACGGCAGCTTCTCAGGGCGTGAAGGTCACCGCCTTCGTCGATCATGTGCGCCAGCTCGCGGGCCGGGTGGATCCATTCCCGCTCGGGCATGCCGTCGACGGCGCGCACGACCTCGGCGTCGAACGGCGCGTGGATGGTCGCGCCCCAGGCGTAGGACTCTCGCGTGCGGCCACCGAAGAGCTCGCCGCGGAGCGTGCTCGCAGGGTGGAAGTGCACGCCCTTCCGCCGGTCGACCTTGAGGAAGTCGTACGCGTAGCGCTGCCCGAGCATGTCGGTGCCGTGACTCGGCACGCGGTGGGCCGGCGTCGTGACCGCCATCCAGTCCTCCCCGCGCAGCGGGAACTCGACGACGACGGGGTTCTCGAGAGTGTGCTCCATCGAAGGCGATGGTATCCGGATGCCTCGACCGTCCTGGGGGCCGAGCCCGGGTGTCGGCGGCCCGGAGTAGCTTCGGCGCATGACCGTGCTGCAGCCTTTCACGCTCCACGTTCCCGATGGGGCCCTCGACGACCTGCGAGCGCGCCTCGAACGCACCCGACTGCTTCCCGACTCGCCCCGCAAGCCGGCGGCGGGCCTGAGCGCCGCCTACCTGCGAGAGCTCATCGACAGTTGGATCGACTGGGATTGGCGCGCCCGCGAGGCGTGGCTCAACCGGCATCCGCAGTTCATCGCCGGGATCGGCGACGCCGACGTGCACTTCGCGCACCTGCGGTCGGAGCGAGCGGATGCCCCGGCGCTCCTCGTGATGCACGGCTGGCCCCACACGTTCGCCCTGCAGCTCGACTTCGCCGACCTGCTGCCCGACTTCCACGTCGTCGTCGCGAGCATGCCCGGCTTCGCCTTCTCGTCGCCGTACGCCGACGGCCCGATGTCCGAGAAGCGCATCGCGGCCACCATGCACGCGCTCATGACCGACGTGCTCGGCTACGAGCGCTACGTGACCTACGGCGAGGACGTCACCGCCAACGTCAGCGACCTCATCGCCGCGCGCTATCCCGAGCAGGTCGCCGGCATCGTCGCCACGCACGCGCACTTCCCCACCGGCGAAGAGCGCGAGGTGCTCACGGATGCCGCGGAGCGCGCCTTCTTCGACGACCTCGCCGCCCGACACGGCCCCGACGGCGCGTACGGGCACGTTCAGTCCACCCGGCCCGACACCCTCGCCGTCGCGCTCAACGACTCCCCCGCCGGACTGCTCGCCTGGCTGGCCGAGAAGCTCGTCGAGTGGAGCGACACCCCGCCCGGCGACCCGTCGGCGGTCGAGCGTCGCATCTCGCGCGACCGCATCCTCACCGAGGCGATGATCTACTGGGTCACGCAGTCGATCGGCTCGTCGTTCCGCCCGTACTACGAGGGCGCCGACCAGCCCGACCCGATCCCGCCCACGTCGGTGCCGGCCGCGGTCTTCATCCAGCGACACGAGGCGGCGTATCCCGAGTCGCTCGCGCGCCGGCACTACCTCGACCTCCGTGTGTTCGACCGCCTCGACGAGGGCGGCCACTTCACGGTCGCCGAGGTGCCCGGCGAGATGGCGGCGCGGGTGCGGGAGTTCGTCGGTTCGCTCGGCTGAGTGCGGTGCTCGGTTGCGCGCGGTGGCGCGGTGCGCATTCCCTGCTCGCGTGCGGAAGCCCACGACAGATTCTCTCCGCAGAATTCGGCTCTACTTCGGTACTTCGGTACCGGATTTTCCAGGAGGAAGTTCCGGTGCTCCGGGACTACATCGCCCAGGGGACGAGTTTGCGCTGGCGGGTGTGCACTGCGTCGGAGAGAACACAGGGCGCCGCGAGTGCACCACCGCACTTCCGCACTTCCGCACTTCCGCACTTCCGCACTTCCGCACTTCCGCACTTCCGCACTTCCGCACTTCCGCACTTCCGCACTTCCGCACTTCCGCACCGCACCGCACTGAGCGGGCGCATCCGCGCAACCGGTACCGCGCCGCGCGAGACGCCCGCGGCTTACGCCGCGACCTGGCGCACCGCCCTGGCGAGGTTCGCCACGAGCTCGTCGCGGGTCTGCGGCACGACGTAGGCGGGCTGGTCGCGCTCGACGCGCCAGCTCTCCGAGAGCGGGCCGATGTTGACCGTGTCGAAGCCGAACTGGTCGTAGAGGTCGGTGACGAACTGCGCGGCATCCGCGTAGTCGCTCGCGGTCGCGAGCGCACGACGATCGGCGGCGCCTGCCGGGCGGCCGTCGGTGGTGATGTCCCTCGCCGTGATGTGGTTGAAGCCCTTGGCGACGCGGCTCTCGGGCAGATGGGCCTGCAGCATGCCGGTGACGGTGGCACGTCCCTCGTCGAGGGCGGGCACGTGGCCGTCGCGCTCCCAGTAGTAGTTGTTCGTGTCGATCACGATCTTGCCGGCGAGCGGCTCGACCGGGATCGACCCGTAGGCCTTGAACGGCACGGTCACGACCGCGACATCCGCTGCCTCGGCCGCCTCGGCCGCCGTCGCGGCGCGAGCCTTCGGGCCGAGCTCGGCGACCAGGCCGGCGAGCGTCTCGGGGCCTCGCGAGTTGGCGATGACCACCTCGTATCCGTTCGCGATGGCGGCCCGTGCGACCTGGCTGCCGATGTGTCCTGCTCCGATGATTCCAAGTGTGGTCATGGTGGGGCCAACCGGATGCGGCGGCCGAATGTTCCCGGCCGACCTTCAGAGCGTGGTTGTGGACGATCGACAACCGGGTCGCTGCATCCGCTCGGATCGAGCAGGATCGAACCCATGCGCATGACTCCCCGACGCCTCGCCACGGGCATGAGCCTGTGGGCTCCGAACCTGTTCAGCGGCATCCGCGTGAAGCGCTTCGCGCCCGACTGGACGAGCGCGACCGTCGAGCTGCACGTGAACGTCTTCACGCGCAACTACGTGAGGACCGCGTTCGGCGGCTCGATGTCGGCGATGACCGACCCGTACTACTTCATGCTCGTGCGGCACCAGCTCGGCCGCGAGTACCTGGTGTGGGACACGCGTGGCGAGATCGAGTTCCTGAAGCCCGGCCGGGGCGTGCTCACGGCGCACTTCGAGGTGCCGGCTGCCAAGGCGGAGGAGCTGCGCGAGCGCGCCCGGGGCGGCGCGAAGGTGCTCGAGTGGTTCGAGACGTCGGTCACCGACCGCGACGGCGACGTCGTCGCCCGCGTGCGCCGCGAGGTGTACGTGCGCGAGAAGCGCCGCCCGGCGTAGCCGCCGAGGTCAATTTCCTCCACCACCGTCTCCGCCACCTCCGCCGCCGTCTCCGCCTCCGCCTCCGAAGTCGCCACCGCCGTCGAAGCCGCCGCCGTCGCCGAGCCCCCCGAAGCCGCCACTGCCATCGCCCCCACCGACCTGCCACGCATACAGGGCGGTGAACTCCCCGGAGTCGCTGACGGCGAACCTCGCCCTCGGCATCATGCGGAGTTGCACGGTCTCGACACATGAGATGAAGCGGGCGGCAGAGAACGTCCCATCCGATCGATACCAATGCGGCGAGATGCCTGAGCGCTTGGCGACGTCCCCCAGCCGTTCGGTTGCCGACGGGAGGTCGAACATGACCGCCCACGGGAGCACGCGTTCCCCGAGCGTGACCGATGCGAAGGTGGAGTCCTCGAGGACCTCGCGTCGTCTCGCGACTCCGTCTCGGAGTGCGATGCCGTCGGAGTTGAGCATCCGCATTCGACGGATGAGCACTGACCCCAGCAGCGCACCGGCTCCCAGCAGAATCGCGAGCCATCCGAGCACGAGGACGCCGGAAGCCCCCGTCGCGGCAGCGACGAATCCGAGCGCGATGCCGGCCCCACCGGCGGCCTTCGCGAACGAATGTGCCGTCGGCGCCACCGCACCGAACTGTGCCCCCGCTCGCTTCGCGAGAGCGTCCCCCACGTCGGCCAGTGCGATCGCCACCAGGCCGGTTCGGAGTGCCTCCGCTCGTCGCCCACGCTGTGGGGGATCGCCGAACAGCGCGCACGCGACCGCGGAGTCCACATCTCCCAGGGCGGCGCGCGCTGCCACAACTGCGGAATCGCCGATGAACTCCAGTTGGATGTGTTCGACGGCGTCGTCCCAGGCCTGAAGCACCTGCCGTCGTTCGTCGACCACCGCGATCACGCCCTCGCTCGCGAGTCGGAAGACGGTCGCCGAGACCCAGCGAGCCGTGTACTCCTTCGACACGAAGGCGACTGCGGGAATGCCATCCAGTGCCGCTGGCGTCGGACCGGACGTGCCATGGAACGCCGGGCGCAGCAACCGCGCGAAGCGGTTGACGATCAGGGTGCCCACCGCGGCCGCGGAGAACGCGACCGCGAGCACGGCGAACACGGCAGCCGAAGGTCCGCCGACGGCGACCGGTGCCGCAAGCGACGCCACGCCAGCACCGGCGTCGGCCGCCCCGTCGATGACGACCTGCAGCAGCGCCGGGACGATCAGTCGTCCCACGAGGTCAGGCTAGCGCCGAGACGGACTGCCCTGGACGCCCGCTTTCGGGGGAACGAGCGACGCGTCCGGCTCTCAGGCCCGCCCGGCGGCATCCGCTTCGACCGGACCAGGCGGGGGCAGCAGCCGCCCGAGTTGCCCGCCCGACGGCACGATCGACGGGTCGATCAGCCAGATCACGGCGAGGCCGTTGACGAGCGCGAAATAGTAGGCGGCGAGCGCCCGCCGCTCGTCGTCGTCGAGCAACGGCAATGGGTCGGCGAGCATCTCGGCGATACCGCTGATCGCGGCATCCTGCGCAGCGCGAAGCCGCTCGGCGACCGCGGGGATCCGGTCGATCTGCGCGAGGTTCTCCATGCTCGCGGCGAGCAGCTCTCGTTCGTCCCCGAAAGCTCTGAGCGACTCGTCCCAGATGCGCCCGAGCAGCTCGCCCTTCGGCGCACCCCGCAGGGCGACGTCGAGCGCATCGCCGATCTGGATCCCCGTGCCGAGCAGCGCCTCGGCCATCAGGGCCTCCTTGCTGCCGAAGTGGTAGCCGATCGCGGCGAGGCTCACGCCCGCGGCGCCCGCGATGTCGCGCGCCGTCGTGCGCGCATAGCCCTTCTCGATGATGCAGCGCCGAGCGCCGTCCAGCAGGTCCTCGCGATTGCCCATGCGCCCAGCCTAGTCCATGTTCAGACATATGTATTAGACATTTGTCTCAAACATCCGTACCATCACTCTCAGCCGCAGACGCGGCGATCGGCTTGGAGGAGGAATCATGAAGGTACTCATCTCAGGTGGCGGCATCGCCGGCCTGGCCGCGGCGCACGCCCTCGCCGGCGCGGGCCACGACGTGACGATCGTCGAGCTCGCCCCCGACCTGCGTCCGGGCGGGCAGTTGGTCGACCTGCGCGGCACGTCGCGCGAGGCTGCCGACCGCATGGGCCTGCTCGAGCCGATCCGGGCGGCGCAGCTCCCCCAGAAGGGCATGCGCTACGTCGACGACCGTGGTCGCACTCTCGCCGAGCTCGGCGTCGAGATGTTCGGTGGACAGGGCCCGGTGGCCGACCTGGAGATCCTGCGCGGCGACCTCACCCGGGTGCTGTTCGAGCTCGTCGCGGGCCGCGTCGACGTGCGGTTCGGCGACTCGATCGCCGCGCTCGCATCCGACGACCACGGGGTCGACGTCACGTTCGAGCAGGGCTCGCCCGAACGGTTCGACCTCGTCGTCGCCGCCGACGGGCTGCATTCCCGGGTCCGGCGCCTCGTGTGGGGACCCGAATCCGACTACGTCCGCTCGCTCGGCGGCATCACCTCGTTCTTCGACGCGCCAGAGCCCGAGGCGCTCGACGGCTGGTCGCTCATGGACATCCTCCCGGGCCGCCGCATGGTGCTGATCCGACCGGATGCCGCGCCCGGCCGTTCGAAGGCGATCCTGACGTGGTTCGGCGACCATCGCCTCCCCGACCGCCACGACGTCGAGGCCCAGAAGGACCTCGTGCGGTCGGGCCTCGCCGACGGCGTCTGGCACCTCCCGGCACTCTCGGCAGCACTCGACACCACGGGCGAGTTCTACTTCGACTCGCTCGTGCAGGTGCACATGCCCGAGCTCTCGCGCGGTCGCGTCGTGCTGCTCGGCGACGCCGGCTACTGCACGTCACCGCTCAGCGGCCAGGGCACCGCGCTCGCCCTCATCGGCGTCTACGTGCTCGCGAACGAACTGGGCGGGCGTCCCGAGGCTGACGTCGTCGACGCGCTGCGCACGTACGAGCGCGAGATGGCGCCGCACATCGAGGCCGGACGCGAGCTGCCGCCGGGTTCGGGCTCGTTCGCGACGCCGAAGTCGCGAATCGGGCATCCGTGTGCTGCACGCCTACATCCGCGCCTCGGCGCGTCCGCCGCTGCTCACGCTCGTCGAGAAGGCGATGAGCAGCCGCCACGACGTGCCGCTGCCCGCGTACGACACCGTCGCCGTGTGAGCACGGCTGCGGCGGGAGACGGATGCCGCGTGCGGCGACGCGCACGCGGCATCCGCACCACTCAGTGCTCCACGTCGTAGACGTACTTGACGACCCCGTTCGGGTACGCCTCGCACTCGACGAGCTGGAGCTTGCCGTTCTCGCGTCCGTTGAAGAGGCGCTTGCCCTCGCCGAGGGTGACCGGGAAGACGAGCAGGTGGTAGCGGTCGACGAGCCCGGCCTCGGCCAGGCCCTGCGCGAGCGTCGGGCTGCCGTGCACGAGGATGTTGCCGCCGTCGCCCTGCTTGAGCTCGGCGACCTCGTCGATCGAGCGCAGCACCGAGGTGTTGTTCCACTCGGGGTCGCTCAGCGTGGTGGACACGACGTACTTCGGCATCGCGTTGTACTCCGCGAACTCCTCCATGGTCGGCCAGACGGGCGCGAACTCGTCGTAGCTGACGCGGCCGATGAGCATCGCGCCCGCCTCGACCTGCTCGCGGCCCTTGATCTCGTAGGCCTCCTCGACGAACGGGACCTCCTTGAACGTCCAGCCCGCCCGCGGGTGGTCGCCGCCGCCGGGCGAGTCGACGACGCCGTCGAGGCTGATGAATTCGGTGACGATGAGGGTGCGCATGGCGATCTCCTGTGTTCTCAGAGCCGGTGTCTCCGTCTCATTCTGGACGTCGAACGGGGGCGACGCTCGATCGACATCGGCGCCGAGAACGCCTGCATCGCCTGCTCAGCCGCCGCCCGTCGTGGCAGGCGCATTCGAGGTCCCGCCTTTCAGCTCACGCCAGACCTCGGCGCTGAACGACTGCTCGGCGACGCGCGGCGCATCCGCCTTCAGCTCACGCCAGACCTCGGCGCTGAACGACTGCTCGGCGACGCGCGGCGCATCCGCCTTCAGCTCACGCCAGACCTCAGCGCTGAACGACTGCTCGGCGACGCGCGGCGCATCCGCCTTCAGCTCGCGCCAGACCTCGGCGCTGAACGGCTGCCCGGCGAGCGCGAGGTCGTCCTTCACGATGACATTGCCGCGCGCGAGCCCGATGGCCGCAGCGTCCCCTCCGGCCTGGCCAGTGCCGCCGCAGCCGGTCAGGAGCAGTGCGAGCGACGAGATGGCGATCAGCGAGACTGCAGTTCGAGTGTTCATGGTTCCGTTCCCTTCAACAGATGGATGCTTGTCGAGGTTTTCTCGCATCCGATGGCGGTATCCAATTCCTGAATTGGTCTTGCCTCAAGAGACCAATTCGATATAGTGGTCACCATGAGCCCGTGGCGCGTGGGCAAGACGCATCTGCTCGAACTCCTGAGCGGCTGGGAGACGACCGACGGGACGGCATACTCGGCGTTGGCGGCCCGAATACGCCTGCTGATCGTCGACGGCCGCATCACCCCCGGCGCGCGACTTCCCTCAGAACGAGATCTCGCCGCCGGCCTCGCCGTGAGTCGCACGACCGTCAATTCCGCGTACTCGGCGCTTCGGGCGGAGGGGTACCTCGAGAGCAGGCAGGGATCCGGCAGTGTCGCCCAGATTCCCGGTCGGCCGCCGGAGCTTCCCGTTGCTCGCCCCGGCGACATCATCGACCTCAGTCGGGCGACCTGCACGGCGGCCCCGGGTACGCACTCTGCGGCTGTGAGGGCCCTCGACCGATTGCCGCCTCGACTTGCAACCGACGGCTACGAATTGGCGGGACTTCCCGAACTCCGCGTGAAGCTGGCCGAGCGGTACACGCGTGAGGGCCTCCCCACCAGCCCCGACCAGATCTTCGTCACCAGCGGGAGCCAGAGCGCGATCTCGCTCTCGGCTCGCACGTTCATCGCGCCCGGCGATCGTGTCGTCGTCGAGTCGCCGGGATACCCGCACGCCTTCAACGCCCTGCGTGGAGCGGGCGGACGTCTGCTGCCGTTCCGAGTCGATGCGGACGAAGGCTGGGACGTCGACGGCTTCGAGCTCACCGTGCGTCGATCGTTGCCGACGCTCGCCTTCCTCATGCCCGACTTCCACAATCCGACGAGTCGAAGCATGACGGTCGAAGAACGTCACAGGGTCGTCGCGACCGCGGAGGCGCACGGGATCATGGTGGTCTCCGACGAAGCCACCGCCGACCTCGCCCTCGAACAGGACGGAACAGGTCGCGCCGATCGCCTCGTTCGCGCAGCGACCGGGCACGGTGCTCACCATCGGTTCGGCGAGCAAGACCGTTTGGGGTGGACTTCGAGTGGGCTGGATCCGCACCAGCGTCGAGAACGTCGATCGGCTCATCGCCGCCCGGCTCGCCAACGATCTCGGTGCTGCGGTCATCGACCAGTTGGTCTTCGCCGAACTGCTCGACGACTTCGACCCGATTCTGGAGTATCGACGCAATAGGCTGCGCGACTCGCGGGATGCGCTCGAGCGCGCACTTCAGGTCCATCTGCCGTCCTGGCGGATGAGCCCGACTCGGGGCGGCATCGCGTCCTGGGTGCACCTCGACGAACCCGTGAGCTCGGCCCTCACCATCGCCGCACGCGCTCGTGGCCTGCTGATCGGCGCTGGCCCGTGGTTCGGGCTCGACGGCGAATTCGAGCAGTTCATCCGCGTTCCCATCAGCGCACAGGCCGAGTCGATCGAACGCGCCGTCGAGATCCTGGCTGAAGCGCTGAACGACGTGCATCTCCGAGGTCACATCGAGGCGGGCAGTCTCGTCGGCTCGACGGGAGGACTGACATGACCGATCGCACGGCCCAGCTCACCACGATGCTCGGCATCGACCACCCGATCGTGCTCGGGCCGTTCGGCGGGCTGTCGTCGGTCGAGCTCACGGCCGCGGTGAGCGAGCTCGGCGGGCTCGGGTCGTTCGGGCTCTACGCGTACGACGCCGGCCGCATCGCCGAGGCGGTGGCGGCGATCCGCGCCGCGACGAGCCGGCCGTTCAATCTCAACGTGTGGCTGCCGCTGACGGATGCCCCGACGGATGCCCCGCTCGCACCCGGCGACTACGAGGCATCCGTCGACGCCCTCCGTCCCTTCTTCGACGAGGTCGGACTGCCCGCGCCGGAGGAACCGCCCGCCGCCTTCCTCCCGTCGTTCGAGGAGCAGTGGGACGCCGTCCTGGCGGCGCGGCCGGCCGTGGCGAGCTTCGTGTTCGGCGTGCCGCCCGAGGACGTGGTCGAGGGTGCGCGAGCGCGCGGCATCCGCCTGGTGGGCACGGCGACCTCGGTCGACGAGGCGGTCGCGCTCGAGCAGAGCGGCGTGGACGCGATCGTGGCCACCGGGCTCGAGGCCGGCGGGCATCGGGTGTCGTTCCTGCGGCGACCCGAGCAGTCGCTCATCGGCTCGATCTCGCTCATTCCGCAGGTCGTCGACGCGGTGTCGGTGCCCGTGATCGCCGCCGGCGGGATCGCCGATCGGCGCGGGGTCGCGGCCGCACTGGCGCTCGGCGCGGCCGGCGTGCAGGTGGGCACGGCGTTCCTGCGCACGCAGCAATCGGCGACGAACGACGCGCACCGCGCGGCCATCGGCGCGACGGCCGCGCACGAGACCGTGCTCACGCGCGCGATGAGCGGACGCCTCGCACGGGGTGCGCGGAACCGCGTCGTGCGCGAGATCGAGGACGGCGGCGTGATCGCGCCGTTCCCGGTGCAGAACTGGCTGACCGGCCGGTTCCGCGCGGAGGCCGTGCGCCAGGGTCGCGGCGAGCTGCAGTCGCTCTGGATGGGCCAGTCGGCGCCGCTCGCGGTGCACGACGACGTGCGGGACGTGTTCGCGGAGCTCGCGGCGGGCTTGCCGGGCTGAGCTCGATCGCGATCGCGTGTGGCGACGGCCCGCGTTCATCGGGGCACTTCGCACGCGGCTCCGCCTGGGGGAAGGGTTCCTCCGCGGAAATTCGGTGTCGTAGTAGCGAAGTACCGAAGTAGAGAAGTAGAGAAGTAGCGAAGTTTCCCGGAGAGAACGTGCCTGCGCTCTGCATTCGCGTGGTCGTCGCGCGCGCTCTGCGTTCCGCGCTCTGCGTTCCGTGGTCGACGGCGCGCGCTCTGCGTTCCGCGCTCTGCGGTCGACGACGGCCCGCAGCCGCACACGGCGCCGGGCCGTCATCGACGGCTGCTCAGGACGAGTCCGCCCCGGACGATCGAGCGCTCCGCGCCTCCGACGGCGCTTCGTCCGACGGTGCTTCGCACTGCTCGGCCGTCGCCTCCTCCGGCCCCTCCGCCGCGATGAGGTCGCGCCGACGCCGCGTCACGAGGTACGAGCCCGAGAGCACGAGCGTGAAGCCGACGATCGTCCACACCGTGACCCGCTCGCCGAGGATGAGGACCCCCGCGATGATCGCGACCGCGGGGTTGACGTAGGTGATCGCCGTCGCCTTCACGGGGCCGATCTCGGCGATCAGCCCGACCATGAGGAGGAACGCGAGGGCACTGCAGACCACGGCGAGCACGATGATCGACACGATCACCGCCGTGGACGGCCACGTCGACGGCCAGCCGCCGGTGAGCAGCACGAACGGCACGTAGACGACGGCGGTGGCGGCGAGCGACACGGCGACGACGCCGACGCCGGGGAGGTCGGACATCCACCGCGCGAGGATCGCCGGGCCCAGCGCGTAGCCGACGACGACGATGCCCATCTCGGCCACGGCGATCAGGTCGGACCCCGCGATGTCGAGGCCGACCAGCGCCGCGACGCCGAGCATGCCGAGGGCGATGCCGAGCCAGTTCAGGCGGGAGAGCCGCTCGGGTCGACCCATCGCGAACGCGATGGCCACGCCGGCGAGCGGCACGGTGGCCAGCAGCAGGCCAGCGGTCGAGCTGGGCAGGCGCTGCTCGGCCGAGCTCAGGAAGTACCACGGGAGGATGATCTCGACGATCGTGTACACCAGCATCGGCTTCCACCGGCGCACCACCTGCGACCACCTCGCGCCGGAAGAACGCCAGCGGCAGCAGCAGGATCGCCGCCAGGGCCGACCGCGACAGGACCACCATCGCCGGGTCCAGCTCGCTCACCGCCACCTTGATGAACAGGTACGGGATGCCCCAGGCGATGCCGAGCGCAGCGAACAGGATCAGCCCACGACGAGTCACCCGTTCATTCTGGTTGCTGCCGCCGACAGCGTGCGTCGCGGGGCTGCCGAGTGCACGCGATATCCCGCCAACCACGCAGAACGCGAAGCGGATGCCGCGACACGCCCGCCGCGGCATCCGCTCGCCCTGCATGCGACAGCGGGGATCAGCCCTTCGCGAGCAGCTCCAGCGTGTCGATCACGCGGTTCGAGAAGCCCCACTCGTTGTCGTACCAGGCGACGACCTTGACGTGCTTGCCGTCGACGCGGGTGAGCGCGGCGTCGAAGATGGACGAGGCCGGGTTGCCGGTGATGTCGGACGAGACCAGCGGGTCCTCCGAGTACTCGAGCACGCCGGCGAGCGGGCCCTCGGCCGCGGCGCGGTAGGCCTCGAGCACCTGCTCGACCGTGACCTCGCGCGAGACGGTGGTGTTGAGCTCGACGATCGAGCCGACCGGCACGGGCACGCGGATCGAGTCACCCGAGAGCTTGCCGTCGAGGCCCGGCAGCACGAGGCCGATCGCCTTCGCGGCGCCCGTGGTCGTCGGCACGATGTTCACGCCGGCGGCGCGGGCGCGGCGCGGGTCGCGGTGGGGACCGTCCTGCAGGTTCTGCTCCTGCGTGTACGCGTGCACCGTGGTCATGAAGCCGTGCTCGATGCCGGCGAGGTCGTCGAGCACCTTCGCGAGCGGCGCGAGCGCGTTCGTCGTGCACGAGGCGTTCGAGACGATCACGTGCGCGGCCGGGTCGTACGCGTCGGTGTTCACGCCGTACGCGAGGGTCACGTCGGCGCCGTCGGCCGGCGCGCTCACGAGCACCTTCCTGGCCCCGGCGTCGAGGTGGGCGCGAGCAGCGGATGCCGAGGTGAAGCGGCCCGTGGACTCCAGCACGATGTCGACCTCGAGCTCCGCCCACGGCAGGTTCGCGGGGTCGCGCTCGGCGAGGACCTTGATGCGATGGCCGTCGACCACGAGCGTGTCCCCGTCGACCTCGACGGGGCGGCCGAGCCGTCCGGCGGTGCTGTCGAAGCGGAGCAGCTGCGCGAGCGCGTTCGGGTCGGTGAGGTCGTTCACGGCGACGACCTCGAGGTCGGAGTCGCGCTCGAGCAGGGCTCGGAGCACGTTGCGGCCGATGCGGCCGAATCCGTTGACGGCGATGCGGGTCATGCGGGGGTTCCTTTCGTTCCCAGTGGTACCCGACGAGCATCCGCGATCCGGCAGCACGTCGGGAGTGGCTGGAGCGACAGCATGCGCAAGGATCACGCCATGGTCCATCCGACGTCGCAGAGAGCCCGGATGCCGCGTCTCAGCGCTCGACCGGCACCAGCACGACGTCGCGCAGCAGGCCCGCATCCGCGACCGCGGTCATCATCGTGCAGACCGGCTGTCGCCGCCGATCGGTCGGCGATCCGGGGTTGAGCAGTCGGATGCCGCGTGGCGTCGTCGTGTCCCACGGGATGTGGCTGTGCCCGAACACGAGCACCTCGAGCTCGTCGAGTCCGTACGCGGCATCCATACGCGCCTCCCGACCCGGCGCGGGTCCCGTCTCGTGCACCACGCCGAAGCGAACGCCGCCCGCCTCGAACCGAGCGAACTCACCGAGCCGCGCGTGCAGCTCGGCCCCGTCGTTGTTGCCGGCGACGCCGATGAGCCGCGCCGCCCTCGCCTCGATCGCGTCGAGCGTGGCGACATCGACCCAATCGCCGGCGTGCACCACGACGTCCGCGGAGTCGATCGCGCGCCACACGTCGTCGGGCAGCCGCCGCGCCCGCGCCGGGACGTGCGTGTCGGAGATGAGCAGGAGCCGCGTCGCCATCGTTCCATCATCGCGGTCGCGCAGGTGGGGGCGAAGCCGCCCGATTGCGGACCGTTCGATCAGGGGGCCGGCCGCTCGGGACCGCCCAGCAGGAGCTTGATGGACTCGAGGTCCGCCTCGGAACGAGTGAGTAGCGAGCGGATCTCGTCCAGCACCGCCTCGGTATCCACCGGTCGGGCCGTGGGCTCACCGGGGGCGACTCCTGCAGCAGTGGCCGGCGCCGCCTCGGTCGAGGCTGCGGCAGTGGAATCCGCGAGGGCCGTCTCCTCACCGCTCTCGTCCTTTCGCGGCCCCAGGAACAGGTTCGCGAGGTATCCGGTGAAGGTGCCGAAGATGCCCACGCCCACCACGATGATGACGACGCCGGCGATCCGACCCGGGTTGGTGACCGGGTAGTAGTCGCCGTAGCCGACGGTCGAGATCGTGACGATGGTGTACCACAGGGCGTCCGACGCCGTGGTGATGTTCGCTCCCGGTGCGTGCTCCTCGAGGTACAGCATGGTGAGGCTTCCGAACTGCAGCACGAGCACGCCCATGAGCAGCAGCGCGTACAGCGCGCTCCCGGCCCGGTCCTTGACGAGGGTGCGCCAGATCGTGCGGGGCCCGACATCGCGCATCAGGCGGATGACCCGGACGACCCGGAACAGTCGCAGGACCTTGAGCTGCGCGAACGGCAGGCTGGCCAGGAGGTCCGCCCATCCGTAATGCCGGAAGAAGTAGGCACCGCGTCGCGGCGCCGTCGCCAGCCGATACGCGAAGTCAGCGAGGAAGATGGCGCTGAACAGGATGTTCATGACCCTGAGCACCGTGTTCAGCGCCTCGTCGTCGACCACGGTGTACATGAGGACGAGGTTGACGATCGACAGGATCGACAGCACGCCGATGAAGATCTCGTAGCCCGTGCTCTTCAGCTCGCTGCGCACCGCCCTGGCCATGCGAGGATTCTGGCACGCGCCACCCCTGCGGTCCGGCCGCCACGGCGCACCGGCCGAATGCGACCGTCCTCGTCTCACACTCCCGGCGCCGTCGCTCGGCGGCTCCGCCGCACCACGACGACGAGACCGACGGCGGCCACCGCGATCACGGCCGCGCCGAGCAGAGGCAGCGCCGCCAGCGCGCCAACGCCGACCACGACGGATGCGAGGGCGGCCCCGATCGCGATGCCGAGGTTGAACACGACGGGGATCAACGCCCCCGCGAGCGCGCGGTGCTCCCGCCCGGCCGATCGCAGGATCATCGTCTGCGCGAGCGGAGGAAGGGCGCCGGACGCCACGCCCCAGAGCACGAGCACGGCGATGCCGACGACCGGATGCACCGCCACCACGCCGAGTGCGGCGACCCCCGCGCCGGTGGCGATGGCGCTCACCACGAGGGCCCGATCGGTCCGCTCGCCGAACCGGCCGGCGACCACCACGCCCACCGCCGAGGCGAGGCCGAACACCAGCAGCATCGCCCCGACGCCGCCCGGAACCTGGCTCGCCGGAGCCTCGACCAGTCGGGTGATGTAGGTGTACGTCCCGTAGTGGCCGACGAGCAGCAGGGCGATGAGCCCCACGATGGCGACCATCGGCCGGATGCCGCGTGGCGCGCCCTCGCGTGCCTCGGGTGGGGCATCCGTGGCATCCGTCGACGAGTCGGCCGGCACCGCGGCATCCGGCACCGCGGCATCCGGCACCGCGACATCGGGATGCGGCGGACGGACGACCACCGTTCGCACGAGCACGGCGGCGACCAGGATGGCGACCGCCAGGCCCCAGAATGCCGCACGCCACCCCGTGCCCTGGGCGACGAGGCTGGCGATCGGCGTGCCGATGACGGTGCCGAGCGTCGCGCCGCCGAGCACCACGGCGACGGCCCTGCGCGAGATCGCGGTCGGCGACGAGGTCGGCGGTGTAGGCGTTCGTCGTCGCCCACAGCAGCCCGACCGAGAGCGCCCCGACGAGACGACCGGCGACGGCGACCGGGTAGGTGGGCGCGAGTGCCGTGACCGCCACCGAGACCGCGAGCGCGACGAGGCTCCAGACGATGACGGCGCGCCGGTCCAGGTGCTGCGTGAGTCGCACGAGCGGGAAGCTGCCGACGACCACGACGGCCGCCCAGACCGAGACGAGCAGGCCCGTCTGCGCCTCGCTCACCCCCAGTCCGGCGCTCATCTCCGGCAGCACCGCGGTGGGAACCATCTCCGCCGTGACCATGACGAAGGTGGCGGCGCCGAGCACGAGGAGCGACGGCCACGGCATGCTCGAGGTCGGGCGGGCGGCCGTGACGTCGACGGGGTTCGAGGTGGTGGTGTCATCCATACTTCGACGCTAAACTTTGACATTGATGTCAATGTCAAGGTCTTGGCGCACGACGGTTCCCAAGGAGGCTACGACGCGATGAAGATCGGTGAACTCGCGACCCGCGCGGGCGTGTCCCCGCGGCTGGTCCGCTACTACGAACAGCAGGAGCTGCTGGCCCCGACGCGGCAGGCGAACGGATATCGCGCCTACGACGAGGTGCACGTCGCCCGGGTCTCCCGGATCGCGGGACTCGTGCAGGCCGGGCTGCCCACCCGCCTGGTGAAGGAGGTGCTCGAACTCGAGGACGCGGCCGCCGACGAGCGACCGAGCTGCCCGCGGACCGTCGCCGACATGCTCGCCCGGGAGCTCACCGGCATCGAGGAGCGCATCGCGTGCCTCAGCCGCAGCCGCGACACGATCCGCGACTACCTCGCCCGCACCGAGCACGCGGCACTCGTCTCCGAGCGGGAGGCTGCGCTGGCCTGAGCCCGCAGTCGACAGGTCGCGGGCCCGAGCGCCCCTCAGGCCGCCGGCTCCGCGAACGTGTGCCGGTACTCGCTCGGCGACGTGCCGAGGATGCGGTGGAAGTGCAGCCGGAGGTTCGCGCCCGTGCCGAGTCCGACGCGGTCGGCGATCTGCTCGACGCCGAGGTCGGTGCGCTCGAGCAGCTCGCGCGCGAGGTCGATGCGGGCGCGCAGGATCCACTGCATCGGCGTGTAGCCCGTGTCCTCGACGAACCGCCGCGAGAACGTGCGCGGCGACACGTTCGCGTTGCGGGCGAGGTCGGCGAGCGTGAGCGGCTCCCCCACGCGTTCGATCGCCCACTGCCGCGTCGCCGCGAAGAGCTCGCCGAGCGGCTCGGGCAGTGCGCGCGGAACGTACTGCGCCTGGCCGCCGCTGCGGTACGGCGCGGCGACGAGCCGCCGGGCGACGTGGTTCGAGAGCGCGACGCCATGGTCGCGCCGCACGAGGTGCAGGCAGAGGTCGATCCCGGATGCCGCGCCCGCCGACGTGAGCACGCTCCCCTCGTCGACGAACAGCACGTTCTCGTCGACGCGGATCGACGGATGCCTCGCCTGCAGCGCGTGCGAGTAGTGCCAGTGCGTCGTGGCGCGACGGCCGTCGAGGAGGCCCGTCGCGGCGAGCGCGAACGCCCCGGTGGAGATCGCGGCGAGCCGGGCGCCGCGGTCGTGGGCCGCCCGGAGCGCGTCGACGACCGCGGCGGGCGGATCCTCCCGATCGGGGTGCCGGTACCCCGGGATGAAGATCGTCTCGGCCCACTCGAACGCCTCGAGCCCGTCGGCCACGTGGTACGAGAGCCCGTCGCCGCCGGTCACCGGCCCCGGATGCGCGCCGCACACGCGCACCTCGTAGGGCATGCTCTGGCGGGTCGTGAAGATCTGCGCCGGGATGCCGACGTCGAGCGGCTTGGCGCCCTCGAGCACGAGCACGGCGACGCGGTGGTTGCGGCGGGCCATCCGGCCAGAATGGCATGCCTCGCAAGGATGCCGCCACTTGTCCGCGCGCGCACCCGGGCGGATACTGGCCCCATGTCCGGGGCAGGCACGGTGAGCGTCGTCGACTGGGTCGCCCGCTACGACGAGCTGACGGCTCGCCGGTCCGAGCTCACGGCCTCGGAGCTCGACGACCTGGGGCTGGCGGCGTGGTTCCTCGGCCGGGAGGCCGAGAGCGAGCGAGCGTGGGATGCCGCCCATCTCGCCTTCCTCGACGCAGGCGAGACGGATGCCGCGATCCGCTGCGTGTTCTGGATCGGCTTCACCCTCTCCGATCACGGCGACACGGTGCGATCGCGAGCGTGGATGTCGCGCCTGCTCGAGCTGTGCGATCGCGCCGGACGGTCGCCGCAGAGCGAGGTGACGGCGGTGCTCGCGCAGGCGGCCGCAGCGTTCGGCGAGGGTCGCCTCGACGAGTCGGTCGAGCTCGGCGAGCGCGCGGTCGCACTGGCGCTGCCCGCACACGACCCCGACGTCGAGGTCATCGCCACGATGAGCCTCGGACGTTCGCTCATGTACAGCGGTCGCATCATCGAGGCGTTCGCCTGCATGGACCGCGTCATGCTGGCGGTGGCGTCCGGTCGGGTGGGCGTCCGCGCCGCCGGCCCCGCCTACTGCGCGGTGATCGCGAGCTGCCTCGAGCGGTGGGACGTCGAGCGCGCCCGCGTGTGGACCCGGGATCTCAGCGAGTGGTGCGACGCGCAGCGCGGACTCGAGCCGTTCCGCGGCGAGTGCTCGGTGAATCGTGCCAGCGTGCTGCAGCTGCTGGGCGAGTGGGACGAGGCCACGACGACCCTCGCGGAGGTCTGCGATCGCGAGCGGGATCCCAAGACCCTCGAGTACGCCTTCTACGGGCTCGGCGAGCTGAACCGCCTCGTCGGCCGCCGTGTAGAGGCCGATGCCGCCTACCGGCGGGCTGCCGAGCTCGGCCGCGAGGTGCAGCCCGGTCTCGGGTTGCTCCGGCGGGATGCCGGCCGGTTCTCGGCGGCGCGCTCGGGCATCGCGCGAGCACTGGAGGCGTCGCCTCCGCCGGGCATCCGCACCGAACTGCTCGCCGCGCAGGTCGAGCTCGAGGTCGAGCACGGCGACTGGGACGTCGCCGCTCGCGCCGCAGCCGAGCTGCGCACGACGGCCGACACGCTCGGCACGATCTACCTGCAGGCGCAGGCCGACCGCGCCGAGGCCCGACTGCTGATCGGCACGGATGCCCCCGAGCAGGCGCTCCCCCTGCTGCGGCGCTCCTGGTCGGTCTGGCGACGGCTCGAAGCACCCTACGAGGCCGCCGTCACGCGCGTGCTCATGGGCCGCGCGAACCGCGCGTACGGCGACGAGGAGGCCGGGCAACTGGAGTTCGACGCCGCCCGCACGGTGCTCGGCGAGCTCGGGGCGGTCGCCGACCTCGACCGGCTCGAGCGGATCGCGGCCGAGCCCGGCCGCCCCGCGGCATCCGCCGGGCTCACGAAGCGGGAACTCGAGGTGCTGCAGCTCATCGCCGGCGGCCGGTCGAACCGGCAGGTCGCGACCGAGCTCTTCCTCAGCGAGCGCACGGTGGCGCGGCACGTCAGCAACATCCTCGGCAAGCTCGACCTCCCGAACCGCGCCGCGGCGACGGCGTTCGCGTTCGAGCACGGGCTGAACGCCACGACCTGACGCCGGGCGACGACGCGGCATCCGGCGTCGCCGGAACTGGTCATTTCTGCCGACGCGGCCGCGCAGCGGCATCCGTAGCGTCGCGTGCATCACGCAGTCCAGGAGGTCATCATGTCCACCACCGTTCTCGATACCGCCGTCGTCGGCGCCGGCGCCGCAGGGCTCATGGTCGGCAAGCGCCTGGCCGAGCAGGGGGTGCGGTTCGAACTGTTCGACGACCATGCGCGGGTCGGGGACTCGTGGCGGGAGCGCTACCACTCGCTCCGGCTCTTCACCCCCCGTCCGCTCCTCAGCCTGCCGGGCCTGCGCATCGACGTCGGCCGGTTCGCGTACCCCACCGGCGCCCAGATGGGCGACTACCTCGAGCGGTACGCGGAGCACTTCCGCCTGCCGGTGCGCACCTCGTCGCGGGTCGTCGAGCTGACCCGGCTCGCCGACGGCCGTTTCCGCCTGCAGCTCGCCGACGGCGACGAGGTGCTCGCCGGGCACGTCATCGTGACCTCCGGCGCGCACCGCCTCCCGATCGTGCCGGCGTTCGCCTCGGAGCTCGACCCGTCGATCCGCCAGCTCCACTCCGTCGACTACCGCGGACCCGAGCAGCTCGCCGACGGGCCGGTGCTGGTGGTGGGCGCCGCGAACTCGGGCACGGATGTCGCGCTCGACGCCGCGCGCGCCGGTCACCCCGTGACCCTGGCCGGCCGGCATCCGGGCCACGTGCCCGTCGACATCGACACGCCGATCAGCAACCTCATCGGCGGGATCTTCGTCCGCTACATGCGGAGCATCACGATCGACTCCGCCAGGGGCCGCGCGATGCGGGCCGAGGAACTGGCGCACGGCGTCATGCTCGTGCGCAACAAGCCGGCCGACCTCGAACGCGCCGGCGTCGCCCGCGTCGGGCGCATCGCGGGCGTCGAGGCGGGGCATCCGGTGACGGCTGACGGCGCGGTCGTCGAGGCGGCGACGGTCGTCTGGTGCACCGGGTCGCTCCCCGACCTGCGCTGGATCGACATCCCGGGCGTGGTGGGCGACGACGGCCTCCCGATCGAGCACCGCGGTCTCGCGAGCGGATGCCCCGGTCTCGCGTTCGTGGGCATGCCGTTCCAGTACTCGGTGGCGTCGTCGACGCTCGTCGGCATGGATCGCGACGCCGCGTTCGTCGTGGAATCGCTCGGCGCGTCGCACGCTCAGCCGGTCGTCGGCTCGAAGGTCGCCGCCTGAGCCGAGAGGTCAATCAGCCGGAAAGGCACGTCGCGCGAGCATTCGAGCTGCGCGCTGACGCACCACCGGGCTGTGCCGAGCGCCCCTCCCCTGCGATGATCGAGCGGATGGGACAGTGGACGGGTTATGGCCAGGGCGCCGCCGAGGGGATCGGCTGGGCGCGCTTCTTCGGCTGGTCCTCGTTCGGGTTCGGCGTGACCACCGTGGTGCTCTGCTTCGTCATCCCGCTCGACGGGCAGTACGGACGCACGGCGTGGTTGGTGCTGTTCGGCTCGGTCGCCGTCTGGCTCGGCGGCATGTCGGTGTCGCGCTACCGGTCGCTCGGACAGCGGTGGCCCGCCATCCCGGTGATCGGCATCGGCCTCGGATGCGTCACCATCGCCATCATGATCTACGCGTTCACGGTGCTCGTGCTCGCGTCGTACGGCATCGAGTGGCCGGCACCCGCGCACTGGCTGGGCCCGCCCGGCGCGCCCGGTCCGATCGCGCCACCCGGCGAGGTCGAGGCCTGAGCCGGTCAGTTCAGCGCCCCTGGTTGCCCAACCCGCCGGTGGTCAACCCCCTGTCCACGAAACGACCCGGGAGTAAAGTGCGGCCCAGGGGGGCACATGAGCGGGGAGGTCGTGCTGGTCACCGGTGGCACCGGGTTCGTCGCCGCGCACTGCATCGTGCAGCTGATCCACGCCGGGTACCGGGTGCGCACGACCGTGCGCTCGCTCGATCGGGCCGACGCCGTGCGCGAGATGGTGCGCCTCGGCGAAGCCGACCCGCAGAGGCATCGAGTTCGTCGCCGCCGATCTCATGCACGACGACGGATGGCCCGAGGCCGTCGCCGAGGCCACCTACGTGCTGCACGTGGCATCCCCGCTGCCGGTGCGCCAGCCGAAGCGCGAGGACGAGCTCATCACGCCCGCGCGGGACGGCGTGCTGCGGGTGCTGCACGCGGCACGCGACGCCGGCGTGAAGCGCGTGGTGCAGACCTCGTCGTTCGCGGCCGTGGGCTACCGCGCGGATCCCGGCAGGCCGTTCACCGAGGAGGACTGGACCGACCTGACGCTGCCGTACCTCACGCCGTACATCAAGTCGAAGACCATGGCCGAACACGCTGCGTGGGACTTCGTCGACCTCGAGGGCGACGGCCTCGAGCTCGCGGTCGTGAATCCGGTGCCGGTGTTCGGGCCGGCACTCGGGCCCGATCTGTCGGCGTCGATCGAGGTCCTGCTCGGCCTGCTCAACGGCCGGGCGCCGGCGGTGCCGCCGGGCACCACCACCGGGGTCGACGCGCGCGACGTCGCCGACCTGCACGTGCGGGCGATGACGCATCCCGACGCCGCGGGCGAGCGGTTCCTCGCCGTCGCCGGCGACCCCATCGCGTACCACGACCTGGCGATGCTGCTGCGCGACCGGCTCGGGCCCGACGCGAAGCGCGTGCCGACGCGCGTGATGCCCCGCTGGCTCGTGCGCGCGGGCGCGCTCGTCAGCACCGAGCTGCGCGCGATCGTGCCGCAGATGCGCCGCGCGCAGGGCGCCTCGCACGAGAAGGCGAAGCGGGTGCTGGGCTGGGAGCCTCGTTCGACCGAGGAGGCGATCGTCGCCTCGGCGCAGAGCCTCGTGCGCCTGGGGCTCGTGAAGGGCTGAGTCGGTCACCCTGCAGTCGGTGAGCCGCGCTCAGGCGATCGAGAGGACCAGCAGAACGCTCGCGAGGTTCCGGAGCGCGTGCGCCGAGACGGCGACCACCAGGTTGCCGCGCGTGAGCCACATGACTCCCACGAGGACGAAGCCCATCGATGCGTAGACCGCGACGGAGGCGAGGTCCGCGACATCCTTCAGGTGCCAGAGGCCGAACAGCAGGCTCGAGCCGACGATGAGGAGCCAGGCCGGCAGCCGATCCCGCTGGCGCCAGGCGAGCGCCTCGCGGAACACGAGCTCTTCGACGACCGGAGCGAACCCGACGGCCGCGAGGAGGATCACCCACCACGTGTCGGCGCCCCCGAGCGCAGCGACCAGCTGCGCCTGGTTCTCGCCCGTCGGGGTGCCGCCGAGCACCAGCACGACGATGCCCACGATGACCGGGATCACGAAGAGGGCCGCCAGTCCGGCTGCCAGCAGGCCGAGACTCACCCATGGGCGGTCACGGGTGAGCCGGATGCTCCGAGTCCACGCGTCGCGGAAGATCCAGCTGCCCACGATCGCGAACCCGGCAACGAGGATGAGATTCCCCCAGGTCGCCACCACGGGATCGAGCCCCCCGAAAAGCGCGAAGACGGCGAGGCCCGCGATGTTGGCCGCCAGGTAGGCGGTGACGAAGACCACGGGGGCGACTCGGCCAGACCGCTCTCGATGCTCGGCCGGAATCGGAGCCTCGGGGGCGTGCTGCATCTCGGTCACGAGGCGAGCGTACGCGGAAGCTGAATCCGCCGCCCGTCCGAGCCCGCCGCCAGGACTCGCGCGCTGACGCGCCGCCGCAGGCTCACGCCCCGACGACCGGCACCCACACCCGCATCTGCGACGGTCCCCGCTCGGCCCAGTCGTGGTACCGCACGAGCGGCACCTCGGCGCGGGCGCCGGTGCGCTCGTCCACGATCGCGGCGACCACGGAGCCGTCGGCGTCGTCTCGCGGCGCGACGTCGGGGTCGACCCGCAGGTCGGCGAAGTCGGATGCCGCGAGCTCCGTGCCGGCGACGTCGACCGACTCGAGGGCGAAGACCTCGGGCCCGCGCTCCACCACGAGGCATCCGCGCACCGCATCGACCCGCGGGTCGGGCGCGGCGAACCGGGGAGCGACCGGGAGCACGAGCTCCACCTCGTCGCCCGCCGCGAAGGCGCGCTCGACCGAGACGGTGCCGGGCCGACCGTGCGGGTCGGCATCGAGCACCTGCTCGGGCCCGCCGTCGGCAGGGCGCACCACCGCCCGCGCGCCCTCGGCCCACGCCGGGACGCGCAGCGAGAGGGTCCACGGCTCCGCGGCGTCCGTCAGCACCCGGACCCGCACCGAGCCCGACTTCGGGTACTCGGTCGCGACCTCGAGGGCGACGGCCTGCCCGCCGTCGAGCGTCGTGCGGATCGACGCGGGCGCGTACTGGTGCAGCTGGATGCCCGAGGCATCCGCTGTCGCGATGTACGCCGCGAGGCTCGCGAACGTGCGGGCGGTGTTCGGCGGGCAGCACGACACCTCGAACCAGGGTGCGCGCAGCGACGACTGCGCCCGCGGCGACACCGTGTCGACGTCGGCCACGGCGCCCGGACGCCGCTGGTGCAGCGTGTTCGCGTAGTAGAACGCGGTGCCCTCGCTCGACGGCGACGTCTCGATGACGTTGAAGAGCGTGCGCTCGATGAGGTCGGCGTAGCGCGCGTCGCCCTGGGCGAGCAGCAGCCGCCAGCTGAACATCACGGATGCCACGCCCGCACAGGTCTCGGAGTACGCGCGATCCGACGGCAGCTCCCAGTCCTCGCCGAAGGCCTCGTCCTGGTGGTGCGAACCCTGCCCGCCGGTCACGTACGTGCGGCGCTCGACGGTGGTGTCCCACTGGCGGTCGAGGGCGTGCAGCAGCTCGCCGTCGCCGGTCTCGATCGCGACGTCCGCGGCGCCCGCGGCGAGGTAGTTCGCCCGCACCGAGTGGCCGCGCAGCACATCCGCGTCGCGCACGGGCTGGTCGTCCTGGTAGTACGAGCGCCCCCACTCGATGTCGCGAAGGGTGCCCTGGCCGTGCCGCTCGACGAACAGGCGGGCCTGCTCGAGGTAGCGGGGCTCTCCGAGCGCGCGGCCGAGCTCCGCCAGGCCCACCTCGACCTCGGCGTGGCCGCAGATGCGCTCGTCGCGGCCCTCGCCGAAGACCTCGCACACGAGGTCGGCCGCGCGACGGGCGACGTCGACGAGTCCGTCGTCGGCATCGGGACGTGTTCTCACACGGGCGACGGCCGACTGGAAGAGGTGTCCGAGGCAGTACAGCTCGTGCCCCCACTCGAGGTCGGACCAGCGCGCGCCCTGGCCCGGCCGCCCGAACCGCGTGTTGAGGTAGCCGTCGGGCTCCTGCGCCGCCGCGACCCGCGCGACCACCGCACGGAACCGTGCCTCGAGCTCGTCCGTCGGCAGGCCGGCGGCCGTGCGGCGACCGATCTCCCAGGCGATCGCCTCGAGGTACTTGTAGACCTCGGAGTCCGAGAACTCGCGTCCGCGACGCCCTTCGGGCAGGGCTCCGGATGCCGCGAGGTCGAAGTTGCCGAGCCAGCCCTCGCGCTCCAGCCACCCGCCGATGTGCGCGATCGTCGCCCGGCCGTTCACCTCCTGGCGCCGGGCCCAGAACCCGCCCGTGATCGTCACCTCGTCGAGGCCGAGCGGACGCAGGGCCCCGCTCGTCGGCGAGACGGGCACGGAGTGGGTGGTGGTCGTGGTGAGCGTCATGTCTATCCCTTGAAGGCGCCCGACATGAAGCCGCGCACGTAGTGTCGTTGGAGGATCAGGAAGAGGAGGATGCACGGCACCGCGAGCACGACGAC
This sequence comes from uncultured Actinomycetota bacterium, assembly GCA_963802485.1. Taxonomy (GTDB): domain Bacteria; phylum Actinomycetota; class Actinomycetes; order Actinomycetales; family Microbacteriaceae; genus Agromyces. The sequence continues at coordinate 278,676 of CAWDJA010000032.1, forward strand.
GCCGGCCTCGGTGGCGCCGTAGTCGACGACCCCCTGCACCTGTCCGCGCAGGTTCGAGACGGCGAGCGGCAGCGTCATCCGGTTGGTGTCGTTGATGAGGATGAGCGGCGCGAAGAAGTCGTTCCACGCCGCGAGGAACGCGAACAGCCCGACCGTGATGAGGCCCGGCTTGACTGCCGGCACGAGCACGGTCCACAGCACGCGCCAGGCGTTGCATCCGTCGACCATCGCCGCCTCGTCGAGCTCGCGGGGGATCGACTCGAACGAGATGCGCATCATGAACATCGAGAACGGCAGCTGGAACATCGTGAGCACGAGGGCCACGCCGACGAGCGAGTTCGAGAGCCCCACCGCGTTGAGCAGCACGTAGAGCGGGATGAGCAGGGTCGCGTACGGCACCATCAGGATCGCGAGCGTCGACAGGAACAGCAGGTCCTTGCCGGGGAACCTGAATCGCGCGAACGCGTACCCGCCGAGCAGCGACACCACGAGCGTCAGCAGCACGGTGAGCAGCGACACGAAGGTCGAGTTGAAGAGGTAGACCCAGATGCCGGCCTGGTAGTTCACGAGGGTCTCGTAGTTGCCGAGGCCCCAGCCGTCGACCTGGTTCGTGCCGGCGCGCGGCGACACCGACGAGATCGCCGTCCAGATCAGCGGGTAGAGGAACAGCAGCGCGAGCGCCGCGGTCACCACCCAGTAGGGAGTGCGCAGGGCGATGCCGGCGAACGTGGTCGGCTGCCTCCGCGTCGCGCCGTAGCGGGAGTGCGGGCCGTTCGCGGGGACGTCGGTCACGATCGCCCGTGTGCTCGACGATGCGGTGTCGATGCTCATCAGTCCTCCGCCTTCTTTCCGAATGCGCGGATCTGCGCGATGTTGATCACGACGAGGGCGAGCAGCACGATCACCGAGAGGGCACCGGCGACGCCGAGGTCGTTCTGTCCCTGGAAGGCGACGCTGTAGATGAGCTGCACGATCGTGATCGTCGAGTTGTCGGGGCCGCCCTTGGTGAGGATGTAGAACTGCTCGAAGGCGAGCAGCGACCCCGTGACGCACAGCACCGTGGTGAGGGCGAGGGTCGGCTTCAGGAGCGGGATGGTGACGCTGCGGAACGTCTGCCAGCGCGAGGCGCCGTCGATGCGGGCTGCCTCGTACACGTCGTCGGGGATGCCCTGCAGGCCCACGAGCATGAGCAGCATGTAGAAGCCCGCGTAGCGCCACACGATGAGGAAGATCGTCGACCACAGGGCGCCGTCGGGCGTGCCGAGGAACGTGAAGCCCCAGGTCGCCATCAGGTCGGCGAACGGGCCGGCGATCGGGGAGTAGAGCACGTAGAAGAGCAGCGACGCGGATGCCAGGCCGAGGGCGCTCGGCACGAGGAATGACGTGCGCAGCACGCCCTTCCAGCGCGTCGACTCCTGCACCAGGAGGGCGAGCCCGAGGCTCAGCGCGAGCAGGATGATCGTGGTGAGCACCGTGTACTTCAGGGTGAACAGGATCGAGTCCCAGAAGAAGCGGTTCGACACCGCCTCCTGGTAGTTCTCGGGGAAGTTCCAGCCCTGGTTGCCGCCGAGCAGCGGCCAGTCGGAGCCCGACATCTGGAGCACGAGCAGCAGCGGCAGCGCGAAGAGGAGGATCACGAAGAGCGCGGTCGGGAGGGCGAAGAGCCAGCCGGTGATCGCGGCGCGGCGGCGGGGGCGCCGCTTGGGGCGGGGAGCCTCGGCCTGCGGTCTCGTCGGCGTCGGGGCGCCCGCGGCGGGGAGCGTGGCGGTCATGTGTGGAGCCTTTCGATGGGGCTGGTGGGCCGGCGCGCGGCATGGACGTCCGCGCGCCGGCCGGTCAGTGCCGGACTACTGCGAGAGCACCGCCGTGATCTCGTCGTTGTCGGCGTCGACGGAGGTCCCGTCGCCGAGCACCGCATCGCGCACGAGGGTCAGCCAGGGGCTGCTCGGTGCGTTGAACGCCTGCTGGAAGTTGATCGCGACCGGGGTGTCGCCGTTGGCGGCGACCTCGTTGATCGTGACCAGGCGCGGGTCCTTGTCGGAGTACTCGTTGTTCGAGAGGTCCGAACGCGAGACCACGTCCTTGTTCTTCGCGAGCACGCCGACCTGCGCCTCCTCCGACATCATCCAGTTGAGGAAGTTCCAGGCCTGGGCGCCCTTCTTCGAGTCCTTCGAGACACCGATGCCGTCACCGCCGACGAACGTCGACGCACCGCCCTCGGGGCCGGGGATGCCGGCGACGCCCGCATCGAACGGCGTCGAGGAGAGCAGCGTCGCCGGGTAGAACTGGATGCCGACCTTGCCCTCGGTGAAGCCCGCGGTCCAGGTGGGACCGGCCTCGTCCTGCGACGACGGGAGCACGGCGCCCGAGTCCCAGAGGTCCTTCCACGTGGTGTACATCTCCTTGGCGGTGTCGCTCGCCAGCAGCGACTCGGTGCCGTCGTCGGAGAGCACCTCCTCGCCGTCGGCCCACACGCTCGGGAACCACGTGAACACGAGGCATCCGCCGCAGTTCAGGCCCGTGGCGGTGCCGTAGGTGTCGGGCTTGTTCAGCGCCTGGATGGCCTTGGCGGCTGCCGCGAACTCCTCGAGGTTGGCGGGCGCGACCTCGGGGTCGAGGCCGGCCTCGGCGAAGAGCTCCTTGTTCCAGAACATCATCGAGAGGTCGAGCACGAACGGCAGCACGTACTCCTGGTCGTCGAGCGTGCCCGCCGAGAGGTGGCCGGCGTTGATCTCGTCCTTGAAGTCGAGGCCGTCGATGTTGGCCGTGATGTCCTGGAACAGACCCTGCTCGACCCAGTTCGGCACGTACACGATGTCGGCGGCGAAGAGGTCGGGCAGGCCGTTCGAACCGGCTGCCGCGCCGACCTTGGCGACGTAGTCGTCGTTCGGCACGACCGTGAGCTCGACCTGGTTCTCGTGGGACTCGTTGTACGCGTCGACGAGCAGGTTGGCCTGCTTCTCGAGGGGCGCACGCGTCCAGAGCGTGAGCGTCGAGCCGTCGTCGACGCCCTCGGCGCCGGCGTCGGCGAGGTTGCTCGCGGGTTCTGCGTCCGCGGCGCACGCGGACACGCCGGCCAGCAGTGCGCCGGCTACGAGGACGCCTGCGATTCTTCGCATACGACGTGTGGTGCTGCTCATGGTCTCTCCTCTGACTCGTCGTTGAGCGGGCTCTGCGAGCCCGGGTGCTGCGGCACTCCGGTGCACGGGGGCTGCGAAAGTTCCGAAATGCTTTTCGGTACGTTACTCTGGGGATTCCGGGTACGTCAATAGCAAAATCCGGTAAGGTTTCCGCTACGGAAAGGGGTCGCGATGGCGCGTGCAGAACTCCCGGGCAGCGGCCGGGCGACGACGCTCAGCGACGTCGCGAAGCTCGCCGGCGTCTCGATCGCCACGGCGTCGAAGGCGATCAACGGTCGCGACGAGGTCGCCCCCGCCACGAGGCGCCGCGTGCTCGAGGCCGCCGAGCAGATCTCGTTCACGCCGAACCAGCTCGCCCGCAGCCTGCTCGCCGGGCGCACCGGCACGGTCGGCCTGCTCACGAGCGACCTCGAGGGCCGGTTCGTGATCCCGATCCTCATGGGCGCCGAGGACGCGTTCGGCGCCGGCCAGGTCAACGTCTTCCTCTGCGACGCGCGCGGCGACGCCATCCGCGAGCAGCACCACCTCAAGGCGCTGCTCAACCGTCGCGTCGACGGCATCATCGTCGTCGGCCGACAGACCGACCCGCGGCCGTCGCTCGGCCACGACATCCCCGTTCCCGTCGTGTACGCCTACGCGCCGTCGGATGACCCGACCGACGTCTCGGTCACGCCCGACAACGTGGCCGGCGGTCGGCTGGCGATCGAGCACCTGCTGGCCACGGGCCGGCGCCGCATCGCGCACATCAGCGGCGACCCCGCGTACGCCGCGGCGCAGGACCGCACGATCGGCGTGCACGAGGCTCTCGCCGACGCCGGGCTCGAGCTCGTCGGCGACGTCATGTACTCGAACTGGTCGGAGCACTGGGGGCGGGATGCCTCGGCGCTCCTGCTCTCGCAGCATCCCGACATCGACGGCATCTTCGCGGCATCCGACCAGATCGCCCGCGGCGTGCTCGACACGCTGCGCGACCTCGGCAAGCGGGTGCCCGAGGACATCGCGGTGATCGGGTACGACAACTGGGAGGTGCTCGCCACGAACTCCCGCCCCGAGCTCACGAGCATCGACGCCAACCTGCAGCAGCTCGGACGCGCCGCGGCGATGCGCATCTTCCAGGCGATCGACGGCGAGGTCGGGTGACCGACGGCACGCACCACCTCCCGGTGCGACTCGTCATCCGCGGGTCGACGATCTCGCGGCGATGACGCCGGCATGCGTGGGCGGTTGCGGCACGCGGGCGGGCCCGGCTCAGGCCTCGGCCCAGACCCCCAGCTCGTTGCCGCTCGGGTCGACGAAGTGGAAGCGCCGACCGCCCGGGAAGTCGTACGGCCCGTTCACGATCTCGCCGCCGGCGGCCGTGACCGCCGCGAGCGTCGCGTCGAGGTCGTCGCTGAAGAGCAGCACCAGGGGCCCGCCGCGCCTTCCGCCGCTCGACTCGCCTTCGGTGAGTGCGAGGCCGCCCGCCTCGTCGCCGTCGGACTCGGCCGACGTGCGGATGCCCGAGTAGCCGTCGCCGTAGGACGTGAACGTCCACCCGAACGCGGCGCCGTAGAAGTCGCGGGCGGCCTGCATGTCGGTGACGGAGAGCTCGACGTAGTCGATCGTGTGCGGGATGCGGTGCGTGTGCGTGTGCCCTTCCATGGGCTCACCCTCCCACCTGCCGCCGACACCGGCGGGCCTGGTCGGCGACTGGCGTCCGCACCGTTCGAGACGAGGCTTCATCCGCTGGGGCGGGACCGTCCATCCCACGCGGCGGTGGCGAAGTGGCGAAGTGGCGAAGTGGCGAAGTGGTGCCGATCTCGGGAGCGACGATCTCTCTCGATTCGCGGTACCGAAGTACCGAAGTACCGAAGTACCGGCGTTTCCCGACGGGAACGCATCGTCGGGCGGCTCGCGTCCGTCGGAGCGAGCGCGGGAAGCGAAGCCGGAAGTCGCGGCGGGAGCGGCGAAGCGGGGCGGAAGTACGCGAGGCGGGGTTCGGACAGACCTGCGTCAGATCCAGAAGCCTGCGTGCACGGTCGTCGCCTCGGGCAGATCCGCCGGCCCCGCCACCGCGACCGCACGGCCGCCGCGCGCGAAGACCTCTCGGCACGGCAGCTCCATGGTCGGCACGCCCTCCTGCGCAGCGACGATGTCCCTGAGGCCCTGCTCCGAGAGCGCGTAGACCACACGCGCGATGCCGCTCCAGTAGATCGCGCCCGCGCACATGGCGCACGGCTCGGTGCTGGTGTAGAGCGTGCTCGTGGCGAGCACCTCGGCCGGCAGCTCCTGCGCCGCGGCGCGCACGAGGTTCGTCTCGGCATGGCCGGTGGGGTCGCCTCGGGTCACGACCGAGTTCAGCGCCTCGACCGTGCGGCCGTCGGCGGTCACGAGCAGCGAGCCGAACGGGTGATCGCCGCGTGCGCGCGCATCCGCGGCGAGCTCGACGCAGCGGCGCAGCCAGGCGAGATCGACATCGGTCACCACGGTTGCATCCGTCATGCGGCATCCTCGGTCATCGGTCCATTGTGCCCGGCGACCGGCGCCGCCGGCTCGATCAGCTCATCCCCTCGACCAGCACCGCCTACCTGGCCGGCGCGGCAGCCTGTCGCGCCTGCCACTCGGCGAACGTGATCTCGCCGAGGCGAGCGGCGCCGACGTCCTCGGGCACGAGCGACCCGTCGGCGAGCTCGGTGCCGAAGTACTTCGCATGCGGGTCGGCGACGACCGTGCGGGAGTCGCCGCGGGCGGCGAGCGCCTGCGCGATGAACTCGTCGAAGCGGAACTCCTCGGGGCCGGCGATCTCGATGCCGCCGTTGACCGGCGCACCCGTGGCGACGGCCGCGACCGCGTCGGCCACGTTGTCGGCCGCGATCGGCCGGAACCGCACCGGGGCGATGCGCACGGTGTCGCCGTCGGTCGCGCCATCGGCGATGCTCTTCGCGAACTCGAAGAACTGCGTGGCGTGCACGATCGAGTACGGCACGCCGCCGCCCTCGATGAGCCGCTCCTGCGCGACCTTGGCGCGCATGTAGCCGCTGCCCGGGTTGCGCGTCGACCCGACGATCGACACGGCGACGTGGTGGCCGACGCCAGCCGCGGCCTCGGCGGCGAGCAGATTGCGCGTGGACGTCTCGAAGAACGCGAGCACGTCGTCATCCGCGAACGACGGCGAGTTCGACACGTCGATCACGACGTCGGCGCCCGCGAGCACCTCGGCGACGCCCTCGCCGGTGATCGTGTTCACGCCCGTGTTGGGCGATGCGGCCACGGCCTCGTGTCCCTGGGCGGTGAGCCGCTCGATGAGCTTCGTCCCGATGAGCCCGGTTCCGCCGATGATGACGATCTTCACGATGATCCCTCCTGTCGGGGCATCCGAAACCCCGTTCAGCAAGCTCAGACCGGGCATCCCCGCGATCTGTGACACGGATGCCGCGGGCGACACCCGCACGGGGCCGGGTCGGCGTCGGCTCGACCGCCGGTGTCAACCCCGCGCCGGATCCACCCGCCGTGTGTGATCTTTGGTCGACAGGCGAGGAGGCGACGATGACGGATGCATCCGGCACGCGCGACGACGGCGCGAACGAGGACAGCACGGACGACGACGGCACGGCCAAGGAGGACGGACTCGGGCAGGAGGGAACGATCCCGAGCGAGCCCGGCAGCGTCGGCGTCGGCGCGGGCGAACCCACGACGTTCGAGCCCGAGGAGGATCCGGACGCCGCAGCACGGCGCGACCCCGACGCGCCCGACGGCGACGACCAGCCCACGCGCTGACGGCGGCGCCTGACGCCGCGGCTCACGGCGTGGTGAGCGGCGACCGCCCCGGCGGCGCCTCCCACCACGGACCCGCGGCGTCGAGCAGGTCGACGTCGCCGCGGTCGCCGAGGAGCTCCCAGCGGAGCAGCGACATCGGCACGTTGCCGTTGCGCCACACGGCGTCGTGCACGTCGCGCAGCGAGAACTCGGCGCCGTCGAGCGCGGCCGCGACCGCGGCATCCGCCACCAGCCGCATCACCTCGTGCTTGCCGACGAGGTACGACATCGCCAGGCCGGGGGTCGCCACGTAGTACGAGGTCTCCTCGGTCGCGGTCTCGACGTCCATGGGCACCATGCGCACGAAGAAGTCCACGGCCTCGGGCAGGCTGAACACGCCGGTCGCGAGGTTCACGTCGACGACCACGCGAAGGGCGCGCAGGCGCATGAAGTTGTGCACGATCGTCTGCGAGTGCGGGGCGTCGGCGAACAGCCCCGCGGTGAGCATGAGCTCCTCGTTGTAGTGCGCGATGCCCTCGTTGGCGACGGAGTCGATGAAGTGCCGTCGCAGCGGGTTCGGCTGCGCCCACGACAGGGCGAGCTGCTGGCTGTGCGCGCCCTCGTGGATGATGCCGAGGCGCGGGTCGCGGGCGTTCGCGGCGTCGAAGTACGGCAGGTCGGCGGTCGGCTCGGGCACGTACGACGTGGCGTCCTCGCCGACGCGGCGGATGCTCGTGAGGTCGTCGTTCACGCCGAGGAACGCGATCGGCTCGAGGTAGGCCGGCGTCGGCGCGAACCGGTAGTGCCGCAGCGAGTCGGGCTGGCTGAGCAGGCCGGCCGATTCGGAGAACGCCCGCACCTCCGCCTCGGCGGCGGCCTCGGCGGCCGACTCGGCGTCGGCCGACGCCGCGAGCGGCGCCTCGGGCACCTCGCGGTAGCGGGCGCGGGTCGCCGCCTCGGCGACGACGCTGCGCCGGTAGTCCTGCGTGGCGGCGCGCACGAGCTCCTCGGGGTCGTGCGTGACGAGCGCGACGTGGCGGAGGTACCACGTGAAGGCCTCGCGTCCGACGATGACGTCGGGCCCGAGCCCGTCGGCGGATGCCGCGAGCCAGGCGCGGTAGCGCTCGAGGGCGGCGCTCGCCCCGGGCTGCGCGGCGCGGAGCGCGGCGGCGGTCGCGGCATCCGTCAGCGGCAGCAGCGCCGCGACCGAGCGCTCGAGCCGCGCCCCGATGTCGCGGAGGTCGGCCGCGGCGACCCGGGCGAGCGTCGCGACGCCCGCGCGCTCGAGGTTCGCGACGGCCTGCTCGACGGCGGCGGGGATCGCCTCGAGCACGCGCACGAGGTCGGACTGCCGGCGCGCGTCGAAGGGCGGCGGCGGGAGCAGCAGGTCGAACCACGGGCCGAGCACCTGCGAGGTGAGGAACACGGCGTCGCGCTCCCAGTTGCGGAGCACCTCGAGCTCCCAGTGCACGCGCGCGAGTGCAGCGCCGAGGAGCCGGTGATCGACCTGCGTCGCGACCGGCAGGGCGCCGAGCCCCTCGGCCTCGATCGCCCGCCAGCGCTCGGCGAACCCGGCGAGCGCGAGCCGGAACTCCTCGACGGCGGCGCGATCGAATCGCGGCAGCCAGCCCGCCGGCCGCTCGACGCGGGGGATGTCGTCGGACGTGCGGAACGAGGTGGCATCGCGCCACTCCCAGAACTCCGTGCCGAGGCGTTCGAGGTCGGTTTCGAGCGACGTCATGCGCCCAACGCTAGTCGTGCCCTCCGACGCGGCGTCGGCACGACGAAGCCCGCCCCGCCAGTCGGCGGAGCGGGCTCCATCATGCGACCTCCAGCGTCAGCTCGACGTCTTCGCGGTGACCTCGCGCTCCGTGTGCGGCGCGCTCTGCACCTCGACCTTGCGCGGCTTGGCCTGCTCGCTCACCGGGATGACGACACTCAGCACGCCGTTGTCGTAGTGCGCGCTGATCGACGTGGTGTCGAGCCCCTCGCCGAGCGTGAGCTGGCGCAGGAACGAGCCGCTCGGGCGCTCGTGTGCGAGCCACTGCACGTCGCCGTCGGAGCGCAGCGTGCGCTCGGCGCGGATGGTGAGCAGCTGCCCGTCGACGTCGACGTCGATCGAACCCGGGTCGACGCCCGGCAGGTCGGCCGAGAGCACGTAGTGATCGCCGTCGCGCAGCAGGTCGATCGGCATCACCCGAGGGCCCTGCCGAGAGTCCATCATTCCCGCAGCGAGGCGGTCGAGCTCGCGGAACGGGTCCCAGTACATGGCCATGACTTCTCCTCCCTGTTCGGCCGCAGTCGCGGCCTTCGTCAAAGTTGAGTCACATCGACTCAAGTACGTCCAGATTAGCACTCTCCCTTCGAGAGTGCCAAGTGCAATCCGTCCATCTTTTCGGCCTTGCGACCGACGAAGAACCCGCGTTGACTGGGGCGATGCGCGTCGTCATCGCCGGAGGTCACGGCAAGATCGCCCTCATCCTCGAACGACTCCTCGCGGAGGCCGGGCACGAACCCGTCGCCATCATCCGCAATCCCGACCATCGCGCCGACGTCGACGCCACCGGCGCGGCCGCCGTCGTGCTCGACCTCGAGGACGCCTCCGTCGATGAGGTCGGCCAGGTGCTGAAGAACGCGGATGCCGCGGTGTTCGCCGCCGGCGCCGGCCCCGGCAGCACCGCCGAGCGCAAGTTCACCGTCGACCGCGACGCCGCGATCCTGCTCGCCGATGCGGCCGAGGCCGCCGGCGTCCCCCGGCTCGTGGTCATCTCGGCGATCGGCACCGACGACTTCGATCCCGAGTCCGACGACATCTTCCAGCTCTACTCCCGAGCCAAGAGCGAGGCGGATGCCTCGGTGCGCTCGCGCGACCTCGACTGGACCATCGTGCGACCGGGCGGGCTCACGAACGACCCCGGAACCGGACGCGTGCTCGCGGGCCCCACCGTGCCGCGCGGCCGGATCCCCCGGGCCGACGTCGCCGCGACGATCGCCGCCCTGCTCACGACGGGCGCGGCATCGCGCACCCAGTTCGAGCTCGTCTCGGGCGACGACCCGATCGACGACGCGGTCGCGGCACTCGGCTGACGGTCGCTCGAACCAGGCGCGGTCGCCTCGCCTCGCTCAGCCGAGCCGCTCGAGCCGCATCACGTCGTCGTCGGGCAGCACGTCGGCGACCGCGCTCACGAGGATCGACTCGAGCACGACGTTGCCGCCGTACGAGCTGAGGAACGCGGTGTCGGCGGCGTCGCGACCGGTCGCGATGCGCACCAGCGTCGACCGCGGCGCGAGCGTGGTCGCATCCACGACGTGCCAGGCGCCATCGACGTACGCCTCCGCGACCGCATGGAAGTCCATCGGGTCGAGCCCCGGCGCGTACACCGCGGCGAGGCGCGCCGGCACGTCGAGCGCGCGCAGCAGCCCGATCACGAGGTGGGCGTAGTCGCGGCACACGCCCTGCCCGGCGAGGAGGGTCTGCACCGCGCCGTCGGTCGGCTGGCTCGACCCCGGCACGTAGCTGAGGCGCGTGCCCACCCACGAGCTCACGGCCGCGAGCAGGTCGGCGCCCTCGAGGCCCGAGAACTCGGCGTACGCGGTGGGGGCGAGCCGGTCCGCCTCGCAGTAGCGGCTCGGCCGCAGGTACTCGAGTCGTTCGAGCTCGGTGACGGATGCCGCGTCGGCGCGCCCGTCGACGGTCGCCGCGTAGTCCAGCGTGACCGCGCCCGCGCCGACGTCGACGACGTGGATGCGGGTGCCCGCGGCATCCGTCACCTCGCGCGGCCGGAGCGCGGCGCCCTCGAATCGGAGGTCGAGCCGTTCCGCGGCCGGGCGGCCGGCGACCGCGACGATGAACGCGAGCGTCGCGTCGTCGTCGACGCGGAGGCCGAGCTGGGCGGAGACGGTTCGCTGCATGTGACACCTCGTTCGACCATGAATGGCGTGCCGGGTGGCACCACTCCATTCTCACGCACCCCGCTTCCCACGCAGCCCGCTTCCCCCGCACGCCGCCGCGCGCGCGCCCGGCTAGCCTGAGGGGCATGGGCATCACGGCCACGTTCCGGGCCACGAAGCGCGTCCCGATCCTGCAGGTGGCGAAGTCGGCGGTCGCGACGATCGCCGCCTGGCTCGTCGCGGGATGGCTGATCCCCGGACCGCTCCCGGTCTTCGCGGCGATCGCGGCGCTGCTCGTCGTGCAGCCGAGCGTCAACCAGTCCCTGGGCAAGGCGATCGAGCGCTCGATCGGGGTGATCCTCGGCGTCGTGATCGCGACGGGCATCTCGCTCGCGTTCGGGCAGAGCACGTGGATCATCCTCGTCGCGATCGTCGTCGCCATGCTCGTCGCGTGGGCGCTGAAGATGACGCCGGGCACGTCGAACCAGGTCGCGATCAGCGCGATGCTCGTGCTCGCGCTCGGCGCCTCCTCGCCCGAGTACGCCCTCGACCGGGTGCTCGAGACGCTGATCGGCGCGGCGATCGGCATCATCGTGAACGCGTTGATCGTGCCGCCCGTCGCGGTCGCGCCCGCTCGCAACGAGGTCGCGCTGCTCGGCGCCGAGCTCGCGGCATCCGCCGACCGGCTCGCCGAGGCGCTCGAACGGACGCAGACGCGGCCGCAGCTCGAGGCGCTCATGATCGAGGCGCGGCTGCTGCGCCCGATGCGGGATGCCGCGGATGCCGCCATCGCCGCGGGCGAGGAGTCGCTCACCCTCAACCCCCGGCGCTCGGCGCATCGCGAGGAACTCGGCGCGCTGCGCGACCTCCTCGACCAGTTGGGCCCGATCGTGACGCAGCTCATCGGGATGACGCGGGCGTTCGCCGACCACTACGACGAGGCGCTGCACGACGAGCCGACGGTGCGCGCGATCGCCGAGCAGCTGCACCGGGTCGCGCACGACGTGCGCCTCGCCGTGCGGATCGCCGAGCCCGAGCCCGAGCCGATGACGTCCGAGACGCCCGCCCTCACCTCGGCGCTGGTCATCGCACCGCCGAAGTCGGGCCACTGGATCCTCGTCGGGTCGCTGATGGAGGACCTCCGGCGCATCCGCGAGGAGCTGGTGGGGCAGCCCGAGTGAGCGGCGCGGTCGCGGGCGCGAGCGGCACGGATCAACCGAAGGTTCGACGCGTCCGCGGCATCCGCTGCCTAGCCTGTACCTGCAACCCGACCGAGATCGACCGACGACGGCAGGAGCGACCGTGACCACGACGGCAGCAGCAACGGGACCCACGACCCGCAACGACCTCGCCAGGCAGCTCACCGTGGCGGTGAGCGCCGTGCTGGCGGTGATCGGCTCGTTCATCGGGTCGGGCGCGGCCGGCGGGCAGCCGGTTCAGGATGCCGCGGGCGGCGCGCTCGCGGCCGACGCGACGCTCATCGCACCCGGCACCGGAGCCTTCAGCATCTGGTCGTTGATCTACTTCGGCCTGCTGGCGTACGCCGTGTGGCAGTTCCTCCCCGCGCAGCGCACGGCGGAGCGGCATCGCCGGCTCGGCTACCCGGTCGCCGCGTCGCTGCTGCTCAACGCCGCGTGGATCCTGAGCATCCAGTTCGACCTGCTCTGGCTGAGCGTGCCCATCATCGTGGCGCTGCTCGTCGTGCTCGTCGTGGCGTTCCGCATCTGCCTCGCGATGCCGCCTCGCAACCTGCTCGACACGATCGTGACCGACGGCACCGTGGGCCTCTACCTCGGCTGGGTCATCGTCGCCACCGCCGCGAACATCACCGCCGCCCTCGTCGCGGCGGGGTGGGACGGCTGGGGCATCCCGCCCGAGACCTGGGCGGTCATGGTCGTGGCGCTCGCCGGGCTGGTGGGCATCGCACTCGCGGTGTGGGACCGCGGCCGCATCGCGCCCACGCTGTCGCTCGGGTGGGGTCTCGCGTGGATCGCCGTCGCACGGCTCACGGATGCCCCGCAGTCGACGGTCGTGGGCATCACCGCGATCGTGGCGGCGGTCGCGGTCGTCCTCGTGACCGTCGCGGTGCGCGTCGCGGTCGAG
>CAWDJA010000033.1:0-25693 GCA_963802485.1 uncultured Actinomycetota bacterium
CCGACGATGTACTTCTGCAGCCACAGGAACAGCGCGACCACGGGCAGGGCGGCCATCACGGCACCGGCCGAGAACGCACTCCAGTCCGCGTACCGCGGGTTCGACACGAGCTTCGTGAGGCCCACCGCGAGCGTCTGCTTCTCGGTGTCGATGAGGAGCACGGATGCCACCATGAACTCGTTCACCGTGAAGATGAACGACAGCAGCGCCACCACGGCGAGGATGGGCGCCGCGAGCCGCAGGATGATCGTGAAGAAGATGCGAGCGTGGCCCGCGCCGTCGAGCTTCGCGGCCTCGTCGATCGATGCGGGGATCGTGTTGAAGAAGCCGTACATCAGGAACGTGTTCACGCCCAGCGCGCCGCCGAGGTACACCATGATCAGGCCGATGTGCGTGTTCAGGCCGATCGCCGGGAACCAGTCGGAGATCGAGCTCATCAACAGGAAGATCGCGACGACCGCGAGCATCTGCGGGAACATCTGCACGACGACGATCGAGATCAGCCCGACGCGACGCCCAGTGAACCGCATGCGCGAGAAGGAATACGCCGCGAGCCCGCCGAGGAAGACCGTGCCGATCGCGGTGATGGCGGCGATGAGCATCGTGTTGGCGAACCACTGCGGGTACGGCACCTGCGGGTCGCTGAGGATGCGCACGTAGCTGTCGAGTCCGATCGCCGAGAACAGCGCGTTCGACCCGGTGAGGGTGCCTCGCGGGTTCAGCGACGACGAGATCACGAAGACGATCGGGAAGAGCGCGAACGCGACCATGACGATGCCGACGACGTGGCGCCATCCGGTCGCCCGGAACCAGCGGCCGAACTTGAAGGGCTTGCGCGGAGGGACGTACGGGGTGCCGCCCTGGCCGCGCGTCCGCGTCCGCGTCCGCGATCGCACGACCCCTCGCCTCGGCGTCGAGTCCGGCGGCGAGGATCTCGGCCTCGACGACCGGCGCCTCGACCCACGACCGGTGCTGCTTCGTCTCCTTGGCCATCAGTTCAGCTCCTCGAGCGACTTGGTGCGACGGAACGCGATGATCGAGATCACCGCGACCACGATGAAGATGATGATCGAGTACGCACTCGCCAGGCCGTAGTCACGCGACTGGCCCGTGAACGCCACCTTGTAGACCATCGTGATGAGGATGTCCGTGAAGCCGACCGGGATCGGCGCGTTCGAGTCGCGGGGCCCGCCGTCGGTGAGCATGTAGATCGTGTTGAAGTTGTTGAAGTTGAACGCGAACGACGCGATGAGCAGCGGCGCGACGGTCACGAGCAGCAGCGGCAGCTTGATCAGCCGGAACACGGCCCAGGGCTTCGCGCCGTCGACGGTCGCGGCCTCCTGCAGCTCGTCGGGGATCGACTGCAGCGCGCCCATGCACACGAGGAACATGTAGGGGAACCCGAGCCAGAGGTTCACGAGGAGCACCGAGACCTTGGCCATCCATGGATCCGTGAGCCATGGGATCTCGGCCCCGCCGAGCAGCACCTGGTTGATGAACCCGAAGCTCTCGTTCATCATGCCCGCCCAGATCAGGGCCGACAGGAACGAGGGGATGGCGTACGGCAGGATCATCAAGACCCGGTAGTACCTGCGTCCGCGCATGCGCATGTCGTTGAACACGATCGCGAGGAACAGTCCGAGGAAGAAGGTCGAGGCGACCGAGATGAGCGCGAACGCGAACGTCCAGAGCGTGACGTAGACGAGCGGTTGCGCGAGGCGCGGGTCGGTGACGGCCCGCACGAAGTTGTCGAAGCCGACGGTGATCTGCCATCCGGGCAGCAGCTCCTCGCCGTCGTCGGAGGTGAAGGCGCCGGTGCCGATGTCGGAGTACACCGTGCCCGTCGTGACATCCGTCATCGTGCCGGATGCCTCGTCGTACTCGAGCGTCGAGACGTACTGGTAGGCGCTCGAGCCGTCGGGCGTGCGGAGGGCGCCGTCGTTCGGGTCGTCGGAGACCGGCACGGCGAGCTCGGTGATCTCGTCGGTGCGGGCGATCACGTCGGCGAACTGGAGGGTCGTCCAGCCGTCGACCGCAACGGCCTTGTCGCCGTCGAACTCGGCGTCGACCTCGTCGAGGGGCGTGTCGTTCGTGCCGATGAGGGCGTCGCCGTCGGGGTCGGTCACGAGGAGCCCCAGGGTGCCGGCCCGGTCGACGACCGTGACGGGGTAGGCGGGCGAGTCCTCGACGCGCTGCAGCGACGAGGCCATGAGCGAGGAGACCGCCTGCTCCTTGGAGCCGTTGTGCCCGGTGCCGTAGTTCGTGAAGGCGATGTACCCGGTGTAGACGAGCACGAACACCTGGAACAGCACCAGGAAGATGATGCCCGGGGTGAGGTACTTCGCCGGGAGCCTGCGACGCGAGAAGTAGATCCAGTTGACGATCCCCGCGACGACGGCGACGACCGCGGCGACCAGCCACTGGCTGTTCATCACGAGCACGAACACGGCGTAGACCGCGATCGCGTCGAGGATGCCGAGCGCCACGATCTTGAGCAGGAGCATCTTCAGCCCGCCGGATGCCGCGTCGGCGATGTTGGCCGCTCGCCGCTGCTTGGGCGTCGGCTTCTGCGGCGTCTCCGCCGTGACGTCTTCGTCGATCGTGGTGCTCATCCTGCTCGCTCTTCTCGTCGAACGTGAGTGCTCCGGGCCGGATGCCGCAGCGGCATCCGACCCGGAGTCATTCAGTCGTTACTTGGTGATCGCGGCCTGCACGTCGGTCGTGAGCTTCTGCCACGTCGCGACGGGGTCGGCGCCGTTGATGACGTCGGCCTCGGCGATGCCCCAGTACTGCCACACCGAGCCCATGGCCGGGATGGCCGGCATCGGCACGGCCTCGGCGCCGACGGCGGCGAAGCCCGCGATGATCGGGTCGCTCGACGCGGTCTCAGCCGCGGACGAGAGCGCCGGGAGGACGTTGCCGGCCTCGAAGAGCTCGAGCTGCACGTCCTCGGTGCCGATGTAGTTGACGAGGAAGTCGTTCGCGGCGACCTTGTTCTCCGACTCGGCCGAGACGAAGAAGCCCTTCACGCCGGCGAACGGCGAGGCGGGGGCGCCGGTCGGGCTGGGCACGGTGTCGATCGCGACGTTGACGCCGCCGTCGATCGCGGCGCCCACGTTCCACGGGCCGGTGAGCCAGAAGGCCGCGGTGCCGTCGAGGAACGCCTGCTTCGCGATGTCACCGTCGATGTCGGTGTTGAACACGCCCGTGCCGTTCTTGCCCTGGCTGCCGAGCCACGTGGCGAACAGCTCGCCGCCGGGGCCGCCGAGGCGGAGGTCGGCGGGGTCGTAACCCTGGTCGTTCGTGCCGAACACCGGGGCGTCGAACGCGGTCTGGAACGGGTACAGGTGGTAGGGGTTGCCCTCGGCACCCTGCTCGACCACGAAGGGCTGCGTGAGGCCGGCGGCCTGGCCCTTGGCGATCATGTCGTCGAAGCTCGTGGCGGGCTCGGGGACGAGGTCGGCGTTGCGGAGCACCGCGATGTTCTCCACCGCGTAGGGGAGCATGTAGGTCTGGCCCTCGTAGGTCG
The DNA here is from genome assembly GCA_963802485.1 of uncultured Actinomycetota bacterium. Classification (GTDB taxonomy): domain Bacteria; phylum Actinomycetota; class Actinomycetes; order Actinomycetales; family Microbacteriaceae; genus Agromyces. The sequence continues at coordinate 3,530 of CAWDJA010000033.1, forward strand.
CCGCGTCGATCGCGACGGGGAGGTAGTCGCCGGCGGAGTCGCCGAGCTCGATCGGCGCGACGACGCCGTTCGTCGAGAGCTCGCCCAGCCAGTCGTGCGCACCCATGGTGATGTCGGGACCCTTGCCGGTCGGCACCTGCTGGATGAAGTCGTCCTTGATGTCGGCGTTGTCCTTGCCGACGAGCTCGACCTCGACACCGGTCTTCTCGGTGTAGGCCTCGGCCGCGCCCTTCAGCGCGTCGACGCGCTCGGCGTCGACCCAGACCGTCAGCGTGCTGGCCGCAGAGGCCTCGCCTTCGGAGCCGCTGTCGCCGGCCGAGCAGCTCGCGAGACCGAGCGTCGCGACGACCGCGACGGCCCCGGCAGCGAGGAGGCTCTTCGTGTTCACCCTCATTGGTGTGCCCTTCTCAGTGTGCGTGGAGTCGGCGCCTTCGCCTGGTGAGGGAGCTGTGTTCCCCGTTCCGAAGCCGGAACCGCGCACCGTGCCCGAAAGGCCGTTCTTCCGTGTGGAGTGCCCGCAGATGTGCAAGCGATTACAGGTATACCCTGCATGACGTTCATTACCAAACCGGACGCCCAGCATTGATACCGGTTTGTGATCATGGCGTTACGCGCTGGTTCTGCAAGCGTTTCCATGATGTATCGAGATGACGTACAGTTTCCGTCATGACTTCCGAGTGGTGGCGCACCGCCGCGATCTACCAGATCTACCCCCGGTCGTTCGCCGATGCGAACGGCGACGGCATGGGCGACCTCGCCGGCATCACGAGCCGGCTCGGCGACCTGCAGGAACTGGGGATCGACGCGATCTGGCTCTCCCCCTTCTACACGTCGCCGCAGCGCGACGCCGGCTACGACGTCGCCGACTACTGCGACGTCGACCCGCGATTCGGCACGCTCGCCGACTTCGACGCGATGCTCGCCGAGGCGCACGCCCGCGGCATCCGCGTGATCATCGACCTGGTGCCCAACCACTCGTCGGACGAGCACGAATGGTTCCAGGCGGCGCTCGCCGCCCCGGCCGGCAGCGCCGAGCGCGCCCGCTACCTCTTCCGCGACGGCCGCGGCCCGGGCGGCGACGAGCCTCCGAACAACTGGGAGTCCGTCTTCGGCGGCCCGGCCTGGACGCGCGTCGTCGAGCCCGACGGCACGGCCGGCCAGTGGTACCTGCACCTCTTCGACAGCTCGCAGCCCGACTTCGACTGGACGAACGAGGAGGTGCGCGAGGAGTTCCGCCGCATCCTGCGCTTCTGGCTCGACCGCGGCGTCGACGGCTTCCGGGTCGACGTCGCCCACGGCATGATCAAGGCCGACGGGCTGCCCGACTACACGCCTCCCGCCGAGGGCGGCAGCATGGGCGGGGCCGGCGGCGTCGTCGTGGAGTCGGTCGAGGCGGTCGGGTCGGCCGGGTCGGCCGGGTCGGTCGAGCGGTCGAGCTCGGCGAGCTCGGCGAGCTCGTGGGTGCCGGAGTCGGGTCTGCGGCCGGTGCCACGGCCGGCGCGACATCCGTCTCCGCGGCCGGCGCATCGGTCGGCCCTGCGGCCAGCGCGTCGGGCGGCTCCTCGACGCGTCAAACCGTCGGTGCCGACGCGACCGGTGTCCCACTCGAGCCCGAGATCAGCGTGGAGGCCGGCGACGGCGCCCCCTACTGGGGCCAGGACGGCGTGCACGAGATCTACCGCGACTGGCGGGCCCTGCTCGACGAGTACCCCGGCGAGCGCATCCTCGCCGCCGAGGCCTGGGTCGACCCGCTCCCCCGCGTGGCGAAGTGGGTGCGCCCCGACGAGATGCACCAGGCGTTCAACTTCGCCTACCTCGAGACGCCGTGGAACGCCGCGGCGCTCCGCACGGTCGTCGACGACTCGATCTCGGCGTTCGGCGCGGTCGGCGCACCGTCGACGTGGGTGCTCTCCAACCACGACGTCGTGCGCCACGCCACCCGGCTCTCCGTCAGCGAGGCCAACCCGCAGGGCCACGGCCTCGGCCCCCGCTCGAAGGGCCTGCCCGAGTACGCGCCCGGCGTGCAGCGCGCCCGCGCCGCGACGGCGCTCATGCTCGCGCTGCCCGGCTCGTCGTACCTGTACCAGGGCGAGGAGCTCGGCCTGCCCGAGGTCATCCACCTGCCCGACGACGCCCGCCAGGACCCCACGTGGTTCCGCACCGACGGCGAGCGCTACGGCCGCGACGGATGCCGCGTGCCGATCCCGTGGGAGGCCGACGCGCCGAACTACGGCTTCGGTCCCGACGGCGACCCGTGGCTGCCGCAGCCCGCGCAGTGGGCGGAGCTCGCCCGTGACCGCCAGCGCGGCGTCGAGGGCTCGACCCTGTCGCTCTACCAGGACGCCCTGCGGCTCCGCCGCGAGCACGACCTCGGCGCCGGATCGCTGGAGTGGCTGCCCGGGTTCCCCGAGCCGATCGTCGCGCTGCGCAACGGCGACGTCGTCGTGGTGGCGAACACGGGTACCGAGCCCGTCGAGCTCCCCGCCGGCGAGCTGCTGCTCGCGAGCGGCCCGCTCGACGGCCGCTCCCTCCCGCACGACACGACGGCCTGGCTCCGCGCCTGACCGACGAGCGGATGCCGCGCGCGCACGCCGCGGCGCGGCATCCGCTCGCCCCCTACGCCGCGCCCCGCGGCATCCGCTCGCCCCACGCCACGCCGCGGCATCCGCTCGCCGCACGCCGCTCCCCGCGGCATCCGTCGATCGCGCATCACGCAGGAAAATGGGCCCGACCTCTGCTTCACAGCGAGGAGAGCGCCCAATCTCCTGCAACGTCGGCGCTGAACGCCTCTCCCTCGCGCGCCGACCTGCCCCATCGGTGCAGACCTCGCGCCACGAGTTCAAGTACCGCCCGGTGCGTACGGTCCCAGTCGGACGTCACCATCCGGTAGCGAGAGCCGCACGACGAGGTACCCCCGGAGGGCGAGCTCGAGATCCTGGATGCGGTCTCGCTCGAAGTCCTCGCCGGAGTGGAATGCCCGGCCATCGAGCTCGATGACGAGTCGATCGCCGACGAGCAGATCGACCCGACGTACTCCGGCCAGAACGACCTGCGTTCGCACCCTGACGTGCCTTCGCACGAACAGCAGGCGCGTGATCGTCTCGAGCCCGGAGTCGCTCTCGGGCGATGCCAGGTCGAGTTGGCGATGAGCCCACGCCGGCACGAGTCCGCGGATCGACTCCAAGCCCTGCATCGGTAGCGCTCCTCGATTGAGGGCGGACTCGAGGGCGACCATCGCGGGCACGATGCCCGCGCAGCGGAACATCTCGGCCAGGCTTCGCGCCAACCCGTCGCGGGCGGGAAGGTCGCCTTCGAGGGGGTTCGGCTCGACCGTCCGATAGTGCATGCAGACTCCGTGGGCCTCGCGGTCGAGCGCGGCCGATTCATCCGATGGCGATCGCAGCCGGGCGGCAGTCGCCGGCACCCGAACGTGGAGGAGTGGATCGTCCAGCAGCCAGAGGTGATGCAGCCGCGCCGCGGATGCCGCGGTGAGCGCACCGCCGACCCGCACTGCCCGAACGACATCGGGCGGGGCATCCGGGGTGGCGAACCACCCACGGCGGACTCGGATGAGGTGACCGGCGGCGAGGTCGGCATCAATCGCGCGTCGGACGCACCCGGCGCTGAGGAGTTCGGCGAGGGGCAACGCACCGCCAGTGTGGCGCACGACCGTGGCTGGGGAGATGTCGAATGTCGATCGCATGCCGAGATCGTGGCCACGCTGACATCGCTTGGGGCCGTCTCAACATCAACTGGTGCATATCGGCGGGTCAACCCGACTGGTGAGGACGGGTGATCGAGTTCGGGAGCGGCAATCGAAGTGCAGTGCAGGAGATCAGGACTCGTCCACCGCTCAGCGGGAACGCGAGTGCAATTCTCCTGCGATAGGCGGCCGCGACGTCACGTGCGGGGCGCGGCGGAGACCGGTAGCGGTAGCGGTAGCGGTAGCGGAGCCGAGCGCGCCGCAGCACCCAACGGCGGCGGCGGGCGCGGCGCGCGTGAAGGCAGCGCGGCGAGCCGCCGCGGCATCCGCTAGTTCGTGTTGGCGTAGAGCCACTCGAGCGGGTCGACCTTGGTGCCGTCGACGCCGCCGATGCGGATCTCGAAGTGCAGGTGCGGGCCGGTCGACATGCCGGTGTCGCCGGTGGTGCCGATCACGTCGGCCACGTGCACCGTGTCGCCCACCTCGAAGCGGCGCGAGTCGTACTCCATGTGCGCGTAGACGCTGGTGACGAGCTCGCCGTCGATCATGTGGTCGATCATCATGACGACGCCGAGCGAGCCGCCGGAGTCGGTGGACACCGCGACCGTGCCGTCGGCGATCGCCTGGATCTCGGCGCCGAGGCCCGGGTTGAAGTCCTGGCCGCCGTGGTCGCTCGAGCACCCGGCGCAGTTGCGGTAGCCGAAGTGGTCGCCGATGTGCACGCCGACGGCGAAGGGCCACTGGATCGTGCCGGCCGGGTTGTTCGTGAAGTCCCCCTCGGCGCGGATGCCGGCCGCCGCCGCGTACTCCTGGATGGTCTGGTGCTCGTAGCCCTCGCGCTGCATGCTCTGCGCCACGATGTCGCCGTTCACCACCACGCGCTGCCCGTCGAGCGAGTCGGTGCCGTAGTTCGCGAGCGCCAGCGCCTGGACGTCCTCGGGCGACAGCAGCGAGAGCGACGGGATCGTCGTGGCCACGGCGAGCAGCGCCGCGAAGCTCATCGCGACCATGCTGACCATGCGACCGGCCGCGCGCCGCCGACGGGTGGGGGCGGATGCCGCGGGGCGCGTGCTCGGGCGGCTCGCGTCGGGCGCGGGCATGCGGCGAGCGGCTGCGCCGCGCGGGACGTCGGAGCGCGTCGCTCCGGCGCGCGAGCCATGGGAGCGCGAGGCGTCGGCACGGGAGGCGTCGGCGCTGGGGGCGTCGGCACGGGAGGCGTCGGCACGCGGCGCCTCGCGGCGGGGCGACGCAGCGCGCTCGGACGAGCGTCGAGTCGGCGGGGCGGCGTCGGCAACGGACTCGGGTTGGACGGGTTCAGGGGTGACGCCGAACCCGAGCAGGTCGGAGACCCCGGTGACGTCGGCCGGCACCGGGGCGCGGTGCGGCGGACCCGCCCAGGCGGTCGGCGCCGCGCAACGGGGCTGCCTCGAGGTTGAGGGCCGCCCGCGACGGACCCGTGGACGGGTCCACGGTCGGCAGCGCACCGGCGGCGGCCGCGATCGCCGCGGCGAATCCGGCGGTCGCGTCGACCGGCGGCACGACCGCGGTGCGCAGGGGTCACGGGGCCGGAGGCGAGCCCCGTGGGCGCGGCGGCCCCGAGGGCACGGCGCCGGCAACACCGGCAGTGCCGGCGGTGCCCGCCGTGCCCGCGGTTCCGGCCGTGCCGGAGATTCCGGCGACGAGGCTCGCGAGGTCGCCGTCGATCGCGGCAGGCGCGGCGGGAATCGAGCCGCCACGCCGCGGACCGGCCGCAGCCGACCCGGAGGTCGATCGCCGGCCGGCCTTGGCGACCTTGGGCGCCTTCGGAGCCTTCTCGGCCTTGGGCGCCTTCGGAGCCTTCTCGGCCTTGGAAGCCTTCGCGGCCCTCCGATGATCCGCCCGCGCGCTCCGTCCACCGCGATCGCCGCGGCGTCCGCGAGGCGCGTCGGCATCTGCGTCGGCCTCGAGGTCGGCAGCATCGTCGCCGAGCCCGGCGAACAACGCGTCGAATGCGGGCGCCTCGTCGCGTCGCGCGGCAGAGCGCCCGGCGGATGCAGCCGAGCGGCCGGAGGAAACGGAGGAGGCCGAGCTGCGACCGGCGGGGCGGTCGGCCTGCTCGGCCTCGGAGGATGGGGAGGTGTCGACGACACGGCGCCGGAGCGCTGTGGTTTCGAGGGTCTGATGGGGCGCGGCATCCGCGCCGCCGAAGATGGCGTCGAAGGCGGGGCGCTGGGCGGGAGCGGGCGCGGAGCCTGCGCGGATGCGGCGCGGGAGCCTGCGCGGGTGCGGGAGCCGGAGCCTGGCGGCTGCGGAGCCTGCGCCGGAGCCGGAACCTGCGCCGCCGGGGCGTGCACAGCCGGGGCGACCGGGGCGACCGGGACCTGGGGCTGGGGCCGCTGCGCAGGATATGCGGCTGCCTGCGGCTGCGACCGATACACGGCGGCCGGCTGCACGGCGAACGCGTCGGCGTCATCTGGCGGCAGCCGCCGCGGCCTCGAGTCGCTGGGCCTCGGCCGTCTCGCGTTCCCGGATCTCCCGTCGCGTCAGGGGTCGTTCAGGCCGCATTGGGACCTGGGTGCCTGGCGCAGAACCGTCGGGCACGAGGGGGGACTCGAGCACGTGGGGGGACCTTCAGCGTTTCGGGGCGGGAAGGGACGGGGAGGTGAGCATCACGACTCGATGTCGAGATAACGGGTTGGTAAAGCGTAACCGTTCTCGTCGGCCCGCGCCACGCGACGCGGAGATTCCCGTCCGCCTCGGGGGCCGTCCACCGCGACATCCGCACAGGTCCGCGGATGCCGCGTCGGCAACGCGCCCGCGGGAATCCGCGACACGCCGGGCGGGACGTCGGTGACGGGCGCCCGTTGCGCGCAGACGAGCACGGCTGCGAACCCTCCGCGCCCATCCGCGCAGCGGCCGCGGGCACCCTCCGAGAACATCCGCGACGCGCCACCGCGCCGAGACGCGCCCCGCGCCGACGCCACGACCGAAGCCCGTCAGGCGTCGAACCCCGCCTCCCGCAGCGCGCCGGCGAGCTCCTCGTAGAGCCCGGGCGCCGCGGCGATGAGCAGCTCGGTGCTCTCGCGACCGCCACGGAGCCCGCCCAGGCGCGCGCCGGCCTCGCGGGCGATGAGCGCGCCTGCGGAGTAGTCCCACGCGTTGAGGCCGCGTTCGTAGTACGCGTCGAGCCGACCGGCCGCGACGGCGCACAGGTCGAGCGCCGCGGAACCGACGCGACGGATGTCGCGCACCTTCGGCAGGAGCTCGAGCAGCACGGCCGCCTGCTCGCGGCGTCGCTCGGCCGCGTAGCCGAAGCCCGTGCCGACGAGGGCGCCGCCGAGCGGCACGGCGGCGTTGACCGCCAGCTCGCGTCCGGAGAGCCGCGCGCCGCCACCGGCCGTCGCCTCGAACAGCTCGCCGGTGACCGGGTTCACGACGACGCCCGCGATGGTCGTCCCGCCGATCGCGCCGCCCCCGGCCCCCTCGACCACGGCGATGCTCACCGCCCACGCGGGGATGTCGTACAGGAAGTTCACCGTGCCGTCGATCGGGTCGACGACCCAGTCGAGGCCGCTCGTGCCGATGTGCGTGGCATCCTCCTCACCGACGATTCCGTCGTCGGGGCGCGCCTCGAGGATCAGCGAGCGGATGAGCGTCTCGGTGTCGCGGTCGACGGCGGTCACGATGTCGACCGGCGACGACTTGGTGGCCACGACGCTCACCCCGGCCCGCCGCGCGTCGAGCGCGAACTCCGCGGCCCGTACGGCGATGTCGCGGACGAGGTCGAGCAGGGCGGCGGATGCTGGGGATGCGGCGAGCTGGCTCATGCCCATCACGCTACGCCCCGGGCCGATCGCGGGCCGCCGGCGTGACTCGACGCGACATCCGCGACATCCGCGACACCGCAGAACGACGAAAGCCCCGGATCTCCGGGGCTTCCACACGTGGCGAGTGAGGGATTCGAACCCCCGAAGTCGTAGACAGCTGATTTACAGTCAGATCCCTTTGGCCGCTTGGGTAACTCGCCATCGCACCCGACCGCGTTCTGCACACAACCGGGGGCCTGACAAGGATACCCGCGGAGTGGCGTGGCGAGAAATCAGCGCCAGTGAGCGGATGACGCGGCCTCCGGAGCCCCCTCGTCAGGCCGTGCGCCGGTGCGCGCGGCGGGTCACGCGCGGCGAGGGACGCGCGCCCGGCTCAGCCGTCCTGGCGCCACCACGGCACCTCGATCGGTGCGGTCTGCGTGAGCTCGGGGTCGTAGCCGGCCGGGGGGTATCGCGGTGGCTGAGGCGCCGGGCGGTTCTGCGGGCGCCCGCCGCTGCCGCGGAGGCCCGAGCGCTGGATGACGCGCTGGATCGTGAGTCCGCGCTGCGTCGGCGAGCCGACGAAGCGGATCTCGCGGAGGCCCTGCTCCTGCGCGGCGGACTCGAAGACGAAGTGCCCGTAGTTGAAGATGCGGCCGATGATCGGCGTGTGCACCGAGATGTCGAGGATGCGCGAGATCGGCATGGTCGCCACGTGCTGCGACAGGATCCCGTGCACGCGGAACACCCGCATGTTCGTGACGACGAAGCGGTCCATCCGCACGCCGAGCATGCGCCACAGCGAGTGCAGCGAGCAGCGCCAGCGCGGCGAACACCGGAAGCCAGTACGCGCCCGACGGCAACCAGCCGAGCAGGAGCACCACCGGGATGATGGCGAGCAGCTCGAGGATCGGACCGAAGACCGCGGCCCAGTGCTTGCGCACCTCGTCGACGATCACCTCGCCCTCGTCGGCGATGAGGTGGCGCTCGACACGGGGATCGAGGAACAGCACGCTCATGGCGTCACGTGGCGAGCGAGGTGAAGAACCGGCCGACGGCCTCGACTCCTGACCAGACCGCGGCGGTCGCACCCTCCACCGCGGTCGCGGCATCCTCGGGGCGGGTGACGACGTAGAAGATCGCGAAGATGACCACCGCGGCGATGAGGATGCGCTTGACCCACTTCACGCGAACTTCCCTTCGAGTTGCTGACGGCGGGCCTGGTCTGCCCCCACGAGCAAGCCCCGACCCGGCCTTTTCTATCGCACGTGGGGACGCGCGGGCAATGCGCCACGCAGGGGAACCCGCAATCGGCCTCCCCCATCGGGGGCACACGGCGGTCACGGCCGGGATCGTGGTCAGGCGATAGGATGCCTCCAGACTCGGTCAGACCGGGGATGACGCGCCGAGACCGGGGATCCTCGGCCACCGGGAACGAGGAGCACATGGCCGGCATCGAAGAGGTCGCGAAGCTCGCGGGGGTCTCCACCGCGACCGTGTCGCGCGCGCTCAGCGGCCGCGGACACGTCTCCCCCGCGTCGAAGGCGAAGGTGGTCGAGGCCGCCGCGAACCTCGGGTACGTCGTCTCGTCGAACGCGTCGAGCCTGGCGTCGGGGCGCACCCGCAACATCGGCGTGGTGATCCCGTTCCTCAACCGCTGGTTCTTCTCGTCGGTGCTCGAGGGCGCGCAGCAGTCGCTGCTCCGCAGCGGCTACGACCTCACCCTCTACAACCTCTCGGGCGACGGCCAGGAGCGCTCGAGCGTGTTCGAGCACTTCCTGCTGCGCCAGCGGGTCGATGCCGTGATCGCCGTCTCGCTCGAACTCACCGAGCACGAGGTCGCCCGCCTGCACGACCTGGGCAAGCCGCTCGTCGGCGTCGGCGGCCCGATCCCGGGCGTGCGCACGCTCACGATCGACGACGTCGCGGTCGCGCGGCTCGCGACCGAGCACCTCATCGGCCTCGGACACGCGCGCATCGCGCACATCGGCGGCCAGCTGGAGTTCGACCTCGACTTCCACCTGCCCACGAATCGTCGCATCGGCTACGAAGCTGCGCTTCAGCGACGCGGGCATCGAGATCGACGAGCGCCTGTTCGCGCCGGCCGACTTCACGATCCGCGGCGGTTACCACGCCGCCAAGCAGTTGCTCGGCGTGCCGCACGACCGCCCCACCGCGATCTTCGCGGCATCCGACGAGATGGCCATCGGGTCGATCCTCGCGGCGCGCGACCTCGGTCTCGTCGTGCCTCGCGACGTGTCGATCGTGGGCATCGACGACCACGACCTCTCCGACTTCTTCGGGCTGTCGACGGTCGCGCAGTTCCCGCGCCTGCAGGGCGAGAAGGCGGTCGAGATCCTCATGGAGCAGCTCGAGCCCGAAGCGGATGCCCCGGCGCACGCCGCGGCGACGCCGCTCCCGTACGAGCTGCGCGTGCGCTCGTCGACGGCGCGTCCCGCCGAGCGCTGACCCGTCCGCGCAGGAGCGAGGTTTCTGCGCGAGAGCCACTCGTGTTCGTCGCTCCGCGCACAAACCTCGCTCGGGCACGACGAGGAGCGACGGAGGGCGAGGCGACCGGCCGCCACGTCAGGCGGGCAGCCGCAGGCGGCCGAGCGCGGCCTGGATCGCCACGGCCGCGGCGCCCCGAGCCCACGACACGAATCCCGCGTCGTCGACGTGCACCTCGACCGGGGTCGCCTCGGGGTCGCGGTCCTCGGCGAGCGCGGCGAGCGCGACGTCGCCGACGACGCTCCAGAGCCCGACGCCCTCGCCCGACAGCACGATCGTGTCGACCATGGCGATGTTGGCGATGCCCGCCATCATGCGGCCGAGCGCGCGGCCGGCCGCGGTCGTCACCGACACGGCGAGCGGATGCCCCTCCCGGGCGAGTCGCAGCACCTCGTCGTAGTCCACCTCATGGCCGAGCGCGATGCCGAGTTGGGCGGTGATGCTCGGGATGGACAGCATGGCGGTGGAGCATCCGCGGTGTCCGTCGCCGCAGAGCGGCCCGTTCGGGTCGAGCGGGAGGTGCCCGCCGAGGCCGAGTCCCGAGTCGGGCGTCGTGATCACGCGATCGTGCACGACGAGCCCGTAGCCGACGCCCGCCCCGATGGTGACGACGGCGAAGGCGGGCCGTCCGCGCACGGCGCCGAACCACTGCTCGGCCGTCGTGAGGGCGGTGACGTCGTTCTCGACGGTGACCGGCATGCCGAGTTCGCGCTCGAGCCGCTCGGCGAGCGCCACGTCGCGCCAGCCGAGGAACGGCGCACGCGTGACGATGCGCTGGTCGGCGACGTTGCCGCCGATGCTGACGCCCAGCCCGGAGACGTCCGCCCCGTCGCCGTCGCCGTCGCGGAGCCCCGCCACGAGGTCGGCCACCGCAGCGACGACGGCGTCGACGTCGTGCGCGGCGAGCCGGCGCTCACCCTGGTCGAGCGCGCCCGCGCGCAGGTCGGTGATCACGCCGAAGGCCGACTCGCCCGTGAGCTTCACGCCGACGAACCGGCGTGAGTCGACCTGCACGTCGAGCGGCTTGGCCGGGCGACCGGTCGCGCCCTGCACGGTCTCCGACGCCTCGATGAACCAGCCGCGGTCGAGGAAGGGCTTGCTGAGCCGCGTGAGGCTCGCCGGCGAGAGGCCGAGGCGGCGACCGAGCTCCGCCCGCGAGATCGGCCCGTGGATGAGCACCTCCCGCGCGAGCTCGCGCGCCGAGGCGCTGACCTCGGCCTGGTGCTCCGCCATCGGTGAACCTCCCCGCGTTTGTTTCATTCTGACACGAAGCGGAGGAATCAGACCCACATCACGCACGGTCGGACGTCTGGATTCACCGGGTTGACAACATAGTTATTTCTGTCGTAGAAATAACCCATGCAACGCCGCCCCGGGCTCATCCACCTCCGCAACGGAGGCACGAGCGTCGTCCTCGACGCCCGCCACGCCCCGCTCCCCGTCATCGTGTTCTGGGGAGCCGACCTCGGCGAGCTCGGCGAGGCCGAGCTCGCGGCGCTCGGCACGGCGGCGCTCCCGCAGCGCGTCTCGGGCGGCCTCGACCAGCCGGCGCCGCTCACGCTCATCCCGCAGGAGTCCGCCGGCTGGCTCGGCACCCCGGGCCTCGCCGGGCACCGCAACGGCCGGCACTTCTCGACCAAGCTCGTCACCGAGGCGATCGACGTCGACGAGGCCTCCACCGGGGCCGTCGTCACCGCAGCGGATGCCGCGGCGGGCCTCGCGGTCACGATCACCCTCGAGGTCACCGCCGCCGGCCTGTTCCGCCAGCGCCTCTCGCTCGAGAACCTCGCACCCGAGCCGTACGCACTCGCCGCGCTCACGGCATCGTTCCCCGTGCCGGGCGACCTCGACGAGCTGCTCGACACGACCGGTCGCCACCTGCGCGAGCGCTCGCCGCAGCGCCACGCCTTCACCATCGGCTCGCACGTGCGCGAGAGCCGGCGCGGGCGTCCGGGCTCCGACGCGAGCCTCGTGCTCGCCGCCGGCCGCGCCGGCTTCGGCTTCGAGCGCGGCCTCGTCCATGCCGTGCACGTCGCGTGGAGCGGCAACCACCGCCTGGCGGCCGAGCGCACGCCCACGGCGGAGTCGTTCCTCGCCGCCGGCGAGCTCCTCGTCCCCGGCGAGATCGTGCTCGGCGAGGGCGAGGCGTACACGACGCCGTGGACGATCGGCTCGTGGGGCGACGGGCTCAACGAGCTGTCGCGCCGCTTCCACGACGAGCTGCGGGCCCGCCCGCGGCATCCGCGTCGCCCTCGCCCCGTGACGCTGAACACCTGGGAGGCCGTGTACTTCGACCACGACCTCGACACCCTCGCCGCGCTCGCCGAGCGCGCGGCCGCGGTCGGCGTCGAGCGCTTCGTGCTCGACGACGGCTGGTTCCGGGGTCGGCGTGACGACACCGCCGGCCTCGGTGACTGGTTCGTCGACGAGGGCGTGTGGCCCTCGGGACTCGGGCCGCTCATCGAGAAGGTGCGCGGGCTCGGCATGGAGTTCGGCCTCTGGGTCGAGCCCGAGATGGTCAACCTCGACAGCGAGCTCGCCCGGCAGCACCCCGACTGGATCCTCCGCGGGCGCGACGAGCTGCCCGTGCCCGCGCGACAGCAGTACGTGCTCGACCTCGCGAACGAGGGCGCCTGGCAGTACCTGCTCGAGCGACTCGACACCCTGCTCGACGACTACGACATCGCCTACCTGAAGTGGGACCACAACCGCGACCTGCTCGAGGCCGGCGCCGCCGACTCGGGGCGCGCCCGCGTGCACGACAACGTCGAGGCGCTCTACCGGCTGCTCGCCGCACTCAAGCGCCGCCACCCCGACCTCGAGATCGAGTCGTGCGCGTCGGGTGGCGCTCGCGTCGACCTCGGCATCCTCGAGCACACCGACCGGATCTGGACGAGCGACACCCTCGACCCGGTCGAGCGGCTGCAGATCCAGCGCTACACGGGCCTGATCGTGCCGCCCGAGATGATGGGCGCCCACCTCACGAGCCCGTCGGTGCACTCCACCGGCCGGCAGGTCTCGCTCGACCTCAGCGCCGGCGTCGCGATGTTCGGCCACCTCGGCGTCGAGTGGGACCTCACCGCGCTCGACGAGGCCGGGCCTCGCCGCCGTCGCGCGATGGGTCGAGCTGCACAAGCTCCACCGCGAGCTCATCCACACCGGGGTGCTCGTGCACGGCGACACTCCGGATGCCACGACCGACGTGCGTGGCGTCGTGGCCCGCGACGGGGCATCCGCCCTCTTCAGCTTCACGCAGGTCTCGACCAGCGTGACCTACCCGCCCGGCCGCTTCACGCTGCCGGGCCTCGATGCCGACCGCCGGTACGCCGTGCGGATCGTCGGGGGCAGCGTGGCCGACGGACCCGGCCAGTCGCCGCTCCCCTGGGCCGAGCAGCCGATCACGCTGACCGGCCGGCAACTCGGTGCGGCGGGCCTCCAGGCCCCCGTGCTGTTCCCCGCGCAGCTCGTGCTGCTCGAACTCACCTCTCCGACGGTCGAGTAGCCACGCGCCACCGACGCCGCGGGCACCGACCGCCCACGGACCGACCAGCACCCCGAACGCGCAAGGAGGCGCCACCATGACCGACGAGATCACCCGCCCGAGTCCGCATCGGAGACGACGCACGAGACCACGGCGAGCACTCGCCGCGGCATCCGCCATCGCCATCGGCGGCCTGCTGCTCTCGGGCTGCGCGAACCCCGGCGACGGCGACGTCGTCACGCTCGACTTCTTCCAGTTCAAGGGCGAGGCGCTCGAGGACTTCACGCAGATCATCGACGACTTCGAGGCCGAGAACCCCGACATCAAGGTGGTGCAGAACCAGGTCGCCGACGCCGACACGATCATCCGCACCCTGCTCGTCAAGGACAAGGCGCCCGACGTCATCACCCTGAACGCGAACGGCGGCTTCGGCCGGCTCGCGCAGTCGGGGGTCTTCTACGACTTCTCCGACGAGCCCGTGCTCGACACGATCAACCCCGCCGTGCAGGAGATCCTCGCCGACCTCGGCAACAAGGAGGGCGAGGTCAACGGACTCGGGTACGTGAACAACGCGAACGGCGTCATCTACAACCAGGCGATCTTCGAGGAGCAGGGGCTCGAGGTGCCCGAGACGTGGGACGAGTTCATCGCCGTCTGCGACCAGCTGCAGGATGCCGGCATCACGCCCTTCTACGGCACGCTCGCGGACTCGTGGACCGGACTCCCCTCGTTCAACGCGCTCGGGGCGTATCCCGCGCAGGGCGACTTCTTCGACCAGATGCGCGAGGAGGGCGAGAACGTCGGGCCCGATTCGTCGGTCTCGTTCGAGAAGGACTTCCGCCAGGCGCTCGAACAGCAGTACGAGCTCTTCGGCTACTCGCAGGAGGGGTACCGCGGCAAGACCTACGACGACGGCACCGCCGCGTTCGCCAACGGCGAGGTCGCGATGCTCATGCAGGGCATCTGGGCGATCAGCCCGATCAAGGCGGTCAACCCCGATGTCGACGCGGCCATCTTCCCGTACCCGCCGAGCGACGACCCCGACGACCGGCTGCTCGTCTCGGGCGTTGACGTCGTCGTCACGATGGGCAAGAACACGCCGCACCGCGAGGAGGCGATGCGCTTCATCGACTACCTCTTCGAGAAGGACGTGATCGAGGACTTCGCCGCGTCCCAGAACATGGTGCCGTCGGTCGAGGGCGCCGAGCTCAGCGACGACCCCTCGATCCAGTCGGTCAAGCCCTGGTTCGACGAGGGGAAGATCACCGGCTTCATCGATCACCAGATCCCGCCGAGCATCCCGCTGGCCGCGATCGACCAGCAATTCCTCTTCGACGGCGACGTGGATGCCGCGCTCGCCACCCTCGACAGCGAGTGGCGCAAGGTCGCCGCGCGCACGATCCCCCTGACGGGAGAATGACATGACCACGCTGACCCAAGCGGTGCGCAGCTCGGCCACGACCGGCGAGAAGCCCGCCCGCGCCAAGCGCGTCAAGCTCGAATCCAGGCGTGCGCTGCCCGCCTTCTACTGGATGGTCTGGCCGGCCGTCATCGCGTTCGCCGCGTTCCACACCATCCCGGTGCTCGTGGGCATCTTCTTCAGCTTCACGAACTACGCCGGCTACGGCGAGTGGAACTTCGTCGGGCTCTCGAACTACGTGAACCTCTTCAAGGACGACCGCGTACTGGCGGCCTACGGGTTCTCGTTCCTGTTCGCGATCGTGGCGACGATCCTCACGAACGTGATCTCGCTCGCGATCGCCCTGGGCCTGAACGCCAAGATCAAGGCGCGCAACTTCTGGCGCGGCGTCTACTTCGTGCCGTACGTGCTCGCGATCCTGGTCATCGGCTACGTGTTCCAGTTCCTCTTCTCGAACTCGCTGCCGAAGATCCTCTCGGGCATTCCCATCTTCGCCGACAACATCCTCACCAACCCCGACTGGGCGTGGACGGCGATCGTGGCGCTCGCGGTCTGGCAGTCCTGCGCGTTCGCGATCATCATCTACCTGTCGGGCCTGCAGACGATCCCGGCCGAGCTGTACGAGGCGGCATCGCTCGACGGGGCGAAGCCCTGGCGGCAGTTCACCGCGATCACCTTCCCGCTCATCAGCGCGTTCTTCACCATCAACGTCGTGCTGAGCCTGAAGGGCTTCCTGCAGGTGTTCGACCCGATCGTCGCCCTCACGAACGGCGGCCCCGGCACCTCGACGGAGTCGGTGACGCTGCTGATCTTCCGCGGCGGGTTCACGGGCGGCGAGTTCGCCTACCAGACGGCCAACGCGGTGATCTTCTTCATCGTGATCACGATCGTCTCGCTCTTCCAATTCCGGGTCCTTCAGCGCAGAGAGGCCGATTTCTGATGACCACCGCACTCACCACCGCCGCGCAGGCCGAAGAGGTCCTGCCCATCGCCCCGCCCCGACGTCGTCGAGGGCAAGGAGGACGACGACACCCGTCGCACGAACTGGTGGGCGACCGCGCTCATCGCGGTCCTGTCGCTGACGATCCTGATCCCGATGTACCTCGCGATCGTCGTGGCGCTGAAGACGCCCGAGCAGCTCGCGAGCGGCACGGGCTTCGAGTGGCCGAACCCGGTGCGCTGGGAGAACTTCCCCGAGGCGTGGGAGCGCACGAACTTCCCGCAGGCGCTCGCCAACACGGCGATCATCACGGTGGGATCGGTGGTGTTCACACTCCTGACGAGCTCGGTCGTCGCCTACGCACTGGCCCGCAACATCCACCGGCCGTTCTTCAAGGGCGTGTTCTTCTACCTGCTGGCGGCGCTGTTCATCCCGTTCCCGATCATCATGCTGCCGCTCGTGAAGCAGACCGCGATCCTCGGGCTCGACAACCAGGCGGGCATGATCGTGCTCTACACGATCTACGGCCTGTCGCTGAACATCTTCATCTACACCGCCTACATCCGCTCGATCCCCATCGAGCTGGAGGAGGCGGCGCGGGTCGACGGCGCGAGCACCTGGCGGGTGTTCCGCTCGGTGATCTTCCCGCTGCTGATGCCGATGAACGCGACGGTGGGCATCCTCACCTGCGTGTGGGCGTGGAACGACTTCATCATGCCGCTCGTGGTGCTGACCGATCCCGCCGCTCGCACACTGCCCCTGGCGCAGTACGTGTTCCAGGGCCAGTTCAACACGGACTACACGGTCGCCTTCGCGTCGTACCTGATGGCGATGGCGCCGCTGCTGATCGTGTACATCTTCGCGCAGCGCTGGGTGATCTCGGGCGTCACGCGGGGGTCGATCAAGTGAGCGACCTTCGCGCCGCATCCTGAACACCGAGAACAGGCGACGGATGCCTCGGACCCGCGATCGGCGTATCGTGCGGCCCGAGGCATCCTCCCGGAAAGGAACACCCAGCCGATGACCGACTCGACCACCGACACCCGCACGACCGAGGCATCCGCCGTGCTCGCCAGCGACCCCGACTGGTGGCGCCAGGCCGCCGTCTACCAGATCTACCCGCGCAGCTTCGCGGACGCGAACGGCGACGGCATCGGCGACCTCGCCGGCATCACGAGCCGCATCCCGTACCTCGTGGAGCTCGGGGTCGACGCGGTGTGGCTCTCGCCGTTCTACCCGTCGGCCCTCGCCGACGGCGGGTACGACGTCGACGACTACCGCGACGTCGACCCCAAGCTCGGAACGCTGGCGGACTTCGACGTCATGATCGCGGCGCTGCACGCCGCAGGCATCCGCCTCATCGTCGACATCGTGCCGAACCACTCGTCGAACCGGCACGAGTGGTTCCAGGAGGCCCTCGCGTCGCCGCGCGGGTCGGCGGCCCGTGACCGGTACATCTTCCGCGACGGCGAGGGGCCCGACGGCACGGAGCCGCCGAGCGACTGGCAGTCGATGTTCGGCGGGTCGGCGTGGCAGGCGGTGGGCGACGGGCAGTTCTACCTGCACCTGTTCGCCCCCGAGCAGCCCGACTTCAACTGGGCGAACCCCGAGGTGCGCGCCGACTTCCTCACGACCCTGCGCTTCTGGGCCGACCGGGGCGTCGACGGCTTCCGGGTCGACGTCGCGCACGCGCTCGCGAAGGACCTCACGTATCCGCTGCGCTCGCACGCCGAGCTCGCGGCCATGCAGATCGGCGCGGAGGGGTCGCATCCGCTCTGGGACCGCGAGGAGCTCGACGAGATCTACGCCGAGTGGCGAGCGGTGTTCGACGAGTACGACCCGCCGCGCATCGCGGTGGCCGAGGCGTGGGTCGAGCCCGCGCGCCGGCACCGGTACGCCGCGCCCACGAGCCTCGGCCAGGCCTTCAACTTCGACCTGCTGCGCGCCGACTTCGACGCCGACGGGTTCCGCGCGATCATCGACCACAACCTCGAGTCGGTGACGATCACGGGATCGTCGAACACGTGGGTGTTCTCGAACCACGACGTCGTGCGGCACGCCACGCGCTACGGCCTGCCCGACGACGACGGCAACGACGGCCAGGTCGGGCGGGAATGGCTGCTCTCGGGCGGCGTCTCCCCCGCGCTCGACGCCGAACGCGGACTGCGGCGTGCCCGTGCCGCCTCGCTCCTCATGCTCGCCCTCCCGGGCAGCGCCTACCTCTACCAGGGCGAGGAGCTCGGCCTGCCCGAGGTCGCCGACCTCCCCGACGACGAGCGGCAGGACCCCACGTTCTTCCGCAGCCCCGGCGTCGACGTGGGCCGCGACGGATGCCGCGTGCCGCTGCCCTGGGCCCGCACGGGCGGCTCGTTCGGCTTCGGCGCCGACGGCGCGCACCTGCCGCAGCCCTCGTGGTTCGGCGAGTACTCGGTGGAGGCCGAGGAGGCGGACCCCGACTCGACCCTCGCCCTGTACCGCCGGGCGCTCTGGCTGCGCCGCGACCTGCAGGACGCCGAGCAGCTCACGTGGCACGACCACCCGTCGGGCTCCGACGAGGTGCTCTGGTTCGAGCGGCCGGGCGGCTGGCACTCGATCACGAACTTCGGCGACGCGCCCGTCGAGCTGCCCGACGGCGAGGTGCTCGTGACGAGCGTCCCCCTCGTCGACGGACTCCTCCCCGGCGCGGCGACGGCCTGGCTCCGCGGCTAGCACCCGAGACCGGCGGATGCCGTGGGCAGGCGGTTGCCCGCGGTATCCGTCTCACCCGCGGCATCCGCTCGCCGTTGCATCCGTCTCGCCGCGGCATCCGTCACCCCTGCATGTGCGCAACTGCGGAGATTCTCTGCGACACGCCGTCGCCGGGGCGGATGCACGGCGTGTCGTCGACGAACTCCTTCGTTGCGCACACCGGCGGGCGTGCCGCGGGCACCCGCACGCGGCATCCGCCCGTCGATAGACTCGGGCGTATGGCAGATTCAACGTTCGACATCGTGAGCAAGGTCGACAAGATGGAGGCCGACAACGCCGTCAACCAGGCCCGCAAGGAGGTCGAGCAGCGCTACGACTTCAAGAACGTGGGCGCATCGGTCGAGTGGAGCGGCGAGAAGGTCCTGCTCAAGGCGCAGACCGAGGAGCGCGTCAAGGCGGTGCTCGAGGTCGTGGAGTCGAAGTTCATCAAGCGCGGCATCACGCTGCGCTCGCTCGACGAGGGCGAGCCCTTCCCGTCGGGCAAGGAGTTCCGCATCGAGATCGGCCTGAAGAACGGCATCGACAGCGAGAACGCGAAGAAGATCTCGAAGATCATCCGCGACGAGGCGCCCAAGAGCGTGAAGAGCCAGATCCAGGGCGACGAGCTGCGCGTCTCGTCCAAGAGCCGCGACGACCTCCAGGCCACCATGGCGCTGCTCAAGGGCAAGGACCTCGACGTCGCCGTCCAGTTCACGAACTTCCGCTGACCGGCACGGCCGCGTGAGCGAGCGGATGCCTGCGGCTGACGCCGCGCACCGATTCCGACGACGAGCGGATGCCGCAGCCCGGCGTCGACGTGCCCGACCGCCGCGGCCGCACCGGCCTCGACCGGGTGGGGCGCGACCTCGACCGCAACCCGCGCGTGCGGGTGCGCGACGTGCGCGTGCTCACCTCGAACTGGTACGTGACCCGCACGACGACGTTCGACTTCCAGCACGCCGACGGCACGTGGACGACCGAGGAGCGCGAGACCTACGATCGCGGCGACGGCGCGACGATCCTGCTCTACGACGTGGCGGCGCGCACGGTGCTGCTCACCCGCCAGTTCCGGTTCCCGGTGTACGTCAACGAGCACCCCGACGGCATGTTCATCGAGACGGCGGCCGGCCTGCTCGACGAGGACGACCCCGAGACCGCCATCCGCCGCGAGGCCGAGGAGGAGACGGGGCACACCGGTCGGCGAGGTCGAGCATGTCTTCGACGTGTACATGAGCCCGGGCTCGGTGACCGAGCGGCTGCACTTCTTCGCGGCGCCCTACGTGCGCGGCACGATCGCCGACGGTTCGCGCGCCGGCCTCGCCGACGAGGGCGAGGACATCGAGGTGCTCGAGCTCTCGTTCGACGATGCGCTCGACCGCATCGGCCGCGACATCGTCGACGCGAAGACGATCATGCTGCTGCAGTGGGCGGCGCTGCGCGGGCCGTTCTCGAGGGCGCCCATCAACGGGTGAGGCGCGGAATCTTAGCGCCGTTCGGAGCGGCGGGGTACCCCCGAACTGGGCCGAGAGTTCTCTCGCGAGCAGGCGTAGGATCCAGCTACGTGTTGAGTTTTCCTCAATTCAACTGCGGAGTGGATTCGATTCCGCGAGCCGGTGAGGCGACCTCGATACCAGCCCCTGTGTAGTCGAAGTAACCCGCAAGTACCCCCTGTGTCATCGAAACAACCCGTGCAACCCGGAAAATGCTGCACCCGCAACCCGAAAGCGGTGGAGTGAATTGAGCAAGCCTTCGTCGACCTCTTCGTCGAGCCCCAACACAAGCCCTGAAACCCGTGCACTACCCGGCCTGAGCAGCCTGACGCTCGACCGCGCACTGCCTTAGTCGCGCGGTTCCTGCCATGACCGAGATGCCGAGTCGGCATCTGCCCGCGGCGACCCATCGCGGGCTGCGAGTGACGCCGACCGCCGTCGCGAAAGCGACGCGACGCACAGTGAGCCGAGCGACTCCGGCGCGCGGTGGGGCTGGAGGTACCGGGTCCGACTCCAGGTGTCGGACACCGTCATCGTCGCTGCGGTCGTGCTCGCTGCGCTGGCCGCGGGCATGCCCTGGATCACCGCCGCGCGGACCACGCCGCTGGACGCCGCCGTCGTGCCCGCCGTGATCGCCGGGACCTGGCTGGTCGCGCTCGCCGTGGCCCACACGCGCGACCCCAGGGTCCTCGGGGTCGGCGCGAGCGAGTACAAGCGCGTCGCCACCGCGAGCGCGTTCGCGTTCGGAATGCTCGCCATCCTCTTCCTCCTGCTTCGGGTCGACCACGTGCAGGAGTACTTCGCCCTCGCACTTCCCATCGGACTCGCCGCACTCGTGCTCGAACGGCGGCTCTGGCGCAAGTGGCTGCTGCGCCAGCGTGCCTTCGGCCACTACCTCACCCGGGCGATCGTGGTGGGACGTCGGGACGATGTCGAGTACGTCGTCGCGCAGATCGCGGCGAACTCCGGCGCGGCGTACCGGGTGGTCGGCGCGGCGGTCGACGACGCTCCGGGCGGCGAGCTCACCGTCGGGGGGCGCCGGATTCCGGTCGTCTGCCGCCGTGACGGCGTCGCCGACGGCCGCCGCGTCGGTGAACGCCGACGCGGTCATCGTGGCAGGGCAGCCCGACGAGGGCGGCGAGTTCGTCCGGCACCTGGGCTGGGACCTCGAGGGCACCGCCGCAGAGCTGGTGCTCTCGTCACGACTCACGGATGTCGCGGGTCCGCGGATCCACTTCCGTCCCGTCGACGGCCTCCCCCTCATCCACGTCGAGACGCCGACGTTCGAGGGCGGCAAGCACATCCTCAAGCGCTCGGTCGACATCGTCTTGTCCGCGATCGCCATCGTCGTGCTGATGCCGCTCATGCTCGTCATCGCCGTGCTCCTGAAGCTCGACAGCCCGGGACCGGTCCTGTTCCGCCAGCGGCGCTGCAGCCGGAACGGCGAGACGTTCCAGATGCTGAAGTTCCGTTCGATGGTGGAGACCGCCGAGGATGACCTCGCCGGCCTGCTCGACCAGAACGAGGGCTCCGGCGTGCTCTTCAAGCTGCGCAACGACCCGAGGGTCACCCGCATCGGCCGGACACTGCGCAAGTACTCGCTCGACGAGCTTCCGCAGCTCTGGAACGTGCTCGTCGGGGACATGAGCATCGTCGGCCCGCGGCCGCCGCTCATCAGCGAGGTGGCCTGCTACGAGGGGAGCGTCCATCGCCGCCTGTTCATCAAGCCGGGACTGACCGGCCTGTGGCAGATCAGCGGCCGCTCGGACCTCAGCTGGGAGGAGAGCGTGCGCCTCGACCTCTATTACGTGGAGAACTGGTCGCTCACGGGCGACCTGATGATCATGTGGCGCACCGCCAAGTCGATCCTGAACCCGAAGGGGGCCTACTGATGGTCGAGCACGCGCAACCAGCACCCGAACCGCTGCACCTCGCGATGATCGGCACGCGCGGAGTGCCTGCGGCCTACGGGGGGTTCGAGACCGCCGTCGAGGAGATCGGCTCGCGACTCGCCGGTCGGGGCCATGACGTGACGGTCTACTGCCGCCATGCGGAGGACACCTCCGAGCACGACTACGCGGGCATGCACCTCGTGCACCTGCCCGCGCTG
>CAWDJA010000034.1:0-11126 GCA_963802485.1 uncultured Actinomycetota bacterium
GGGATTCCTCATCGACGGCACGGTTCCCGCGAGCGATCCGATGTGCTGACGTGGTCATCGGTACGCGCGAAACCCGCTAACATAGACTCTCGTGCCAGCCGGATCGCCGAGGCGAGACCGGATGCCACGCCGCCTTAGCTCAGTCGGCAGAGCGTCTCACTCGTAATGAGAAGGTCGTGGGTTCGATTCCCACAGGCGGCTCGAAACGCCACGAAGGGCCCGGAGGGATCCGGGCCCTTCGTGCGTCTCCGGCGCCCGGGGTCAGCCGATCGCCTTCCGCACCTCGCCCGCGTATGCCGCGTAGCCGGCGGCATTCGGGTGGAAGCCGTCGGTGTAGAACAGCCAGCTCCAGTCGTTGATCCACGGGCTCGCGCTGCCGATGCCGTGACCGGCGAACGCCGCCTCGACGTCGACGAACACCGCGTTGTTCGCCACGGCGGCCGCCTCGATGGCGTTGTTGAGATTCACCGTGCCGTCATTGACCCGTGCCGCCCACTGGTACCGGGCGTTCGGAAGGTTGAAGAGCAGCGGATACCCCGTGACGACCACCTTCGCTGACGGGACCTTCGCATGGATCGCCTGGATGACTGCGGCGACGTTGGCCGTGACGGTCCCGTTCGCCACGAGCGCCTCCCCGTATTGGATGCTGGACTCGCACGCGCTCGTCCGCAGCACGAAGCAGTCCTGCATCACCGCGGCGAACCCGACGTCGTTGCCGCCCACCGTGAGCGTCACGCGGGTCGTGGTCGTCGGGATCGCGGGCACCTGGCCGCTGGTCACCTCGATGGTGGAGGCGCCCGAACAGGCGGGGAGCGCGACGAGACGCAGGTTGGCGTCGGCGTCGAGGAGCTTGGGATATCCCTTCGAGCTCGTGTAGCAGGTGGCCTCGAGGTAGCTTCGCGCGCCGACGCCGGCAGCGAACGAGTCGCCGACCGCGGCGTACTCGAGCTCCGTCGTGCCGCCTCCGCCGCCGCCGCCGCCGCCCCCGCCACCGGGCGGCTTGGGCGGCTTGTCGCCCTTGCCGGTCGAGACCGACGCGACCGCGGCATCCGCCGGGCCGGCGATGCCCGACCCGAACGCGACGCCGGCGACCGCGACGAACGCCAGCGCGATCAGCGCGGAACGGCGACGTAGGCGAGACGACCAGGCCGTCGCCTCGTTCACCGGACGGCCCGGATCGAGTCGGCGTACGCGATGTACCCGGCGGGGTTGGGATGGAACGCGTCGGGCGCCGGAGGTCCGAGGATCCACGGATCGCCGGATCCGACGCCGTGGCTCGCGAACGCCGGGACCACATCGACGTAGACGAATCCCGGGCCCGAGGCGGCGACGACGCCCTGGATCACCTCGTTGAGCGCCACGACGCCCTGATTCACGAACGGCGCCTGCGGGACGATGGGATCGAGCAGCAGCGGATAGCCCGTCACCGCGACGGTCGCCTTGGGCGCCTGGGAGCGGATCGTCGCCAACGCCACGGCAAGGTCGGCGCCCATCACGGGCAGGTTCGCCTGTGCCGCAATGACGGCCGCGGCGCAATCCTGCGGGGTGCCCGCCAGGCAGGTGCTCGTCACCTCCGCGAGCCCGAGGTCGTTCGCTCCGACGGTGAGGCTGACGAACTTCGTGCGGTGGTCGAGGCCGGAGAGCTGGGTCGCGACGACGGCATCCACGGTCGCTCCCACGCATCCGCGGAGGGCGACGTGCACCTGTCCGGGGTCGCTCGCGAGCTGCGCGGCGTAGCCGTTCGGGCTGAGGAGGCACGGGTCGAGGTAGTCGCCCCCGCCGACGCCCGCGGCATACGAGTCGCCCAGCGCCGCGTAGGCGACCTTGCCGGCCGCGGGTGGTCCGGACTCGCCGCCGGGGGCGGCGTGCGCGGGGAGCGCGCCGATGACCGCCGCTGAGGCGACGAGCATCGATGCGCTGGCGAGCGTCATGAGACGTCGGGTTCTCGACAGCGGTGTCATGCCCGGAGGGTAGTCCCGGGAGCCGCCCGGGCGCGCGACCCAGTTCGGGGGTGCGTGACTGCCATCGTGCGGGGCGTCAAGGGGGCGCGGCAGATTCGGACTCGAACTATCCTTGGGCCGTCACGACCGCCGCGACGACTCGGTCGCGCGGGCCGTCACGAGCATCGGAGGTCCGGTGGGCAAGCTCACCTACGATTCCACGCTGACCGTCGACTTCGACGACCGCGTGCTCGCCCACCTGCAACTCGTCATCGGCGCCAAGTTGCGTCGTGCCGAGTCGTTCTACTTCAGCTGGCGCGACGATCCGGCGGTCGGCGACGGGCGCAGCGCACTGTGGATCCACCCGACGATTCCGCTGTACTTCAAGTACGCCGGCGGGCGACAGCCGTCGATCAACCGTGCCTGGATCGACCTCCTCATGAGCGCGGCGAACTCGCCGAGCGGACTGCACCTGGTGCCGGAGCCCGAGGATTCGGGTCCGATCGGAGAGCGGGAGCCATGAAGCGCATCGGGATCATCTACGCCGGCCGGGAATTCTCCATCGGCCAGGAGGACTTCGAGCAGATGAAAGCCGACATCGAGGAGGCCCATCGGAACGGCCGGGCGGTCTGGATCAGGGTCAACCACGGCGAGGGCCGTCCCCAACCGGCCGACCTGCTCGTCGGACCCGGGATCCCGATCGCGGTGATGCCGATCCCCGACGAGCCGCCCGTCTAGACCTCGTCGGTCCAGTCGTAGTCGACCGTCTCGGCGCGGTCGGGCGCCGACGTGCTCGCGACCGGGTGCATCGGCGCGAGCTCCGCGGTGAGGCCCCGCAGTCGGGTGACGAGTGCTTCGTCACGGACCTCGTCGTAGCCGACGGCCTCCACGCTCTCGGTGACGAGCTGGCTCGCCGGGCCGACGAGGAAGTTGACCACACCGGGCCGCCCGCTCTCCTCGTGCCGTACTGGGATCTCGATCGCGCCGGCGCTGCCCTGCTGGGCGAGGGCTGCCGCATACGCGACGAGCGCGCGAGCGATGTCGGATCCGGTGAGGAAGCGGTCGCCCGCGTAGTAGATGCGCTCCATGATCAACGAGTACCGCAGGCCCGGATGTCGATCAATCCCTTGACGCCGGCCCGATTCTCGTCGATGCGTGCACCGATCGAGTTCTCGTCGACGCGTGCACCGATCGAGCCCGCAGGCGGCCGGATGCCGCCGCGATGGCGCGCCACTAGGCTGGCGCAATGACCGATCGACTGCGCTGGGGCATCCTCGCGACGGGCGGCATCGCCCACGCCTTCACGAACGACCTGAAGCTCAACGGATTCACCGTGCAGGCGGTCGGATCCCGATCACAGGCCTCCGCCGACGCGTTCGCGGCCGAGTTCGACATCCCGAACGCACACGGGAGCTACGAGGCGCTGGTCGCCGATCCCGAGGTCGACGTGGTGTACGTGTCCACGCCGCATCCGCTGCACGCCGGCAGTGCCCGCCTCGTGCTCGAGGCCGGCAAGCACGTGCTCGTGGAGAAGCCGTTCACGGTGAATGCGCGCGAGGCGCAGGAGATCGCCGATCTCGCCGCCGGGCGCGGGTTGCTGGCGCTCGAGGCGATGTGGACGCGGTACCTGCCCCACATGGTGCGCATCCGGGAGCTCATCGCGGAGGGGGCGCTCGGCGACGTGCGCACGCTCATCGCCGACCACACCCAGAAGCTCTCCGACGATCCGCAGCACCGCATCAACGCGCTCGAGCTGGGCGGCGGCGCGTTGCTCGACCTCGGCATCTACCCGGTGTCCTTCTCGTGGGACCTGTTCGGCGCCCCCCTCACCATCCAGTCCACGGCGACGTTCAAGGGCACCGGCGCCGACGCGCAGATCGCCAACCTCTTCGCCTACGACGGGGGCAGGATCGCGTCGATGCTGTCGGCGAGCGACACCCTCGGGCCCAACACCGCAGCCGTGATCGGCACGCTCGCCCGGATCGAGATCGACTCCGTCTGGTACACGCCGACGACGTTCCGCGTGGTGGCCGCCGACGGCACGGTCGTCGAGGAGTTCCGCTCCGAGGTGACCGGTCGCGGCATGCACTTCCAGGCGGAGGCGGTGGAGCGCCTCGTGGCCGAGGGCAACCTCCGTGGCGACCTCCTCACGATCGACGAGACCGTGGCGATCATGGGCACGCTCGACTCGATCCGCGACCAGATCGGGCTGCGATACCCCGGCGAGTGACCCGGCGAGCGACCCCGGCCCGTGATCCCGACCTCGGCCGGTCGCACGCCCAGCGGGCGTTCGGGCGACAGTCAGGTTGCGCTCCGGGGCGCCGCGTACAATTCCCCGAATGACCGACGAGACGGATGCCGCGGGCGAGCCCACGACGCCCGGCGACCCCCCGCACGACAGCGCGGGCGCGGCGGCGACGCCGGGCACGAACGCCGCTGACGCCGACGCGTCGCCTGCCGTGACGAGCCCTGCCGAGGCATCGGGCTTCGGGGCATCCGTCGCGGCCTTCGCACGGAAGCACCGGCTCGCGCTGTCGATCACCGGCGGGGTGCTCGCCCTCGCGCTGCTCGGAACGGGTGCCGTCTTCGCCGGTGCCGCCGTCTCGGGCGGCGACGACGTCGAGGCGGTCGTGGCGACGTCGACCCCGACGCCGACCGCGGACCCGGCCCGCCCGGCACCGGCCGCCGCGGCCGCGGCGAGTCGCATCCGCACGTGTTCGGTCGCCGATCGCGCGGCCGACGGGCGACTCGCGAACCTGCAGGCGCAGGTCGTCAACGCCGCGACCGGCGAAGTGCTCTACGACCGCGGCGGAACGACCCCCTCGCGAACGGCCAGCGTCATGAAGGTGCTGACCTCGGCGGCCGCCCTCTCGGTGCTCGGTCCCGACTATCGCGCCACGACGACCGTGGTGAAGGGCACCGAGCCCGGCTCCGTCGTGCTCGTCGGCGGCGGCGACCTCACGCTCTCGCGCACGCCGAGCGGGACCGAGACCGTGTATCCCGGCGCCGCCCACCTCGACGAGCTCGCCGCCCAGGTGCGGGCCGCGTGGGATGCGGACCCCGCCAACCCGCCGCTCACCAAGCTCATCCTCGATGCCGGCCTGTTCGGCGGCGACGAGTGGGAGCCGAGCTGGGATCCGGCGGAGCGCGAGTTCGGCTACATGTCCAACATCACCGCCCTCCAGGTCGACGGCGATCGGGACGACCCCGGCGCGAACACGTCGTGGCGCAGCGGCGACCCGATCGGGCGCGCCGGCGATGCGTTCGCCTCCGAGCTCGGCGGCATCTCCGTGATCGAGCGCGGGACGGCCCCTGCCGGCGCGGCGCAGCTCGGACAGGTGGCGTCGCCGACCGTGGCGCAGCTCATCGACAAGGCGCTCGTCGTCTCCGACAACACCGTGGCGGAGATGCTGGCCCGTCTCGTCGCGATCAAGGCCGGCACGGGCAACACGTTCGGCGCCATCAACGCGGCCGTCCTGCAGGGCCTCGCCCCCTACGGCATCGACACCACCGGCATCACGGTCGTGGACGGCTCAGGGCTGAGCGACAACAACGCGGTTCCGCCGTCGTACCTCACGCGGCTGTTCACGAAGATCAACGCGCGGGAGGGCAACCTCGGCGTGATCATGGACGGACTGCCGGTGTCGGGGCAGCGCGGCTCGCTCTCGTACAGCGACCGGTTCGCGGGCGACAACGCGGTGGCCGACGGCGCGGTCTCGGCGAAGACCGGCTGGATCGAGACCGGCTACACGCTGTCCGGCGTCATCCGGGCGCAGGACGGCTCGACGCTGACGTTCGCGATCTACGCGCTCGGCGACGTCTCGGACGACACCAAGCAGGCCATCGACACGCTCACCACGGGCTTCTTCCTCTGCGGCGACAACCTCGCCAACACATGAGCGGGAGCGCGCCGGCGATGGGGCCGGGCGAGCGGATGCCGCGCGCCGAGGTCGTGGCGCTCACCCGCCGGCTCGCCGCGATCGACGCGACCAACCCGTCGCTCGTGCCGGGTGGAGCGGGCGAACGCGAGATCGCGGGCGTGATCGCCGGCTGGCTCGCCGATCGCGGCTTCGAGGTGCGGCTGGTGGGCGCGGACCCGGCGCGCCCGAGTGTGCTGGCACGGCGGAAGGGGAGCGGCGCGGGCCGCACGCTGCTGCTGGCCGGGCACCTCGACACCGTCGGCGGATCGGGTGGTGGTGACGGCGTGTCCCATCCCGACCCCGATCGCGTCGTCGGCCGTGGCGCGTACGACATGGCGGGCGGGCTCGCCGCGGCGATGACGGCCGCCGCCGCGGCATCCGACCCTGCCGGCGACCTGGTGCTCGCCTTCGCCGCCGATGAGGAGTTCGGCTCCGTCGGCATGGAGGAACTCCTGGCCGCGATCGACGCCGACGCCGCGGCATCCGCCGATCCGTGCCCACGCCCCGACGCCGCGGTCGTGCTCGAGCCGACGGACCTCGAGGTGACGCTCGCGCACCGCGGCTTCGCCTGGTACCGCGTCGAGTACGAAGGGCTCGCCGCCCACGGGTCGCAGCCCGAACTCGGCGTCGACGCGATCGACCGGGCACTCGACGGGCTCGTCGCGCTCCGAGCGTTCGGCGCCGAGCTCGCGGCCCGCCCGCGGCATCCGCTCCTCGGCGCCGGCAGCGTGCGCGTCGCGACGATCGAGGGCGGTACGGATGCCGCGACCGTCGCCGACCGGTGCGCCGTCGTCGTGGAGCGCCGAACCCTGCCGGGCGACGCGGACCCGGGGCCGGAGCTCGAGCGCGTGCTCGCGCCGTCGCGACCGGCCCGGATCGTCCCGATCGTCGCTCGCCCGGCGATGGAGGCCGACGCCGACTCGCCGATCGCGCGCATCGTGCTCGAGCAGGTCGGACGCGCCACCGGAGCGCCGGCCGTCCGTCGCGGCGACCCGTGGTGGACCGACGCGGGGCTCATCGCGGAGGCGGGGATCCCCGTCGTGCTCGTGGGGCCGGTCGGCGGCGGCGCGCACGCCGACCTGGAGTGGGTGTCGACCGACTCGCTGGAATCACTCGTCGACGTGCTGGAGGGGGCGATCCGGGCATTCTGCGACGAGAATGGACGATAGGACGGAAGGAGCACACACGTGACCCGAGCACTGTTCATCGTCGACGTGCAGAACGACTTCACCGAGGGCGGCGCCCTGGGCGTGGAGGGCGGCGCGGCCGTCGCGTCGGGCGTCACCGAGCTGCTGGAGAAGCACCGCGACCTGTACCGCGTCGTGGTCGCCTCGCGCGACTGGCACGACCCCGACAACGACAACGGCGGGCACTTCGCCACCGATGCGGAGCCCGACTTCGTCGAGACCTGGCCGAAGCACGCGATGGCCGGCACCGACGGGGCCGAGTACCACCCGGCGTTCGACCTCACCGGGGTCGACATCCACGTCCGCAAGGGCCAGGGGGTGCCCGCGTACTCGATCTTCGAGGGCATCGACGACGATGGACGGCCGGTCGCACAGCTGCTCGACGAGCTCGGCGTCACCGACATCGACCTCGTCGGCATCGCCACCGACTACTGCGTGCGTGCGAGCGGGCTCGACGCGGTCGAGCACGGCCGCCACGTGCGCGTCTTCACCGACCTCATCGCCGGCGTCGCCCCCGCGAGCTCGGATGCCGCGCTCGCCGAGCTCGGCCACGCCGGTGCCGTGATCACCGAGTCGTCGGTCCTCGACGGGGCGAACGCGTGAGGCCGGTGGGCGCCGACGACGTCCCCACGCTGCACGCGGAGGGCCCCGACGGGGTGCTCGTCGCGTTCCGCGTCCATGGCGGCTCGGAGGTCGATGACGCCCGACCACCCGTGCTCCTCGTGCACGGGTTCGCCTCGAACGCGAGGGTCACGTGGGAGGGGACCGGCTGGGTCCGGGCGCTGCAGGACGCGCACCGGTCGGTGATCGACCTGGACCTGCCGGGGCACGGCGACAGCGACAAGCCGGTCGACGCCGACGCGTACGCGCCCGAGCGGCTCGGCCGTGACCTCGTGGCCGTGCTCGACTCCGCGGAGGCCGAGGTCGTGGACGTGGTCGGCTACTCGATGGGCAACCGGGTCGTGTCGGCGCTCGCGGAGCTCGCACCCGAGCGGGTGCGCCGCGTCGTGATCGGGGGAGCGGGCCCCGATGAGCTCTTCGCCAGCTGGGACCTCGACGACGCGCGTGCGGTGCTGCTGCGCGACGAGCCGGCACGCAACCCCGTCATCGAGCAGGTGCTGCGGCCCGCGATCGCAGCCGGCGCCGACCGGGAGGCGCTGCTCGCCTGCATCGAGGGCGTCTCGGGGTCCCCGCTCGTGATCCCGGGCGACATCCCCGCGCTGTTCATCGCCGGCGAGGACGACCCCGTGCCCCGCGGCGCGCGGGAGCTCGCCCTCGACTGGGGCGCCGACTTCGTGTCGATCCCGGGGCGCGACCACGTCTCGACGCTCACGTCCCGGGCGTTCAAGGACGCCGCGATCGCGTTCCTCTCCTGACCTGCCCGGCGCGACCGCGCACGGTGCACGCGACGGTGACCGCGTCACGTCACCAGCCCAGGCGGCGGAAGACGCCTTTCATGCCCCTGGGCAGTCGTCGGCCGTAGACCCTGCGCCAGAGGTAGCTGTTCAGGACCGCCTTGCGCGCCGGGCTGAGGCTGCTCCTCCTGATCTCCGCGATCCCGGATCGCCGGAGCGCGAGCAACTGGGTGGAATCGTGCGGCCAGCGCTTGGACAGGCTCTGCCCCAGGTAGTACTTCGTGCACAGCACTTCGGGCACGCGGACGAACTCGCCGATCAGGGAGAGTCCGAGGAGCCAGGTCCAGTCGGCCGAGTACTCGCCCTGCTCGTTCGGGTGGATCCCCCCGACCTCGGCGAAGGCCGAGGACCGGAAGAGCCCGCGATTCGGCACCCACCAGAACCCCGGGCGCCTCACCATGACGCGCCCTCGATCGACGGCGCTGGTGAGCCCCTCGAGCTCGTCGAACACGTGGAGCTCGGTGGTGCCGTCCAGCTCGTGGACCTCCATGTCGCTGAACGCGAGCACGGCTCGCTCGTTCGCGGCCAGCGCCCCGACGAGCTTCTCGACGTAGGTCGGCGCGACGACGTCGTCGTGGAAGGCGAAGAACATCAGCTCCCCGCGCGCGCGGGCCATGAGGTCGTTGGAGTTGCGCAGCCATCCGAGGTTGGCGTCGCGTTCGACGACCACCGTGTCGGGGTGCTGCTCTGCGAAGCGACGCACCACGTCGAGCGTGTCGTCCGTCGACCGGTCGTCCCCGACGAGGATCTCGAGGTTCGGCCACGTCTGGGCGGCGAGGCTGTCGAGGGTCCTCCTGATGAAGGCGGCACCGTTGTAGGTCGGCACCAGTGCGGTCACCAGGGGGGTCGAGTCCGCCGACTCCATCGGACTTCCCTCCTGCATCAGCCGGCGATCTCGGTCGCGAGCTCGCGGGCGAGCGAGGGGGCGGTCGAGTACTTGCCCGTGTCCACCGAGTAGTAGGAGCCCAGGCGCTGGACCCCGTAGCGGTCACGACGATGCAGCCCCGACCGCGGATCGTCCAGGGCGCCGGCCCCGCGCGCGAAGACGAAGCCCCCGTGCACGATCACGGACTCGGCGTCGTCCAGCACCGGCCCGACCCCGGGCATGAGCGGCTCGAGCGCCGCACGCACGCGGGCGATGAACGCCTCGGCCTCGCTCCCCGACGGAAGGGCCGGTGCCTCCAGCTCGAGCTCGTTCCCCTCGGCCACGAGCCCCACCGGGTACCAGGAGAGGTAGAAGTCCCGGCCGTTGTAGTTCTTGACATCGCCGAACGGCCCGATGGCGACGAGGGCGCTCGCCAGGTCGCGCTCCGAGCGCGTTCGCACGAAGAGGCAGTTCCGGTAGCGATGGGTCCAGGGCGGTTCCGGGGTGAGCCCCGCGGTGACGTCGATGGCGAGCCGCCCGTTCCAGAGGGCGTTCACCACGATGTCGACGTCCTCGTCGCTCCCGTCGTCCGCGCGTACACGCCACTCGCCGGCCCCTGACTCACTGGGCTCCACCCCGGTCACGGTGGTGCCGAGCCGGAGCGTCACGCCGCTTTCCGAGGCGACGGCGGAGGCGAGCCGATCCGCGACCCAGCGCGTGTCGACCGATCGCTCCGGAACCCGGAAGCCCGCGACGATGTCCGCTCCGGCCATGCCGCGCAGTTCGTCCGCGGCGAGCTCGGTCACGCGGGCGTCGGAGACGTCGACGAGGTAGCGGGCGGCGTCGGGATGCTCCGTGATGAGTCCGCTGATCTCCTCGAACCGCACCCGCAGGTCGTCGGGTCCGACGACCGACCTGGAATGCACGAGGTAGATGTCGTCCTCGGTCGTCGTGTGACCGGCGAGATCGCCGCCGATCAGCTCCCTCATCCGGTCCTCGAACTGCAGGCCGCCGGTCAGGAGGTGCTTCGCGGTCGACAGCGTGGGATCGGCGCCGTAGATGTACCCGAGGTGGATCTTCCCCTCGTTCCAGCGGCTCGCGGCCGCCATGGGCGCGGGCTCGCGGTCGAAGACGGTCACGTCGAACCCGCGGCGGGCGAGGTGGATCGCGACGGCGCAGCCCATGATCCCGGCCCCGAGGACCGCGACCCGGCGCGGGCTCATGCCGCACCCTCGGCGGCGCTCGAGTCGCCCGCGACGTACTCGGCGGCCTCGTACGGCCCGTCCGCGAACACGATGAGCGTCGAATCGTGGTCGAGGTAGGTCTGCTGCGCCCAGACGCCCGCCTCGAGCAGCACCGCCGGCCGGTCCTCATCGAGGGTGACGCTCGCGCGAACGCCGTCACGGCTGAGGTCGACGTCGATCGTCCCGCTCGCGCGGAACAGGACCTGGCGCACCCGCCGATGGGCGTGGCCGCCGCGCACGGCCCCCTGCGGTGCGCGCACCACGAAGGTCCTGGCCACGCTGAAGCCGAGGTCGTCGAGCGTGATGGGCGTGAGCGAGCCTCGATGGTCGCGGAAGCACTCGAGTTCGAGGATGCGGACCGATCCCTCGAGGAGCGTCGCCGGCTCGCCGGCGGCCACCGCCTCGGCTCGCGTTCCGGGCGGTACGGGATCAGACGTCATCGGCTCCTCCAGGAGTCTCGCCGCGCACGATCTCCCAGGCAGAGGCCGCAGCGAATCGAACATATCCGCTGCGGCGGGCCACGACAACGGGATGACGCCCGAGGACCCGGGCTCA
>CAWDJA010000035.1:0-26616 GCA_963802485.1 uncultured Actinomycetota bacterium
TGACCGCCGGGCCGATGCGGCCATTCACCCGGAACGCCTGTGCCTCGGCGACCCGAAGATCGCCGAGGCACAGGTCGAGGTCACGGAGCGTCGTGGAAGAGACGCGGCGCGAAATCGATCAGGTTCTTCTGCCAGACGTCCCATCCGTGCGGGCCGATCGTGATCCCATCGAACTCGAACTCGATCCCGGCCGCTTCCATCTGCGCCATGGAGGCCATCGCGCTGGGGTAGACGAAATCGGTGATGTCGCCGACGTACATCCGCAGCTGTTCGGTGCCCTCGTTGATCGCCGCGACATCGATCCCCGACGTGGAACCGAACCCGGCGGAGAACAAGCCGATGTACGCGAACGCCCCGGGGTTCGCCTTCAGCATGCCCGCCGTGCGAGCGCCGCCGGCGGAGAGTCCCGCCATCGCACGCTGCGCCGGGTCGGGGCTGATGTGGTAGATCGCCTCCGCTGCGGGCAGCAGGTTGTCCAGGATCTCGGCGTTGAAGTTCGACACGTTGCCGTTGGGCATCACCACGATCATCGGCTCGGCATCGCCGTCGCGGGTGAGGTTGTCGAGGATCTGCCTGGCGCGACCCACTTCGACCCAGTCCGTCCAGCTCTGCCCGCCGCCGTGGTTCAGCACGAGCAGCGGGTAGGGCTCGGCGCGATCGGGGTCGTAGCCCGGCGGCGTCCAGACGTACGCGCTCCGCTCACTCCCGGCGACCGCGCTCTGGTAGGTCAGCACGTCGAGCGTTCCGCCCTCGCCCTCGGGGACGTCGGCGAGCAGCCGCGATTCCTCCCCCGGGATGAAGAACGTGCTCCAGGCCGGCTCCGAGGTCACCTTCGTGGGGTTGGACGTGTCCTTGACCGACACCCGGTCGACGATGAGCCGGTAGTAGTACGACCAGGGGTCGAGCGGACCGACGGTCGCCCGCCAGCGATCGCCGACCTTGTCCATCTCGACGCGCAGCCAGCTGCCGCCCGGTGCCCAGTTCGCCCAGACCGTGACGGCCTTCGCGTCGGCGAAGTCGGTCGTGGTCTCGAACGTGACGAAGCCGTCCTCGGTGATCCACGGCGTCGGCGTCGTGCCCGGCGCCGGCAGGTCGAAGCGCTCCTCGAGTGCCGTGTGGCCCTCGCTGAAGCCCGAGTCGCCGGTGTCGTCGCCGTGGAACAGCCGCGGCGCGAAGTCGATCAGGTTCTCCTGCCAGGCGTTCCAGTTGTGGCCCGCGTCGGGGTTGACGCCGTCGAACTCGTAGTCGAGGCCGAGTGCGTCGAACTGCTGCATCGACTCGAAGACGTGGTTGTAGGCGACATCCGTCTTGTTCCCGACGTACAGGCGGAAGAGCGTCGTGTGGTTGTTGATCTGCTTCACGGGGAGGTTCGAGAGGTCGCCGAAGAGCCCCGCGCCGAAGGTCCCGATGTACGCGAACTCGCCCGGGTGCTCGCGCAGCACCTCGAACGCCTGGCCACCGCCCATGGAGAGCCCGGCCAGTGCCCGGTCCTTCTTCGCGCTCGACACGTGGTACGCCGCCTGCACCGCCGGCATGAGGTTGTCGAACAGCTCGGCCGAGAAGTCGGAGACGTTGCCGTCGCCCATGACGACGATCATGTCGGCCAGCTCGCCCGAGAGGCTCAGGTTGTCGAGGATCTGCTCGGCTCGGCCGACGTCCGTCCAGTCGCGAGAGCCCTGCGCGCCGCCGTGCTGCAGGTACAGCACGGGGTAGGGCCTGCCGTCGGTGGTATAGCCCGGCGGTGTCCAGACGAGTGCCGTGCGATCCTCGCCGGCGACGTCGCTGTGGTACGTGAGGGGCTCGACCGCGCCGGCCGCCTCGGGCGCATCGGCGAGCAGCGCCGCGGAATCGCCCGGAAGGAAGAACGTGCTCCACTCCGGCTCGGAACCGACCGTGGTGGGGTTCGTGGCGTCCTTGAAGACCTTCGTGTCGTCACCGGTGATCTGGTAGTAGTACAGGCCGGGGTCGAGCGGACCGATGGTGGCCGACCAGTTGGCACCGCTTCGCGACAGCCCCAGCTGAGCCCAGTTGGCCGATGGCCCGAAGTTGCCCTCGACCACCAGCTGCGACACCGGCCCGACGGTCTCTTCGACCGCGGCGTTGGGAATCGTGAATCGAACGTAGCCGGCTTCGGGCTGCGTGAGCCACGGGTCCGCGGCGGCCGCGGGTTGGGTCGCGACGACCGTGCCGGCGGCGACCGCCGCCATGGCCAGCACGGATGCCAATCGGCGCAATCTCGAGGAACGCCGCGGACGGCGCTCCGATGCAATGATCTCCATCGATCTTCTTCCCCTCACTCGCGTCCCGTCCGGGTGGGACGTGCAGGACGTACTCCGCGGAAGTCGGCCCCGGTGCCGACCGGAGTGCTGTGCGCGAGAACGACGAGGCGGTGCAGTCGTTCGCATTTACAACGTCGTAAATCTCACGCTGCGACCATGCTCTCGGCCAACGCGAGCGTTTGTCAAGAAGGGATTTGCAACGTTGTACTTCAGGCGCTCGGCGGCGCCGTCGAGTCGCGGAGCACCAATGTGGCGGCGAGGTCGACCCGCGTCGGCTCGGCCGCCGGATCCTCGCCGAGCTGCAGCACGAGGCGAGTCGCCGCCGCGCCGAGCTCCCGCATCGGCTGGTGGATCGTGGTCAGCCGAGGTGACGAGGACGTGGCGATCGGCTGGGTCGTCGTAGCCGACGACCGACAGGTCTGCCGGAACGTCGACGCCGAGCGTGCGCGCGGCGTTCAGGACGCCGATCGCGTGGAGATCGCCGCCGGCGATGATCGCCGTGGGCGGATCGGGCAGCCAGAGCAGTTCGATGGCGGCACGTTCGCCGGCTTCGGCGCCGGGCTCGCTGAAACGGGTCCATTCCGGAGGCACGCGCAGCCCGGCCATGTGCATCGCCGAGCGATAGCCGTCGACCTGGGCGTGCGAGCCGACGTCGTCGCCGTTGCCCGTGATGGCGGCGATCCGGCGGTGTCCCAGCTCGATGAGGTGGCGCGTCGCGGCCACGCCGGCCGACCAGTGCGCCACGCCGACCGCGGGCGTCTCCGGGTCGGCGGCGCTCAGCGGCTCGACGACGACGAGGGGGATGTTCCGCGACCAGAGCTTCTCGCGCACCTCGGCGGCGAGGTCGGAATAGGCGACGATGACACCCGTCGGCCGACGTCGGATCACCGGGTCCAGCCACCGGTCGTCGGGAGCGTGCTGCTCGCCGATGACGGTCAGGGTCAGTGCGAACCCGGATGCCGCCGCGGCTTCGCGGACGCCGTCGATCACCTCGAGCGACATCATGCCGTGCAGCCCGCTGAGCACGAGCTCCACCGCGGGGTTGCGTCGACCGCTGCCGCGTCGCCGGTACCCGGTCCGCCGAAGGTGCGCCTCGACGCGTGCGCGCGTCGCCGGCGAGACATCGCTGCGCCCGTTCAGCACCTTCGACATCGTCGTGAGCGACACGCCCGCTTCCGCGGCGACCGAGGCGAGCGTCACCCGCGCGTTCGCCGGTCATCCCGTCACCCGGCGACGTCGGTCGCCCTCGGGCGCGCCGAGCCGGTCGGGCTCGCGCGCACCCAGCGGTCGGGTGCGGGCGCCTCGCCCCCCGGTGCGACGACCCCCCCTCGCATCGACGTCAGTCGTTTCCGGCTGCGCTGCCGCCCAGGATCCTGGCGAGGGGCT
The DNA here is from genome assembly GCA_963802485.1 of uncultured Actinomycetota bacterium. Classification (GTDB taxonomy): domain Bacteria; phylum Actinomycetota; class Actinomycetes; order Actinomycetales; family Microbacteriaceae; genus Agromyces. The sequence continues at coordinate 3,666 of CAWDJA010000035.1, forward strand.
CGCGAACGACGGCACTCCTCGAAGGCGAATGCGTCGGCGAGCCGCTCCGCCTCATCGGGTCGCACGCCCTCGAAGGCTCGCGCGAAGTCGTCGACCATCGCCTCCGCCAGCATCACGTGACGGATGTGGCCGTGGATCCATCGGGGCGCTCCCCACGGATACGGCTCGAACTCCGGGAACTCCGTTCGGAAGAGCTCCTCGATCGGCTCCAGGATGTGGCGGACGCCATGGTCGGTGGATCCCCACGAGTCGACGCCCAGGCGGGCCTTCTTCTCGAGCACCGGCGCGATGCGACGGAGGTACGCGGAGTCCGGATCCGCATGGACGAGGCCCTGGAGGCCGATGTCCTTGTAGGTCCACAGGGCCCAGCTCGCGTCGTAGCGGTCGTAGATCTCCAGTTGGTCCTCGAGCAAGCGGTACCGCTGGGCGTCGCGCACCGGGTCGCCCGTGTAGACCGGCCCGAACTCGCCGACCCAGATCGGGGTGCCCGTCTCGCGCATGTACGCGGTGCGCTCGAGGAACGTCTCCTCGACCTGGTCGCGATCGACGAACCTGCCCCGGCTCTCGCCCGGGTACGGTCCGCCGTCCACGAATCCCGGCAGCGCGTAATCGTGGGCGGTGTAGACGCAGTTCGGCATCGGATCCCCGAGCTGGTCGAACTGGGTCGAGTAGCGGTTGCCGTCGAGGAACAGGATGTGCCGCGGATCGACCGACGCGGATCGCCGCCTCGAGGCGCTCGTAGAACGGTCGGATGACCTCGCCGTGGGCGTCGGCCGGCTCGTTGACCGGGTTGTACCCGGCGACCCACGGGTTGTCCTTGTAGTGATCGGCGAGCTGCTCCCAGAGGTTCACGACGCGGTCCTGGAACTGGCGCTGGCCCCAGAAGTGCGCCCACTGCGTCGGGTTGTCACTGTGCCAGTGCTGGTTCTGCGCACCGGGAACGGCATGCAGGTCGAGGATCGTGTAGATGCCGTGCCGCGCGCAGGCATCGACGACCGAGTCGAGCAGCCGGAACCCCTCCTCCCTGATCTCGAAGGGCGCGTCGTCGTGCTCGAAGTGCCGGTAGTTGAACGGCACGCGAAGCGAGTTCAGGCCGAGGCCTCGGAGGAAGGCGGCATCCGCGTCGGTGAAGAACACCGAGAGGAACCGATCGAAGAATCGCTCGTATCCGGCTTCGCCGAGGACGCGCCGCAGGGCTCGTCGCTGCTGGGACTCGGTGCCGGGGTAGCCGGTGATGAAGTTCTCCATGTTCATCCACCCGCCGAGACCGAGGCCGCGAAGCACGACGGGGTTCTCGCCCGACATGATCCGCGTTCCCTCGACCTGCAGGATCACTGGTTCCGACATCCGATCTCCCTCGGTCATCCGAGCGTGAGCGCCGACCATGAGACGGGCGGCAGCGTCACGGCCACGAGCCCGTTGGACCGTTGGGCGGAGTCGTTCTCCCGGAGCGACACCCGGTCCTGCTCGGTCAGCGAGTTGACCGCGTGGATGTCCTCGTCGTGCAGCGTGCGGAATGAACCGACCGAGACGTCTCCGAGGACGCTCGTGTCGATCTCCACCGTCACCTCCTCATCAAGGCTCCGGTTCACCATGAAGACGGCGGTGCGTCCGGTCTCGGCATCGTGGGTCGCGACGGCGTCGACGAGGGGCACCTCGCCGTAGCGCTCGGAGTGGTAGGTCGGGCAGTCGAGCTTGAGCTCGAGGGCCACGCCCTGGGCGAGCTCGGACGTCAGGGCGAACGGGAAGAACGTCGTCTGCCGCCATGCGGACCCGCCCGGCTCGGTCATGATCGGCGCGATGACGTTCACGAGCTGCGCGAGCGACGCCGAGGTGACACGGTCGGCGTGGCGGATGAGCGAGATCAGGAGGTTGCCGAAGACGACCGCGTCGACGACCGAGTACGCGTCCTCGAGCAGTCGCGGTGCGACCGGCCACTCGGCGACATCCGTGATCCTGTCCACCTCCTGGTACCGGGACTGGTACCAGACGTTCCATTCATCGAACGAGATGAACATCGTCTTGTCGCTGTCGCGCACCGCCTTCACGTGGTCGGCCGTCGCCGCGACCGAGTCGATGAACCGGTCCATGTCGACGGCTGACGCGAGGAAGCTCGCGTAGTCGCCGTCCTTCGGCTCGTAGTAGGCGTGACATGAGATGTAGTCGACGTCGTCGTACGTCTCCTCGAGCACGACGCGTTCCCACGCGCCGAACGTCGGCATGTGGGCGCTCGAGCTCCCGCACACGACCAGCTCCAGGTCGGGATCGATCTGGCGCATGGCGCGCGCGGTCTTCGAGGCGAGCTGGGCGTAGTCGTCTGCGGTGCCGTGGCCGAGCTGCCATGGCCCGTCCATCTCGTTCCCGAGGCACCACATGCGAATGTCGTGCGGCTCGATCGCGCCGTTCGCGATGCGCTGGTCGCTGAGGGTCGTCCCGGAGCGGATGTTGGCGTACTCGAGCACGTCGAGCGCGTCCTGCACTCCGCGGGTGCCGAGGTTGACCGCGTACATCAGGTCACTGCCGACCTTGCGCAGCCAGGAGGAGAACTCGTCGAGCCCCACCTCGTTGGTCTCGGTCGAGTGCCAGGCGAGGTCGAGTCGACGTGGTCGGTCGGCGCGAGGGCCGACGCCGTCCTCCCACCGGTACCCGGACACGAAGTTCCCGCCCGGGTACCGGATGGTCGAGACCCCGAGTTCGCGCACGAGGTCGATGACGTCGGTGCGGTAGCCCTCGTCGTCCGCGCTCGGATGGCCCGGCTCGTAGATTCCGTCGTAGACGCAGCGACCGAGGTGCTCGACGAAGGAGCCGAAGAGCCGGCGATTGACCGCTCCGACGACGAAGTGGGGGTCGATGGTGAGTTGTGCTCGTCTCATGTTCCTCATTTGCCTGTCGTGTGATGCGTGTTGCGGAGGGATCGCCTGCGGTTGCCCGTGGGTCACTTGAGACTTCCGATGGAGAGTCCGCCCTGCCAGTACTTCTGCAGCGTGAGGAAGGCGATGATCAGGGGCACCACCGAGACCAGCGAGCCGAGGATGATGATGCTCCACAGGCTCTCTCCGCCCGCGGCGCCGTACGTCGATGCCGTCGCCTGCCAGAGTCCGATGCCGACCGTCACGGGGAAGAGGCGGTTGTCCGACAGCATCGCGAGCGGCAGGAAGTAGTTGTTCCACGATGACACGACCGACAGCAGCAGCACGGTCACGATCGCCGGCCGGAGCATCGGAAGCGCCACTTGGAGGAAGACGCGGAACTCTCCGGCACCATCGACGCGGCCGGCGTCGAGGAGTTCGTCGGGCACCGCATCGCGGGCGTAGACGCACATCAGGTACACGCCGAACGGGTTGAGGAGCGTCGGCAGGATGACCGCCCAGATGGTGTTCGTGATGCCCGCCTGGGAGAAGAGGACGAAGGTCGGGATGACGAGCGCCGTCGCCGGCACCATGACCGAACCCAGGAGCACTGCGAAACCGAGCCGCCGACCCGCGAACCGGTACTTGGCGAAGCCGTAGCCGGCGAGCACGGCCAGCACGGTGGCGCCGATCCCGCCGACGATCGCGTACATCGCCGAGTTGAGCAGCCACTGGACGTAGATGCCGCCGCCGTAGGTGAAGAGCTGCGTGAGGTTGCCGAGATAGTCGATGTCCTCCGCGAACCAGAGCGCGTTTCCGCCTCCGAACAATCCGGCCGAGGTCTTCGAACTGTTCACCACGACCCACCAGAAGGGGACGAGGAAGTAGACCATCAGGATGCCGAGGACGACCTGGAGCGAGATGTAGCGCGTCTGACGGCGCGACCCGCGAGTGGTGCTGGTGCTCATGAGAGGAAGCTCCCTCGCTTGCGGGTGGTGAACAGGAAGATGTAGACGCAGATGAAGACGACGGCGCCGAGTGCGAACGAGATGGCGGAGCCGTAGTTGTAGTTCGCCAACGTGAACGCCTGCTGGTACGCGTACATGTTGGGCGTGAAGTCGTCGGGGATCGCCCCGGCCGCGAGTTGCTGGAGGATCTTCGGTTCGTTGAAGAACTGCAGGGTTCCGATGAGGGCGAACACGAGGATCAGGACGAGCGCTGGTGCGACCAGCGGGATCTTGATCCGGAGGATGATCTGCCACTGCGAGGCACCGTCGATGCGAGCCGCCTCGTAGAGGGTCGGGTCGATCCCCTGCAACGCGGCGTAGATGATGATCATGTAGTAGCCGGCCCACTGCCACGTCACGATGTTGAGCAGACCGTAGAAGATCAGGTTCGAGCTGAGGAGATCCGGTCCGGTGGCTCCGAAGGCTTCGAAGAAGTCCGAGATGGGACCGAAGTTCCTGCTGTACAGGAAGCCCCACATCAGCGCGCCGATCACGGCCGGAATCGCGTAGGGCAGGAAGATCATCAGCCTCGAGAATCGCGCGAAGGACGTCGTGACCAGGTCGAGGATGAGGGCGATCGCGAGCGAGATCGCCATCTGCAGCGGGATCAGGACGAGCGAGAAGCTGATCACGAACCAGACGCCGTCGAGGAAGCTGGGATCGGTGAACGCCTTGAGGTAGTTCCCGAAGAGGACGAAACGCGTCCCTCCGACGATCGATTTCTGGAAGAGGCTGAGGTACAGGGCGTACAACAGCGGCGCGATGAGGAACGCCAGGAAGACGATCGCGAATGGGGCGATGAAGGCCCACCCGGTGAGGTTGCGGCGGACGTCGCTCTTCTTGCGCGAGCGTCGGGGCGTTCGTGACGGTGGGGCGGCGGCCTCTTCGATGAGTTCGACAGTCATGGGAAATTGCTCCGGATCAGGTGGGGTGAACGGACGGAGGCGAGCCGGCCCGCAATGCGGACCGGCCCGCGACGCTCACGTCATTCGACGGTGTAACCCTGTTCGGTCGCATAGCCCACGACGTCGTCCTGGAGTGCGTCCGCTGCCTCGGACCCACTGACGGATCCCTCATTGATGGCAGCGATCTGCTCCGTGAATGCGGAGTAGTAGTACTGTCCGATCGGCGTGTAGGTCATGCCCGTGTAGGCATTGGCCGCCGGCACGTACACCTCCTTGTTCGCCTGCTGGCCGTCGAAGAAGGGAACCTCGTAGTCCTGGAACGCCGGGTCCTCCAGCACGTTGACGTTGAGCGGGAAGATGATCTGGTTCCGCCAACCGTCCTCCAGCGACGCGTCGTCGGCGTAGACCCCGAACGCGACCTTGGCCGCGAGCTCCGGGTCGTTCGCCTGGCTGGTCACCGAGAAGGCGGAGCCGCCCCAGTTCACCGAGACCGGGTTGTTCGGGTCCCACTGCGGCAGCGGGGCGGTCGCCCACACGCCCGAGTCGTCACCCTCGCCGACCCCGGCACCCTGCAGGTAGCCCGGCGCCCATGCGGCCGAGAGGTAGGTCGCGTAGTCGCCGCCGATCACCCCCGAGATGTACTCGGGCGTGAACTGGTCCTGCGTGCCGACCAGGCCCTTCGAGACGAGCCCGGCCCAGTAGTCGAGCACCTCCTTGGAGGCGTCGTCGTTGAGGCTGATGCCGATGTTCTCCGGCGTTGCCGCGTCGTACGTGAACGGCTGTGCGCCGTTCTGGTACTGCAGCGCCATCATCACCGCGGGGACGTTCGCACCGAGGTCACCGAAGAGCGGGCCGCCGGCATCCTTCACCGTCTGCGCCGCGGCCTCGTACTCGGCCCAGGTGGTCGGAGGCGTGATGCCGTACTGCTCGAAGATGTCCTTGCGGTAGATCATCCCCATGGGGCCACCGTCGACCGGGGCGCCGAAGACGCCGTCGCCGACCGAGACGTCCTTCCAGGCGCCGTCGCTGAAGTTCGCCTCGACCTCCTCGTAGCCGAGAGCGCCGAGTTCCACGAGGGCGTCTTGGGCCTGGAAGGTCGGGATCCGGTCCGCTTCGAGCATGACCACGTCGGGAGCCCCGCTGCCGGCGGAGACCGCCGTCTGGAACTTGTCGTACTCGTCGCCGCCGGCACCGGCGTTCGTCCAGCAGACCTGGACCTCGTCGTTCTGCTCGTTGAAGTTGTCGACGACGAGCTCCATGTTCGGGTACCAGGCCCACATCGTCACGACGGGGAGGTCCTCCTTCGGGATGGTGTTGGTGCAATTGGCGTCGTCGTTGGCATTGTCGTCGCCCGGGGTGCAGGCGGCGAGCGTGCCCGCGAGAACGAACATTGCAGTGGCGGCTATGACTTGCTTCGTCTTCACTGGAGGTTCCCTTCGGAAGCGTGGACATCCTTGTCGGTGCGTTGCCAGGTGCGGACGGAAGCGGGGGCTGCTCGGGGGTCGAACGGCTTCCGCCGTGTTCCACCTGGATGTACAACGTTGTACTTCCAACGTTGGAAACGAGAATGCCTCGCTCTCCGGAAGATGTCAACCCCTTCTCCGAAACTTCCCGAATCACTCGCCTCGCGCGCTGGAAAGCGCTTGCCCACGTGGCCGCGACCGGCAGGCGGTGGGCGGCCTTCAGTACTCGATGTCGGGCGATCGGCCGGTCGAGCGGGCGTCGGCCGCGACGCCGGCCGGCGATGAGCTCGACGAGCCGGTCGATGCGCCTCGGTCGACCACCGGCCGGGATCTGAGCGCTCCGCGACGGTCGAAGCTCTGCCGGCCGACGTCACGTCGGCATCAAATGGGATGCGTTCGGCGGAACGCCGCCACTGCCGCGAGATGGAGCGGGACGTGCCGCCGGTCGCCGATGTCGCTGGAGTACAGTGGCGCCTGGGACGAGCAGCGGGACGGAGGGGTCGATGGGGGCCACCATGCATGACGTCGCTCGCGTCGCCGGCGTCTCGATCAAGACCGTCTCGAACGTTGTCAACGACTACCCGCATGTGCGACCCCAGACGCGCGATCGCGTGCTGAGCGCCATCCGTGAGCTCGACTATCGCCCGAACCTCTCGGCACGCGGGCTCCGCTCGGGCCGGACCGGCGTGATCGGCCTCGCGGTTCCGGCCCTGCGTGAGAACTACTTCGCGGAACTCGCCGATGCGGTGATCCGAGCCGCCGAGCGGAGGGGGCTCAGCGTGCTCATCGAGCAGACCGGCGGGGAGAGGGCGAAGGAACTGGCGGCGATCGGCGGCGGTCGACTGCACCTGACCGACGGGTTGCTGTTCAGTCCGGTCGGCCTCGGCCAACGTGACGTCGATGCGCTGAATGTGCCCATTCCGCTCGTGCTGCTCGGCGAGCGGATCTTCGGCGGTCCGACCGATCACGTCACCATGCACAACACGTCGTCCGCTCAGGCGGCGGTCGAGCATCTCCTCGCGCTCGGCCGCACCCGCATCGCACTCGTCGGCGCACAGAGCGACAGTGCCGACGACACGAACTCGGCGACCCTCCGCCTGCTCGGATACCGGCGGGCCCTCGAGGCCGCCGGGATTCCCGAGCTGCCCGAGCTCATCCGCGTCGCCGAGCCCTGGAGCCGCGAGAGCGGCGCGGTCGCCGTTCGCCGCATCCTCGAGGAGGGCGTGTCGTTCGACGCGGTCTTCGCCCTCAACGACACCCTCGGCCTCGGGGCGCTCCGAGCCCTCGGCGAGGCGGGGATCCGGGTCCCGGAGGAGGTCGCCCTCATCGGCTTCGACGACATCGACGAGTCGCGGTTCTCCGTCCCGTCCATGTCGAGTGTCGATCCGGGGCGTGATGAGATCGCCGAGATCGCGGTGGAGATGCTCCTCGAGCGGATCGGAGAGAAGGGCGAACCTCGCCCTCCGCGACTGATCAAGCCAGACTTCCGGATCGTTTCCCGGGAGTCGACGAGCCCAGTTCAGAACGGAGGCAGTCCGGTCCACGGCGTCTCGGTCACCGAGTCAGGCGCAGAGACCGCCGCGATCGCCGACGTTCAGGGGATCTCATGGAGCGGCCCGCGAGCGGGCGTGACCCCGTTCGATTCACGGAGCCCACCGCGTCGATCGGCGCTCACCCCTCCATGTCGCGTAGACCTGTCCCGCCGGGGGCGTGACGTGCGCCTGCGCCCGCGCGGCGTTGCGCCTCGAGACGCGGTCGATCCAGGCCAGCCGCTCACGCTCGAGCTGCGTCGCGAATGCGGCCCAGAGCACCAGCGCCATGCCCGCCCCGACGAGGAGCCCGCCGAGCGTGTCGGACAGCCAGTGCGCGCCGAGGTACGTGCGGCTGACCGCCATGAGCACCGTGTACGCCGCGCCCGCGATCCACACCCAGACGATCGGCACGATCACGCCGATGGCGACGGCGATCGTCGCGGCGTTCGCAACATGCCCCGACGGGAATGAGCCGAAATCGGAGTGCACGAGGATGTCCTCCGGCCGCGCGCGACCGAAGAGGTTCTTCAGGAGCTGCACGACCCCGGCGCTCGCCGCCGAGGCGATGATGAAGTACAGCGCGCCCCATGGTCGCCGACAGATGAGCAATATGACCGCGGTGACGATCGGCACGACGAAGACGCCGAAGACGCCGCCCCCGAGGTCGTTCATGAGGAAGGCGAAGACGTCGCCGACCGGCCCCCTCGCCTCGAAGACATCCTCGGCCCACTCCTCGTCGAACTCGAACAGGAACGTCGGAACGCGCCGACACGATCAGCCCGAGGAGGGCGGCGGCGATCACCGCGAAGACGCCCGGCGATGACCGGCGCGCGTCGACCGACGCGCTCCGCACGAGCCTCCCGTTGCGCAGGCCGCAGGTCGTCGGCGACCGCGGGCGTCTCATCGGGTCCGGTCGCCTCTTGGGCGGTGTCGGGCGTCGTGGGCGGAGGCCGGGGAGTGGTCGTCGCGGTCCGTCATTCCCCCACGCTAACCGCGGGCGAGCGGATCGGCGATCGCGACGCCCGGGGTTGACGGCCGCACGCGGCATCCGCACGCGGCATCCGCTGCGGTCAGTCGCTGAGCGGCGGCACCGTCTTCGGTCGCACGAGCAGCCAGAGCGCCGCGATCGCGACGACGGCCGCGAGCCCCATGACGAACGCCATGGGCACGGCGCTGCCGACGCCCATGAGGCCGATCAGCGGCGAGATGAGGCCCGCGAGCCCGAAGTTCAGCGCGCCGAGGAGCGACGCGGCGGTGCCGGCCTCCGCGCCGTGGTGCGCGAGCGCGAGCACCTGCACCGCGGGGAACGCGAAGCCGCAGGCGAGGATGTAGATCCACAGCGGGATCGCCGTGCCCCAGAACCCGGCCCCGCCGCTGTCGAGCACCATGATCGCCACGGCCATGGCGAGGTGCACGACGGTGGTGATCGCGAGGATCCACTGCGGCTGCACCGGCCCGCGCATGAGCCGGGAGCTCGTCTGCACGCCGATGATGATGCCGACGGAGTTGACCGCGAAGAGCAGGCCGTACTGCTGCGCCGTGAACGCGTAGACCTCCTGGAACAGGAACGACGACGTCGAGAGGTATCCGAACAGGCCGGTGAACGTCATGCCGCCGATGATCGCCGCGCCCAGGTACACCCGGTCGCGGAAGAGCGCGGCGTAGCGGTCGCGAAGGGTCGAGTGTCCGGCCAGGTGCCGACGGGACTCGGGCAGGGTCTCGACGATGAAGAACGCGACGGCCACGAGCACGGCGGCGCCGTAGATCGCGAGCACCACGAACACGCCGCGCCAGTCCATCACGCCGAGCAGCTGCGAGCCGATGACGGGGGCGAGCACCGGCGCGAGGCCGTTCACGAGCGCGAGGCGCGAGAGCATGCGCACGAGGGGCTTGCCGCCGAACAGGTCGCGCACCATCGCCATGGCGACCACGCCGCCGGCGGCGGCGCCGAAGCCCTGCAGCAGTCGGAAGACGCTGAGCCAGACGATGTCGGGCGAGAGCGCGGCGGCGACGGATGCCGCGATGTGCAGCGCCGTGGCGAGGATGAGCGGCAGTCGCCGACCGACCTTGTCGCTCCAGGGGCCGACGATCAGCTGGCCGAAGCCGAAGCCGACCATGGTGCCGGTGAGCGTGAGCTGGACGGCCGCGGCGGAGACGCCGAGCTCGTCCTGCAGCACGGGGAACGCCGGCAGGTACAGGTCGACCGTGAAGGGCCCGAGCGCCGTGAGCGCGCCGAGGACGAGGACGTAGACGAGGCGCTGGCGACGAGAGAGGAGGTCGCCGGGGTGCGCGACGGACGAGTAGTCGTCGGGCCGGATGATGGGGATGGAGGCGGTTGAGGACATGCGGATCCTGGGCGTGCTCGAGTGCGGCGGCGCACGCCCTCGGACGCCGGGAAACAGGAACGACGGCGACCACTCGGGACGCCGTCGTGAGGCGATCTCGGCCATCGTGGCCTCGAATCGATTCGACTGCGTCCCAGTGTAACGGATGACCCCCCGTGTCCCGCAACCGGGAAGCGACGGGGAAAGCGCAACCCGGAGGCCCTTCAGGCCTCCTGGAGCGGGTCGGCGAGGAGCTGCTCGAACGCGAGCTCGGCCGCGCCGATCGCCAGCCGGTCCTCCCCGAGCGCGGCCACGCGGATGTCGAGGCCCTCGGCCGCGGCCGGCATCGCCTGCTCGGCGACGGCGGCGGCGAGCGCGGCCCGATCGCTCTCGGCGACGGTCGCGAGGAAGCCGCCGAGCACGACGAGCGACGGGTTGAGCACGTTCACGGCGTTGGCGAGCGCGGTCGAGAGGATGCGCCGCTGTCGCGCCAGCTCGGCGGCGACCTCGGGCGAGTCCGATCGCCGCGAGCGCCGCGGCGAGGGTGGGCTCGTCGGCCGCGTGGAGCCCCGCGACCGCGAGCAGCCGCGCGCGGCTCACTTCGTCCTCGAGCACGCCGCCCGCGGCCCGCCGGTCGCCCTGGGCCGCGATGCCCGGCCGGTTCTGGCCGAACTCGCCGGCGTAGCCGCCGGATCCGCCGACGGGCACCCGTGCACGATGAGGCCGCCGCCGATGCCGCTCGCACCGCCGTTGAGGTAGACCATGTCGTCGACGCCGCGTCCGGCGCCGAAGAGGTGCTCGGCGATGGCGCCGAGGCTCGCGTCGTTGCCGACGGAAGCCGGGATGCCCGTGGCCTCCTCGACGAGCGTCGCGGAGCGGCGCATCCGTCCACTCGAGGTGCGGCGCGAGGCGCACGAGCCCGTCGGACGCCCGCACGAGGCCCGGCACGGCGAGCCCGACCGCCACGATGCGCGCGCCGACGCAGCGCGTCGGCGCGCCATCGCGTCGACGACGCGCCGCGACGAGCTCGGCCGTCTCGGTCGGCGTCACGAGGTGGTCCATCTCGAGGCGCTCCCGCACGACGATGCTGCCGTCGAGTCCGACGGCGGCGATCGTGACGCGCATCGACCTCGGGGTTCACCGCGATCGCGATCACGCCGGGATGCGGCGGCGACCACGGGCGACGGGCGTCCGACGCGGTTGGTGGGGTCGGGGGCGCGCTCCTCGACGAGTCCCGCCTCGACGAGCTCCGCCGACGAGCGCGGCGACGGTCGAGCGGTTGAGCCCGGTCGCCGCCGTCAGCCTGGCGCGGGAGAGCGGCCCCTCGAGGTGCACGAGGCCGAGGAGCTTTCGAGAGGTTTCGACGGTGCACGCCCTCGAAGGTGCCGGCTCGGTCTGTCACGCGACTCACTCTAGGGGCGTCACGGTGCGGGCACGCGCGGCGCGCCGAATTTGTTGCGCTTGACCCCAAATCCGGAACGGACGTATATTCGACACGTCCAGATCACTTTCGACGCAGGCGTCGAAACTTTCGAGAGGTTCAAAGATGAACAGACGCAGCACCATGAGGCTCGTCACGCTCACGGCCGCGATGGGGCTCGCGCTCGGCTCCCTCACCGGCGTGCACCGCGGGTGGCGGCGGGGATGAGGGGGAGGACGGCGACGTCACCCTCACCTGGTGGCACAACGGCACCACCGGCGAGCTTCCCGAGGTCTGGGAGGAGGTCGCGACCGAGTTCGAGGAGGCCCACCCCGGGGTCACGGTCGAGCAGACCGGCTACCAGAACGAGGAGCTCCAGCGCACGCTGATCCCGAACGCACTCGCGGCCGGCGACCCGCCGGACCTCTTCCAGGTGTGGCCGGGCGGCGAGCTGCGCGACCAGGTCGAGAACGGCTACCTGATGCCCCTCGACGACGCGATCCCCGACACCATCGAGAGCCGTCGGCGCGACGGTCAACCCGTGGCAGGTCGACGGCACGCACGTACGGCGTCCCCTTCACCTTCGGCATCGAGGGATTCTGGTACAACACGGACCAGTTCGCGCAGCGCGGGCATCGACACGCCGCCCGAGACGCTCGACGAACTCGTCGACGCGGCAGGCAAGCTCCGCAGATGCGGGACTCACCCCGATCGCGGTCGGAGCCGGCGACAAGTGGCCCGCCGCGCACTGGTGGTACCAGTTCGCCCTGCACTCCTGCTCGCCCGAGGCGCTGCAGGCCGCCGAGACGGAGCTCGACTTCAGCGACCCCTGCTGGGTCGAAGCCGGCGAGCAGCTCGAGGAGTTCCTCGGCACCGACCCCTTCCAGGAGGGCTTCCTCGGCACCCCCGCACAGCAGGGCGCCGGCAGCTCGGCAGGCCTCGTCGCCAACGGCCAGGCCGCCATGGAACTCATGGGTCACTGGAACGCCGGCGTCATCGGCGGCCTCACGGCCGACCAGGAGGTGCCCGAGTTCCTCGGCTGGTTCCCGTTCCCGGGCATCCCGGGCTCTGACGGCGACCCGACCGCCGCACTCGGCGGCGGCGACGGCTTCGCCTGCTCGGCCGATGCACCGCCGGAGTGCGCCGAGCTGCTCGAATTCATCATGAGCGAAGACGTGCAGGCCCGCTTCGCCGCGAGCGGCTCCGGCATCCCGACGGTGCCCGCTGCCACGTCGGCGCTCGAAGACCCGAACCTCGCGCTCGTCGCCGAGGGCCTCGCGAACGCCTCGTTCGTGCAGCTCTGGCTCGACACGGCCTTCGGCACCACGGTCGGCAACGCGATGAACGAGGGGATCGTCAACCTGTTCGGTGGAGCCGGAACGCCCGAGGACATCGTCAAGAAGATGGAGGACGCAGCGGCAACGCTGTAGCCATGACCTCAGTTCTGAACCCGGCCGGGCCCGCGGTTTCCGCGGGCCCGGCCCCGGCCCCCCGGCCGCGCTCGCGCTCGAGCTCGGTCCGCAAGCGGGTCGAGATCGCGCTCTTCGTCGGACCCGCGCTCGTGCTGTTCCTCGGCTTCGTCATCCTGCCGGTGCTCCTCGCCGCGGTCTACAGCTTCTACAACCTGCCGCAGGCGTTCCAGTGGGACGACCTCGCCGACCCCGAGCGCTTCGTCGGCTTCGAGAACTACGTGCGGGCGCTGAACGACCCCGACGTTCATCAAGTCGATCGGCAACAACTTCTTCATCCTCGCGCTGTCCCTGCTGATCCAGGGGCCGATCGCGATCGCCATCGCCCTGCTGCTCAACCGCAGACTGCGGGGCCGCGGCGCGCTCCGCCTGCTCATCTTCGTTCCGTACGTGCTCGCCGAGGTCATCGCCGGCCTCTCGTGGAAGCTGCTCCTCCAGCCGCAGCGGCGGCGTGAACGCGATGCTCGAGGCCGTCGGCCTCGGAGCGCTGCAGCAGAACTGGCTCGCCGACCCGAGCATCGCCCTGTGGACGATGTTCTGCATCCTGACCTGGAAGTACGTCGGCTTCGCGATCCTGCTCATGCTCGCCGGCCTGCAGGGCGTGCCCGAAGAGCTCGCCGAGGCCGCCGCGATCGACGGCGCCAGCTGGTGGCAGATCCAGCGGCACATCACCATCCCGCTGCTCGGCCCCGACCATCCGCATCTGGGCCTTCCTGTCGATCATCGGCTCGCTGCAGCTGTTCGACATGGTGTGGGTCACCACGCGCGGCGGCCCGCTGGATCGCGACCTCGACGATGGCGACGTACATGGTCGAGAAGGGCCAGTTCGGCGGGCAGCCGGGCTACGGCAGCGCCATCGCCGTGATCCTCTTCCTGATCTCGCTCACCGTCGCGCTCATCTACCAGCGCTTCGCCCTGCGCCGCGATCTCGCCGGCGCCGTCACCACTGGAGTGCGCTGACATGTCCGCCACCGTCCACTCAGCACGATCGACGAGACCAGACCGGAGCCGCCCAGGGCGAGCCGCGCCGGCCGCCGCTTCGACTGGGGCCAGCCGTTCGTCTACCTCATCGCGCTCGTCGTCGCGGCGATCGCCGTCGGCCCGGTGCTCTACGTCTTCATCGGCGGCTTCCGCACCACCGCCGACCTCAACGCCGACCCGGCCGGTCTGCCCGACCCCTGGACCCTGCAGAACTGGGCCGACGGTGCTCGGCTCCCCGCGGTTCTGGGGCAACGTGCTTCGCGAGCGTCGATCCTGGCCGTCGGCGACCACCGTCGGCGTCGTCATCGTCGGCATCATGGCGGCGTTCGTCATCGCGCGCTACGACTTCCGCGGCCGCAGGGCGCTCTACACGCTCTTCACCGCCGGCCTGATGTTCCCGCTCACCGTCGCCGCGCTGCCGCTCACACTGCTGCTGCGCACGCTCGGGCTGCACGGCACGTATCTCGGCGTCATCATCCCGTCGATCGCGTTCGCCCTGCCGACGACGATCATCATCCTCGTGCCGTTCCTCCGCGCCATCCCCGCACGAGCTCGAGGAGGCGGCCGTCCATCGACGGCGCCTCGCGCCTCGGGTTCTTCTGGCGCATCCTCCTGCCGCTGTCGATGCCCGGACTGGTGACGGTCGGCGTCCTCGCGTTCGTCGGCAGCTGGAACGGCTACCTGCTGCCGCTGCTCGTCATCAGCACCGGCACGCTTCCGCAGGACCTCTGGCCGCTGCCGCTCGGGGTCACCCAGTTCTCGACCGCAGTACTCACAGGACACCGGCGCAGTGCTCGCCTACACCTCGCTCGCCATGATCCCCGCGCTCGTCTTCTTCCTCGCGGCGGAGACGCCGCATCGTCGGCGGCCTCACCGGGGCGGTGAAGGGATGACCGCGGAGTCCACCACCCGGCAGAACAGCCAGGTCGCGATGACGGATGCCCCGTGGCGCGACGCCTCCCGGCCGGTCGCCGAGCGCGTCGAGGCCCTCGTCGGCGCGATGACGCTCGATGAGAAGCTCGCGCAGCTCTACGGCGTGTGGGTCGGGGCATCCGACGACGGCGGCGACGTCGCTCCGCACCAGCACGACCTGAACGACGACGTCGACCTCGACGAGCTGCTGCCGGCCGGGCTCGGCCAGCTCACGCGGCCGTTCGGCACCGCGCCCGTGGATGCGGCGATCGGAGCGCTCTCGCTCATGCGCACGCAGCAGCGGATCGTCGCGGCGAACCGCTTCGGCATCCCCGCTGTCGCGCACGAGGAGTGCCTCGCCGGATTCGCCGCGTGGGGTGCGACCGCCTATCCGGTGCCGCTGTCGCTGGGGCGCGTCGTTCGACCCGGTGCTCGTCGAGCGGATGTCGCAGCGCATCGGCGACGACATGCGATCGGTCGGCGTGCACCAGGGCCTCGCGCCCGTGCTCGACGTCGTGCGCGACGCCCGCTGGGGCCGGGTCGAGGAGACCATCGGCGAGGACCCGTACCTCGTCGGCGACGATCGGAACCGCCTACGTGCGCGGGCTCGAGTCGACGGGCGTCGTCGCGACGCTGAAGCACTTCGTCGGGTACTCGGCGTCGAAGGGCGGGCCGCAATCTCGCGCCCGTCTCCGTCGGCCGGCGGGAGCTCGCCGACGTGCTGCTGCCGCCCTTCGAGATGGCGGTGCGCGAGAGCGGCGTCCGCTCGGTGATGAACTCGTACACCGATCTCGACGGCGTGCCGTCCGCCGGCCGACCGACGCGCTGCTCACCGAGCTGCTCCGCGAGACGTGGGGGTTCGAGGGCACCGTCGTCGCCGACTACTTCGCGGTCGCGTTCCTGAAGCTGCTGCACGGCACCGCCGAGGAGCTGGGCGCGAGGCGGCCGCGCACGCGCTCGACGGCCGGCATCGACGTCGAGCTGCCGACGGTCAAGGCGTTCGGCGAGCCGCTCCGGCGGGCGGTCGAGGCCGGCGCGGTCGATCGCGGCGCTCATCGACACCGCGCTGCGAGCGGGTGCTCCGGCAGAAGGCCGACCTCGGGCTGCTCGACGACGGCTGGTCGCCGGTGCCGCCGGCCCTCGCCGGCGCCGACCTGTCGTCGCCCGAGGCGCTGCGCGGAACCGTCGACCTCGACTCTGCCGGAGAACCGCGACCTCGCGCGTCGCCTCGCCGAGGAGGCGCTCGTGCTCGTCTCACAACGACGGCACGCTGCCGCTCGCGTCGCCGCGTCGCATCGCGGTGGTCGGCCCGAACGCCGACGACCCGTATGCGATGCTCGGCTGCTACTCGTTCCCGGCGCACGTCGGCGTCGCAGCATCCCGGCGTGCGCGATGGGCATCCGCATCCCGACCCTGCTCGACGCGCTGCGCGACGAGTTCCCCGACGCCGAGATCGTCGCACGCGCGCGGCACGACCGTCGACGGCGGCGAGACCGACGGCATCCCGGAGGCCGCTGCGCTCGCGGCATCCGCAGACGTCGTCGATGCTCGCCCTCGGCGACCGCGCCGGCCTCTTCGGGCGCGGCACGAGCGGCGAGGGCTGCGACGCCGAGACGCTCGACCTGCCGGGAGCGCAGCAGCAGCTCGTCGACGCCGTGCTCGACACGGGCACGCGCGACCGTGCTCGTGCTGCTCGCCGGCCGGCCGTATGCGCTCGGCCGCGCGGTCGACGAGGCCGCGGCGATCGTGCAGGCGTTCTTCGCGGGCGAGGAGGGCAGCCCGGCGATCGCCGGCGTGCTCAGCGGGCGCGTGAACCCGAGCGGGCGACTGCCGGTGAGCATCCCGCGCGACGGCCGGCACGCAGCCGACGACCTACCTCGCAGCGCCGCTCGCACGCTGCAAGCGACGTGTCGAACATCGACCCGACGGCGGCGTTCCCGTTCGGCCACGGCCTCGGCTACGCCGCCTTCGAGTGGGAGCCGCTCGGCACCGGCACCGACGTCGCGGAGACGACGACCGACGGCACGGTGTCGCTGCGCCTCCGGCGTGCGGCAACACCGGTGACCGGCGACGGGGCCGAGGTCGTGCAGCGTACCTCCACGACCCCGTGGCCACGGTCGTGCGGCCCGTGCAGCGGCTCATCGGGTTCGCCCGGGTCGAACTCGAGGCGGGCGAGGCGGCGGATGTCTCGTTCGCCGTGCCCGCCGACCTCGCCGCGTTCACCGGTCGCGACGGGCCGGCGCATCGTCGAGCCCGGCGAGCTGGTGCTCAGCCTCGGCCGCTCGAGCGCCGACCTGCCCATCGCGCAGACGGTACGCCTCACCGGCCCCGTGCGGGAGGTCGACCACACGCGCCGCTTGCACCCGATCGTGCTCGTCGAGCCGGTCGCGGTCAAGGCATCCGTCGTCGACTGACGAACCACGAAGCGGACTCAGCACGACCGGGTGGCGAATGCCGCCGGATGGGGTGTTCCTTCCCCTCCGGCGGTGCCCGTGCGCCGGGTTCGTGGCGCGGACTACCCGGCCGGCGGAGCCGTGCTCTCGCGCACGACGAGGCTCGTGGCCAGGTCCATGCGCGGGGTCGGCGCGGCGCCGCCGGGGCGACCTGCGGCATCCGTCTCCTCGCGCTCGTCGGCCAGCCGGATCGCGAGCCTCGCCGCCTCCTCGCCCATGCGGCGGAGCGGCTGATGCACCGTCGTGAGGCGGGGCGTGAGCCAGCGCGCGAGGGGGATGTCGTCGTAGCCGACGATCGAGAGCTCTTCGGGCACGCGGATGCCGCGCTCGCGCGCCGCCTCCATGACACCGAGCGCCTGCATGTCGCTGCCGGCGAAGATCGCGGTGGGCCGATCGGGCCGGCCGAGCAGTTCGCGGGCTCGTTCGCGACCGCCGCTCGACGTGGAAGTCGCCGAAGCGGATCCATTCGGGATCGATCGCGAGGCCTGCGGAGTTCATCGCCGAGCGGTAGCCGTCGACCCGGGCCAGCGAGCACATCATGTCCTCGGGACCGGTGATCGCGGCGATGCGCGTGTGGCCGAGCTCGATGAGGTGCCGGGTGGCCGCCAGGCCTCCCGACCAGTTCGCCGATCCCACCGACGGGGCGTCGGGCGACGGGTCGCCGGCCGGGTCGACGATGACGAACGGGATGGCCCGGGAGTGCAGCCGCTCGCGATACTCGGGCGCGAGCTCGGAGAAGACGAGGATGATGCCGACCGGGCGGCGCCGCATGACGCCCTCGATCCAGTCGGGGTCGGGTGCGTGCCGGCTGCCGCTCACGGTGAGCACGACGCTCAGCCCGTGCTCCTTGGCGACCTGCTCGACGCCGCCGATGAGCTCCATCGACCAGATCGGGTCGAGCTCGTGGAAGACGAGCTCGATCAGCTCGGCGCGGGACTCCGATCGGCCGCCCCCTCGGCGTCGGTACCCGCGCTCGGCGAGGAGCGCCTCGACCCGGGCGCGCGTGGGCGCGGAGACATCCGCCCGCCCGTTCAGGACCTTCGAGATGGTGGACAGCGACACGCGCGCCTCCTCGGCCACGCTCGCGAGCGTGACCCGGCCGACTGGGGCATCCGTTTCCATGTTTCGAAGTCTAGGCCCGAAAGTTGCGGTGGGCCAGAGGTGGCCCAACGACGCCGGATCGGCGATCAGCCCCGGAACTCCCCGAGCGCACCGTCCTCGCCGACGACCGGCACGACCGCGCCCTCGCGCACCCACAGCGGCACGCTGTCGAAGCCGTGCACCTCACGGCGCCACCCTCCGCCATCGACCACCTCACGGGTGAACCAGTTCGTCCAGCGTCCGGCCGGCAGGTAGTACTCCACCTCGCCCGTCGCCGAGAACACGGGGGCGACGAGGAGGCTCGGCCCGAGCAGGTACTGCCGGTCGAGGTGGCCGACCGCCGGGTCGTCGGGGAACTCGAGCTGCATCGGACGCATCACCGGACGGCCGGTGCGGTGCGCCTCGTCTCCGGCGGCCACGAGGTACGGGCGCAGCGAGCGCTTGAGTCTCGCGAACGCGCGTGCGACCTCGACCGCGCTCTGGCCGGGCTCCTCGTCGCCGTGGTCGAACGCCCACGGCACGCGGTAGCTCGTGGAGCCGTGCAGTCGCGAGTGGCTCGAGAGCAGGCCGAACGCGAGCCAGCGCTTGAACACCGCGGGGTCGGGGTCGCCCTCGAACCCGCCGATGTCGTGGCTCCAGTAGCCGAACCCGCTGAGCGCGAGCGAGAGGCCGCCGCGCAGGCTCTCGGCCATCGACGTGAAGGTCGAGGAGTTGTCGCCACCCCAGTGCACGGGCATCGACTGGCCGCCTGCGGTCGCCGAGCGAGCGAACAGCACGGCCTCGCCCGGCCCGCGAACGTCCTCGAGCACGTCGAAGACGGCGCGATTGTAGAGCTGCGTGTACCGGTGGTGCATCGCCTCGGGGTCGCTGCCGTCATGCCAGGCGACGTCCAGCGGGATCCGCTCGCCGAAGTCGGTCTTGATGGCGTCGACGCCCTGCGCGAGCAGGCCGCGCAGGTGTCCCTGGAACCAGCGGACGGCCTCGGGGTTCGTGAAGTCGACGAGGGCCATGCCCGCCTGCCACAGGTCCCACTGCCAGACGCTGCCGTCGGGCCGGCGCACCAGGTAGCCGTGCTCGACGCCCTCCCGGAACAGCCGCGAACGCTGGGCGATGTACGGGTTCAGCCACGCACTCACCCGCAGCCCCCGCTCGTGCAGCCGCGCCAGCATGCCCTCGGGGTCGGGGAACACCGCCGGGTCCCACTCGAAGTCGGTCCAGTGGAACTCGCGCATCCAGAAGCAGTCGAAGTGGAACACCTCGAGCGGGATGTCGCGTTCGGCCATTCCGTCGATGAACGCGTTGACCGTGGCCTCGTCGTAGTCGGTGGTGAAGCTCGTCGACAGCCAGAGGCCGTACGACCAGTCCGGCACGCGGGCGGGCCGGCCGGTGAGGCGGGTGTACCGGTCGAGCACCTCGGCAGGCGTCGGGCCCGCGATCACGAAGTACTCGAGGCACTCCCCCGCGACCGAGAACTGCACCTGCTCGACGGACTCGGAGCCGATTTCGAACGACACGTGCCCCGCGTGATTCACGAGCACGCCGTAGCCGCGGTTCGTGAGGTAGAACGGCACGTTCTTGTAGGACTGCTCGCTCGAGGTGCCCCCGTCGGCGTTCCAGATGTCGACCGTCTGGCCGTTCTTCACCAGCGGGCCGAAGCGCTCGCCGAGGCCGTAGACGAGCTCGCCGACCCCGAGCGACAGCTGTGCGTGCAGGTAGGCCGGCGAGGGCGCGAGGCCCGTCGTCGTGATGCCGGCGACGCCCGCGGGCTCGGCGGCCACCGGCGCACCGGCCTCGAGCTGCATGTAGCCCACCGACTTGTGGCCGCTCGTCGTGTACGTACCGCCGTCGTGCTCGAAGACGAGGTCCCACGGCGCCCCTCGGCGGATGCGGGCGCGCAGCGATCCGGCGTCGAGCACGCCGCGCTCGTCGTCGACCTCGATGACCGGGCGGTGCGCGGCATCCGATGCGATCTCGAAGCCGACATCGCGCGGCGTGCCGCAGTGGTGCTCGACGCGCACCCGGATGACGCCCTCGGCCGGGCTCGCGAGCGAGACCGTCAGGATCGGCCGGTTGAGCGTGTCACCGCGGCCGGCGACCACCCGGGTGGGTGCCCAGGCGACGAGCTCGTCGCCGTCGATCGCGAGATCGCGTGCCTCCTGCGCGTAGAGCGCCTCGACACCGGGCCGCGTGTGCCAGAACCCATCGGTGAACTTCATGGTTACTTGACTGCTCCTGCGGTGATGCCCCGGGTGAGGGTGCGTTGGAAGATGAGGAAGAACACGAGCGTCGGGATGAGTCCCAGCAGTGCCGAGGCGCTCGTCGTGGTGACGTCCATGAGGCGGTCGCCCTGCAGCACGGTGATCGCCACCGGCACGGTCTGCGTGTCGTTCGACACCAGGAACGTGAGCGGGATCAGGAACTCGTTCCACGTCCAGATGAAGAAGAAGATGAGCAGCACCGACAGCGTGGGTCGCGAGATCGGGTACACCACGCGCCACAGGATCTGCCAGCGGGTCGCGCCGTCGAGCGAGGCGGCCTCGAGCATCTCCTTCGGGAACGTGCTGTAGACGGATGCGAGCAGGTAGGTGCCGAACGCGGACTGGATCACGGTGAAGATGATGATCACCGCCCACTGGCTGTCGTAGAGCCCCACCTCCTTGAACATGAAGTACAGCGGGTAGAGCAGCACCTCCTGCGGCAGCATGTTCGCGAGCAGGATGAGCACGACGATCCAGAGCCGCCCCCTCACCCGTCCGATGCCGAGCGCGAAGGCGTTGAACATCGAGAGCACGACCGCGAATACTGCAACGAGCCCCGAGATGAAGACGCTGTTCCAGAGCTTCTGCGGGAAGTCGACGCGCTCCCAGAAGGCGACGATGCCGTCGAAGTAGAACTCCGTCGGCAGCGAGAGGGGACCTGACGTGTTGTAGTCGATCGGCGACTTGAACGAGTTGATGAGGATGAGCAGGAACGGCACGGCGATGAAGAAGCCGAGCAGGATGGCCACGACCAGCACGACCCAGTCGCCTGCGGTGCGCTTGGTGGGCCCGTTCGATCCGACACGCGCGGAGCGGCGGCCTCGCCGCGGTTCGGCAGGCAACTCGACGACCCGGCGCTCGGGGTCGAGCTCCTCGATGATGGCGGTCATCGACCCTCCTCCCTCTTCTCGGCTCGGTTCTGGAACACGATGAACAACACGCTCACCGCCGCGATCACGATCGTCAGCGCCGTCGCGATGGTGGCGCCGTAGCCCACCTGCTGCGATTGGAAGAACTCGCTGTACGCGTAGTAGGCGGGCACGATCGTTGCGGTGCCGGGTCCGCCGCCGGTGAGGGCGTAGACGGGTCCGAAGACCTTGAGCGCGGCGATGGTGCAGGTCAGCGTGACCACGAAGATCTCCGGGCGGATGATGCTGACGGTGATGGCGCGGAACCGCTGGAACCAGTTCGCGCCGTCCAACTCCGCCGCCTCGTAGAGCTCGGGGTCGACGCGCTGCAGCGCGGCCATGAAGATGACGATCGGGTAGCCGAGCTGCACCCAGACCATGATCGCCATGATGCTGGCGAGGGCCGTGTCGGGGCTGCCCAGCCAGTTGTGGGCGAGCTCGCCGAGGCCGATCGCCTCGAGCACCTGGTTCAGCGCGCCGTTCTGCGGGCGCAGGATCCAGCCGATGACGATCGCCGCGATCACCGCGGGCAGGATCTGCGGCAGGTAGTAGGTGGCGCGCAGGAAGCTCGCGATCCTGCCCCCGAACTTCTTGCCGATGAGGTCGAAGAGCATCGCCGCGAGCAGGAGGCCGAGGAGGGTCGGCACCACGACCATCGCGATGATCATGGCGATGGAGTTGCCGAACGACGTCCAGAAGACCTCGTCGCCCATGAGCTCGATCCAGTTGTCGAGGCCGATCCACTCGGGCGGTCGGATGCCGCGGTACTCGGTGAAGGTGAGGTAGACGTTCCACACCAGCGGGATCACGACGATGACCGCCAGCAGGGCCAGGCCGGGCACGAGGTAGAGCCAGAACGCGTTCCGGCTGGAGCCGGGGATGAGGCTCTGGCCGCTGCGTCGCCGGCGGCGGTCGGCCGGCCCAGCGACCTCGTCGCCGGGGTTCGGCAGGGTCGCGGCCCGCGTGTCGAGGGCTTCGGACATGATGGTTCCTTCCGAGGGTTCGAGGGGCGGATGCCGCGGGCGGACGTGCGCCCGCGGCATCCGCCGTCGATCAGCCGACGATGTCCTCGACGCCGGCGTCGTACTGCTCGCCGAGCTGCTGCTGCACGTCGGCGGGCGACTTGGTGCCGTTGACCAGCTCCTGGAGACCTGCGTTCAGCTCGTCGTAGAAGGTCGGCGTGGGCCAGTCGGGGTAGAAGGCGATGCCGTCCTTCTCGGTGAGGGCGTTGAAGTTCGCGATGAGCTCCTTCGACTTCTCGTCGGTGATGTCGGCCTCGTCGGCGGCCACGGGGACGCCGCCGTTGTTGCCGAGGATCGCCTGGATCTCGGGGCGCATCGTGATGTCGATGAACTCGTAGGCGAGCTCC
>CAWDJA010000036.1:0-59773 GCA_963802485.1 uncultured Actinomycetota bacterium
TTCTTCGCCTTCTCGGGGACGACCCACATGTTGCCCGCGGAGCCGGGCGAGAGCTCGGCCTCGGGGAAGAGGAACGTGCCCCACTCGAAGTCGGTGATCTCGCTCGCGAAGCGGCCGTACCACCAGCTGCCGGAGAAGAAGATCGGGTAGTCGCCGCTGATGAAGCCGACGCCGGCGTCCTCGGCCTTCAGGCCGCTCGAGTCGGTCGAGATCCAGCCCTTCTCGGTCCAGTCCGCCACGGTCTCGGTCGCGTAGGTGATCTCGTCGCCCGACCAGTCGACGGGGTTCTCGTAGAGCTGGTAGTCGTTCACGAACTCGCGGTCGGCCTTCGTGAGCGCGAGCTGGTACCAGAGCTGTCCGAGCGGGTACTCCGCGGCCGACTCGGCGAGCGGCGTCACGCCCTGCGCGGCGAAGGCGGCGAGCACGTCCTCGAACTCGGCGAGCGTGGTGGGCACCTCGAGACCGGCGGCGGCGAAGGCGTCCTTGTTGTAGTAGACCTCGACGAACTCGCCGTAGTTCGGCACGCCGTACCAGCTGCCCGAGCCCATGATGCCGCTCTCGTCGTACTTCGCGGTGGTCTGCAGCGACGGGGCGAGCTGGTCGCCCCAGCCGTACTCCTCGACCGCGTCGTCGAGCGGGGTGAGCAGGCCCTGGCTCGAGAGGAGGCCCGCGGTGGCATTGCCCTTGTTGTACTCGAGGATGTCGGGGGCCTCGTCGGAGTTGAGCACCTGGCTCGCGGTGGAGCGGATCTGCTCGAAGCTCTTCTCCTCGAACTCGACGGTGGCGCCGGTCTCCTCCTCGAAGATCTTGATCGCCTCGTCCCAGGCCTTGCCCATGGCGCTGTCGGCGCCCTCGTAGTGCCAGAGGCGGAGGGTGTCGTCCCCGCCGCCCGAGTCCGAGCCGGAGCATCCGCTCATGACGAGTGCCGCGGCCGCGAGCGACGCGGCGACCGCAAGGGTTCTGGTGTGCTTCATTGCTACCTCCGTGGGGGATGTGGTTGGGGTGGTTCGTTGGTACGTGGATGGGATGGACGTTGTCGAAGCGCTTCGATAGGCGACCGCGAAGCACCCGAGCGAACGGGCACGACGCCGCTCAGGGCGGCGGCGCGATCGAGCCGTGGTCGTGGAAGACCGGCTCGATGAGGTGCACGCCGGGCGCGACGACGTCGCCCTCCACGAGGCGCATGGCGAGGTCGACCGCGAGGTCGCACGACGCCTGCGGCACCAGCGGCACCGAGTCGATGGGCGGATGGAATGCCGCGGTGTCGAACGTCGCCCCGACCGAGACGATCGAGACGTCGCCCGGCACGGCACGGCCCTGCTGGGCGAGCTCGTCGAGCACGACCCCGTGGGCGGAGTCGTCGCAGTGCAGCACCAGCGCGGTCGCACCGCCCTCGAGGAGGTCGCGCACCGCGGCGCGGACTCCCGCGCCGCGCTGACCGGCCTGGTCGGGCAGCGCGACGGCGGCCGCGATGCCGAGCTCGGCGGCGCGGCGCTCGAAGCCGGCGCGCACCCGGGGCGGGAAGTTCGACTTCTCGTAGGCCACCGGCGGGTGGCCGACGAGCCCGATCGAGCGGTGCCCGAGGTCGGCGAGGCGGGTCACGGCGAGGTCCGGCCGCCGCCTCGAAGTCGAGGTCGACGCACACGAGTCCGTCGTGGTCGTCGGGAACCCCGATGAACACCGACGGCAGCGAGATACGCCGCGCCAGGTCGACGCGCTCGTCGTCGGGTGCGACGTCGAGC
Organism: uncultured Actinomycetota bacterium; assembly: GCA_963802485.1. Classification (GTDB taxonomy): domain Bacteria; phylum Actinomycetota; class Actinomycetes; order Actinomycetales; family Microbacteriaceae; genus Agromyces. The sequence continues at coordinate 1,743 of CAWDJA010000036.1, forward strand.
ACCAGCACGCCGTCGACGAGCCCGCTCGAGGCGACGCGGCGCATGCCGGCGGAGGCCTCCTCCTCGGTGAGGAGCAGGATGTCGTAGTCGAAGCGCCGGGCGGCGATGGAGGTCGCGAGCACGAATGCCATGTGGGCCGGGGCGTGGGTGTCGGCCCGGAACGGCTCGGTGAGCGCGAAGATGTTGGTGCGTCGCCCCGCGAGCATGCGGGCGCCGGCGTTGGGCCGGTAGTCGAGCTCGCGCACGGCCTGCTCGATGCGCTGCCGGGTCTCGGCGGAGATCGTGCGCTTGCCGCTCAGGGCGTACGACACGGTGCTGATCGATACACCGGCGGCCTTGGCCACCTCGTGGATCTTCGCCATGTCGGACTCCATCGTCTAAACGTTTCGATTGACAGGACGGGACTCTACGCAGGTGTCGAAGCGTTTCGCAAGTGTTTTGTGGAAATCTCGAACAAATGGCTCGTTCGCCCCAGCCGGCTTGCGCCGCACACGGTCCCGGCCTTATGTTGTACCTGCCAACAAATCATCGAAGACGCTGAAAGGCGGATCCCCCATGGCCAGCGCGCCCACCCGCGACGACAAGTTCTCCTTCGGCCTGTGGACGGTCGGCTACAACGGCACCGACCCGTTCGGCGGCCCCACGCGGCATCCGCTCGACGTGGTGCACGTCGTCGAGAAGCTCGACGAGCTCGGCGCCTACGGCCTCACCTTCCACGACGACGACCTGTTCGCGTTCGGGTCGACGGATGCCGAGCGCCAGACGCAGATCGATCGCCTGAAGGGCGCCCTCGAGGCCACCGGCATCATCGTGCCGATGGTCACCACCAACCTGTTCAGCGCCCCGGTGTTCAAGGACGGCGGCTTCACGTCGAACGACCGCCAGGTGCGCCGCTTCGCGCTGCGCAAGGTGCTGCGCAACATCGACCTCGCCGCCGAGCTCGGCGCGAAGACGTTCGTGATGTGGGGCGGGCGCGAGGGCGCCGAGTACGACGCCGCCAAGGACATCCGCTCGGCCCTCGAGCGCTATCGCGAGGCCGTGAACCTGCTCGGCGACTACGTCACCGACAAGGGCTACGACCTGCGCTTCGCGATCGAGCCGAAGCCGAACGAGCCCCGCGGCGACATCCTGCTGCCGACGGTCGGGCACGCGCTCGCGTTCATCGAGTCGCTCGAGCGCCCCGAGATGGTGGGCCTCAACCCCGAGGTCGGCCACGAGCAGATGGCGGGCCTCAACTTCGCCGCCGGCATCGCGCAGGCGCTGTACCACGGCAAGCTCTTCCACATCGACCTCAACGGCCAGCGCGGCATCAAGTACGACCAGGACCTGGTGTTCGGCCACGGCGACCTGCACAACGCGTTCGCGCTCGTCGACCTGCTCGAGAACGGCGGCCCCGGCGGCACCCCGACCTACGAGGGCCCGCGCCACTTCGACTACAAGCCGAGCCGCACCGAGGACGAGACCGGCGTGTGGGACTCTGCCGCCGCCAACATGCGCACCTACCTGCTGCTCAAGGAGCGGGCCGCGGCCTTCCGCGCCGACCCCGAGGTGCAGGAGGCGCTCGAGGCCGCCAAGGTGTTCGAGCTCGCCGCGGCCGACGCTCGGCGACGGCGAGTCGTACGACGACCTGCTCGCCGACCGCTCGGCGTTCGAGGACTTCGACGCGTCCGCGTACCTCGGCGGCAAGGGCTTCGGCTTCGTGCGCCTGCAGCAGCTCGCCACCGAGCACGTGCTCGGCGCGCGCGGCTAGGCTCGCGGGCCCACCCGTTCACCCATCCGACCCATCCGACCCACCCGACCACCAGCCCTCACTCCACCCGCCACACCCGCTCCCCTCCCCGTTCCCCTCCCCCGGCCCAGCCGGATCAGCCGAGATGCAGGAACTCCCGGACGACACGCCGTTGCACGTCGGCCGACACGCCCGAGGCATCCGCGAAGTTCCTGCATTTCGGCCGGAGGCGGGACAGAGGAGGCGGGACAGAGGAGACAGGACACAGGAGACAGGAGACGGGGAGCATGGGCAGGACAGAACCCCAAGGAGGCACCATGGCACTCGTCGCCGGCGTCGACTCGTCGACGCAGTCGTGCAAGGTCGTGATCCGGGATGCCGCGACCGGGGCGCTCGTGCGCTCCGGCCGCGCCGCGCACCCCGACGGGACCGAGGTGGATCCCGCCGCGTGGTGGGGCGCGCTGCTGTCGGCGTTCGCCGACGCCGGCGGACTCGACGGCGTCGATGCGATCTCGGTCGGCGGGCAGCAGCACGGCATGGTCGTCCTCGACGCGGAGGGACGGGTCATCCGCGACGCCCTGCTCTGGAACGACACCCGCTCGGCGCAGGCGGCGCGCGACCTGATCGACGAGGTGGGCGCCGACGAGTACGCCCGGCGCACCGGGGTCGTGCCCGTCGCCTCGTTCACGGCGACGAAGCTGCGCTGGCTGCGCGACGCCGAGCCGGCGAACGCCGAGCGCGTCGCCGCCGTCGCGCTCCCCCACGACTGGCTCACCTGGCGGCTGCGCGGCTACGGTCCCGTCGGCGAGTCGCCGCTCGGCCCCGTGCTCGACCAGCTCACCACCGACCGCTCCGACGCGAGCGGCACCGCGTACTGGGGCGCCGACGGCTACGACCGCGAGCTCCTCGTGCGCGCGCTCGGCCACGACGCGATCCTCCCGCGCGTGCTCGGCCCCGGAGAGGCGGCGGGGCGCACGCCCGACGGCATCCTCGTGGGCCCGGGTGCGGGCGACAACGCGGCGGCCGCGCTCGGCCTCGACGCGGCATCCGGCGACGTGGTGGTGTCGATCGGCACGAGCGGCACGGTCTTCGCCGTCACGGATGCCCCGGTGGCCGACGCCTCGGGCACGGTCGCCGGCTTCGCGGATGCCACGGGGCGGTTCCTCCCCCTCATCGCCACGCTGAACGCGGCGCGGGTGCTCGACGCCACCGCGGGCCTGCTCGGCGTCGACCACGCGGAGCTCGGCCGACTCGCGCTGGAGGCGGAACCCGGGGCATCCGGAGCCGTGCTCGTGCCGTACTTCGAGGGCGAGCGCACGCCGAACCTGCCCGACGCCACGGCGTCGTTCTCGGGGCTCACGCTGGCCAACACGACCCGACCGTCGATCGCGCGCGCCGCCATCGAGGGCATGCTCTGCGGGCTCGCCGACGGCCTCGACGCCGTGCGCGGGCAGGGCGTCGAGGCGCGACGCCTGCTGCTGATCGGCGGCGCGGCGCAGAACCCCGCCGTGCAGGCCGTGGCCGCGCAGGTCTTCGACGTGCCCGTGACGGTGCCCGCGCCGGGCGAGTACGTGGCCGACGGCGCGGCGCGGCAGGCGGCCTGGGCGCTCACCGGCGAGCGGCCCTCGTGGCCGATCGACATCGCCGAGGAGCTCGCACCCGACACTCGCGCGGTGATCCGCAGGCAGTACGCGGAGCGTTCGCGCCCCTGACCCGGGCGACCGTCGTGAACCATCCGAGGGACCCGTGTCGTTTCCCACAGGAGACGTCCTCGGCACCGAGCATCGCCGACGCGACGCGCATCCAGTGGAGCTCCGCCTGCCCGGCGTGATTCGACAGGGCGGCGAGCAAGCGGGCGGCCGCCGGGCGCCTGCCCGAGCGCACCCGACGTGACGGCATCGTCGCCTGGCGGTCGCCCCTGCGACGGTTCACGACGTCACCGCAAACGGCGGACAGCCCCTCCAGTGCGTACGCGGTGCCCCACGCGGTCCAGGCACCGCGCGACCCGAGAACAGGGGGACGAGTGAGGGCGCCCCGACCGAACGCGCTGCGCTCGGGTCACCCCAGGGCGAGCCTCGACGGCGTCGGCCAGCTCGGCGTCGCGCCCGAGTCGTCGCGCCGCCTCGAAGCGCGACGCCTCGGGCCCCGCGAGCACGCGCTCGAGGAACGGCTCGAAGAACGAGAGCGGCGAGCGGGTGGGCAGGCCCTTGCGCTCGCGGATGTCCTCGGCCGCACCGAGCATCCGACCGGCGCGCTCGAGGTCGCCAGCGGTCGACGCGACCGCGAACATGCCCTCGAGCGCATCCGCGATCCCCTCCTCGTGGCCGATCGTGGAGGCGAGGAGGAGCTGCTCGCCGAAGCACTCGCGCGCGCGGTCGGGCTCGCCGCCGAGCAGGCGCGCCCACCCGAGGTGGCTGAGCGCGATCGCCTGTCCGAGCGTGTCGCGGATGCGGCGTGCCACCGCCAGGCTCGTCTCGAACTGCCGCACGGCATCGTCGCCCCGACCCTGCGCGAGCCGGACCCGGCCGCGCATGACCCCGACCATCGCACCGACGAACGCGACGTCGAACTGCTCGGCGAGGTCGAGGGAACGCTGGGAGTTCTCTTCCGCGGCCTCGAGGTCGGGCGGCACCTGCGCGAACTGCGACACGGCGAGTGACGCGCGCGCGAGTGCCTCGCCGCGCCGGTCCCCCGCCGTGCCGAAGTAGTCGACGCATCGGACCATGGCCGGGACGACCGACTCGTCCGACGTGCGCCAGTAGCGCATGGCGTTGAGGCAGAACTCGGCGATGACCCTCGACCGCTCGCTGAGCTCGACACCGGGCTCGAGCAGCCGCGTGACCCAGGTTCGGAGCTCGCCGGCCCGGCCGCCACCCCACCAGAACGAGTACAGCGTCCAGGCGAGCTCCGCGACGTCGTCGAACCGACGCGTCGCGAAGAGGTGATCCACCACCGCCCGCAGCTCGTCGTGCTCGTCGAGGAGGCGCGTGACCCGCTCGACCTGCCCCTGCCAGGTCGCCGCCGAGTCGGCCGCCGTGGCGAGCGCGACGTAGAAGTCGGCATGCCGCTCCAGCGACTCGGCCAGCTCGTCCGCGCTCGGCGAGCAGGTCCCTGCCGTACTCGCGCACCGTGGCCAGCATCGTGAACCAGGCCCGCGAACCGCGATCCTGCTCGCGCACGAGGCTCCCGTCGACCAGCGCTCCCAGCGCCTCGACGGCGTCCTCGCCGCCGAGCCCGTCGGCCATCCACTCGACCGCATCGAGGCCGAAGCCCGCGCGGAAGACCCCCAGGCGAAGGAGCAGGTCCCGCTCGGGATCCGAGAGCAGCTGGGCACTCCAGTCGATGGTCGCCCGCAGCGTGCGCTGGCGTTCGGGGAGGTCGCGCGCCCCTCCGACGAGCATGGGCAGCGCGTGGTCGAGGCGTTCGATGAGCGCCGTCGGCGTCAGCACGCGCAGGCGAGCCGCGGCGAGTTCGAGGGCGAGCGGGACGTTGTCGAGCGCTCCGCAGATCGCGACGACCTGCGCGGCGTTGTCGTCGGTGAGCTCGAAGTCGGGCTTGACGGCGCGCGCCCGCTCCGCGAACAGCTCGGCGGCCTCCTGCGACGGGAGCGGACCGAGCGGGACGTTCTGCTCGCCGCGCACCCTCAGCAGGATCCGGCTGGTCGCGAGCACCGACGCCGACGACACGGCGAGCAGGGCGCTGAGCTTCGGCGCGGCCTCGACCACCTGCTCGACGTTGTCGAGCACGAGCAGCACTCGTCGTCGGCCGAGCGCCCCGGCGATCTTCCCCGCGAGCGGCCGATCACCCGTGTCCCGGATGCCGAGCGCGTTCGCGACCGCCGTGATCACCAGTCCCGCGTCCAGCACGGGGGCGAGGTCGACGAAGACCACGCCGTCGGGAAAGGCCGTCTCCACGTCTCGCGCCGCCGCCACCGCGAGTCGGCTCTTGCCGATCCCGCCCGGGCCGGTGATGGTCACGAGTCGCTGCCCGTCGTCGGCCAGCATCCTCGTGAGGGTCGCGAGTTCGACGTCCCGACCGACGAGCCTGGTGAGCGGCGACGGGGGCCGCACCGGCTCCGTCGAGAAGACCTCCGCGGCAGGTTCCGAAAGGGGCTCGCGGCGCCCCCCTGCGGCGTCGAAGCGCTCGGCGAGGAGCGTCGCGAGGTCCGCGGTGACGAGCGCGGCGAGCTCGTCGACGTCGGTGAACGTCACGTAGGACGCATCGTCGTCGTCCCGGATCCGCTCGAGCAGCTCGTCGAGCCGCTCCTCCCGATGCTCGCTCCGCTTGAGGTAGATGAGCTTGGGGATCTCGGGCGCGAGGTTCCATTCGTCCTCGAGCCCCGAGACCTCCTCGCCCGGGGCGATCCATCCGTACTGCTCCCCGTAGACGCCGACGAAGATGTCACTCTGCTCGAGGTAGGCGCGGTACAGCTCACGAGGCGGATGCGGGCGTGCGCCGAGCTCGAACATCACCGGTGCCAGGGCCAGGCGCTCGATCGCGGCCCGCGCGGCTCGCCGCTCCGGCGCCAGCTCCTTCAGCGTCGAGCTGACGAACACCCGCAGGCGCTGGTCGGGCGTGCGGATGGCGCCGGCGACCCGGTTCATGCCTCACAGTCTCACGGCACGCGCGCAGGCGTGTCCAGCACGCGCCATACCCCAGAACGGATGTCGCGTGGGTCGGTCCCAGCCGGTGCGAACCGTGTCCCGGCGTACGATGAGCGTGAGACGTCGCACCGTGACGCCCCGGAACGTTCCAGCGAGGGAGCGAAGATGTCCGATTCGAACGATCCCGTCGGACCCGACGAGACCGGCGGCGAGCCCACCGATCGCGTCGAGGGAAGCTACACCGAGGTCGACGGGGAGCAGCCGCAGGAACGCACCGTCGAAGGCGACTACGCACGCACCGACGGCGTGTCCGTCGACGAGTCGTCCGAGAGCGACTACGCCTCGACGGCGAAGCATCCCGACGCCCACGATCCGTCCGAGCCGCACGGCGACTACGTGCGCAGCGAGCCGCCGAAGCCGCACCCCGGGCCGCACAAGGTCTGATCGGCCGCTCGCCCCACGCGCTCGCTGCTCGCCGATCGGCGTTCAGCCGGTCGCCCGCGCCAGCTCGGCGCCCGCCGCCTCCAGCCACCGCAGGGGTTCGGCCATGGCCGCGGCGCCGCTGCCCGCGACGTCCGCGAGGGCGACGGATGCCGCGAACCCGCGCGGCTCGGCCGCGATCGCGCCGGCGACCAGCGCGGTCGGCACGCCCGCGTCGCCGGCCAGTGCGGCCACGACCGTGGGCGCCTTGCCCGCCTCGGACTGCCCGTCGAAGCGGCCCTCCCCGGTGATCACGAGATCGGCGCCGACGATGATCTCGGGCAGGCCGACGGTCTCGGCCACGAGCGCCGCGCCGCCGCCCATCCGGGCGCCCCAGCCGAGCAGCCCGAAGCCGGTGCCACCGGCCGCTCCGGCACCGGGTGCGGCCGCGAGCGGCTGCATCGCGTCGGGCACGAGGTCGGCGAGCCGGGCGAGGTTCGCCTCGAGCACGTCGACGGTTGCGGCATCCGCCCCCTTCTGGGGCCCGAACACGGCCGCGGCGCCGAGCCCGCCGAGCAGCGGGTTGGTCACGTCGCCGAGGATCACGGCGCCGCCGGGCGGCAGCGGACGCAGCCCCGACAGGTCCACGCGGTCGAGCATCGAGAGGCCGCGGTTGCCGAGCGGCACCGGCGCGCCGGACGCATCGAGGAACCACGCGCCGAGCACCGTGAGCGCCCCCGTGCCGCCGTCGCTGCACGCGCTGCCGCCGAGTGCGAGCAGCAACCGCTCGACCCCGGCATCGAGCGCCGCCGCGATCGCCTCGCCGAATCCCGCGCTGTGCGCATCGAGCGGCTCGAGCGGATCGAGCATCGTGATGCCGGAGGTCGAGGCCAGCTCGACGACGCCCGTGCCGTCGGGGAGCAGCAGCCACGACGTCTCGACGGGCTCCGAGACCGGGCCGCGCACGGTGACGGGCATGCGGCGCGCGCCGGGCACCGCCGAGGCGAACGCGTCGAGGGTGCCCTCTCCGCCGTCGGCCATGGGTCGCTCGACGAGCTCGTCGTGGGGGCGCACGGCGCGCCATCCGGCCGCGAGGGCCGCCGCGGCATCCGCTGCGCTCGCCGTGCCCTTGAACGAGTCGGGAGCGATGACGACGCGCGTCACGACGCGTCGAACGTCGGCGCGGGCACGTGCGACAGCCACTGCAGGGCGCGCGTGAGGAGCTCGCGGTGCTCGGCGGACTCGAAGGAGCGCGCGTCGTGGCCGAGCGCGTCGTACACGACGCGCGAGCGGCCGAGCTCGCGGGCCCAGACGATCGGATGCCGCATGCCGTCCTCCTCGTGCTCGGCGATCCGCTCGATCACGCCGTCGAGCCGCAGGCCCGCGTATCGCTCGTCGAGGACGGTGAAGTCGCTGAGCCCGTCGGCGATCACGTGGGTGCCGACGATGTGCACGAGCGCCTCGCCGAGCGGCTGATGCCACGAGAAGCCCTCGATCCAACGCCCGCCGAGCGCGTGGCCGAAGGCGGGCAGCTCGGGCAGCGTCGACGCCGAGGCGTGCACGGCCAGCAGGCCGATCCCGCGATCGAGGGCGGCGTCGAGCCCGGCCTCTGCGGCGTCGAGCTCCTCGTCGGTGGGCTCGGCGGGTTCGCCGGAGCCCTCGGGAAGCGGCGCCTCGGGGTTGCCCGCGTTCACGACCAGCAGGTCGGCGTCGCCGAGCGCCGCGAGGCCGGCCAGGAGGTCGTCGCCCACCTCGACGCGGTAGCCCGCGCCCGCCACGATGCCGGCGAGCGCGGCACTCGTCTCGGCGAACGGGTGCCACGCGTCGGCGTACCGGCCGGAGCCGCTGAGGATGACCGCGCGCATGTCACCTCCTCCGCTCTCGCGTGCATCGTAGTCCCGGAGAGCGCTCGCCGTCATCGCTCGAGCACCAGCGCCCAGTCGTAGGCGCCGAGCCGCACCGACGACACCCGCTCGCCCGACACGGCATCGGTACCGGCGATGGGCACGTCGACGTGGTCGCCGCCGCCGTGGTGCACGAGCGTGACGAGGTCGCCGCGGCGGGCCGCCTCCACGTGCTCGGGGAGCCCCCCGACCACCGGTTCGACCCTCGCGTCGGCGAGCACGTGGTCGACGACCGCCTGCACGCCCGCCTCGTCGGGCACCGTCGCCAGGTAGCGGGCGACGCCGCGTCCGGCGCGGCGTGCGGTGAGGGCCGGATGCCCCGCGCGGCGGCCGCTCGTGAACGCGGCCTCCACCGTGGCATCCGTCGCCGCGATCTCCTCGGCGAGCAGCGTGCCGGTCGACTCGGGCAGCGCGTCTCCCGCGAAACGCGCCTCCCGCTCGCCCGGCGCGCTCTCGGGGGCGCCCGGTGCGACGAGCGCGCCGAAGTCCTCGAGGCGGATGCCGCACAGCTCCGCCGAGCTGCGTGAGGAAGCCGCCCTCGCGGAACCGGTCGGCCTCGTCGACGATGTCGGTGAACGGGCCGGCGAGGAGGTGACCCGCCACCCTCGACGAACGCGGTGAGCGCGGCGGCGCCCTCGTCGCGCAGCAGGTAGAGCAGCGGCGCGATCGCGAGCGCGTACCGGTCGTCGACGCGCTCGGGCGGCACGATGTCGACCTGCACGTGCCGTCGGTGCAGCGCCCGGTACCAGCGCTGCACGACCTCGAGGTAGTCGAGCACGTTCGACGGGTGGTCGGAGGCCTCGACGGCCCACCAGTTCTCCCAGTCGAACACCAGCGCGACGCGGGCGTCGCGAGCGCCGGCGGGAAGGGCCGGAAGCGCGGCGAGCTGCCCGCCGAGGGCCACGGCCTCGCGCCAGGTGCGCGTGTCGGTGCCGGAGTGCGGCAGCATCGCGGAGTGGAACTTCTCGGCGCCCGCCCGGGACTGCCGCCACTGGAAGAAGAGGATGCCGTCGGCGCCCCGCCCGATCGCCTGGGCGCTGAGGGCGGCCATCTGGCCCGGCGCCTTCGGCGCGTTCGACGGGCGCCAGTTGAGGGCGTTCGTCGCCTGCTCCATGAGGATCCACGGCACCTCGGGCTTCAGCGACCGCACGAGGTCGCGCTGGAACGCCGCGGCACGGAACGACTCGGGGTCGTTCGGATCGGGATAGGCGTCGTCGCTCACGAGGTCGAGGTGCTCGGCCCACTGCGCGTAGTTCGCCGGCTTGAAGGGACCCATGAAGTTCGTCGTGATCGGCTGCGTCGCCCCGGCGGCGCGGAGGAGGTCGCGCTCCATCAGGTAGCACTCGAGCAGCATGTCGCTGGTGAACCGGCGGTAGTCGAGCATCTGGCCCGGGTTCAGGCTGTAGGGCGCCTTGCGCGGCGGGAACACCTCGTCGAACGACTGGTAGCGCTGCGACCAGAAGTTCGTGCCCCAGGCGACGTTGAGCGCGTCGACCGTGCCGTAGCGATCGGCCAGCCAGCGCCGGAACGCATCGCGCGCGGCATCCGAGTAGTCCATGTTCAGGTGGCAGCCGTACTCGTTGTTGACGTGCCACATGACGACGGCCGGATGCTGCGCATACCGCTCGGCGATCGCCGTCACGAGCTCGGCCGCGAGCCGGCGGTACACGGGCGACGACGGCGCGAACTGCTGGCGACTGCCCGGCCAGTAGACGGCCCCGTCCTCGTCCTGCGGGAGGAGCTCGGGATACGCGGCGCTCGCCCACGGGGGCGGCGAGGCCGTGGCCGTGGCGAGGTCGACGGCGATGCCGCCCTCGTGCAGCAGGTCGATGACGCGGTCGAGCCATCCGAAGTCGAACTCGCCCTCGCGAGGCTGGATGCGCGCCCACGAGAAGATGCCGAGGCTCACCATGGTGACGCCCGCCTCGCGCATCCGCGCGACGTCCTCGGGCCAGAGCTCCTCGGGCCACTGCTCGGGGTTGTAGTCGGCGCCGTAGTGCATCGGTCCTCCATGATCATGCGCGGTTGGGAAAGCGTATTCCAGCCTAGGTCACCACACGCGAATGGGCGATCCTGGCGCGACATCCGACCGGAGGCGCGCCATGATCGCCCACTCGATGGAGGCGCAGCCGGACTCAGCCGAGGATCACGTCCGCCTCGAGGAAGAACTGCTCCACCGCGTCGTCGACGCTGAGCGCGCCCAGGCCGATCGACTTGCCGAGGTCCCAGAAGGTCTGCTCGAGCGAGCCGTAGCCGACGACCGGAACGGGCGGCGCCTCGCCGATGCGGTCGGCCACCGACTCGAGGTAGTCGGCGACCTGCGCGTCGACGCCCTCGAGCGTGGTGCCCGCGAGCTTGGTCTCCGAGGCCGGGAACCCGAGCGTCGTGCCGAAGATCTCGCCGGCCTCCTCGCTGTTCACGACGTAGTCGAGCCAGAGCGCGGCCGCCTCGGGGTGCTCCGTGTCGGCCGAGATGGCCACCTGCAGGCCCGCCTGGCGGTAGAGGTCCTTCGCGTCGGGGTCGTCGGTCGGCGGCGCAACGAGCGTCACGTGCGCCGCGCCCGAGTCGGCGAGGTAGCCGCCGAGGAAGTTGCTCCAGCTCGCCTCGCTCGCCGTGAGGTTCGCACCGAAGCCCGACTTGGGCGAGATCTCCTCGAGCCGCTGCTGCGGCACGACGACGCCCTCGCGCGCCTCGGCACCGGAGTTCCAGAAGTCGCGGAGCTCCTTCTCGGTGAACCCGAGCTCGCCCTCCTCGGTGTAGAGGTTCTTGCCCTCGGCGCGCAGCACGTTCTCGAAGTTCTGGATGCGCTGGGTGAGGTCGGTGCCGCCGTAGACCGAGCCGCCCGTGGCCTCCGTGACCTCGGCCATCCACTCGGTGTACTCGTCGTAGCTCGTGCCGCCCTCGTAGGGCTCGACGCCCGCCTGCTCGACGAGCCCGTCGTTCAGGAACATCGCCCACGCGCTGTAGCCCGTGGGCAGCGAGTACTGCACGCCCTCGAGCTGCCCCGTCGAACGGAGCCCGTCGTCGAACGCGTCGACGTCGATGTACTCGCCGACGGTGTCGAGGTCGAGCAGGAGGCCGGGCTCCGCGTACTCGCGCAGGTAGGAGTCGGAGAACTGCCAGACGTCGGGCAGTCCGCCGCCGGCCGCCTCGGTCTGCCGCTTCTCCCAGTAGGACGGGAAGTCGGTGAACGTCCCCTCGATCGTGATGTTCGGGTGCTCGGCCTCGAAGGCGTCGATGAGCTTCTGGTAGCGCTGCGCCCGGTCGTCGTTGCCCCACCAGGTGAAGACGAGCGACACCTCCTCGTCGGGGTCGTAGGCCGCCTCGCTCGCGCCGCTGCCGCCGCCCGCGCATCCGGCCAGCGCCAGCATGGCCGCGCCGGATGCCGCCGCAACCGCCAGCACGCGCCGCGTCCGTCGTGTCGTGAACATCATCGTCCTCCAGTCGGTGTTCAGGATGTCGCGCCCCCGTCGATCCGCCTGAATTGGAAAGCGCTTCCCGCACGATAGCGTGAGACGTTTCATTCGGTCAACGCCGGATCTCGCGCGTGACGCGGCGTGACACGCGGCCGACCGTCGAAATGTCCATGCGCGCGAAGCGATCCGCTATGGGGACGCCGCCCCGCGCCGCGTAGCGTCGCTTCCCGCACCGCATCTCCCAATGCAAAGGAGCATCCCCATGCCACAGCGTCACCACCGGCGCCTTCGGACACCCGCGATCCTCGCGGGCGCCGTCGTCGCCACCCTCGCCCTCGCCTCCTGCTCTGGCGGCGGGGCCTCATCGTCGGACGAACCCGTCGAGCTCACCTTCCAGTCCTGGGTGCCGAACATCGACCAGGCCGTCGACGCCTTCAACGAGGCGCACGACGACATCCACGTCACCCTCGAGACGATCACGGCCGGCCCCGATGGGGGCTACGCCAAGATGCTCTCGGCCGTCCAGGCCGGCAACCCCGCCGACGTGGCACAGGTCGGCTACGACGCCGTCCCCGACTTCCTCGTGAACGGGGCGCTCGAGGACATCACCGAGTACGTCGCCGACGACGCCGACCTCTTCACCGAATGGCAGTGGCAGACCGGCGTCTTCGACGACCACGTCTACTCCATTCCGCAGGCCTCCGGCCCCCTCGGGCAGTTCTACCGCAAGGACATCTTCGACTCCCTGGGCCTGGCCGCACCCACCACGTGGGAGGAGTACTACGAGGCGGCGAAGGCCATCCGCGCCTCCGACCCCGACCGGTACATCGCCGCGTTCGCGTTCAACCAGGCGCCGTGGCTCATCGGCCTCTCCCAGCAGGGCGGCGGCGAGTGGTTCGCCACGGAGGGCGATGCATGGAAGGTCGGCATCGACGACGAGGCGACCCTGAAGGTCGCGGAGTTCTGGCAGAAGCTGATCGACGAGGACCTCGTGAAGATCGAGGCCGACTTCTCGAGCGAGTGGAACGCCGACATCCAGAACGGCAACGTCGCGTCGTGGATCTCGGGCTCCTGGGCCGATGCGATCGTGCGCGGCACGGCGCCCGACACGGCTGGCAGTTGGGCGGTCGCCGCGATGCCGCAATGGGCCGACGGCGAGACCGTGTCGGCGACGTGGGCCGGCGGCTCCGCGAACGTCGTGCTGAAGGGCTCGAAGCACCCGGAGGAGGCGGCCGAGTTCGCGCTCTGGCTGAACAGCGACCCCGGCAGCGTGAGCACGCTCACCAGCATCGGCGCCGGCTGGCCCGCGATCACCGACCTCGACGCGATCGAGAGCCTGCAGGACGACCCCGAGGTCTTCGCCTTCTACGGCGGCCAGGACATCTGGGACGTGTTCGCCGAGTCGGATGCCGCGGTCGCCGCGACGTGGAAGTGGCCGCCGCTGTCCCAGACGCTGTTCGCCTCCCTGACCGACAACGTCAAGGCGGCGGTCGAGGCGGGCACCCCGCTCACCGACGCGTACATCGCCACGCAGGCGGACTTCGTCGCCGCCCTCGAGGACAAGGGCATCTCGGTCGCCGAGTGAGCCCGAGCGGGCGGACAGGCCGAGGCCGGTCCGCCCGCTCGCACGTCCGCCGGCCGCACCCTCGCGGCATCCGATCGTCCATCATCCGAGGAGCACCAACCGTGTCGGCCACCACCATCGCCCCACCAGCCCGGCGCCACCAGCGGCGCATCCCAGCCGCACTGTGGGTGCTGCTCGTGCCGTTCCTGGTGATGTTCGCGGCGTTCTTCGTCGCGCCGATCGTGTTCGCGATCGTCGACAGCATGTTCTCCCAGAAGTCGAGCGGCCTGGGTCTCACGGCGCCCACCAGGGAGTTCGTCTTCCTCGACAACTACGCCGCCGCCCTGTCGAGCCCGTCGTTCCTCGCGAGCCTCGGCCGCCTCGTCGCCTTCTCGGCGATCGAGGTGCCGCTCATGGTCGTCTCCGCGCTGGGGCTCGCGCTGCTGCTCGGCGCGGCGGCCGCACGGTTCCCGCGCTTGTTCCGCGTCACCTACTTCATGCCGTACGGCGTGCCCGGCGTGATCGCCGCGCTGCTCTGGGGCTTCCTCTACATCCCCGCCACGAGCCCGGTGCTGCAGCTGCTCGGCGCGGTCGGCATCGACGCGAATCCGCTGTCGAGCGACGCGGTGCTCTTCGCCATCGCGAACATCGCACTGTGGGGCTTCGCGGGCTACAACATGCTCATCCTCATCGCCGCACTCGACGCGATCCCGTCGGAACTGTACGAGGCCGCCCGGCTCGACGGCGCGGGTGAGTGGCGCATGATCTGGCACATCAAGCTGCCGCTGATCCGGCCGTCGATCGTGCTCATCACCCTCTTCACGATCATCGGCACGTTGCAGCTCTTCGTCGAACCCCTGGTGCTGCGTCCGCTCACGACGGCGATCAGCTCCGACTACACCCCGAACCTCGCCGCCTACAACCAGGCGTTCGCGCAGGGCAACCCGAACCTCGCGGCGGCGATGGCCGTGATCGTGGCGCTCCTCGCGTTCGCGTTCTCCGCCCTGTTCCTCCGCGTCGTGAACCGGAAGGGGAACCGCGCATGGTGACCACCGATGCCCCCACCCGTCCCGCGGCCGCACCGGCGAGCCCTGCGGCATCCTCCTCCCCCGGCCGGACCGGGCGGCCCGCCGGCTCCCGCGGCGGCGCAGCCGGCACCGTCCTGGTCAACGCCGCGCTCGTCGTCGCCTCGGCGTACTTCCTGCTGCCGATCGCCTGGGTGCTGATCGCGGCGACGAAGTCACCCGGCGACTTGTACTCGACCTTCGGCCTCTGGTTCTCCGACAGCCCCCAGGCCTGGGAGAACCTCGTCGCCCTGTTCACCCAGGACGGCGGCGCGTTCTCGGTCTGGGTCCTGAACAGCATCCTCTACTCGGGCGTCGGCGCCCTCGTGGCGACCGTGATCTCGACCGCGGCGGGCTACGCGTTCGCGAAGTACGACTTCCCGGGGAAGGAGGTCGTCTTCTGGACGATCCTCGGCGGCGTGCTCGTGCCGGCGACGGTGATCGCCCTGCCGCTGTACTTCCTGCTGAACTCCGTCGGCCTCACGGGCACGTACTGGAGCGTGCTGCTGCCCTGCATGGTCAGCCCGTTCGGCGTCTTCCTTGCTCGCATCCACGCGAACTCCTCGGTGCCCGACGAGGTCATCGAGGCCGCGCGCATCGACGGCGCGGGCGACCTGCGCATCTTCGGCTCGATCGCCACCCGCATGATGACCCCGGCGATCGTCACGATCTTCCTGTTCCAGTTCGTGACGATCTGGAACAACTACCTGCTGCCGCTGGTCATGCTGAACGACCCCAAGCGGTTTCCGATCACGCTCGGCCTGACCCTCTGGAACTCGCAGACGCAGCGCGATCCGGCGTTCACGACCCTCGTCGTCACGGGCTCCGCGGTGTCGGTGGTCCTGCTCGTCGTGCTCATGGTCTCGCTGCAGCGATTCTGGAAGGCCGATCTCACCGCGGGCGCCACCAAGGGCTGAGCGGTGCGCGGGGGCGGCGTCGCACGGCGAGCCGCGTCATGGCGCCAGCACGCGGCGCACCCAGGCCTCGCGTGTGCGAACGGCGGTCTGCGACACGGCCGCCGCCGGCACGATGGTCTGGAACCCGTGGAAGCCGCCCGCCCAGACGTGGAGCTCGGCACTGCCGCCCGCCGCCCAGATCCCGCTCGCAAGGGCGACGGCCTCATCGCGGAACACCTCGGCGCTGCCCGCCTCGACGTAGGTGGGCGGCAACCCGGAGAGGTCGGTCGCGCGGGCCGGCGCGGCGACGGTCGAGACGTCGGCGCCACCACGGCGATCGCCGAGCAGCGCCGTCCATCCGGTCTCGTTGCTCGTGCGATCCCAGATCCCGACGCCGTCGATCTGCCGGGCCGAGACCGTCTCGTTCCGATCGTCGAGCATCGGCCACATGAGCAGCTGGGCGACGGGCATGTGTCCCCGGCGCTCGCGAGCGAGCAGCGTGGTGCCTGCGGCAAGGCCCCCGCCCGCGCTCTGGCCCCCGATCAGGACACGTCGCGGGTCGAAGGCGAGTTCCGCGGCGCGGTCGACGAACCACTCGAAGCCCGCGGCGCAGTCCTCGACCGGCGCCGGGTCGGGGAACTCGGGTGCGAGGCGGTACTCCACGGCGGCCGCGACGGCGTCGTACTCGAGCACCCAGTCGACGAGCATCGGGGCGATCGACGCGCGCGTGCCGCCGACCATGCCGCCGCCATGGATGAGGTAGACGCCGGGGCTCGTCGCATCGACATGACCGACTCGTCGGAACGTCGAGACGATGATCTCGCCGCCGGCATGACCGGTGACGGCGTGGTCGGCGACCTCCACCGGCCGCCCGGCGATGACCTCCTCGATCGACGGCGGATGCGTGGTCGCCGCTCGGAACTCGGGGATGGACGCCGGCCGGAGCGTGGTGAAGAACGCCGGCACCCCGGCGAGCGCGGGGGCGAGCTCGGCATCGAACGGCGGACGGGCGGGTGCGGTCATCTCGATCCTCCAGTCCCGGTCACTCGCTCCGCGACCGATCGACCCCATCATCGACCCGATCGACGCCCGATCGGGATCGCCTCGCGTGCGCGCGAGCGCGGTTGCGGCATCCTGCGGCTCACCCCTTGCGGTGGAGTCGGTACTCCGTCGGGCTCATGCCGTGCACGCGGCTGAACTGCCGCGAGAAGTAGAACTGGTCGCCGTAGCCGACCTCGCGCGAGATCTCGGCGACCTGCAGGTCGGTGGTGTCGAGCAGCCGGCGGGCCCGCGCCATCTTGAGGGCGGTGTGGTAGGCGAGCACGCCACCGCCCGTGGCATCGCGGAAGAGCGCGCCGAGGTGCGACGTCGAGACGCCCACGAGCCGGGCGAGCTCCGAGACCCGGATGCCGCCGTCGACCCGCTCCTCGAGGTAGCGCATCGCCCGCTCCAGCGGCTCGCCCTGTTCGGGCAGGCGCCGGTCGACCGCGAGCTGGGTCATGAGTCGCCAGGCGACTCCCGCCGTGGCGAGGAGACGCGCGGGCGACTGGTCCCGCTCGAGCGAGGAGACGATCTCGTCGAGGAGCACCGTGACCCGGTCGACGCCTCGCAGCGAGATGAGCGGGCGCTCGATGCTCGCCCCAGCTGCCTCCCACAGGTCGCCGAGATCGCTGCCACGCAAGTGGCACCACCAGATCGTCCATGGCTCGTCGTCGTCGGCGCCGTAGGAATGCGGGGTGCCCGGTGGGATGAGCACCGAGGTCGACGGGCTCACACGCACGCGCTGGCCGCCGAGCTCGAGCCAACCCGATCCCGCGACGCACACGATGACGATCGCCTCGCTCGCACCCAGGTGTCGAATCCGGAGGTGCCGATCAGCGCGCGGGAAGTAGCCGGCATCGGTGACCACGAGTCGCCGCGTCACCGGGCGCGCCAGCGCCTCGGCCACGAGCGGGCGGGGCACGACGCACAGCCGCTGGTTCTCGAATCCCTCACGACGCTCCATCCCTCCATGCTGCCACGCGGTCGACGGGCACCACGCCGTCGAATCGTCCATGCCCGGGCGACGATCGGTCATTGGCGCCCGCGCGGCATCCGCCTACCGTTGAACGTGTGAGCACCGAGCCCCATCGAATCGAGCTTCCCGATGCCCCCGCCGGGCAGCGCGACCGCATCGCGGCGGGCGGCGTCGCCTGCTGGGAGTCCCCACTCGTCATCGAGACGTACGAGCCCGGCGAGCCCGACCGCTACCCGCTCTTCCTCGACCGCCGGGTCTACCAGGGCTCGAGCGGCCGCGTGTATCCGATCCCGTTCGTCGATCGCATCTCGACCGAGCACGCACCGCGTGCATGGCGCGCCATCCACCTCGAGAACCGGTGGGTGCGCCTCGTGCTGCTGCCGGAGCTCGGCGGCCGCATCCACATCGGGTACGACAAGACCCGCGACTACGACTTCTTCTACCGGAACAACGTCATCAAGCCGGCGCTCGTGGGCCTGGCCGGCCCATGGATCTCCGGCGGCGTGGAGTTCAACTGGCCGCAGCACCACCGCCCGGCGACGTTCCTCCCCGTCGAGACCCACGTCGAGCACGCCGACGACGGCTCGGTCACGGTGTGGCACAGCGACCTGGACCCGATGCAGCGCATGCGCGGCGCGCACGGCATCCGCCTGCGCGGCGACTCGGCGCTGATCGAACTCGAGGCACGCCTCTCGAACCGCACGGACGTTCCGCAGACCTTCCTGTGGTGGGCGAACGTCGCCGCGCGCTCGCACGAGCACTACCAGTCGTTCTTCCCGACCGACGTGCGTTATGTCGCCGACCACGCGCGCCGGGCGATCACCGCCTTCCCGCGGGCCGATCGCACGTACTACGGCGTGGACTACCCCGCGCTGGCGCGGGAGCGGCCGGATGCGGATCGCATCGACGTGTACTCGAACATCCCGGTGCCGACGTCGTACATGATCACCGACACCGCCGACGACTTCTTCGGCGGCTACGATCACGACGCCCGTGCCGGATTCGTGCACTGGGCCGACCGGGCGATCGCCCCCGGCAAGAAGCAGTGGACCTGGGGCGACGGCGAGGTCGGCCGCGCCTGGGATCGCCACCTCACCGACGGCGACGGACCCTACGTCGAGCTCATGGCGGGGGTCTTCACCGACAACCAGCCCGACTTCAGCTGGCTCGCGGCCGGCGAGACCCGCCGGTTCCGCCAGTACTGGTACCCGATCCAGGACATCGGCCCGGCCGTGCAGGCCACGCTCGACGCGGCGATCGGACTCGAGGCGCATGGAACGACCGTCGAGCTCGGCGTGGCCACGACCGCCGAGCACGCTGAGGCGCGCATCGTGCTGCGACGACGCGACGGGTCGACGGTCGCCGAGTGGTCGACCCCGATCGCGCCCGGTACCCCGTTCACGACGACACTCGGCCTCGACGCCGCGGCCACCCGCGACGACCTCGTGGTGGAGGTCATCGGCGGCGGGGCGGGAACTCGTGCGCTGGGCCGCGCACGCCATCGATGCGGACGAGCCCTGGGTCGCGACCGAGCCACCCCCTCCGAACGAGATCGCGAGCGCGGACGAGCTCTACCTCACCGGACTGCACCTCGAGCAGTACCGTCACCCCACCCGGGCTGCCGAGCCCTACTTCGGCGAGGCCGTCCGCCGCGACCCCGGCGACTCACGTGCGCGGCTCGCCCTGGCGCGGCTCGCATTCGCGCGGGGCGAGTACACCGCGGCGCTCGACCACCTCGATGCAGCGCTCGACCGTCTCACCAGCCGCAACCTCAATCCCGAGCACGGCGACGCCCACCTGTTGCGGGCGCTCGTGCTCGAGCGGCTCGGGCGAGCGGATGCCGCCGCGAACGCGTTCGGCAAGGCCGCCTGGGACGGCCGTCTCACCGTGCCGGCGAACCTCGGCCGCGCCCGGCTCGCACTTCGAGGCGGCGACGCGGCATCCGCCCTCGGCTTCGCCGACGCAGCCCTTGCCGTCGACGGCGCGAACAGCACCGCGATCGCGTCGCGCGTGGTCGCACTGCGTCGCACCGGCCGAGCGGATGCCGCCGCCTCGGCGCTCGCGGACGCGCGGCGCCTCGACCCGCTCGACCCGCTGCTCGCGACCGTCGACGGCGCACTCGACCCGGTGGATCCGCGCACGCTCCTGACGATGGCGAACGAACTGCGACGCCTCGGTGAACTCGACGAGGCCGCCGCACTCGCGCGGCGAGCGGCCGAGTCGTCGCCGACCGCGTTCGGCAACCCCGCGCCGCTCGGGGCGTACACGCTGGCGGGGATCCTCGCAGAGGCGGGCGACCCCGTCGGCGCTGAGGCCGCCCGTGCGGAGGCGCGCCGTGTCGACTCCCGGCTCGCATTCCCCGCGGGCCTCGACGACCTCGACGCCCTCGCGGCGGCGATCGACGCCGACCGCGACGACGCCCGCGCCCACGGCCTCCTCGGCTGCTGGCTGCTCGACGCCGGCCGCACCCTCGACGGGGTCGCCGCGCTGGAGCGCGCGATCGACGCCGGATCGGTGGATCCGGTCGTGTGGCGCAACGCCGCCGTCGGCCTCGTCAACGCGGGCGGCGATCCGATCGAGGCCGACCGCCGCTATGCGACAGCCCTCGCGCTGAGCCCCGCCGACCCGCGGCTCGTCTACGAGCGCGACCAGCTCTCGGCGCTGCGCGGGGTCTCGGCCGCCGATCGCCTTGCTGCGATCGACTCGGCAGGCCGGCACGTGCTCGTGCGCGACGACCTGGCGATCGAGTTCGCCGGCCTGCTCGTCGACGTCGGTCGGGCGCACGACGCGCTGGAGTTCCTCGACGGGCGCTGCTTCCAGCCGTTCGAGGGCGGCGAGGGCCGGGTGATCGCCGTGTACGACCGCGCCTCGCAGGCCGTCGCCCGGGAGCTCCTGCCACTCGATCCGGGCGCGGCGGCCGACCTCCTGCGCCGCGGTATCCGCGCTCCCGAGCACCTCGGCGAGGGGCGGCATCCGGCGGACGTGGTCGCCGAACGCCTCGTGCTGCTCGGCGACGCATCGGCGGCGCTCGGCGACGAGACGTCGGCCGTCGCCGCGTGGCGCGCCGCCCGGGACGGAGGCGGACCCCTCGCCGCCGTGGCGCACACCGTCGACGCCCGCGACTACTGGGTGGGCGTGGCCCACCTGCGCCTCGGCGAGGCGGCGGCCGCCGAAACCGTGTGGGCCGCGCTGGACGACCGCGCCTCGGAGCTCGAGACCGCCGCCGATCCCGTCGACTACTTCGCGACGTCGCTTCCGGAGCTCCTGCTGTTCCCGGTCGATTCCGCCGAGCGCAGGGCCTCCCAGGCGCAGGCGCTCCGCCGACTCGCGGACGCCGGTCGGGCCGCTGCCGCGGAGGTGCCGGCGTGACCGAGCGCTACCTCGGCACCGCTGCCGCCGAATCCGGCCCCGCCCGCACCCTCACCGGCGAGGTGCCCGAGCACCTGCCGCGCCGCCTCGCCATCAGCCTCTGGGACTTCTCGTGGTACACCCGGGCAGGTGCCGGCGAGCCGTTCGAGGACCTGGACCGCGCCATGACCGAGGCCGTCGACCGCGGCTACAACGCGGTGCGGATCTGCGCCGCACCGCTCCTCGTCGCGGGCGGCCTCGGCCTCGACGGGCTCGCCGCCGACCTGCCCGTCGAGGGACTCGGCCCTGCGCCCACGGGCGGGTACTACGGCATGCGAACCCGTTGGTACGACACGCCCGGCGGCTACCGCATCGACGTGCGGAGCCGGCTGTTCGAGTTGCTCGGCGCCGCCCGGCGCCATGGCGTGGTCGTGATCCTCGCGAGCTGGGAGTACCAGCAGTCGCCCGCCTTCGCCGGCGACCCCCGCTGGTTCGCGGCGATCGACGCGGTCCCGCTCGGCGATCGCTTCCGAGTGCTCGGAGACGCGTGGGACCGACTGCACGTCGAGATCGCGGCCGCCGGCCTGGCCGACGTGATCGCCTTCACCGAGCTGCACAACGAGGTCGACTTCTCGATCCTCCCCGCGCTCGACGACGGTCACGACGCGAGCGGCGTCGCGGCGCTCGAGCGGCTGCGAGCGCGGCATCCGGCGCAACTCGTCACGGCGAGCTACGGCAAGCCGCCGCACCTCGCGATGCACCGGGTCTCACCGGCGCTCGGCGTCGCGCAGTTCCACGTCTACTCCTACGGCGTGCTCGACGCGCTGCAGCGCAGGATCGACATCCGCTCCGAGGGCACCGAGGGATTCCCGAACTCGGAGCTGCGGGCACTGCTGCGGGCCGACGCCCCGACGTTCGCCGAGTACGGCCGACCGACGGAATGGAAGCTCCGCGCGACCGTCATCACCGACCAGATGCTCTACGGCTACGACTGGATCGACGCCGGCGCCTGGGACGCCTGGCTCGACGCGCACTATGCCGAGTACCGGGAGGTGATGCTCCGCGAGATCGAGTCGCGCGTCATCGCGGTCGCGGAGTGGGCGCGCTGGCGCGGGGTGCCCGCCGTCGTCGGCGAGGGCTGGGTGGGCTACACCCCGCGCGACGGCGGCTTCGAGGAGGGGCCCGCCGGCCTCGCGCTCGCCGAGCACGGCATCCGCACGGCGCTCGAGCACGGCGTGTGGGGCGTCGTCGCGTGCTCGAACGCGGCCCCGCATCATCCGATGTGGGCGGATGCCGCGTGGCAGCGCCGCATGAACGCGCTCGTCATGTCGGCCTGACCGACTTCGAGCGGGGCCGCCGCGCGCCCGTCGAAGGGCTGCGACGACGACGGGCGGCTCGCGGTGGTCAGGCCGGGTCCTCCTGCGGCTGCAGCGCGAGGTACTGGTGCACGAAGGCGATGGCCATCCCGCCCTCGCCGACGCCGGCCGCGACGCGCTTGACGGATCCGGATCGCACGTCGCCCACCGCGAAGATCCCGGGGGCGCTCGTCTCGAGGGCGAAGGGGCGGCGGTCGGCCGTCCACTCGTCGGTGGCGGCGGCATCCGCCCCCGTGACGACGAAGCCGTTCGCGTCGCGGGCGATCTCGGGCGGGAGCCACCCGGTGACCGCGTCGGCCCCGATCATGACGAACATGACCGTGTACGGTCGGCGCGTCGTCTCGTCGGTGGCGCGGTCGATCACGTCGACGCCGTCGAGGCTCGCCTCACCGTGGAGCCCGACCACCTCGCTGCGCGTCTCGACGCGGATGCCGTCGTTGGCGGCGAGCTGGTCGATGAGGTACCGCGACATGCTCGCCTCGAGCGACCGGCCACGTACCAGCATCGTGACCGACCGCGCGTGCCGCGAGAAGAAGAGCGCCGCCTGTCCCGCCGAGTTGCCGGCGCCGATGATGCAGACGTCCTGGCCCTTCGCGATGGCGGCGTCGCTGCGCGCGGCGCCGTAGTACACGCCGTTGCCCAGGTGGCGCTCGACCGACGGTACGGGCAGGGTGCGCCATTCGACGCCGGTCGCCGCGATCACGACGGACGCGCGGAGCGTCTCGCCGCCGTCGAGCACGACCTCGTGCCGGTCGGCATGGGTGCGGATCGCCTCGACGGTGCGGGTGACGACGATCTCGGCGCCGAGGCGCTTCGCCTGCTTGAGTGCGCGGCTGGCGAGGTCGTCGCCCGAGATGCCGAACGGGAAGCCGGTGTAGTTCTCGATCCGCGTGGAGGTGCCGGCCTGTCCACCGGGGGCGAGGGACTCGATGACGACCGTTCGGAGGCCCTCGGCGGCGCCGTTCACCGCCGCGGTGAGCCCCGCAGGCCCGGCACCGAGGATGACGACGTCGTAGTCCGTCGCGGACGGCTCGACGTCGAGTCCCGCCGCGACGGCGACCTCGCGCATGGTGGGCGCGACGAGCCGGCGGCCGTCGGCCAGTTCGAGGATCGGATACGCCGCGCCCTCCACGGCACGGTCGAGGGTGACGCGCTCGAAGGCCACCTGGTTGCGCATGAGGAACGTGGCGACCCGGTGCGTGCTCGCGTCGCGGCGCGGTCCGACGAGCCGCACCTCGATCTCGGGCTGCTCGGCGGCGATCACCTGCAGCGACTCGAGGTAGCGGCGCGCCAGGTCGGCCACCCGCGCCGGGATCGAGGGCGCCATCGCCGCCAGCGTGTAGAACGCGGTCACGTCGAGCTTCAGGATGCGGGATGCCTCGGCGGCGCGACCGCTCGCCGGGAACGGGGTGCTGAGGGTCATCGGCACCTCGCCGAAGAACCGGCCCGGCTTGCGCACGCCGATCACGCGCTCCTCGCCGTTGACCACCTTGGTGATCTCGGCGCTCCCCTCGACGACCACGAAGAGCGCCCGTTCGTCACCCTCGTGGGCGAAGTACTCGCCCGGCACGAGGTGGATGTCCTCCACCGCGCCGGCCACGTACTCGAGCGTCTCGGCGGGCAGCGGCGCGAAGATCGGGATGCCGCGCAGCCCCTCGACCGTGATCATGCCGGGGATCCGGGCGTCGGGAAGGGCCGATCGGTCGTCGCATCCGCTGGTCGCACGTTGCGAACGTATCCGCGGCGGGGTGGGTCGTCAACGCTCGTGCACACCCCCGACCGAGCGACAGCGTCGGCGGCCGGCGCCGGCGCCGAGCGCCAACGCGACGGTCGGAGCTCAGTCGGGCAGCACGAACGTCGCGACGGCTCGTCCGTCGCGAGCGCGCACGGATGCCGCGGGCCCGTCGACGACCGCGACGATCCCGTCGGCCGTGGCCCACGCGCGCCACCACGCGGCATCCGTCACCTCGACCGCCTCGGACTCGAGCATGCGCCGGCCGATCGTGTGCGGCTTGATCGCCGTCATCCATGCCGCCACGCCCTCGAGGGTGCGGCGCTGCACGTCGGGGATCTCCCCCGCCGCGGTCGGCCCGACGTTGAGCAGCAGGCGTCCGCCTCGCGAGACGACGTCGGCGTAGAGGCGCGCGAGCTCGCGCGGCGAGAGCGTGAGCGACGCGTCCTCGACCCGGTTGTAGGCCGAACGAGAAGCCGAGGCCGCGGCAGTGCTCCCAGCCCGCATCCGCCTCGTGGTCGGTGTCGTGGTCGTATTCGCTCGTGCGGTAGTCCCACACCTCGGCGCCCCAGCGGTCGTTCACGATGCCCTCGGGCACGGCCTCGCGGTAGTGCGCGAGCAGCGACTCGATCGAGTGCGGTCCCGGCTCCTTGGCGGCGTCGGGCCAGTCGATGTCGTTCCAGATGAGGTCGGGGCGGTAGCGATCGACGAGGTCGGCGACGTGCGCGTACGCATAGGCGGCGTACGCGGCATCCGTCGGCCGGAGCGCGGCGACGTCCGCGCTCGAGCGGTGCGGCGGGAAGTCGGTGAACGCCCAGTCGAGGCCGCCCGAGTAGTACACGCCGAAGCGCAGGCCCTCGGCACGCACGGCATCGGCGAGCGGCGCGATCAGGTCGCGACGGGGCCCGCGCGCGACCGTGGTGAGGTCGCCGGAGCCGGGCGCGTCCCAGAGGGCGACGCCGTCGTGGTGCTTCGTCGTCGGCACGACGTAGTCGGCGCCCACCGCGCGGAAGAGCCGTGCCCAGTCGACGGGGTCGTAGGCCTCGGCGCGCCACGCGTCGAGGAAGTCCTCGTAGGGGGCGCCGCCGTACGTGCGCGCGTGGTGCTCGGCAGCGGGCGACCCCTCGAGGCGGATCGTGTTCGCGTACCACTCGGCGTAGGCGTTGTGGGCGAACCACTCGTCGTCGGGCACCGCGCCGAGCGCGCCGATCGGCTCGGCCCACGCCGGCACCGAGTACGGCCCCCAGTGCACGAAGATCCCGAGGCTCGCGTCGCGCGCCCACTGCGGCAGCGGCCGCCGAGGCGCGGTCACGCGTCGTCGACGTCGCGCGAGCGGCGAGGACGTTCGGGCACCGCCACGATCGCGAGCGCGATGCACCCGAGCGCGGGGATCACGAGCGGCGCGAGCTGCCACGTGACGACACCGGCGAAGACGCCCGTGGCCACGAGGTAGGCCGCACCGGCGGGGTCCGCGCGCACCGCGCCCGGCACGCCCTTGAGCGCGCCGAGCCAGCCGACCTTCGGCGACCATCGACCCGCGGCGAGGAACAGCGCGAGCACGAGGGCCGCGAGGCCGACCCACCCGACCACGGCGACGACCGGGCCGCCGGGCAGCACGCCCGAGCCGGCGAGGTCGATGTCCAGGGCGAGCACGGCCGCGATGACGGCGGATGCCGCGCCGATCCCGATCCCGCCGAGCAACGAGTCCCTGGCGTCGCGCCAGAACCACACGAGCGCCGAGTCGTCGGCCTTCAGGTAACGCCGCAGGTGCCGGACCCCCGCCGCGAGCGCGGCCGGGATGGTGATCACCGGCAGCGAGACGATGGCCATCATGATGCCGATGAGCAGCACCTCGCCGAGGAGCCCGAAGGCGCTCTTCGCGCCGGGGAACCGCGCGGTGGTGGCCGAGTCGTCGTGCGTCGGCCCGCTGCCCGAGAGGGCGGCGCGACGTGCGGCGCGATCGGTGGCTCGTGACATCCGGAGACCTAGCCCTTCAGTCCCTGGGTGGCGACGCCGGCGACGAGGAAGCGCTGGAACACGATGAAGAAGATCAGGATCGGCACCAGGGCGAGGAAGGACACCGCGGCGGTCGCCCCGTAGTCGGACGTCGAGGTGGCGTCGTTGTACAGCCGCAGCGCGATCGGGAGCGGGTACTTCTCGGGTGAGTTCACGTACAGGAGCGGGCCGAGGAAGTCGTTCCAGGTCCAGATGAACGTGAAGATCGCGCTGGTGATCAGGGCGGGCTTGATCAGCGGCAGGATGATCGAGAAGAAGATCCGGATGTGGCCGGCGCCGTCGATGCGGGCCGCCTCGTCCATGTCGCGCGGGATGTTGCGGATGAACTGCACGATCAGGAACACGAAGAACGCCTCGGTCGCGAGGAACTTCGGCAGGATCAGCGGCCAGTACGTGTCGACCAGTTCGAGCTTATTGAACATGATGTACTGCGGGATGATGATCACGTGGAACGGCAGCAGCAGCGTGCCGATCATCGCCGCGAAGAGGATGCCGACGCCGCGGAACCGGATCCGGGCGAACGCGTACGCGGCCAGCGCCGAGGAGAGCACGGTGCCGATCACGGCCATGATCGCGATGAAGAACGAGTTCGCGAAGAACCGCCACAGCGGCGTTCCGGCGATGCCCTCGACGACCTTGGTGTAGTTCTCGAACGTCGGGTTCTCGGGGATCAGGCCCGGGTTGGACCCGAACTCGCTGGACGGCTTGAACGTGGACAGGAACAGCCACAGCAGCGGGTAGAGCACGATCGCGACCAGCGCGAGGAGCGCCACGAACCAGATGATCGTGTTGACGGTCTTGCGCTTGACGCGGCGGCGGGGCTGGGTGGTGTCGGGCTCGAGGGCGTTCTCGACGACCTCGATGCGAGGGGCTTCGAAAGTGGTCATCGGTTCTCTCCGGCGTAGTGCACCCAGGACTTCTGGGTCTTGAACAGGATGAAGGCGATGATCGCGACCGCGATCACGAGCACCCACGCCATCGCCGAGGCGTAGCCCATCTGCAGGTCGGCGAAGCCGCGCTTGTAGAGGTAGAGGGTGTAGAAGTTCGTCATGCCGGCCGGGCCGCCCGAGCCGTTGGAGATGATGTACGCCGACGCGAACACCTGGAACGCGTTGATGATCTCGAGCAGCAGGTTGAAGAAGATCACGCTCGAGAGCATCGGGATGGTCACGTTGCGGAACCTGTGCCACGGGCCGGCGCCGTCGACCTCTGCGGCCTCGTACAGCTCCTGCGGGATCTGCTTCAGGCCCGCGAGGAAGATCACCATCGGGGCGCCGAACTGCCACACCGCGAGCAGGATCATCATCGGGATCACCAGCTGCACGTTGCCGACCCAGCCGCCGATGTCGATGCCGAAGAAGCTCAGGCCGTTGTCGACCGGGCCGTCGTTGGAGAACATCGCCCGCCACACGATCGCGACCGACACCGACGCGCCGATCAGCGACGGGGCGTAGAACGAGGAGCGGAAGAAGCCCGAGCCGCGATCGCGGTAGTTCAGCAGCATCGCGATCGCCGAGCGCCGCGGCGAGCTTGATCGGGGTGCCGACCAGCACGTACACGAGGGTGATCTGCACCGACTGGATGTAGTTCGGGTCCTCGGTGAACATGCGCACGAAGTTGTCCAGGCCGACCCACTCGGGCTCGGTGAAGAGGTTGTACTTCGTGAAGGCCAGGTAGAGCGAGAAGATCATCGGGCCGACGGTCAGGCCCAGGAAGCCGATCAGCCACGGCACGAGGAATCCGTACCCGGCCACGGTCTCGCGGCGGTTCGCGGCCTTGCGCTTGCCCGCCGTCGTCGGCACCTTGCGGTTCTCGTCGCGCCGGACCTGGCGCATCGCCTGCCGGACGCTTCTCGACCCGGCCTCGGCCGTGACGATCGATTCGGTTTCCGTGCTCACGTTGGTTCTCCGGTTCCTGCGAGAAACAGTACTCCGGGCCCGGCGGGGTGGTGCCCCACCGGGCCCGGAGTCGACTGCTTCAGCTGTTACTGGTTGAGGACGACGTCCATCTCGTTGAAGAACTGCTCGACGGCCTCTTCGACGGTCACGGTGCCGAAGCCGAGCTCCTGGCCGAGCTGGCGGAACTTCTCCTCGAGCGTGCCGTAGCCGACGATCGGCACGGGCGGGGCGTCGCCGAGGCGGTCGGAGATCGACTGCCTCGTAGTCGCGGATCTGCTGGCCCAGCGGGTCGAGCTCCGCGCCCTCGAGCATCGTCTCGGATGCGGGGAGGCCTCGGTTGGTGCCGAAGATCGCTCCGGCCTCGGGGCTGTTCACGAGGAAGTTGACGAGCGTGGCCGCGGCCTCGGGGTGGTCGGTCGTCGAGGCGATCGAGTGCAGCATCGAGGGCTTGAGGTAGAGGTCCTGCGCGCCCTCCTCGGTCACCGGCGGGGCGACGAGGCCGAGCTCGGTGTAGCCCTCGCCCAGGTTGCCCAGGTAGCCGGCGCCGAAGTTGTCCCACGTCAGCTCGCTCAGGGTGAGCGCGGTGTCGAAGCCCGAGAGGGGGTAGACCTCCTCGAGGCGCTGCTGCGGGATCGCGGCCGCGCGGATGTCCTCGCCCTGCTCCCAGAACGCGGTGAGGTCCTCCTCGGTGAAGTTCGGCTCGCCGTCCTCGGTGAAGAGGTCCTCACCCTGGGCGCGCTGCTGGATCTCGAAGTTCTGGATGCGGCCGGTGTAGTCGGTGCCGCCCCAGATCGCGCCGGCGCCGGCCGCGGAACCCTCTTCGACCCAGGCGGTGTAGTCCTCCCAGCCGCCGCCCTCGAACTCCTCGACGCCGACCTGGTCGAGCAGCTTCGTGTTCGTGAAGAGGCCCCACGCGTTCGTGGAGGTCGGGATGCCGGTGGTCTCGTCGCCGACGACGCCGATCGAGAGGATGTTCTCGCTGAGCGGCTCGGTGTCGATGATGTTGCCGAGGTACGGCTCGAGGTCGAGCAGGAGGCCGTTCTCCGAGTACTGGCGGAGGTAGGAGTAGTCGAACTGCATGACGTCGGGCAGGCCGCCTCCAGCCGCCTCGGTCTGGCGCTTCTCCCAGAACTCGGGGAAGCCGAGGAAGGAGGAGTTGACCGTGATGTTCGGGTACTCCTCGTTGAACGCGGCGATGGCCTCCTCGTAGAGCGCGGCGCGCACGTCGTTGCCCCAGAAGGCGAGGTTGAGGGTGACCTCCTCGTCGGGGTCGTAGGTCGCGGCGGCCTCCTCGCTGCCACCGCCGCCCGCGCAGCCCGTGAGCACGAGGGCCGCGCTCGCGGTGATGGCCGCTGCGGCCGCCGCCATGCGGCGCTTGCGAATGTTGAACATCGTTGTCCTCCCGGAAACGTCTCTGTCTGCCTGGTGCCTGTCACGCCATGGGAAAGCGCTTCCCCAAATGTAGCCCAGCGAGGGCGGTGGGTCAACCGGATGCAGAAAATCGTTTCAATTCGTTATCGGATGCCGCGGAGCCGTCCCCGCGCGTTCCGCGGAACTCCCGGTCAGGAGGGGTTTCGGCCAGGCACGCCGTCGCGCGGGCAGACGAGCCGATCGTCCACAACCACCAGCGGTGCGGCGAACACGGCGCTCCGGCGAGCCGCAGCGGCGTCGCTCGAACCGAGCTCCGAGCCGTCCCAGTGGGGGTGCGTGAAGTAGTAGAGCGTCGCGGCCCCGCCCTCGACGACGACATCGCCGTGCCGGCCGAACGTCTCGTCGCCGACCCGGTCGGCCGGGCTCGCCGAGGATGACCTCGTCGTCGCCGCCCTGGCGCTCCCAGGTCACCGCGTCGGCGGAGCGGTGCACGCCCATCCCCCGCCACTCGTCGACGAGCATCCACCACCAGCCCCCGAGCTCGAACACGTTGGGCCCCTCGTGCGGCCGCCCGCCGATCGCGCGCCCCTCGACCCGCCACGACGTCAGGTCGTCGCTCACGGCGACCCACGTGGTGGAATCGTCGGCCTCGTCCTTGTACCAGAGGCGCCAGCGCCCGTCGGGGCAGTGCGCGACGCACGCGTCGATGACCCGGTCGGAGCTCAGCGGGATCTCGCCGACGACGCGCCACTGCTCGAGGTCGTCGCTGACGTACTCGACGATGCGGCGCGCGTGCCCCTCCCAGCGATCGGGGATGCCGTCGATGACCGTGAGGTACATGCGGTACCGCTCGCCGTCGTCGATCACCTCGGGCGCCCAGTGGGTCTCGTCCCCGGTTCCGAGCCGGAGGCCCGCCACCGTTCCCGCGTACCGCCAGTCGAGCGCGTCGGCCGAGCGCGCGACGCCGATGCGGGATCCGTGGACCCAGGCGACGCCGGGCTCGTCGACGGTCGCCCGTCGCTGCGTGTAGAACATCCACCACTCGCCCGTGTCGCGGTGGCGGATCACGGTCGGATCCGTCGCACCGTCGTGCACCGGGTCGTGGAACAGCGCGTCGTCAGGCATGCCGCAGGTCGGTGATGGGGCTCTCGAGGCTGCGGCGGCGGTCGACGTCGTCGCGGAGCGTCTCGGGGGTGACCACCGCACCGGAGGCCGCCGAGGAGTAGATCGCCGTGACGATCTCGAACGACCGCGCGGCATCCGATGCGGTCGACGGCAGCGGCTCGCCCGACACCAGCGCGGCGTAGATGTCGCGGACGAGCGGATCGTGGCCGCTCGCCTCCTCCACCTCGGGGAGGGCCCAGGCCGCGGCGGTCTCGGCGTCGACGTGCGGCGCGGGCGTGATGCGCCAGTGCTCGTGGCCGTGTCCGTAGAGGTGGTCGACCGTCACCGTGGCGAGCTCGGTGTCGATGCGGATCGAGCTCGTCTCGCGCGGCGAGAGGGCGCTCGTGATGACGGATGCCACGGTGCCGCCGGCGAACGCGATGACCGCCGTCGAGACGTCCTCCATCTGGGTCTCCCGATCGAGCCGCCAGAGCTGGCCCTGCACGCTCGCCCAGTCGCCGAGGAGCCAGGCGAGCAGGTCGATCTGGTGGATGCCGAGGCCGAGCGTCGGGCCGCCGCCCTCGGTCGCCCACTTGCCGCGCCACGGCACCGCGAAGTAGGCGGGGTCGCGGAACCACAGCGTCTGGCACGTCGCCACCAGGGGGCGTCCGAGCGCGCCGGAGTCGAGGAGCCCCCGCACGTGCGCGGCGGCCGACCCGGTGCGCTGCTGGAAGACGACGGCGAGGCGCCGGTCGTTGCGCGCCGCGGCATCCGTCATCGCATCGAGCTCGTCGAGCGAGAGCGCGGCGGGCTTCTCGCAGACCACGTGCAGGCCGGCGTCGAGGGCGGCGATGGCCTGCTCGGCGTGCACGCCGGGCGGGGTGCAGACGTGCAGCACGTCGACGGTGCCGCTCGCGAGCAGGGCGTCGAGCGAGGCGAAGGTCGCGGGGCCGCCCCAGCGCTCGGCGAACGCACGGGCGAGCGCGGGGTCGCGGTCGACGACGGCGACCAGTTCGGCGTCGGGCGTGGCGGCGAGCGCCGCTGGCGTGGGCGTTCGCGATCGCGCCGGTGCCGATGATCGCGGCGCGCAGGGGGGCGTGCTCAGGCATGGGTCTCCTTCGAGGGGGTCGTCGGGTAGCGGCGCAGGCGACCGCACATGCCGAACGCGTCGGCGGCGGGCGACGCGGCGACGCGTGCCGCGGCGAGGCCGGGATCGCGCCCGGCCTCGAGGGCGTCGAGCCGGTCGCCGGTGTCGCGCGCGACGGCCAGGGCACCCGCCTCCCACCGCGAGCGCCATTCGGGCGCGCGCGGGGCGACGAGCGCCACCGCACGCTCGTGGAGCCGGGCGAGCCGCGCGGGATCGACCGCGCCGTCGTCGTCGAACAGCGCGAGGAAGCCCTGCACCGCGAGGTCGCGGCGGGCGAGGGCGGCGGCGAGCCGCTCGGCATCGGGATGCTCGGGGCCCGGCAGCGTCGCCGCCGCCCGGTAGCGCTCGGGGTCGGCGAGCACGTCGTCGGGGAAGGTCATCACGGCGTCGCCCGCCTCGGGCAGGCCGGCGTTCTGCATGATGACGCGCACCTCGAGGTCGCCGCCGTCGTTCACGACCCGGTGGATGACCCCGGGCTCGAACCACACGAGCGCGCCGGCCTCGAGCGGATGCTCCGCGAAGCCCGAGCGCGTCGACGGTCTGCAGCCGTCCGCGGCCCGACACCACCAGGTAGGCCTCGGCCGAGACGGTGTGCAGGTGCGGGGTGCCGCCGGCGAGCCCGTCGGGCGCCCGGCCGCCGTACACCTCGAGCGCGCTCACCGACGTGGCGCCGGGGAACACGGGCGGGGTGGCCGCGCTCATCGCGCACCCAGGAGCTCGGGCAGGGCGGCGCGCGGCCGCGGCGGCCAGCGCCGCCGCGCGTTCGGGATCGCCCGCGCCGTCGGCGATCACCACGCCGTACCGCAGCACGAGCGTGCCGCCGGGCGGCACCTCGTGCTCCTCGCTGAAGAACGGCGCCGGGCAGAGGCACGCGAACTCCTCGGTGCGCGCGAACCACTGCGGCGGGTGCTGCACGTTGCCGGGGTCGTCGACCATCACGACGGTCGAGGCGCCGCCGCTGCCGTCGTGCCGTCCGCTGAATCCCATCCAGGGCGCTCGGATGCCGCGCAGCTCGTCGCCGCCCGCGACGCCGGGCGCGAGCACGGTGCCGCCGGTGAACGAGCGGGGGCCGCGCCAGAACAGTCCGCCGTAGCCGGCGTTCTCACGGCCGCGGGTCGTGGGCGAGCCGATGGGGATGGCGCGGCCCGACACGTTCGCCATCCGCGTCTCGAAGCCGAGGAGCCACGCGTCGTCGTCGAGGATCCGTGCCGCGAGGGTGCGTTGCTCCTCGAACAGGGTCTCGCCGGCCTCGGTGACCCAGTCGAGCGACTCGACGATGCGGGCGGGCGCCGGCCCCGCGGCATCCGCCGGCTGCTCGAACGACCGGTGGCGCTGGGTGCCGTTGTTCGGCAGCTGCACGTAGCCCTGCCCGGACACGAACGTGGGGCCGCCCCAGAAGTTCTCGTCGCCGACGACCGGCAGCGACCACGCGATGCCCTTGTGCCACACGTGATCGTGCGGCCGGAAGAGCGAGACGAGCTCGCCGCCGAGCGTGCGGATCGGGCTGAGGTACGGCCGGGGCGACTCGAGCTGCACGTCGGTCGGCCGGTGCACGTACTCGGCGAGCACGGCCTCGTCCGCGGCGATGCGCACGCGATCGCCGTCCTCCTCGATGCGGATGGTGGGCATCGGGTCTCCTCGGTATCGTCGTCGATCTGCGGGCGGCGCGCGCTGGGCGGACGCCGTGGGAAAGCGTTATCCCGACCCTACACGGTCGAGCTCGACGGGGCGATCGAGCCCGCCGACGCTGGTCGTCGGCCAGCGCGCGTCGACGGTCAGGACCTCGATCCCATCGGCTCGCACGAGCACCGTGTCCTCGACCTTGGCGCCGGGGGCGGTGGGGTTCCACGCGAACGCCTGGTCGACCTGCACGGGGTCGGTGACGGCGGGCGTGCCGCGGGGGTCGCGTCCCGCGTACCCGGCCGCACCGCCCTGGTGGTGCCGCCGCCACTCGCCGGGGTCGAATCCCGCGCGCCCGTACGCCGCGATTCCGGCGGCGAAGGCCTCGCCGACGGTCGCGCCGACCCACGTGCCCGCGAGGAAGGCGGCCTCGACGTCGAGGATGCGCCGCGCCGCATCGGCCTCCGACGGCGAGGCGCCCCAGCGCACCCAGCGCGTCGCGTTCGCGATGAGTCCGTTGCGCCGGCCGCACACCACGAGCATCGCGCGGTCGCCGATCGGCGCAGCGGTGGGCAGCGGATGCCGGTGGGCGAGCCGCGAGCGTCCGGCCACGAGCGTCACCAGCGGGTCGATCCCGCGCGCCACGAGGTCGGCGGCCAGCCGGGCGGCCACGTCGCGCTCGGCGTCGGTCGGACGGGCGGCGGCCGCGGCATCCGTGAGCACCTCGGCGACCTCGCGGCAGAGCGCGCGGTAGCGGGCGAGCTCCGCGGGCAGCAGGCTCGCCCGCGCGACGCGCAGGTCGGCCGCCGCATCGACCTCGTCGAGGTCGGCGGCACCGGTGGGCACGAGCGCGTCGTGCCACGGCACGCGCGTCACCGCCAGGTCGAGGGAGGGACCGAGCTCCTCGGCGGCCAGCCGGTCGGCCTCGTTGTCGAAGACCCGCAGCTCGTCGCCGTCGGGGCGCACCACGACGGCCGCCACGGGATCGCCGGCGAGCGACACGTGGGTGCGTGCGCCGTCGAGGTACCACGCGACGGCGGTGTGCGAGCGGAGCACGATCGAGTCGACGCCCCGCCGGTCGAGCAGGTCGAGCACCCGTCGCCGCTTCACGGCGCGATCGACGATCGAGGGGGCGGATGCCGCGGCGCGCGCGCTCATCGCACCGGCCCCGTGCTCTCGCGCGCCTCGAGGCGCGGCCGGAAGAGCACGGTGTGCTCGATCGGCCCACCGGCGATCAGCGTGCGCAGGCGCGCCCAGACCTGCGCGCCGATCTCGCCGCGCGGCACGGACATGCTCGTGAGCCGCGGCGTCGCGAAGCCCGCCATCGGCACGTCGTCGAAGCCCGCGATCGAGAGGTCGCCGGGCACGTCGACCCCGAGCTCGCGCAGGCGCGTCATGAGGCCGAGCGCCACGAGGTCGTTGAAGGCGATCACCGCGGTGGCGCCGGCGTCGCGGGCGGCCAGCACCGCCTCGGCGGCGGCGTAGCCGTCCTCCAGGCGGGATCCTCCCGGCACGGCGTCGATGTGCACGTCGGGATGGGCGCCGGTCGCGTCGGCGACCCCCCGCAGCCGCTCGGCGTTCGAGGCGCTCGACGCCGGGCCGCTCACGTAGGCGATGCGGCGGTGCCCGAGCCCTCGCAGGTGGTCGACGAGGTCGCGGATGCCGCGCACGTAGTCGACGCCGACGATCGGCACGTCGGCGTCGGGCAGCGGACGGTTCACGACGACGACCGGGGCGACGCGTGACACGAGCCGTCGCAACCGCTGCTCGGGCATGCGCGGCGCGCAGAGCACGAGCGCGTCGCACCGCTGCCGCGCCTCGACGGCGGTCGGCTCCTCGTCGTCGACGCGCTCGGCCGTGTCGGCGACGAGCACGCGGTAGCCGTCGGATGCCGCGGCGAGGCTCAGCCCCTTGAGGATGCCCTGGAACAGCGGGTTCTCGAGGTCGGGCACGACCATCGCGATCGTGTCGTTGCGTCCGTGCACGAGGCTGCGGGCGGCCGGGCTCGGCGAGTACCCGAGCGCGGCGATGGACGCCTGCACGCGGTGCACGATGACCGGATCGACGGACTGCTTGCCGTTCAGCACGCGCGACACCGACGCCTGCGAGACGCCCGCGTGCGCGGCGACGTCCGCGATCGTCGTCGCGCGGCTGCGCTCGCCCATTCCGTCCCCTTCGCTGGTCGCGTCTCCCGCTCGTCGGGCTTCCTCATCGCCGCGGCGTCGCCTCGGGCGCACGGCCCTGCGGCGCCGGCGCGAAACGGGAAACCGGTTCCTCAGTGTACCCGCAGAGTTGCCGGACAGCCCAGTCATCGCCTAGGCTCTCGTCGAGAAAGCGGTTTCTCGATTCCCTCAGGAGGGCGCAGTGCACGTCGTCGTCACCGGTTCATCCGGACGCCTCGGTCGCAGCGTGTGCGCGGGGCTCGCCGCATCCGGCCACACGGTCGTCGGCGCCGACCGGGCACCGGCGCAGCTCGACGGCGTCGACGAGCGCACCGATCGACCTCCGCGACGAGCAGGCCGCCCGGGAGCTGTTCGACGAGCTTCGACCCGACGCCGTCGTGCACCTCGCCGGCATCGCCGTGCCGTTCAGCGCGCCCGAGCGCGAGATCCTCGTCACCAACACGACGCTCGCCCACACCGTGCTCGGCGCCGCCGCGCGCGCCGGCGTCGGCCGCGTGCTCGCCGCGAGCAGCCCCACCGTGATCGGCTACAGCGCGCCCGGCTGGCGCGCGGCATCCGTGCCCATCGACGAGACGCACCCCGCGCACCCGGCCAACGCCTACGCCCTGTCGAAGATCGTGATCGAGGAGACGGTGCGCATGTTCTCGCGCACGGCCGCCGGGGCCTACGGGTTCTTCCGCCCCTGCTACGTGATCTCGCCAGAGGAGTGGGCCGGCGCACCGACGCAGCAGGGCCACACCATCGCCGAGCGACTCGCCGACCCCGCCCTCGCCGCGGTCAGCCTCTTCAACTACCTCGACGCGCGCGACGCGGCCGCCTTCGTCGACGCCTGGCTCGCCGCACCGGCCGACGCGGTCGACGGCGAGGGGTACTTCGTCGGGGCTGCCGACGCGCTCGCGACCCGGCCCGTGGCCGAGCTCTGGCGCGAGTACGCGCCCGCCCTCGGCGAGGCCGCCGACGTGCTCGAGGGCACGCGACCCGTCTTCTCCATCGACAAGGCCGCCGAGCGCATCGGCTGGCGACCCGAGCGCGACTGGCGCGGCGAGCTCGCCGCGGCATCCGCCGTGCCGACCGAATCGAGGGCATCATGACCGCACCCGCACCCGTGTTCGACGGGGTGCTCTTCTTCCCCGTCACGCCGTTCGGCGCGGCCGGCGACGTCGACCTCGACGTGCTGGCCGAGCACGTCGACTCGCGGCTGCCGTTCGCGCCGGGCGGGGTGTTCCCCGCCTGCGGCACCGGGGAGTTCCATGCGCTGTCGGCACGCGAGGCGATCGACGTGGTGCGCACCACGGTCGGCGTCGTCGGCGGCCGCGTGCCCGTCATCGCCGGTGCGGGCGGTCCGCTCGGCCACGCGATCGAGCTGGCCCGCGGCGCGGCCGCCGCCGGCGCCGACGGCCTGCTCCTCCTGCCGCCGTACCTCGTCTCGGGCACGACCGACGGGCTCGTCGCCTGGGTCGAGGCCGTGGCCGCGGCATCCGACCTGCCCGTGATCGTCTACCACCGCGGCACCGCCCGCTACACCGCCGAGGCCATCACCCGACTCGCCGGGAACCCCAAGGTCGTCGGCTTCAAGGACGGCACCGGCGACATCGGGCTCGCCCAGGAGATCGTGCTCGCCGCCGAGGCGACCGGCCGCGACCTGCAGTTCTTCAACGGCCTGCTCACCGCCGAGCTCAGCCAGGGCGCCTACCGCGGCATCGGCATCCCGCTGTACTCCTCGGCCGCGTTCGCGATGATCCCCGAGCTCGCCGCGCTGCACTACCGCGCCTACACCGACGGCGACGAGGCGACCCGGATGACGCTGCTGCGCGAGTTCTACACGCCCCTCGTGCGGCTGCGCGACGAGACCCCCGGGTTCGGCGTCTCGCTCATCAAGGCGGGGCTGCGGCTGCGCGGACTCGACGTCGGCTCGGTGCGCCCCCCGCTCGTCGACCCGACGCCCGCACAGGAGGCTCGCCTCGGCGCGATCCTCGACGACGGACTCGCCCTCGCCGAGCGGCTCGACACGGCGGCGGTGCGGTGACCGCATCCATCCGCCGCATCGCGACGCGCGCCATCCGCGTGCCGCTCTCGCGGCCGTGGGGACCCGACGTGCGCGACCTCTCCCTCGTCGAGGTGGTCGTCGAGGACTCGGCCGGCGACCGGGGATACGGCTTCTCGTGGACGCCGTCGATCGGCGCGGCCGCCGTGCAGGCGCACCTCGATCACGACATCGCCGCGTTCGCCCTCGGCCGCGACGCCGACGCCGCGTCGCTGTGGGAGCCGCTGTGGCGGCACCTGCACGAGGGTGGCGGCGGCGGCATCACGACCATCGCGATGGCCGGCCTCGACCTCGCGCTCTGGGACCTCGCCGCGCGCCGCGCCGGCCTCGGCATCACCGACCACCTCGGCCGTCGGCACGAGACCGCCGAGGTCTACGGCAGCGGCGTGAACCTGCACTACCCGATCGACGAGCTCGTGGCCCAGGCCGGGCGCTGGGTCGACGCGGGCTTCGACGCCGTGAAGGTCAAGGTCGGCAGCCCCGACCTCGGCGACGACGTCGAGCGCATCCGCGCGGTGCGCGACGTGATCGGACCCGGGCGCCGGCTGATGATCGACGCCAACCAGCGCTGGACGCTCGATCAGGCCGAGCGCGCCATCGGCGAACTCGCCGCCTTCGACCTCACGTGGATCGAGGAGCCGCTCCGCGCCGACGACCTGGCCGCGCACGTCGCGCTCCGCGACCGCATCGAGGTGCCCGTCGCCCTCGGCGAGAACCTCTACACGCGCTTCCGGTTCGCCGAGTTCATCGACGCGGGCGCCGTCGACGTCGTGCAGCCGAACATCGTGCGCGTCGGCGGCATCACGCCGTTCCTGGCGATCGCCGGGCTCGCCGGCCACCGCGGCATCGAGCTCGCGCCCCACCTGCTGCTCGAGCTCTCCGCCCAGCTCGCCCTCGCCCTGCCCGGCGACCACCTCGTCGAATCCGTCGAGGACGCCTCGTTCGAGTCCCTCGGCGCACTCGCGTCCCCCGCGCCCGTCGCCGTCGAGGGGAATCGGGTGCGCACGACGGGGCAGACTGGACTGGGGATCCGCTTCGCAGGATCCCGAGCGGATGCCGCGGCATCCGCCGACCGCACGGAGGAATGATGACGACCACCACCGCGACCACCGACACGACGACCCGCCCGACGCTCGACGAGGTCGCCGGCGCCGCTCGCGCCGCCTTCGCGACGACGGTCGCCTCGACGGCGGCGGAACGGTCGGCCTGGCTCACCGCCGTGGCCGACGCGCTCGACGGGGCCGCCGGCGAGCTCATCCCCCTCGCCGACGAGGAGTCGCACCTCGGCACGGCACGCCTCACCGGCGAGCTCGCGCGCACGACCGCGCAGCTGCGCCTGTTCGCGTCGGCCGTGGTCGAGGGGTCGTACCTCGAGGCGACGGTCGACCACCCCGACCCGTCGACCACGCCGCCGCGGCCCGACCTTCGCCGGATGCTGCGACCGCTCGGCCCCGTCGCGGTCTTCAGCGCCTCGAACTTCCCGTTCGCGTTCTCGGTCGCCGGCGGCGACACCGCGTCGGCCCTCGCGGCCGGATGCCCGGTGATCGTCAAGGGCCATTCGGCGCATCCGCGGCTCTCGCGCCGCACCGCCGAGATCGTGGCCGAGGCGCTCGCCACGGCGGGCGCCCCCGACGGCGTCTTCGGCCACGTCGAGGGCCGCGAGACCGGCGTCGCCCTCGTGCAGCACCCCGAGATCCGCGCCGTCGGCTTCACCGGCTCCCTGCACGGCGGCCGCGCCCTGTTCGACCTCGCGTCGTCGCGGCCCGACCCCATCCCGTTCTACGGCGAGCTCAGCGCCGTGAACCCCGTGCTGATCACGGCCGCGGCGCTCGACGCGCGCGCCGACGACCTCGCGAGCGGCCTCGCCGCGTCGTTCACCCTCGGGGCCGGGCAGTTCTGCACCAACCCGGGCGTCGTGTTCGTGCCCGGCGGGCTCCGGCTTCGCCGAGCGCGTGGCCGCCGCCGTCGGGCAGTCCGCCCCGGTGCCGATGCTCACCGACGGCATCGCGGCGGCCTTCGCCGACGGGCTCGCCGGGCTCGCCGCGCACGACGGCGTGGAGGTGGTCGCGGGCGATGCGGCGCAGCAGGCCCGGCACCGGATCGGCCGTGGTGCTGTCGACGACGACCGCAGCCGTGCTCGCCGACCCCGGCGCGCTCCTCGCGGAGTGCTTCGGCCCCTCGACCCTCGTCGTGGAGTACGACGACGTCGATGACGCCCTCGCGGCCATCCGCTCGGTGGGCGGCAGCCTCACCGCGACCGTGCACGCCGAGCCCGGCGAGGACCTCGCCGACATCCTCGCGGTGCTCACCGAGGTCGCCGGCCGTGTGCTCTTCGCGGGCTGGCCGACCGGAGTCGCCGTGAGCTGGGCGCAGCAGCACGGCGGCCCATGGCCGTCGACGACGTCGATCCACACCTCGGTGGGCGTGACCGCGATCCGCCGGTTCCTGCGCCCGGTGGCCTACCAGGATGCTCCGGATGCCGCGCTGCCCGCCGAGCTGCGCGAGTCGAACCCGCTGGGCATCCCGCGCCGCGTCGACGGAGTGCTCGTCGTGCCCGGTTCGCCGGGCGACTGAATGGGCGTCGCGGGCTACCTCACCGCGGCGACCCCGCCCCGCCTCGCGG
The DNA here is from genome assembly GCA_963802485.1 of uncultured Actinomycetota bacterium. Classification (GTDB taxonomy): domain Bacteria; phylum Actinomycetota; class Actinomycetes; order Actinomycetales; family Microbacteriaceae; genus Agromyces. The sequence continues at coordinate 41,819 of CAWDJA010000036.1, forward strand.
TGGGCGGCATCGTCGTGGCGATCCCGGTGCTGGCGGTCGAGCAGCTCGGCGACGTGGGCCTCGGCGGCCTGCTCGTGGCCGCGGCGCTCGGACCCAGCATCGTCGCCGCGCCGATCGTGGGCGCGGTGCTCGACCGCACCCGGCGACCCGGCGCGTTCGTCGCGGGCGCGGGGCTGGTGACGGCCGCGGCGTTCACGGTCGCCGCCTTCCTCGGCGTCGTGCCCGCGGGCGTCGTCGCGCTCGCGCTCGTCGTGGCCGGGATCGCGACGCCGTTCGTGATGGGCGGCCTGTCGAGCTTCGTCACCGAGGTCATCCCCGACGAGCGCCGCGCGTACGCGATCGACGCGCTCGCGTACAACCTCGGAGCGGTGGCCGGACCGGCGGCGGTCGCTGCCGCCGCCGCGTTCGGCTCCGCTCGACTCGCCACGCTGCTCATGGCCGGCAGCGCGCTGCTCGGCGCGATCGGGACGATCCCGCTGCGGCTCCGCCCGGTCGCCGGCGAACCGCACGCCTCGATGCTGCGCACCATCGCCGCCGGATTCCGGCACATCGCGACCCACCGGCCGCTCGCGGTGATCACCTCGAGCGGCACGCTGAGCCAGTTCGGCGCCGGAGGCCTCGCGATCGCGGCCGTCGCCCTGTCCGTGCAGCGCGGCGGCGACGCCGGGGGCGGCGCCCTCATCGTCACCGCCTTCGCGATCGGCGGCCTGCTCGGCGCGCTCTGGAACTCCGCGAAGCCGCCGCGCTTCCGGCCCGAGGTCACGATGGGCGTCGGCTTCGCCGCGACCGGGGTGTTCACCGTGCTCGCCGCGCTTGAGATCGGCACGACGTGGACGATCGCCGCCATCGGCGTGTCGGGCCTGTTCACCGCGGCGAGCTCGGCGGCGATGCTGCTCATCCGCAAGCAGCAGAGCCCGCCGTCGCTGCGCTCGCAGGTGTTCACGGTCGGCGCCGGGCTCCGTGCGGCCGCGGCCGCCGCCGGCGCGGCCGTGGCGGGCCTGGCCGCCGGGTTCGGTGGGCCGGCGCTCATCGCCGCGATCGGCGTGGTGTGGATCCTCTCGGGCGCGATGCTCGTCGCGTACCCGAAGGAAGCGCCGCCGATCGACCGTGCATGACACCCGCGACGGATGCCGCGGCATCCGTCACGGCACGGGTCGCCCGCCGCGCTACCGCTCGCTCGTCCAGGTGACGTCCTCGTACGTGAACGACGGCGCGGTCCGCATCGACAGCGACGTCGAATCGGCGACGGACCACGCCTCCAGCCAGGTGATCGACTCGCCGGGAAGCACGGCCGTGGTGGGCGGGATTCCGACCTGCCCGCCCTCGGCGCCGACGTCGAGGATGCGAGTGGCCTCGACGCCGTCGGACTCGAGCCTGGAGAAGACCACCGGCTGGACGTTCTCGGAGGAGTCGTTCGTGATCGTCAGCGTGAAGACCACGTCCTCCGCCTGATCGGCGCCCGCCGCGAGGTCCGATGGCGTGAACGGCTCCGGCCCGGACACGGTCATCGAGACGCCGTCGTCCCACGCCTGCGTGTCGCCGAAGGCGAGCACCCCCGTCGACTCCCCATCGGAATCGTCGGCTTCCTCGGTCGGGACCGGCGAGAACTCCTCCTCCAACTGCTCCTCGATCTCGGGGATCACCTCGGAGTCGACGATCTGGCCGACGACGCCGACCGTGACGACGGCGAAGACGATGGTGCCGGCGATCGCGCCGAGGACCGACACGATGAGGCCGGTGATGGCGGGCCACTTCCCGCCCGGGAGGAACAGGGCGACGATCGCGAGCACGAGCGCGATCGGCAAGAGGACGAAGCCGGCGACCTGGACGAACGGGATGCATGCGAGCACGAACCCGACGGCGGCGATGACCAGGGCGACCACGCCGAGGACGTTCACCTGGCCGGGTTCGGGCATGCGGCTCGGGGCGCTCGGCATCGTCGCGGTGGTGCTCGGCACCTGCGGCCCCGCCGTAGGCAGCCGTCTCGGAGGGCACGGTGGCGGCCTGATCAGCGGGTGGCGGCAGCGGCGCGAAGTGCTCGGTCCACTTGTGCCGTCCCAGTAGCGCTGCCGGCCGCTGCCGTCGTCGTACCAGCCCTGGGGAGCTTTCGTCGGATCGGTCATGCTCGCGATCATCGCAGCCGTCGGCCGTGGCGAACGGGTCCAAGGGCCCACGGGACGATCAGCGCGTCATGTCCGCCGCCCGCGGTGCGTCCGCGTCCAGGCGGGATGCAGCGCATCCGCTCACCGCCCGGCACCAATCAGCGGATATACGATCCGACGCCCCGCGGACGCGACCGCGGACGATCGAGCGTGTCGGATCGTCTATGCGCCGGCGAGTGGCAGTTCCGGCGGGTCGAGTCGGGAGACGGATGCCGCGGCATCCGCTGACCGCTCGCGCTAGACGCCGAGCTCGAGGTCGGCGATGAGCACCGGCTCGCCCGTGGCGAGTGACAGGTTGCCGGCGATGCCGACCGACACCGCCTTGACGCCGTCGGCGTAGCCGGCGACGCGGCCGAGCGGCGCGTCATCCGTGACCCGGTTGAAGACGTGGTCGAGCAGGTACGCGTCGCCGCCCCCGTGGCTGCCGATGCCCTCGGGGATCGGCACGACGCGCGCGCCCTCCCAGTGCCGCTGCACCACGAGCCGCTCGGAGTCGGGACGCACCTCGTCCTCGGGCGAGGAGTCCGGGTTCATGCTCGGGTCGACCACGACGCGACCGTCGTCGCCGATCAGCACGGCGCCTCGCTCGACGACCTCGAGCTCGGCGCGACCCTCCGTGCCGTTCACCGTGACGCGGTAGCCCTCCCACGGCGCGTGCGCGTTGAGCGAGTAGCTCATCGTCGCGCCGGTGTCGTAGTCGACGAGGGCGGCGAGGTTGTCCTCGATGGTGATGCCGGCGTCGAACACGTCGCGGTCGCGCAGGTAGCCGTCGTGGTGCTCCTGGTCGAGGTAGAGCTCCTTCAGGTGCTCGTCGGCGGACAGGTCGAGCGCGAACGGGTCGCCGGTGACCCCGGTGCCGCGCGACGGACGCTCGCCCAGGCCGCGCGCCGCTGCGTTCTCGGCCCCGTAGAAGCGCAGGCCGCCGCTCGCGAACACGCGCACGGGCGTCGCGGCGATCCACCAGTTGACGAGGTCGAAGTGGTGCGAGGCCTTGTGGATGAAGAGACCGCCCGAGTTCGCCTTCTGCCGGTGCCAGCGGCGGAAGTAGTCGGCGCCGTGCACGGTGTCGAGCGCCCACTCGAAGTGCACCGAGGTGACGGCGCCGATCTCGCCGTCGGCGATGACCTGCCGCAGCGTGGAGTTGCGCGGGCTGTAGCGGTAGTTGAACGTCGTGATGACCTCGCGCCCGGTGTCGGCGATCGCCTCGCCGATGCGCCGCACGCTCTCGGCGTCGATCGTGAGCGGCTTCTCGACGACGACGTCGGCGCCGGCGTGCAGCGCTCGCACCACGAAGTCGGCGTGCGTGAAGTCGGGGGTGGTCACGATCACCCGATCGAGTCGCTGCTCGCGGATCATGCGCTCCAGCTCGTCGGGCGCGTAGCGAGCCGGCGCCGGATGCCCCGCAGCCACGACCTCGCGCTCGTAGACGTCGAGCCGGCCCGGGTTGGCGTCGCTCCAGGCGACGAGCCGGGCGATGCCGGGAACGTGCTCCGCGCCGAGCTGCGTGCCCGACAGCGCACGGATGTACATGCCCGCCCTGCTGCCCGTGCCGACGAGTCCGTACCGTTCCTGCTGCGCCATCGCGTGCTCCACTCGGGTCGACGTGCGAGAAAGCGCTTCCTCGGCGGCATCCGCAGATCGACGGATCGAGTCGGAATCAGGCGGGAAAGCGCTATCTCGATTCGCTATCATTTCTACCAGCAAGTGCACGCTCGGCCAAACCTCGGACCCTCCGGGGCGGCTGGGCGGTAGAGTCGAGGCGCCCGAACGGGGGCGGGAGAACGCGGGAGGACAGATGGCCGAGGGCGGCATCCAGACGAGCCGAAGCGCACCGGCGACCCTGCACGACGTCGCGCGCGAGGCGGGCGTGTCGCTCGCCACGGCGTCCCGCTCGCTCAACGGCAGCACCCGCAAGGTGAACGAGGAGTACCGCAAGCGCGTGCTCGAGGCCGCCGCGCGGCTCGACTACTCCCCCAACCTCTCGGCGCAGGCCGTGGCCCGCGGCACGACGACGACCGTCGCGCTGCTCGTCGCCGACATCGCCGACCCCTACTTCTCCTCCATCGCCTCCGGCGTGGTCGCCGAGGCCGACACCGCGCGGCTCATCGTCACGATGGCCGCCACCGAGCGCGACCCCGAGCGCGAGCTCGAGCTCGTGCGCACGCTCCGCGGCCAGCGTCCGCGGGTGATGATCCTCGCCGGTTCGCGGCCGACCAGCGACCCCACCGAGGGCGCACTCGGGGAGGAGCTCCGGGCGTACGAGCGCTCGGGCGGCCTGGTCGTGCTGATCAGCCGCAACGAACTCGACCTGCGCACCGTGCTCGTCGAGAACCTCGCCGGCGCCGAGTCGCTCGCGCGTGAGCTCGTGGGCATCGGCTACCGCCGGTTCGCGGTCATCACGGGCGGCGAGGGACTCCGCACCGCGGCCGATCGTGTCGAGGGCTTCCGCGCGGGGCTCGCCGCGACCGGCGGCGAGCTGCGCGACGACGACGTCATCCGCGCCGCCTTCACCCGCGACGGCGGCTACGACGGCATGCGGCGACTCATCGAGCGCGGCCTCGGCGACATCGAGCTCGTCTTCGCCGCGAACGACGTGATGGCGGTCGGCGCGCTCTCCGCGATCCGCGACGCCGGGCTCACGCCGGGCACGGATGTCGCGGTCGCCGGCTTCGACGACATCCCCACGGTGCGCGACGTCACGCCGGCGCTCACGACCGTGCGCGTGCCGCTCGAGGAGCTCGGGCGCCGCGCGCTCCGACTCGCACTCGGTGACGCGGATGCCGCGGCCGAGGGGGCCGTGCGCACCGAGGTCGTGCTGCGCGAGTCCACGCCGCGCCGCGACTAGCGCTCCGGTGCCCCGCGCCGCAGCCGTCGTCGCCGGCGTCACGCCCGCGGACCCGCTCGCGCCGCGGCATCCGCCCGCGCCTGCGCCACCCACCCGCGGTGCCGGATCACGCGCGGTGGCGGACCCCGCGCGTGGTGGGTGCCGGACCCGCGCGCCCGCGGCATCCGCGTACCACGCACGCGCGCGCGGATGCAGGAAGTTCCCCGCGACGCGCCGGGCGCACGCGGCATCCGACCGGCGCGTCGCGCGGAAGTTCCTGCAGCGTCGCACTGAGGTTGCCAGGAAAGTGAGTCCTCGCGCCGAAGTCACGCGCCGACCCGTCGTGCGAGTGGGCGATCCTGGCGAACCCCGGCGCCTGAACACCGCCAAGATCGCCCACTCGACGCAGGAGACGGCACTCGCGCACAGCGACGGTCGACACCGGCCCCGACGGCACGGCGGCCGGGTATGCCCCGCGAACCGGGTGTTGCGCGATCCGCCCGTCGTGTCCTACACTCGGGTAAACGCTTTCCCGCAGCGGCGCGGCGATCATCGCCACTCGCTCCCGGCTCGAACAGGACACACCGTGGCAGAGCAGACCACCCCGCAGACCACCCCGCAGACCACCCAGCGCGACCAGCCCACCGTCGGCATCATCATGAACGGCGTCTCGGGCCGCATGGGCTATCGGCAGCACCTCGTGCGCTCGATCCTCGCGATCCGAGAGCAGGGCGGCGTGCTCCTCGCCGACGGCGTGACCCGCGTGCAGGTCGAGCCGATCCTCGTGGGCCGCTCGCGAGGCGAAGCTCGCCGAGCTCGCCGCGAAGCACGGCATCGAGCACTACACGACGAACCTCGACGAGGCGCTCGCCGACGACCGCTGGCAGATCTACGCCGACTTCCTCGTCACGAAGGCGCGCGCGAAGGCCATCAGGAAGGCCATCGCGGCCGGCAAGGCCATCTACACCGAGAAGCCGACGGCCGAGAGCTTCGAGGAGGCGCTCGAGCTCGCGCGCCTCGCCGAGGAGGCCGGCATCAAGAACGGCGTCGTGCACGACAAGCTCTACCTCCCGGGCCTCCAGAAGCTGAAGCGCCTCATCGACTCCGGCTTCTTCGGCCGCATCCTCTCGGTGCGCGGCGAGTTCGGCTACTGGGTCTTCGAGGGCGACTGGCAGCCGGCGCAGCGCCCCAGCTGGAACTACCGCGCCGAGGACGGCGGCGGCATCATCGTCGACATGTTCCCGCACTGGAACTACGTGCTCGAGAACCTGTTCGGCCGCGTCGAGTCCGTGTACGCGCGGGCGGTCACCGAGATCCCCGAGCGCGTCGACGAGAAGGGCCACCCCTACGCGGCCACCGCCGACGATGCGGCCTACGCGATCTTCGAGCTCGAGGGCGGCGTGATCGCGCAGCTCAACTCGAGCTGGACCACCCGGGTGAACCGCGACGAGCTCGTCGAGTTCCAGGTCGACGGCACGCTCGGTTCGGCGGTCGTCGGGCTCTTCGGCTGCAAGATCCAGCCGCGCAACGCCACCCCGAAGCCGGTGTGGAACCCCGACCTGGCCGACGCGCACGACTACGACGGCGACTGGATCGAGGTGCCGACGAACGACGTGTTCGAGAACGGCTTCAAGACGCAGTGGGAGGAGTTCATCCGCCACGTCGTCGAGGACGCCCCCAACCACTACGACTTCCTCGCCGGCGCCCGCGGCGTGCTCCTCGCCGAGGAGGGGCTCCGCTCGTCCACCGAGGGTCGCCGCATCGACCTGCCCGTCGTCACGCTCGAGGGCGGGTCGACGGATGCCGCGAGCGCAGCGGATGCCGCAACGCCCGCGTCGGCGCAGGCCGCCGAGCTGACCGGGGCGCGCTGACCATGACCGCCATCACCCTCATCGACGGCACCGGCGCCCTCCGCGCCGTGCCGCTCGCGGAGGCGCCCGCGTTCTCGAAGCCGCGGCATCCGCTCACGAGCCGGGTGGCCTACGCGGCCGCGCACGTGGTGCCGAAGCCGTTCGCCGACAACACTCCCGGCGAGCCGGCCGAGATCGACTGGGACGCCACCCTCGCCTTCCGCCACCACGTCTGGTCGTGGGGGCTCGGCGTCGCCGACGCCATGGACACCGCGCAGCGCAACATGGGGCTCGACGCCCTCGCCACGCGCGAACTGATCACCCGCAGTGCCGCCGAAGCGGCATCCGTGGGTGCCGACCTCGTCGTCGGCGTCAACACCGACCACGTCGGCGACGAGACCATCTCGCTCGAGCAGGTGATCGACGCCTACAAGGAGCAGCTCCACCACGCGGAGGACGCCGGCGCCGGCGTCGTGCTGATGGCGAGCCGCCACCTCGCGCGCGCCGCGCAGACCGCCGACGACTACCGCCGCGTCTACCGCGAGGTGCTCGGCGCCGCCGCCGGCCCGGTCGTGCTGCACTGGCTCGGCACCGCGTTCGACCCGGCGCTCGCCGGCTACTTCGGCTCCGACGACACGGATGCCGCGGCGGCCACGCTGCTGCAGGTCATCGAGTACAACCGCGACAAGGTGTCGGGCGTGAAGATGAGCCTGCTCGACGCCGACGCCGAGATCTCCGTGCGCGAGCGGCTGCCCGAGTCCGCCCGCATGTTCACGGGCGACGACTTCCACTACGTCGGCCTCATCGAGGGCGACGAGCGCGGCCACTCCGACGCGCTGCTCGGCGCGTTCGCGGCGCTCGCGCCCAACGCGTCGGCCGCGATCCAGGCGCTCGATCGCGGGGACACGGCCGCCTATCGCGACATCCTCGGCCCCACCGAGGCGCTCTCGCAGCAGGTCTTCGCCGCACCGACGTACTACTACAAGACCGGCGTGGCATTCCTGTCATGGCTCAACGGCCACCAGGCGGCGTTCCAGATGGTCGGCGGCCTGCACGCCGCACGCAGCCTCCCCCACCTCTCCCGCATCGTCGAGCTCGCGAACGCGTCGGGCTCGCTCGAGCGACCCGAGCTCGCGGCGGCGCGCTGGCACTCGCTGCTCACGCTCAACGGCATCGACGTGGCGATCCCGGCTCCGGCCGACGACGCGGCGGCAGCGGCCACGACGACGAGCAGCCGACGGATGCCGCGACGCCGGCCACCGACACCGACACCGACATCGAGGTGCTCGCGTGAGCGCCCACCCGCGCCTGTCGATCAACCAGGCGACGATCAAGTACGCCACGCTCGACGAGGCGCTCGCGGTCACCGCCGCCGGCGGCGTCGAGGCGATCGGCCTCTGGCGCGAGCCCGTGCAGGCCGTCGGCCTCGACGAAGCGGCCCGCCGCCTCGCCGACTCCGGCCTCCGGCTGTCGACCTACTGCCGCGGTGGATTCTTCACGATGCCCGAGGGTCCCGCCCGGCGGGCCTCGATCGACGACAACCGCCGCGGCATCGAGGAGACCGCGACCCTCGCCGCGGCCGGCGCCCCCGGGTCGACGTCGGTGTTCGTGCTCGTCGCCGGCGGCATCCCCGACGGCTCGACCGATCTCGTCGGCGCCCGCGCCCGCGTGGCCGACGCCCTCGCCGAGCTCGCCCCCGAGGCGCAGGCGGCGGGCGTGACCCTCGCGATCGAGCCGCTGCATCCGATGTACGCCTCCGACCGCGCGGTCGTCTCGACGCTGAAGCAGGCGCTCGACCTGGCCGCGCCGTTCGACCCGTCGGTCGTGGGCGTCACGGTCGACACCTTCCACGTCTGGTGGGACCCCGAGGTGCTGCCGCAGCTCGCCCGCGCCGGGGCCGAGGGCCGCATCGCGACCTACCAGGTGTGCGACTGGAAGACCCCGCTGCCGGCGGACGTGCTGCTCGGGCGCCACTATCCGGGCGACGGCGTGATCGACTTCGCGTCGCTCACCGATGCGGTCGAGGCCACCGGCTACACGGGCGACATCGAGGTCGAGATCTTCAACCAGGAGATCTGGGACACGCCGTTCGCCGAGGCCATCGCCCGCACCGCGGCCGGGTTCGAGGCCGCGGTCGTGCCGCACCTCGCGGCATCCGTCACCGCCGCACGCTGAGACCGGCTCAGCCGAGGCGTGTGATCGCGGGCATCGTGAAGGTGCCGTCGAACATCGCCGCGCGCGGCTGGTAGACCCGCAGCAACGGGCGGAAGTCGCCCTCGGGCGTCGGCAGCCAGTTCGCCGCGGCCGTCTCGTCGTCGGGTCGTTCGCGCTGCATGCGGATCACGATGGATCCGTCGTCGCCGGTGGCGATGCCGGGCGTCCGGTCGCCGATCGAGTACCGCCCGATCGGGTTGTCGACGAGGTAGAACTCGGGCGTCGAGTACATCGTGATCGACCAGAACGCGTCGGCCGGCGGAAGCTCCTGCAGGTGCAGCTCGTACGCGTGGGCGCCGTTCAGCTGCTCGCCGTCGGCGTCGACGAAGACCTCGGCGTAGTACGCCTCGTAGCCGTGGTTGCCCCACAGTCCGTTGCGGGCCGCTCGGGCCCGTGTGGCGTAGCCCTCGCTGCGGTCGAGGATCTTCCATTCGGGCTCGTCGATCGTGCCGAGGCCGAGGAAGTCGATGTTGTAGTCGAACCCGTGCGGCCATCCCAGCCAGCCGTTCACGCCGGCCGACTGGTCGGGCTTCGACATCTCCTCCACGTCGCTCCGGCCCTCGGCGAAGGCGTTCGCGAGGTGCTCCTCGAGGTCACGGGCGACGATGCCGTACGGGTTGCGGGGGTCGGTGAGGCCGTAGTCCGAGTACCGGTGCAGGAAGGCCACGTCCGCGCGTCCCGGCGGGAACGCCTGGCTCCAGACGCGCAGCAGCTCCCAGAACCGCAGGTGCTCGGGCATGTCGGCGTGCGGCTGGGGGATGCCGCGGAGCGGCCGGTTGCCCTCGAGCGGCGTCAGGGTGAACTGCGGCTGAAGGGCGCGCACGCGCGGCATGTCGTCATCGCCGTCGACGGCGAGCCGCCCGACGATCGCCGCGAGGTCGGTGGGCGACTCGATCACGGGCACGCCGTCGGGTGCCGTACCCGACCATCCGGGCGGGGTGATCAGGTAGGTGCCCTCAGCCGTCCCGGTGGCGCGGCGACCGACGTAGGCGAAGTTGTTCGTCCACGCATCCACGAACTGCAGCACGTAGTAGGCGCCGTCGGTGTCGGGCACGTGCAGGAGCAGCGGGCCGCCCGAGAGGTCGAGCAGGCCGAGCGCGTAGACCGTGTCGTTGTTGACGCTCACGAACGCGTCGGCGGGCGACGCGAGCCCCGTGGCATGGGCGAACGTGTTGAACCGGGCCGGAGGCAGCGTGCCGAGGCCGTGCGCCGCGATCGCCTGCATGCTCGACACGTTGTACACCAGCGGATACCCGAAGACGTACGCATCCAACAGGTGACGCTCGGTCCAGTCCATCGATCCCCCCGTTCCGTCCGGCCGGGTGCCGGACGCACTCCTCACACGCTACGCGGGCCGCGGCGCTCGAGCGAGACGTAGAACGCGACGTAGACGATCGCCGAGACGACGATGCCGACGGCGAACAGCCACGCACTGGGCCGCGCCCACTCGAGATCCCCGAACCTCACCGCGATGGCGAGCAGGATGCATGCGAGGCTCACCAGCTGCGCCTGGAACACGCGACGGAACGCCGACCACCGGTCGTCCCAGAGCATCCAGACGTTGACCATCCCCGGCAGCGTGAGCACGGCGCCGACGACCCGGGCGGTGAGCGGGGTGACGTCCCACGCCCAGGCGTCGATGAGCAGCGACGGCACGAGGAAGAGCACGAACCCGGTGACGGATGCCGCGGCGCCGACGAGCGCGAGCACGTACCGCCAGAGCGCGGGGATCTCGACGTCGTCGCCCTCGGGTCTGCGGTCGTCCTCCCGCAGGTTCAGGATGATCGCGATGAGCACGAGCACCGGCGTGGCCACGTAGAGCACGACCCACGTGACGAACGAGATGTGCCCGAAGTGGAAGCGTTCCCAGTGCAGGAAGGTGGAGACGGACAGGAGCGTGGCGAAGACGAGCACCGCCGGGAAGCCGTGCCGCACCCGGTGCCACTGCCGCTGCACCGCCACCTGCACGAAGAACCAGATGCCGCCCGCGTAGGCGGAGCCCAGCAGCATCGCCGTGATCGGCGGGGCGATGGTCCACGCGAAGTGCTGCTCCGTGGCGCCCGGCAGGACGAGCAGCAGGAACGCGGCGGCGACGAGGAACGGGATGAGCACGTAGGCCAGCACGCGCGTGTACGGCAGCACGCGGTCGGTCGGTCCGGCGCGGTGCCGTTCGGGCATCGGCGGCGCGGCGAGGTCGGGCGCGGCCGTCGCCTCGTCGCGGTCGGGTTCGACGTCGCTCATGCTCGGCTCCCTCGGTCTCGGATGTCGCCCGGCGCTGCCGCCGGGTCAGGATGGGGATGCCGCGGCATCCGCGCCGTTCCGCTGCATGGCGAAGGCGACGGCGTCGTCGACGTGGAGGTGGCGTCCGCGCGCCCGCGCCGCCTCGAACGTGCCGGCGGCGGGGCTCGCGAGGATCCCGTCGACGTACTGCTGGTGGAACGAGAACGACGGTGCGTTGTAGAGGCCGGTGCGCTCGCGCACCACCTGGGCCGCACCGAGCAGGGTGCCCGCCCGGGCGGGGTCTCCGGCTGCGGCCGCGACCGCGGTGAGCCCCTCGAGCGCGTACGCGACGCCCTCGTCGTGGTGCAGCCGGGCCGAGAGGACGAGGGCCTGCTCGAAGCAGTCGCGCGCGGTGTCGAACTCGCCGAGCAGGAGCTCGGCCCACCCGCGGTGATGCAGGGCGATGGTCTCGCCGAGGTCGTCGCCCTGGCGTTTCGCCACCGCGAGGCTCTCGTCGAATCGTGCGAGCGCCGTGTGCACGTCCTGCGTGAGCAGCGCCACGCGCCCGCTGGTCACGAGCGACATCGCCTCGCCCCAGGTGTCGCCCGCCTCGCGGAAGAGGTCGAGGCTCGCGTCGAGCGCCTCGTTCGCCCGCGTCGTGTCGGGCTCGCGCGAGACGAGCAGCGCGAGCGCCAGGGAGATCAGCGCGAGCGCCTCCCCCGATCGCTCCCCCTCGCGACGGAAGAGCGCCGCGCTCTCGCCGAGGCCGGGCACGAGCCACTCGTCGGGGTCCTGCCAGAACGCGATCGCGCGCGTGAAGTAGAGGGCGGTGGCACGGGTGAGGTCGTCGAGCTCCTCGCCGGAGTCGAGCACCTCCCGCATCCAGCCGCGCACTTCGCCGAGGTGCCCGTCGACCCACCAGTACACGAAGAGCGTCCAGGCGAAATGGGCGGCGGTCGTCCACTGCCGCGTGTCGAGCAGGTGGCGGGCCGTCGCGCGCAGGTTGTCGCCCTCCTCCGAGAGGCGGTCGATCCAGGCGATCTGCGTGGCTCCCTCGAGCTCGAACTCCGCCTGCTCGCCGAGCCGCACGAAGTACTCCGCGTGCCGGTCGCGCAGGGCGGGGACATCCGGTCGCTCGTCGAGCTGGTCGAGGGCGTACTCGCGCACGGTGGAGAGCATCGAGAACACCGCCCGGTCGCCGCGGTCCTGCTGGCGCACCAGGCTCCCGTCGACGAGGGCGGCCAGGTCGTCGAGCGTGTCGGCGTCGGGGATGCCCTCGGCGATCCACTCCGCGGCGTCGAGCGTGAAGCCGCCCGCGAACAGTCCGAGCCGCGCGAGCAGCTCACGCTCGGACGGGGTGAGCAGCTGCGTGCTCCACTCGATCGTGGAACGGATCGTGCGCTGCCGCTCGGGCAGGTCGCGCATGCCGCCGCCGAGCACGAGGAGGCGTCTGGTCGAGGCGCTCCAGCAGCTCGGCGGGCGTCAGCACGCGACCCCGCGCCGCGGCCAGCTCGAGTGCGAGCGGCACGCCGTCGAGGGCGATGCAGATGCGTTCGACGTCCTCCACGTTGTCCTCGGTGAGCTCGAAGTCGGGCTTCGCGGCGCGCACCCGCTCGACGAAGAGGCTCACCGACGGCGCGGCGAGCGCGCGGCCGACGCTCGCGCCGTGCCGCATGTCGGGCAGGGCGAGCGGGCCGAGGTCGATCCCGTGCTCGCCGGTGACGCGCAGCAGGATGCGGCTCGTCGCGAGCACGGTGAGGTGCGGGGCATCCGTCAGCAGCGACCGGATGGCGGGCGCGGCGTCGACGACCTGCTCGACGTTGTCGAGGAGCAGCAGCATGCGTCGGTCGCGCACCGCCATGCGCAGCTTCTCGTCGAGCGTGCCGTCGCCGATGTCGATGATGCCGAGCGCGTTCGCGATGGCCGCGGGCACGAGCCCGGGATCCGTGACGGACGAGAGGTCGACGAACGCGATGCCGCCCGGGAACCGGTCGTGCACGCGGTTCGCCGCGTCGATCGAGAGGCGGCTCTTGCCGATCCCGCCCGGACCGGTCAGCGTCACGAGCCGCACGTCGTCGTCGGAGAGGAGGTCGACGACCGCCTCCAGCTCGCGCTCCCGGCCGATGAGCGAGGTGAGCGCCGCCGGCAGCTCGACGGTGCCGTCCATCGAGTCGAGGGGCTCGTCGACCGGCGAGGACGCACGGGTGAACCGCTCGGCGAGGAGCGTCGCGAGGTCGCCGCGCACGAGCTCGGCGAGCTGCTCGGGGTCGGCGTAGTACGCGTACGACGCCCGGTCGTCCTCCCTGATGCGGTCGAGGAGCTCGGCCAGGCGGGGCTCGCGCTCACCGCCCTCCTTCACGTACACGAGCTTCGGCATCTCGGGGCGCGGCGAGGCGGTACTCGTCCTCCAGCCCCGAGATGTCCTCGCCGGGCGCCACCCAGCCGTAGCGCTCGCCGTAGAGCCCGACGAAGATGTCGCTCTGGGCGAGGTACGCGCGGTACAGCTCGCGGGGCGGATGCGGGCGCGCACCGAGCTCGAACATCACCGGTGCGAGGTTGAGCTGCTCGATCGCCGCGCGCACGGCCCGGCGCTCCGACGCGAGTTCGCGCAGCGTGGAGCTCACGAACACGCGCAGGCGCTGGTCGGGAGTGCGGATCGCCGGATCGGCCGGGCTCATGGAACGAGTCTGTTCCTCGCGGCATCCGCGTGTAAATACCCATGACGGGGCGCGCGGGCGGCCGCGATGGCAGGCCGAGCCGACGCGGCGGTACACTCGCCGCGTGGCCGCCGCCCACGTCGCGGCGGCGCTGCGAGGGGGTCGGATGGATGCTCGTGCACCGGCGGCGCTGCCGCCCGTGATCCTCGTCGCCTCGGCCGACGAGCAGGTCCTCGAGTCGCTGCTCGTGCCGCTGCGGCGGCGATACGCCGAGGACTACCGCATCGTCGCGGCCGACGGTCCGGCGAGCGCGGTCGCGGCGATCGAGGAGCTGGCCGCGGTCGACGGCAGCAGCCTCGCCCTCGTGCTCGCCGATGACGCGACGCCGGTCGCCGACCACGAGAGCGTGTTCGCGGCGGCGCGGCGCAGCTTCCCCGATGTCCGACGGGGCCTCGTGATCGAGTGGGGGTCGTGGGCCGACCGGACGACCGCCGATGCCGTGCTCGAGCTCATGACGCGCGTGCAGATCGACTACTACGTGGTGCGTCCGGTGCACTCCCCCGACGAGTCGTTCCATCGCGCGGTGACCGACTTCCTGCGCGAGTGGGAGGCATCGGCGGGCAAGCGCCACCGCGGCTTCACCGTGATCGGCGAGGAGGCCCAGCCGCGCACGCACGTGCTGCAGAGCCGGCTCGCGCGGGGCGGCGTGCCGAGCGACCACCTCGACCCGTCCTCGCCCGACGCGGTGTCGATGCTCGCCGCCGTCGGCGTCGAGTACGCGGGCGTGCCGCTCGTGCGCACCGCCGACGGCCGGGTGCTCGTCGATCCCGACGACGCCGAGCTCGCCCGCGCGTACGGCCTCGAGACCTCCCTGCCCGATCGCGACGTCGAGCTCGCCGTCGTCGGGGCGGGGCCGGCCGGCCTGGCGGCGGCGGTGTACGCGGCATCCGAGGGGCTTCGGACGCTCGTGCTCGAGGGCGAGTCGATCGGCGGGCAGGCGGGGTCGAGTTCGCTGATCCGCAACTACCTCGGGTTCTCCCGGGGCGTCTCGGGCGCCGAGCTCGCGCAGCGTGCCTACCAGCAGGCGTGGGTCTTCGGGGCGCGGTTCGCGCACACCCGCAGGGTGTCGGGCATGCGCGTCGTCGACGGCGGGTTCGAGCTCGACGTGGGCGGCGGCGACGTCGTGCGGGCCCGCGCCGTGGTGCTCGCCTCGGGCGTCACGTATCGGCGACTCTCGGCGCCCGGGCTGCAGCCGTTCGTCGGCGCCTCGGTGTTCTACGGCGCCTCCTCGGTGGAGGCGCGCGCGCAGTCCGGCCGCGACGTGCTCGTCGTCGGCGGCGGCAACTCGGCCGGGCAGGCCGCGCTGCACCTCGCGCGCTACGCACGGTCGGTGTCGCTGGTGGTGCGCGGGCCGTCGCTCGCGGCGAGCATGTCGCGGTACCTCATCGACCAGCTGGATGCCGCGGGCGTCGGCCTCGTCACCGGGGCGCACGTCGTCGACGCGGGCGCCGCGGCCGAGCCCGACCGCCTCGACCACGTCGTGCTCGAGCGGACCGATACGGGCGAGCGCACGACGATGCCCGCCGACGCCGTGTTCATCACGATCGGCGCCCGCCCGCACACGGAGTGGCTCGCCCCGGAGGTGCTGCGCGACCAGTGGGGCTCGGTGATCACGGGTCCCGACGTGCTCGCCGAGGGCGGCAAGCGCGCCTGGCTGGGCGGCGACGACGGCCCGACGGCGCTGGAGTCGTCGGTGCCGGGCTTCTATGCGGTCGGCGACGTGCGCCGCGGGTCGATCAAGCGCGTGGCGTCGGCGGTCGGCGAGGGGTCGGTCGTGATCTCGTCGGTGCACGCGCACCTCGGCGCGCACGCGGGCGGCTGACCGCGACGCGAGCTGCGGCATCCGCTCGCGGTCAGGCGGACTGCACCCGGTCGAGCTCGGCGTAGCGCCCGCCCGCGGCGACGAGCTCGTCGTGCGAGCCGACCTCCACGACGCGCCCGCGCTCGAGCACCACGATGCGGTCGGCGGATCGGATCGTCGAGAGCCGGTGCGCCACGACGAGCGTGGTCCGCCCCCGCATGAGGTGCGCGAGTGCGCCCTTGACCTTGGCCTCGGACTCGGGGTCGAGTGCGCTCGTGGCCTCGTCGAGCAGCAGCACGCGCGGGTCGCGCACGAGCGCCCGCGCGATCGACAGCCGCTGGCGCTGGCCGCCCGACAGCCGGGCGCCGCGCTCGCCGACGACGGTGTCCCAGCCCTGCGGCTGCGCCTCGACGATCTCGAGCGCGTTCGCGTCGCGCAGGGCGGCGAGCACCCGCTCATCGCTCACCTCGCCGAGGCCGTAGACGATGTTCTCGCGGATCGTGCCCTCGAACAGCACGGACTCCTGCGGCACCACGGACACGAACCGGCGGAACGTGCGCAGGTCGAGCTCCTCCATGTCGACGCCGTCGAGCAGCACCCGGCCGCGCGTGGGCCGCAGGAACCCGAGCACGAGGTTGAGGAGCGTCGACTTGCCCGAGCCCGACGAGCCCACGAAGGCCACGGTCTCGCCGGGCCGGATGTCGAGCGAGACGTCGTCGAGCGCCGGCGGGATGCCGAGGTCGTAGCGGTAGTCGACGTGGTCGAGGCGCAGGTCGCCCGACACGTCGGCGACGGCGCGCTTGCCCTCGTTGAACTCGAGGTCGGGCTCCTGCACGACCTCGGCGATGGAGCGCACGGACTCCGTGCCGCGCGCGATGACGGGCAGCAGCATGAGCAGGTTCGTGGCGGCGCCGGTGAGGAGGGCGAAGTAGGAGCTGAGCAGCACGACCTGGCCGGGCGTGATCGGGATGAGGCCGGTGATGGAGACCCAGGCGGCGAGCACGAGGCATCCGACCCCGAGCAGTTGCAGGCTCACCCACGAGAGCGACGCGAACCGGCCGTTCAGCAGGTCGAGCTGGAAGCCGGCGCTGCGCACGCCCTCGGCGCCGTGCGCGACGCGGTTCACCGCGGTCTGCTCGAGGCCGTGGGCCCGGGTGATGGGGATGAGCGTGGCCATCTCGCCGACGCGAGCGGAGAACTGCTCGACCTCGCGGCGGAAGGTCGCGTTGCGCGCGGCGCTGCGACGGTTGAGGATCGCCCGCAGCAGCACGGCGAGCGGGATGGCGAGCGCGTAGACCGGCAGGAACGCGGGCACGTTGATGGCCGTCATGACGATCGCGCCGATGAGCACCATGGTGGCCGACAGCAGCGGATGCGTCGTCTGCTGCAGCATGACCTCGACGTTCTCGACGTCGCGCACGACCTTGGTCTGCACGATCGCCGAGTTGGCACGCGAGTGGAAGCCGATCGAGAGCGACTGGAGGCGGGCCGCGAGGGCGTTGCGCAGGTCGGCGCCGATCGAGCGCACGGCGCCCATGAAGAACCGCGTGTAGAGCACGTGGTTCGGGTAGTTCTGCACGAGCGCGATGAACGCGATGCCGGCCCAGAGCGCGAGCGTCGAGAGGGGCCCGCCGGCGACCACGACGTCGATGATCTCGGCGGTGACCACCGGCAGCAGCCAGAGGGGCGTGTCCTTCAGCGCGAAGAAGCCGACGGCCGCGAGCACGCGGCGGCGGTGCAGGTCGAGGAGGCGGAACACGGACCGCGCAGGATGCCGCCCGTCGATCGCGCGCTCGATCTGGGAAAGCGTTTGCCCGGTCATCCCTCCATTGTGCCGTCGATCAGGCTCGCTCGCTACGCTGGGACGATGTCGTTCGATCCTCGCAGCACCCCGGTCGACCCCGCCGCAACCGCCGCCCTGGCCCGACACGGACTCGAGTATCGACTCCTCGACCCCTCCGACCTCGACGCGATGCACGCGTGGATCGAGGCCGAGAACCGCGGCTTCCACCACGGCCGTCCGCGCGACGTCGACCGGGCGCACGACCTGTCGGTCGCCTCCGAACGACGCGTGCACGGCGTCTACGACCCCACCGCGGTCGACCCGCACGTCCCGGTCGCCACCGTCGACGGATGGCCCACCGGGCTCAGCGTCCCCGGCGGCCGC
>CAWDJA010000037.1:0-109617 GCA_963802485.1 uncultured Actinomycetota bacterium
GCCTCGGGCCGGCCCAACTCGGCACGCTCGCGGCCGCCGGCATCACCGAGGTCTCGGTGCGGCGCCGCATCACGGTGCTGCTGCTCTCGACCGGCCACGAGCTCCGCCAGGCCGGGGCACCGCTCGAACCCGGGCAGATCCATGACGCGAACACGCCGATGCTTCGTGCCGCGCTCGACGAGGCCGGAGCGCTCGTGCGCGATGCCCTCACGCCCGACGATCCCAGCGCCGTCGTCGACCCCTCGAGGCGGCGGCCGGGCTCGTCGACCTCGTGATCACGACCGGCGGGGTGAGCGCCGGCGCGTTCGAAGTCGTGCGCGACGCGCTCGCGGCGCGCGGCGTCGAGTTCGTCAAGGTCGCCATCCAGCCGGGCGGTCCGCAGGGCCTCGGCCGGGTCATCCTCTCGCCGGGCACACCCGGCGTGCCCGTCGTGACGCTGCCCGGCAACCCGGTGAGTGCGCTCGTCTCGTTCGAGCTGTTCCTGCGACCGGTGCTGCGCGCGTTCGCAGGCCTCGCCCCCGATCGCCCTCGCGCGCACCTCAAGCTCGCGCACCCGGTGTCCTCGCCGATCGGCAAGCACCAGGTGCGCCGCGGCGTCATCGACGGCGACGGTGCGGTCGAGGTCGGCGCGCCAAGCTCGCACCTGCTGCATGCCTATGCGAACGCGACCGTGCTCGTGCACCTGCCGGTCGGCGTCGATGAACTGCCCGCCGGCGCGCCCGTCGACGTCTGGCGCATCGATGACTGAGCCACGCCCGTCGTCGCGATGACCGCCGGCGAGCTCGAGACGCTCGACGCGCACCTGGCGCGCGTGCTCGCCACGGTGCATCCGCTCGCCCCGGTCGACGTGCCGCTCGCCGACGCCGGCGGCAACGTGCTCGCGGTCGACGTGCGCAGCCGCCTCGACATTCCGCTGTTCGACAACTCGGCCATGGACGGGTACGCCGTGCGGCACGCCGACGTCGCCGCGGCGAGCGCAGCGCATCCCGTGACCCTACGGGTCGTCGGCGAGGTCGCCGCTGGCAGCGCCGTCGACCCCTGGATCGGCCCGGGCGAGGCGGTGCACATCATGACCGGCGCTCCGCTGCCGAGCGTGGCCGATGCCGTCGTGCCGATCGGCACACCGATCGTGGGCACGAGTTCGTCACCGTGACCGTGCGCCGTGCCCGGGGCGCACGTGCGCCGCACCGGGAAGACCTCCGCGCCGGCGACCCGGTGCTCACGGCGGGTGTGCGGCTCACTGCTGGGCGCCTTTCGGCACTCGCCGCCGCCGGGCACGCGCACGTCGCCGTGCATCCGACACCGCGCGTCGGTGTCATCTCGACCGGCAGCGAACTCGTCAACCCCGGACATCCGCTCACGCGCGGACAGATCCCCGAATCGAACTCGCTGCTGCTCGCGGCACTCGTGCGCGAAGCGGGGGCCGACGTCGTTGACGTCACGAGCGTGCCCGACGACGAGTCGGAGCTCGACGACGAGCTCGCCCGCTGCCTCGACGCGCGACTCGACCTCATCGTGCTATCGGGCGGCGTGAGCGTCGGCGCCCACGACGTCGTCAGGGCGGTCCTCTTGCCGTTGCGCACCGTCGGATTCCACGAGATCGCGATGCAGCCCGGCAAGCCGCAGGCGTTCGGGATGCTGCACCGCGGTGCCGAGACGCCGACGCCCGTATTCGGGCTGCCGGGAAACCCGGTCGCCACCGCCGTGTCGTTCGAGGCGTTCGTACGACCCGCGCTGCTGCGCCTGCAGGGCGCTGCCGAGGAGCACCGCCCCCGTTTCACGGCCGTCGCAGCCGAGGGCTGGCGGGTGCCGCGCGCGAAGGTGCAGTTCATGCCCGTCGTGGTCGTGGCCGACGACGCCCATGGCAGCGGCATCGACACCCGCCCGCGCGTGCGCCCCGCAACCAGCGGCGGCTCGGGATCGCACCTCGTCGGCGGGCTCGCGGCCGCCGATGGCTACGCGATCGTGCCCGCCGAGGTCGACGAGGTTCGCGCGGGCGACCCTGTGACTGTCATGCTGGTGACCTGATGAGCGAGCAGCCATTCACCCACCTCGATGCCCGCGGCGAGGCCCGCATGGTCGACGTGACCCAGAAGAGCCCCACGGTGCGCAGTGCCACCGCGACCGGCCGAGTGGCGTGCGGCCCGAGGTCGTCGCCCACCTGCGCGACGGCAGCGCGCCCAAGGGCGACGTGCTCGCCGTCGCGCGCATCGCCGGAATCCAGGCCGCCAAGCGCACCGCCGAACTGCTGCCGCTCGCCCACGTCATCGGCGTGCACGGCGTGGTCGTCGACCTCGCCGTCGACGACCACGGCGTGGCGATCACCGCCACCGTGCGCACGGCCGACCGCACCGGGGTCGAGATGGAGGCGTTCACGGCGGTGTCGGTCGCGGCCCTCGCGATCGTCGACATGGTGAAGGGCATCGACAAGTCGGTGTCGATCGAGGGCATCCGGCTCGAGGCGAAGACGGGCGGCAAGTCGGGCGACTGGCACCGCGCGTGAGCAGCTCGTACCGAGGTTCACCCGGCGGCGGCCCGCCCGGGGGCGGCTCGCCCGGCGCCGGCCCATCCGGCGGCGGCCTCGTGCTCGACGCGATCATCCTCGCCGGAGGCAGGTCATCGCGACTCGGCGGCTCACCGAAGGCCGAGCTCGTCATCGGCTCGCGGCGACTCGTCGACATCGCGGTCGACGCGGCGACGGCAGCCGATACCCGTCGCACGGTCGTCGTGGGCCCCGACGATCTCGTCGGGGCCCCGCTGATCACCACCCGGAGCAACCGCCGTTCGGCGGACCCGTCGCCGGCCTCGCCGCCGGGCTCACCGCGCTCGACCGCCTCGACGCCGACGCCGGGGCATCCGATCGCGACGACAGCGCCTACAGCGCCGAGAGCGCCGAGGGCGCCGAGACCGCCCAGGCCGCCCGATGGGTGCTCGTGCTCACATGCGACCTGCCGCTCGCCGCAGAAGCCGCAGCCGAACTCGTCGCCGCAGCGCGAAGCGCAGCCAACGAGGTGCACGGCGTCTGCCTCGACGACGGGACCACGCAGTGGCTGCCCGCCGTCTACCGTCGCGGTGCGCTCGCCCGTGCGATCACTGCACTCGGCGACCCGCGCGGCGCATCGATGCGCGCGCTCGCGGCCCACCTGAGGATGACCACGGTCCCCGACACGGGCAGCCTGACCGCCGACGTCGACACGTGGCAGGATGTCGAACGCGCGAGGTCGCTGCAATCGCGCGCGAAAGGAGCGGGCATGCCGAACACGCCGCAGTCCCCCGATTCGCTCGAACGGTGGGCCGCCGCCCTCGCGACCGAGCTGGGACTCGACCCGGCCGCCGTCCCCACCGACGACATCCTCGACCTGGCCCGCGATGTCGCGCACGGCGTCGCCCGGCCCGCCGCGCCGCTCAGCACGTTCCTCGTCGGGCTCGCGATCGGCGCCGGCAACGGCTCGTTCACCGAACTGTCGGCACGCGCGACCGCTCTCGCCGACGGCTGGTCACCCGACGAGACGGCCTGACGCGCCGCCTGGCGGCGCTGCGCGCCCACGAGTGGGCGGTCTTGGCGGTCCACGAGTGATCAGCGCACCAACATCCCCACTCGACGGAGGCAAGAACGCGCGCAGCCCCGAGCAGCGACGCCTCAGTGATCGCCACCGTCGAGCTGTGCGATCAGGTGCGGCATCAGCGGGATGAGCACATCGAGCCCGTCTTCGACCCCGCCGGTCGAGCCGGGCAGGTTCACGACGACCGCGCTCGGCTGTCCGATGGGCGCCGCGATGCCCGCGAGCCCGCGTGACAGTACGGCCGTTGGCACGACGGATGCCCCGCGCCGGCGGATCTCCTCGGCGACCCCGGGCAGTTCGGCGTCGAGCAGGGGCCGGGTGCCCTCGGGGGTGAGGTCGCGCGGACCGACCCCGGTTCCACCGGTGGTGACCACCAGGCGGAATCCGGCGGTGAGGGCAGCGGCGATCGCCGCCTCGACCGACGCGGCGCCATCGGGCACGACAGCGACATGCACGGCTTCGAACCCGGCATCTGCCAGGCGGGCGGTCGCGGCCGGTCCCGAGGCGTCGGCTCGCTCTCCGCTCGCCGAGCGATCGGAGACCGTGATCACCGCCGCCCGCACGCGCTCAGCATCGTCTGGCATGAACCCAGCGTATGCCGCTCGGTCAGGACGCGGGCCCTGTGAGCGGATCAGTCCGCGGCGGGTCGCTCAGGCGGCGTGACGTACGCCTGTGCGCGCGCCGCGTTGCGCGCCGAGACGCGCTCGAGTCTCGCCAGCCGTTCGCGTTCGAGGGGCACCGCCATCACCGCCGCCAGCAGCAGCGCGACCCCTGCGCCGACGAGGAGTCCGCCGATCGTGTCGGAGAGCCAGTGCGCGCCGAGGTAGGTGCGACTCGCCGCCATGAGCCCCGTGTAGACGGCGCCCAACACCCACACCCAGAGGTGCGGGAAGATCACGCCGAACGCCACCGCGATCGTCGCGGCGTTCGCCACGTGACCCGACGGGAACGAGCCGTAGTCGGAGGCGACGATGATGTCTGCCGGCCGAGCCCGGCCGAAAAGCTCCTTGAGCAACTGCACGATGCCGGCACTGACTGCCGAGGCGGCGACGAAGTACCCGGCCGCCCACGGCCGGCGGATGATGAGCAACGCGATCGCCGTGCCGATCGGCACCACGAAGACCCCGAACCACCCGCCCCCGAGCGCATCCATGAAATAGGCGAACACGTCGCCCACCGGCCCGCGCAGGCTCAGCACGTCTTCAGCCCACTCCTCGTCGAACTCCAGGGGCAGCCCGTCGAGGCGCGTCATGATGACGAACCCGAGCAGCGCCGCCGCGACCACTGCGGCGGCACCGGCGATGATCGTCGCCCGGTGCCCGCGGTATTGTGCCGTCTGCTCGCGGTCGTTCATGCATTCACGCTAGCGGCGCATGCGGCCGAAATGCACGAACGGATGCCCCGGCACGCGGCACGCGGCATCCGCTCGCCGTTTCAGTCGCTGAGCGGAGGAACCGATCGGGGCCGGACGAGCGCCCACAGCGCGACGATCGACACCAGGGCGGCGAGCGCCATGACGAACGCCATCGGCACCGCGCTGCCGACACCCATGAGTCCGATGAGCGGCGAGATCGCGCCGGCGAGGCCGAAGTTCAGCGCGCCGAGCAGCGATGCGGCCGTGCCGGCCTCGGCGCCGTGGTGCGCGAGGGCGAGCACCTGCACCGCGGGGAACGCGAAACCGCAGGCGAGGATGAAGAACCACAGCGGGATCAGGGTGCCCCAGAGCCCGGCCCCCGACGCGTCGAGCGCCATGATGGCTCCGGCCAACAGGAACTGCACCGTGGTCGTGGCGGCGAGGATCCACTGCGGGGGCACCGGACCGCGCATCAAGCGCGAGCTCGTCTGCACGCCGATGATGACGCCTATCGAGTTGACGCCGAAGAGGATGCCGAATTCCTGCGCGCTGAAGCCGTAGACCTCCTGGAAGAGGAACGACGATGTCGACAGGTAGCCGAACAGTCCCGTGAACGTCATGCCGCCGATGAGCGCGGCACCGAGGTACACGCGGTCGCGGAACAGCACCGCGTAGCGCTGGCCGAGGGTCGAGTGGCCCGAGACGTGGCGGCGCGACTCGGGCAGGGTCTCGACGATGAAGAACATGACGCAGAGCACGACGGCGGCGCCGTAGACGGCGAGCACGACGAAGATACCCCGCCAGTCCATGACCCCGAGCAGCTGCGAGCCGATCACCGGGGCGAGCACCGGCGCGAGGCCGTTGACGAGGGCCAGACGCGAGAGCATGCGCACGAGCGGCTTGCCGCCGAACAGGTCGCGCACCATCGCCATGGCCACGACACCGCCCGCGGCGGCACCGAAACCCTGCAGCAGGCGGAACACGCTGAGCCACACGATGTCGGGAGCGAAGGCCGCCGCGACCGATGCCGCGATGTGCAGCGTGGTCGCGAGGATGAGCGGCAGGCGGCGACCCACCTTGTCGCTCCACGGACCGACGATGAGCTGGCCGAGGCCGAACCCGATCATCGTGCCGGTGAGCGTGAGCTGCACGGCGGTGGCCGAGACGCCCAGCTCGTCCTGCATGACCGGGAACGCAGGCAGGTAGAGGTCGACCGTGAACGGGCCGAGCGCCGTGAGCGCCCCGAGCACGAGCACGTAGACGAGGCGCTGCCTGCGCGTGAGCAGGTCACCGGGGTGCCCCGAGACGACCGGGGTCGACCTGGTGTCATCGGGCCTGACGATGGGGATGGAGCTGGTGATGGACATGCGCGTTCCTGAAGGGGTGGCTGTTGGTGACGCGCATCGTCGGGCGCCGGTGGAGAGGAGAAAGACGGCGCACGCGGCGCCGTCTTCGGGATGCGATCGTCGAGAATCGGTCTCGAATCGATTCGATCACGTGTGAGTCTACCGCGTCGGTCAGCCCGGGAACGACTCGGTACGTCGCGGATAGGCTGGGGGGATGTCGTTCGATCTTCGGGATATTCCGCTCGATGCCACGGCCGCGCGCACCCTCGCCGCCAAGGGGCTCGAGTATCGACTCCTCGACCCCTCCGACCTCGACGCGATGCACGCGTGGATCGAGGCCGAGAACCGCGGCTTCCACCACGGCCGTCCGCGCGACGTCGACCGGGCGCACGACCTGTCGGTCGCCTCCGAACGACGCGTGCACGGCGTCTACGACCCCACCGCGGTCGACCCGCACGTCCCGGTCGCCACCGTCGACGGATGGCCCACCGGGCTCAGCGTCCCCGGCGGCCGCAGCGTGGACGCCTGGGCCGTGAGCGCCGTGACCGTCTCCCCCACCCACCGGCGACGCGGCATCGCCCGGGCCCTCATGGAGGGCGAGCTCGCGAACGCCCGCAACACCGGCGCCGCGCTCGCCATGCTCACGGTGACCGAGGCGACCATCTACGGCCGCTACGGGTACGCGCCGGCGGCCAAGGCGGCGACGGTCACGGTCGACCGGCGACGCGTGCACTGGGTCGGTCCGGATGCCCCGGGGCGCGTCCAGTTCGTCTCCGCCGCAGATCTCCGCGAGGCCGCGCCGGCGATCGCCCGTCGCGCCGTGGCCCGCACGCCCGGCGAGATCGACCGGTGGCCGGGCATCCTCGACCGCGCGCTCGGGCTCGTGGACGCCGACGGCGACGCCCGCGCGCTCGATCCGCACGGTGCGCTACGACGACGAGCACGGCCAGCCCCAGGGCTTCGTGGCCTACCGCATCACGCGCGAGCCGAACCAGCCCGGGTTCGTCGAGTTCGACTTCCTCGTCGCCGCCACCGACGACGCCGAGCGCGCGCTGTGGCGGTTCCTCATCGAGCAGGACTTCGTGAGCGGCGTGCGTGGGCGCCTGCGCTCGGTCGACGAACCCCTGCCGTGGCTCCTCGAGGACCCCAGGGCCGTCACCCTGTCCGACCTCGCCGACCACCTGTGGGTGCGCGTCCTCGACCCGATCGAGGCGCTCGGCGCCCGCCGCTACGGCGCCGCCGGCGTGCTCGAACTCGATGTCGCCGATTCGCTGGGCCACGCGCGCGGGCGCTTCCGGCTCACCGTCGACGACCGCGGTCGCGCCGAGGTCGAGCGGATCGAGGGCACGGATGCCGCGGCATCCGGCCCGTCGCTCGCACTCGGCGTGCAGGAGCTCGGTGCGATCTACCTCGGCGGCGTGCGGCCGTCGCTGCTCGGCCGCGCGGCGCGGATCACCGAGCGGAGGCCCGGGTCGCTCGTGCTCGCCGATCGCATGTTCGCGGCCGAGCGCAGCCCGCACCTCAGCATCTGGTTCTGACCGCGACGACCGGAGAGCGCTTCCCGTCGATCCCGGCGGTCACCCCAGTCCGGGGGGTGCCGTGAGAGCGCTCCCCTGCGTGCCCCCGGAATCCGCGCGACCGTTGCTTACTGAGCGGTCAGTGAGTTACGGAAGCGTTATCAACCGTTTTGTTCCGCGCGCCGACAAATGCGTCATCATGGCTGTGCCGCCGCCAAGGATGACGGCGGAACCCCCGAGGGGTCATCCTCAATCACAGAAGGGGAGAGCCATGAAGACACCTTCATTGGTCTCTACTGCAGCGCTCGTCGGTGTCTCGGCGTTGCTGCTTGCAGGCTGTTCGGCCGGCGGTTCCGGTGGCGAGACGGGAGACGCCGAGGCGGCCACGCGCGCCTGCGTGATCCTCCCCGACGCCGCGTCGTCGCCGCGTTGGGAGAACAACGACCGTCCGTATCTCGAGGAGGGCCTCACGGCCGCCGGCTTCGAGGCGGACATCCAGAACGCCCAGGCCGACGTCAACAAGTACGCCACGATCGCCGACCAGCAGCTCAGCCAGGGCTGCGGCGTGATGCTGCTCGTCGACTACAACGGCGCAGGCGCCGCGGTCGCCGAGAAGGCCAAGGCCGAGGGCATCCCGGTCATCGCGTACGACCGCCCGATCGAGGGCGCCGACTACTACGTGTCGTTCGACAACCTCGAGGTCGGCCGGCTCGAAGGGCCAGTCCATCGTCGACGGCCTCGCAGCCGCCGGCAAGGACCCCGCCACGGCGATCGTCGTCTACATGGGCGGTGACCCCGCCGACGGCAACGCCAAGATGTTCCACGACGGCGCCGTCGAGGTCATGGAGGCCGCCGGCATCACGCCGGCTGCGGAGCCGCCGGGAGTCTGGGACGGCGAGAAGTCGGCGACGAACTTCGAGCAGGCCCTGACCTCGCTCGGCGGCAAGGTCGACGCGGTATGGGCGGCGAACGACCCGAACGCTGCCGGCGTCATCACGATCCTCGACAAGAACAACCTCGTTGTTCCGGTCTCGGGTCAGGACGCCACGATCGCCGGCCTGCAGAACGTGCTGCTCGGAAAGCAGACCGCCACGGTCTACAAGCCCATCAAGCTCGAGGCCGACGCCGCCGTCGAGCTCGCCGTCGCGCTCCTCGAGGGCGAGACGCCGACCGCCGACCAGGAGCTGGAGGACGGCACCCCGTATATCGCGGTCACGCCAGAGCTGGTCGGGCCCGACCGCGTCGTCGAGGTCGTCGACGCCGGCGACGCCGACCCGGCCGAGCTCTGCCAGGGCGAGGTCGAGGCCAAGTGCGCTGAGTTCGGCATCGAGTAGATTGCAACATATCTGAGGCCCCGGACCTCGGCGGGACGACCGCCGGGGTTCGGGGCCTCGATTCCCCCTCCCAGCGTCGGCCGCCGAGTGCCACACTGAGAGCCAGACAGCGTCGTCGAAAGGAAGCGGCATGAACACGAGCGTGGATGGGGCCGGCGCGACAGCGCCGATCATCGAGCTCGAAGGGGTCGTCAAGAGCTTCGGTCCCGTGAGCGTGCTCAAGGGGGTCGGCCTCAAGGCCTATCCGGGCAAGGTCACCGCCCTCGTCGGCGACAACGGCGCCGGAAAGTCGACGCTGATCAAGGGGCTCGCCGGGGTCCAGCCCTACGACGAAGGCGTCGTACGCTTCGACGGCGAGCCGGTCACCCTGCACACCCCCCGGGATGCCGCGCGCCATGGCATCGAGGTCGTGTACCAGGACCTCGCGCTGTGCGACAACCTCGACATCGTGCAGAACATGTTCCTCGGCCGCGAGGAGACGGAGTTCGGCACGTTCGATGAGGGCCGCATGGAGAAGGAGGCCTCCGACACCCTCCGGTCATTGTCGGTCCGCACCGTGAAGTCGGTCCGCCAGCGGGTCTCCAGCCTGTCCGGCGGTCAGCGGCAGTCGGTCGCCATCGCGCGCGCGGTGCTGAAGAAGGCGCGCGTCGTCATCCTCGACGAGCCGACCGCGGCCCTCGGCGTCGCCCAGACCGAGCAGGTGCTGAACCTCGTCAAGCGTCTCGCCGAGCAGGGCGTCGCGGTGATCATCATCAGTCACAACCTCGTCGACGTGTTCGCCGTCGCCGACCACATCAACGTGCTCTACCTCGGCCAGATGGTCGCCTCGGTCGACGCGAGCGAGACGACGAGCGACGACGTCGTCGGCTACATCACCGGCACGAAGACCCCGACGGGAGCGGGCGCATGAGCACGCAGAAGACGCCCTCCGGCACGATCGCAACCGAGACGTCGGTGACCGAGATCAGCGCCGACCTCATCGGCAGCGGCCAGGAGGGCGGCGTCGGCGACCAGGTGCGCGCGTGGTGGCAGCGCGTGCAGGGCGGCGACATGGGTGCCCTGCCCGCGGTCGGCGGGTTCGTCGTGCTGACCATCCTGTTCAGCTTCCTCAGCCCGTTCTTCCTCACCGAGCGGAACTTCGCCAACCTCCTGACCCAGGCGGCCACGCTCGTCATGCTCGCCATGGCGCTGGTGTTCGTGCTGCTGCTCGGCGAGATCGACCTGTCCGCCGGCGTGACGAGCGGCATGACCATGGCGCTGTTCATCGTGCTCGTCAACGTGCACGGCGTGCCCTGGATCCTCGCCCTCGCCGCCGCGTTCGCGGTCGGCATCCTCACCGGCACGTTCATCGGGTTCTTCGTCGCGAGGGTGGGCATTCCATCCTTCGTCGTGACACTGGGCCTGTTCCTCGGCTATCAGGGCATCACGCTCTGGATCATCGGCGCGGGCGGCCTCTACCGGGTGCAGATCGCCGAGATCACCGCCATCCAGAACCAGAACATGCCCGTCTGGGCCGGTTGGGTGATGCTCGCGGTCATCCTCGCCGTGTCCGCCGCGACCTCGTTCTGGGATCGTGCGCGCCGCCGGCGCGCCGGCGTGCCCAACCGCACGATCACGCTCGTCTGGATCAAGCTCGGCGTCATCGCCGTCATCGGCGGCGCCGCGGTCGCGATCCTCAGCCGCAACCGCGGGCAGTCGGTCGGGGTCGTCGAGGGCGTGCCGATCGTCGTGCCGTTCGTACTCGTCATCCTCTGGATCGGCACGTTCGTGCTCGACCGCACTCGGTACGGCCGCTACCTCTACGCCATCGGCGGCAACGCCGAGGCCGCACGCCGCTGCCGGCGTCAAGGTCATGCTGATCCGGTGGACCGCGTTCATCTGCTGCTCGACCCTCGCGGTGGTATCCGGGCTGTTCTCGATCAGCAAGGTCGGCGCGGTCGACGCGGCCGCGGGACGCGAGATCGTGCTCTCGGGCGTCGCCGCCGCCGTCGTCGGCGGCGTGAGCCTGTTCGGTGGCCGCGGTCGCCTCCTGCACGCGGCGGTCGGCGCACTCGTGATCGCCGTGATCACCAACGGCCTCGGCCTGCTCAACCTCCCCGCGGGCGTGAACCTCGTGGTCACGGGCGGCGTCCTCATCCTCGCGGCGACGGTGGACGCGGTGTCCCGGGTGCGCGCGGGCGGCTCGATCCTCCGCACCTGAGCGCACCGACGGCGAAGCGGATGCCGCGGGCGTGTCGCCGCGGCATCCGCTTCGTCGTCATGGGTCCTGCCGCCGGGCGGCGGGGCGCAGCCGGTTCGCGCTAGCGCACGTCCTGGCGCGGGAAGACGACCTTCTCGACGATGATGATGAGCGACGCGGCGACCGGGATCGCGACCAGCGCGCCGAGCACGCCGCCGAGCGTGCCGCCGGCCACCGCCGCGATCACGACGAGGGCGCCGGGGACCGCGACCGCGCGGCTCATGATGCGCGGGCTGAGCACGTACGCCTCGACCTGCATGTAGATCAGGTAGTAGATCGCCGCGGCGAGCGCGGTCACCGGCGAGGCGGCGAGGCACACGAGCGAGATGATGATCGCGCCCGTCAGCGTGCCGACGAGCGGCACGAGCGAGAAGAGGAACGCGATGAACGCGAGCAGGATCGGCGCGGGTGCGCCGATGATCGAGAGGAAGATGAGGCTCAGCACGCCGTTGATGGCCGCGAGCGACACCTGCCCGATGACGTAGCGGCCGACCGATCCGGTGATCTCCTCGGAGACCGAACGGAAGCCGGGGCGGGAGCTCGCGGGCACGAACCGCGCCGCGTAGCGCTTCATCGAGCCGAGCGACGCGAGGAAGTAGAGGGTGAGGATGAGCACGATCGTGGCGCCCGTGAAGCCGCCCGCGATGCCGGCGCCGACCGCGAGGATGCCGCCGGTGAGGGCGCCGAGGTTGTCGGGATCGGCGAGCCAGTCGCCGCCGGCGCTGATGGCCTGCTGGATCGCGTCGCCGCCCACCAGCGAGTTCAGCCATGCGACGAGGTCGCTGCTGCTGGATGTTCTCGACGATCGAGTCCCAGTCCTCGACGAGGATCTTCGTCTGCTCGACCACGATCGGCACGATGGTGGCGATCAGGCCCACGAATCCGCCGATCACGACGACGACGACGAGCAGGATCGCCAGCCATCGAGGGATGTCGTGCTTCTGCAGCCAGCTGACGACGGGGTCGAGGCCGAGCGCGAGGAACAGGGCGAGCGCCACGTAGAGGATGACCGTGCCGAGCTGCCCGAGGATGCCGCCGAGCAGGATCGCGAGCAGCACGCCCAGCGCGCCGACGAACCCGATGCGGAATGCCCGGATCTTCACCTCGGGGCCGGCCGAGGCGGCGTTGCCGGTGACCTCGGCGGCCGGCGGCTCATCGATCACGCGTGGTGCCCTGCGTCTCCACATGGTGGTGACGCTACGCCGCTCCCGCGCGGTGGCCGCGCGCCGCGCCGAGGCGGCGTCAGAGCGCGACGACACCCGCCACCGCCGTGACGACGAGCGTGACGGCGATCGCGAGACCGCCGACCGCCGCGCTCACGATCGCGACCGTGCGGCGCGGGCGATCCGGGCGATCCGGATGCCGAGCCCCACGTCGCACGTGTCAGGCGCGGCCTCCAGGCCTTGCCGTCCCTCGTGCTTGCCCCGGCCGGTGATGATCATGCCGCGGATGACGTCGCGCATCGTCGCGGCGACGTCGTGGGCGGTGGGTCGCCGGGCCGGGTCGTCGGCGGTCATGGCCTCGAGGAGCGCCCGCCACTCGCCGGGCAGGTCGTCGGGAACGGCCGGCGGCCGGTGCAGGCGAGCGAGCGCGGCCTCGATCGCGCTCCCGGGGTACTCGCGCTCGCCGCGCAGCGCCTCGAGGAGCACGAGGCCGAGCGAGTACACGTCGCTCGGCGTGCCGACCTCCTCGCCTCGCGCCTGCTCGGGCGAGATGTAGGCGGCCGTGCCCATGATGGCGCCGTCGCCCGTGAGCCGCGATCCGTCGACGAACTGGGCGACGCCGAAGTCGGCGAGCTTGGCCATGAGCGTGTACCCGAGCGTCGGCACCTCGGCGACGAGGATGTTCTCGGGCTTGACGTCGCGGTGCACGATGCCGTGCCCGTGCACGTAGCTGAGCGCATCCGCCATCTGCGCGCCGACGTCGGCGACCTGTCGCGGCTTCATGGGACCCCGCGCGAGGCGGTGGGCGAGCGAGCGCCCCTCGACGTACTCCATGACGACGTAGCGGCGGGCGACGCCCTCGTGCATGAGCACGCCGGCGTCGTGGATGCCGACGAGGCCGGGGTGGTTCAGCCGGCTGAGCAGCCGGATCTCGCGCTCCCGGCGCTGCAGGTCGGCGACGGTGTCGTCGTCGGCTCGGAACACCTTCACCGCGACGTCGCGGCCGAGTTCGGTGTCACGGGCACGGTAGACGTCGGCCATGCCGCCGGAGCCGAGGTGCTCCCGGAAGTCGTAGCGTTGTCGGTGGTGGTCGGGCGTGGGTGTGGGGTCTGCGAGTCGCAGATCGCTCATGGTCAACTCCTGATGTCCTGTACGTCTCGGGTTGTGGCGCACTCCGCATCGAATGACTCATGCGTGAACCGAGACTATCCAAGGGCGCCCGTTCGTCCCGAGGGGCTTGCACGTGGCTCACCGATGGCGTAGGACGCCTGACGGGAATCGATTCCTCGAGGTTCGAACGAACGGATCCCGCCGATCCGGGAATGCCGGGGGGACACTCGCGTTGTCGTTGAAGGTGGGTGCGGCTCCGTGCGCCCGGCATCGAGGAGGAACGTGGCCGAGCAGACCGCCGTGGGGTTCCGTTCCGAACGAGGGCCGGTGCTCATCGCGCTCATGCTGTCGACCGGGCTCGTGGCGATCGAGGCGACCATCCTCGCCACCGCCGTGCCGTCGATCGTGGCCGACATCGGCGGGTTCTCGCAGTTCCCGTGGCTCTTCTCGATCTTCCTGCTCGCGCAGGCCGTCTCGGTGCCGGTCTACTCGAAGCTCGCCGACACCGTCGGCCGCAAGCCCATCATGCTCGTGGGCATCGGCGCCTTCCTCGTGGGCTCGATCCTCTGCGGCGTCGCCTGGGACATGACGTCGCTCATCGTCTTCCGCGCGGTGCAGGGCCTCGGCGCAGGGGCCGTGCTCCCGGTGTCGATCACCATCACGGGCGACCTCTACACGGTGCGCGAGCGCGCGCGGGTGCAGGGCTACATCGCGAGCGTCTGGGCCGCGTCATCCGTCATCGGGCCCTCGCTCGGCGGACTGTTCGCCGAGTTCCTCACGTGGCGCTGGATCTTCTTCGTCAACATCCCG
Source organism: uncultured Actinomycetota bacterium (assembly GCA_963802485.1). Lineage (GTDB taxonomy): Bacteria > Actinomycetota > Actinomycetes > Actinomycetales > Microbacteriaceae > Agromyces. The sequence goes on from CAWDJA010000037.1 coordinate 14,437, forward strand.
CTGTGCTTCATCGCGGCGTGGATGCTGATCCGCAACTACCACGAGACGGTCGAGCGGAAGCGGCACCGCATCGACATCGCGGGCGCTGTGGTGCTCACGGTCGGGCTGACCCTGCTGATCCTCGCCGTGCTCGAGGGCGGCCAGGCGTGGGACTGGAACTCGTGGCAGAGCATCGGGGCCTTCGCGGTGGCGGCGCTGCTGCTCGTCGCGTTCGTGCTCATCGAGCGCCGAGCGGCGGAGCCGGTCCTGCCGCTCTGGCTGTTCTCGCGACGGCTCATCGTCACGACCTCGCTCATCTCGTTCGGCGTCGGCGCCGCCCTCATCGGCCTCACGTCGTACGTGCCGACGTTCCTCGAGATCTCGGCGGGCGCGACACCGCTGGTCTCGGGCCTCGCGGTCGCGGCGCTCACGCTCGGGTGGCCGATCTCGGCCTCGCAGTCGGGGCGCATCTTCCTCCGGCTCGGCTTCCGAAGCACCGCCTTCATCGGACTCGGCATCGCCGTGCTCGGTGCCGCGGGCCTCTACGCCGCGTCGCTCGTGCCGAACGTGTGGACCACGGCGATCTCCTGCTTCGTGGTGGGCCTCGGACTCGGCCTCGTGGCCTCGCCGACGCTCATCGCGGCGCAGTCGTCGGTGCCGTGGTCGCAGCGCGGCGTGGTGACCGGCGCGAACATGTTCCTGCGCTCGATGGGCAGCGCCGTCGGCGTCGCGATCTTCGGGGCGATCGCGAACGGCGTCATCGCGAACTCGGGACTCGGCGCGCAGTCCCCGGTCGCGATCCAGGCGGCCTCGAGCACGGTGTTCCTCGCGGTGATCGTCGCGACGGTCGCGACCATCGCCGGGGCGGCGGCGATGCCGCACGGGCACGTCGACGACATCGAGCACCGTCCCGCCGAGGAGCAGGCGGCCTCGCCCGGCGCCTGAGCGATCAGTCCGCCCGCATCCCGGCGGGCCCGATGACCTCGCGCTGGTAGGTGCGGATCCAGCGCTGCCCCGTCTCGCGGAACTCCGCGTGCGTGGCGAACCGGTAGTGGTAGGCGTGCACGCGCACCCACGTCGGCGCCGCCCCGTCGAACGGGTCGGTGCGCAGCAGCGCGATCGTCGGGGCATCCGCTTGGAGCAGTCGCAGCAGGAACACCTCGAACCACGGCTCCCACATGCGCCCGAGCGGCAGGAACCACATCAGCCAGTCGAGCCGCAGGTGGTACGGCGCCCACTGCCGCGGCACGGCGCGAAGGTCGCCGGGCTTGCCCTTGAAGCCGTACTCGCGCCACTCCGAGTCGTCGTCGGGCTCCTCGGCGAGCGTGCCCTCCACGACGATCTCGATGCGCCGCTTCGTCACGGTGCCGAACGCCCCGTACGCGTTCACGAGCATCCACCGGTTGAAGCTCGCGTTCATGAGCTGCCGCCGCGAGAGCAGGTTCCGGATCGGCCAGAAGCTCAGCACGAGGATCAGCGCGGATGCCGCGAGCACCACGACCGCCCACCACACCGGCGTCGTCGCGGCATCCGTGCCGAGGTCGGCGGGGATGGCCGGGATCGCCCAGTGCCATGCCGAGTCGGCGATGGCGGACGCCGCGAGCACGACCGTGATCCAGTTGAGCCACGCGAAGTTGCCGGTGACGATCAGCCAGAGCTGCGTGAGGATGACGATCACGGCGGCGGTCGAGCCGACCGGTCCCGGCACGAAGAGGAAGAACGGCACCACGAGCTGGGCGAAGTGGTTGCCGAGCACCTCGCCGCGGTGGAACCACTTGGGCAGCAGGTGCGCCTGCCGGCTGAGCGGGTTCGGCATCGGCTGGGTCTCGTGGTGGTACATGAGGGCGGTGAGGTCGCGCCACTCGCGGCCGCCCCGGATCTTGATCATGCCCGCGCCGAACTCGAGTCGGAAGACGAGCCACCACACCGCCACCATGATCGTGACGGGCGGCGGCTGGTCGTTCGAGCCGAGGAACGCGACCGTGAAGAGCGCCTCGCAGAGCAGCATCTCCCAGCCGAACCCGTAGAACGTCTGCCCCACGTTCACGATCGAGAGGTACAGGATCCACAGCGCGAGGAAGACGACGAGCGGCACCCACGGCGGCCCGAGCTGCGGCAGCCCGACGACGACGGATGCCGCGAGCACCATCCCGGTGACGGCGACCGCGACGAGGCGGCCGTCGGTGTAGCCCCAACGGAAGACGCTCGGCCCGCGGAGCCGCCGTGCGATCCGGAGGAGCTCGGGCACCGGCAGCAGCCCGTGCTCGCCGAGCAGTGGACGGAACTGGTTGAGCGTCGAGAGGAAGGCCACGAACGCGAGGGCGCCCACGCCGCGCTGCAGCACCTGGCGGGCGATCTCGTAGTCGTGCGCGTCGAACCAGTCGAGCCAGTCCACGCCCTCACGCTACGCCCGCCGTCGCATCGGCAGGAACCCGTTCGCGAGTCGCCGCCCGGAACCTCGCCCCGAATGTAGGAAGTTCTGGGGCCGACACCGGCGTGTCGCGGCGCGGCACTCCGAGGCATACGCGGTTCTTCCTGCATTTCGGTGTGCGACGGATGCCGCGCGGCGGGGTCAGTCGATGCCGAACCGCTCCCGCAGCGCCAGCTTGGCCGCCCACCACCCGTTCATGCCGTGCACGGCCGGGCCGGGGGGCGTCGCGCTCGAGCAGAGGTAGACGCCCGGCAGCGGCGTGCGCCACGGCGCCGTCGACACCACAGGGCGCTTCACGAACTGCGTGAGGGTGAGCTCGCCCGCGTAGATGTCGCCGCCGACGTAGTTCGCGTTGTGGGCGGCGAGGTCGGTGGCGCTGCGCTGCGCCGACCCGAGCACGAGGTCGCGGAATCCGGGCGCGAACCGCTCCACCTCGCGAGTCACGAGCTCGGTGGCGTCGAGCGTCGATCCGGCGGGCACGTGCGTGTAGGCCCAGAGCACGTGCTTGCCGGCGGGCGCGCGGCTCGGGTCGGCGACGGTCGGCTGGGTCGCGAGCACGTACGGATGCCGCGGCGCCGCGTCGTCGACGCCCGGCTGCAGCCCCCGGCGCACCGCGTTCTCGGCCGCGGCGATCTCCTCGCGGGACCCGCCCAGGTGCACCGTGGGCGCGAGGCCCACCTCGGGATTCGTCCAGGGCACCGGTCCGTCGAGCGCGAAGTCGACCTTCGCGACGCCCGACCCGTAGCGGTAGCGACGGATGGCCCGCCGGTAGCCCCAGGGGAGGTCGGCGGTGAGCAGCAGCTCGGGCGACGTGTCGAGGAGCACCGCGCGACTCCCGCGAACGTCGTCGAGGGAGCGCACCGGGGCATCCGTCACGATCTCGCCCCCGAGCCGGCGCAGCTCGTTGGCGAGGTCATCGGCGATGACCTGCGAGCCGCCCTTCGGGAAGCCCCAGCCGACGCCGTGGGCGTGCATCGCGAGCAGCAGGCCCGCCCCGGCGGACGCCAGCGACGGCATGCCGCCGGCGGCGTGCGCGACCACCCCGGTGAAGAGCGCCGGCGCCACGTCGCCCAGGAAGCGAAGGTTCCAGGCGCCCGTGCCCTGCTCCAGCGACCGGAGGCCGAACCGCACCGCCGCGATCGGGTCGCGCGGCACGCCGAGCAGCTGCGACCCGGTGAACGACACCACGCCGCGCTGCCGGGCGAGCAGCGGGGCGATGAGTCGTCGCCACAGGCGCCCGTCGGCGCCGAGTCCCCTGGCGGTGCGGTCGAGGTCGCGCCACGCGATCCCGGCGCGGCCGCCGTCGAGCGGGTGGGCGTACGACATCTCGGGCACGATCCACTCGATCCGGTCGAGGAGGCCGAGCTTGCGGAACACCGGCGACGCGAGCGCCGCCGGGTGGACGGCCGAGCACACGTCGTGCCGGAAGCCCGGCAGGGTGAGCCCGGCCGAGCGCACGCCGCCGCCGATCGAGGACTCGGCCTCGAGCAGCCGCACGGACAGCCCGGCGCGTGCGGCCACGACCGCGGCCACGAGCCCGTTCGGCCCGCTGCCGACGACCGTGACGTCGATCACCGGGTCAGAACCCGGCTCCCATGGTGTTGACGTAGATCCACGGCAGGCGGTCCATCACGAGCCGGTGCTGGGTGCCCTCGGCGTCGGGGCCCTCGTCGGCCACGGCGGGGTGGTCCTCCTTGAGGTGCCGCTCGGCCTCGTACTCGTCGTCCTCCTGCCAGAGGATCGTCTTGCCGTCCTCGCTGACCTTCGCCACGTACGGCTTCACGTCGCCGCTGCGCAGCTCGGCGAGCGCCGCGTCGACGGATGCCGCGTGCTGCAGCCCGTACAGCGTCACCCAGGTCGGCGGCCACAGGGTCATCGAGCCGGCCGCGTGCCGGTCGAGCGCGTCGACGGGGCGCAGCCACTCGACCGCCATGACCTCGTTCGGCGCGGGGCGGATCTCGCCGTCGGGCACGCGCACGGCGAAGAACGTGGTGCGCAACTGCTTCTCGCGAGTTCTTGGGCGGAGTCCAGTGCGAGAACGGCACGAGGTCGTAGCGGTCGAGCTCCAGCCCGATCTCCTCCCGGGTCTCGCGCACGGCGGCACGTCGCGCGGCGTCCTCCGTGTCGATCGAGCCTCCGAATGCGTCGGCGTCGTCGACGGCGCCACCGGGGAACACCCAGGCGCCCGCGAACGAGCCGCGGTCGCGCGGGCGCTCGGCGAGGAGCACCTCGAGGCCGCGTTCGCCGTCGCGGAGGAGCACCACCGTCGCGGCCGCCCCGGCAACCTCGTCGTTGGTGAGGGATTCAAGGTCGCTGTCCATGTCCCCACATTAGGCCGGTCGGCGCGCGAGCGCATCGGTGTCCGGGGCGCGAACGCATCGGTGTCCGGGGCGCGAACGCATCGGTGTCGGCCGCGCCGTCCCCGGCGGCCGTCGGCCGCCATGGATACACTGCGGAGCATGCACCTGCCACGACTGCGCGGACCCGGCGAGGGGGCCGTGTCCCCCCAGGCGACACTCGTGCTCGCGCCGAACCCCGGCCCCATGACCCTCGACGGCACGAACTCCTACGTGCTGCGGGCGCCGGGCTCACCCGGCGTGGTCGTCGTCGACCCCGGACCATCGGACGCCGCCCACCTCGAGCGGCTCGCCTCGTACGGGCCGGTCGAGCTCGTGCTGCTCACCCACCACCACGCCGACCACGTGGAGGCGTTCGCCGAGTTCGCCCGGCAGACGGGCGCTCCGGCGCGGGCGATGGATCCGGCCCACTGCGTCGACGCTCCGCCGCTCGTCGACGGCGAGGTGATCCAGGTCGCGGGCCTCGAGCTCGAGGTGATGGCGACACCCGGTCACACGTCCGACTCGGTCTGCTTCGTGCTGCCCGACGACGGCGACCACGGCTCGGTGCTCACGGGCGACACGGTCCTCGGGCGGGGAACGACGATCATCGCCGACCCCGACGGTGCGCTCGGACCCTACCTCGACTCGCTCGCACGCCTGCAGGCGTTCGCGGGTGCGGCCCGCGGCGTCGTCACGGTGCTTCCGGGCCACGGACCGGTGCTGCGCGACCTCGGGTCGATCTGCGAGGACTACGTGATCCACCGCACCGAGCGCCTCGCGCAGATCCGGGCGGCGCTCGAGCGACTCGGCTCCGACGCGTCGGTCGAGGCGGTGACCGACGTCGTGTACGCCGACACGGATGCCTCGGTGCGCAGTGCAGCCGAGGCATCCGTTCGAGCGCAGTTGCGGTACCTCAGGGGCACCGCCTGACGGCTACGCGACGAGCGCGACGCCGCCCGTCCAGCCGATCTTCTCCTGCACGGCGAGCGTGAGCTGCAGGAATCCGACCGCCTCGAGCTCGCGGGCACGGGCGAGCGACCCGGCGTCGACCGCGGCCACGCCGCCGGCGCGGATCACGTCGGCGAGGGCGTCCTTCGCGGCCGCGTCGTCACCGGCGATGAGCACCGTGGTCGCCTCGCTGCCGATGGTCTTGGCGGCGAGGGTCGCGGCGAAGTTGGTGTTGAAGGCCTTGAGCACGCGCGACTCGGGCAGTGCCAGCTGCAGTTCGCCGGCCTTCGAGCCGTCGGCCGGGGCGACGAGCGAGTCGAAGGTCTCGAAGTTCAGCGGGTTGGTGATGTCCACGACGATCTTCCCGGCGAGCTCGGCGCCGCGCTTCGAGACGATCTCGGCGAGCGAGGGGTGGGGCACGGCGAGCACGACGATGTCGCCCGTGATGGCGTCGGACGTGTCACGCCCGACGAACTCGACGGTGTTGCCTCCGGCTGCCACGATGGCGCCGATCGCGCTGCCCATGTTGCCCGAACCGATGATGCTGACGGTGGTCATGTGATCCTCCCCGCGTCCTTGGGACGCGTTTACTTGTCGATACAACCAACATGCTAGCCCAGATCAGTTGTTGCGTCAACCAATGCGGTAGACTGGGGTCATGAACGACACGAGATGGCTGAGCACCGAGGAGTCCGCCGCCTGGGTGCGACTCGTCGCGCTCGCGGAACTGCTGCCCGGCGCGCTCGACGCCCAGCTCCTGCGCGACGCCGGGCTCACCCACTTCGAGTACGGCGTGCTCATGGCCCTCGGCGGGGCGCCCGAGCGCACGATGCGCATGACCGAGCTGGCCTCGCGCACCAACGCGACGCTGCCCCGCCTCTCCCACGTCGCGCGTCGCCTCGAGGAGCGCGGGCTCATCCACCGCTTCCCATGCCCCGAGGACCGCCGGGCGACGAACGCGACGGTCACCGACGCGGGCCTCGCGCTCATCGAGGCCGCCGCACCCGGCCACGTCGACACCGTGCGCGCGAACGTGCTCGACGCGCTCTCCCCCGAACAGCTCCAGCAGCTCTACGACATCGCCGGCCGCGTGCTCTCGAGGCTCGACCCCGACGAGCGCCTCACCGCGACGTCGTGCCAGTTCAGCGAGGGTCCGGCGATCGCACGCGCCGGCTGACCGCTCTCCCTCCCGACCCACGCCCTCGCCGCGCTCCCGCAACGTCCTCGATTGGACGGAATTCGGCGGTGCGCGGGCCCCGGCACCGCCGAATCCCGTCCTTTCGGCGTGCCGGGCGACCCGGCGTGCAGCCTGCTGGGCAGCACTGCCCTGAGCGGCATCCGCCCCGCTCGCGCCGACGCGCGCGCAGGCTGGGCTCATGAGCGAACACGAGACCCCACCGATCCAGCCGATCGACGCCGAGCTCACCCGGCGCCTGTTCCACGAGCGCGTCATCGTGCTCGGCGACGAGCTCGACCAGGCCGGCGGCAACCGCCTGATCGCGCAGCTGCTGACCCTGTCCGCCGACGACCCGCGTCGCGACATCCGCTTCTGGATCAACTCGCCCGGCGGCTCGGTGCCGGCGATGCTCGCCATCATGGACGTGATGCGGGCGATCCCGAACGACGTCGCGACCATCGCGATGGGCTGGGCGGCGAGCGCGGGCCAGTTCCTGCTCACCGCGGGCACCCCGGGCAAGCGGTTCGCGCTGCCGCACGCGCGGATCCTCATGCACCAGGGCTCCGCGGGCATCGGCGGCACGGCGGTCGACGTCGAGCTCCAGGCCGACGACCTGCGCTACACGCGCGACGTCGTGCTCGGCATCACCGCCGAGCTCACCGGCCAGTCGATCGAGCGCATCGCGCAGGACTCGCTGCGCGACCGCTGGTACACCGCCGAGCAGGCCGTGGAGTACGGATTCGTCGACCGGGTCGTGCACGGGTCCGAGGAGCTGCTCGGCGGCAACGCCCACCCGGTGGCCGGATTGCGGGTGCCGGCATGAGCTCCTACACGATCCCCTACGTCGTCGAGAAGCGCGGCAACGCCGAGCGCACGATGGACGTCTACAGCCGACTGCTCTCCGAGCGCATCGTCTACCTCGGCACCGAGATCGACGACGGCGTCGCCAACGTGCTCATCGCGCAGTTCCTGCACCTGGCCTCCGAGTCGAGCGAGACCCCGATCAGCCTCTACCTCAACTCCCCCGGCGGCTCGCCCGGCGCGGCGCTCGCGGTCTACGACACGATGCGGCACATCCGGCCGGATGTCGCGACGACGTGCGTCGGGCAGGCGGGCGGCCCGGCCGCGGTGCTCCTCGCGGGCGGCGCCAAGGGGATGCGGGCGATCCTCCCCCACGGCAAGGTGACGCTGCACCAGCCCTCGACGCAGGGACGCGGCACCGTGCCCGACCTCATCCTCCACGCCGACGAGGTCGTGCGGGTCCGCGCGGAGCTCGAGGCGGCGCTCGCCGCCGACACGGGCCGCGACGTGGTGACGCTGCGGCACGACACCGACCGCGACCTCATCCTGCCCGCGGCCGCCGCCGTCGCCTACGGCCTGGCCGACCACGTGCTCGAGGCACAGGTGTCCGGTCGGCGCGGAGGCGCTCGCCGCCGCCGCCGCGCGTTAGGCGGCGAGGAGGAACGCGTCGGCCGGCGCGGCGACGGTCGCGCCGCCGAGCACGATCGTTCCCGCGGCATCCGCACCGGTGAGGTCGAGCGGATGCTGCGGCACGGCGTCGGCGCGGAAGGCGAACGACGCCTCGACGAGCAGTCGCTCTCGGCGCTCCGCCTCGCGTCGGTCCTCGTCGAGGCGCGCGCCGAGCCGTTCGCCGACGCGGCGCACCACGTCGAACAGCTCGAGGCCGAGCGCGTCGGCCACCGATCCGAGGATCTCGGACGAGGGCTCCTTGCGCCCCCGCTCGATCTCGGAGAGGTACTGCGGCGACACGCCCGCGGCGGCGGCCACCTCGGTGAGGATGCGCTCCTGGTCGAGGCGCTCCCCGCGCAGCACCTCGCCGAGCACGTGCCGCCAGAGCGGCTTCGGCGCATGCGGGCCGATCGCCCGCGAGAACTCGACGACCTTGCCCATGTGCCGAGGCTAATCGCGGAGCGACCGCGTCGTCAGGCCGATCCGCTCAGGGCAGAATCGGATGCCGCGCACCCGCGCCGCCCGGGCTCAGCTCGCCGCGCGCTGCGCCGCTTCGCCGAGCCGCTCGAGCACGCGCTCGGTCGCCCGCGCCAGCACCTGCTTCTCGTCGGGATCGAGCGCGTCGAGGAACAGGCTCCGGATCGACGCGGCGTGGTCGCGCAGCGAGTGCAGCAGCGTGCGCCGGCCCTCCCGCGTGAGTACGACCCAGGTGCCGCGGCCGTCGGTGTCGCACTCGGCGCGCTCGACCAGCCCTCGAGCGGCCATCCGCGCCAGCTGGTGCGACAGCCGGCTCTTCTCCCAGCCGAGCGCCTCGCCGAGCGCACCGGGGCGAAGCCGCCGGTCGGGCGCGTCGAAGAGCGTGAGCATCACCGAGTAGTCGGCCTGCGAGATGCCCGCATCGCGCTGCAGTCGGCCGTCGAGCTCGCGCATGAGGTCGCGGTGCATGGTGAGGAAGCCGCGCCAGAGGGCCCATTCGGCCTCGTCGATCTCGGACACCACGGACATGCCCACCATCCTACCGAAGTTTGGTTGACACGTCATCTATTAAGGTTATGATGACGCGTCAACTACTTCCCGGAAGGACTCCCCCAATGACCGCAGTCAGGATCGGCATCATCATCGGCAGCACGCGACCCGGTCGCGTCGGCGACCAGGTCGCGAAGTGGGTGCTCGAGCACGCGTCCGCCCGCAGCGACGCCGAGTTCGAGCTCGTCGACCTCGCCGACTTCGCGCTGCCGCACCTCGACGAGGCCGTGCCCCCGAGCATGGGCCAGTACGCGCAGGCGCACACCAAGGCCTGGGCCGAGAAGGTCGACTCGTTCGACGGCTACATCTTCGTGACCCCCGAGTACAACCACTCCACGTCGGGTGCGCTCAAGAACGCGCTCGACTTCGTCTACGGCGAGTGGAACGACAAGGCCGCCGGGCTCGTGAGCTACGGCGCGGCGGGCGGCACCCGCGCCGCCGAGCACCTGCGCCTCATCCTCGGCGAGCTGCAGGTGGCCGACGTGCGCCAGCAGGTGTCGTTCTCGCTCATGACCGACTTCGAGCAGTACACGACGTTCACCCCGGCCGCCTACCACCAGGGCATGCTGGCCACGCAGCTCGACCAGCTCGTGCCGTGGGCCGCGGCGCTCAAGGGCGTGCGCCAGGCGCGCAACGAGCTCGACCGCGCGGCCTAGTCCGGCATCGTCCGACCCGGACCGGCCCCGGCGATCGCCCGCACGGCGGCGCCGGGGTCAGCGCATCGCGGGCACGTCGCTCGGCGGGCTCGTGCTCAGGCGGGCTCGTGGCTCAGGCGGGCTCGTAGGTCAGGCAGTCGGCGTCGTCGGCGCCGGGCCCGATACGCACGGATGCCGCGTGGCACTCGAGCGCCGTGTTGTGGATGCACTCCGCACGCTGGCAGGCGCCGACGTGCGTCACCACCTTGTCGAGGCCGCCCTTGGTGCCGAGCGGGATGAACGTGGCGCACTCGGCGTCGCCGATCGATCCGCCGATGGTGACGGCGGCCGCATGGCAGTGCGAGTGGTCGTTGTAGGAGCATCCGGCCACCGAACACTCGGCGACGGCGGGCAGATCGTCGAGCGTCATGCTCATGGTGACCTCCTGAGGCGGTTGCGACCGTGCGTTATCGGCGATGGTAGTCCGCACGCCGGTCGCGCGCAGTACCCCGGGCGGTCTTTTTCGCAGATCAGAGGGTATTTCTTAGTTAGGTGAGCCTCACCTATGCCGGGGCGTTGTCGGGGTCGACGGTCTCGATCGTCTCCTCCTCGACCGCGTTGTCGGCGTCGAGCTCGTTGGCATCGGGGCCGACTTCGTCGCCGACGGCGACGACGTCGTCGGCATCGTTGCGCGGCTCGCCCTCGGCCTCGCGCCGGCCGACGTCCGGCGTGTCACCGCCGGCGTCGTGTCGCTGTGCATGGTCTCGCGGGTCGGTCATCAGGCCCTCCTCGTTTCGGTCGCCTCCAGCGTCGGCCCACGGCGATGCGCCGTCAACGGCTTGACGCCGGGCCCGTTCAGGCCACGGGCGGCAGCTCGTCGGCCGACGCGAACACGGCGGCGCCCCGATTGGCACTAGAGGGCACGCGGTCGCGCACGCCAGAATGAGCGGAGACACCTGGAGGTGCACGATGTCCATCGAAACCGTGCTCTGGTCGATCCTCGGCCTGATCGGCGCCGTCGGCGGCGTCCTGCTCCTCGCGGCCCTCTGGTCGATCATCCGCTCCCCGCGCGGGTACTGACGTCGCGACGTGAATTGACCGCATGACGAGCGCCGCCACCACCACGGCACCGCTGGTCCGTCATGCCGTCAAGAAGGGCGGCACGTCCGATCGGCTGTCGGCGCTCCTGCTGCTCACCTTCACCCTCATCGCGATCGCCTGGGCCAACTCCCCGTGGGGCGCGACGTACGACGAGTTCTGGGACACCGAGGTCGAGATCATCGTCGGCGAGTTCGCCGCGCACCTCACGCTGCACCAGCTCGTCAACGACGGGCTCATGGCGTTCTTCTTCTTCACCGTGGGCCTCGAGGTGAAGCGCGAGTTCACGATCGGCGAGCTCACCGACCGCAAGCGCGCGGCCGTGCCCGTGATCGCCGCCGTCGCCGGACTCGCGCTCCCCGCCGCGATCTTCCTGCTGCTGAACGCGAACACCGGCCAGGCGCACGCGTGGGGCGTCGTGATCTCGACCGACACCGCGTTCCTGCTCGGCGCGCTCGCGATCATCGGGCCGAAGTTCCCGGCGCGGCTGCGCACGTTCCTGCTCACGCTGGCCGTCGTCGACGACATCGGGGCGCTCGTGGCGATCGCCGTGTTCTACAACGAAGGCCTGCAGGCCCTGCCGCTCGGGATCGTCGCGGTGCTGCTCGTGGCGCTCGCGCTGGTGCGGTTCCTCCCGGTCGGCCGGGGTCCGGCGTACGCGGTGCTCGGCTTCGGGCTGTGGCTGGCCGTCGCCGCGGCCGGCGTGCACCCGACCCTCGCCGGCGTCGCCGTGGCGCTGCTCATCCCGGTCTTCCCGCCGCGGCGCATGGACGTCGAGCGCGCCGCCGAGCTCACCCGTGCGTTCCGCGAGTCGCCGAACACCACCTATGCGCGGGCGGCCACCCGCAGCCTGCGCGACTCGCTCTCGATCAACGAGCGGCTGCAGACGGCGTGGTCGCCCTACATCGCGTTCATCGTGCTGCCGATCTTCGCGCTCGCGAACGCGGGCGTGCGGCTCGACCCGGCGACCCTCGCCGCAGCCGTGGTCTCGCCGCTCACGTGGGGCGTGATCGCCGGCCTCGTCATCGGCAAGTTCGTCGGCATCACGGGGGCGACGGCACTGGTGCGGATGCTCCGCATCGGCCGCCTCGCGCCGGGCCTCACGATGCCCCGCATCGCGGGCGGGGCGGCGCTGTCGGGCATCGGCTTCACGATCGCGCTGTTCATCGTGGGACTCGCGATCGAGGACCCCGAGACGCAGGACCTCGCTCGCGTGGGCGTGCTCGCGGCATCCGTCATCGCGTTCGTGCTCGGCTGGGCGATCTTCGTGGTGGGCGACCGCCTGCGTCCGCCGATGGCCGTCGGCGCGAAGCTCGCGCGGCCGTTCGACGCCGAGCGCGACCACTTCCGCGGCCGGCCCGACGCCCCGTACCAGATCGTCGAGTACGGCGACTTCGAGTGCCCGTTCTGCAGTCGCGCGACCGGCTCGATCGACGCGGTCATCGAGCACTTCGGCGACGACGTGCGCTGGGTGTTCCGGCACCTGCCGCTCGAGGCGGTGCACCCGCACGCGAAGGAGGCGGCGCAGGCCTCCGAGGCGGCGGCACTGCAGGGGCGGTTCCTCGACATGGCGCGTACCCTGTTCGCGAACCAGGACCGCCTCACGACCGACGACCTGTGCCAGCACGCGCGCGACCTCGGCCTCGACATGGATCGCTTCGCGGAGGACCTGCGGTCGCCCGCCGTGGTGCGTCGGGTGGAGGACGACATGCTCGACGCCGAGCTGATGGACCTGCACTCGACGCCGACGTTCTTCATCGGCGAGCGCCGGCACAAGCGGCCGTACGACTCGAAGACGCTCATCGCCGCCCTCGAGGCCGGCCGCGAACTCGACGAGCGGGAGGCGCGCGAGGCGCGGGAGGCACGCGAGGCCGCGAAGGCGCGGGCAGTGCGCGAGCCGGGCGACGCCTGATCGGATGCCGCGGGGCCGACAGATGCCGGCCGCGACGCCGCGCGTGACGCCTCGCGGCATCCGCTCAGGAGCGATCGCGGACCTCGTCGAGCTCGCGACGCAGCGCTCGCAACGCCTCCGTCAGCCCGGCGAGCCCGGCGTGGCGCTCCCCCAGTTCGCGCGCGAGCGGCGCTCGAGCGGCTCGGGCGGCGGCGGCCTTCGCCGCGCCCTCGGCCGTGAGCGACAGCAGCGACGCCCGTCCGTCATGGGGCGACGCCTCCCGGCGCACGAGCCCCATGCCCTCGAGCCGCGTGATGAGCCGGCTCGGATGCCCCGACTCCGCCACGAGCCGCCCCGACAGCCCGCCCAGGGTCACCGGCTGCAGCTCCGCGAGCGTCATCAGCGCATCGGCCTGCACGCACGACAACCCGAGCGGATGGAAGACCTCGGCGAGCGCGGCGTTGAGCGCCGGCACCAGCGCCTTGAGCTCGTAGGCGAAGTCGATCGCCGCATCCTCGGCGCTTGACGTACGTGACATGTCATGTAGTGTAGCGGGCATCCATTACGTGACATGTCACAGAATTGAGGGATGCGATGCGACGCATGATCGTGGCCGGGTTCGGCGGGCCCGAGGTCGTCGAACTGCGCACGACCGAGGACCGCCCGCCGACCCGCGGCAGAGTGCGCGTGCGCGTCACGCACGCCTCCCTCGGATCGACCGACGCGCTGGCTCGGCGCGGTGGCTACCTCCTGCAACCACGACCGGGCTTCACCCCCGGATACGACCTCGTCGGCGTGCTGGAGACGTCGACCCGCGAGTCCGAGGCACGCGGCCTCGCCGTCGGGACGAGGGTGGCGGCGTGCTGCCGCGGATGGGCGCGCATGCGACCTCGATCGACCTGCCGCCGAGTCGGCTGGTGCCCGTGCCCGAGGCGCTCTCCTCCGAGGTCGCGGCGGCGCTGCCGCTCGATCTCGTCACGGCCGGCCTCGCCATCTCGCACGCCGCCCTTCCACCCGGGGGCACGCTGCTCGTCCAGGGGGCCTCAGGGCCGGTCGGGGCGCTCCTCGTCCAGCACGCACGAGCGGCCGGGCACCCGGTGATCGGCACCTCGTCGCCGCGGAACCGCGCGGCGGTCGAGTCCCTCGGCGCGAGGTGGGTCGACTATCGCGACGCGGAGGCGGCGGCCCGCATCCTCGAGGCGGCGCCGGGCGGCGTGGCCGCGGCCGTCGACCACACGGGCTCGCGCGAGGTGCGCGGCGTCGTGGCATCCGACGGCACCGTCGTGCGCCTCTCGTTCGTGGGACGCCCGGGGCGCGAGCGACGCGACACCGCGTCGGGCTCGATGGCGACGCTCGCGCGCACCGTCGGTCGGCCGCGCGAGCGCCTCGTCTCGGTGCCGCTCTTCGCGGCGACGCGGCCCGGGCGTGCCCGTGCGATGCTCGCCGCCGAACTCGACCGCGTCGCCCGAGGCGAGCTCCGGCCGCCCGTGGTCGAGGTGCTCCCGTTCACGGACCCCGCCGCTGCGCACGCGCGCCTCGACCGCGGCGCCGCGAACACGAAGCTCGTCCTCGCGATGTGACGCGACGGGGCGGGCGCTCCGCTCAGGCGACCGGCGTCCCGCCGGCGGTGCCCGCCGGAAGCTCCTCGGGGTGCGACGTGGCATCCGAATGCGCTCGTCGTCGGCGCCGCAGGGACTTGCGTTCATCGATCGAGGGATCCGGCCCGTCCCAGACCTTGATGATCGCCCAGCCCACGGCGGTGAGCGGAACCGCCAGGACGGCGCCGATGATGCCCGCCACGATCGTGCCGGCGGTCAGCGCGATGAGGATGACGAGCGGATGGAGCTTCAGCGACTGCGCCATCACCACCGGCTGCAGCAGGTCGCCCTCGAGCTGGTTCACGACGATGACGATCGCGATGACGATGAGGGCGACCACCGGCCCGTTCGCCACGAGTGCGACCAGCGCGGCGAGGATGCCCGGCGACCGTCGCGCCGACGAGCGGGATGAACGCCGTGAGGAACACGATGACCGCGAACGGCAGCGCGAGCGGCACCTGCAGGATCACGAGGCCGATGCCGATCGCCACGGCGTCGACGAGCGCGATGATCGCCGTGCCCCGTACGTAGCCGCCGAGCACCTTCACGCTCGTCTCGCCCACGCGGCGGCCGCGCTCCAGGCGCTCGCCGCGGAACGGCCGCATGAAGAACGCCCAGATGCGGTCGCCGTCCTTGAGGAAGAAGAACAGCACCACGAGCATCAGGAGGAGGCCGGCGACGAACTCCGTCGCCCGCGAGACGCCGGTGAGCGCCGTCTGGCCGAACTCCGCGCTGGTCAGGAAGTCCACGATCGAGTTGCGGGCATCCTCGACCTGCTGCTCGTCGACCGGGAACGGCAGCGTCTGCACCCAGCCGAGCAGGTCGTCGAAGCCCTCGGTCGCCGACGGTCGAGAGCTCATCCCACTGGTTGCGCACGGCGAACACGATGGCGGTGATGATGCCGCCGAGCACGACGATGCCGCCGAGGAGGGTCACCCACGCCGCGAGGATCGGCGCGAGCCCGATGCGGCGAAGCCAGCCCACGAGCGGGCTCGCCGCCGCCGCGAGGATGAGCGCGATGAGCACGGGGATGACGAGGAGCTTGACCTGCACGAGCGCCCACACGGCGATGGCGCCGAGCCACGAGCACGAGCAGGATCTGGAGGCTGCGGATGGCCCAGCGCCCCAGGCGGTCGTTCCAGATGGGCCCCCCGGCTCCGCGGCGCGCGGTGTCGCCGTCGGATGCCGCGGGCTCGCCGGGCTCGCCGGGCTCGCCGGGCTCGCCGGCGGCGACGGTCTGGCGTGCGCGTCGGAAGATCATGCGACGACCTTAGGGCCGGCGCCGCCCGCGCCCCCACACCTTGACGCGGAGCGGCGCGCATGCAACGACGTCTAGGCCGAGCCGCTCCACGGCGCCGGGACGAGCACCCAGCACACCTCGGCCGCGGCGTCGTCCTCCGCGTGCCAGCTGTGCGGCTCGCGCCCGGGGAAGGTCAGGGCGTCGCCGGTCTCGAGGCGCACCGAGCGATCGGCGAAGCGCACGGTCACGGCACCCGAGACCACGTGCATCACCTCGACGTCGGCGTTGACGGTGTAGAGCTCGTGGCCGCCGTGGGCGCCGGGCTCGAGCGAGGAGCGGATGAGCTGCACGCGCGATTCACCGCGCGGCGACATGAGCAGCTCGGTCACGCCGACGCCGCCCAGGTTGATGTTCGGTGCGTCGGCACGCGTGATGCGCTGGATCTCGGGCTCGGCGAAGAGCGCGCCGACGGGCAGCGAGAGCACCTGGCACAGCTGCACGAGCGTCGCCACGCTCGGCGACGTCTCGTCGCGCTCGACCCGGCTGAGGAACCCCTTGCTGAGCCCGCTCGACTCCGCGACCTGCGCGAGCGTGAGGTTCTGCGCGATGCGCGTGCTGCGGAGCTTGGCGCCGATGGGCGTGCCGACCGCGTCGGCGGACGGATGGATCGGGCGCATGCGCACTCCTCCCTTGACGGCGGTGGCAGCGGCGTCGTACAGTTGCCGCAAGTTTCCCCAACAGTACCAAAGGTTTCGTAATATGCAACTCACTCCCGAAGGACTCGAGCAGCGGCATCCGCGGCCCCGTCGATGCGAGCGTCGTGCCCCGCTTCGCCGGCATCGCCACGTTCGCGCGCCTTCCCCGCCTCGACGAAGTGGGTCGCGCCGACGTCGCGATCGTCGGCGTGCCGTTCGACAGCGGCGTGAGCTACCGGCCCGGCGCCCGCTTCGGTCCGGCGCACGTGCGCGAGGCCTCGCGCCTCCTCCGCCCCTACAACCCCGCGCAGGACGTGTTCCCGTTCGGCGCCCAGCAGGTGGCGGATGCCGGCGACATCGTCGCCAACCCGTTCGACATCGCCGAGGCCGTGCGCCAGGTCGAGGCCGGCGCGAAGGCACTCGCCGAGCACGCGGGCCGGCTCGTCGTGATCGGCGGCGACCACACGATCGCGCTCCCGCTGCTGCGGGCCGTGCACGCGCAGCACGGTCCCGTCGCGGTGCTGCACTTCGATGCGCACCTCGACACCTGGGACACCTACTTCGGAGCGCCGATGACGCACGGCACGCCGTTCCGCCGGGCATCCGAGGAGGGGCTCATCGACCTCACCGCGAGCATGCACGTCGGCATCCGCGGCCCGCTCTACGCGAAGAGCGACCTCGAGGACGACGAGCGCCTCGGCTTCTCGATCGTCACCAGCGAGTACCTCGAGGAGCACGGCCTGGCCGCCGCGATCGATCGCATGCGCGCCCGCATCGGCGACGCGCCGCTCTACATCTCGATCGACATCGACGTGCTCGATCCCGCGCACGCGCCCGGCACGGGCACGCCCGAGGCCGGCGGCCTGACCAGCCGCGAGCTCCTGCGCATGATCCGCGCGTTGTCCGACCGGAACATCGTCGGCGCCGACATCGTCGAGGTCGCCCCCGCCTACGACCACGCGCAGCTCACCGCCGTCGCGGCGAGCCACGTGGCCTACGAGCTCATCAGCGCGATGGCGCCGCGCGGCACCGAACCCGCCGAGCCCTCCGCGGGCTGACGTGCACCCCGACGCATCCCGCGCACCCACCCGAAACCCCGAGGCGAAGGAGCCCCACCGATGACCGAGCAGACCGAACCGACCCGCGAGGCGGTGCTGACCGCGGCATCCGAGATCGTGCAGGCCTTCGCCGCCACCGACGGCGAGCGGTACTTCGCGACGTTCGCCCCCGAGGCGACGTTCGTGTTCCACACCGAGCCCGAGCGGCTCGCCGACCGCGCCACGTACGAGCGGCTCTGGGCGAGCTGGGTCGACGGCGGATGGCACGTCGTGTCGTGCACGTCGAGCGACCAGCTCGTGCAGCCGTTCCCGGGCGGGGCGGTGTTCTCGCACTCCGTCGACACGACGGTCGAGACCGGCGACGGCCACGGAGTCGTATCGGGAGCGGGAGACCATCGTCTTCCGCGCCGACCCGACGACGGATGCCGCTGTGCCGCGCCTCGTCGCCGTGCACGAGCACCTCTCACCCATGCCCGACGCGGCCTGATCCACCCCCGTCACCCCGACACCCCACTCACCGAGGAGACCTGCAATGTCGCTCTACTCCCGCCTCGAGCAGTACCTCGAGGAACACTCCGATGACGCCGGCCCCGTGCGCGGCACCCTGTCGTTGCCCCGCATCGGCATGATCTGGCTCGCTGCGAACCTCGTGGTCACGACGCTCCTCACGGGCACGCTGTTCGTGCCGGGCGTCGACTACGGCCTCGTCATCGTGCTCATCATCGTCGGCACCGTGGTCGGCGCGGCCGTGCTCGTGACCGTCGGCAACATCGGCACCCGCACCGGAC
Source organism: uncultured Actinomycetota bacterium (assembly GCA_963802485.1). Taxonomy (GTDB): domain Bacteria; phylum Actinomycetota; class Actinomycetes; order Actinomycetales; family Microbacteriaceae; genus Agromyces. Next base: position 32,810 of record CAWDJA010000037.1, read on the forward strand.
TGCCCACCATGGCGCTCACCCGCGGGCCGTTCGGCACGCGGGGCAGCCTCCTGCCCGTCGCCGCGAACGTCATCATCCTCATGGGCTGGAGCTGGGTGCAGGCGATGCTCGCCGGCATCGCGCTCGACTTCCTCGTGGCATCCGTCACCGGGTTCTCGAGCCCCGTCATGTTCGCCGTGCTCTGCCAGACCCTCGTCGTGATCCTCGCCATCTTCGGCCACACCGGCATCGCGCGCGTCGAGCCGTGGCTGGCCGTGCTGATCCTCGGCATCATGGCGTACATCTTCGTGGTCGCCTTCACGACCTACCCGCCCGCGGAGTACCTCGGCATCCCGGCCGACCCGTCGCTCGGCTACACGCCCATCCTCGTGCTCGACGTGGTGATCGCCACCGCGATCTCGTGGACCGTGCTCTCGGCCGACTTCAACCGCTTCGCGAAGTCGAGCAAGGCCGGCATGGTCGGCTCGGGCATCGGCTACACCCTCTCGACGGTCATCTCGATGGTGATCGGCGCGACCGCCATCGGCTACGTCGTGCTGTCGGGCGGCGAGGCGATCCCGTTCGACCCCGTGACGATCGTCGAGCCGTTCGGTGCGCCCCTCGCCGTCGTCATCTTCCTCTCGGTGATGGCCACGAACACCATGGTCGTCTACGGCATGGTGACGACGATCGTGAACGCCGTGCCCGGACGCGCGAAGCTGAAGTTCCTGCCGACGGCGCTCATCGTCGGGATCATCTCGATCATCGGCTCGACCTGGTTCGGCCTGCTCAACCAGTTCACGACGTTCCTCGTGACGATCGGCGCGTTGTTCGCCCCGGTGTTCGCGATCATGATCGCCGACTACTACATCGTCAAGCGGGGGGCCTACACGGCCGACATCCTGAAGGCGCGCGAGGGCCGGTACTGGTACCTCGCGGGCGTGAACTGGGCCGCGGTCGTCGTGTGGGCGATCGGAGCGGTCGCGGCGTACGTCTTCACGTACTCCCTGCCGACCCCGGTCGGGGCGACGATCCCGGCGTTCGTGATCACGTTCGTGCTCTACCTGCTCGTCTCGTTGCGGGAGCGCTCCTCGACGCGGGCGGAGCCGAGCACGAACCTCGCGGATGCCGCGCCCGAGGCCGTGCCGCATGCGTGACCTGAGCCATCCGATCCGGTCGGGGATGCAGGTCTACCCGGGCGACCCCGAGGTCGACCTGTCGGCGGCACTCGAGCTGGAGCGCGACGGCGCCGCCGTCACCGCGCTCCACCTCGGGTCGCACAGCGGCACGCACGTCGACGCACCGGCGCACACGGTCGCCGGCGGCGCGCACGATGGACGCGGTCGGCCTCGACGAGCTCGTCGGCGACGCCCTCGTCATCCGGGTGCCCGGCCTCGCCGACCGTGCGACGATCGGCGTCGACGACCTGGGCGACCTGCCCGAGACGGTGCCCGGGATCGTCGTGATCGAGACGGGCTGGGCGCGGCACTTCGGCAGCGAGCGGGCACTGCGGCATCCCGCGATCGGCGTCGAGGCGGCACGCCTGCTCGTCGACCGCGGCATGCGGGTGCTCGGCGTCGACACGCTGAGTCCCGACCCGACGGATGCAGCGGGCACGTCGGACTTCCCCGTGCACGAGGTCGTGCTCGGCGGCGACGGCCTCATCGTCGAGAACCTCACCGGCCTCGACGACCTGCCGGCGCGGGTTCGGATCGGGATCTTCCCGCTGCGCCTGGCCGGCGACGGCGCGCCCGCCCGCGCCGTGGCGTTCGTGGACTGAGCGGCCCGGCGTCCGGGCGACCCGACAGGCTCGTGGCCCGACGGACGGATGCTCGGTCGCGCTCAGTCGCCGGCGCAGCACCTCGTCGACCCACGCGGGAACGACGATGCTCGCCGGCCCGTGCCGCACCTCGTCGAACAGCGGGGTGATCTCGCTCGCCGCGAGGTTCAGCTCGATCGTGCCGGCACCGGCGCCGGCCGCCGTCATGACGAATCCGGCGGCGGGATACACGGCGCCGGAGGTGCCGATCGCGACGAACCGGTCGCAGGCGAGCAGCGCCTCGTCGATGACGTCGAGGTCGTACGGCATCTCGCCGAACCACACCACGTCGGGGCGCAGCATCCGCCGGCCGCACTCGGGGCACGGGGGGCGCTCGGCGAGGTCGGCCTCGACCGGGACGCGGCGCCCGCAGCCCAGGCACAGCGCGAGCAGCAGGTCGCCGTGCATGTGCACGACGCGTTCGGAGCCGGCGCGCTCGTGCAGGTCGTCGATGTTCTGGGTGACCACGAGCAGGTCGTCGCCGAGCTCGCGCTCGAGCCGGGCGAGCGCGTCGTGTGCGGGGTTCGGCACGGCTTGGGCGACGGCGTGCCGGCGCAGGTCGTAGAACCGCTGCACGGTGTCGGGATCGCGCTCGAACGCCTCGGGCGTCGCGACGTCCTCGACGCGGTGCCCCTCCCACAGCCCGCCGGCGTCGCGGAACGTGGGCACGCCGCTCTCGGCCGAGATGCCGGCGCCGGTGAGCACGACGATGCGCATGGCTCCCATTCAATCGCGGATCGTATGACGAGAGGGTCGCATGACGAGAGGTGTACGACGAGGGTGTACGACGAGGGGTGTACCCCGGGTGACTCCGACGAGCGGATGCCTCGGCGGCACGCCCCCGGCATCGTGGGAGGCATGACCACGACCACCACGCGAACGACACCGCGCCCGGCGACGGGCTCACGGGTCATCCGGATGCCGCTCTCGGCCCGCACGCGCAAGCTGCTGCTGCTCGTGCACATCGCGGCCGCCGGCGTGTGGCTGGGCCTCGACCTCGTGCTCGGCATCCTCGTCCTCACGGTGCTCACGGGCGATGCGACCGGGGCGGGCGCCGCCGCCGCGAGCCTCGCCGCGGTGGCGACCTGGCCGCTCGTCGTGGCCGGCCTCGTGACCCTCGCCTCGGGCGTGCTGCTCGGGCTCGGCACGAAGTACGGGCTCGTGCGCTACCGCTGGGTGCTGGTGAAGCTCGTCATCAACGTGGTGCTCGTGACCCTCGTGGTGCTCGTGCTCTGGCCCGGCATGGTGACCGCCGGCGAGGCCGGGCGCACGGCGCTCGCCGACGGGGCCGCGCCTGCGATGACCGCGACGCTCGTGTTCCCGCCGGTCGTCTCGTCGACCGCGCTCGTCGTCGCCATGACGCTCTCGGTGTTCAAGCCGTGGGGACGCACGCGGCGGGTCCGCGCGCGGGCTCGGCGTGAGCACGGCTCGATCGCCGTCCGCGCCGGACGCTCATGTCGCACCGCGGCCGTCGAGCCGGATCAGGAGCGCCGCTCGGCCGGCAGGGTCGACCAGACCGCGAGCGCGACGAGCAGCGGCTGGAAGAACAGCCGGATGAAGCGGGCGCGGTCGGTCGTGAGCCCGAACGCGCTGCGGCGCTCCGCCCACTGCGCGAGGTTGCCGGGGAACACGGCGATGAAGAACGCGGCGACGATCGTGCCGATGCGCTCACGCTCGCGCGGGAGTGCGACGAGCGCCGCTCCGAGGCCGATCTCGGCGACACCCGATCCGACGACCACCGCGTCGGCGTCGATGGGCACCCACGGCGGCACCTGCGACCGGAACTCGCGGCGCGCCCAGAACAGGTGGCTCACGCCGGCGAAGACGAGGCCGGCGGCGAGCGCGACACGACCGATCGTGCGCGCGGGCGTCGACCGCGGGATGCCGGCCCGCCGCGTCATCGCTCGATCGACTTCCGCTCGTCGGAGGGTCGCACGAAGTACCGGAGCGCGAAGAAGACCAGCACCGCGACCACGGCGACGATCGCGAGCTTGCCGATGAACCAGAGCAGGCTGAACAGCACGTCGACGAGGAACCAGGCGACGATCACGGCGACGATCACGCCGATGACGGTCCAGACGGTGCGGCTCATGCTTCGAGGCTAGTCGTAGGATGGCGCCTCATGATGCCGGATTCGATCGACGCCTTCGTCGAGCGGCTCGCGGCGGGCCGGTCCGGCCCGAACAGCGTGAACCCGTTCGACGCCTCGCGGGGCGACAACGCGATCCGGCGCCGGAACCTGGCGCGGTACCTCGAACAGCTGGCGGAACGACGACCCACCACGCTCCTCGTGGGCGAGGCCCCCGGTTATCGCGGCATGGCGATCACGGGCGTCCCGTTCACGAACACGGTGCTCCTGCAGCGCGGCATCCCGGAGTTCGGCCTGCTCGGCACCGCGAACGGCTACGAGATTCCGGATGCCCCGGGCGTCGCCGCCGAGCCGACGGCGACGGTCATGTGGCAGGCGCTCGTCGCGCTCGACTTCGTGCCCGTGCTGTGGAGCGCCTTCCCGCTGCATCCGCACCGACCCGGGAACCCCGGATCGAACCGCACGCCGACGACGACCGAGACCACGGAGTGGGCCTGGTCGTGGCAGGCCCTCATGCACCTGTTCCCGATCCGGTCGGTCGTCGCGGTCGGCAACGTCGCCGACGCCGCCCTGACGAGGAGCGGGTGGTCGGTGCCGCGCGTCCGGCATCCCGCGCACGGTGGTCGGGAGGAGTTCCGGCGCGGGCTCGAGGCCCTGCTCGCCGACGGCGCCATCGCCTGAGACGGCACCGGACTCAGCGGATGCCGCCGCCGAGGCGTGCCGAGATCTCCGCCGCGGTCGCCCGTGCCGCGTGCACCACGTCGTCGAGCCGGACCGTGCTGTACGAGGTGCCGATGTAGGGCACGGTGAGCGCCGCGACGGTGCCCCCGATCCGATCGGTGACGGCCACGACCACGTCGGTGACGCCCGCCTGCAGCCGATCGGGACGGGTGAGGTACCCGTCGGCGAGCTGCTCGGCCTCGCCGGGCAGGAGGTCTGCCGCCGCATCCGCCGCCCCGGCCGAGAGCACCGCCCCGGTCGCCGTCGACTCGAGCGGGAAGCGCGCCCCCACCCGCACCTGGTAGCCGAAGTCGGCCGGCGACTCGGCCTGCGCGATGATGCGCACCGCGCCGGCATCGTCGACGCTGAGGTTGCAGGACTGCCGGATGGCGTCGGCGAGCTCGCGCATCGGGCCCGCCGCGAGCTGCACGAGCCCGCGGAGCGGCGGATGCCGGTGCGCCAGGTCGAAGAGCGCCATCGACAGCACGTACCGGCCCGAACGGTCGTCGCGGGTCAGGTAGCCGCGACGCTCGAGGGTCGCGAGCACGCGGTAGATCTGGCTGACGTTGCGGCCGACCGCCTCGGCGATCTCGGTCTGCGACAGGCCCCCGGCCTGGTCGGCGAGGAGCTCGAGGATGTCGAGCGCCTTGTCGAGGGCGGGGGCGGAGTAGTCGGTCGTGCGCTCGGCCACGGCGGGCCTCACCGGTCGGCGCCCATCGCCCGCACGAAGCGGCGGGCGATCTCGCGCTCGAGGTCGTCGGGCACGGGCTGCGCGCCGGGCACGAGCGATGCGGCATCCGTCGCGACCCGCTCGAGCGACAGGGACTGCAGCAGGAAGCCGAGGTCCATCGCCTCGAGCGAGTTGCCCTTCGGCTCGCGCCCGGCGAGGTTCACCATGCGGCCGCCGGCGAGCAGGATGAGCTCCCGTCCGTCGGGCAGGTCGAGCCGCTCGATCGCCGCGTCGAGCTCGGTCACGGCGGCGGCACGGCCGTAGAGCGCGTCCGTGTCGATCTCCCACGGGAAGTGCCCGGCGTTCGCGAGCACGGCGCCGCTCGGCATCCGGTCGAACACCTCCTCCGTGATGATGCCCGGGTGTCCCGTGGCGGTGATGAAGAACTCGCCCCACTCGGCGAGGTTGCGCAGGTCGTCGACCCGATACCCGTCGAGGGCCGCCTCGAAGGCCTTGATCTCGTCGATCTCGGCCACGGCGACGCGTCCGCCGAACGCCCGCAGGTACTGCGCGATCCCGCGCCCGCACCAGCCGTAGCCGGCCACGACGAACCGCCGCCCCGGGATCATCAGGTTGGTGATGCGCATGATGCTCTCGACCACCGACTGGCCGACGCCGTGGCGGTTCTCGCCGATCGCCTTGAGCGGGCTGTCGTTGATCACGATCGTCGGGAACGGCACCCGGCCCGCGAGCTCGGTGCGCAGGCGGATGCCGCCGCTGGTCGTCTCCTCGGTGCCGCCGATCACGCTGCCGGTCGCGTCCGCGGCGACGATGCCCGCCACGAGGTCGGCGCCGTTGTCGAGCACGATGTCGGGACGGGCGTCGACGACGGCGGCGACGTTGGCCTCGTGCTCCGCGAGGGTGTCGTCGCGTCGGCCGAACACGGTCATGCCGAGGCTGCGCAGGTAGGCGACGATGTCGTCCTGCGTCGACCCGTGATTGCCCGTGGCCACCACCTCGGCCCCGCCCGCCGCCAGCACCTCGAGCAGCACGGCGGTCTTCGGCTCGACGTGCAGCGACATGCCCACGCGGCGGCCGGCGAACGGCCGGCGCTCGGCGAAGTCGCGCCGGGTGGCGGCGAGCAGCGGCATCCGCGACCTGATCCAGGTGGTGCGGGCGGCGCCGCGTTCGAGCAGTTCCGACATCTCGGCCCTCTTTCATATATGAATGCGGCTTTCACATATGGTACCCGAAGCGCGCCGAAACACACCCCGGCCCCGGGATACGCTGGCCGGGGCGCGCAGCCGCAGGCCGTGGCATCCGCTCGCCCCTGTGAGCCCGGAGGTCTGGAACGTGCACGACGCGAACGACGAGATGCCGCTGCATCCCGAGACGATGGCGATCATCGCGGGGCGGCCCCCGCACGAGCCCGACCAGCCCATGAGCGTGCCGGTTCACCTGACCTCGACCTACGTGGCCGGCGGCCACGTCGAGTACGGCCGCTACGGGAACCCGTCGTGGACCGCGTTCGAGGAGACCCTCGGCGCGCTCGAGGGCGGCCACTGCGTGTCGTTCGCATCCGGCATGGCCGCCATCGCCGCGGTGTTCGACCTCGTGGAGCCGGGCGGCACGATCGTCGCGCCGCGGCACTCGTACACCGGCACCGTCGCCGCGCTGGCCGAGCGCGAGGAGCACGGCCGCGCGAAGGCGGTGTTCGTCGACATCACCGACACGGCGGCGGTGGCCGAAGCATGCGCGGATGCCGCGATGGTGTGGTTCGAGACGCCGACCAACCCCGCGCTCGAGGTCGCCGACATCGCGGCGATCGTTCGTGCCGCGCACGCGCACGGCGCGATCGTCGCGGTCGACAACACGTTCGCGACGCCGCTGCTGCAGCGTCCGCTCGAGCACGGTGCCGACATCGTCGTGCACTCGGCCACGAAGTACATCTCCGGCCACAGCGACGTGCTCATGGGCGCGGCCGTCACGGCATCCGACGAGCTCGCCGCCGCCCTGGTGCAGCGGCGTTCGCTGTACGGAGCGATCCCGGCCCCGCTCGAGGCGTTCCTCGCGCTGCGCGGGCTGCGCACCCTGCCCGTGCGCCTCGAGCGCGCGCAGGCCACCGCGCAGGAGCTCGTGCGACGCCTCGACGGGCACCCGGCGCTCGAGGAGGTGCGCTACCCCGGCTTCGGCGCGATCGTCTCGATCGTGGTGCGCGGCGGAGCCGACGGAGCCGACGCCCTCGTCGGACGCACGCGGCTGTGGGTGCACGCGACGAGCCTCGGCGGCGTGGAGTCGACGTTCGAGCGTCGTCGCCGCTGGCCGCTCGAGCAGCCGACGATCCCCGAGGGGCTCGTGCGCCTGTCGGTCGGGCTGGAGCACGTCGACGACCTGCACCGCGACCTCGTGGGGGCGCTCGACTCGCTCGACTGACGCCGCATGCCGGCGCTGGCCGCACGTGCGCTCAGGCCGCGCGCTCGAGCAGCCAGTCCATCGCGTCGGGCACGGTGTCGAGCACCGAGACGTGACCGTCGTCGAGCCGCATCCAGAGCGTCGCGTTCGGCAGCCGGCCGAGCATCCACGACGCGTGCCGCCGCGGGACGACCCGGTCGCCCTCGCCCTGCACGAGCAGCACCGGCGCCCGCACCGCGTCGAGCTCGAAGCCCCACGGCTTCGCGAACGCCACGTCGTCGTCGATGAGCCCGTCGGGTCCGAACTCCTCGGAGCGCGCGACGTCGTCGCTGAGCGCCGACCACCGCCCGTCGAGCGCCGCGAAGTCGGCGGGCAGGAACTGCTCGGGGTCGAACTCCTCGGTCTCGGCGTAGCGGGCCCGAGCCTCCCGGCCCGTCCATCGCCGCGCGCAGGCCGCCGGGCGACCGCATGCCGTCGAACCAGTCGAACGCGTCGGTGCACGGCGCGATGCCGGCCAGCGTGACGACCCCGGTCACCCGCTCGGGCAGCAGCGCGGCGCCGGCGAGCGCGTGCGGTGCCCCGCCCGAGGCGCCCATCGCGGCGAAGCGCTCGACGCCGAACGCGTCGGCGACGGCGGCCGCGTCGGCGGCGGCCGACGCGACGTCGCGCCCGGGACGCGGCGACGATCCGCCGTACGACGGGCGTGCGTACGAGAGCACGCGGATGCCGCGCGCCGCCGCCGCGGCGAGCACGGGCTCGAGCGGGGCCCCGGTCTGCGGCGAACCGTGGTGCCACACGAGCACCAGGCGCGCCGCGGCATCCGCCCCGCTGTCGTAGGCGCGGAGCACGCGCCCGTCGTCGAGCCGCACGTCGAGCGTTCGCAGCACGCCGATCCCTCCGTCGTCAACCCCGCCACCCGCCGGGGTCACCAGCCTAGGCTGGGCGCGTGGTGGGCGGCTTCTTCTCAGGCGTGGGGATGCTCCTGCGCGGATTCCGGTTCTGGGGTCGGCGCCCGGGCGTGATGCTGCTCGGCCTGATCCCGGCCGCGATCGTGTTCCTCCTCGTGCTCGGCGCGCTCGTCGCGCTGGGCTTCGGGTTGCCGGGGTTCACCGGCTGGCTGACGCCGTTCGCCGACGAGTGGGTCGACCCGTGGCCGACGCTGATCCGCAGCGCGATCGGCGCGATCCTCTTCGGCGCCGCCGTCGTGCTCGCCGCCGTCACGTTCACCGCCGTGACGCTCGCGGTGGGCGACCCGTTCTACGAGCGCATCTGGCGCGCGGTGGAGCTCGAGCTCGGCGGCAGCGTCCCCGAGCAGGGCGCCGGGTTCTGGCGGTCGGTGCGCGACTCGGCCGCCCTCATCGGACTCGGCCTGCTCGCATCGATCGGCGTCGTGCTCACCGGGTTCCTGCCGGTGGTCGGCGCGGTGGCCGCACCAGTGCTGGGCATCCTGCTGTCGGGGCGTCTGCTCGCGACGGAGCTCAGCTCACGGGCGTTCGAGGCCCGCGGCATCCCGACGGCGGACCGGCGGAAGCTGATGCGCGGCCACCGGGCGAAGCTGCTCGGGTTCGGCGTCGCCACGCAGCTGTGCTTCATGATCCCGCTCGGGGCGGTGCTCACGATGCCGGCGGCGGTCGCCGGATCGACGATCCTCGCGCGGTCGGTGCTCGACGCGGCCGCGGCCGCCCCGCCCGCACCGGCCGAGGTCGCGAGGGGCTAGCCGACGCCGCCAGGGGTGGCCCACGCGCCGACCCCGCACGAATGCAGGAACTTCCGGCGGGCACGCCGGGAGAACGGATGCCGCGCTCGGCGTGTCGCCCGGAACTTCCTACGTTTCGTCGCCCGAACCGGGCGCGCGCCCGTCGAAGAGCAGCATCGGCACCGGCCCGAACGGCCTCGACCGCACGCGCAGGCGACGGATGTCGCTGCCGACGAACCCCGCAGCGACGAGCGTCCGCTCCGTGTCGCGGTCCCAGTGGCATCCGTGGCAGACCCGCTTCGAGATCGGCGTCGCGACCCGCTGGACGAACCGCTTGAGGGTGCGCGGCGGCGCCTGCACGTGGTCGACGAAGACCACGCGTCCGCCCGGCACGAGCACCCGACGCACCTCGGCGAGCGCGGCGGCCGGGTCGGTCACCGAGCACAGCACGTACGTGCCGACCACCGCGTCGACGGAGTGGTCGGGCAGCGGGATCGCCTCGGCCTTCGCGTCGAGCGGCACGGACTCGTGCCGCCACTCCCTCGCACGCGTGGTGAGTTCCGTGCGTCGTTTCGCGTCGGGCTCGAGCCCCTGCCACGTGACGCTCGGGTCGAACGCCCCGAAGTTCTCGCCGTCGCCGGCGCCGATCTCGAGCACGCGTCCGCGAATCCGCGCGATGAACTCGCGCTCGAGGTCGTCGAGCTCGTCGTCGCCGATCAGCGGGGTGGCCACCACCGCACGCTACCGCGCCGCGGCCCGGACGTCACGGGGCGTCGGCGCCGCGCCATCCGACGTCAGCCCTGCACGCGACCCGACGTCGCGGCGATGCGCTTCAGCAGCGGCGGCTTCGCGAGCACCCACGCGACCGCCATGACCACCAGGGAGGCGGCGAACACCGCGAAGCCGATCCAGTCGTCGGTGTCACGCGCCGCGTACATCTGGTTGAGCTTGCGCAGGGCGCCCGTGGTGAGCACGAGCACGACGTGCACGAAGGTGAACACGAGGAAGAAGAGCATCACGGGATAGTGCAGCGAGCGCGCGAGCTTCTCGGGGAACGCCCGCACGAGCGGGCCCTCGAGCGGCCACACCGACGACAGCCGCAGGCCCGTGAGGATCGCGATCGGCGACGCGATGAACACGATCGTGAAGTAGGCCAGCTGCTGCAGCGAGTTGTACACGACCCACGAGTTCTCGGTCGGCCACTCGAGCGACGCGTACTGCAGCGCCGCCGAGAGCGCGTTCGGCACCACCGCCCAGTCGGTGGGCACGATGCGAAGCCACTGCCCGGTCGCGAACAGGAGCACGACGTAGACGATGCCGTTGAGCACCCAGAACGCGTCGAGCCAGAGGTGGAACCACAGGTGGATGCCCATGCGGCGCGGGTTGCGCTCGGTGCGCGGCCACCGCGTGTTGTCGCGCGTCCAGAAGCCGGGCGGCCGCTGCTTCGATCGCAGCTGGTAGCCGGTGCGCACGATGAGCAGCAGGAAGAACGAGTTCAGGAAGTGCTGCCAGCCGAGCCAGCCGGGGATGCCCACCGGCGTGCCCTCGGGCGGCGGCACGATGCCGGGGTAGGTCGCGACGAACTGCTCCACCGCCGGCAGCCCGCGGAGCCACCGCGCCACGAGCACGACGACCACGAGCGCGACCAGCGAGATGACGGTCGTCCACAGCACCAGCCTGCGCTGCGCCTTCCACCAGTCGGCGGCACGAGCGGCGCGGCTGGGCTTCGACGAGGTCACGGTCATCTCCGGGGGCGGTTCCTTCTCCGGCGGGAGGCCGGGTGGGGCGCGGCGGCCGGGCGCGGGCGCGCCGACCACCGCGGTGAATTGCGGATGCCTCGACGATAGCGGCGGCGGCCGGGAGCGCGAAGTCCGGGCGCAACAGCGCGCCACACCGCGCCGGGACGCCGCGCGTCCTGTCGCCTGCGGGACTCACAGCCTCCGGGCACTAGGGTTGCCACCACGGGGCCGCCCAGGCTCCCGATCAGAGGGCGTCACCGTGTCAGACAAGTCACCGAAGAAGTCGTCCAGCAAGACCGCAGCGTCCAAGACGCTCAAGGAGAAGCGCGCCGACAAGAAGGCGAAGGTCGCCAACCGCGCCGGCAACGACGTCACCGACGTCACGCACCGCAAGTAGCGCGCCGATCGACGAGGGCGCCGCTCCGGGAGAAACACGGACGGTGGCCCGCCGTCGGTCGCGCGCGGTCGCGCGCGGTCTCGCGTTCAGGCCTGCACGCCGGCGATGCGGTTGGCGGATGTCACGAACGCGGGCCGTACGCGGTCCCACCCGTCGAGGTAGCCGCCCACCATCGCGGCGTCGCGCGCGAGCACGAGCTCGGCGGCGGCGCCCTCGCGGGTCGGGCGCCTCGGCGGCGGTGAGCAGCTGCTCGAGCGTCGAGCGGAACCAGGCGCGGTGCCGGGCGACGGCGACCCGCACCCCGCTTTCGGGGTCGGGGTACTCGGCCGCGGCGTTGATGAAGGGGCATCCGCGGGTGTGGTGACGCGCGACGTCCTCGGCGAGTCCCTCGATCACGAGACCGACGAGGGCCTTGGGCTCGGCGCCGGATCGCCTCGCGCGTCGTCGAACGCGCCCCGGATGTTGGCATCCTCGACGCCGAGATACGCCTCGACGAGGTCCTCCTTGCTCGGGAAGTGGCGGTAGAAGGTGGCCCGGGTCACGCCCGCCTCGGCGACGATCCGGTCGACGCCGACCGCGTGGATGCCCTCGCGGTAGAAGAGGTCGGACGCCGTGCGCAGCAGCCGCTCGCGCGCCGCGGAGGCGCCGGATGGAGTGGTTCGTGAAGCCATACTCAACATGATAGAACGATCTTTCTCTTTTTGCTTGACATCCGCTCGTCACGTCGGGTACGTTCGCTCTCAGCAAGACAGAACGATCGTTCTACTTTTGGCGATCGAAACGACGTCGCAGAGGAGCAGCCGCCATGACCACCACCGACAAGGCCCCCATCGTCCTCATCCACGGACTCTGGATGACCCCGAAGAGCTGGAACACGTGGGCCGAGTACTACCGGGCCCGCGGCCACGAGGTCATCGTCCCGGGCTGGCCCGGCATCGACGACCGCGAGGTCGCCGACATCCGCTCGAACCCCGAGGCGCTGAAGGGCATCGGCCTGAAGCAGATCGCCGACCACTACGAGCGCATCATCCGCGCCCTCCCGCAGAAGCCGATCATCATGGGTCACTCCTTCGGAGGACTGCTCACCCAGATGCTGGCCGACCGCGGCCTCGGCGTCGCGTACGTCGGCGTGACCCCCGGCCAGCCCGCCGGCATCACGACGCTCCCCCTCTCGACGCTGTGGACGGGCACGCCGATCCTCGCCAACCCGTTCGGCCGGAACGGCGCCAAGCCGATCTCGAAGTCGCACTTCCACTTCACCTTCGGCAACGACCTCAGCCGCGAGGCATCCGACCGCGTCTGGCAGGACTTCGCGGTGAACTCGTACAACCGGGTGTTCTTCGAGGGCGTCGCCGGCGCCTTCAACGAGAAGGGCGGCGTGAGCCACGTGGACTACGCCAGGGCCGACCGCGCGCCGCTGCTCGTCATCACGGGCGAGATCGACCACGTCGTGCCGCCGGCCATCGGCACGGCGATCGTGAAGAAGTACCGCGCCACGGGCAGCCCCGCGATCGTGGAGTACCGGGAGTTCGCCGGTCGCACCCACCGCATCGTCAGCCAGGACGGCTGGGAAGAGGTGGCCGAGTTCGCTCTCACGTGGGCCGTCGAGCACGCCGTCTCGGAGACGACCGAGACGACCGAGACGACCCCCGCGGCCTGACGTCGGCGCGGGGACGCGGAAGGCGCGGAGCTCCGGCTCCGCGCCTTCGCCGTTCCCGCCGGATGACTCGCGCTCCCTTGACGCCGGACACAGCCGGGAGGAGGCTCGCGACGAGGCATCCGCCGGCGCATCCGCTCGAGAGGGAGGGCTCATGACACGACCGATCGAAGGCGTCGGGACCAACGTGGCCGCGTTCGTCGGGTTCGCCGAGCAGGGCCCGTTCGGCGACCCCGTCGACGTCATCTTCCCCGGCTGGGGCAGCGACGAGGACGCGCTGTGGGGCACGCTGCATGCCGGTTCGCTCCGACGCGCCCTGGAGAGCTTCTTCGAGAACGGCGGCATCTCCGCGGTGGCGGTCCGCGTCGCCGACGCCGGCATCGACGGCGTTCGCGCGGGGCTCGAGGCCCTCGAGCGGGTGGACCTCGTCAACCTGCTCGTGCTTCCCGCGGAGTGCGCCGACCGGGATGACGCTCGCGAGATCGTCGCCGAGGCGGTCGCGTTCTGCGAGCGCCGACGGGCGATGCTGCTCGTCGACCCGCCGGCGTCGTGGACGAGCGGCGCCGCGATCGAGGCGGCGATGGCCGAGGGCGCCGAGGCCGCGGTCGGCACCGCGAGCCCGAACGCAGCGCTGTACGCGCCGCGGACTGCGTCGTGCCGACCCGACGCAGGGCGGCGCGATCGGCACGTTCCCCGCCTCCGGCGCCGTGGCCGGGGTGATCGCCCGCACCGATGCGGCGCAGGGCGTCTGGGCGGCGCCCGCCGGCCAGGAGGCGGAGCTGCGCGGCGCGGACGATCTCGAGTTCGCCCTGGAGCAGGACGACGTGCGAGGAGCTCGGCGCGCAGGGCGTCAACGCCCTGCGCCGCTTTCCCGGGCGGCGGCCGATCGTGTGGGGCGCCCGCACGCTCGCGGCCGGCGATCCCGCGGCGAGCGAGTGGAAGTACGTGCCGGTGCGCCGCACGGCGCTCTTCCTCGAGGAGAGCATCGAGCGCGGACTGCAGTGGACGGTGTTCGAGCCGAACGACGAGCCGCTGTGGCAGGAGGTGCGCGAGTCCGTCGGGACGTTCCTGCACGACCTGTTCCGGGCGGGCGCCTTCCACGGTCACTCGGGGTCGGACGCGTACTTCGTCCGCTGCGATCGAGACACCATGACGGAGCACGAACGCGCCGCGGGCGAACTCGTGGTGCTGGTGGGCTTCGCGCCGATCAGGCCGGCCGAGTTCGTCGTGCTGCGGATCCGGGCACGGGCGCTGCCCCCAGCCGAGTGAATCGCTCGGCCTGGGCCGGGGCCTGCGCCCGGGGCTAGGCCTGCGGATGCCGCCGGCTCACGCCGGCGCCGTCACCCGAAGCCACGCCGCCGTCTCCGCCGGGAGCATGCCGTCGGCCAGGGGGCCGCTCGCGACGAGCACGTCGCCGGCGGGCATCGGCACGGGGAGGTCGCTGAAGTTGATGACGACCTCCCACCCGCCGGGGCGGCGGAACCGCACGACGTCCTCCCGCTCCGTGGGCAGCCACGCGAGGCGCTCCGGGCCCTGGAGTGCCCTGCGCAGCTCGAGCGCTCGCCGGTAGAGCTCGAGTGTCGAGGCCGGGTCGCCCTGCTGGGCCTCCACCGAGAGCCCGGCGAACCACGTGGGCTGCGGAAGGTGCGAGCCGTCGGGGCCGAAGCCGAACGACGTGCCGTTGCTCCGCCATGGGATGCGGCACGCGGCATCCGTCGCGGCCGATGTCGACGCCGGGATTGCGGAAGTACGCCGGGTCCTGGCGCTCGCTCGGAGGGATATCGGCGACCTCGTGGAGGCCGAGCTCCTCGCCCTGGTACAGGTAGGCCGATCCGGGCAGGCCCAGCATGAACAGCGTCGCCGCGCGTGCGCGCCGGAGTCCTCGCTCGGCGTCGAGCACCGGGTGGAGGCCGCCCGAGAGCAGCCAGGCGGCGCCGTGCTTCTCGCCGGGGTCGACGGGTTCGGGAAGCCCGTAGCGGGTGGCATGGCGCACGACATCGTGGTTGGAGAGCACCCAGGTCGTCGACGACCCCGACTCCGCGGCGAGCGCCAGGTTGGCGTCGACGATCCGCCGGAACGTCGCCGCGTCGAACGACGCCTCCAGCAGGTCGAAGTTGAACGCCTGGCCGAGCCCCTCGCGGCTCGCATAGCGCGGGCGTCGCGGGGTGTCGACCCAGGCCTCGGCGACCGCCGTGCGGGGCGGCGAATAGCTGTCGAAGACCGCCCGCCACTCGGCGTAGATCGCGTGCACCTCGTCGCGGTCCCACAACGGGTGGCCGCCGTCGCGGGGCAGCGCATCGAGGGCGGCCTGGTCGGGGAGCTCGTCGTCGAGCAGCTTGGCGAGCCCGTGTGCGACGTCGATGCGGAACCCGTCGACGCCGCGATCCGACCAGAACCGGAGGGTCGTCAGGAAGTCGTCGCGCACCTCGCGGTTGTCCCAGTTGAGGTCGGGCTGCTCGGTCGCGAAGTAGTGCAGGTACCACTGCCCGTCGCCGACGGGCTCCCAGGCGGGGCCCCCGAAGGCGCTCGTCCAGTCCGCGGGCGGCAGCGTGCCGCCCTCGCCGAGTCCGTCGCGGAAGATGTAGCGGTCGCGGGCCACGGAGCCCTTCGGTGAGGCGAGCGCCTCGACGAACCATTCGTGCCGGTTCGACGTGTGGTTGGGCACGATGTCGACGATGACGCGGATGCCGGCCGCGTGCAGCTCGGCGACGAGCTCGTCGAAGTCCTCGAGGGTGCCGAGCCGCGGGTCGACGTCGCGGTAGTCGTCGACGTCGTATCCGCCGTCGGCGAGCGCCGACGGGTAGAACGGGCTGAGCCAGACGGCATCGACTCCCAGCCGCTGCAGGTAGGGCACGCGAGACCGGATGCCGCGGACGTCGCCGATGCCGTCTCCGTTCGCGTCCGCGAAGCTGCGCGGATACACCTGGTAGACGACCGCCTGTCGCCACCAGTCGGCGTCGTCGGCTGTCATCCCTTGACGGCGCCCTGCGTGACGCCCTCCATCACCCAGCGCTGCGTGAACAGGTAGGCGATGATCGCGGGCGCCATCGCCATCAGGTAGGACGCGAATGACACGTTGTAGTTGTTGCTGAACTGCGTCTGGAAGATCTGCTGCACCACCGGCAGGGTCTGCTGGCTGGAGTCCGCGATGATGAGCGACGGCATCATGAAGTCGTTCCACGAGGCGAGGAAGGCGAAGATTCCCACCGTGGCGCTCATCGGCGCGAGCAGCGGGAAGATCAGCCGCCAGAACGTCTGGCCCGTGGTCGCCCCGTCGATGCGCGCACTCTCCTCGAGCTCGAGCGGAATCGAGCGCAGGAACGCCGTGAACAGCAGGATGCTGAACGAGAGCTGGAACATGATGTGCAGGATCGTGACGCCCACCGGATTGGCCAGCCCCGTCAGGCCGGTCAGCTGGATCTGCGGCAGTGCCACGACCGGGAACGGCAGGAACATCGCGGCGAGGAGGTAGAAGAACGAGTAGCGGAAGAAGCGGCGCTCCCAGTTGCGCGCGATCGCGTACGACGCGAGCGCGGCGAGCAGGATCGTGCCGATCACCGACGCCGCGGTGATCAGGATCGAGATCGTGAACGCCACCGGGAAGTTCGTCAGCGCCCACGCCTCCGCGTAGCCCGAGAAGTCGATCGGCGCGGGAAGGGAGAAGGCGTTGCCGTCCACCGCCTGCGACGTCGACTTCAGCGACATCGAGATCGTCACGTACAGCGGCACGAGCACCGTGAGCGAGGCGAGGATGAGGAGGATCGTGGTCGACCAGTTGACGCGCTCCTGCCCGACCCGGCCCTTGCGGCGCCGGGCGACGTCGACCGTCGTGTCGCGCGTGGTGGGCTGCGCATCGGTGAGCGGGATGCGCGTTGCTGCCTGAGTCATGCGATGGCCGCCTTTCCGCGGGTGAGCCTGAGCTGGAGGACCGAGATGAGCACGGCGATGATGAAGAAGATCGTCGCGTTCGCCATCTGGTACGCGTAGTCGCCGCCGGTGAAGCCGGTGAAGATCGTCATCGCGATGCTGCGGGTCGACGTTCCGGGGCCGCCGTTCGTGAGGCCGACGATCACGTCGTACACGTTGAGGTAGTTCTTGAAGCCGAGGATGACGTTGATCACCACGTAGCCCGCCACGAGGGGCAGCGTGACCGACCAGAGCCGTCGGAACGGCTTGGCGCCGTCGATGTCGGCCGCCTCGTACACCTCGCCCGGGATGGAGAGCAGGCCGGCGATGTAGATGAGGAGCGTTGCGGGGATCGACTGCCACGTGGACACGATGACGATGGCCAGCCACGCGAGATCGGGGTTCGCGAGGATCGACTCCGACAACCAGGGGATGCCGACCGCCGCCCCGAACGCCGGAAGCGAGTTCGAGAAGAGGAAGTTGAACACGTAGGCGATGACGATGCCCGAGATCACCATCGGGATCACGAAGACCGCTCGAAGTCCCGCCTTCAGGCGGACGCGCGACGTCAGGCCGACGGCGAGGAGGAAGGCGATGATGTTGACGAGCACCACGGTGACGATGGCGAAGCCGAACGTGAACAGGTAGCTGGAGAGGATGGCCGGGTCGGAGAACACGGCGATGTAATTGGTGAGTCCGATGAACTCCCACTCGCCGAACCCGATGAAGTTCGTGAAGCTGTAGAAGATGCCGAGCACCGCGGGCACGGTGATGGCGAGCGTGAACAGCACCACGGTCGGCACGAGGAACCAGTAGTAGATCGGTTCGACCCGAGGTCGGCCCGTGCGGCCCGACCGAGCGCCGGCGAGGTGGTCGACGTGGCCGTGTTCCGCCGTGTCGACCATGGATCCGGCGGATGCCGCGGCGGTCGTGATGGGAGTCGTCATTTCGAAGTCCTCTCGATGTTCGCCGGTCAGCCGCGCAGGGCGAGCCGGGCCCAGTCGGCGTCGAGCCGGGCGAGCGTCGCCTCGGCGTCCGAACCGGTGACGATGGCCTGCAGGTAGTTCTCGGTCGGGATGCTGAGCGGGATGAACTTCGAGGCGCCCTGGTAGAACTTGCCGTCGTCGTAGTACTCCTGCATGCCGAGGATGCGCTCGTCGGTGGCGGGCGCCGCGTCGGTCGTGGTGCCGAACCCGAGGTACTCCGCGTTGTACGCGTCCATGACGTCCTGCTGCATGAGGTACGACACGAACTCGCGCGCGGCCTCCTGATCGGTCGACGCCTCGGGGACCCAGAGCGCGAGGTCGAGGTTCACGCGCACCTTGAGGTCGTCGGGGTCATCGGTCATCGGCAGCGGGAACGTTCCGAGCTCGAGATCGGGGTCGGTCTTCGCGATCTCGCCGAGGGCCCACGGCCCCTGCATGAGCATCGCCGCCTCGCCCTTGGCGAAGGCCGCGTTGCCGTCGCCGTAGCCGCGGCTCGCGGCGTCGTCGTTCGAGTAGGCGGCGAGCTCCAGCATCCGGTCGACCGGGTCGATCAGCGTCTTCTGGAAGGAGACGTCCGTGTCGGGGCCCACTTCGGTGCCGAGCTCGTTCATCTCGTCGTAGAAGCCGGCGACGTCGATCGACCCGCCGACCGTGTAGTCGAACAGCCCCTGCGCCACCGTCCACGGCTCCTTGAAGGTGCTGTAGATCGGGGTGATCCCGGCCGCCTCGAGCGTCTCGCACGCCGCGATGAGCTCGTCCCAGGTGGTCGGCACCTCGATGCCGTTCTCCTCGAACATCTGCACGTTGTAGATGACGGATTCGGCGGCCACCGAGTACGGCAGCACGCTCGTGCGCCCCGGATACGACGGCAGCTGGTCGACGAGCTCCTGCACGTCGGGCCGGATCCGGTCGGCTTCCGGCATGTCGGAGAGGTCGCGAGAGTGCGCCGCGCTCCTGGAAGCGCGCCATCTCCATGTTGTAGTTCAGCAGGCCCACGTCCGGCGGATTGCCCCGGAGGAACCCCGCCGAGAGGTTCGACGCGGTGTCGAGGGTCACGTGCACCTCGGACTGATCGGCGTTGAACTGGTCGACGAGGTCGCGGAAGTAGGGAACCGCCTCGGGCTTGGACATGTGGAAGGTGATGTCCGTGGTGCCGTCGCCGCTTCCGCTCGCGCAGCCGGCGAGGGCGAGGGAGGCGCCGAGGACGCCGGCCGCGGCGAGGGCCACGCGGCGCCGAGCGCGCCGCACGCGGCTCGGGCGGGAAGGTTCGTGAGGCACGTCGTCGTCTCCTCCGGAAGTCGGCCGTCGCGCCGTTCGTCGTCGTCAGCGCTGACGGAAGTAAATTTAGACTGTAGATTTACTTCGTGTCGTAAATAATGCAACAAGGACCACGGAAGGTCAAGGGGGTTGCTCATGGAGATGGCTGGGGCGTCGTCGCCGCAGGTGCTGCGAAAGCTGAACGCGCGACGCGTGCTCGAGCACGCCTGGCACACGGGCGCGTTCACCGCCTCCGACGTGATCACCGCCACCGGGCTCACGCGCTCGACCGTCATCGGCGTGTGCGACGAACTCGTGCGACAGGGCTGGCTCGCCGAGCTCGGTGACGCCCGCGCGGTCGGCGACTACACGAAGGGTCGGCCGGCACGGCGATACGCGCTTCGCGACCGCGCCGGCGTGGTGGTGGGAGTCGACGCGGGCTACGAGCACATCGCGGCGACCGTCGCCGACCTGCGAGGTCGACCCCTCGGTCGCGCGGAGGTGGCGATCGCCGCCGCCCGTCCCGATCGCGTCGAGCGCCTGGCCGACGCCGAGACCCGCCGCGCGCTCGCGCTCGGCGCGGTGCGCGATGCCCTCGCCGCGAGCGGCGAGCCCGCATCGGCGGTGCTCGCGGTCACGGTCGGCGTGCCCGCGCCCGTCGACCGTGATGGGGCCTCGCCCGCCGACGACGTGTTCTGGCGCCTCACCAATCCCGGCTACGCCGAGCTGTTCGCCACCGCCGCGGACCTGGTCGCCGTCGAGAACGACGCGAACCTCGCGGCGGTCGCGGAACAGGCCGCTCCCGAGGGGGGCGGCCGTGACGCCGACTCCTACATCGCCCTGCTGGTCGGCGAGGGCATCGGCGCGGGACTCATGATCGACGGGAGGCTCGTGCGGGGCCGGCGCGGCGGCGCCGGCGAGATGCGCTTCCTCGACCGGGTCGAGGGCGTCGGTTCGGCAGACGGCGTCGCCCCCTCGCCCGCCGGTGGGCGGTCGAGGCGATCGCGGCCGGCCTCCCCGACGACAGCGCGCTCGGCCGCCTCGACCCGACGACGCTCGACGAGGTCGCCGTCGCCGCGGCCGCGGATGCGGGCGATCCGGCCGCGGTCGACATCGTCGACCGGCTCGCCGCACGCCTCGCGCTGATCTGCCTCGTGCTCGGAGACCTGCTCGACGTCGACCGCATCATCGTCGGCGGCGGCGCGGCGACGGCGTTGCCGGCCGTGATCGAGCAGGCCTCGTTCGAGGTCGAGCGAAGCGGCGACCCCACCGCCCCCGAGGTGCTGGCGTCGGTGCTCGGAACCGATGCCGTGACGATCGGCGCGATCGAGCATGCGCTCGGCCGCGTGCGCGAACGTGCCCTCGAGATCGTGCCGTCCGCTCGCGACGTCGCCTGAACGAGCGGATGCCGCGAGCCCCCGCCCGCGGCATCCGTTCGCCCGTTCGTGCGCAGTTCGGCGGCTACTCCCCCGGCGTCGCGAAGAACGCCCGGATGTCGCCGACGACGAGCTCGGGACGCTCGATGGCGGCGTAGTGCCCGCCCTCCTCGAACCGGCTCCAGTGCACGATGTTCGAGTTGTCGCGCTCGGCGAAGACCTTGATGGTCTGGAAGTCGTCCTTGAACACGGCGACCCCGGTGCGGGCGGCGCTGACCTGCGGCTCTGCCTCCGCCCGAGCGTTCTCGAGGTAGCTTCGGCTCATGCCGGCTGCGGCATTCGCGAACCAGTTCACGGTCACCTCGGTGAGGATCCTCTCCAGCGGCACGAGTGACGTGCCGTTGCCGAAGGAGTTGAACAGCTCGCTGTAGGCGAGGAGCCCGACCGGCGAGTCGCTGAGGCCGACGGCCACGGTCTGCGGGCGCGAGGCGTTCATGGTGTTGTAGCCGCCGACCGACTGGAACCACTGCATGTGCTCGAGTCCCGCGTAGTCCTGCGGTTCGAGGCGCTCGAACTCGCTCGGGTCGCCCGAGGGGAACGAGAACAGCTGCAGCACGTGCAGGCCGAGGAAGCCCTCGGGGTCCAGCAGGCCGAGGTCGCGGGCGACCAGCGCGCCGTTGTCGGAGCCGTGGATGCCGTACTCGGCATATCCGAGCCGACGCATCAGCACGTCGTAGGCCGCGGCGACCCGGGCGGTGGTCCAGCCGGCCTCGGGGGCGGGGTTCGAGAAGCCGTAGCCCGGGGCATCCGGGATCACGACGTCGAACGCGTCCTCGGCACGGCCGCCGTGCGCGACCGGGTCGACGAGCGGGGCGATCATGTCGAGGTAGTCGACGGATGACCCGGGGTACGTGTGCGCGAGCAGCAGCGGCGTCGCACCCGGGTGCTCCGAGCGCACGTGGATGAAGTGGATCGGCTGCCCGTCGACCTCGGTCATGAAGTGGGGAACGGCGTTGATGCGGGCCTCCTCGGCGCGCCAGTCGTAGGTGGTGCGCCACTGCTCGACGGCGTCGCGGAGGTAGGCGTTCGGGGTGCCGTAGTCCCAGTCGTCGACGGGGGCCGGCTGCGGCAGCCGGGTGCGGGCGAGCCGTTCCATGAGGTCGTCGAGCTCGGCCTGGGCGACCTCGACGCGGAAGGGGCGGATGTCGGTGGAAGCGGTGGTGTTCGTCATGTCTCCGACGCTACGGTGCATATAGGCACGTTCAGTTCCTAATGATCCGGAAAGGTGCAGGACATGTCCGACACCGCCGCGCGGCTGCTCGCCCTGCTGTCGCTCCTGCAGTCGCGCCCCGACTGGAGCGGCACCGAGCTCGCCGAGCGCCTCGGCGTCACGACCCGCACGATCCGCAACGACATCGACCGCCTGCGCGAGCTCGACTACCCGGTCGACGCCACGCGCGGCGCGGCCGGCGGCTACCGACTGGGGGCGGGCGGCAAGCTCCCGCCGCTCCTGCTCGACGACGAGGAGGCGGTCGCCGTCGCGATCGGGCTCCGCGAGGCCACCGGCATCGCGGGGATCGAGGAGTCGAGCGCGCGGGCCCTCGCGAAGCTCGAGCAGGTGCTGCCGTCGCGCCTGCGGCCCGATGGTGGCCGCGATCGGCGCGGTCGTCGACCGCGCGCCCGAGAACATCGGCACGGATGCCCCCGACCCCGAGGTCGACCCCGCCGTGCTCGCCGCGATCGCCGCCGCCATCCGCGACGTCGAGTGGCTCCGCTTCGACGACCGCGGCACGCCCCGGCTCGTCGAGCCGTACCGGCTGCTGAGCTGGCAGCGTCGCTGGTACCTCGTCGGGCGCGACCCGCAATCGGGTCGAGTGGGGCGTGTTCCGCGCCGACTGGATCACCACGCGGATGCCGACGCGCCGTCGCTTCTCCCCCACGCCCCTGCCCGGCGGCGACTACACCGCCTTCGCGATGCGCTCGATCGCGATGAGCGGGTGGAACGCGCACGCGCGCCTCCGCGTCGCCGCCCCGGCCGACGCCGTGATCGCGCGCATCAACCCGACCGTCGGCGTCGTGGAGGCGGTCTCCGACGACGAGTCGGTGCTCGTCACCGGGGCCGACTCGCTCGACACGATCGCCGCGTACATCGGCATGCTGAACATGGACTTCACGGTCGAGTCGCCGCCCGAGCTCGTGCCGCTGCTGCGGACGCTGTCGGAACGCTACGCGCGCGCCGCGCGGACGGTGGGAGGCTGGAGTCATGACGACCCTCGAGCGCCACATCGACATCGCGGCATCCCCTGAGGTCGTGTTCGACCTCATCGCCGACCTGCACGACTACGGACGCTGGCTGCCGTCGGCCGGCGACTACGAGGGCACGAGCGAGATCGCTCCCCCGCCGGTCGCCGTCGGCACCACGTATGTCGAGCACAGCCGGCAGGGCGTCCGGCACGGCGTCGTCATCGCGCTCGCGCGCCCCGACGTCATCGCCTTCCGGCAGCCGATGACCCTGCGCCCCGGCCTGGCCGGCACGATCGACAGCACCGTGTCCATGTCGGTCGCAGCGACAGCGATCGGCGCACGCGTCACGCGCACGGTCGAGCTCGGCATCCCCAAGCGGCTCCGACTCGCGCGCTCGCTCATCGTCGGGCGGTACGCACACGAGAGCGAGCGGATGCTCCGCGCATTGAAGGCGCACGCCGAGCGCGTAACGCGGTCGCCCGGCGCAACGAGTGGCCCGGATCGGGACTGAGAACGAGACATCCGGCCACCGCAGGTTCTTCCGGTCGTCACCATCGGTGCCTAACGTGGGTGTGGTCGCACGACACCGCCGATGACGCCGATGAAGGAGAAGCGCATGTCCACGAGACGCCGCCGCACCACCGCCGCACTGACCGCCGCCGCCACGCTGATCGGAGCCGCCGCCGTCACGGCGATGGCCGGCCCGGCCACCGCGGCACCGCCCGACGGGCGCGGCCCCACCGACCTCCGCGTCGCCACCTACAACCTCTCGCTGAATCGCGCCGCAGCGGGCGATCTCGTGGAGGACCTGTCGACCGACCACGAACGCGCAGGCGAAGACGGTCGCCGAGATCATCCAGCACGCGAACCCCGACATCGTGCTCCTCAACGAGTTCGACTTCGTCGAGGGCGGCGAGGCCGCCGACCTGTTCCGCGAGAACTACCTCGAGGTGCCGCAGGGCACCGCCGACGCGGTCGAGTACCCGTATGCGTTCGTCGCCCCGTCGAACACGGGCATCGCGAGCGGCTTCGACCTCAACAACAACGGCGTCACGGTCACCACCCCCGCGCGCGCTCGGCTACGGCGACGACTCCTTCGGCTTCGGCGCCTTCGAGGGCCAGTTCGGCATGGCCGTGCTCTCGAAGTACCCGATCGTCGAGGAGGACGTGCGCACGTTCCAGCACTTCCTCTGGAAGGACATGCCCGGCGCGCTGCTGCCCGACGACCCGAACACGGCCGCACCCGCCGACTGGTACTCCCCCGCTGAGCTCGACGTGTTCCGCCTCTCGAGCAAGTCGCACTGGGACATCCCCGTCGAGGTGGGCGGCAACACCCTGCACGTGCTCGCCTCGCACCCGACGCCCCCGACGTTCGACGGCGTCGAGGACCGCAACGGCCTGCGCAACCACGACGAGATCCGGTTCTGGGCCGACTACGTGCAGCCCGGTCCCGGCTCGGACTACATCTACGACGATGCGGGCGCCACGGGCGGGCTCGCGCCCGGCGAGTCGTTCGTGATCCTCGGCGACCAGAACGCCGACCCGCTCGACGGCGACTCGGTCGACGCGGCGATCGACCAGCTGCTCGGGCACCCGCGCATCACCGACCCGCTGCCCACGTCGGCGGGCGCCGTCGAGGCGGCCGCGCTCCAGGGCGGCGCGAACCTGGCGCACGAGGGCGACCCCAAGTACGACACGGCGGACTTCAACGACAACCCGGCGCCCGGCAACCTGCGCGCCGACTACGTGCTGCCCTCGCGCGACCTCCGGGTCACCGACGCGGCCGTGTTCTGGCCGGTCGCCGCCGACCCGCTGTCGGCGCTCACGGGCAACTTCCCGTTCCCGTCGAGCGACCACCGGCTCGTGTGGGTCGACCTGCGCGTGCACCCCTGACCGGGGATGCGCACGTCGCGCACGCCATGAGATGACGGATGCCGCGGGCCTCGTGCCCGCGGCATCCGCACCGTCTGGGTGGCGGCCGCTGACCGTCACATGTTCGCGGGTGCTACTCCGCGGTGATGATGAATCACCGGCTCACCCCTCCCGCCCGTGCCCGACCCTGCCCGTGCCCGAACTCGACCGTTCCTCCCGACCCTCCGTGCCCGACCCCCCATGCCCGCCCTCCCATGCCCGAACTCGACCGTGAGGCGATCGCACTTGTCCTCCACAGGGCTCGTGCGGGACGAGAAATTCACAGGCTGATCAGGCCTTTTCGCGGCATCGAATGTCAGTGGGTCCCGCAAGACTGTACTCATGACCGGCATCACCGAAGCCCTCGAGCAACTCCGCTCGGCGCTCGCCGATGTGCTTGCGTTCGATGCGGCATCGGGGTGGTCCGACGATGAGCTGCTCGCGAACACGCGCGCGCTGGAGGCGCTCGGCCGACTCGTCGACGCCCGCCGTGTCGCGCTGTGCGGGCGAGGTGGCGGAGCGGTCGCGGGTCGAGCTCGGCGACCAGCGCCTCTCGACCCGTCGCGGATGCCGCTCCGCGGTCGAACTCCTCGAGCGGGTGACCCAGGCCTCGGCGTTCGAGGCGCGCCGGCGCATCGTGCTCGGGTCGGCCACACGAGCCCGCGCCGGTCTCACCGGCGAGGCGATCGAGGCGGCGTTCCCCTGCGTCGCGGCGGCACTGGCCGCGGGTGAGGTGGGCACGGATGCCGCGGGCACGATCATCCGCGAACTCGACCGCGCCCGCGCGGTCGCCGACCCGGCCGCGCTCGCGACCGCCGAGCAGGCACTCGTCGCCGAGGCGACCGGCAGCGGCGACGGCGCCCCGGTACGCTGCACCGCCGATGAGCTGCGCGTCCAGGCGCAGGCGTGGTCGACGTTCCTCGATCAAGACGGCCGCGAACCCGACGACCAGCGGGCGATGCGACGTCGCGGGGTCCGCCTCGGTCGGGCCCGCGACGGACTCGTCCCGGTCTCCGGCGATCTCATGCCCGAGGTCGCCGCGAAACTCACCCGGCTCTTCGACGCGCACCTCTCACCACGCTCGGGGCTGGGCTTCCACACCGACGAGGAACGGGCGAGCTTCGCCGAGTCCGGCGAGCGCCGCACCGCCGACCAGCAACGACACGACGTGCTGGCCGCGGTGATCGACACCGCCGCCCGCTCCGGCGAGCACCCCACGATCGGCGGTGCCGCACCCACGGTGCTCGTCAGCGTCCGCGCGTCCGACCTCACCGCCGGCCGCGGCGCAGCGCACGCCGACGGCGTCGAGGTCCCGATCTCGCTCCGAGCCGCCCGGCACATGATCTGCACCGGCGGCACCCAGACCGTGACCTTCGACCAGCACGGCCGCATCATCGCGCTCGGCTCGCCCGAACGCTGCTTCACCCCGCACCAGCGTCGCGCGATCACCCTGCGCGACGGCGGATGCCTCATCCCCGGCTGCTCCGTGCCCGCCGCGTGGTGCGAGATCCACCACGTCATCCCCGACGCCGACGGCGGACCCACCCACCCCGACAACGGCGTGCTGCTGTGCTGGTTCCATCACCGCACCATCGACACCTCGGGCTGGGGCATCCGGATGCACCGCGGCGTGCCGCACATCCGCCCACCCGCCTGGCTCGACCCCGGCGGCACCTGGCGACCCACCACCAAATCCCCCACCCGACTCGCCGACCAACGCGAACGAGCGCTCGGCGGAGCCGGCGGCATGAAACCCGACCCAGCTCGATGGAGCCGGGCGGGTCGATGCGACGCCCCGGGTCGAGATGACGGATGCCGCGGCCTCGGCCCGCGGCATCCGCGCGTCGTGCTCGCAACGCAACGCCCACGCGATTCACTGGGTACGCGGAACCCGGTCCGCCTCCCAGGCGCCGACCGCTGGACTACGCGGAACCCGGCAGGCCGACCCGATCGGGCACCGCGCCGACGACCCGGGGCAGCCAGGACTCCACGTCGGGCCAGGCCCGCCCGGTCGGCAGGTGCCGCAGCAGTCGCGCGAGCGAGTCGTCGCCGGTGGGCCACGGGATGACCCTGGTGGGCGACTCGGACGCGAGCACGCCCAGCCACCAGTGCTTCCAGGTGATCGGAAGCGTCTCGGGATGCAGCACCACGTAGTAGTCGGGCACGCTCATCGCGTGGCGCTCGGCCGCCTCCATCGCGCGGTCGATCTCGAGCTCCAGCACGCCGAAGGTGGACTGGTCGTCGAAGAACTCCACCCAGGCGGCGGCGACGTGACCGAGCGGATCGCGGTCGTGCACGACGTACGGCGCAACCGCGGTGGCGGACCAGCGGGCCACCTCATCGTCGGATGCACCGGAGAAGCTCGCAGCGCGCACGTTGGCGAATCCCTCGAGCGCGTGGATGGCCGACGTCGCCTCGTCACCGACGACGACCAGTGTGGTGCTGGCCGGTGCCTCCATTTCCGAATTCTACGTCCGTCCGCTGCGAGCAAGGCTGGATGCCGCGGCGGGTTCGAAAGGGCCGGCTCAGGGAATCCGCAGCACGACGTTGCCCCGCTTGCGTCCGCTGTCGACGTAGCGGTGCGCCTCGACGATGTCGTCGAGGTCGAACGTGCGATCGATCACGGGTCGGAACTCGCCCTCCTCGGCGAGGCGCGAAAGCCCCGCAAGGTCCTCGTGCGAGACGGGCCCGGGCGTGAAGGTGACGGTCTTCCCGCTGCGACGCGTGTGCCGCGAGGCGGTCAGCATGCCGCCGAGACTCGTGATCACGAGCAGGAGGGCACCACCGGGCTTCAGCGACTGCTCCACCCGCTCGAACGGGGCGTCGCCCCCGCACTCCACGATCACGTCGTAGGTGCGACCGCTCGTCGCGAAGTCCTCACTGGCGCGATCGATGACGTGGTCGGCGCCGAGCGAGCGGACCAGGTCGGCCTTGCCCGCGCTGCACACGCCGGTGACGGTCGCCCCCCGCTGCTTCGCGAGCTGCACGACGGCCGTGCCCACGGCACCGGATGCCCCGTTCACGAGCACTTCGGAGCCCTCACCGAGCTTCACGCGGTTGAGGTAGGCGAGTGCCGTGTACCCGCCGAACACGAGCGACGCGGACTCCTCGAACGTGAGGTTGCGAGGCTTCAGCGCGATCGCGTCGGACTGCGGCACTCGGGCATACTCGGCGTGCGCGCCGAACGACCCGCCGAGCATCGCGATCACCTCGTCGCCCGGTGCGAAGCCGGTGACCTCGTCGCCGACGGCCTCGACGACCCCAGCGGCATCCATGCCGAGCACCCGCTTGCGCGGCCGGAACACCCCGAGGGCGATCGGCACGTAGAACCACATGCCCTTCGGCAGGTCGCGGCTGCGCGTGCGGTGGTCGGCGATGCTCACGGTGCTCGCGTGCACCCGCACGAGCAGTTCGTCGGCCTTCGGCACGGGCTTCGGCACCCGCTCGACCTGCACGACCTCGGGCCCGCCGAAGCGGTGGACGACCGCGGCCCGCATCGTCGTCGTCTGCATCATCGTGGTTTCCATGTGCTGCACCTACCTTACGTTGTAAGTCTTACAATGTAAGGTAGCGTGGATCCCGACGGTTGTCGAGAGGGAAATTCCCGAACACCGTGCACGCTTGTACCGTGGTGAGCACGAGGGGAGGACGGGCCGATGTCGTCGACCACCGAACGCGGAGCGCCGAACGCAGCGCCGAGCGCCGCACGCCGCTCACGCGCGAGCGGGTGCTGCAGACCGCCGTCGACCTCGCCGACACCGCGGGCATCGACGCCCTCACGATCCGTCGCCTCGCCGAGCAGCTCGGGGTCGAGCCGATGTCGCTCTACTACCACGTGCCCAACAAGGAGGCGATCCTCGACGGCATCGTCGACCTCGTGTTCGCCGAGGTCGAGGGGGCCACGGGCGGGTTCGACGTGCCCGACGCGGATGCCTCGTGGCAGGCCGCGCTGCGCACGCGCATCCTCGCGGCGCGCGGCGTGATGCTGCGGCATCCGTGGGCGCCGGGGGTCATGGACTCGCGGAACGGGCTCGGCCTCACGACCGCCCGCTACGTCGACTCGGTGGTGGGCACCCTGCGATCCGGCGGGTTCTCGTACGACCTCATCCACCACTCCATGCACGCGCTCGGCAGCCGCATGTTCGGGTTCTCGCAGGAGCTCGGCGAGGAGGACGGGGGCGACGCGGGGGCCGGTGACAACGAGCAACTCCAGCAGATGGCCGCCCAGGTGCCGCACCTCGCCGCGATGCTCTCGGTCGTGCGGCACGACGACCCCGACTCCACGCTCGGATGGTGCGACGACCAGTTCGAGTTCGAGTTCGGGCTCGACCTCCTGCTCGACGGGCTGGAGCGCGCCCGGCAGCGCGAATCGCGCCGCAGTCCGCACTAACCGGGTCAGGCGCGAGCCGAAGTCCTGTACCGGCTCAGCCGGCGAGCCGGAGCTCCGCCTCGCGCTGCTCGATCTCGGGGAGGACCCGCTCGAAGTCGACGCCGCCCACGGTGAGGACCCGCCACGCGGCATCCGTGCGCCGCACGTGCGACGACGAGGCGTTGTCGAGCCTCGGGTAGTGGGTCGCATCGTGCCCGCTGATCTCGGCGAGCGTGTGCCGGATGAGCGTGCCGTGCGCGACGACGAGCACGCGTGCGCCGTCGTGGTCGCCGGCGATCCGCTCGACGCCGCGCAGGCCGCGCGGTCCGACGTCCTCGTCGGGCTCCTTGCCGGCGAAGTCGCGGTCGGGCCAGCGCACGTACAGCTCCGAGACGGGCGTGCCCTCGGCCGCACCGAAGTCCTGTTCGACGAGCTCGTCGTAGCTGCCGCCGAGCGGCAGTCCGAGCGTCGACGCGATGATCTGCGCGGTCTCGCGGGCACGCACGAGGGGCGAGCTCACGACCACGTCCCACGGCGCGGAGGCCAGGGCCGACGCCGCGGCGAGCGCCTGCTCGCGGCCGGTGTCGTTGAGCGGGATGTCGGTGCGGCCCTGCATGACTCCCGCGAGGTTCCAGTCGGTCTGTCCGTGGCGGATGAGGGCGAGCACCATGCCCTCCAGCCTAGGCGGGCGCGGCTGGGCGGATGCCGCGTGCGGATGCGTGCGGCCGACTCGTGGCGCGACGGGGCTCGGTGCTCCCGGGCTCGGTGCTCGGTGCTCGGTGCTCGGTGCTCGCCCGACGCCTCGGCCGATCGGACGAGGCGATTCGGGCCGATCCGCCGATGCCGGAACCCGCGTGGCTCCCGAGCATGGAGTCATGACCGAATCCTCCGCGCATCCGTGGGCGCGCATCCGCCCGCCGGTGCCCGCCCCACCGCCCGCGAAGCCGCGACGCGAGTGGCTCGCCCCCACCGGACTCATCCTGCTCAGCCTCGTGCCGGTGCTCGCCGGCTCGATGCGCCTCACCGAGCTGACGAGCGGCGGCACCGTGACCCCCGAGAACGCGCGGTTCTTCGACTCGCCGGTTCCGGTCGTCGTGCACATCGTCGCCTCGACCGTGTTCCTGCTGCTCGGGGCGCTGCAGTTCGCGCCGTCCCTCCGCCGCCGACGCTGGCACCGCCTCGCCGGGCGCGTGCTGGTGCCCGCCGGACTGCTCTCGGCGCTGTCGGCCCTCTGGATGACGCTCTTCTACGACCTGCCCGCGGTCAACGGCGTCGCGTTGTTCGTCATGCGGCTCGGCTTCGGCACCGCGATGGCGGCGGGCATCGTGCTCGCGTTCGTCGCGATCCGGCGCGGCGACGTCGTCACGCACAGCGCGTGGATGACCCGCGCCTACGCGATCGGCCTCGGCGCCGGGACGCAGGTGTTCACCTTCCTGCCCTGGACCCTGGTGTTCGGCGCACCGGACCAGGCGATGCACGCGGTGCTCATGGGCGCCGGCTGGGTGATCAACCTCGCCGTGGCCGAGGTCGTCATCCGCCGACGGGCCGCTCGCCGGGGTCGCCCGTCCCGGTCGCCCGGCCGATCCGGTACAGCGCGTGCGCCCCTATCATGAGGGCATGACGAGCCCCCTCCGCTCGCTCTGGGACGCACCGGCCGCCGTGCCGCCGCCACCCCGGCGCGTCTGGCGCGACTGGGTGCTCGTGGCGGTGCTGCCGCTCGTCGCGGTGTTCGAGGCGGCGGTCCGCCCCGACGACGTGCCATGGCGCTGGCTCTGGGTGGGCGTGCTCGTCGCCCTCGTGCCGACCCTGCTGTGGCGCCGGACGCACCCGCTCCTGATGCTCGCGATCGCGTTCGGCGTCGGGTCGATCTTCAGCGTGGTGACCGGCGGCGACCCGCAGCTCGTCACGACGGCCTACTTCCTGCTGCTCGTGTACGCGGTGGTGCGGTGGGGCTCCGGCCGAGCGATGGTGGCGGCGGGCGCGATCCTGCTCGCGTCGTCGGCGTTGTCGTTCGCGCTCGGCCCGACCTCCATCGGCGATGCCGTGGGCGGCCTGGCCGTGGTGGCGGCGACGGTCAGCCTCGGCGTGGCGTTCCGCTGGCGGGCCGCGGCACGGGCTCGAGAGCTCGACCGCGTGAAGCTCCTCGAGCGCGAGCAGCTCGCCCGCGACCTCCACGACACGGTCGCGCACCACGTCTCCGCGATCGCCATCCAGGCGCAGGCCGGCACGGCGGTGGCGGCGACCGATCCCGATGCCGCCGCCGAGGTGCTCCGCGTCATCGAGGGCGAGGCCTCCCGCACGCTCGACGAGATGCGCTCGATGGTCCGCGTGCTCCGTCGCGACGACGTCGCCGATCGATCGCCGGGCCCGGGGATCGCCGATCTCCGCAGGCTCGCGCACGCCGACACCGGCGGGCCCGGCCGTCGGCGTCCAGCTGGTCGGCGACGTCGAGGCGGTGCCCCCGACGGTCGCGGCCGCGGTGTATCGCCTCGCGCAGGAGGCGGTGACGAACGCGCGGCGGCACGCCCGCAACGCCACCCGCGTCGACGTGCGCGTCGAGGCCGACGACGCGGCGATCCGGCTCGAGGTGCGCAACGACGGCGACCCCGTGGCATCCGCGACCCCCGGCTACGGCATGACGGGATGGTCGAACGGGCGACGCTGCTCGGCGGCACCTGCGAGGCGGGCCCCGCGCCCGGAGGCGGGTGGACCGTGACGGCCGTGCTCCCACGGTCGGGCTGGTCGACGTGAGCGTGCGGGTGCTCATCGCCGACGACCAGGAGCTCGTGCGCACCGGGCTCCGGATGATCCTCGACGCGCAACCCGACATCGAGGTCGTGGGCGAGGCGGCCGACGGAGCCGAGGCGGTGGCGCTCGCGCGGAGCATCCGGCCCGACGTGTGCCTCTTCGACATCCGGATGCCGGTGACCGACGGCCTCGAGGCGACGCTCGCCCTCGCCGGGCCCGGCGTCGAGGATCCCATCCCGGTCGTCGTGATCACGACCTTCGACCTCGACGAGTACGTGTTCGCGGCGCTGCGGGCGGGCGCGCGCGGCTTCCTCCTGAAGAACGCGGGCCCGACGCTGCTCGCCCAGGCCGTGCACGCCGCCGCCCGCGGCGACGCGCTCATCGACCCGAACGTCACGGTGCGCCTGATCCGCACGTTCTCCGGCTCGCCGGCGGGCCGACCTCGCAGCCGGCGCAGCCGATCGAGCCGCTCACCCCGCGCGAGGAGGAGGTGCTCGCGACCGTGGCTCGCGGGCTCGGCAACACCGAGATCGCCGCCGAGCTCCACATCTCGCTGAGCACCGTGAAGACGCACCTCGCGAGCCTCATGGCCAAGATCGGCGCACGCAACCGCGTCGAGGTCGCGATCTGGGCGTACCAGACCGGCCGAGTCGGTGCGGGGCCGGAACGCGGGTCCTAGACTGGGCGCCGTGTCGGGCCGGCGCGGGCAAGGCCGCGGCCTGCCCGCCGGAGCTCGCCGACGAGCTGGCCGCCGCGCGGCCGCTGCTCGCGTCGCGTCAGCCCTGACCCTTGGGCCCGCATCCTCCCCACGCGCCGTGACGGTCGGGAGCGACATCGTCGACGACGAGCACGTCTCCGCCGAGCGTCACGATGTACGCCGTGTCGCCGACGAACGAGAGCGACGTCGGCCGGTCGAGCTCGTCGACGATGGCCGTGAACGTGCCGTTGCCGTTCACGCGCAGGAGCTCGCCGCTGTCGGGAAGACCCGGCGAACCGGGCTCCACGTTCCCCGGCGAGTCGCCCTGCGAGAGCGCGTAGTAGCCGCACGACGCCGCCTCGACGTCCACGCTCGAGGCTGTAGCCCGCTGCCACGGCACGCGGTCGATGACGGATGCTTCGGGTCGACGACGACGACCCTGCCCGTGGCCGGGTCGTGCGGGATCGGCCCCGGCTTCGGCCATGTACACCTTCGCGCCGTCGACCTGCAGGCCCGTGGGCACGATGTTCCCGTACTGCGCCACCTCGCTGACCTCGCCGTCGAGGCCGGCGAACAGCAGCCGGTTGTGGTGTCCGTCGGTGACGAGGAATCCGTCGCCGTACGGCACGAACGCGTACTGCACGCCGCTCGGCACGAAGTAGTCCGCGTCGGGCGGGTTCTCGATCGACCAGTTGGCGGTGTCGGCGATGAGCGTCGTGTCGTCGACGTCGTCGATGCGGTAGACGCCGCCGACGTCGCTGCCGCCGATGTCCGGACCGACGACGCTGATGAGCACGTACCCGGTGTCGCCGATGAAGGCGACGTCGAACACGCCGCCGGGCCGGTGACCGGCAGGCCGGTCGCGTAGGGCGTCGTCGCCCCCGTGGTCGTGTCGATCCGGACGACCTGACCGCCGGCCCGATCGGCCACGTACAGTGCGCCGTCGGGGCCGATGGTGCTGCCGATCGGACCCGCCAGCCCGGTGGCGAGCACCTCGGCCACCGGCTCGGGCGAGTCACCCGGTGGGGCGGCGTTCGCCGCCGCCGGCAGGAGCACCGCCGGCACCAGTGCAGCCGTCATGATCGCGGCGAGGAACGCCGCTCGTCTCGTACCCATGTCCTGCATCCCCCAATGCGTGTCGAGCCTTCGGCCGCGCCGCCGAAGCGGTGCGACCCTCGGGCGCCGCCCTGCGCAGGATCATGGATGTCGCTGCGACGAGGCAGCACCGGCCCAGCCTCCTCCTGCATCGCGCAGGCGTCAAGGATTCCTCGGCTTTCATGCTGCGGGCGGGGTCGACGGCATGACGCCGGGATCCCGGCGTGGACGACTCAGATCGCGGCACCGACGAGCGCCTCGCCCACCGGCGTGCGCGTGTGCAGCATCCGCGCGCCGTCTCTGACGCTCGTGATGAGCCCGCTGTTGCGCAGCACGGTGAGGTGGTGCGAGGCGGTCGAGACGGCGAGGCCGCAATCGGCGGCGACCTGCGACGTGGTGCGCGGGTCGTGCGCGGTGAGCAGGATCTCGGCCCGGGCGGGGCTGAGGAGGGCACCGAGCGAGCGGGACGCGGCCTCGGGGTCGCGCGCCCACGTCTCGGTCACGCCCTGGGCCGGGTAGAACAGCGTCGGCTGCGCGGGCGGCTCGGTGAGCACGGCGCACCGATGCGAGCTCATCACCGACGGCACGAGCACGAGGCCGCTGCCGCGGCAGTCGACGAGCTCGCTGTGCAGGCGCATGCGCACGCGCACGCCGTCGCCGTGCCACGCGACCGACTCGTGCAGGGCGCCCACCATCGCGGCGATGCCGTCGGTCGTGACGCGGCGGGCGCGCACGGCGATGTCGGCGCGCAGGATGCGCTCGAGCTGGGGCCAGACGGGTGCGACGAGGGCCTCCCACAGCTCGAGCCATGCATCCGCGATCATGCCGCGCGCGCGGATCGGGTGGTCGATCATGCGGGCGATCGCCTCCTGTCGGCGTC
Organism: uncultured Actinomycetota bacterium; assembly: GCA_963802485.1. Lineage (GTDB taxonomy): Bacteria > Actinomycetota > Actinomycetes > Actinomycetales > Microbacteriaceae > Agromyces. The sequence continues at coordinate 67,457 of CAWDJA010000037.1, forward strand.
CGCTCGATCGCGCGAGCATCTTCGTGAGGTCGGCCCGGAACAGCTCGGGTCGCACGGTGCGCAGGCGGCGCACCTCGTCGTCGGGGCCCATGTCCCAGCTCGGGGTGGCCGTGAGGAAGTCGGGGAAGTAGCCGTCGGCGCCGATGATCACCGCCAGGAGCTCGAAGGGCTCGCGCGGCACGTGATCGCGCACGCCGCGGAGCCACCCCCACTGCAGCGGCTGGTCGTCGGGACGCTGCAGCACGCGGATCGCATGGCAGAGCTCGTGGCCGGGCGAGATGCCGAACCGGATCGCCGAGATGTCGTCGGGAGCCAGCCGGAAGTCCACGAACTTTCGATCCACATCGAAATGCTATCGAGTCGGATGCCGCGGGCGGAGCCTGTTCGCAGCGGATGACGCCCGGTCGTCCCGAACGAGTGAGGACCATCGCCATGCAGCAGGAAGATCTCCAGACCTCCCCTCCGCCGGCCGTCGTGCCGGCCGACGCGCTCCGCATCGGGACGGGACGCACGCTGAAGTTCGAGGGCCGCCCGTACGGCTCCGGCATCTCCTACTTCCTCGTCGACAACGACCCCGGCCAGGGGCCCGACCTGCACCGGCATCCGTACCCCGAGACCTGGATCGTGCTCGACGGCGAGGCGCGCATCACGATCGGCGATGAGCAGGTGATCGCGACGGCGGGTGACACCGCGACCGTGGTCGCGAACGTGTGGCACGGGTTCAAGAACTCCGGAACGGGCCGGCTGCGGATCATGTGCATCCACGCGTCGGACGTGATGATCCAGGAGGACCTCGACGCGTGACGGCGGTCCGCCCCGGTCCGGTGAGGCGCACGGGCGGCGTCGCTGCAGTGCGGAATCCGGGAGCATGCTGTCAAGGCCGTCACAGGTGCCCGCGCGCTGCGTAGGCTGAGCGGGTGAAGGTCGTCAGCTACAACCTCCGGAAGCATCGGGCCATGAACGAGCTCGCGGCGCTCGACGAGCGCTACTCCCCCGACCTGATGTGCCTGCAGGAGTGCGACACGACCGACCTCCCGCAGCACGTCGGTCACCTCGAGCTCGCCACGTCGACGTCGGGCAACCGGCTCGGGCTCGCCGTGTACTACCGCCCCGATCGCTACGAGTTCCGGGTCGTGCGGAGCTTCGCGCTCAAGAAGTCGCTGCACGATCACCTCCTGCGCCCCGCCCACGAACGACTCATCGGCGTGCGCCTCCTCGACCTCGAGGCCGATCGCGAGCTCGTCGTCGCCTCCTTCCACGCGGCGCCCCTCACCGCCCTGAACTCGCTGCGTCGCCACCAGATCAAGTCGGCGCTCGCGCAGCTGCAGTTCCTCGGGCCCGGCCTGCCGACGCTGATGGTCGGCGACTACAACTACCCGGTCTTCAAGGACAACCTCGCCGAGAAGGTGCGTGAGGTCGGATACGAGCTGACCCTCAGCGACAGCCGCACGTACACGCGGTACAAGTTCTTCCGCGGGCACTTCGACCTCGCGACCTCCGTGGGCTTCGACATCGACCGGGTGGAGACGCTGCCGCGCGGGTCGTCCGACCACCTCCCGATCCTGGTCGACGCGCGGTACACCGTCGTGCCGGCCGTCTCCGCCGAGGCGGCCGACGTCGTCATCTGAGCCCGGCCGGACACCTCGTCGGTGCCCGGCCGGGTGCGGGTCGCGATCCGATCCGAGGTCAGGGCACGAGGTGACCGGCGGCCCGGAACAGCTCGTACCACTCCGCGCGCGTCAATGGGATCTCGGAGCCCTGCGCCGCGCCGGCGACCCGCTCCGGGCTCGTCGTGCCGAGCACGACCTGCATGTTCGCGGGGTGACGGGTGATCCATGCCGTCGCGATCGCGATCGGCGGCACGTCGTATGCGGCCGCCAGCCGGTCGATGACGGCGTTGAGCTCGACGTACTCGGGCGAGTCGAGGAAGACGCCCGTGAAGAAGCCGGCCTGGAACGGAGACCAGGCCTGCACGGTGATGTCGTTGAGGCGGCAGTAGTCCACGATGCCGCCGCCGTCGAGCGTGGCGGACTGGCCCTCGGAGAGCATGTTCGCCGCGACGCCCTGCGTGATGATCGGCGCGTGCGTGATCGAGAGCTGCAGCTGGTTGGCGACGATGGGCTGGCGCACGTGCTTCTTCAGCAGGTCGATCTGGCGAGGCGTGTGATTCGACACCCCGAACGCGCGCACCTTGCCGGCGGCCTCGAGCTCGTCGAAGGCGCGCGCGACCTCCTCGGGCTCGACGAGCGCGTCGGGCCGGTGCAGCAGCAGGATGTCGATGTAGTCGGTGCCGAGCGCGGTGAGCGAGCCGTTCACCGACTCCATGATGTGCTCGTACGAGAAGTCGAAGTACGGCCCGTTCCGCACGATGCCCGCCTTCGTCTGGATCGTGAACTCGGCGCGCTCCGACGCGGACAGCTGCATCGCCTCGGCGAAACGGCGCTCGCAGTCGTGCAGCTCGCGGCCGTAGACGTCGGCGTGGTCGACGAAGTCGATGCCGGCATCGCGGGCCGTGCCCACGAGCTCGCGGATCTGCTCGTCGGTCTTCTCGGCGATGCGCATGAGCCCGAGCACGACGTTCGGCGCCACGATCTCGGTGCCGGGGAGGGTGAAGGTCTTCATGGTGCTCCTGATGATCGGGATGGGGTCAGGCCGCCTGCGAGAGCTCGGCGAGGACCGCCAGCTCGTCGGCGGTGAGGGAGAGTTCGGCGGCCCGCACGGAGTCCTCGATGCTCTGCGGCCGCGAAGCGCCGGGGATCGGGATGACGACCGGCGCGAGCGCGAGCTCCCATGCGAGGGCGACCTGCTGCGGGCTGACGCCCCGCTCGTTCGCGACCTCCTGGAACGCGGAGTGCTGCCGGCCCATGTCGCCGGCTCGACGGATGCCGCCGAGCGGCGACCACGGGAGGAAGGCGATGCCGAGCGCGGCGCAGTGGTCCAACTCGGGGAAGCTCGAGCGGAATGCCGGGGAGAACTGGTTCTGCACCGAGACGAGCCTGCCGTCGAGGATCGCGTTCGCCTCGTCGATCTGGGCGACATTCGCATTCGAGATGCCCGCCATCTGGATCACGCCGTCATCGAGCAGGTCGCGGATGGCGCCGATCGAGTCGGCGTACGGAACGTTCGGGTCGGGCCGGTGGAACTGGTAGAGCCCGATCGACTCGACGCCGAGGCGGCGTGCCGAGGCCTTCGCGGCCTCCTTCAGGTACTCGGGCCGGCCGTCCTGCGTCCATGAGCCGTCGCCGGGTCGCAGGTGACCGCCCTTCGTGGCGACGAGCACCGTGGAGGCATCCGCACCGTAGGACCTCAGCGCCTGCGCGATGAGCTCCTCGTTGTGACCGACGTCGTCGGCGCGCAGGTGGTAGGCATCCGCGGTGTCGATGAGGGTGACGCCTGCGTCGAGCGCCGCGTGGATGGTCGCGATCGACCGGGCCTCATCGGGCCGTCCTTCGATGGACATCGGCATCCCGCCGAGGCCGATCGCACTGACCGTACGAGATCCGATGGTTCGTTGCTGCACGATGGTGCCTTTCCTGTCGCTGGGCTTGCGATCTCACACTAGGGAGGCGCATCCTAGAAGTCCAACAACTAATAGTGATGGTATTGAGAAGCGGTAGTGATCAATGGATCTTCGGCAGATGGAGTACCTCGTCGCCCTGGCCGACGAGCAGCAGTTCACGCGCGCGGCTGCGGTCTGCAGGGTCTCGCAGTCGGGCCTCTCGGCGGCGATCCGCAGTCTCGAGGACGAGCTCGGTACGACCCTGTTCCTCCGCACGACCCGCCGCGTCGAGGCGACCGACGCCGGACTCGCCCTCCTCCCCTACGCGCGCACCATGCTCGCCCAGGCGGCAGCCGCACGCGACGCCGTCGTCCACGCGACGCGTGAGCTGTCGGGCAAGCTGCACGTCGGCGCCGAGCAGTGCCTCGGGATCGTGGATGTCCCGCCCCTGCTCGAGCGATTCCGTCGCCGGTATCCGCTCGTCGACATCCACTTCACGCAGGCCGGTTCGCACGACCTCGTCGAGCAGGTTCGCGACGGGGAGCTCGACGTGGCGTTCGTCGCGACGACCGATCACCTCACCGGCATGACGCGTACGGAGCTCGGTCGGCGGCCGCTCGTGCTGTTGTGCCCGCCGGAGCATCCGCTCGCCCGCTCCACCCGAGTGGAGTGGGAGGAGCTCCGCGACCAGGACTTCATCGACTTCCAGGAGTCCTGGGCGGTGCGCTCCGTCAACGACTCGGCATGTGCCGCGCACGGGGTCGGCCGTCGGGTGCGCTGCACGGTCAACGACGTGCACACGCTCATCGACCTCGTCCAGCGTGGTCTCGGCGTGGCGCTCGTGCCCCAGCATGTCGCCTCCAAGCCGCAGGCGGCCGGTCTCGTGCCGGTGCAGTTGGCGCAGAACGCGACGCCGCAGTGGGTGGTATCGGCCGTCACCGGCAGTCCCGCCGCGGCATCCGCCCCCCTGCTGCTCGAGATCCTCGATACCGAACTGCGGCGCCCCGAGCCGGTGCACCACGACAAGGTCGTCGCGGCGGAGGTGCGGGACGCCGTCGCGGCTACACCCCGATCGTGAGCGCCGCGGTGTAGCCGTCGGCGACCGACCCCGACATGGTCGCGATCTGGTGGATGCCGCCGTCGTCGCCGAACACGTTGTCGCCGGCCAGGCTCACCTGCGAGGCGTTCCGCACGCTCTGCTCGTAGCCGGAGGTGGCGTAGACGAGCGCGTTGGCCTCCTCGGGCAGCGCGATCTGCGAGGTCTTCACGATGGGACCCGACGCGACGGCGTTCGCGACATCCGAGTACACCTCGAAGTGGATGTGCGGCCAGCGACCCGAGTAGCAGGCCGGGTAGACCGACGTGAACCGCACGGTGCCGGTCGAGTCCGTCTCCTGCACCCCGCGCAGGTAGTTCACGTCCTCGAGTCCGTCGCTGTAGAGCGAGTAGTCGCCGCCGCGGTCGCAGTGCCAGAGGTAGACGCCGGCGCCGACGAGCGCGCTGCCCGTGGCCGCATCCCGCACGGTGAGCGCGATCGTGAGCGGCACGCCCTCGGCGACCGCCGTCGACGAGCCGAAGCTCGAGCGGATGTCGCTTCGCACGATGCCCGAGTCGTCGAGCACGTTCACCCCGTTCGACCCGTCCGCCGGGTAGGGCCCGCCGGTCTCGTCGGGCACCTCGGTGACGGGCGCGGATGCCTCGGCGGTCGGCGTCGCCGTCGCGGACGCGCTCGGCGTGCCGGTCGTCGCGGTCGCGCCGGCCGTCGGTGTCGGCTTCGGGCGCGGCGCACGCGGCGAGCAGCGCGGTCACGCCGATGCCGCCGAAGAGCCCGAGCGCGCGACGGCGGTCGACGAGCGTGCGGATGTCGTAGACGAGACCGCGGTGGTCCTCGTCGATCTCGTTGCCGTGCTCGTCGATCCAGCGGGGGTCCGTTGCCATGGTGTGCTCCTTCCGAGTGCGGACCAGCATGACCCGGTCGTCCAGCAGGTGGCTGTGCGTCGGCGATGCGTTCCCTATGATGGACGCGCCCACGCGAAGGAGCACACCATGGGAATCCTCTCCGTCGACCTGTTCATCACCCTCGACGGCGTGTACCAGGCGCCGGGCGGCCCCGACGAGGATCGCGAGGGCGGCTTCGAGTTCGGCGGCTGGCAGGGGGCGTACTTCGACGACGAGACCGGCGAGGCGATCGGCGCCGGCATCGACCGCATGGACGCGCTGCTGCTCGGTCGCAAGACGTACGACATCTTCGCGGGGTTCTGGCCGAATCAGGGCGATGACGACCCCATCGCGGTGACGTTCAACGCCCTGCCGAAGTTCGTCGTGTCGCGCTCGCTGACCGACCCGGAGTGGGAGGGCACGACGGCGCTGTCGGATGTCGCGGAGGTGGCCGCGCTGAAGGACCGGTTCGACGACATCCACGTCATCGGCAGCGGCGACCTCGCACGGTCGCTGCTCGAGGCCGACCTCGTCGACCGGCTGAACCTCTTCCTCTACCCGCTCACGTTCGGATCGGGCAAGCGGCTCTTCGCCGACGGCACCGGCGTGCCGGCGGCGTTCCGATTCGCGCAGCCGCCGCAGGCGTTCCCGAAGGGGGCGATCTCGCTCGTCTACGAGCGCGCGGGCGCGCCGATCACGGGCGTCGACATCAGCCAGGGGTAGCGGCGTCCCTCGGTCGGTGGCGCGCTTGCGGCATCCGCGCGCGCCATCGGCTCAGTGGGCGGCGCGCCAGTACCCGCAGAACGTGATGTCGCCCTTCGGCACGCCGCGGTCGTTCACGAGGTGTCGGCGTGCGCCCGTGGCGAGCTTCGACTCGCCCGCCGCGAACGCGTTCACCGAGCCCTCGAAGGGCGGAAGCTCGCGCAGGTGGTCGAGCGCGGCGGCGCCGACCGGCGCGCCGGGCTCGCGCACGATCCAGTGCACGTCGACGCCGTCGGGCGCGTCGACAGCTGGCGGTCGTCGAGGTCGGGCAGTTCGATGAGGGCGTGACCGCGTGCGTCGCGCGGAAGGTCGCGCAGGATGCCGACGACGGCCGGCAGTGCGCTCTCGTCGCCGACGAGCAGGACCTGGTCGGCGTCGGCCTGCCGGAACCCGCAGCCCTGGTCGATGAGCGCGACGGATGCCCCGAGCGGCAGGCCCTGCGCCCACGGCCCCGCCACCCCGGCGTCGCCGTGCACGACGAAGTCGACGTCGAGCTCGCGGTCGTCGGGCCGGAACTCGCGCACCGTGTAGTTGCGGATCACGGGACGCGTCGCCTTCGGCAGCATGAGGAACTTGAGGTAGCCCGCCATGTCGTACGTGTCGGCGAGGTTGTCGAACCGCGTGTCGTCCGAGGTCGGCACGGCGAGCCGGAACCACTGGTCGAACCCGAGGTGGCGCCAGCCCGCCAGGTCGTCGCCCGCGAGGGTGAGGCGAACGAAGTGCGGCGAGATCTGCGCCGCGTCCACGACCTCGGCGTTCACGAGGCCGGTCTCCGCGTGGGTCACGACGAGGTTGCTGATGGCGGCCACGAATCCTCCGGGGTTAGGTAATGCTTACCTTACCCGACTGCCGTCCCAGCGCAATCCGGTCGCCCGGCGCTCAGATCTCGGTGTGCCCGAGCTCCGGCGCGGCGAGCAGGCGGATCACCGGCTCGGCGATCGCCTCGAACTCGAGCACCACGACGTCGTTGCGCCCCGCCCGCGTGACCGGCGACGGCACGATGAGCGTGCGCTGCGGACCCCGTCGCCAGTACCGTCCGAGCAGGAACCCGTTCACCCACACGAGGCCCTTGCCCCAGTGCGAGCGTGTCGAGGAACAGGTCGGCCGGCTCGTCGAGCTCGATCGACCCCCGCGCGAGCGTCGGGCCGGCGGCGAACCCGACGGCACGTTCATGCGACGTCGAGCGCCGGGCACGCGGTCGAGGTCGACGAGGCGCGCGAACCAGCCGGTGAGCTCGTCGCCGTCGAGGTGCACACCGCCGATGAGGCCCTTGTGCTCGCCGATGCGAGCGCCGTAGTCGACGCGGCCCTGGTCCTCGACGAGGATCGCGAGCTCGCCGCGGGCGTCGGGCAGCACCAGCGCAGCGCTCGTGCGCGTCGCGCGACGAGCACACCCACGGGCACACCGTCGAGCGAGGACCCACGCCCGGTCGCGCACCTCCTCGCCGACCGTGAGCGCGGCCGGGCCGCCGCGGTCGAGTCGCGTCGGAGAACAGCGCGATGCCGCGGTCATGGCCGAGCTCGTCGAAGGTCGGCACCGTGCTCGTGACGGGTCTCGTCGCCGAGGCGCGCGGCCACCGCGAGCAGCGTCGGGCCGGCGTGCGAGCGGGGCGACGAGCTCGGGCGCCGCCGGTCGCGCGCGCGGGCACCTCGTCGGGCACCGGTGCGTACTTCGCGATCACGTCGCGGAACGCCCAGAACTTCTCGGTGGGGTGCCCGCTCTCGTCGAGCGGGGCGTCGTAGTCGTAGCTCGTCGTGATCGGCGCGTAGCGTCCCTTGTCGTTCGCCCCGTTCGTGAGGCCGAAGTTCGTGCCGCCGTGGAACATGTACACGTTCACCGACCCGCCCGCCGCGAGCAGCGCGTCGAGCTCGGCAGCGGATGCCGCGGCATCCGTCACGTGGTGGTGCGACCCCCAGTCGTCGAACCAGCCGCACCAGAACTCCATGCACATGAGCGGGCCGGTGGGCTGGAACTCGCGGAGGGTCTCGAGCCGCTCGAGCGTGCGCGGAGCCGAACGAGCCCGTGAGGTGCAGGCCGGGCAGGCTGCCGTCGGCGAGCATCTGCGGCGTGGGCTGGTCGATCGTCGTGAGGGGCACGGTGATGCCCGCGTCGCGCGTGACGCGCACGAGCTCGGCGAGGTAGGCCTTGTCGGCTGCCGTACGCGCCGTACTCGTTCTCGATCTGCACGAGGATCACGGGCCCGCCGGCGTCGACCTGGCGGGGCGCCACGATCTCGTACACGCGACGGAGATACGCGCTGACCGCCTCGAGGTAGTGCGGCTCCGAGCGCCGCACGCCCACCTCGGGGTCGCGGAACAGCCAGGCGGGCAGGCCCCCGTTGTCCCACTCGGCGCAGATGTACGGGCCGGGACGCACGATCGCGTGCATGCCCTCGGCGGCGACGAGGTCGAGGAACCGGCCCAGGTCGAGCCCGTCGTCGGTGCGCCATTCGCCGCGACGCGGCTCGTGCGCGTTCCACGCGACGTAGGTCTCGATGGTGTTGAGGCCCATGAGCCGGGCCTTGCGGATGCGGTCGGCCCACAGGTCGGGGTGCACGCGGAAGTAGTGCAGCGCGCCCGCGAGGATGCGGAACGGACGCCCGTCGAGCTCGAAGTCGGTCGGCCCGATGGCGAAGCGGGAGTGGGCGGTCACTGGCATCCGTTCTGGTGGTTCTGCATTCATGGGGAGGGACTGCAGGGATGGAGGGACTGGACGGGCGAGGCCGGCCGGGAGTGCCCGACCGGCCTCACCGCGTGCGCGACGACTACTCGCTGACCGTGAAGCCCTGCTCGTTGCCGTACTCGACGAGCTTGCTCTGCCAGTCGGCGAGGCCCTCGTTCAGGTCGACCTTGTTCGCGTACGACTGGCCGACCGTGTCGCCGAAGATGCTGTTCGCGTACACCTGGTAGGGCAGGTACGACCAGCCGGATGCCACGTCCTTCGACGCCTGCGTGAGCACCTCGTTGATCTTCTGGCCGCCGAAGTACTCCGACTCGTAGCCGACGAACTCGGGGTCCTCGAGGTCTGCGGTCGTCGACGGGAAGCCGCCGCTCTCGAGGAACACGTCGATCGACGCGGGGTCGCTGTTCAGCCAGCGGAGGAACGCGGCGGCGAGCGCCGGGTTCTTGCTCTGCTTCACGACCGACTGGCCGCCGCCGCCGTTCTCGGCGGTCACCGCGGTGCCGTCGTAGGTCGGCATCGGCGCCACGGCCCAGTCGCCCGCGGCATCCGCGACGCTCGACTCGAGCACGCCGGGCATCCAGGCGCCCGTGACGAGCGAGGCGATCGACCCGTCGGCGAGGCCCTTGAACCACTCGTCGCTCCAGCCGGGAGTCGACGAGAGCAGGTCCTCCTCGACGAGCTGGTTCCAGACGCCGGTCCACTGCTGCGTGCCCTCGTCGGCGAGGTCGACCGTGATGTCGGTGCCGTCGATCGCGAACGGGCGGCCGCCGGCCTGCCAGATCATGCTCGTGGCGAAGCCCGCGTCGCCGGTGTCGGACGTGATGTACTTCGTCGGGTCGGCCGTGTGCAGCTGGCGCGCGGCGGCGACGTACTCGTCCCACGTGGTCGGCACGGCGATGCCGTACTGGTCGAACACGGCCTTGTTGTAGAACAGGGCCATGGGCCCGGAGTCCTGCGGGAGGCCGACGAGCTTGCCGTCGACGTTCACGCTGCCCCACGTCGACGCGCTGTACTGGTCCTCCAGCTCGTCGAGGCCGTACTCGCTCAGGTCGACGAGCGAGTCGGACAGGGCGAACTGCGGCATGGCGTAGTACTCGATCTGCACGACGTCGGGCGCACCCGAGCCGGCCTTGATCGCGTTCTGCAGCTTCGTGTACTCCTCGGTGTTCGTGCCGGCGTTCACCAGCTCGACGTCGACGTTCGGGTACGCCTCCTCGAACGCGGCGACCTGCGCCTCGGCGCTCGGCGTCCAGCTCCAGTAGGTGAGCTTGCCGCCGGCCTCGAGTGCGGCGTCGAGGTCGTCGGCGCTGCCGCTCTCGGCGCCGCTGGCCGTCGAGCACGCGGCGAGCGCGCCGACCGCGAGTGCGGCGGTCGCGGCGACCGCCAGGGTCCGCCGGAAGGCGGTACGGGCGATGGTCATGTGATGGTTCCCTTTCACTTCGTTGTGCCGTGTGATCCGGGGCAGGACGCTCCGGGCGAGCGGGTGGGTGGGTTCGGCAGGCGGTGCCGCTCGGTCACTGCTTGACGCTTCCGGCGCTGAGTCCCGACTGCCAGAACCGCTGCAGGCCGAGGAACGCGACGACGATGGGGAGGATCGTGAGGAGGGACCCCGTGATCACGAGGTTGTAGATCGGCTGCGCGCCGACGCCGGTGGCCTGGGCGTTCCACTGGTTGAGGCCGACCGTCAGCGGGTACCACGTCGGGTCGCTCAGCATGATGAGCGGCAGGAAGTAGTTGTTCCACGTGGCCACCACGGTGAACAGCAGCACGGTCACGATGCCGGGGGCGAGCAGCCTGGCCGAGATCGTGAAGAACGTGCGGAACTCCCCCGCGCCGTCCATCCGGGCCGCCTCGAGGATCTCGGTCGGCACCGAGTCGACGGCGTACACCCAGATCAGGTAGAGGCCGAACGGGCTGATCAGCGACGGGATGATGATCGCCCATGGCGTGTTCGTGAGGCCCAGCTGGCTGAAGAGGAGGAAGGTCGGCACGGCGAGCGCCGTGCCCGGCACCGCGATCGCACCGAGCACCACGGCGAACACCGCACGGCGACCGGCGAACCGGAACTTCGCGAGTCCGTACCCGGCGAGGGTCGCGAGCAGGGTCGCGCCGCCGGCGCCGAGGATCACGTAGAGGAGCGTGTTGCCGAACCAGCGCAGGAAGATCCCGTCACGGTAGGTGAGGGTCTCCCAGATGTTCTGGAACAGCACGAAGTCGTCGTCGAACCAGAGGCCGAAGCTCGAGAAGAGCCCGCTCTGCGTCTTCGTCGCGTTGATCACCAGCCAGGCGAGCGGCACGAGGCTGTAGAGGATGAAGATCGACATCAGCAGCGTGAACGCCACCGACTTGCGCGGACGCAGCGGCGAGTGGAGTCGCCGCGGGCTCCGGTGAGCGGATGCGGCATCCGCTCGCTGCTCGTCGACGGGTCGGACCTCGGGGGCGACGGTGGCGCTCATCGTTCTTCCTTCCGAGAGCCGCGGAGCTGCACGACGTAGGCGATGACCGCGGTGATCACGCCCATGACGATCGCGACCGTGGCCGAGTAGTTGTACTGCTGGCCCGAGAACGAGAGGTTGTAGGCGTACATGTTCGGCGTGAAGAACGTGGTGATGATGTTCGGCGCCAGCGTGCGCAGGATGTTCGGCTCGTTGAAGAGCTGGAAGCTGCCGATGATGGAGAAGATCGTCGCGATGACGATCGCTCCGCGCAGGGCCGGCAGCTTGATGCCGGTGACGACGCGCATCGGCCCCGCGCCGTCGAGCTCGGCGGCCTCGTAGAGATCGGTGGGGATCGTGCGCAGCGCCGAGTAGAAGATGAGCATGTTGTAGCCCACGAACTCCCAGGTCACGATGTTGCCGATCGAGACGAGGATCCAGTTGCGCGCGAACGGGGTGATCACCTCGCTGCCGAGCCAGTCGTTGACGTTCGCGGCGAGGCCGAAGTCGTCGCCGTAGATGAAGCCCCACATGAGCACGGCGACCACGGCGGGAACCGCGTACGGCAGGAAGATCACGATGCGGAAGAAGCCCGAGGCGTGGAGCCGGGCGCTGTCGATCGCGAGCGCCGCGACGAGCGCGAGCCCGAGCATGATCGGCACCTGGATGAGGAGGAAGAGGACGACGCGGGCGAAGCCCTCCCAGAACTGGGCGTCGCCGAACAGCGCCACGAAGTTCTCGAGGCCGACGAAGGCGTTGCCGCCCACCAGCTGCTCGCGGAAGAGGCTGAGGTAGACCGAGTAGGCGACGGGGGCGATGAACACGAGGAGGAACACCACGAGGAACGGGGCGACGAACGCGAGGCCCTTCCACTCGCTGCGCGCGCGGACCCGCGTGCGCCGAGGCGGCGGCGGGGCGATCACCGCCGCGGGGGCCGCAGGGGACGTCGTTGTCATTTCACTGTTTCCAATCGCTGGCATGTTCACGTCAACATGCTGTGTCGGTACCGTAGCATGTTGACGTGAACATGCGCCAGTCTGTGCATGACACCCGATGTCTTCGAGGGAGCCGGCCATGACGACCACCAATGCGAACGACGCGCTGCCCGTGCGTCGACGAGGTCCGTCGATGGCGGATGTCGCCCGCGAGGCCAACGTCTCGGGGCAGACCGTCTCACGCGTCTCGAACGAGCGCAGCAACGTCGACGCCGACACCCGCGAGCGCGTGCTCGCGGCGATGCGCAAGCTCGGCTACCGCCCGAACAGCGCCGCCAGGGCGCTGCGCAGCGGACGGTTCCACAGCATCGGCGTGATCATGTTCACCCTCTCGAGCTTCGGCAACATGCGCACGCTCGACGCGATCGCGGGCGCCGCCACGGATGCCGGGTACTCGATCACGCTCATCCCCGTGCCGCACCCGACCCAGGGCGAGGTCTCGGTCGCGTTCGATCGCCTGAGCGAGGAGGCCGTCGACGGGGTCATCATCGTCGTCGAGGCGCACCTGCTCGACGAGAACGACGTCGTGCTGCCCGCGGGCCTGCCGGTCGTGGTCGTCGACTCCACCGCCGGCGACCGCTACCCCATGGTCGACACCGACCAGGCGCACGGCGCCAGGCTCGCCACCGAGCACCTCCTCGGGCTCGGACACCGCACGGTCCGGCACATCGCCGGACCCGAGCGGTCGTACTCGGCCACGCACCGCCGCGAGGCGTGGGAGGCGACGCTGCGCGAGCACGGGGCCGACGTTCCCCCCGTGCTCATCGGCGACTGGTCGAGCGAGTCGGGTCACGAGCTCGGGCTCGAGCTCGCCCGCGACCCCGACGTCACGGCGATCTTCGCGGCGAACGACCAGATGGCGCTCGGCGTGCTCCGGGCCATGCACGAGGCCGGCCGCGCGGTGCCCGGCGAGGTGAGCGTCGTCGGCTTCGACGACATGGAGGAGTCCCGCAGCTTCTGGCCGCCGCTCACGACGGTGCGCCAGTTCTTCGGCGAGGTCGGCCGGCGATCGGTCGAGGAGCTCCTGCACGAGGTGGAGACCGGCGAGCGCGGCGGCAGCACGCTCGTGGCCACCGAGCTGATCGTGCGCGACAGCACGGCGCGGCCGTCGGCCTGACTGCGACGGCGCGATGCGGCGCCGCCGGGAAGCGTCACGTCGGCCATGCTCGCGGATCCCCTTCGGGAGGCGCATGATGGGCGTGATGGTTGTGACCGGCCGAGCCGGACGCACCGGCTCCTGCATCGACGTATCGTCGGCCGCCCGCTGGAGCGACGGACGCGTGGCGGTCGTGATCGGCGCCGCATCCACCCTCGTCGCAATCACCGGATCATGGATCCCGTCGCTCTGGGGCGACGAAGCCGCGAGCATCATGTCGGCGCGTCGGGATTGGGGATCCCTCTGGGAGCTCCTCGGCACGGTCGACGCGGTGCACGGGCTCTACTACGCGATGCTGCACGTGTGGATCGAGCTCGTGGGCGCCTCGCCGTTCGCCGTGCGAATCCCGTCGGGGATCGCCATCGGCGCGGCATCCGCAGGTCTCTACCTGCTCGTGCGCAGGCGGGCGACGCGCGAGATGGCGGTGATCGCCGCGGCCGTGTTCGCCGTGCTGCCACGCGTCACCTTCCTCGCGACCGAAGCCAGGTCGCTGGCGATCGCGACCGCCGCGGCCGTCTGGCTCACGCTCCTCCTGCTGCGACTGCTCGATGCTCCGATGCGCCGGGGCTGGTGGTGGGTCTATGCGCTCGGGCTGGCACTCGCCGTCTCACCTCTTCCTGTACCTCGCGTTGCTCATCCCGGTGCACGCCGTCGTCGCCGCCCTCGAGCTGCGCGGTTCGGGGCGGCTGCGGGGCATCCGGATCCGTCCCTTCCTGTTCGCCTGGGCGGGAGCTGCGCTCCTCATCGCCCCGATCGGCGTGGTCGCCGTGATGCAGCGCGACCAGGTCGCATTCCGCAGGCCGTATCGCACGGTCACGGCCGAGGGGGTGCTCGTCGACCAGTGGTTCATGCTCGAGGCACTCGCGCTCGTCGCATGGGCGTTCATCATCGTGTCGGTCGCCGTCGTCGTCCACCGTCGCGAGGACGCGTGGCACGGCAACCGTCAGCTCCTCCTCCTCGGCGGAGCGTGGATCGTCGTGCCGACGGCTGCGCTGATCCTCGTCGCGGCGGTCGTCTCGCTCGGGTACACCCCGCGCTACCTCGCGTTCTGCGCGCCCGCCGCGGCGATCTTGATCGCGATCGCCGTCGCCGCGCTCCCGCGCCGGTGGATGCAGGCCGTCTCGGTCGCCGTGATCGCGGCACTCGCGGTTCCCGTCTACCTCGACCAGCGCACGCCGTACTGGAAGAACGGCGGCACCGACTGGCAGACCGTCGCCCAGGTCGTCTCCGAGCTCGCCCGGCCGGGCGACGGGATCGTGTTCGACGAGAGCGTCCGCCCGTCGCGTCGGCCCCGCCTCGCGATGCACACGTATCCGCATGGGTTCGACGGACTCGTCGACCTCGGACTCGTGCGACCCTACGACGAGACCGACGGATTGTGGGATGTCGCGACGCCCCTCGCCGAGGTCAGCCCACCGCCTCGAGGGGATCGATCGCGTCGTCGTCGTGTCACGGAGCGCCGGCGGCGTGGACGCCGACGTCGCGACGCTTCAGCGAGAGGGATTCGACCTCGGCGAGGTCGTGGCCGTCGAGACGAGCGTGGTGATGATCTACGAGCGCGCGCTGGCGGCCGGCGGCGGCGCGACGCCGACGGGCGGCCGCCGCGGGAACGCAACGGCCGCCCAGCACGACCACGTGCTCAGCGCATCAGTCCATCAGCGCGTCAGGGCTTCGCCGCGTTCGCGGCGAGGATGCGCTGCTCCTCCGCCCGTGCCGTCGCCGGCTCGACGCCGTCGGCCGACACGGTGACGCGCACGCTCAGCAGCTTGCCCGCGTCACTCGTGATCGGCGTGTACGTCGCGTCCGTCGCGCCCTGGATCGGCTCGCCGTTGCGGAACCACTGCCACGTGATCTCGCCGTCGGCGGGATCGAACGCCCCGGTCGCCGACGCGGGCGTGCCCACGCGCGGCCGGTCGGAGAGGGCGAACCCGTCGATCACGGCGTGCCGCCGGATCGTCACCGAGTACTCGCTCGACCGGCTGCCGTCCGCCGACGTCACGACGACGGTGGCGACACCGCCGTTCTCCGCCGACGCCTGGGTGACGCGCACCTTCGCCGCCGAGTCGACGGCCACGGCGTCGACCACCGGCAGGCGTCCGCCGTCGACGTCGATCTCGTAGTCGAGGCGCGCCGGGTCGAACCCGTCGATCGTCTCGCCATCGAGCCGGAGCACCGCGAGGTCGGCGACCGCGGCGGGCGCGGCCACGGACTCGAACACCTCGACCTCCGACACGATGAGGTGCGTGTTCGAGTAGGCGTTCATGATCACCCGCACCCCCGTCGCCGTCACCGGGGCGAACTCGGCCACGACCGTCGGCGCGCTGCCGTCGGCCGGGGAGGCCACGGGCTGCGCGGTCTCCCAGCCCGGCGCCGCCACCCAGGCGCCGTCGGTGCCGCGCAGCTGCACCTGCATGGTCTGCGCCCAGCTGGTGGTGCCGTCGCGGTAGAACTGCACCGAGACCTTCTCCACCTCGTGCGGCGCCGCGTACAGGTACGTCAGCGTGCTCTGCGCCGGCTTGTTCGTCGACACCCAGTTCGACCAGCCCTTGTCGCCCTGCACGCCGTTGCGCGTGCGGTCGACCGGGTAGCCCGACTCGGTCGAGCTCGCCGAGGCGGTGGTGCCGGCGTCGGGGTTGAAGTTGCGCAGCGTCCCCTCGGTCACGAGCACCGCGAGCTGCGCGGTCAGCGAGGCGCCGTCGGCGGATGCCGCGCCGGGCACCTGCACGACGCCGACCTCGTCGAACGCGGCATCCGTGATGCCCGACCAGTCCCACGTGACCGGCACGTCGAACGCGTTCTCCGAGGCGCCGACGCGCGCCGGAACCACGGAGGGCGCGGCGGACTGCACGCCGCCGAGCGAGGCGCCCGCGGCCACGGTGATCGAGACCGGATCGGTGGCGGTGAGCCCGCCGACGTCGACGAGCGCGGTCACGCCGATCGCCTGCCCGAACACGTCGGTCGCGGTGCCGGGCACCTCGACGCGGCCGGTCTGCGCCCAGGCACCCTCGTCGGGCAGCTGCCACGTGACGGCGACGGGCACGCCCGCACCCCACGCGTAGCGCGGCACGACGGTCTCGGGCAGCACCGGCGCGACGCCGGCCTGCGTGCGTGCGGCCACCGTCTGCCCGTCGAGCGGGGCGAGGTCGCGCGGATCCCACGACTGGTTCGCACCGCCGTTCGACCCGTAGACGCCCACGGTCGCACCGTTCGCGGTCGACTGGCCGCCGACGTCGAGCGAGAGGCCGATGGACTCGTTCACGAGGGTGTAGGCGCGCCCGTCGGTGGTGTTCACGATCCAGCGGGTCGCCGGGTCGCCGGCCGCCGCGTCGATCGCCACCGATCGCAGGTCGGTTCCGGTGCCGGTCGCGCCGAGCACGCGGCCGTCGGATGCCTCGAGCACCACGCGCCGGGTCGCCTCGCGGTCGCCCGCAGCCACCTCGTGCACGGTCCAGGCCTGCGGCGCGGCCGCCGCGGCATCCGTCGCCAGGTTGCGGATCGTCGTGGCCGCACCGGACGTGCCGGCCGTGAGCGCCTTGCCGCTCTGCGTGCCGACGAACTGGTAGCGGTGGCCGTCGCGCAGCGCGGGAGCATCCGCGGCGACGCCGGAGACGCCGTCGATGACGAAGGTGGTGACCGACTTCGCGGGCACGGTGAGGGTCGCGGTGCGCGCGGCCCGGTCGATCGCGATCGGGGTGCCCTCGACGAGCGCGTTCGCCGTCGGGGCATCCGCCGAGTCGGCCTGCGTCGTGACGACGGGCGTGACCGTGGCGCCCTCGGCGATGTCGCCGAAGTTCGACAGGTCGAGCGTGATGACGCGCTCGGATGCCGCGGTGTTGCGGTGCACGATGGTCGCCCCCGTGCCGTCACCGCGCACGGCGGCCGTGCTCGAGACGTCGTCGACGGCCATGAGGTGGTCGCCCTCGTGGATGTACTTCGTGAAGTTGCGGATCGTGTTGAACTTCGAGTTCACCTGCACGCCGCACTCGGGGGCCGCGGTGGAGTCGCCGCCCGCGTCCTCGACGCGACGCTCGGACTTCCAGACCGTGCCGCCGGCCTCCTCGTAGGGCTTGCAGTCGAGGTCGATGAAGATCGAGCCCCAGTTGAGGTTCTCGCCCTGCGGCTCCATGTTGTAGAGGTCCTCGACGGGCTGCCAGAGCACCCACGCGTTCGGCTCGAGCTCGCGCAGGTCGTCCTGGATGCGGCCGGCGATGCCGAGGCCGTTCTCGATGCTCACGGGGTTGAAGCCGCTGACCCAGTTGCCCTCGATCTCGCTCATCCAGAGGTCGGTGTCGGCCTGCTTGGCGAGGTCGCGCACGGCGAGCCGGCCCGAGGTGCCGTAGGTGTGCACGTTCATGCGGTCGACCTTGGCGCGCGTCGCGGCCGGGTAGCCGGCCCAGTTCGTGGCGAAGATGCCGGGGTTGGTCTCGTCCATGGCCGAGAGGCCCGCATCGGTCGTGGTGGCCGGGTCGTCGAGCTCGGCGCGCACGTCGTCGATGAGCGAGACCTGGCGGGCCGGCCCCATGTGCATGCCCTCCTGGCGGCCGCCGACGGGGGTGCCGTTGCTCAGCGTGGTGCCCCAGTAGTTCGTGTTCGGCTCGTTGAACGGGTCGATCGTGTCGACGTCGATGCCGTACTGGTCTTCGAGGTGCTCGGTGACGCGCACGAGGTAGCTCGCGAACTGCGCCTCGGCGGCGGGCTTCAGCTGCTCGGACGAGGCGTTGAAGCCGCCCGACACGTAGCCGCTCTCGGTCATGAAGTAGGGCGCCGAGTTGGCGAACGTCTCCCAGTGCGTGATCTGGTCGTCGGCGGCGAGCCGCTCGACCCACCAGCGCTGGGTCTCGTCGGCCGACCAGTCGTACGACGCGGGGTCATCGGCGTCCCACTTCGCGAGCAGCGCGTTGCGCTCGGCGTAGGTCGTGGCCGTGCCGTCGTACGTGCCGGCCGAGCCGTCGGGGTCGGCCGCCCACCAGCCCTCGACCGCGCCGCCCGCGCGCAGGTAGTCCGGCACGTCGGACGCGTTGCCGCCGCCGATGTTGTAGCGCGCGATGTTGAGGTCGAGGCCGTCCTCGCCGAACACCGCCTGGTAGAGCTCCTCACGCAGCTCCTCGGGGTAGTCGCCGGTCGCGTTCGCGAACCAGACGAGGCTCGTGCCCCAGCCCTCGAAGGCCTCGCCCGCGTAGGCGGGGTTCGGGGTGATGGTGGTGCCGTCGGCCGCCGCCGCGGGGGTCACCGCGCCGAGCGGTGCCGCGAGCAGCGCACCGCCGACGAGCGCTCCGCCCGTCAGGAGTGCCGTGATCCGCCTGAGCCGTCTGCCATGCATCGTCATTGACGTCGTCCTCTTTCGCCGTTGAGAGATCGTTCCGGTCAGCGGGCGTGTTGACGTCAACATGCCCCGAGCAGCACTGTACTTGTTGACGTCAACATTGGGAAGGGGGTGTCGTCGCACCGCGCTGCTCGGCCCGTCACGCGGCGCTGCTCGGCCCGTCACGAGCCGAGCGGATGCCGCTCCGCCGCCACCGCGGCCAGCCACTCCGTCGAACGTCTGAACGCCGAGGTCCGACCCGGGCCGCGCGAGCAGCGTGCCATCGCGCATCGCCCGCCCGTACGCGCCGGGAAGCGGAACCTCGACGACGCGACCCCGCCGACCGGTCGCCGCCGCCCAGCGGCGCACCAGGTCCGACATCCGCTCGACCCGGGGACCGGCCAGGTCGGCCACTCGGCCGGCGGGCGCGGCCACCGCGAGCGCGACGAGCCGCTCGGCCACCTCGCGCGCCGCCACCGGCTGCGACTGCAGCGCCGGCACGACCACGATCGGGCCGAACCTCATGCGCGCGTGGAGCTGCGCCGCGAACTCGTGGAACTGCGTCGCGCGCAGGATCGTCCACGGCACCGGCCCCGCCTCGACGAGCTGCTCCTGCAGCACCTTCCCGGCGTAGTAGGCGTACGGCGCGTCGTCGACGCCCACGATCGAGAGGGCGACGTGGTGCCGCACGCCGGCCGCGGTCTCGGCGGCGAGCAGGTTGCGCGTGACCGCGCCGAAGAACGCGCGCGACGCGGCATCCGACATCGTCTGCACCGACGCCACGTCGATGACGGCGTCGACGCCCGAGAGCGCCTCGGCGAGGCCCTCGCCCGTGACGAGGTCGACGCCGGTCGAGCGGGTGAGCACGACGGGCTCGTGCCCGCGTCTCGCGCACGACGTCGACGACGTGGCGTCCGACGGCTCCGGTTCCTCCTGCGACGGCGATCTTCATCGGGTGGTCTCCTGTTCGGTCGACGTGGTCGGTTCGGCGGATGCCGCGGGAGCGGCGTGGATGCCGGATGTGTCGGGTGCGACGGTGTCGGCGCCGCGCCGTCGAGGCGGGATGACCAGCGGAATGCTCAGCACGAGCGAGAGCGCGAGCGAGATCGGCTGTCCCACCGCGTCGAGCGGGGCGAGGTCGTGCAGGTGCGCGAGGTGGTACGTGAAGTGCGGCACGGAGAACACCAGCCAGGCCACGCCGACGGCGATGGAGGCATCCGCTCGCCGTGACAGCGCGGCGACGACGCCCGCGCCGACGAGCGCGAGGTAGAGCGCGCCGACGTCGCGGATGAGGTGCTCGTTGAACGGTCCGTCGACCCCCACCCACGGCCCGAAGCCGGCGCTCGGGAACGTGTCGTAGAAGGACTGCGGTGCGATGAGCGCCCAGGCGCCGACGAAGGCGCCGATGGCGTTGAGGACCCAGAGGATGACGCGTCGGTATGTCGTGTTCACACTGACTACGACCGGATGCCGCCCCCGAACGTGAGGTGCGACACCGAATCCGTTGAGAAGCCTCACAATCCGGGGGGCTGCCTGGTCTTGAATGGTGAGGGGCGCGGCGCGAGTGGATGCCGCGCCGCCGGCACCGTGGAGGCATCATGCGCGAACCCGAGTCCGAGGCGCTCGGCGAGCTCCTCGAGGAGCGCACCCATCTCATGAACCTCGCGTTCCGCATGCTCGGTTCGGCGAACGACGCGGAGGACGTGGTGCAGCAGACCTACGTGCGCTGGTTCCAGCTCGACGACGCCGAGCGTGCGGCGATCGAGCGGCCGCGCGCGTGGCTCACCACCGTGGCCTCCCGCATCTGCCTGGACATCCTCGGCTCGGCACGGGCGCGCCGCGAGCGCTACGTGGGCGAGTGGCTGCCCGAGCCGTTGCCGTCGGCGACGGCCGCGGCATCCGTCACCTCGGGCGTCTCGACCGCCGCCGTCGACCCCCTCGACCGCATCACGCTCGACGACTCGGTGAGCATGGCGCTGCTCGTGGTGCTCGAGTCGCTGACGCCCGCCGAGCGCGTGGCGTTCGTGCTGCACGAGGTGTTCGGGGTGCCGTTCGCCGAGATCGGCGAGATCGTCGGCCGCTCCCCCGAGGCCACCCGGCAGCTCGCGTCGTCGGCACGACGGCACATCCGCGACCTGCGCTCACGGCCGACGGATGCCGCGGAGCACGCCCGGCTCGTCACCGCCTTCCGCCGCGCGTGCGAGGTCGGCGACCTCGACGCGCTCGTGGGCATCCTCGACCCCGAGGTGCGGTCGACGAGCGACGGCGGCGGCAAGGTGCGCGCCGCCCTGCGCCCGGTGGTCGGCGCCGAGAACGTCGCACGGTTCCTGCTCGGGGTCCTGCGCAAGGCGCCGGAGTTGTCGGTGGAGGAGCGCGACATCAACGGCGAGCGCGGGCTCGTCGTCAGTGCGGGCGACCAGGTCGTCGGCACCGTGTCGCTCGGCACGGTGACGTCCGGCGACGGCGGCGGCCGCATCCACGACGTCTGGATCGTCATGAATCCCGACAAGCTCGCGGCCTGGAACCGCTGAGGCCCCGCGGCATCCCGTGCGGCATGGCGGCGACCGCTGCGGCCCGCTCTCGTCGCCGGCCAGGTGCACCACATGGCGGATATACGATCCGGCGCGCCGCATTGCGGGTCTCGCTCCCGGCGCGCCGGATCGTATATCCGCTGTTTCGGACTCGAGCGGAGTCCATGGGTCGGTGGAGCGAGGTGCAGGCGCTCGCGTCGTGGCTCGGACTCGACGTGCGTCGACAGGCGCTGACCTGGAGCGACGTGACCGACACGAGCGTCGTGCCGTGGTGGTTGGGGCTACTTCGCGCTGCCGATCCTGCACGGCGACCGGCTGGTCGGCAAGCTCGACGCGACGGCCGATCGCAAGGCCGGCGTGCTCACGGTGAACGCGATCCACGAGGACGTGCCGTTCGAGAAGCAGGTGCGCCGTGACGTCGACGACGAGGTGCAGGCGCTCGCGTCGTGGCTCCAGACTCGAGGTGCGTCGCTGAGGCGCGGCGACCGCCGCTGCACGCGCTACCCGCGCAGCAGCGCGCGGAGCGTCTGGATCGTGTCGGCGTCCTCGGGGCGCTTGTCGTCGCGGTAGTGCTTGACGCGCGCGAACCGCAGCGCGATGCCGCCGGGGTATCGCGTCGAGCGCTGCACGCCGTCGATCGCGATCTCGACCACCGTCGTCGGCGCGACCCACACCGTGTTCGCCGTGCGCCGCACCTCGATCTGCTGGAAGTACTCCGTCTGCCACCGCAGCAGCTCGTCGGTCAGGCCCTTGAACGTCTTGCCGACCATGACGTAGTCGCCCGGCTCGCCGAACTCTCCGGTCGGATCGAGCGCGCCGAGGTGCAGGTTCGACAGCCACCCCTCGCGGCGGCCCGAACCCCACTCGCACGCGAGCACCACGAGGTCGTAGGTGTGCACGGGCTTCACCTTGATCCAGCTCGAGCCGCGGCGCCCGGCCGCGTAGGGCGAGCCGATCGCCTTGACGACGACGCCCTCCTGGCCGGCGGCGAGCGCGTCGCGCGAGATGCGCTCGGCGACGTCGGGGTCGGCCGTCACCTCGCCGGGGATGCGATGCTCGCCGGCGATGCGCTCGAGCTCGCGCATGCGGGTCGACAGCGGTTCGTCGAGCAGGTCGCGACCGTCGACGTGCAGCACGTCGAAGAACCACGGATGCAGCAGCGTCTCACGTGCGGCCTCGGCGCCGAACCGCGACATCGTCTCCTGGAACGGCCGCGGCCCGCCGTCTTCATCGAGCGAGAGCGTCTCGCCGTCGAGGATCACGTCGCGGACCGGCATCCGTCGCACCACCTCGACGACCTCGGGAAGTCGGTGCGTGATGTCGGCGAGGTTGCGCGTGAACACGCGCACGTCGTCGCCGGCGCGGTGCACCTGGATGCGCGCGCCGTCGAGCTTGTATTCGACGGATGCCTCGCCCGTCGTCGCGATCGCGTCGGCCGCGCTCGGGGCGGTGGCCGCGAGCATCGGCAGCACCGGGCGACCGACCACGAGCCCGACGTCGTCGAGCTCGGCGGCGGTGCCCGTGAGCGCGAGGCGGGCGGTCTCGCCGAGGTCGCCCGACAGCATCGCCGCGCGACGCACGACGTCGCCGGGCCGGTCGGCCGCACGTGCGATGGCGTCGGTGAGCACGCCCTCGAGCGCCCCGGTGCGCATGTCGCCGAGCAGTGCCCGACTGATGAAGCCCTGCTCGCGCTCGGTGGCCCGCGCCGTGAGCTCGCGCAGCGCGCCGGCACGCTCGCCCGCCGATCCGGACCCGGAGGTGGTGGCGAGCCGATCGAGCAGTTCGTCGAGGTCGGCGACGCTGAGCGTCGGCTCCGCCGCGGACTCGCCCATCGCGGCGGACATGCCGCGCCAGCCGACGCCGACGCGCCCCTGTCGCGGCTTGCCGACGAGGAACCCGACGGCTGGGGCGATCTCGTCGGGCTCGAGGCGGCGCAACAGGTCGGCGAGCGCGTCGACCTTGGCCAGCCGCGACCGCGTCGAGGCGACGGCGTCGGCCGTGGTCACGAGCTCGTCGAGCAGCACGGGGCCAGTCTGCCACCGGCCGCCGACAGCGGCCGGTTACGAGCCGTGCTCCGCGGTCCGTTCGCGCGACCGCGGCGTCCACTCCACGACGGACGGCCCCGGGACCGACTGGCCATCGCGGACCAGCACGGCGCCGGAGGGCACCTGCACGCTGACCCGCGCGCGGTCTGCGACGACGACGATGTCGCCGACCGGGGCCGGCACCACGGCGGCGGCCCACTCCAGGTCGCCGAGCTCGGGCCGCACCGTGAATCGCGACCAGCCGTCATCGATCGGTCGGAGCCCGAGCACCGCCTCGGGAAGGATGGCCGCCGGACCCGCCGCCCAGGCGTGGCAACGACTGCGACCGAACGGGCGCCCGTACATCTCGAGCGGGTCGCCCTCGATCGAGCTCTCCTCCCAGAAGGTGCCCGGTCCGCGGTCGAGCATGGCACCCCAGGTGCGACGCACCTCGTCGACGGCGGCTCCCGGCTCGCCCGCGTCGATCAGCGCGCGGAGCCGGAACGCGGTCATGAACGGCGTTCCCGACGTACCGGCCAGCACGGCGTCGCGCACGCCCGGCGGCACCTGCTCGTGCATGCCGGCCATGACGGCGAGGAAGTTCGCATAGGTCGCCGGACGCTTCGACTGCCGGGCGTCGAGGTAGTCGGCCCAGCGCCCGTGGCGCGGGAGCCATGCCCGCTCCCGGAGGGTCGCCTCGAGCCTCGACGCGAGCGCACCCCATCGCGGGGCAGCCGGATGCCCGGTGCGCGCGAGCACGCGCTCCGCGCTGCGCAGCGCCCAGCACCAGAGCATCTGCAGGGCCACGGAGTCCCGACCGTGCTCGAGCGACAGTCCCCAGTCGATGAAGACCGAGCCCGGTCCGGAGTCGACGAACCCGCCCCGCTGCGAGGGCGGTCGGAAGACGCCGTCATGACCGGCGTGACGGGCGAGGTCCTCGACGAAGGCGTTGAGCCGCTCCTGCTCGAGCCGGGCGAACGGCTCGTCTCCGAAGTAGCGGAGGTGGAGGCCGGCGTTCACCACCCACCACAGCGAGTAGTCGGAGATCCCGTTCACGTATCCGTGGTCCGGTCGCCCGAGCGCGACGAGCCCGTCGGCGACGATGCCGCCGTCGCCCACCGCGAAGGCGTTCGCGAGGGTGCTGAGCGCCTGATCCCCCGCCCACGGCATGCGGTCGCGCTTGATCCCGTCGATCATCAGGCCCTGCATGCAGAGCCGGAGGGTGTACTGCGCGGACGCCCAGATGCGGGTGAGCCGGTCGTCGGAGCACGCGAACGCCCCGGGTCGGTCGACCGCGGGAACGGATGCCTGCACCGCCACTTCGTCGGGTGCGACATCCGATCGCACGGCCAGGTAGCGGAATCCCAGTCGGTGCCTCGTCGTCCAACCGCCGCCCGGCAGCTCGACGAGATCGTGACGCGTCTCGTGCGCGGTCCCGTCGGCAAGCGCCTCCTCCGGGCTCTCGCCACTCGAGACGACCGGCCGCGGGCCGGGCGGGAGGATGGGCCGTCCGAGCACGGGCGCGCCGACATCGAGCAC
Source organism: uncultured Actinomycetota bacterium (assembly GCA_963802485.1). Classification (GTDB taxonomy): domain Bacteria; phylum Actinomycetota; class Actinomycetes; order Actinomycetales; family Microbacteriaceae; genus Agromyces. Next base: position 92,320 of record CAWDJA010000037.1, read on the forward strand.
CGCGCTGTGATCACGGCGGGCGACGACGTCGACCGACCCGACCGCATCGAGGTGCGGCGGCCGGTCGCCGCCGACTCGGGGCCGGACCGGCTCCCACGCGCCGCCCTCGACGCTCGCGACCCACGTGTGGAGCGGCGCGTCGGGCGCGACGGCGATCGCCGGCACCTCGCCGTCGCCGCCGACGACCTCGAACCGGACCTCCGCTCCCGCGGACGGCAACTGCAGGACCAGGTCCTCGTCGTCGGCGGCCGCCTCGAGCGGCGTTCCCTCGACCGTGACCGCGGCGGAACCCGAGACCGGAATCGGACCGTCGCAGCAGCCGAGGCCTCCGCGCGGAACGTCACCGCGACGGCCACGCGGCCGTGGTTGCGCGGATAGTGGACGTGCCGGTTGGCGGCGAACCCCTCGTCGACGAGCCGGGCGAGCATCCCGAGCTCGTACTGCCCCGATCCGTACATCCACGCCGCGGTCGCGGGCGGCGTCACGATCGCAGCATCGTCGAACGGCTGCGGGGAGCGGTCCCGCGCCCACCGCCGCACGGCCTCGGCCGTGCGCGGCGGCACCGCGTCGGTGTTCACCCCTTCACGGCGCCCGAGGTCATGCCGGCGACGATCTGCCGCTGGAAGATGATGTACATGATCAGCGGCGGGATCGTGATGAGCAGCACGTTCGCGAACAGCAGGTTGAAGGCGCTCACGGCCTGGGACTTGTAGTTGAAGGTGGTCAGCTGCACCGTGGCGTTCTCGTCGCCGGGAAGGAAGTACAGGGCGAACGCGAAGTCGTTGAACACGGTCACGGCCTGCACCACGATCACCGTGATGATCACCGACTTCAAGAGCGGGAAGATCACGCGGAAGAACAGCTTCACGGATCCGGCGCCGTCGATGATCGCCGCCTCGTCGAGCTCGCGCGGGATCGTGGCGACGAAGGCCCGGAACAGCAGGATGCAGAACGAGAGGCCGAAGGCGACGTGCACGGCGATGAGGCCGACCAGGGTCTTGAAGAGCCCGAGGCCCTGCAGCGTCCAGATCGTGGGGACGACGGCGGGCGGGATGATGAGCCCCGCGAGCACGAGCCCGTTGACCAAGGGGTTCCACCGCGACTTGCGGCGCTGCAGCACGTACCCGACCATGGCGCCGAGCACGACCATGATCGAGACGGCGGCCACCGTCAGGATCGTGCTGTTGACGAATGCGCGGATCAACAGGAAGTCCCGGTTCTCGAGCACCGTGACGATGTTCTCGAAGAGTGCCCACTCGGTCGGCCAGCTGAACTCGAGGAACGACGCCTCGGCCTGGGTCTTGCCGGCCGTGAACACGATGAACGCGAAGGGCACGATGAACACCATGATGGCGACGAGGATGGCGATGCTGCCGCCGCCCCACTTCCAGGCCACGTTCCTCATCGGTCGTCCTCCTTCCGGTTGAGCCACCACGAGAGCGGGTAGATGATCGCGGCCACGACGATGAACAGCACGACGTTGCCGGCGGTCGAGAGGCCGAAGAAGCCGGCCTGGTACTGCTTGTAGACGACGGACGCGAGCACGTCGCTCGTGAAGCCGGGTCCGCCGCCGGTCATCGTCCAGATGAGGTCGAAGGAGCGGAGGCCGCCGATGAGCGAGAGCAGCACGACCGTCACCGTCGCCGGCCGCAGCAGCGGCAGCGTGATGTGGCGGAAGTTGTTCCACGCGCCGGCACCGTCGACCTTGGCGGCCTCGAAGTACTCGTTGCGGGATGGCCACCATGCCGGCGATGTAGATGAGGGTCGCCAGGCCCGACGCCCTTCCACACGTCGACGAGCGCGACCGAGATGAGCGCGAGCGACGGGTCGGTGAGCCATCCGGGTCCCGGGATGCCGACGGCGGCGAGGGCTTCGTTGATCGGGCCGCCGAACGGATCCATGAGCACCTGGAAGAGGATGCCGACGCCGATCGTGCTCACGAGCACGGGGAAGAACACCGTGGCGCGAAGGAATCCGCGGCCGATGATCTGCGAGCTCAGGAAGACGCCGAGCAGGAGGCCGAGCACGACCTTGAGACCCGAGGTGAGGAACGCGTAGATGAAGGTGTTGATGAACCCCTGCACCAGCTGCGGTTCCTGGAAGAACCGCACGAAGTTGTCGAAGCCGATGAACTCGACGTCGAACAGGGTCCAGCGCGTCAGCGAGAAGTAGAACGATGCGATCGTCGGGACGAGGAAGAGGACGACGTAGAACACGCCGGCGGGGATGAAGAACCATGTGGGATACGGGCTCTTCATCTGCCGGCGCTTGGCCGGCCCGGCTGGGGTGATCGTCCCCGGCGACGTCGAGGTGCGGCCTGGGGCCGTCGCGGTGGTCATGTCAAGTCTCCTGGATGTGACTGCGGGGCCGGACCGTGACCGGCCCGGCCCCGCAGGTCGATGGTGCGGGCTACCAGCCCTCGATACCGAGCTGCTGGGCCTGCTTCTTCACATCCTCGTCGTACTGGGCCGCGCCGTCTGCGGCGGAGGTGATCCCCGATCCGACCGCGACCGTGATCTGCTCGAGGGCCGGGCCCTTGATGGGCGAGAGGAACTCGAGCGCGAGGTTGGTCTTGCCCTCGTCGAAGTACGGCTGCAGGTCGGAGACCATGGCCGGTACGTCCTCGGGCAGCTCGCAGCCCTCGATCACGAACGGGCCCTGCGGGGCCGTCGTCTCCGACTGGATGTCGCAGCTCTCGGGTGTCGTGAGGAACTCGGCGAACTTCTTCGCCGCCTCGAGCTTGTCACCCTCGGTCGACTTGGGGATGAACACCGTGGTGGTCGGCATCCACACGGTGAGGCCGTTCGTCGACGCGTCGGGGCCCGGCAGCGGGAACGTGCCGACGACGTCGGCCGCCTCGGGGTTCGTCGTCATGAGCTGGCCTGCCGCGAACGTGAGCATCGGGTACTGCGCACCCGCGCCGGTGGCCACCATGGACACGCCGTCGGCGTACTTCGCCGACGCGAAGTCCTCGTTGAACAGTCCCTTCTCGAACGCCTCCTGCAGGTGCTCGAACCCGGCGAGCGCCGGCTGGTCGACGTACTTGGCCTCGTTGTTCGTGTACTCCTCGGCCCAGTCGGGGTTCTCGGCGAGGACGTTGTTGAAGTCGCCGAGGACGAAGAGCTGCGACGTCCACGTGTCGCCGTAGGTCTGCACGATGGGGGCCGCGGTGCCGGCCGCCTTGATCGCCTCGCTGTTCGCGATGAACTCGTCCCACGTGGTCGGGATCTCGAGGCCGAGCTCCGCGTAGATGTCCTTGTTGTACAGGACGGCGCCCGCCATCGACTGACCCATCGGGACGCCGTACACGCCGTTCTCGGTCGAGACGCTCTCGACGAAGTTCTCGTCGAACTTGTCGACGTAGGCCTCGTCGCCGAGGTTCACGAGCGTCTCATCGGGGCTGAGGGCCTGCATCAGCGACCCCGAGTTGTACTGGAAGATGTCGTCCATCTCCCCGGTGGCGAGCCGCGTCTTCACGACGTTGTCACCGTCGGCGCCCTGGGGCCGCGTCTCGACCTCGATGCTGATGTCGGGATTCTCCGCCGTGAATGCCTCTGCGAGCGCTTCGGCGGTGGCGACCGTCGCCTCGCCGTTGTCCACCAGGAACGTGAGGGAGGTCGCGCCACCCTCGGAGTCTGAATCACCGGCGCTGCAGCCGGCGAGGGCGAGCGACAGGGCGAGACCGCCTGCGCCGATGGCGACGAGTGAACGTCGCGGGGTACGGGGGACCATCTTCTTTACCTCCATGTAAAGCAACTGCGCTGTTGGGTGCTCCGAATGGTCTCGGTGCTGTGGCGTGGCCCACGTTACGAGCATCGGAGAATGGTTGTCAACCGATCTACACAAATTGTTTGAAACGATTTATGATCGTCAGCACAGGCTTCCCGTAGATCGATCTATTCCGCAGGGATCCGCGGTGTATGGTGACAGCGAGTCGACGTATCCGACCAACGAAGGCGAACGGAGGAGATCGTGCCCTCAGCCCGAGCAGCGACCATCGAGGATGTGGCGCGCGAGGCCGGCGTCTCCCGCGCAGCCGTCTCCAAGGTGATCCGCAACGCCTACGGCGTGAGCCCCGCGATGCGCGAGCGCGTGACCGCCGCGATCGACGCCCTCGACTACCGCCCGCGCGTGGCCGCACGGGCCATGCGCGGCTCGAGCTTCACGCTCGGCATCGAGATGCCTCACATCGGAAACCCGTTCTTCACGAAGATCGTCGCCGGCGCGACCGCCGCGCTGCAAGGCACCGACTACCAGCTCATCATCGCGCCCGCGGACATCGACGGCGAGGAGGGCGTGCGCGCCATCGGGGCCCTCGCCGACCGGCAGGTCGACGGCATCGTCGCGATCTCGCCCCTCGTCTCGCCCGAGTGGCTCGAACGCCTCGCGACGCGGGTGCCGGTGGTCATGCTCGGCCGCCACGATCGCTCGACGGCCTACGACACCGTGACCGGTGACGACGTCGAAGGCACCAGACTCGTCATGGAGCACCTGCTCGGTCTCGGCCACCGACGCATCGCGCACCTGACCCGCAGCGAAGAGGTCACCAGGCCCGGCACCGGCAATCCGCACGCGGTCCGCCTCGAGCGGTACCGCGCGCACATGCAGGAGGCCGGACTCGCCGATCGCATCCGGGTCGTCCGCACCGGCCTCGACGAGGAATCGGCACGACTCGACACGCTCGCCCTGCTCGACGAGGAACGGCCGACCGCGATCTTCGTCGGCAACGACGAGCTCGCGCTCGGCACGCTCCGGGCGCTGGCCGAGCTCGGCCTCTCTCCCGCCGAGGTCTCGGTGGTCGGCTACGACGACATCGACATCGCGAGCTACCCGGCCATCTCCCTGACGACCGTCGACCAGGCCGGCGAGGCCATGGGCGAGCGGGCGATCCGCCTGCTCCTCGAGCGGATCCAGGGGCGCACCGAACCCACCCACTTCTCCGTCGAGCCCACGCTCGAGGTGCGCGGATCGACGCGGCCCGCACCGGCGGAACCGACCCCCTGACCCGAATCGGCCCGCTCCGACCCGCGACCGGCTCGAACAGGCCCCCCGACTCCCGCCGGCGACTCCGGCACCACCCCGAAAGGACACGGATGTCCGTGCAACTCCCCTCCCAGACGGTCGTCGATCCCGACGCCCGGGTCGTCTCGCTGCGCTCCCAGTACCCCGACGCGGCTGCTCGGCGTGCCGCGCACCGGCCTGCGCCTCACCTGGCGCGCCTCGGCGGCATCCGCGCAGCTCGGCTATCAGGTGCGCTGGAACGGCGCCGACACCGGCATCACCGACCCCGTCGCCTCCGACGACTCGATCGGCGTCGCAGCCCCCGGCCCGGCGCTCGAACCCGGTGAGGAGCGACGCTACGCCGTGCGCATCGCCACGGCGGCCGGCTGGTCGGCGTGGAGCGCGGAGCTCGTCGTCGAGGCATCCGTCGATCCGGCCGATCTGGAGGCCCGTCCGATCGGCGGATCGGAGCCGGTCGAGGGCCCGGCGATGCTGCTTCGCGCGGGCTTCACGCTCCCCGCCGCACCCGTGCGAGCGCGGCTCCGCGCCACGTTCTGGGGCGTCGGCGAGCTCCGCGTCAACGGCCGGAAGGCGACCGACGAGCACCTCACGCCGGGTTGGTCGGCGTACCAGGATCGGATCGTCCTCGGCACGTGGGATGTCACCGAGCTGGTGCGCACCGGCGAGAACGCGCTCGGCGTGCTGCTCGGCGACGGCTGGTACCGCGGCCGCCTCGGCTGGGAGGACGGCACCGAGCAGTTCGGCACGGAGGTGGCGGCGTTCGCGCAGCTCGACGTCGAGTGCGCCGACGGCTCGCACGTGCGGGTGGCGACGTCGCCCGAGTGGACGACGTCGACCGGCGGCATCCGCTCGGCGAGCCTCTACGACGGCGTGGAGATCGATCTCCGCGCCGAGCCCATCGGCTGGGACGGCCCCGGCTTCGACGACTCCGGTTGGTCGGCGGCACGGGAGATCGACGTCGACACCGCGGTCGTCGAACCCCGCATCGCGGGCGGCGTGCGTACGATCGGCGAGTGGACGGCGCCGATCGAGGCCCGCGACGGGCACGCGTTCATCGACGTCGGCCAGAACATCGCCGGCTGGCTCCGACTCGTCGTCCGCGGATCGGCGGGCGACCGCGTGGAGGTCCGCCACGCGGAGGTGCTGGAGCCCGATGGGTCGATCCACACCAGGTCCCTCCGCACCGCGATGGCGACCGATGCGTACGTGCTCGCCGACGACGGCGAGAGCACGCTCGAGCCGCTCTTCACGTTCCACGGCTTCCAGTACGCCGAGGTGACCGGCGCCGAGGTCGTGTCGGCGACCGCGGTGGCCATCTCGAGCGCCGACACCCCGCGCTCGACCTTCGCCTCCTCCGACCCCCGCCTCGAGCAGCTCCACTCCAATGTCGCATGGTCGCAGCGGGACAACTTCGTGTCGTTGCCCACCGACTGCCCGCAGCGCGACGAGCGCCTGGGCTGGACCGGCGACGCCCAGGCCTTCGCGCCCACCGCGAGCACCCTCTTCGACGTGGAGTCGTTCTGGATGTCGTGGCTGCGCGACCTCGAGATCGACCAGGACGCCGATGGCGCGGTGGCGGCGGTCGTGCCGAACATCCTGAAGGATCCCGAGGTCCCCGGCTGCGGACGATTGGATCACGATGGGCCGCGCCGGGTGGGGCGACGCCGCCACGATCGTGCCGTGGGCGGTCTACGAGTCCTACGGCAGCGACGAGGTGCTCGTGCGCCAACTCGACAGCATGCGCCGCTGGGTGGCGAGTCTCGAGGCCCGCGCCGAGGCCGCCGACGGCCTGCTGCCGACCGAGTTCCAGTTCGGAGACTGGCTCGACCCGGATGCCCCCGGCGACAAGCCGTGGGCGGCGAAGGTGTCGTCCGACTTCGTGGCGAACGCCTTCTTCGCGCACAGCGCCCGCCTGCTGGCCGACGCCGAGCGACTCGTCGGCGACGGTGCCGGCGCCGAACGCGCCGACCGGCTCGCCGAGCGCATCGCGACCGCCACCTGGGCTCGATGGGGCGCAGAGGCGGTCGAGACCCAGACCGGTGCCGCGATCGCGCTCGAGTTCGGCATCGCGCCCGAGTCGGAGCGGGACCGGATCGGCGAGGGACTCGCTCGGAACGTCCGTGACGAGCGCGGGCGCATCGCCACGGGCTTCCTCGGAACGCCGCTCGTGCTGCACGCCCTCGTGCACGCCGGCCACATCGACGAGGCCTACCTGATGCTGCTCCGCCTCGAGGCGCCGTCCTGGCTGTACCAGGTCGAGATGGGCGCGACCACCATCTGGGAGCGCTGGGATGCCCTGGCTCCCGACGGCACCATCCACTCGGGTGACATGGCGACGGACGACAGTTCGGGGATGCTCTCGTTCAACCACTACGCGTACGGCGCGGTCGTCGACTGGATCTACCGGTACGTCGCGGGCATCGCTCCGACCGTCGAGCGCCCGGGCTACCGACGGGTGATCGTCGCGCCGCGACCTGCGACCGCGATCACGTGGGCGAAGGCGTCGGTCGAGTCACGCCTCGGCCCGGTGTCGATCGACTGGCGGTTGAACGGGAGCGACCTCGAGATCGCGCTCGAGGTCCCCTACGGCGCCGACGCCGAGCTCGATCTCCCGGTCACGGATGCCTCGACGGTCTCCGTCGACGGTGAGCCGCACGCCGGCGGCCTGATCGGGTCGGGCGAGCACCGCATCGTCGTCACCGCGGTCCGCGTCGCCGACCCCGGCGCGCTCATTCCCGCGTCGCGCTGACCTCACGGCGCGTGCCGGTCGCTGCCCCGGCTCAGGCGGCCGCCACCGGCACGCGCCGCCGCGCGGTGTTCGCCACGACGAGCGCGGCCGCGCCGAGGACTGACGAAGGCGACGGCGCTCGACGCACGCCTCGTCCAGCAGTCGAGCGGATGCCACGAACGGGCCGAACTCGGGGAAGAATACCGGCATGGGTCTCTTCTCCAAGCGTTCGGCGCGCGCCGAGTCGGCGACGCCGCCGCCTCGGTTGGGCGAGCTGACCGACGTGGAGCGGAACTGGGTCGCGAGCCTCCTGGTGATCGTTGCCGACGCCGGCACGGATGTCGACGACGCCGCGCAGATCCGCGCACTCTATGACGACTCGGTCATGCGGTGGCATCGCGTGAATCCGCCCGAGCGCGTCGACCCGGACCCCATGATCAATGCGATCGGAACCGCGCTCGGCGAGCATCTCGTGCGACGGACGGTGCTGCGCTGGATGCTCGTCGACGATGACGGTCGCACCGAACTCGGCCTCACCGAGGGGTCGTCGCGGGTGCTCCTCTCTCCGACCGAGCTGGTTGCGGAGCGATGGCGTGCGCAGCAGAGCGGCGAATTCATCGTCGAGACGGTGGAGCGCCTGACCGATCAGTTCCCACGCTCGGGCGGCCGCCGACGAGCCTGAGCGCGGGTCGTCCCTCGCAGACAGGACCGCAGCCCAGGTCAGACGATGACCTCCCGGCCGTCCTCCACGACGATGTCCCCCGTGCCCAGCGGCGCCGGACGCAGCACCTCGTAGACCGCACCCGCACCGGTGACCTCGCTGTCGACGAGCGTGAAGCCCGTCGGAGCGGATCCGTCGGCGAAGAGCCGCTTCCCGGTGCCGAGCACCACGGGGAACACGAGCAGCCGGTACTCGTCGATGAGGCCGGCATCCTGCAGCGTGTGCAGCAGTCCGCAGCTGCCGTGCACCTGCAGCTCGCGACCCGGACGTTCCTTCAACGCCCGCACGGCCTCGACCACATCCCCCTCGATCACGGTCGTGTTGTTCCAGGTCGGGTCGGTGAGCGTCGTGGAGGCGACGTGCTTGGGCAGCGCGTTCAGCACTCGCCCGACCTCGTCCTCGGGGTCGGTGACCTGCGACCAGAACGCCGACATCATGTCGTAGGTCGTGCGGCCGAGCAGGATCTCGTCGGCCTGCGCGAACCATCCGTCGACGATGCGGCCGAAGCCCTCGTCGACGAGCGGCACGACCCATCCGCCGTGGGTGAAGCCACCGGTGATGTCCTCGTCGGGGCCGCCCGGGCCCTGCATGACGCCGTCGAGGGTGAGGAAGGTGTGCACGGTGAGCTTCATGGCGCGTCCTCTCGGATCGTTCGGTTCGATCCTTCGGTTCGATCGTTCGGTTCGATCCTTCACTCCGGCTTGACATCCCGCACGTACTCGACTGCAATATATTGCATGCCGCTGTCCTCCGATCGCGCCGCCGAGCGCCCCAGCGTCACCACCCCCACCTGAGGAGCAGCACCATGGCACTCGCCGACTTCCCCCGCCATCAGTTGACGTTCGGGCCGAGCCCGATCCATCCGGTCGACCGCCTGAGCGCCCACCTGGGCGGCGCTCGCGTCTGGATGAAGCGGGAGGACGTGAACAGCGGCCTCGCCTTCGGCGGCAACAAGACCCGCAAGCTCGAGTACCTGGTGCCCGACGCGCTCGCGAAGGGCGCCGACACGCTCGTCTCCATCGGGGGCGTGCAGTCCAACCACACTCGCCAGGTCGCCGCCGTCGCCGCGCACCTGGGCATGAAGGCCGTGCTCGTGCAGGAGCACTGGGTCGACTGGCCGGATGCCGTGAACGACCGCGTCGGCAACATCCTGCTGTCGCGGCTCATGGGCGCCGACGTGCGGCTCTCCCCCGCCGGGTTCGGCATCGGGTTCAAGGAGTCGTGGCGGCAGGCGATCTCGGATGTCGAGGAGGCCGGCGGCACGCCCTACGCGATCCCGGCCGGAGCATCCGACCACCGGCTCGGCGGCCTCGGCTTCGCGAACTGGGCGCACGAGGTCGCGGCGCAGGAACGCGAGCTCGGCGTGTTCTTCGACACGATCGTGGTGTGCTCGGTCACCGGTTCGACGCACGCCGGCATGATCGCGGGATTCGCCGACCTCGAGCAGAACTTCGGCGGGCCCCGGCGGCGCGTCATCGGGATCGACGCCTCGGCGAAGATCACCGAGACGCGTGATCAGGTCGCCCGCATCGCACGCAACACGGCCGCGCTCATCGAGCTGGGGCGCGAGCTGCGCGACGACGAGGTCACCGTGCTCGAGGGCTGGGCGGGCGACGAGTACGGCATCCCGGTCGAGTCCACCGACGAGGCCATGCGCCTCACCGGTCGCCTCGAGGGCGTCATCATCGATCCCGTCTACGAGGGCAAGTCGATGGCCGGGCTGATCGACCTCGTGTCGAGCGGTGAGATCCCGCGGGACTCGAACGTGCTCTACGCCCATCTCGGCGGGCAGCCCGCGATCAACGCGTACAGCGGCCGCTACCACTGAGCTGTCGCCAGATCCTGACGGGTGCATGGCCCGGCGCCGCATCCCGGTGCTAGCATGCGCGAGCGCCGCCTCTCGTGGGGGCGCTGTTCGACCGTCGTTGACTGGAACGGGGCCCACATGACCACGCCGCGCACCGAGTGGGACGTCATCGTCGTCGGCGGTGGGAGCGCCGGACTCAGCGCCGCGCTCATGCTCGGCCGCTCGCGCCGCCGCGTGCTGGTCATCGACGCCAACCGCCCGCGCAACGCGGTCGCCTCGCACATGCACGGCGTCCTCGGGCGCGACCACACCTCGCCGCTCGACCTGCTCGAGGCCGGGCGTGCCGAGCTGACGCGCTACGACGTCGCCGTCGAGTCCGGCACGGTGGAGTCGGCGGCGCTCGAGGATGCCGACGAGCCCGGGTTCGAGGTCGTGCTCGACTCCGGCGAGCGCCACAGTGCCCGGCGCGTGCTCGTGACCACCGGGCTCGTCGACGAGCTGCCCGACATCCCGGGCCTCGCCGAGCAGTTCGGCCGCGGGGTCGTGCTCTGCCCGTACTGCGACGGTTGGGAGGTCCGGGACCGGCGCGTGGCGGTGATCGCCGCGGCGGCGCTCGACACGCACCAGGCGCAGCTCATGCGGCAGCTCACGCCCGATGTCGTCTTCCACACGAACGGCGGGACGCTGCCCGCCCAGGCTCGAACCCAACTCGAAGCGCGCGGCATCGCGATCGAGGAACGCGAGGTGGCCGGCGTCGACGCCGACGAGGGCGGCGCGATTCGCGGCATCCGTCTCGCCGACGGCTCCTCCAACCCGGCTGACGTCGTGTTCGTGGCGTCCCGCACGGTGCCGAACAGCGCGGTGCTTCGTGACCTGCGCGCACGGACGATGCGCCACTCCGGCATCGACTGGCCGCTCGTCGACGACGACGGACGGACGAGCGTGCGCGGGCTGTACGCCGCCGGCAACGTCGTGTCGGCCAGGTCGTCGGTCCCGTGGGCCATGGCGTCGGGGTCCCTGGCGGGCATCGCGATCAACGCCGACCTCGTCGACGAGGACGTGCGCCGGGCCGTCGCCGCCCACGGCTGAGCCTTGCCGCCCCTCCGGCGGCGTGCCAGCATGACGCCATGCGGATCCTCGGACTGGTGTCGTTCGTGCAGTTGCTCCTCGGTGTCGCGGGGCTCAAGAAGGCGCTCCGGGAGGGGCGCGTCGCCGACGTGCCGTTCGCCGAGAAACGATCGAAGAAGGAGCTCCAGCAGCGCCACTGGACCGACGGCACGGCGCTCTCGGCGCCGACGCCGATGCTCATCATCCAGGGCATCGCGAGCCTCGTGCTGATCGTGCACCCCCGGCCACCGATCTTCTTCGCCCGCCTCCTCAGCGTGCTCGGCGCGATCATGGCGATCGGCTACCCCGTCGAGAAGGTGTGGCGCGACTCCCTCGTCGAGCCCGACAAGGAGCTCACGCCGCTGACGTTCGGCGGGTTCCTCCTGGCGCTGAAGATGGCGGTCCTGGGGTGGTCGGTCGGACGCGGCAAACGCCGACGCGCCGTCGAGCCCTCCGACGCCGACGCCTGACAGGACGGCATCCGAGTCCGCTGGAGGAATCTGCGGATCTCGCGAACCTCCCCCGCGAGAGGACGGATTTCGGCGCTTCGTCGCCCAGACGACCGCGGAATCCTGTCCTCTCGGACGCGAGGCGACCTCTCCTCGAGGGGTGGTCTCCGCCCCCGCCGCCGCTCCGCCCGTCGTGCTCGACGCGTTCGAGCTGGCCCGCGACATCCGGTACGTGGATATGCAGGCGACGCCGGTAAGCGTCATCCTTCGTCACGGGATTCGACGCGCCCGGCGCGCTGCGATGCAATGAACGTGGACGCCGCGAGGGAGCGCGTCACTCGACAGCCCCCTCGGAAGGCCTCCCATGATCACGATCGACCACGTCAGCCGCACGTTCGGCGGTGCCGTGCGCGCGCTCGACGACGTGTCGATCCACGTGCGGCGCGGCGAGGTCTTCGGCGTGGTCGGCCAGTCGGGTGCGGGCAAGTCGACCCTGCTGCGCACGGTCAACGCACTCGAGCGCCCCGATTCCGGCACCGTCACCGTCGACGACGTCGAGGTGTCATCGCTCCGCGGACGCGCACTGCTCGGGGCGCGCCACCGCATCGGGATGGTGTTCCAGCACTTCAACCTGGTGGGCAACCGCACGGCGGCGCAGAACGTGGAGTTCGCGCTCGAGGCGGTCGGCCGGACGGGGGCCGCCAAGCGCGGCGAGGCGCTCGAGATGCTCGACCTCGTCGGCCTCGCGCACCGCGCCGACGCGTACCCGGCCGAGCTCTCGGGCGGGCAGCGGCAGCGCGTCGGCATCGCCCGCTCGCTCGCGTCGAAGCCCGCCGTGCTCCTCTCCGACGAGGCGACGAGCGCCCTCGACCCCGACACCACCCGCCAGATCCTCGGTCTCATCCGAACCCTGTCGCGCGACCTCGGGCTCACCGTGCTGCTCATCACGCACGAGATGGACGTCGTGAAGCAGGTGTGCGACAGCGCAGCGCTGCTGGAGCAGGGACGCGTCGTCGAGCAGGGTCCGCTGCTCGAGCTCGTGCGCACGAAGGGCAGCCGGCTCGCGCACGACCTCTTCCCGCTCGGCGAGGCGCCCCGGCTTCCCGGGTACGGCATCCTCGACCTCACGTTCGCGGGCGGCGAGGCGGAACGGCCCACCATCGCGATGCTGGCCCGCGACCTCGGGATCGACGTGTCCATCCTCGGCGCCACGATCGAGACGATCGCGGGCGAGCAGGCGGGACGCACACGGCTCGCGATCCCCGGCGACCACGACGACCTCGTCCGTGCCGAGCAGTTCCTCACCGCACGCGAGGTCAGCGTCGAGATGGTGAGCGCGCCGTGATCGACGTGACCGACCCGCAGTTCTGGCCCGACTTCCTCGAGGTGCTCCTCAAGGGCACGCTCGAGACGCTCTGGATGACGAGCGTCGCGCTCGTGTTCACCGTGCTCATCGGCCTGCCGCTCGGCATCGTGCTGGTCGGCACCGAGCGCGGCCGCTTCCTCGAGACGCCGTTCGGCTCGCGCACCGCCGGCACCGTGATCAACCGCGTGCTCGGGTTCATCGTGAACCTCGGTCGGTCGGTGCCGTTCATCGTGCTCATGATCGCCCTCATCCCGGTCACCCGCCTGATCGTCGGCACGTTCATCGGCACGGCCGCCGCGATCGTGCCCCTCACGATCGTCGCGATCCCGTTCTTCGCCCGCGTCGTCGAGATCGCGGTGAAGGAGGTCGACGCGGGCCTGTTCGAGGCGGCCGAGTCGCTCGGCGCCTCACGCTGGCTGCTCGTGCGCCGCGTCATCCTGCCGCAGGCGGCACCGTCGATCGTGCTCGGCACGGCGACCACGATCACGGCGATCATCAACTTCTCGGCGATGGTCGGCGTGGTCGGCGGCGGCGGCCTCGGCAACGTCGCCCTCACCTACGGATTCCAGCGCTACAGCTGGGCGCACATCGTCGCGGTGATCGTCCTCCTGTTCCTGATCGTCCAACTCGTGCAGGGCGCGGCGAACCTCCTCGCCCGCCGACTCGACCACTCCCGCGGCCGCAGCCGCGCCCGTGCGGCGCTCGACGCCGACGAGGCCGAACGCGTCGCCTGAGGCATCCGCACCACCCAACCCCTTCGAGGAGCCACCATGAAGACCCGCACACTCGTCCGCCGCGGACTCTCGCTCGCCGCGGTCGCCGCCCTCACCGCCGGCCTCGCCGCCTGCGCGAGCGGCGCATCGACCGCCGCCACGGATGCCGCCGCCGACGGCGAGAGCCTCGGCACGATCAAGGTCGGCGCGCTGCCCGTGCCCGCCGGCGACCTGCTGAAGTGGGTCGACGAGAACCTCGCCGAGGAAGCCGGCCTCGACATCGAGTACGTCGAGTTCACCGACTACAACACGCCGAACCCGGCGCTCTCCGACGGCTCGACCGACGCGAACCTGTTCCAGAACTCCACCTTCCTGGAGACGTACAACGAGCAGGCGGGCGGAGACCTGATCTCCATCGGAGAGGTCTACCTGCCCGCCGCCGCGTTCTACAGCGAGAGCCTCGAGAGCGTCGACGACCTCGCCGAGGGCGACTCCGTCGCGATCCCGAACGACCCGACGAACGAGGGTCGCGCGCTCGGCCTGCTCGCCGCCGAGGGCGTCATCGAGATCGAGGACGGCGCGACCAACCTCGACGGCATCACCGACAACCCGCTGGACCTGCAGTTCACCGAGGTCGAGAACGCGAGCCTCGCGCTGGCGCTGCCCGACAACGACGCCGTGTTCGTCACGGCGTCGTTCGCGCTGCCCGCCGGCCTCACCGAGGACCAGGCGATCCTCGTCGAGGGCACCGACAGCACGTACTACAACGTGCTCGCGACGCGCCCCGACCTCGAGGACGACCCCCGCATCGAGGCCCTGTACGCCCTGCTCACCGACCAGCGCACCAAGGACTACCTGCTCGAGACCTGGGGCGGCCTGATCGTGCCGGTCGAGTAGCCCGAGACGAGGTCGACCCGACGGGACGCCCGGCGCACGATCCGCGTGCGACCGGGCGTTCCGCCGTTCGCACGTTGCCTCGTCTTCGCGCGACGCGGGCCTGTTCCGGTGTCGGCGGTCGGGCGTAGCGTCGACGCATGGACGATCGCACGCGTGGGCGGGAGCGTCTGGCCGAGGTCACGAGCGACCTCACCGAGCGGCCCGATGTCGGCGTCAGCCGCATGTTCGGCTCCGAGGGGTATTCGGTGCGCGGCAAGCTGTTCGCGTTCGTCTCGACCGACGGCCGGCTCGTGGTGAAGCTGCCGGGAGAGCGCATCGAGCAGCTCGGGCTCGACAACATGGTGATGCGCGGCAGTCCGATGCGCGAATGGGCGGCGGTGCCCTTCGACGAGGGCGCCGAGCGCTGGCGCTCCGTCGCCGAGGAGGCTCACGCGTTCGTCGACTCGATCACGCCGTGATGGAGCTCGCATTCCGCGGCGAGCTCTGGTTCTGGCGCGGTCCGGCCCCGTGGCACTTCGTGAGCGTGCCCGATGCGGAGTGCGTCATCCTCGACGCGGTCGCGCCGGTGGTGACGTACGGCTGGGGCATGATCCCGGTCACGGTGCGCATCGGCGGCAGCGAGTGGACGACCTCGCTCTGGCCGAAGGACGGCGGCTACATCGTGCCCGTGAAGGCGCGGGTGCGCGAGGCCGAGCGCCTCGAGGTCGGTGACGACGTCGACGTGAGGCTCATGGTCGCCGCCTGACGGGCGTGCCGCTCCCCACTAGCCCTCGGGATCGAGTCGTTCGATGGTCTGTTCGATGACCCGCTCGAATGCGCCGGGCCCGACCGAGATGGAGCCCTGGTACGGATGGTCCATGTCGGCGGTGACGAACATCACCAGGCCGACGAACAGGGCGAGCAGGCCGGCGATCATCAGGTGCAGCCGCAGGCTCTTCACGTGGATGAACGCGATGAGGATGGCGTTCACCGCCGCGCCGACCCAGATCACGAGCCAGAACAGGGGCGGCAGTTCGAGGGTGACCGCATCGATGCGCTCGCGCCGGGCCTCGACGAAGTCGTCGAACGTCGCCAGCAGCTGGATGTACTCCGCCTGCGCCGGGATGGTCTCGGGCTCGTAGTCGTGCAGCATCCGCTCGATGTCGTCCACCAGCACGGCGCTCTCCTCGGGGAGGATGCCGCGCTTCTGGGTGGGGAAGTCCTGGTCCACGACCGTGTGCAGGTACTCGGCGATGCCGTCGCGCACGGGTTCGCCGTCCGCCTGCGGCATCGCGGTGGTGCCGCGGTACAGCGCCGTGAGCTGTGCCGCCTCCTCGAGCGTGTCGTGGCGGGCCTCGGCGAAGTTGTCGTACACCGACACGGCCACGAGGGCGAGCAGGATGCCGAAGAACACGCCGAACGTGCCGATCACGTGGGCGAGGGCGCGATCCCACTCCGCCGGACTCTGCACCATCCTGCGGATCACCGGACGCAACCCGACCACGATCAGGCACGAGCCCAGCACGAACAAGCCGACGAACAGCGGCAGGGTGATCCACAGGCTCGCTCCGTAGAACCAGTCCACTCGCGGCCCCCTCCTGGTGCGAGTTGCGGAAGGGCGGCGACACGCCCGATCGTGCGTTCAGCCTATGGAGTTCCGGCCCGCCGCGCACCCACCAACTCGGATTTCGCGCGTCGTCCACCGTGCGGATGCCGCAGACGGGCGCCGGTTCTACGATGACCTCATGGCAGTGCAGCAGCGCGTCCACATCGTCACCGGCGCCGCAGGCGGGATCGGCCGCCGGATCGCCGAGGTGCTGCTCGCCGAGCAGTCCGCCGTGGTCGTCGTCGACGTGGGGCCGGCCGAATGGCTGGCGGATGCCGCGGGCGTGTCGATCGTCGGCGACGCCGGCGATCCCGACGTGCTCGACGTCGCACTCGACCGCGCCCGATCGCTCGGCGAGCTGCGCGGCTGGGTGAACAACGCGGCGGTGTTCCGCGATGCGTGGCTGCACGAGGCGGGCGGCGGGGAGATGATGGACCTCGTCGCGTCGAACCTGCGGCCTGCGCTCTGCGGTGCGGCGGCCGCGATCGGCGAGTTCCTGCGCACCGACGTGCCTGGCGCCATCGTCAACGTCTCGTCGCACCAGGCCCAGCGGGCGGTCCGCGGCGCCCTGCCGTACGCCACGGCGAAGGCCGCGATCGAGGGGCTGACGCGGGCGATCGCCGTGGACTACGGCAGCCGCGGCATCCGCTGCAACTGCGTCGCACTCGGTTCGATCGTCACCGAGCGCTACGCCCGCCACCTCGCCGACCTCGACATCACGAGCCGCGCCGCGTTCGAGACCCAGGTGCGACGGCTCCATCCGCTGGGTCGCCCGGGCGACCCCGACGACGTCGCGCGAACCGTCGCCTTCCTGCTCTCGGATGCCGCGGCCTTCATCACCGGCGCCGTGATCCCGGTCGACGGGGGACGTGCGGCCCGCGGCGCCGACCCCGAGGAGCGCTG
>CAWDJA010000038.1:0-170154 GCA_963802485.1 uncultured Actinomycetota bacterium
GCGAGTGCAGGGAGCAGCGCCAGCGCGGCGAACACCGGAAGCCAGTACGCCCCCGACGGCAGGAAGCCGAGCAGGAGCACCACCGGGATGATGGCGAGCAGTTCGAGGATCGGCCCGAACACCGCGGCCCAGTGCTTGCGCACCTCGTCGACGATCACCTCGCCCTCATCGGCGATGAGGTGTCGCTCGACACGAGGATCGAGGAACAGCACGCTCATGGCGTCACGTGGCGAGCGACGTGAAGAACCGGCCGACGGCCTCGATCTTGACCAGACCGCGGCGGTCGCACCCTCCACCGCGGTCGCGGCATCCTCGGGGCGGGTGACGACGTAGAAGATCGCGAAGATGACCACCGCGGCGATGAGGATGCGCTTGACCCACTTCACGCGAACTTCCCTTGAGTTGCTGACGGCGGGCCTGGTCTGCCCCCACGAGCAAGCCCCACCCGGCCTTTTCTATCGCACGTAGGGGCGCGCGGGCAATGCGCCACGCAGGGGATCCCGCAATCGACCTCCCCCATCGGGGGTACACGGCGGTCACGGCTGGGATCGTGGTCAAGCGATAGGATGCCTCCAGACTCGGTCAGGCCGGGGTTGACGCGCCGAGACCGGGGATCCTCGGCCACCGGGAACGAGGAGCACATGGCCGGCATCGAAGAGGTCGCGAAGCTCGCTGGGGTCTCCACCGCGACCGTGTCGCGCGCACTCAGCGGCCGAGGGCACGTCTCCCCCGCGTCGAAGGCGAAGGTGGTCGAGGCCGCGGCGCGCCTCGGGTACGTCGTCTCGTCGAACGCGTCGAGCCTGGCGTCGGGGCGCACCCGCAAATCGGCGTGGTCATCCCGTTCCTCAACCGCTGGTTCTTCTCCTCGGTGCTCGAGGGCGCCCAGCAGTCGCTGCTGCGCAGCGGGTACGACCTCACGCTCTACAACCTGTCGGGCGACGGCCAGGAGCGCTCGAGCGTGTTCGAGCACTTCCTGCTGCGCCAGCGGGTCGACGCCGTCATCGCCGTCTCGCTCGAGCTCACCGAGCACGAGGTCGCCCGCCTGCACGACCTGGGCAAGCCGCTCGTCGGCGTCGGCGGCCCGATCCCGGGCGTGCGCACGCTCACGATCGACGACGTCGCGGTCGCGCGGCTCGCGACGGAGCACCTCATCGGCCTCGGACACGCGCGCATCGCGCACATCGGCGGCCAGCTGGAGTTCGACCTCGACTTCCACCTGCCCACGAACCGTCGCATCGGCTACGAAGCTGCGCTTCGCGACGCCGGCATCGAGATCGACGAGCGCCTGTTCGCCCCGGCGGACTTCACGATTCGCGGCGGATACCACGCCGCGAAGCAGCTGCTGGGCGTGCCGCGCGACCGCCCCACGGCGATCTTCGCGGCATCCGACGAGATGGCCATCGGCTCGATCCTCGCGGCGCGCGACCTCGGGCTCGTCGTGCCGCGCGACGTGTCGATCGTGGGCATCGACGACCACGACCTCGCCGACTTCTTCGGCCTGTCGACCGTGGCGCAGTTCCCGCGCCTCCAGGGCGAGAAGGCGGTCGAGATCCTCATGGAGCAGCTCGAGCCCGAAGCGGATGCCCCGGCGCACGCCGCGGCGACGCCGCTGCCGTACGAGCTGCGCGTGCGCTCGTCGACGGCGCGTCCCGCCGAGCGCTGACGAGCGGCCCGCCGAGCGCTGACCGCCCGCTTCAGGCGGGCAGCCGCAGCCGCCCGAGCGCGGCCTGGATCGCCACGGCCGCGGCGCCGCGAGCCCACGACACGAATCCCGCGTCGTCGACGTGCACCTCGACCGGCGTCGCCTCGGGGTCGCGATCCTCGGCGAGCGCGGCGAGCGCGACGTCGCCGACGACATTCCAGAGCCCGACGCCCTCGCCCGACAGCACGATCGTGTCGACCATGGCGATGTTGGCGATGCCCGCCATCATGCGGCCGAGCGCGCGGCCGGCGGCGGTCGTCACCGACACGGCGAGCGGATGCCCCTCCCGGGCGAGTCGCAGCACCTCGTCGTAGTCCACCTCATGGCCGAGCGCGATGCCGAGTTGGGCGGTGATGCTCGGGATGGACAGCATGGCGGTGGAGCATCCGCGGTGTCCGTCGCCGCAGAGCGGACCATTGGGGTCGAGCGGCAGGTGCCCGCCGAGACCGAGTCCCGAGTCGGGCGTCGTGATCACGCGGTCGTGCACGACGAGCCCGTAGCCGACGCCCGCCCCGATGGTGACGACGGCGAAGGCGGGGCGTCCGCGCACCGCGCCGAACCACTGCTCGGCCGTCGTGAGGGCGGTGACGTCGTTCTCGACGGTGACCGGAATGCCGAGTTCGCGCTCGAGTCGCTCGGCGAGCGCCACGTCGCGCCAGCCGAGGAACGGCGCACGCGTGACGATGCGCTGGTCGGCGACGTTGCCGCCGATGCTGACGCCCAGCCCCGAGACCTCCGCCCCGTCGCCGTCGCCGTCGCGGAGCCCCGCCACGAGGTCGGCGACCGCAGCGACGACGGCGTCGACGTCGTGCGCGGCGAGACGGCGCTCACCCTGGTCGAGCGCGCCCGCCCGCAGGTCGGTGATCACGCCGAAGGCCGACTCGCCCGTGAGCTTCACGCCGACGAACCGGCGCGAGTCGACCTGCACGTCGAGCGGCTTGGCCGGGCGGCCGGTCGCGCCCTGCACGGTCTCCGACGCCTCGATGAACCAGCCGCGGTCGAGGAAGGGCTTGCTGAGCCGCGTGAGGCTCGCCGGCGAGAGGCCGAGGCGGCGACCGAGTTCCGCCCGCGAGATCGGGCCGTGGATCAGCACCTCCCGGGCGAGCTCGCGCGCCGATGCGCTGACCTCGGCCTGGTGCTCCGCCATCGGTGAACCCCCCCGCGTTTGTTTCATTCTGACACGAAGCGGAGGAATCAGACCCACATCACGCACGTCGGACGTCCGGATTCACCGGGTTGACAACGTAGTTATTTCTGTCGTAGAAATAACCCATGCAACGCCGCCCCGGGCTCATCCACCTCCGCAACGGAGGAACGAGCGTCGTCCTCGACGCCCGCCACGCCCCGCTCCCCGTCATCGTGTTCTGGGGAGCCGACCTCGGCGAGCTCGGCGAGGCCGAGCTCGCAGTCGCTCGGCACGGCGGCGCTCCCGCAGCGCGTCTCGGGCGGCCTCGACCAGCCGGCGCCGCTCACGCTCATCCCGCAGGAGTCCACCGGCTGGCTCGGCACCCCGGGCCTCGCCGGGCATCGCAACGGCCGGCACTTCTCGACCAAGCTCGTCACCGAGGCGATCGACGTCGACGAGGCCTCCACCGGGGCCGTCGTCACCGCAGCGGATGCCGCGGCGGGCCTCGCCGTCACGATCACCCTCGAGGTCACCGCCACCGGCCTGTTCCGCCAGCGCCTCTCGCTCGAGAACCTCGCACCCGAGCCGTACGCACTCGCCGCGCTCACGGCATCGTTCCCCGTGCCGGGCGACCTCGACGAGCTGCTCGACACGACCGGTCGCCACCTGCGCGAGCGCTCGCCGCAGCGCCACGCCTTCACCATCGGCTCCCACGTGCGCGAGAGCCGGCGCGGGCGCCCGGGCTCCGACGCGAGCCTCGTGCTCGCCGCCGGACGCGCCGGCTTCGGCTTCGAGCGCGGCCTGGTCCATGCCGTGCACGTCGCGTGGAGCGGCAACCACCGCCTGGCGGCCGAGCGCACGCCGACGGCGGAGTCGTTCCTCGCCGCCGGCGAGCTCCTCGGCCCCGGCGAGATCGTGCTCGGCGAGGGCGAGTCGTACACGACGCCGTGGACGATCGGCTCGTGGGGCGACGGGCTCAACGAGCTGTCGCGCCGCTTCCACGACGAGCTGCGGGCCCGCCCGCGGCATCCGCGTCGCCCTCGCCCCGTGACGCTGAACACCTGGGAGGCCGTGTACTTCGACCACGACCTCGACACCCTCGCCGCGCTCGCCGAGCGCGCGGCCGCGGTCGGCGTCGAGCGCTTCGTGCTCGACGACGGCTGGTTCCGGGGTCGGCGTGACGACACCGCCGGCCTCGGTGACTGGTTCGTCGACGAGGGCGTGTGGCCCGCGGGACTCGGGCCGCTCATCGAGAAGGTGCGCGGGCTCGGCATGGAGTTCGGCCTCTGGGTCGAGCCCGAGATGGTCAACCTCGACAGCGAGCTCGCCCGGCAGCACCCCGACTGGATCCTCCGCGGGCGCGACGAGCTGCCCGTGCCCGCGCGACAGCAGTACGTGCTCGACCTCGCGAACGAGGGCGCCTGGCAGTACCTGCTCGAGCGACTCGACACCCTGCTCGACGACTACGACATCGCCTACCTCAAGTGGGACCACAACCGCGACCTGCTCGAGGCCGGCGCCGCCGACTCCGGGCGCGCCCGCGTGCACGACAACGTCGAGGCGCTCTACCGGCTGCTCGCCGCACTCAAGCGCCGCCACCCCGACCTCGAGATCGAGTCGTGCGCGTCGGGTGGCGCTCGCGTCGACCTCGGCATCCTCGAGCACACCGACCGGATCTGGACGAGCGACACCCTCGACCCGGTCGAGCGGCTGCAGATCCAGCGCTACACGGGCCTCATCGTGCCGCCCGAGATGATGGGCGCCCACCTCACGAGCCCGTCGGTGCACTCCACCGGCCGGCAGGTCTCGCTCGACCTCAGCGCCGGCGTCGCGATGTTCGGCCACCTCGGCGTCGAGTGGGACCTCACCGCGCTCGACGAGGCGGGCCTCGCCGCCGTCGCGCGATGGGTCGAGCTGCACAAGCTGCCACCGCGCGCTCATCCACACCGGGGTGCTCGTGCACGGCGACACCGCGGATGCCACGACCGACGTCCGTGGCGTCGTCGCCCGCGACGGGGCATCCGCCCTCTTCAGCTTCACGCAGGTCTCGACCAGCGTGACCTACCCGCCCGGCCGCTTCACGCTGCCGGGCCTCGATGCCGACCGCCGGTACGCCGTGCGGATCGTCGGGGGCAGCGTGGCCGACGGACCCGGCCAGTCGCCGCTCCCCTGGGCCGAGCAGCCGATCACGCTGACCGGCCGGCAACTCGGTGCGGCGGGCCTCCAGGCCCCCGTGCTGTTCCCCGCGCAGCTCGTGCTGCTCGAACTCACCTCCAGCTCGAGCACCGCCAACGCCATCGAGACCGCACCGACCGCCCGACCGGACTGACCAGCACCCCGAACGCGCAAGGAGGCGCCACCATGACCGACGAGATCACCCGCCCGAGTCCGCATCGGAGACGACGCACGAGACCACGGCGAGCACTCGCCGCGGCATCCGCCATCGCCATCGGCGGCCTGCTGCTCTCGGGCTGCGCGAACCCCGGCGACGGCGACGTCGTCACGCTCGACTTCTTCCAGTTCAAGGGCGAGGCGCTCGAGGACTTCACGCAGATCATCGAGGACTTCGAGGCCGAGAACCCCGACATCAGGATCGTGCAGAACCAGGTCGCCGACGCCGACACGATCATCCGCACCCTGCTCGTGAAGGACAAGGCGCCCGACGTCATCACCCTGAACGCCAACGGCGGCTTCGGCCGGCTCGCGCAGTCGGGGGTGTTCTACGACTTCTCCGACGAGCCCGTGCTCGACACGATCAACCCCGCCGTGCAGGAGATCCTCGCCGACCTCGGCAACAAGGAGGGCGAGGTCAACGGCCTCGGCTACGTGAACAACGCGAACGGCGTCATCTACAACCAGGAGATCTTCGAGGAGCAGGGGCTCGAGGTGCCCGAGACCTGGGACGAGTTCATCGCCGTCTGCGATGCGCTCGCAGGATGCCGGCATCATGCCCTTCTACGGCACCCTCGCCGACTCGTGGACCGGGCTCCCCTCGTTCAACGCGCTCGGGGCGTATCCCGCGCAGGGCGACTTCTTCGACCAGATGCGCGAGGAGGGCGAGAACGTCGGGCCCGACTCGGAGGTGTCGTTCCAGAAGGACTTCCGCCGAGGCGATGGAGCAGCAGTACGAGCTCTTCGGCTACATCGCAGGAGGGCTACCGCGGCAAGACCTACGACGACGGCAACGCCGCCTTCGCCAACGGCGAGGTCGCGATGCTCATGCAGGGCATCTGGGCGATCAGCCCGATCAAGGAGATCAACCCCGACATCGACGCGGCCATCTTCCCGTACCCGCCGAGCGACGACCCCGACGACCGGCTGCTCGTCTCGGGCGTCGACGTCGTCGTCACGATGGGCAAGAACACGCCGCATCGCGAGGAGGCGATGCGCTTCATCGACTACCTCTTCGAGAAGGACGTGATCGAGGACTTCGCCGCATCCCAGAACATGGTGCCGTCGGTGAAGGGCGCCGAGCTCAGCGACGACCCGGCGATCCAGTCGGTCAAGCCCTAGTTCGACGAGGGGAAGATCACCGGCTTCATCGACCACCAGATCCCGCCGAGCATCCCGCTCGCCGCGATCGACCAGCAGTTCCTCTTCGACGGCGACGTGGATGCCGCGCTCGCCACCCTCGACAGCGAGTGGAGCAAGGTCGCCGCTCGCACGATCCCAGTGACGGGAGAATGACATGACCACGCTGACCCAAGCGGTGCGCAGCTCGGCCACGACCGGCGAGAAGCCGGCCCGCGCCAAGCGCGTCAAGCTCGAGACCAGGCGCGCGCTGCCCGCCTTCTACTGGATGGTCTGGCCGGCCGTCATCGCCTTCGCCGCGTTCCACACCGTCCCGGTGCTCGTGGGCATCTTCTTCAGCTTCACGAACTACGCCGGCTACGGCGAGTGGAACTTCGTCGGGCTTCTCGAACTACGTGAACCTCTTCAAGGACGACCGCGTGCTGGCGGCCTACGGGTTCTCGTTCCTGTTCGCGATCGTCGCGACGATCCTCACGAACGTGATCTCGCTCGCGATCGCGCTGGGCCTGAACGCCAAGATCAAGGCGCGCAACTTCTGGCGCGGCGTCTACTTCGTGCCGTACGTGCTCGCGATCCTGGTCATCGGCTACGTGTTCCAGTTCCTCTTCTCGAACTCGCTGCCGAAGATCCTCGTCGGGCATCCCGCTCTTCGCCGACAACATCCTCACCAACCCCGACTGGGCGTGGACGGCGATCGTGGCGCTCGCGGTCTGGCAGTCCTGCGCGTTCGCGATCATCATCTACCTGTCGGGCCTGCAGACGATCCCGGCCGAGCTGTACGAGGCGGCGTCGCTCGACGGGGCGAAGCCCTGGCGGCAGTTCACCTCGATCACCTTCCCGCTCATCAGCGCGTTCTTCACGATCAACGTCGTGCTGAGCCTGAAGGGCTTCCTGCAGGTGTTCGACCCGATCGTCGCCCTCACGAACGGCGGCCCCGGCACCTCGACGGAGTCGGTGACGCTGCTGATCTTCCGCGGCGGGTTCTCGGGCGGCGAGTTCGCCTACCAGACGGCCAACGCGGTGATCTTCTTCATCGTGATCACGATCGTCTCGCTCTTCCAATTCCGGGTCCTTCAGCGCAGAGAGGCCGATTTCTGATGACCGACGCAACCACCACCGCCGCCAGCTCGAGCAGGAGGTCGACGCCATCGCCGCCGCCCCGACGTCGCGAGCGGCATGGCGACGCGACGACGACACCCGTCGCACCAACTGGTGGGCGACCGCGCTCATCGCGGTGCTGCTCGCTGACGATCCTGATCCCGATGTACCTCGCGATCGTCGTGGCGCTGAAGACGCCCGAGCAGCTCGCGAGCGGCACGGGCTTCGAGTGGCCGAACCCGATGCGCTGGGAGAACTTCCCCGAGGCGTGGGAGCGCACGAACTTCCCGCAGGCGCTCGCGAACACGGCGATCATCACGGTGGGATCGGTGGTGTTCACGCTCCTGACGAGCTCGGTCGTCGCCTACGCGCTGGCCCGCAACATCCACCGGCCGTTCTTCAAGGGCGTGTTCTTCTACCTGCTGGCGGCGCTGTTCATCCCGTTCCCGATCATCATGCTGCCGCTCGTGAAGCAGACCGCGATCCTCGGGCTCGACAACCAGGCGGGCATGATCGTGCTCTACACGATCTACGGCCTGTCGCTGAACATCTTCATCTACACCGCCTACATCCGCTCGATCCCCATCGAGCTGGAGGAGGCGGCGCGGGTCGACGGCGCGAGCACCTGGCGGGTGTTCCGCTCGGTGATCTTCCCGCTGCTGATGCCGATGAACGCGACGGTGGGCATCCTCACCTGCGTGTGGGCGTGGAACGACTTCATCATGCCGCTCGTGGTGCTGACCGATCCCGCCGCTCGCACGCTGCCCCTGGCGCAGTACGTGTTCCAGGGCCAGTTCAACACCGACTACACGGTCGCCTTCGCGTCGTACCTGATGGCGATGGCGCCGCTGCTGATCGTGTACATCTTCGCGCAGCGCTGGGTGATCTCGGGCGTCACGCGGGGGTCGATCAAGTGAGCGGCCTTCGCGCCGCATCCTGAACACCGAGAACAGGCGACGGATGCCTCGGACCCGCGATCGGCGTATCGTGCGGCCCGAGGCGTCCTCCCGGAAAGGAACACCCAGCCGATGACCGACTCGACCACCGACACCCGCACGACCGAGGCATCCGCCGTGCTCGCCAGCGACCCCGACTGGTGGCGCCAGGCCGCCGTCTACCAGATCTACCCGCGCAGCTTCGCCGACGCGAACGGCGACGGCATCGGCGACCTCGCCGGCATCACGAGCCGCATCCCGTACCTCGTGGAGCTCGGGGTCGACGCGGTGTGGCTCTCGCCGTTCTACCCGTCGGCCCTCGCCGACGGCGGGTACGACGTCGACGACTACCGCGACGTCGACCCCAAGCTCGGCACGCTGGCGGACTTCGACGTCATGATCGCGGCGCTGCACGCCGCGGGCATCCGCCTCATCGTCGACATCGTGCCGAACCACTCGTCGAACCGGCACGAGTGGTTCCAGGAGGCCCTCGCGTCGCCGCGCGGGTCGGCGGCCCGTGACCGGTACATCTTCCGCGACGGCGAGGGGCCCGACGGCACCGAGCCGCCGAGCGACTGGCAGTCGATGTTCGGCGGGTCGGCGTGGCAGGCGGTGGGCGACGGGCAGTTCTACCTGCACCTGTTCGCCCCCGAGCAGCCCGACTTCAACTGGGCGAACCCCGAGGTGCGCGCCGACTTCCTCACGACGCTGCGCTTCTGGGCCGACCGCGGCGTCGACGGCTTCCGGGTCGACGTCGCGCACGCGCTCGCGAAGGACCTCACGTATCCGCTGCGCTCGCACGCCGAGCTCGCGGCCATGCAGATCGGCGCCGAGGGGTCGCATCCGCTCTGGGACCGCGAGGAGCTCGACGAGATCTACGCCGAGTGGCGCGCGGTGTTCGACGAGTACGACCCGCCGCGCATCGCGGTGGCCGAGGCGTGGGTCGAGCCCGCGCGCCGGCACCGGTACGCCGCGCCCACGAGCCTCGGCCAGGCGTTCAACTTCGACCTGCTGCGCGCCGACTTCGACGCCGACGGGTTCCGCGCGATCATCGACCACAACCTCGAGTCGGTGACGATCACGGGATCGTCGAACACGTGGGTGTTCTCGAACCACGACGTCGTGCGGCACGCCACGCGCTACGGCCTGCCCGACGACCACGGCAACGACGGGCAGGTCGGGCGGGAATGGCTGCTCTCGGGCGGCGTCTCCCCCGCGCTCGACGCCGAACGCGGACTGCGCCGTGCCCGCGCCGCCTCGCTCCTCATGCTCGCCCTGCCGGGCAGCGCCTACCTCTACCAGGGCGAGGAGCTCGGCCTGCCCGAGGTCGCCGACCTCCCCGACGCCGAGCGGCAGGACCCCACGTTCTTCCGCAGCCCCGGCGTCGACGTCGGCCGCGACGGATGCCGCGTGCCGCTGCCCTGGGCGCGCACGGGCGGCTCGTTCGGCTTCGGCGCCGACGGCGCGCACCTGCCGCAGCCGTCGTGGTTCGGCGAGTACTCGGTGGAGGCCGAGGAGGCGGACCCCGACTCGACGCTCGCCCTGTACCGCCGGGCGCTCTGGCTGCGCCGCGACCTGCAGGACGCCGAGCAGCTCACATGGCACGACCACCCGTCGGGCTCCGACGAGGTGCTCTGGTTCGAGCGGCCGGGCGGCTGGCACTCGATCACGAACTTCGGCGACGCGCCCGTCGAGCTGCCCGACGGCGAGGTGCTCGTGACGAGCGTCCCCCTCGTCGACGGGCTCCTCCCCGGCGCGGCGACGGCCTGGCTCCGCGGCTAGCACTCGAGACCGGCGGATGCCGTGGGCAGGCGGTTGCCCGCGGTATCCGTCTCACCCGCGGCATCCGCTCGCCGTTGCATCCGTCACGCCCGCGGCATCCGTCACGCCCGCATGTGCGCAACTGCGGAGATTCTCTGCGACACGCCGTCGCCGGGGCGGATGCACGGCGTGTCGTCGACGAACTCCTTCGTTGCGCACACCGGCGGGCGTGCCGCGGGCACCCGCACGCGGCATCCGCCCATCGCTAGACTCGGGCGTATGGCAGATTCAACGTTCGACATCGTGAGCAAGGTCGACAAGATGGAGGCCGACAACGCCGTCAACCAGGCCCGCAAGGAGGTCGAGCAGCGCTACGACTTCAAGAACGTGGGCGCATCGGTCGAGTGGAGCGGCGAGAAGGTCCTGCTCAAGGCGCAGACCGAGGAGCGCGTCAAGGCGGTGCTCGAGGTCGTGGAGTCGAAGTTCATCAAGCGCGGCATCACGCTGCGCTCGCTCGACGAGGGCGAGCCCTTCCCGTCGGGCAAGGAGTTCCGCATCGAGATCGGCCTGAAGAACGGCATCGACAGCGAGAACGCGAAGAAGATCTCGAAGATCATCCGCGACGAGGCGCCCAAGAGCGTGAAGAGCCAGATCCAGGGCGACGAGCTGCGCGTCTCGTCCAAGAGCCGCGACGACCTCCAGGCCACCATGGCGCTGCTCAAGGGCAAGGACCTCGACGTCGCCGTCCAGTTCACGAACTTCCGCTGACCGGCACGGCCGCGTGAGCGAGCGGATGCCTGCGGCTGACGCCGCGCACCGATTCCGACGACGAGCGGATGCCGCAGCCCGGCGTCGACGTGCCCGACCGCCGTGGCCGCACCGGCCTCGACCGGGTGGGACGCGACCTCGACCGCAACCCGCGCGTGCGGGTGCGCGACGTGCGCGTGCTCACCTCGAACTGGTACGTGACCCGCACGACGACGTTCGACTTCCAGCACGCCGACGGCACCTGGACCACCGAGGAGCGCGAGACCTACGACCGCGGCGACGGCGCGACGATCCTGCTCTACGACGTGGCGGCGCGCACGGTGCTGCTCACCCGTCAGTTCCGGTTCCCGGTGTACGTCAACGAGCACCCCGACGGCATGTTCATCGAGACGGCGGCGGGCCTGCTCGACGAGGACGACCCCGAGACCGCCATCCGCCGCGAGGCCGAGGAGGAGACCGGGCACACCGGTCGGCGAGGTCGAGCACGTCTTCGACGTGTACATGAGCCCGGGCTCGGTGACCGAGCGGCTGCACTTCTTCGCGGCGCCCTACGTGCGCGGCACGATCGCCGACGGCTCGCGCGCCGGCCTCGCCGACGAGGGCGAGGACATCGAGGTGCTCGAGCTCTCGTTCGACGACGCGCTCGACCGCATCGGCCGCGACATCGTCGACGCGAAGACGATCATGCTGCTGCAGTGGGCGGCGCTGCGCGGGCCGTTCTCGAGGGCGCCCATCACCGGGTGAAGCGCGGAATCTTAGCGTCGTTCGAACCGGCGGGGTACCCCCGAACTGGGCCGAGAGTTCTCTCGCGAGCAGGCGTAGGATCGCGCTACGTGTTGAGTTTTCCTCAATTCAAGTGCGGAAGTTGATTCCGCGAGCCGGTGAGGCGACCTCGATACCAGCCCCTGTGTAGTCGAATGGAACCCGAAGTACCCCCTGTGTCATCGAAATCAACCCGTGCAACCCGAAAAACGCTGCACCCGCAACCCGAAAGCGGTGGAGTAAATTGAGCAAGCCTTCGTCGAGCTCTTCGTCGAGCCCCAACAGCCCCACAACCCGATCCCTACCCGGCCTGAGCAGCCTTCCGCTCGACCGCGCACTCCCGTAGTCGCGCGGTTCCTGCCATGACCGAGATGCCGAGTCGGCATCTGCCCGCGGCGACCCCTCGCGGGCTGCGAGTGACGCCGACCGCCGTCGCGAAAGCCGACGCCGGCGCACAGTGATCCGAGCGACTCCGGAGCACGGTGGGCCTGGAGGTACCGTGTGCGCCTCCAGGTGTCGGACACCGTCATCGTCGCCGCGGTCGTGCTCGCTGCCCTGGCCGCGGGCATGCCGTGGATCACCGCCGCGCGGACCACGCCGCTGGACACCGCCGCCGTGCCCGCCGTGATCGCCGGGACCTGGCTGCTCGCGCTCGCCGTGGCCCACACGCGCGACCCCAGGGTCCTGGGAGTCGGCGCGAGCGAGTACAAGCGCGTCGCCACCGCGAGCGCGTTCGCGTTCGGAATGCTCGCCATCCTCTTCCTCCTGCTGCGGATCGACTTCGCGCAGGAGTACTTCGCCCTCGCACTTCCCATCGGACTCGCCGCACTCGTGCTCGAACGGCGGCTCTGGCGCAAGTGGCTGCTGCGCCAGCGTGCATTCGGCCACTACCTCACCCGGGCGATCGTGGTCGGACGTCGGGACGATGTCGAGTACGTCGTCGCGCAGATCGCGGCGAGCTCCGGCGCGGCGTACCGCGTGGTCGGCGCGGCGGTCGACGACGCCCCCGGCGGCGAGCTCACCGTGGGCGAGCGTCGGATTCCCGTCGTCGCCCGTCGCGACGGCGTCGCGACGGCGGCCGCGTCGGTGAACGCCGACGCCGTCATCGTGGCCGGGCAGCCCGACGAGGGCGGCGAGTTCGTCCGGCAGCTCGGCTGGGACCTGGAGGGCACCGCCGCAGAGCTGGTGCTCTCGTCACGGCTCACGGATGTCGCGGGTCCGCGGATCCACTTCCGTCCCGTCGACGGCCTCCCCCTGATCCACGTCGAGACGCCGACGTTCGAGGGCGGCAAGCACATCCTCAAGCGCTCGGTCGACATCGTCCTCTCCGCGATCGCGATCGTCGTGCTGATGCCGCTCATGCTCGTCATCGCCGTGCTCCTGAAGCTCGACAGCCCGGGCCCGATCCTGTTCCGCCAGCGGCGATGCAGCCGCAACGGCGAGACGTTCCAGATGCTGAAGTTCCGTTCGATGGTGGAGACCGCCGAGGACGACCTCGAGGGCCTGCTCGACCGGAACGAGGGCGCCGGCGTGCTCTTCAAGCTGCGCAACGACCCGCGGGTCACCCGCGTCGGCCGGACGCTGCGCAAGTACTCGCTCGACGAGCTTCCGCAGCTCTGGAACGTGCTCGTCGGCGACATGAGCATCGTCGGCCCGCGGCCACCGCTCGTCAGCGAGGTGGCCTGCTACGAGGGAAGCGTGCATCGCCGCCTGTTCATCAAGCCGGGGCTGACCGGACTCTGGCAGATCAGCGGCCGGTCGGACCTCAGCTGGGAGGAGAGCGTCCGCCTCGACCTCTACTACGTCGAGAACTGGTCGCTCACGGGCGACCTGATGATCATGTGGCGCACCGCCAAGTCGATCCTGAACCCGAAGGGGGCCTACTGATGGTCGAGCACGCTCTACCAGCACCTGAACCGCTGCACCTCGCGATGATCGGCACGCGCGGGGTGCCTGCGGCCTACGGCGGGTTCGAGACCGCCGTCGAGGAGATCGGCTCGCGACTCGCCGGCCGAGGCCATGACGTGACGGTCTACTGCCGCCATGCGGAGGACACCTCCGAGCACGAGTACGCGGGCATGCACCTCGTGCACCTGCCCGCGCTGCATCTCAAGGCCGCCGAGACGCTGTCGCACACCGCGCTCTCGGTCGCGCACGTCGCACTGCATCGGCACCACCCCGACGCGGCGTTCGTGTTCAATGCCGCGAACGCGCCGTTCGTCCCGCTCCTGCACGCGCGCGGCGTCCCGGTCGCGCTGCACGTCGACGGGCTCGAATGGCAGCGCGACAAGTGGCACGGTGCCGGCCGCGCCTACTACCGGTGGGCCGAGCAGTCGGCCGTGCGGCACGCCGACGCGCTCATCGCCGATGCGAAGGGCATCGCCGACTACTACGCCTCGGAGTTCGGCGCGTCCACGCGCTTGATCGCCTACGGTGCGCCGGTGCAGCTGAAGCCGGTCTCCGATCGGCTCGAGGAGCTCGGACTCCTGTGGAAGGGGTACCACCTCGTGGTGGCGCGGTTCGAGCCCGAGAACCACGTCGACCTCATCGTCGCCGGGTACGAGCTGTCGGCGGCGCGTCGCCCCCTCGTGGTGGTCGGCGCGGCCCCGTACGCCGAGGAGTACACCGCGCGGGTTCGGTCGGAGGCCCACGAGGACCCGCGCGTGCGACTGCTCGGTGCCATGTACGACCAGGACCTCCTCGACCAGCTGTACGCGGGCGCGCTGAGCTATGCGCACGGCCACTCGGTCGGCGGGACCAACCCGTCGTTGCTCCGCGCGATGGGGGCGGGGACCGCCGTGCTGGCGTGGGACTGCCCGTTCAATCGCGAGGTCGCCGGCGAACGGGGACGGTACTTCGGCGACGCCGCGTCGCTCGCCGCGCTCTTCGAGGCGGCCGAACGGGCGCCCGACCAGGCCGTGCGCGACGGCGCGGCCCTGCGCGAGGTCGTGCGGACGAAGTACCGCTGGGACGACGTCGCCCTCGCCTACGAGCAGCTGGCGATCGAGTTGAAGGCCGGCGCGACCACCCGGGCGCGAGGCCGTCGGCGGGTCGGCGACCACCATGCCGTCACCGCAGCGGATGCCACGTCCTCACGCCACGGCATCGAACGGAGCCTGAGATGACCGCGCGAATCGGCTACGCGGGCGGCGCCTTCGACCTCTTCCACGTCGGGCACCTCAACCTCCTGCGGCATGCCAAGGCCAACTGCGACTTCCTGATCGCGGGAGTCGTGACCGACGAGATGCTCGAACTCACGAAGGGCGCGCCGCCGATGGTGCCGTTCGCCGAGCGCATCGAGATCGTCCGCCACATCTCGTTCGTCGACGGCGTGCACGCGGAGTGCGTGCCGGACAAGCTCGACACGTGGCGCGTGGTCGGGTTCGACGTGTACTTCAAGGGTGACGACTGGCGGGCGACCGAGCGCGGTCGGCGGCTCGAGGCGGAGTTCGCCGAGGTCGGGGTCGAGGTCGTGTACTTCCCGTACACCGTCCACACCTCGAGTACCGCGCTTCGGCACGCGCTCCAGTCCCTGAACCGGCGCGGGGCGCCTTCCGACCGGTCGGCGGAGGCGGAATGACGAGGGACGCGGCGATGCCACCGACGAAGGAGACCTTCGCCGAGGTCGTCGCGCGCCTCGCCGCCGCCCAGAAGCGGCGGGCACCAGGAGCCCCGGCCTACTCCATCTACGTCAACCGCCCGGTCGGCAGGCGGCTGGCGGCGGCGGCGTACCTCGCCGGGCTCACCCCGAACGCGGTGACCGCGATCAGCGCGGCGTTCACCTTCTCCGCGATCCTCGTCATCGCACTGGCGCCTCCCACGCCGTTGACCGGCGTCGGCATCGGGCTGCTCCTCATCGTGGGATACGCGCTCGACTCCGCCGACGGACAGCTCGCCCGCCTTCGCGGAGGCGGATCCCCGGCCGGCGAGTGGCTCGACCACGTCGTCGACGCCGCGAAGACCTCCAGCCTCCACCTCGCGGTGCTCGTGGGGTGGTTCCGGTTCCTCGAGCTTCCCAGCCAGGCACTCCTGCTCGTCCCGCTCGGGTTCGCGATCGTCGCGGCCGTGCTCTTCTTCGCGATGATCCTCAACGACTTCCTCCGGGCTCGGAGCGGCGGCACGCTGCGAACCCGACCGGAGGGCGGAGGCATCCGCTCGCTGCTGGTCCTCCCGACCGACTACGGGGTCCTGTGCATCGCCTTCCTCCTCTTCGGCGCACCCGTCGTGTTCGTGCCGGTCTACGGCCTCCTGTTCGTCGCGAACGCCGCGTACGCCCTTCTCGCGCTCCCGAAGTGGTTCAGGGAGATGAGTCGGGCGACGCCATGACCGGCCCGCCGCATCCCCGCTCGATTCGCGAGCCGACGGCCCGTCCGTCGGCGACGACGCGACCGGTCGACCGTGCTCTCGGGCCTCCGGGTGCTCGTGGCGCACCCGGGCGCGGAGCTCTACGGATCCGATCGCGTGGTGCTCGAGAGCGTGGCGGCGATGACCGGTGCGGGCGCCGTCGTGGAGGTCACCCTGCCCGAGACCGGGCCGCTCGTCGAACGACTGGAGCGCGTCGGCGCCACGGTCGTCCCGGCACCCGCCCTGGTGCTGCGCAAGCGCATGCTCCATCCCCGCAACTGGCCGTCGGCCGTGGCGTCGGCGTTCCGGGCGTGCGAGCGCGGCGCGACGACTCCTGCGCCCCCGGCCCGACCTGGTCTTCGTGAACACGATCACGCTGCCCCTCTGGCCGATCCAGGCGCGAATGCGGGGCATCCCCGTGATCACGCACATCCACGAGGCCGAGGCGGGTACGTCACGTCTCATGCTGGTCGCCATGTACGCGCCCCACCTCCCGTCGACCGCGACCATCGCCAACAGCGAGTTCAGCCGGTCGATCATCGCGCGGGCCTCCACCGCGCTCGCCCACCGGACCCGGGTGATCTACAACGGCGTCGCGGGCCCGGTCTCGGCCACCCCCGCGCGCGCCTCCCTCGAGGGCCGGCCGGTGCGCCTCACGTACCTCGGACGCCTGTCGCCGAGGAAGGGCACCGACCTCGTGATCACCGCGGCCGCCGAACTCGTCGACGACGGCGTCGACATGGAGGTCGACATCCTCGGGGAGGCCTTCGACGGGTACGAGTGGTACGTCGACGCGCTTCATCGGTCGGTCGCCGACCACGGCCTGGAGTCCCGGGTCCGCTTCCTCGGATTCCGGGACGACGTGTGGGCCGGCCTCGAACTCGCCGACATCGTGGTGATCCCGTCCACGGCCGGCGAGCCGTTCGGCAACACCGCCGTCGAGGCGGCGCTGGCAGCCCGTCCGCTCGTCGTCAGCGATTCGAGCGGCCTGCTCGAGGCGACGCACGGCCTGCCCGGCGTGCACCGGGTGCCGCCCGGCGATGCGTCCGCGATCGCCGACGCCGTGCGCGACATCATCGCGCACTGGCCCGAGCAGCGCGTCCAGGCGGACGCGTCGGCCCGGCTCGCCTCGCTCCGGTTCGATCCCGAGCGCTACCGTGCGTCGATCGTCGAACTGGTCGCGTCACTGACGCACCGACCGGCATCCGATGCGGGCCTGACGGAATCCGGAGGGGCGACGACACGTGCCTGACGTCCACGCCGATGCGCCCGGTTCCCGCGGCGCATCAGGTGTCACCCTGCGGTCGGCGTTCCCGCCGCAGCAGGCGCAGCATCGTCCGAAGCTCGCCGAGGTCCCGGCGGACGACCGGGAGCACCGCGGCGGCGGCGTAGGCGGCGACCGTCGCGAGCGCGGCGGCCGGCACCTGGACCCACGGGCCCCACGGCTCCGTGAGCGCCACCGCGCCCCACGCCGCGAGCGCGCCCCATCCGGCGAGCAGCGCCATGCGGACGATGCCCCAGGCGAGCGTCCGGGTGGGGACGCCGTCGATCACCCTCGAGATCCACAGCAGCGAGATCGGCCAGGACAGGGTCGGTGCGATCGCGTAGCCCACGGCGACGCCGATCATCCCCCACTGCGAGCCGATCAGGATGCAGGCGACCTTGATCGTCACGCTCACGAGGTTGTACCGGAAGAGCGGCCCCGTGATGCCCGTCGAGATGTACACCCAGTAGCTCGCGGAGTTGAGGGTCTGGAACACGGCGGCGACGGCGAGCAGGCTCAGCACCGGTGCCACCTCGGCCCAGCGCGGTCCGAGCAGCAGCGCCGTGACCGGCACGGCGGCCCCGATCGCGAAGGCGAGGACCACCACGATCGTGTAGCCGAGCCCCACCTGGCCGACGCGCACGAAGTCCCAGTACCGCGCGCCCGCTCCCTGGAGCCGCGACAGCACCGGCACCGCGACGTTGCTGATCGGCGCGCGCAACTGGTTGGCGGTGTTCATCACGAGCTGGAAGGCACGGTTGTAGATGCCGAGCTGCGAGGCGCCGAACCTCGTGCCGATGACCACGGAGTCGATGTTGTTGCCGACGTACGTGACCATCTGCATCGCGACCAGGTTCCAGCCGAAGCGGATGAACCCGGCCATCGGCACGCCCCGCCTGGGCAGTCCCGGCAGCCATCCCGCGAACACCGCGACGAGCACGAGCGTGGCGAAGGCCGTTCCGAGGAGCTGGGCGACGAGCGCCCACGGGCCGACCCCGGTGAGGGCGACGCCGATGCCCACGCCGAGGCCGACCACGGCCGCGATGACGTCCGTCGTCGCGAGCGCCGTGAACCGCAGCAGCCGGGTCAGGCTCGCCCGGAACTGCGTCGCCAGTCCGTTGAACAGGAACGTGAGCGACGCGAGCTGCGCGAGGGGGGCGAGCTCCTCCCGGCCGTAGAGCGCTGCGATCCCCCACGACGCGAGGAACACCGCGACGGCGAGCGCGGCGCCGATCGCCGAGTTGATCCAGAAGAGGTTGTCCCGCTGCTGCTTCGTGAGCACCGGGGCCTGCACCGCCGCCTGGGAGAGCCCGAAGTCGCGGAACACCTCGGCGATGCCGGCGATCGACATGACCATGGCGAAGAGGCCGACGTCGGCCGGCGACAGCAGGCGCGCCATGATGACCACCGACGCCAGCTGGACGGCGAGGCGGAGGCCCTGTCCGGCCGTGGTCACCGCCGCCCCGCGGACGGCCCGACGGCCGAGTCCCTCGCTCCCGACGGATGGCTCGCTCATGGCCCCGTGAGCGCTGCGAGCGACCACGGACCGTATGTCGAGGAGTGGTCGACGCGCATGCCTCCTCCGACGCTGAACGGGACAGCCGCAGTCTATTGCGTGGCACCGCGGGTCGCCCCGAATCGGGGTCCTGTGCTGCCCGTCGCCTGCGCCTACGATGAGGGCAGACGTCAGCCGTCATGGTGCACGGCGCGATCCGCGGCCGAGCGGCTGACCCGGGAGGTGGTCCCGTGACGTCGGAGCGTGAGCGTCGGGAGCTGGACACCGCGATTCGCGGGGTGGTGCAGCGGAACGCGTGCATCGGCTGCGGACTGTGCACGCGCCTCGACACGTCGCTCCGGATGGAACTCGACGCCGACGGCTTCCTCCGGCCCCACCGCACGGGTGTCGACGGCGTCGTCGCCGCCGACGCCAGGCGCCGCTTCGAGCAGGCGTGTCCCGGATGCCGCGTGGCGGCCGTTCGCCCGAGCGGGAGCCGGCGGCATCCGACGATGGGCTCCTCCTTCGGCGTGTGGGAGGCGTGGGCGAGCGACGAGGCCGTGCGGTGGCGCGGCAGCAGCGGCGGCGCCCTGACGGCGCTGCACGGCTGGCTCCTGGACAGCGGGCGCTCGAGCCGGATCGCCTCGGCGGCCATCGGCCCGGAGCCGCGACGCACCGTTCCGGTCACGATCACGACGAAGGCGGAGGCGCTCGCGGCGGCCGGCTCGCGATATGCCCCGGTCGGCATACTCGCCGAACCCGACCTCGGCTCGGCCGAGGCGATCACCGCGAAGCCGTGCGAGATCGCGGCGATCCGGGCGTTCGGCGCATCCGCGCGGCCCGACGGCGCCGGCCCCGGCGACCCCGCCGAAGCCGACCCGATCCTCCTCTCGTTCTTCTGCGCCGGAACGCCATCGCAGCGCGCGACCGATGAACTCCTCGCGATGCTCGGCGTCGAACCCGGCGAGTCCCTCGACGACCTCTGGTATCGCGGTCGCGGCTGGCCCGGCCGGTTCACGGTGCGCCGCACCGACGGCGATGCGTCGCTGAGCTACGAGGAGTCCTGGGGCGAGGTCCTCGGGCCTGC
The DNA here is from genome assembly GCA_963802485.1 of uncultured Actinomycetota bacterium. Lineage (GTDB taxonomy): Bacteria > Actinomycetota > Actinomycetes > Actinomycetales > Microbacteriaceae > Agromyces. The sequence continues at coordinate 19,874 of CAWDJA010000038.1, forward strand.
GACGCACTGGCGCTGCAAGGTGTGCCCCGACGGCGTGGGCGAGTCCGCCGATGTCGTCGCAGCCGACTTCTGGAAGGTGGACGAACGCGGGTACCCGGTGTTCACCGAGGGGCCCGGGTCGAGCGCCCTCATCGCCCGCACCCGGCGCGGCCTCGACGCCGTCATGGCCGCCGAGGAGGCGGGGGCGATCGTCCTCCGGCCGATCCGGATGTCCGAGCTCGCGAACGTGCAGCCGCTGCAGCGGAAACGACGCACGTCGCTCTTCGGGCGCCTGCTCGGGAGTCGCCTGGCCGGGGTTCCCGGTCCCCGATATCGGGGCTTCCGGCTGTGGGCGTTCGCGGTCGCGCATCCGCGCCTGAACCTGCGCGCCGCCCGGGGTGCCCGTGACCGGATCCGGAGATCGACGTCCGTGACTGGGCCGACGTCGGCACCCGGGTCCGCACCGTGAACGCGTCGCTCGATGACGCCCGAGACGGGCCCGACCGGCTCGCGCTCGTCGTCGTCAACTTCGCCTCCTCGTCGTTGCTCGCGGACGGACTCGGCCACGGCGACCTGCGCGTCGTCGTCGACGAGGTCGTGATCGTCGACAATCCGAGCTCTGACGAGGAGACGAGCCGCATCCGCGAGTTGTGCCGCGTCAACGGGTGGGACCTGGTGGAGCTCGCCCGCAACGAGGGATTCGGCGCAGGGATCAACGCCGGGGTGGGCCGTGCGCGCGACCTCGGGTGCGCACGGGTGCTCGCACTCAACCCCGACGCGACGATCGACCCCGACTCGGTCCGCATCCTGCTCGACGCGAGCCGCGCGGATCCCCTGGCGCTCCTCGGTCCGCGCATCGTCCGGAGCGACGGGACGACCTGGTTCTCGGGCGCGGTGCTGGACCCCGAGAACGGCACCACGCGCCGGGCGCGCCCCGACGAGCTCGACGGCGACCGGACGTGGCAGACCGGGGCCTGCTTCCTCGCGACGATCGCGATGTGGGACGTGGTCGGGGGGTTCGACGACGACTACTTCATGTACTGGGAGGACCTCGACCTGTCGTGGCGCTGGCGCGAGGCCGGCGGCTCGGTGCTGCTCCGCGCGGACGCGACCGCCGTGCACGATGCGGGCGGCACCCAGTCGGGCGCCGGGAAGTCGTCGCTGTACGTGTACTTCAACTGCCGGAACCGGCTCCTGTTCGCCCGGAAGCGGTTCTCCTCCGGGCACGGCCGGCGGTGGTGGCGGGGCAGCGTCGCCTACGCTTGGAGCGTCGCCACTCGGGGAAGCCGGAGGATGCTGGCGAGGCATCCGCTGCTGCTCTGGTCCGCGTTCCGCGGCACGCTCGCGGGCGCGTTCGGCACTTTCGCGGCGCCTCGTACGAAGGCGCACGCGTCGGCGCGTCGACCCGTAAGAACTGAGACAAATTCGTTACTTTCAGCCAGGCCGTGTAACATCCCTCGGAACCTTCCCCCTGCACGGGGGCCAAGCAGTCGGCGACGAGCGACGGACCATGATCCGCCGCTCGCCGACACGATGCCCAGAAACGACGGTATGAAGAAGAAACTCGCCCTCGCAGCCATCCTCGCCACCTCCATCGCCACTTGCGCCCGATCGTCGCGCTCACCGCCGTCGCCCCAGCTTCGGCGGCCACGATCTCCAGCGCCTCCACGACGCTGAGCCCCGGCACCTCGTCACTGTCGCGGGTCTCCGGCTCGTGGACGGACGGCACCGCCACCCGGACGACGAAGGTCGCCGAGCTGCCCAGGAGCGGCAGCGGCCTGTACTCCGGAGTACGGGTTCGCGAATCGGAGGGCAGCTACTACCTCGCCCACACCCGCACCTATCCCGACGGCACCGTGCAGGCTTCGATCCGCCGCGTCGTGAAGGCCAACGGCACGTCGACGGAGACCATCCTCTCCTCGCGGAAGTTCGTCTCGACGAAGGCCGTGGCCGGATCAGCCTTCTCGGTCAAGCTCCAGGCGGAGGGCACTGACCGCGTCAAGCTCACCGCGACGGTGACCGTCGGCAACGGGACCCCGCTCGTGATGACCGCGACGGACTCGAGCTCGGCCAACCGCGCACGGGCGGGCACCGCAGCCGGATGGGCCTACCTCTCGACCTCCACCCCGCGGATCGCGATCGCGCCCGCGACCGTCGAGTCGACTCCGGCCACCGCGGCGACTCCCACGCCGACGCCGACCCCGACGCCGACGCCCGACGCCGACGCCGACGCCCGACGCCGACGCCGACCCCGACGCCGAGCCGACGCCCACGCCGACCCCGACGCCGGAGCCCACCCCGACGCCCGAGCCCACGCCGGCCCCGGCGCCGTCGAACCCTGCTCCGGCGCCCGGTGAGTACCCGAGCGCCGCGACGACGGGCGTTCCCGAGGGCACGAAGCTCACGGTCCACGAGGGCGACCTCACCGTGTCGACGCCGGGTGCCGTCATCGACGGCGTGGAGGTCCACGGCTTCCTCATCGTCAACGCACCGGACGTCGTGATCAAGAACTCGCGCATCCTCGGTCGTGCCGTCGATGGCCACGTCGGGCTGGTCTCGAACGTCCGCTCGGGACTCCCGTTCACGATCATGGACTCGGAGATCATCGGGTCGGTTCCCTCGCCGTACATCAACGGCATCTTCGGCAGCGCGTTCACCGCGATCCGCATGGACATCAGCGGCGTGATCGACCCGATCCGCGTGATCGGCAGTGCGGTCGAGATCCGCGACTCGTGGCTCCACGACAACCTCCACTACGCGCAGGACCCGCTGTGGAACGGAACCCCGAGCCACAGCGACTCGATCCAGATCGAGGCGGGCAAGGGCATCACCGTCGTCGGGAACCGTCTCGAGGGCTCGCACAACGCCGCGATCCAGATCACGCAGAACACGTCGAAGACGCAGCTCGGCGACATCCACATCGCCGAGAACTACCTCGACAACGGCGGCTGCACCCTGAACGTCGCGCGCACTCCTGCCCCGATCGGCACCTTCGCGGTGACCGGCAACGAGTTCGGCCCCGACCGCGGGTTCGCCGGGTGCGGCATCCTCGCTCCCGACATGAACGCGCCCCAGCAGTCGGGCAACACGTGGGAGGCCACCGGCGCGGCCGTCGTGCGGACCGTCCTCAAGTAGCCGAGGCGCTCTCGAAGCGACACTCAGCGATCCGTCAGTTGCGGCCCGGGCTCCGAAGCTCGGGCCGCAACGGCGTTCCGACGGTCGGCTCGCCCTGCGCCTCGAAGCGAGTTGCCGGCGACGACGTCGACGTCTCGAGGGCCACGCTGCTCCCCGAGAGGTACCTGGCCAGCTCGGGGAAGCTCGAGTAGTGCGGTCCGAGGATGTGGCAGGAGCCGGCGAGCAGGTACAGGTCGGCGACCGCGGCCTGCAGCGCGCGACGACCGTTGTACGGGCCCTTGTCGGTCTGCCCCACGCAGTCGGGGAACCGACGGGCGACCTGCACGAACGCGGCATCCGTGTCGGCCGCGACGTAGAGGCCGAGGTCGGGTCGCTCCGTGCGGATCTGCTCGATCCGCGACGAGGTACCACTCCACCGGTGACTCCCGCAGGGTCGCGTCGTGTGCGACCGTGTGCGCCCGGATCATGACGCCGAGGTAGGGGCGGTCGGCGGATGCCGCGGACAGCTCCAGGATCCGACGCCGGATCCCCTCGACGGGCTGGAGGGCGCGCAGCGACGCGTGCCACGAGGGTGCGCCGGGTGGGAGGGCCAGCGCGTGCGGCGTGCGGATCTGCCAGACGCGTTCCTGCCGGGCTGCGTCGTCGATCCAGGCGAGGCCGGCGTCCCGGTACGGGAAGGACGGCTGGAGCGCGCGCGACAGGGCCGTCGGCCACCGGCGCGCGTGGAACTCCCAGAGCTCGTCGAGCCGAGCACCGAATCCCCGCCCGATCGGCCACACGTAGCGGAACGATCGCCCCTCGAGCCGGGCGAGCGCCTGCGCGCCGAGCACGACGCGCATGCGGTTCCCGAGCCCATGGTAGGGGCCCGTGACCGCGACCACGAGGCGCTCACTTGGGCTCAAGGGTCTCCGCCTGGTGGGCCGGCCAGCTGCTGCTCGCCTTGGCGTGGCGGCGCGGGAACGGGATGCTCGCTGCCTCCTCCGCTTCGTCGTGCACGTAGTAGTAGTCGTCGTGCGGGCGCGGCTTCACGCGGTTGAGCACGACGCCCGAGATGTGCGCGCCGGTGCGCTCGAGCGCCTCGATCGTGGAGGCGAGCTGTGCGCGCCGCACGCGCTTCGTGTCGGCGACGATCAGCACCGAATCCACCTGCTGGGCGAGCACCGTCGCATCGGCCACCACCTGGACCGGTGCGGTGTCGATCACGACGAGGTCGTACTCATCGGCGACCTGCTGGAGGAGCTCCTTCATCCGCTCCGATGCGAGGAGCTCCGCGGGGTTCGGCGGCACCGCCCCCGCTGGCAGGATCTCGAGCGTCGACCGTGGCCAGGGCTGCACGGCGCTCGGCAGCGGAATGGCGTCGATCAGCACCGTCGTGAGCCCGACCGCTCCGACGATGCCGAACGCATCGGCCACCTTCGGCTTGCGGAGGTCGGCGTCGATGAGCAGCACGCGTTTCCCGGTCTCCGCCAGCACGAACGCGAGGTTCGCGGCCGTCCACGTCTTCCCCTCGGCGGGACGCGACGAGGTGATGGCGAGCGTCCGCGTGTCGTGGCTCGCCGACGCGAACCGCAGCCCGGACCGCACCTGTCGGAAGGCCTCCGCCGCGCTCCCGTTGGGCTGGCGGATCGCCACCGGACGTGGATCGACCGACGGGGCCGTCTGCTCGATCGATCCGAGCACCGGGTGCTCGGTGATCCCCTCCAGCGCCGTCTTCGAACGCACCCTGGTGTCCAGGGCGGCCGCCAGGACGACGGCGACGGATGCGGCGAGGAAGCCGACGATCGCGCCGAGCAGGGCGTCCTGCTGCTTGTTCGGGGAGGTCTGGAAGACGGCCGGGCTCGCCGGGTCGATCGACCGAGCCGCCACGGTGGCCTCGCCCTCGGCGGAGTCGGGCGCCACCTCGTCGACGGCGTCGATGAGGGAGTCGGCGATGGCATTCGCGACGAGGGCGGCGCGATCGGGATCGGTCGATCCGACGCGGACGTCGAGGATCACGGTGTTCTGCGGGATCGTGACGCTCATCGTCCGGCGGAGCTGGTTCGTGGTCAGGTCTCCGTCGAGCTCGTCGGCGACGGGATCGAGGACGACCGACGAGGTCGCGAGCCTGGCGAACGACAGCATCTGCGCCTGCGTGTACGCGGAGCCCTGGTTGATGTCGGAGCCGCTCGAGGCCGTGCGCAATGAGAAGTAGAGCGACGCGGTCGAATGGTAGATCGGGGTCACGGTGCTGGAGGCCGCGAACGCCGCGGCTCCGCCGAGGATCGTGGCGATCAGCACGATCCACCACCGCTTGCGGAGCACTCCGATGGCCCGTGCCACGCTCATGTTGCTCGTCGTCGCGCTCACGACCTCACTCGCTCTCTTCGGGCTCCATCAACGGTGGAGCGTTCGCGGCCCGGCGGAGAGATGCTGTCGGCTCGCTCGATTTTATACGAGGTGACGGCGACGCCTGCGAGGAACCAGGCGAGGTATCCGTACTGCGTGATGAGCGCCACCGTCGCGAACGCCGGGATCTGCGCGGCGACCGCGACCGCGGCGGGGGTGGCACGTCCCCGGAGCAGGCCGAGGACGCACGTGACGATGGCGGCGACGAGGGCGATCAGCGGCAGGATGCCGAAGCGCAGGCCGGTGAGCACGAGTTCGCTGTCGATGGACTGGAAGGACCCGTAGTAGGTCTCGCCCGTGGGCAGCACGGTCCAGCTCGTGGTGATCCCGAGGGCCTGCATCTCCCCGATGAGCACCGCGAGATCGGAGCGGTACTCCGCGCTGCCGCCGGCCTCCTCGCCCGCCGCAGTGAACACGTCGCCCAGCAGCGGCGCGGCGATCGCGGCGGCGACGACGAGCAGGGCGACGACGCCGACGCGCATCGACCGGGTCATCCATCGACCGAGCAGCAGCACCGCCAGCACGAGGGTGATCGCCAGGGTGATGATGCCGATGCGGCTGAAGCTCATCCCGACCGCGGTGATGATCACCGACAGGCAGGCGAGACGCGCCCAGGTCGGCCACCGGGTCGCGATCACGAAGACCGAGCTCATCGCCAGCGCGCTCGCGAAGGCGATCGAGTGGCCGAACGCGCCTTCGGCCCGGATGAAGCCGCCCCTCGGCTGCAGCTCGTGCCAGGTGCGCCACGCGCCGTTCGGCATGACGATCCCGGCGAACGGATTGAATCCGGTGGCGAACTCGATGATGCCGAGCACGGCCGCGACGGTCGCCGCGACGGCGATGCAGGAGGTCAGCCACGCCGTATCGACGCGTGCGAGCACGACGCGTCCCCAGGCGTAGGGAACGAGCCATCCGACGAGGACGATGAGCACGTGACCCCAGGTCGAGCCGCCCACCACGTACGCGGCGAGCACCAGCAGGCCGAATCCGACGACCAGGACGTCGACGTACGAGAACGTGAAGTCCGATGCGGACCACGCGGCGAGCGCGACGACCGTGACCGCGGTCACCACGGACCAGTAGATCCCGGCCTGCACGCCGACCCAGATCGGCACGAGGAAGCACACCGCTGCCCATCCGGCGACGACGAGTCGGGGCGCTCGGCGTGCGACGTACCAGGCCGCGACGAGGGCCCCGACTGCCACGAGCAGCAGCAGCACGGTCCGCAGGTCGAGGCCGTCCGTCACGCCCATCGCCTCCCGTTTCCCTCGCCGATCCCTCGCCGCGGTCCATAGGCTGGGAGTCGGCGCCGGAGCCGCGCCGGGTGGGGAGCGACATGCGCGTACTCGTGTTGTGGGCGGATGAGCACTCCCCGAACCTCGGCGTGCGGGTCCTCGCCCGCGGGAGCCGCGACCTCATCAGCCGGGTGTGGCCCGATGCGGAGTTCGAGTTCGCCGACTTCACGTCTCGTCCGCCGCAGGTACCGTGGGGTCGCGTCCGCTCGCTCGTGAAGGAGCGCGTGGTCGGGCGGCTCGGCATGAAGGCCTGGCTCGAGGGATTCGACCTGGTCTGGGACACCCGCTCGGGTGACAGCTTCTCGGACATCTACGGGTCGCATCGGCACTCCGTGATGTCGACGGTCCACGAGTTCGCTGCCCAGACCGGTCGCCCCGTCGTCATGGCCCCGCAGACGATCGGGCCCTTCAGGTCGGTGTCCGGTCGGATGCTCGGCCGCCGCTCCCTGCACCGTTCGGCGCTCGTCTTCGCGCGCGACCCGGTGAGTGCCGCAGCGGCGGCGGCGCTCGGTCGGCCGGTCGATGCCGTCACGAGCGATCTCGCCTTCGCCATCGCTCCCCCGGAGCCGGTGGCCGAGCGTCGTGACGTCATCCTCAACGTCTCGGGTCTGCTCTGGCAGGAGAATCCGCACGTCGACGCGCGCGCGTATCGCGAGACGGTGACCGCGATCGTCCGGATGCTGCTCGAGCGATCCCGCTCGGTCGCACTGCTGCCGCACGTCCTCGACTCCCACGATCGCGACAACGACGCACCCGCGGTCGACGCACTCACCGCGGAGTTCGGCAGCGACCTCGAGGCCTTGGCACCCCGTGGCCTCGACGACGCGCGAGCGATCATCGCGGGCTCGCGGGTCCTGATCGGCGCGCGCATGCACGCCTGCCTGAACGCCCTCTCGACCGGGGTCCCTGCGATCGCGATGGCGTACTCGCGCAAGTTCGCGCCGCTGTTCGATGCGATCGGATGGCCGTACTCGGTGCCGGCAGCAGAGGCCGGCACCGAGTCGGCGGCCCGGGTGCTCGAGATGCTCGCCGATCCGTCCCTCGGCGAGTCGGCACACCGGGCCCAAGCGCGGGGCCGGTCTTCAATGTCCCCGATCCGTCCCGCGCTGGAGTCGCTCACCCTTTCCGTTGAGCAATCACCTGCCCGTCTCATCTCAGTTCGGCGCCACCACGGTCAGGTGGTCGAATCCGATCCCGATGGGCCCGTTGGTCGCGGTACCCGACACGTACGTGGTGATCGCGAGCTGGCCCGTTCCCTGCAGGCCGGGATCGCTGTCGGTGGCCGAGACGTACCAGTCGGCCGGCTCGGGCTGTCCTTGCGGCCAGACCTTCACCTGCACCGTCGTCGACGGTCCCGTGCTCACGGTGCGCACGCGCACCTCGAGGGTGGCGCCCGCGGTGTGCGTGTACCCGGTGAGGACCCGGTTGGCGACCAGGGTCTCGGTGGTGCCGACCAGGCGCGCGACGCCGACGTTCACGACGCCCGTCGCCGAGTACCGCAGCTTCGCCCGGTACTCGCCCGCAGCCGTCTTGCGAGGCGCGATGTTGACGTGCGCGCCACCGCCGTTGGCGACCTTGTCGATCGAGACGCTGAGCCGCGCATCCGTGCCCGCCGGGAGGCACGCCGGAGAGGGTGGTGGCGCGCGTCTGGCCGTTGATGAGGCTCAGCAACCCGACGCTGCCGTTCACCGACGATCCGGAAACGGTGCTCCAGGTACCGCCCACGTCGGCGGTACCCCAGCCGCTGGCCGAGGTGCGCTGGAACTCGTCGGCCGCGAGCGTGGTCGCCGCGGCGACGGTGACCGGCTGCGTCACCGAGTCGGATGCCCCGAGGCTGTCGACCACCGTCAGGGTCACGTCGTACGTGCCGGCGGCGGCGTAGACATGGGTCGGCGCGGACTGCGTCGACGTCCCGCCGTCATCGAAGTTCCACGCGTACGACGCGATGGTGGCACCATCCGCCGCCGTCGACGTCGTGCCGTCGAAGCCGACCGACAGGCCGTTCACCTGCGTGCTGAAGGCCGCCGTCGGGTTCGCGTGCGGCGGCGCCACGGTGACGACCTTCGACGTCGACGCCGTCAGGCCCAGGCTGTCCGTCACCGTCAGCGTGATCGTGTAGGTGCCACCCGCTCGCGTACGGATGCGTCGCGGTGACGCCGCTGCCCGCTGCAGTGCCGTCGCCCCAGTTCCAGCTGTACGAGGTGATCGTCCGGCCGGGAGGCGCCGAGGAGGTCGATCCGTTGACCGAGACGTCCAACTCGTCGGTGGTGAAGGTGAACGCGGCGGTGGGCGCGGCGACGCCCGAGCCCTTCGCGAAGTGCTCCGACACCTCCTGCGAGGTCAGGACGCGGTTGTAGACCGCGGCCTCGTCGATCTGGCCCGCGAAGTAGTCGCTCGACGGGCGGCTCGGCCAGCTCCCGAGGTTGTCTCCGCCGACCCGCCAGAATCCGTTGTAGGCCTGGGAGGTGTTCTCGGGCCGAGAGCCGACCAACTGGCCGTCGACGAAGAGCTTCATGCCGTCCCAGCCCTGCGATGCCACCATGTGGTGCCAGTTGCCGTCGCGGTAGGAGTTCGTGCTCGTGACCGTCCGAACGATGCCGGGGTGCGTGCCGAACGTCAGCCGGCCGTCATTCTGCATGTACACGTGGCGGTCGTAGTTGGTGGAAGTGCCCGAGGACGAGTTGCCGTACCCGATCAGCTTCCCGCCCGTCGTGGTCGTCGTCTTGAACCAGACCTCGGTCGAGTACTGCTGCCCGACCGGGCGCTTGGCTCGTGGAATTGAGGAATCCGCTCGTGGTCCCGTTGAAGTTGTAGGACGGTCCCGGCTCGGAGGGCAGCGCGCCGCCGGAGTTGGAGGTCACGCCCGACCGCACGACCGCGTCGTTGTTGCCGACGAGGTCGTTCCCGCCCTGCGCGGCGGTGCCGCCCAGTCGCCAGTACAGCGACGCGCCGTCGTCCATGACGGTCTCGGCGTAGTCCGAGCCCGCGATGCCCGTGACCGTCGTGGAGACGGTCTGGCTGTTCGCGGTGTTCCCGTCGCCGTCCACGGCCACGATCCGGTAGTTCGGGGTCGAGCCGGCCGGCTGGGTGTCCGTCAGCACGACCTGCGGTCGGCTCCAGTACGTCGCCTGCACCGTCGTGGTCGCCACCGGCTGCCCAGCACCGTTGCGGATGAGCTGGTACGTGAGGTTCAGGTCGTCACGATCCCAGTTGGCCGGGATCGAGACCCGCACCTTGCCGCTCGTCGTCGACGATACCGCCGGCACCCAGTCCGCATCCGACAGCCTCGGCCCGGAGTCCTTCCCGGTCGAGGGGTTCCGCGAGAAGCGGGTGATGCCCTGGGACCGCTGCCCGTTGACGTAGGCCTGCTCGCCGCCGATCAACAGGTAGTCGCCTGCGCCGGTCGCGGTCCAGCCGGCCTGGCCGCCGCCGGCACCGCCCGTGATCCACTCCGGGTACCAGTTCACGACCGCCGGTGCGGGGTAGCCGCTCCAGTCGGCGTAGATGTTGTTGACGTTGAACGTGCGCAGGAGCGTGCCCTTCGCCGCTGCGGTGTAGACCGTCGCATTGCGCATGTTGCCGGGGTTCCCAGAGCCCTGCGGCATGCCGTTCATGGTCTCGCACGCGTGCTCATGGCCGGTCGAGTAGACGTTGGTGCCGTCGGAGTACACGCCGTAGTGGTCGCCGTGGCAGTCGGCGATCCACCGGATCGCGCCGCTGCCCGGCTCGGCCGAGAACAGGCCCTCGAGGTTGCCGGTGGCCTTGTCCGCATACACCCATCCGGTGCCGTAGATGGCGTTGGCGTCCGCCTCGAGCTCCCAGATGCCCGCCTTGCCGGCCTGCGAGGTGCCGACGGCGACGCCGTTCTTCACGATGGAGGGGGCGGTCCAGGGCAGGATCGCACCAGAGCTGAGATCGAGTGCCGCGAGGCCTCGCTGGGAGACGTTGTTGACCGTCCCGAAGCGGCCGCCGATGATCAGCTTGTCGTCCGAGGGCGTCAGCACCATGGTGTCGACCTGCAGGTCGGTGGTCGGCGCCCATCCGAGCAGGGCGCCGCTCGTGTTGAACGCGACGAGGTTCTTGCGCGTGACCCCGGCTCCGGCGCCGATCAGGCCACCCACGTAGACCGCGGAGCTCGTGGCCTCGATCGCGTTGACGTACGACCCGCCGACGGCCGGCCGGAACGTCGTCGACAGCGCGCCGGTGGCGACGTCGAAGGCGGCGATGTTGTATCGGGTCTGGCCGCCGATCGAGGTGAAGCTGCCGCCGACGTAGATGCGCGACCCGTCGGGCGAGGCCTTGATGACCTTCACCTGGCCGTTGATCTGCGGGGCGAACGGCGTGATCACGCCGGTGGTGAGGTTGTACGCGAGGATGTTGCTGCGCGGCATGAGGTCCGTGCCGGGTGCGGCGCCCGCAGGCCGGGCGTTCGAGAAGCTGCCGCCGGCGAACACGGTGTTCCCGACGACCTCCTGCGTCCACACGATGCCGGAGTCGATCTGCACGGTGGGCAGCGGATCAGCGGTGACCGTCGTTGCTGTTCCGCTGCTCGATCGGTGCCGGGCCGTTCTCAGCCGCCGCCGCCGGGCTCGCGCCGCCGATCAGCAATCCCGCCGCCACGACGACTGCTGTCGTGAACATGGCCAGGACACTCCGGTGCCAGGACGCCTCTTGCATGATGCCTCTCCTCGCCTGCGTCGGCGACGTTTTCACGTCACCGATCCGTGGAAGACGACCACGGGCGCGCCCGCCTCGTAGTCGACCGTCAATGTGACCGCGTTCCGGGTGTCCTCGGGCATCCGGAACACGTACGTTCCTTCGGTGGTTCCGCCGTCATCGAGCGTGCCGCTCGTCGGTGCCGCCGGCTCTGACGTCGTGGGGGCTGCGACGTTCCCGGCGGCATCGACGAGGGTGACCATCGTCGCGCCCAGATCCAGCGGATGCCCCGACTCGTTCTCGAACCGGATCGTGGCCGCGACCGCGGGGCCGGCCACCTCTCCTGGCGTCTGAGCCTCGACCGTGAGACCGCTGATCTCGGTCGACCGAGACCCGCACGCCGTTCTCGAGCGTGACGACGTCGTCGAGCTCGGCCTCCTGCACCGGTGCGGGGGGCGCCTCGTCGATGACGTCGTCGATCGTGGTGTCATCGGGCGCCGGCACCGCCGTGGTGCGGGGTTTCTCGGTCTCGACCGGCCCGGAGATCCGCGGGCCCGGTGCGGAGATCGGCTGGCCTCCCGTGCACGCCGCGAGCGAGCCGATGAGGAGCACCGAGGCCGCGAGAGCCGCGATCGCCGTGTTCGAAGGCGATCGTTCAGCGGATGATCCGCGACGGATCCGGGTGTATTTCACGAGTTCCTCGGGTACTACTCGATCGACCCGCTGCACCGCGCGCACGCCGTACAGGACCGGGTCGTCGATGGGTGTCGACGTCGGGTCGCCCGGTCCGCTCTTGGTTACTGCGAACCTACCTCTGGCGTTCCCTGGCCCCAAGACCCCCGTTCGGGTGAGAATTCCTCAACTCTATGCGATCGATGCCGCGGGGCATAGCCTCGCAGCCATCGCGTGACCGACGGTATAGGCCGCATCGCGCGCGCCGGCTGACGCGACAGGAACACGTCGTGCAGTGCCCCGTCGACCCACGCGACCGAGACCTCGGGGCCGAGCTTCAGCGACCGCTGGGCGATGTCGTCGACGACGAGCACGATGTCGGTGGTGAGCATCGCGGGGTCCCATCGGGGCTGGATCGTCGACCGCGCCGACAGCAGGGAGAGCACCGGCGCACCCACGTCGATGCCGGCCGCGACCGTGGCGTGCCCCGCGAGAACCGCCGTCAGCCAGGCCGGATACACCGTGAACCCCCGGTCGGGACGCCATTCGCTCGAGTACTCCCACTCGCCGTCGAACTCCTTCGAGACGGTGCGGGTGTAGAAGCCGAGGTCGACGTTCGGCATCGGCCCCATCGGGTTCGTGCGCGCGCCCCAGCTGATCACGGGCGTCAGCACCTCGCGGCCGATTCGGCTGGCCTGGAACTCGAGCCACGGGCTGTTCAGCACGAGCGCCGCGGCACGGCCCGGGTGTCGCGCCGCCCAGAGGCTCAGGGTGAGTCCGCCGGTGGAGTGCCCCAGCAGGATCAGCGGCCGAGCGGATGCCCCGACGAGATCCGTCGACCCGTGCCCCATCGCCGCGAGCGCGGCCTCGATGTCGGCGTCGTAGTCGGCGAGGTTCGTGATGTACCCGGGCGTCTGACCCGGGCGCAGGCTGCGCCCGTACTTGCGCAGGTCGAGCGCGAAGAACCGGGCGCCGGCGTCCGACCAGAAGCGCGCGAGCTCGGGATTGAAGAAGTAGTCGCTCCACCCGTGCACGTACAGCACGTCGGCTCCGGATGCCGCGGGCTGCTGCTCCCACCACCACCGGAACCGGTCGGCCGCCGACGTGCGGTGCCGCACGAGCGTGGCGACGATCTCGCCCTCGTCGTCACTCCCGAGCGGCAGCGTGAGCTGCTCGAACCCCTCGCCGAGCACGTCGGGACGCCACGTCTCGACGCTCTGCTCGGCCACGGCACCTCCCCCAAGGTCGTGGTCCAGCCTAACGGAGCGCGTGTCGCACGCTCAGAAGTCAGCTGAAGGTCTCGATGATGCCGATGACCGCGGGCGTCATGACGATGATGAACAGCGACGGGCAGGAGGCAGAAGACGAGCGGGAAGAGGATCTTGACCGTGACCTTCATGCGCCTGCTCCTCGGCACGCTGGCGTCGCTTGAGGCGCATCTCGCCGGCCTGGACCCGCAGGACATCGCCGATCGCAACGCCGTACGCGTCGGCCTGGATGATGGCCCGGATGAACCGCCGCAGGTCTTCGGAGCTCGTGCGACGCTCGAGTTCGTGGAACGCATCGCGGCGAGTACGCCCGATGCTCATGTCCTGCAGCACGCGGATGAGCTCTTCGGCGAGCGGGCCCTTGCCGTCCCGTGCGGCCTTGGCCATCGCGGCGTCGAAGCCGAGTCCGGCCTCGACCGCGATCGTCATCTGGTCGAGCGTGTCGGGAGCGCGAGCTTGATGGCCTCCTGTCGGTCGTGCGCTCGGCTGTTGATGCAGCACATCGGGGAGGAAGAAGCAGCAGCACCGTCGCGAAGACGGCGAGCGAGGAACTTCAGCGGCTGCGGGCCGCCGCGCGAAGCATGAAGAGCAGCCCGATCAGCGACGCCGAACGCGGCGAGCACGACCTTCCAGGTGACGATGCCGCGCGAGCGTCCAGCCGATGCGGGCGTCCGGCGAGCACGATCTGCTTCTCGAGCCATCCGATGTATCCCCGCGGAGCGGCAGCGACGAGCGACACACCGAACGACGACTGCTGCACGGCGCCCGAGCGCGGGTGGACCTCCACCGCCGCTTCAGCGGCGCCGGCTTGCGCCGACCGGGAACAGCGAGGAAGACGAAGAGCACCGAGCGCCGAGCGCGGTCACGCCGATGACGAGCGTACGATGAGCATGCGATCGGGGATGCCATGTCAGAACTTCACCTTCACCGCAACGGCGATCCAGATCGTGCCGACGATCAGGAGGATCGCCGCCGACGATCAGCGCGAGCGATGCCGATGATGCTCGCGAAGAACACGGCGAAGTAGCCCGGCTGCATGATCGAGAAGAGAGAAGAACACCACGATCGGAAGCGCGACGAGGATGATGCCGGACAGCCGGCCTTCGGCGCTGAGCGCCTTCACCTGGCGGCGGATCTGGTTGCGCTCACGGATGGTCTTGCCGACCTGGTCGAGCACCTCGGCGAGGTTGCCGCCGGTCTCCGCGTTGATGGCGATCGCCTGCGCGACCCACTCGAAGTCGTCGCTCTGCATCCGCTTGCGCAGTCATGGTGAGCGCGTCGGCGAAGGTCGCGACCGAGTCGCGTCTCGTTGACGACCCGCGCGAGTTCCTCGCTCATCGGCGCGTCGGCCTCGGTCGCGACGGCGGCGATGGTGCGGTGAAGCCCGTGGCCCGCGCGAAGACCGCCCGCGAGCAGCTGCACGGTGTCATCGATCTGATCGGCGAACTTCGCCCGCCGTCGCGACGTCCGAACGTTCACATGACCTTCGCGCCGACCGGGGCGAGCAGCGCGAGCAGGACCGCCCAGAGAAGCGAGGTGCCGTTCGCGAGGCCGAGCAGCACGCCGACGAGTGCGAGCACGCTCGCGGCCGATGCGACGAGGACGACGAACCCCGACGGCTCGGTCTTGATGCCCGGCGAGCTCGAGCTCGTCTCGGCCGAACAGTCGACGCGCGCCGCTTCGAGACGGCCGCATCGATCGACCGCGGTCGTGCGCTCGGTGACTTCGTGCAGTGTCGAGACGTGCTCGACGCCGGGCGCAGTGCGACGATCGCGCGGCGACCCGCGGCGCCGGCGGCGCGACCACGAAGAACAGCAGCACGAGCAGCGCGAGCAGGCCGAGCGCGATCCCGCGACGAGGATGACCGGATTCATCGAATCTCCCCGAGCATCTCGCGAAGTCGGGCTGGAAGAGCGACATCGGAAGCGTGATTCCGTGGTCGGCGATGCGCTCGGCGAACCGCGGCCGCACCCCGGTCGGCTCGATGCGGCCGAGGAGTCGGCCCTCGTGCGTCGAATCCTGCCGAGTAGTCGAAGCGTGAACGCGTCCTGCAGCGTGATGACCTCGCCCTCCATCCCGTGCACCTCGGTGATGTGCGTGACGCGACGGACGCCATCCTTGTGCCGGGTGATCTGCACGATGATGTCGATCGCGGACGCGATCTGCTCGCGGATCGCACGGAGCGGCAGGTCCATGCCCGCCATCAGCACGAGCGTCTCCATGCGCGCGATCGCGTCGCGTGGGGAGTTCGCGTGCACCGTGGAGATCGAACCCTCGTGGCCGGTGTTCATCGCCTGCAGCATGTCGAGGGATCTCGGCGCCGCGGACCTCGCCGACGACGATGCGGTCAGGCCGCATGCGAAGCGAGTTGCGCACGAGGTCGCGGATCGTGATCTCGCCCCGACCCTCGATGTTCGGCGGGCCGCGACTCGAGCCGCACGACGTGCTCCTGCTGCAGTTGCAGCTCGACGGCGTCCTCGATCGTGATGATCCGCTCGTCAGTCGGGATGAATGCGGAGAGCACGTTGAGCAACGTGGTCTTGCCGGTGCCGGTACCGCCGGAGACGAGGATGTTCAGCTTCGCCCGCACCGCGGCGTCGAGCACCGTCGCCGACCTCGGGCGTAGCGTGCCGAAGCCGAGAGATCCTCGCACCGTGTACGGGGTGCCCGCGAACTTTCGGATCGTGAGCGACGAACCGTCCACCGCGAGCGGCGGGATGATGGCGTTGACGCGCGATCCGTCCTCGAGGCGAGCGTCGACGAGGGAGACGACTCGTCGATGCGGCGGCCGACCCGGGCGACGATCCGCTCGATGACCCGCCGAAGCTGCGCCTCGCCGGTGAACCGGTGCGGCGTCTCGATCAAGCCGGCCGTTGCGCTCGACGTAGACCTGGTCGTACCGGTTGACCATGATCTCGCTCACGGACTCGGTCCGTCGAGCAGCGGTCTCGAGCGGGCCGTAGCCGAGCACGTCGGCCCCGATGTCATCGATGAGCCGGTTCCGTTCGGCCGTCGAAAGCGCAAGCTGCTCCGCCGGCGACGATCTCGGCAAGTTCCGCGCGTGCGAGCTGAGTGAAGCTGATCCTCGGTCAGCGACGGATCGTTCAGTCGCGACCCGATCCGCCCGAAGAGTTCCTCTGCGGCCTTCTCCTTCACTGCCGCGAGCGGGTCGACGGCGATGGTCCGCGGCATGACAGCTCCGGCACCGAATCGATCGGCAGCGTCGCTGCCGGGATGGACGGCGCCTCGACGAACCGTCCTCCCCGGTACCGAGGGCACCGATCAGCGAGGGCGGCGCGTCGAGGTCGCGGTGACGGGGAGCCGGCACGTACGCCGACTGGGCGATCCGATCGCCTCGGGTGCGGGCGCGCCTGCTGGGTGCGGATGGATTGAGTCGGTCATACAGGTTCATTGATTCGCCGCCTTCTTTGGATCTTGCTTCGCTTCGGGTATGCGTCGGGCGCGATGCGAAGCACGAGCGAGCGGATCGCCTTCGCAGCAGGGTCCCGAACATCGTCGTGGATGAGCGGAACTCCTCGGTTGCTCGCGAGGAGGACCGCTGAGGATCGCGGGACCTCGACGTCGATCGGGGCTCCGATGATGTTCTCCACGTCACGGGTCGTCAGCCCACTGAGCCGATCCGATCTGAGTTCATCACGACGTGCCGGTTCGCCGGCATCAAGCCGAGCTTGGTCAGCAGCGCGAACTCGGTGCGCATCGCACGAAGGCTCGCCACGCCCATGTTCGTCACGAAGACGGCATCGGTCGACGTGCTCGAGCGCGCCAGCGTGTGTTCGCCGAGCCCCGGCGTCGTGTCGATGATCACGTACCGGAAAGGGATCGGAGTCGTTCGATGAGCGCGGCCAGCGCTGCCGGCTGCGACTCGAGTCGCCAAGCTCCGGCGACGGAGCACTCGCCACGACGAAGAATCCGTCTGGGTGATGCGTGAGCGTCGTCTTGAGGACGAGCTCGTCTGCCGCAGCCCGCGACCGCGTCGACGATCGTGCGCTCTGGCTTCGAGCGCGAGGGCAGCGGTGATGTCGCCGAACTGGAGGTCGGCGTCGACGAGCACGACCGAGTTCGGTGCGATCTCCGCGAGCCCGGTCGCAAGGTTGATCGCGAGCGTGGTCTTGCCCTGCCCGCCCTTGGGCGCGACGACGGCGATCGCCTCGCTGCGCGCGCCGGCCTCGAGCGGCGGGAACTCCCATTCGCTCGACCGGCTCCACCTCCATCCGGAGAGTCCTCAGCGGCCAGCTGGTCGTCGAGGTCGCCGAGCTCCATCGATGTCGCCGTCGACTCGCCAAATCATCAGGGCTCGTCGAGCTCGGGGGCCGGTGGGACTTCGAACTCTGACGCTCGCGCGACATTCTGACCGATGAGCCAAGCCGAGAGCCGATCGATGAGTTCGAGCGTGGACTCGTCCGAGCGATGCCGGGCTCAGTACCGCTTGCAGGGAGAGCTCATCAACCCAGTCCTCGAGATCCGACCGCTGCTCGCGCACGACGATGAGGCCGATGCCCGGATGCGCTCCTGCAGGCCGTAAACGAGCTCCCTCGTCTCCTCGTAGTTGAGGACCGGTCCGAGCAAGGCGATCCGCGGGGGCGAGGTCACCTGCTTCAGGACGGTATCCGCCCCGAAGGTGAGGAACTCGCCAGCGATCGACCTGCAGTCGCGCTCCGAGCAGAGCCCGCAGTCGGGTCTCATACTCGGTCGAGCGACTGACCAGCAGGAAGGGAGTCATTGCCATGCGTTCCATCCGCTGACGGGCGACGAGCCGCCGTTGTCGGTCTTCTCGTTCTCGAGCGACAGCCACATCTGCGCCCAGCCGCCAGCCTCACCCTCGCCGAACCAGACCCAGCGCTCGACGTCGTGCGTCGAGAGCGCGATCGTGAGCATGAGGCTGTCCAGGAGGCATCCTGCTCGACTTCCTCGCCGGTTTCGGGGTCCGGCACCGACGACGCCCTGCACCTTCGTCACGAGGACGCCGTGGAACGCGAACTGGACAACGGGTTGATCACGTCCTCCTGGTCGCCGGGCTCGTCTGGATCGACCGTTCCGACGAGGCCGACGCGGTCGCCGGCGCGGACCTGACCGCCGACGACGCGGTCCGCCGGAAGGGTGAAGGACACCAGCTGCATGCCCTCGGGTACGGGCACCTCGCCCTCAGCCGCAAGCTCCGCAGGATCGGCGAACCGAGCGGCAAGCAGCTGCTCGCCCGGCAGGATCTGGGACGCTGCGACGAGGCCTTCCAGCTCCGTGAGGTCGGAGACATTGTCGCCGGCGAGGTTTCGCTGCGGCATGGTGTCCACCCGGATGTAGTCCGAGACGTGTCTCGCCAGGAGTGCCAGCCGGGATGGCCTCGTCGACGACGTACACCTCGGTGAGCTCGGCACCCGCCGAAGCGCGGGCATCGGCGCCGAGACGTAGGTGATGAGGAAGAACGCGCCGACGACGGCGATGACGAGGGCGACGATTGCGCCGATGATTCGGGTCTTCATTTCGGGGGTTTCCTTAGGGTGCGGGGCAGGGATCCGCCGGGGAATTGCTGCAGGTCAGGCGAACGACCGAGAGGCCGCCATTCGGCACGCCGGGGCCGATCTTGAACGCGTCCTCAAGGGAGACGAACTGAGTGAAGTGTCCTTGAATGCCCGTCGTCGCCCAGCGGGCGCTTCCAGTCGGCTCGATCTTCGTGTTGTAGATGGCGGTTACTCCAGAGCACATGCCGCCCTGCGAGCCAGAGGGGTTCTTCCGCCATCCATCCAGGACGAACGCGGCGAACTTCTCGATGTGGTACGTGGTGCCGTTGCCGGTCCCAGCGGACTGGTCGTACACCGGAACGAGGATGGTCTTGCACAGGAAGCTGTTCAGCTTCGCGTCGTCGCAGCCGGTGTCGTTGCTCCCCCACTGTCCGGTGGCGATCGCATTCCACGGAACGCCGTTGACGGCCACGTACGTGTTGCAGTTCGTGGGCGCGGTGGTGTCCTTGATCCAGCCGAAGCCGCCCGGCCCGCCGGTGCCGCAGGAGGTGTGGTTGACGTCGTCGATCACAACCTCCTGGCCGCTGGTGAACCTCGCGGTGGTCACCTCGCACGAGCCGATCACGAACGGGATGACCGGTCCGTAATTCGGCACGCCCCACTCGGCGGTCGCGATCGCGCCGACGTCCGATGAGCCGAATCCGAACATCGCCGCCAGGGGGTGCGCCATGTTCGGTGTCTCGGTCGCCACCGTCACCGTGCTGGTCGTGAACTTGGTTATGGCGGTGGTAGCCCCGCCATCGGCCATGTTGCCGTCGCCCCTGCCGTCGGCGGCGGTGAGGGCGCCCGCCTGCTGCGTCGCGGTCGCACAATCGCCATTCGTCGAGCAGTGCTTCGCGGCGGCCAGGGCACCGGCATCTGCGGCGTTCTGCAGCTGGGCCCGCTCGGAGTACATCGCACCGACATCGACTGCGACGCCTGCGAATCCGACCAGGACCGTGAGCATGACGCCGACCATGACGGCGGACGCGCCGCTTTCGTCGTCGCGCAGCCTGGTGATCAACCGCCACATATCGTTTCTCCAGTTCCGAAGAGATCGGGTCCGAGGATCGCGTCGAAGAAGCCGGTGAGCGATGGCATGTCGATCTCGGCCACGGCTTCGACGCGCGCGGGGTTGGCCCCGCAGAGATCGGTGAGCGCGACACCGCCGGCGGACCAGTCGATGGACGGCGCCATGTCCTCGCCGTACGACTCCGCCTCGGATTTGAGCGAGAGGCGTTCGGCTGCAGTCGTCGCGTCGTGCTCGTTGACCGCGTAGTACCTCGCGGCCTCGCGAGCTGCATTCGCGAGCGAGACCTGCTGGTTGAAGATCCACCCGAAGTCGATGATGCCGAGCAGCAGGGTGATCAGTGGAATCGCGACGAACGCGAACTCAACGGCTGCTGCACCCCGCTCGTCGCGCGCGCGCGGCTGCCGAATCCAACGCATCATGATCGTTGACACCTCGTAGCTGGGTCATGGCTGCCGGCACGTCAGGTCGGAAGCCAGGCGAGAACGTCGACCGACGCGGCCCCATCATGCCGGACCGCGCGTGGGCGGATCCGACGAGATGGCCCCCACAGGTCGGACAGGAAGCTGATGCCCACGTGGCTCCCGAGTCATCAGGAGCCACGTGGGCCGATGCGCGGTTACGGGATGACCGTGGGGATCTTGCCGCCCACCGCGTCGAAGAGCAGGTCGAGGTTGGTGCCGATCAGCGCCACGGCCGTGATGATCACGGCAGCGATCAGGCCGACCATGAGGCCGTACTCGACCGCGGTCGCGCCCTCTTCCTCGTTGCGGACGGAGTTGACGTATGCGCTGAGACGCGCGAATGCCTTGAGCATGTGGAACACATCCTTCGGGTTCAAGGTGTTGATTCCTCCTGGGGGACTAGGAGGATGGAGCTGAGACCGGCTGTGCTCGATCTGCTGTGTCCCGCTGTATCGGCGTCGAGCTCATCGTCGAGGCCGGCCCGAGCGGGTAATGTTTTCCGGTGCTCGCGTGGCCCGTGCATTACGGGCCCGCGCGAGCGAGCCGATGGCGCTTACGGGATGGCGACGGGGATCTTGAGCCCGACGGCGTCGAACAGCTTGTCGAGGTTGCGTGCCGATCAGTGCCACGGCGGTGATGATCACGGCGGCGATCAGGCCGATGATGAGGCCGTACTCGGCGGCGGTCGCGCCGTCCTCCGTTGCGGAGGGAGTTGATGCGCGCAACTGGCGCGCGAGTATGCCTTGAGCATTGCTGTGTCCTTCGGGTTCGAGGAGAGAGAAGTTGCCACCGGCGGGCACCGGCGGCTGATAGAACGGTAACTGTGCGCATGCATGGAACGCCATGCCCCCGTTTGGGGGGATGTCAGCGTTTGCAGTGCATGCCCGCAACGGAAAGCCCGGAAAACCGGGAGAGGCGAGTTCAGCGGTCCCCCGGTCTGGGGGTACGTCGGTGTACCCCGAAATCGCTTACGCGCCGACGACCAACAGCGCGATCAATGCCCCGGCGAGCATCGACGGTCCGAACGGGATCGACCCGCGCAGGGTGACCCGGCGCAGCGCCAGCGCGACGAGCGCGATCACGCCGCCGACGATGAACGCCGCGAGCAGCCCGATCAGCCACGCGTTGAGGCCGAACCACCCCAGCAGCAGGCCGATGACGAGGGCGAGCTTCACGTCGCCCATGCCCATCGACGACGGCGAGATCAGCGCGAGCACGAAGTACACCGCGAACATCGCGGCGGAGCCGATCGCGGCCCACAGCAGCGCGATCCACGCGCCCGATGCCCACGTCGCCGGCACGAGCAACACCGCGACCGCGGCGAGGGTCGGGAAGATCACGGCGTTCGGCAGCCGCTTCTCGGCGAGGTCGACGAGGGTGAGCACCGTTGACGCGGCCGCGAAGACGAGCAGCGCCGGCAGGATCCACGTGAGCCCGAAGCGCAGGGCGAGGGCCGCGAACGTGACCGCGGTGATCGCGGCGCCGGCGATGCGGACGGTGCGCAGCGGCATCCGCTCGCCCTTCGTCGACCGCTGCGTCCACGCGGCGAGCGGCCACCAGCCGAGGGCCGCCCCGACGACGAATGCGACCACGGCGGTGATCACGGTCTCGAGCGGCATGATGTGCAGCGTAGCGGCAGCCGCGGCATCCGCTGGTCACGTGTGCACACTGCATCGACACGACCGGCCGCGGCTGACACAGTTGAGCCAAGGACGATTGGGGGCGCCATGGGCGACGAAGCGGATCGCACGTACGACGCGGTGACACGAGAGCTGCTGCTCGACGAGGACTACGACGTCGACTTCACGCCCGACGGCCTGCTCGTGCACGGCCGGCTGTTCGCGTTCCTCGACGAGGACGACCTGGTCGTCGAGTTGCCCGCGGCATCGCTCGGCCGACCTGCGCAGGCGCGGCGTCGCCGAGCCGTTCAGCGGCGTGCACGGCGGGCCGAGCCGCAACTGGGTGCGCGTCAGCGACCGTCGAGCTCTGGTCGGAGCTCGCCCGGGAGGCGCACACGTACGTGGGCGAGCCGCCGGTCGGGCGCCAGTCCGTAGGCCGTCGATACGCTCGCTGCGCTCGCTACTCGACCGGCGGAGGCTACGCCTCGCCGCGCGAGATGTCGACCATCTCGTCGCGGGGCACGACCTTGATGCGCTTGCGGCCCTCGGCCGAGCCGAGCGCCTGCTCGTGCTCGTCGAGGCGGTGCCAGCCGTCGAGGTCGGTCCACTCGATGCCGCGGGCCTCGAGCATCTCGATCACCGACGCCTCCGACGGCGACTCGGGACGCCACCAGTTGCCGAGGTCGTTGATGACGTGCTTGATGGTCTCCATCGCGTCGGACTTCGTGTGCCCGATGAGGCCGACCGGGCCGCGCTTGATCCAGCCGGTGGCGTAGACGCCGTACATCTGCCGGGCGTCGCCGGTCTCCTTGTCGTGGAAGAGCACCTGGCCCTCGTGGTTCGGGATGACGCCGAAGTTCTCGTCGAAGGGGATGCCGGGCAGCGGCGAGCCGAAGTAGCCGACGGCGCGGTAGACGGCCTGCACGGGCAGCTCGCGGATCTCGCCGGTGCCCACGACGCCGCCCTCGCCGTCGGGCGCGGTGCGCTCCCAGCGGATGCCGCCGACGCGGCCGTTGCCGTCGCCGACGATCTCGAGCGGCTTCGCGAAGAAGTGCAGGTGCAGGCGACGCGAGGCCTGGCCGACCTCCCGTTGGCGCCACTGGTTCAGCACCTTGTCGATGACGAAGACCTGCTTGTTGCCCGAGACGGCCGCGCGGGCCGCGTCGTCGTAGTCGAAGTCCTCGTCGTAGAGGATCATGTCGACGTCGCGCAGCTCGCCGAGCTCGCGCAGCTCGAGCGGGGTGAACTTCACCGACGTGGGGCCGCGGCGGCCGAAGATGTGCACGTCGGTCACGGGCGAGGCGGCGAGGCCCGCCGCGACGTTCGCGGGGATCTCGGTGGGCATGAGGTCTTCGACGTGCTTGGCGAGCATGCGCGACACGTCGAGCGCCACGTTGCCGTTGCCGATGACGGCGACCTCGCGAGCGTCGAGCGGCCACGTGCGCGGGAAGTCGGGGTGGCCGTCGAACCAGGCGACGAACTCCGCTGCGCCGTACGACCCGTCGAGTTCGTGCCCGGGCACGTTCAACGACGCATCCCGCACCGCACCCGTCGCGAAGATCACGGCGTTGTAGTGCTTCTTCAGGTCCTCGAGGAAGATGTCCTCACCGAAGCGCACGTTGCCGAAGATGCGGATGTCGCCACGGTCGAGCACCTCGCGCAGCGCCGTGATGATGCCCTTGATGCGCGGGTGGTCGGGTGCGACGCCGTAGCGCACGAGCCCGTACGGCGCGGGAAGGTGGTCGAAGAGGTCGATCGAGACGTCGAAGTTCCGCTCGGCCTTCAGCAGGATGTCCGCGGCGTAGATGCCCGCGGGGCCCGCCCCGACGATCGCGAGTCGCAGCTTGTTCACGTGCCTGGGTCTCTCCATCAGCTCTGTCGCTCCACGATCGTCTCGGCGAATCGCGTGAGCGCCTTCTTCACACTCCCCTGGGGCAGCGGCGCGAGCGCCGTCACGGCGTCGCGCGCCCACCGGTGGGCCTCAGCGAGCGTAGCGCGCGTGGCCTCGTGCGTGCGGAGTTCGGCGACGATCGCGTCGACCTTCGCCTTCGACGGCACGATCCGCGAGGCGAGGGTGTTGGTGTCGTGCGGGTCGAACCCGTCGACGGGATTCGCGATCACGATCACGTCGCGCTCGATGCGGTCGAGCAGGTCAGCGGATGCCGCATCCGTCTTCGCGAGCTCGGCGAGACGCAGCAGCGGCAGCGTGACGACCCCTGCGCGCAGGTCGGTGCCGGGCACCTTGCCGGTCTCCTCGGGCTGCGGCGACAGGTCGATGACGTCGTCGATGAGCTGGAACGCCACGCCGATCTTCTCGCCGAACTCCACGATGGGCTTCT
Organism: uncultured Actinomycetota bacterium; assembly: GCA_963802485.1. GTDB lineage: Bacteria > Actinomycetota > Actinomycetes > Actinomycetales > Microbacteriaceae > Agromyces. Next base: position 44,232 of record CAWDJA010000038.1, read on the forward strand.
CGAACGCGGGATCGGCGCCCGAGAACACGATGCCCGACTGCGCGGCGGCGGCGATCAGCGAGCCGGTCTTGTCGGCGAGCACCTGGATGTAGTGCGCGATCGGATCCTCGCCGTTGGTGGGACCGACCGTCTCGTGCAGCTGGCCGAGCACGAGACGTTCGAACGTGTCGGCCTGCATGCGGATGGCCCGCTCGCCGAGCCTCGCCATGAGCTGGCTGGCGCGGGCGAAGAGCAGGTCGCCGGTGAGGATCGCGACCGAGTTGCCCCACACGGTCTGGGCGCTCGGCACGCCGCGACGGCGCTCGGAGTCGTCCATGACGTCGTCGTGGTAGAGCGAGCCGAGGTGGGTGATCTCGATCGCCTCGGCGGCCATCACCACGTCGTCGTTGGCGCCCGCGCCGAGCTGCGCGGTGAGCAGCGTGAGCATGGGGCGCACGCGCTTGCCGCCCGCTTCGAGCAGGTAGCGCGTCGAGACATCCGCGATCGAGTCGGCGAAGCTGACTTCATGCAGGAGGCCGGCCTCGACGCGCTCGATGCCCTCGTCGATCGCCTTCGCCATCGCCCGGTCGGCGGATGACGCGAAGACGCGCTCGCTCAGGCCGAGGTTGGCAGCGAGCGCGGAGCCGCGTCGCGCGACCGGATGGCTCGGATTCACGTTCCCCAGCCTACCGGTGCGCTTCCCGTGAGCCGTGCCGATGACGGCGAGCGGCGGGGGCTTGACTCGCCGCGCCGGCGAGGCTCAGGCGAGCGGCTTGCGAGCGCGGTGCAGCGCCACGACGCCCATCGTGAGGTTGCGCCACTCCACGTCGACCCAGCCCGCCTCGCGGATCCATCCGGCGAGCGTCGGCTGGTCGGGCCACGCGTTGATCGACTCGTTGAGGTACTCGTAGGCGGTGTCGTTCGAGCTCGACAGCCGCACCAGCGGCGGCATCACGTAGCGCTGGTACGCGTGGTACCCGGTTCGCACGAACGCCACGGGCGGGTGCGAGAACTCGCAGATCACGAGGCGTCCGCCGGGCTTGGCGACGCGGAAGAACTCGGCGAGCGCCAGCTTCGGCTCGTTCACGTTGCGCAGGCCGAACGAGATGGTGACGGCGTCGAACTCGTCGTCGCCGAACGGCAGCTTCGTGGCATCCGCCTCGACGAAGACGAGGTTCGGCACGCTCGCCTGGCGACGCCGGCCGACCTCGATCATGCCGGGCGAGAAATCGGCGGCGACGACGGATGCCCCGGACTTCGCGAGGCTCGCACTCGACGTGCCGGTGCCCGCCGCGACGTCGAGGATGCGCTCCCCCGGCTTCGGCGCGACCGCGCGGGTCGTCGCGACCCGCCAGAGCGGCGCGTTGCCGACCGAGAGCACGTTGTTGGTGCGGTCGTAGCGGGCGGCGACCCGGTCGAACATCGCCGACACCTGGCTCGGATCCTTGCCGAGGTCTGCGCGCGTCATGCTCCGAGTCTACGGCGCGGCATCCCGGCCGGATCCGGTCGCTGTGAGTCCCCTGCGAGCCGGCCCGCGGGCTCCATGCGTCGGAATGCATCCGGATGCCGCGGCGTTCCGTATCACGGTAGACGAACGATGCGGGCGCGTGCTCGCGAGGAGGAGATCCATGAAGGCCATCTGGAACGGTGCGGTGCTCGCGGAGTCCGACGACACGGTCGTCGTCGAGGGCAACCACTACTTCCCGCGCGAGTCGATCGACCAGCGGCACTTCGCCCCGAGCGACAACCGCAGCGTCTGCCACTGGAAGGGCACCGCGAACTACTTCCACGTCGAGGTCGACGGCCGGCGCAACCCGAACGCCGCCTGGACCTACGACACCCCCTCCGCGCAGGCCTCGGAGATCGCCGGCCACGTGGCCTTCTGGCACGGCGTCGAGGTCGTCGCCGCGTAGGCGGCCTCCCCGCGAGACGTAGGCTGGTGCGGTGACCCAGACGGATGCCCCGGCGCCGCGTATCGCCGTCACGCGGCTCGTCGTCCGCACCGAGCCCGTCGACGAGCTCGCGCCGCTGATCCCACGCGCCGACCCGCGGCATCCGCTGCTCTGGATGCGCCGCGGCGAGGGCATCGTCGGCCTCGGCGAGACGCTGCGCATCGAGACGAGTGGCGCGAGCCGCGTCGAGGACGCCGCCGCCGCGTGGACGTCGATCGCGGCCGCCGCCGACGTCGACGACCGCGTCGGGCTCCCCGGCACCGGACTCGTGGCGTTCGGCGCCTTCGCCTTCGCCGACGACTCCGCGTCGACGAGCGTGCTCGTCGTGCCCGAGCTCGTGCTCGGCCGCCGCGACGGCCGCGCCTGGGTCACGCGCATCGCGCTCGCCACGGTCGACGACGCCGCCGATGCAGCGGATGTCGCGGCATCCGTCGTCCTCGAGATCCCCGAGCCGGCGCCGAAGCGCCGCGTGCCCCGGGTGGCGTTCTCGCCGGGTGCCGTGCCGCCCGAGCAGTACGAGGCGGCGGTCGCCGAGGCCGTGCGCCGGATCGACGACGGCGAGCTCGAGAAGGTCGTGCTCGCGCGGCAGCTCGTCGGCGAGCTGCACGAGGAGGACGGCCTGCGGGCGGTCATCAACCGCCTCGCCGAGGACTACCCCGACACCTGGGTGTACGCCGTCGACGGACTCATCGGCGCGAGCCCCGAGACGCTCGTGCGCGTCGACCACGGCACCGTGTCGGCGCGCGTGCTCGCGGGCACGACCGCGCGGGGCGCCGGCGAGGCATCCGATCGCCAGCGCGCCGCCGCCCTCGTGGAGTCGCACAAGGACCGCGCCGAGCACGCCCTCGCCGTGGCGAGCGCCGTGAATCGCCTGGCGCCGCACACCGCCCGCCTCGATGCGAGCCCCGAGCCGTTCACCCTGCAGCTGCCGAACCTCTGGCACCTCGCCACCGACCTCAAGGGCACGCTCGGCGACGGCTCGAGCTCGCTCGACCTCGTGCAGGCGGTGCACCCGACCGCCGCGGTGGCCGGCACGCCCCGGCGGATCGCGCTGCGGGTGCTGGCGGAGCTCGAGGGCTTCGACCGGGGGCGCTACGCCGGCCCCGTCGGCTGGATCGACGGCGACGGCGACGGCGAATGGGCCATCGCGCTGCGGTGCGCGCAGATCGGCCCCGACGGCGCGATCGCGGCATATGCCGGATGCGGCATAGTCCACGATTCCGAGCCGACCGACGAGCTCGCCGAGACCGTCATGAAGTTCCGGCCGATCGTCGAGGCGTTCGGCGGCTGAGCGGATGCGCGCGTCAGCTCGCGAGCAGCCGCGCCTTCTCCGCCTCGACGTCGTAGTCGGGCTTCGGCCACTCCAGCTTCAGGTCCTGCAGCGCCTGGATGAGCAGGTGCTGCACCGCGAGCCGCGCGTACCACTTGCGGTCGGCCGGCACCACGTACCACGGCGCGATGGGCGTCGAGGTGCGATCGAAGGCGATCTGGTACGCCTCCTGGTACTTGGGGCCCAGCATGCGCTCGTCGACATCGGTCGGGTTGTACTTCCACTGCTTCTCGGGCCGCTCGAGGCGGTCGAGCAGGCGGGCCTTCTGCTCCTCCGGCGAGATGTGCAGCATCACCTTGATGATCGTCGTGCCCTCGTCGACGAGCTCGGCCTCGAACTCGTTGATCGCGCCGTAGCGCCGCTCGATCTCCTCGGGCGACGCGAACTCACGCACCCGTGCGATGAGCACGTCCTCGTAGTGCGACCGGTCGAAGACTCCGATCTTGCCCTCCTCGGGCACCTCCTTGCGCACGCGCCAGAGGAAGTCGTGCGCGAGTTCCTCCTCGGTGGGCTTCTTGAACGCGGCGAGCTGCACGCCCTGCGGGTCCACGGTTCCGATGACGTGCTTCAGGATGCCGCCCTTGCCGGCCGTGTCCATGGCCTGGAGCACGAGCAGGATGCGCCGCCCGTCGGCGCCCGCCTGGTGGTGGGCGAACAGCCGCTCCTGCAGGTCGGCCAGCACGATGGCGCCCTCCTTCAGTGCGGCCCGCCCGGCGGCCTTGTTGCCGTCGAATCCGGGATGCGCGTCGGTCGGCGACCCGACCAGCTTGAACCCGGACTCCACCCGGAGGAGCCTGCTCGGGTCCTCGATCCAGTACGACTCCTTGCTCATGCCACGCTCCTCATGTGCGACGCCACGTCGCGTTGGGCTCCATCCTGTCGAGCGAGCGGATGCCGCGGCAAGGCCTCGACGCGACCGGACTTCCGTGCATACGGGTCAGCGCGGCAGCGGCACCTCGACGAGCTGCGGTCCGTCGATGCGGCCGGTGAGCGCCTCGTCGAGCTCGCCGCGCGTCGCCGCCCGCGCGTAGCCCCAGCCGTAGGCCGCGGCGAGCGCCGCGAGGTCGATCTGCTGCGGCGTGTACTGCACGCGGTCGAAGGCGTCGGGCGACGCGGACCCCGCGACCTCGAGCGCGTCGAAGATCGTGCCGCCGCCGTCGTTGCCCACGATGACCTGCAGGCGGGGGCGGGACTCGCCGGCGCCCGAGCAGGAGGGATCCGACGTCGTGGAGCAGCGTGAGGTCGCCGATGAGGGCGCGGGTGACGCCGGTGCGGGCCGGCACGGGCGGCGACGCGGCATCCGGAGCGGCCGCACCACCCGACGCCCGCCGCACCCGCCGCACCGTCACCCGGGCTCCGGCGACTGGCTGGCGATCGCGATGCCGAGCGACGTCGCCACGGTGCCGTCGATGCCCGCCAGGCCGCGGTTGGCATACACGGGGACGCGTCGCCCGGGCACGGCGCGGTCGGCGTCGCGGATGAGCCTGGAGGCGCCGAACACGAGCCGGTCGTGCGGCCAGGTCGCGGCCCAGACCGCGTCGACGAGCATGCGGCGCGTCACGGGCGCACGCACGGCGGCGAGCTGCGCGCGCGTGTACTCGCGCTGCGCCGCGAAGTCCGAGACGTGCCCGGTCTCATCGACGCCGCTGCGAACGGATGCCGCTACGGGCAGCCCCTCGTCGACGATCATGCGGCTCGCCCGCACCCATCGACCCGTCCACGCGCGCTCGTCGGCCGACGGCTCGTGCGCCGCGGCGCGCACCGCGCGCTCGAAGCGTCGCACCCGACGACCGGGGTTGTACCACTCGATGCCGGTGGGCGCCACGACGATCGACTCGACGCCCTCGCGCTGCACGAGCGCGGGCACCTCGCGCGAGAGGGTCGGATGCCCGAACACGATCACGCGCTCGACGGCGTCGCCGAACCCGGGCTCGCGCAGCAGCTCGCGGTAGGCGACCACGAGGTTCGGGCCGAAGTGCGCGCCGCTCGTGACCTCGGCGACGAGGGGCCAGCCGCCCTCGCGCGCGAACTCCTCGGCGCCCGGGCCCGCGCCGGCGCCCGCGACGACGAGCGTGCGGGGGCCCGGCTCGACGACCGCGGCGCCGTCCGCGGGTCGGGGTGCGGCCGACGCATCGCGGCGCGCCTCGTGGCGCGCCTCGTGGCGACGGTCGGCGTGCGGGGCCGCGTCCAGCGTCAGCACCGCGGAGAGCGGCTCGCGGAACTGCAGGTTCAGGTGCACCGGCCCCGGCCCCGGATGCGGCACCGAGTCGCCGCTGTCGTCGCGGCCGAGTGCGGCGTCGACGGCCTCGCGGGCGAGGTGCGCCGCGGCATCCGCTTCACCGGCCTTGCCCTCGGGCGCGGCGACGTCGCGTTCGAGTCGCACCGCCCCGGCGAAGATGCCCGGCTGCATGGTGGTCTGGTTCGAGCGGATGCCGCGCAGCTCCGCCGGCCGGTCGGCCGAGCAGATGATGAGCGGCACGCCCGAGTGGTGCGCCTCGAGCACGGCAGGGTGCAGGTTCGCGACGGCCGTGCCCGACGTGGTGACGACCACGGCGGGGCGCCCCGACTCGATCGCGGTGCCGAGCGCCAGGAACGCCGCGCCCCGCTCGTCGATGCGCACGTGCAGGCGGATCGCGCCGACGCGCTCGAGCTCGGCGGCCGCGAGTGCGAGCGCCTGCGATCGGGACCCGGGCGCCACGACGACGTCGCGCACGCCCTCGCGCACGAACGCGCTGAGGAGCGCCATCGCGGCATCGCTCGCGGGGCTCCACCGGGTGCTCACCCGATGGGGCGCCGGTTCAGCCATTCGGTCGCCCGGACGGGCCCGCCTCACCCGGCGCGTCGGGCGCATCGGGGCGCTTGCGCTCGGTGCCGAGTGCGTCGCCGGTGTCGAAGCCGTCGCCGGATGCCGCGGTGCCCGAGCCTGCTGAACCGGTCGGGCCGGCCGTACCGCCCGCCCGCGGCCCCCGAGGCGCCGGAGCTGCGTCCGTTGCCCGCACCGGGCGTCGTCGGCTTGAGGGGATCGTCGGCGTCGAGCTCGGCGAGCTCCTGCTCCATGCGGCGGATGCGCTCGTCCTGCTCGGCGTCGTTGCGCAGGCGGCGGAGGAACTCCGCATCGTCGTCGGGGGCGACCGTTCCGCCGCGCGAGGGTCCGACACGGGTGGCCCGTCCGCGCCCGATGATGAACCACAACAGGGCGCCGATGATGGGCACGAAGAGGATCACGACGATCCACCAGCCACGGCGCAGGCCACGGATGCGCGAGCGATCGAAGAACGCGCAGTCGGCGACGGCGTAGATCGTGAAGATCACGGCGGCGACGCCGAGTCCGAAGAGCAGCCGGGCCATGCTCACAGTGTAGGCGCGTCCGGCCGCACTGCGGCTGTGAGACCGCTCAGGAGGTCGCGACCTACACTGTTGAGGTGAAATCCGTGCCCGTCTGGATCTGGTACACCGCGCTGCGCATCCTGCTGTTCGCCGTGCCGCTCGCCGTGCTCCTCATCGCCGGGGTCAACCCGTGGGTGTCCGCCGCGGTCGCGGCCCTGTTCGGCCTCAGCGCCTCGCTCATCTTCCTGCGCCGCCCGCGCGAGTCGATCGCGAACGACCTCTACTCCGCGCGGCACCGCGAGACGCCGGTCGTGCGGGCCGACGACGAGGAGGAGGACGCGGCGGTCGAGGCGAACGGGCGCGAGCGCCGCGACGACGCCGAGGCGTGAGCCGCGGCATCCGTCGTTCGATGCGCCCCGAGAGCGCGAACGTGCGACCCTAGAGCGCGAACGCCAGCCCGAGCCCGACGCCGTAGACGAGGGCCGTGAAGCTCGCGAGCTGCAGTGCGAGCAGCAGCTCGCGCGGGGTCTTCGCCCACAGCACGATGATGCTCGCCGGCAGTGCGAGCAGCAGCCCGAACAGCACGAGCCACGCGGTCGGATAGAGCAGCGCGAAGAACACGACGATCGCGAACGGCACGAGCATGAACACCGCGAACAGGATGCGTCCCGCGAGCGGGCCGACGAGCACCGCGAGGGTGCGCTTGCCCGCGGCCTTGTCCTGGGCGACGTCGCGGAGGTTGTTGGCCATCAGCACCGCGCACGCGATCAGTCCCGCGCCGACGCCGCCGAGCCACGCCTCGAGGTTCACGGTGAGCGCCTGCACGTAGGCCGAGCCCGCGGTGGCGACGAGCCCGAAGAACACGAACACGAACAGCTCGCCCAGGCCGTAGTAGCCGTAGGGGTGCTTGCCGCCCGTGTAGAACCAGGCCGCCACGATCGCGACGGCGCCGACGGCGAGCAGCCACCACTGCTGGGTCACGACCACGAGCGCGAGACCGGCGAGCGCGGCGAGCGCGAAGAAGCTGAGCGACACCGCGAGCACGTGCTTGGGCTTCGCGGCACCCGAGCCGGTGAGGCGGGCCGGGCCGACGCGGTGGTCGTCGGTGCCGCGCACGCCGTCGGAGTAGTCGTTGGCGTAGTTCACGGCGATCTGCAGCGCGAGCGCGACGACGAGCGCGAGCAGCGCGCGGGCCGGATGCCACGGGCCGTCGGCGATGGCGACGACGCCCGCCCCCGTGCCGAGCGCGACCGGGGCGATCGCCAGCGGCAGGGTGCGCAGCCGCGCGCCGGCCACCCAGTCGGCGGCGGTCGCGGGACCCCGGCGCGCGGTCGGCGCGGACGCCGCCTTGGCGGGGTTGCCGGAGCGGCCGCGCGTGCCGCGGTTCCGGACGTCGTCGGGGTTCATGCGCTGGGGTTTCGGGCGTGCCACATCGCCATGGTAGTTCGGGTGCCTATGACGCTGCCCGCGCCGTCAGCGCACGTCCTTCAGCGCGTCGAGGTAGCGCGCGACGACCTCGAGCTCGTCGACGGTGAAGCTCCTCGTGCAGGCGGAGCATGCCCGCGAGGATGTCGGCGTAGGGATCGTCGGGACCGCCCGGTTCCTGCTCCGGCGAAGCGCGTCGTGGCAGCGCTTGCACGACCACGCGTCGGCGGTCGGTCGGGGTCGGTCGCGCGCTCGATGAGCCCGTGTCTTCGAGCCGGTCGAGCACGCGGGTGGTGGTGCTGGTGGGCAGCTCCGTCTGCTGGCTCACCTCGCCGGCGGTCATCGGCGCGCCGTTGCGCTGCGATGAAGCCGAACGCCTGCATGTCGACGACGTTCAGGCCGAGCGACCGTGCGATCCGCTCGTTGGTCATCACGGATGACGCGATCACGAGCTGCACGAGCTCGCACGATGCGTTCGGTGACCTCCGCCTTGCTTGACATCCGCCCGCTCGACTCCTTATTGTTCCCGTTATGGGATTATCCCATTTCGGGACTATCCCGTACCGGTAACAATCTCAGCATACGAAAGGACGACGAGCATGGCCACCACCCCACGCCGAGGCCTCGCCATCGGCATCCTCCTGTTCGCCTCGTTCATGGACCTCCTCGACGTCACGATCGTGCAGGTCGCGTTGCCGTCGATCGGCGCCGACCTCGGGGCATCCGAGGCGCAGCTCGAGTGGATCGTGAGCGGCTACATGCTCGCGTTCGCGGTCGCGCTGATCACCGGCGGCCGACTGGGCGACCTGTTCGGGCGACGACGGGTGTTCCTCATCGGCATCGCGGGGTTCACCCTCGCGTCCGCCGCGGCCGCGGCCGCCTGGTCGGGCGAGGCGCTCGTCGCGACCCGCATCGCGCAGGGGCTGTTCGCGGCGCTCATGGTGCCGCAGCTGCTCGCGTCGGTGCAGGCGCTCTTCAGTCCGCGCGAGCGCGCTCCGATGTACGGCCTGATCGGCGGCGTCACGCGGGCTCGCCGCCGTGCTCGGGCCGGTGCTCGGCGGGTGGCTCATCGACGCCGACCTCTGGGGGCTCGGCTGGCGCACCGTCTTCCTCATCAACATCCCGGTGGGCATCGTCATCTTCGTGCTCGCCGCGCGATTCGTGCCCGAGACCCGCTCGGAGCGGCCGATGCGCCTCGACCTCGTGGGCGTCGTGCTGCTGAGCGCCATCGTGCTCGCCTTCATGGTGCCGCTCGTCGAGGGCCAGTCGCTCGGCTGGCCGGCCTGGCTCTGGATCCCGGTCGCCGCCGGGGCGCTGCTGCTCGTGGTGTTCGTCGCCTACTCGCGCCGGCGCATGCGCCGTGACGGCTCGGCGCTGCTGCCCATGCCGCTCTTCGCCGACCGCGGCTTCTCGGCGGGCATCGTGACCCAGGCCACGTTCCAGGGATCGCTCAACGCGTTCACGCTGCCGTTCATCATCTACCTGCAGGTCGGGCTCGGCTTCGACGCGCTCACCGCCGGCCTCAACCTGCTCGCCTTCAGCCTCGGCGCGCTGCTCGGCACGGGCGTCGTCATCCCGCTCGTGGCCCGTGTCGGCAAGTACCTCGTCACCCTCGGCGCGGTACTCCTCGGCGCCGGCCTGCTGTGGGTGTTCGCGATCGTCGCCGAGACCGGTGCGGAGTTCAGCGGCTGGGCGGCGGTCTGGCCGATGCTGCTCTCGGGCGTGGGCCTCGCGCTGCTCGTCATCCCGCTCGTCGACGTCGCGCTCGCGACCGTGCCGGTCGCGGATGCCGGCGCGGCATCCGGTGCCTACAGCACGTTCCAGCAGCTCGGTGCCGCCGCCGGCGTCGCCGTCTCGACGACCGTGTTCTTCACCGTCGTCGGCGACGACTGGAGCCGCGAGCACCTGGTCACCGCCCTGCAGGCCTCGGTCTGGGTCGCCGTCGCCGGATTCGCGATCGCCGCGCTCGCGAGCCTGCTCCTGCCGAGCCGCAGCAAGGTGCAGGCGCACCTCGACGAGGCCCGCCGCCTCGCCGAGGCCGACGCGGACGGCGGAGGCGGAGGCCGCGCCTGCCGCCGCACCGTCGCCGGTGGCCTGACCCGCTACGCCGGCCCGCCGCCGCGCAGCATCGCCTCGAGGGCGCGGCGGTCGGGCTTGCCCGAGGCGAGCAGCGGCAGGCGATCCACGAGCTCGAGGCGCACGGGCCGGGCGGCGGGCGTGAGCCCCGCTGCGTCGGTCGCCGCGGCGAGCGTGGTGAGGGCGTCGGATGCCGCGGCGGCATCCGTGCGCGGTGCGACGACTGCCGCTCGCTCGCCCCACTCGGCGTCGGGCATCCGCACGGCAACGGCCTCGCGCGAAGCCCGGGCACCGCCCGCACCGCGCGCTCGACCTCGCCGAGCGACACCTTCACGCCGCCCGAGATGATCACGTCGTCGGCCCGGCCCCGGATGCGCAGCGTGCCATCGTGCGCGAGCTCGCCGAGGTCGCCCGTGCGATACCAGCGCGTGCCGTCGGCGTCGGTCGTGAACGCGACGGCGGTGCGCTCGGGGTCGTCGAGGTAGCCGTCGGCGAGCATCGGCCCCGACAGCTCCACGCGTCCGTCGACGATGCGCAGCCCGACGCCGTCGAGCGGACGCCCGTCGTAGACGCATCCGCCGGCCGTCTCGCTCGAACCGTAGGTGCGGGTGATGCGCACGCCGAGCGTGTCGGCCGCCAGGATCAGCGACGGCGACGCGGCCTGCCCGCCGAGCAGGATGCGGTCGAAGGCGTGCAGCGCGTCGGCCACCTTCCGGTCGGTCCTTCGCCGCCTCGACGAGCCGCGCGAGCTGCACCGGCACGAGCGACGTGTACCGCGGGATACCGTCGGTCGAGCCGAGCGGATGCCTCGGCGAACGCGATCGGGTCGAAGTGCTCGCCCTCGAGCACCACGGGCTCCGTGCCCGCGACGATCGACCGCACGAGCACCTGCGCGCCCGCGATGTAGTGCGCGGGAAGGGCGAGCAGCCACTGCCCGGGACCGTTGAGCGCCGCCTCCGTCGCCGCGGTGCTCGCGCGCAGGGCGTCCGCCGAGAGCAGCACGCGCTTCGGGGCATCCGTCGACCCGCTCGTCTCGACCACGAGTGCGACGCGATCGTCGACGACCCAGGCGGGCTCCCCCGTCGGCGCTGCGGGCGCTCCTCGTCCGCCACCGGCCACACCGCCGGCCCGCCCTCGAGGGCCGCCCGCAAGGCCCGCGTGACGCCCGCGACATCCGCGGCCGAAACCTGCATGAGCGGTTTCACGTCGTGCGCCTCGATCAGTAGTGCCAGGGATACGGACCCCAGTCGGGGTCGCGCTTCTCGAGGAACGCGTCGCGTCCCTCGACCGCCTCGTCGGTGCCGTAGGCGAGGCGCGTGGCCTCGCCGGCGAACACCTGCTGGCCGACCATGCCGTCGTCGAGCGCGTTGAACGCGAACTTGAGCATGCGGATCGCCGTCGGCGACTTGGTGAGGATCGTGCGGGCCATCGCGATCGCCTCGCGCTCGAGCTCGGCGTGCGGCACCACCCGGTTCACCGCACCCATCTCGTACGCGCGCTCGGCGCTGTACTCCTCGGCGAGGAAGAACACCTCGCGGGCGAACTTCTGCCCGATCTGCCGGGCGAAGTACGCCGACCCGTAGCCGGCGTCGAAGCTGCCGACGTCGGCATCCGTCTGCTTGAAGCGGCCGTGCTCGCGGCTCGCGATGGTGAGGTCGCAGACGACGTGCAGCGAGTGGCCGCCGCCCGCGGCCCAGCCGGGCACGACCGCGATCACGACCTTCGGCATGAAGCGGATGAGTCGCTGCACCTCGAGGATGTGCAGGCGCCCGACCGCGGCATGGCCGCCGCGCGGGCCCGCCCCGCCGTCGACGAGCCCGGTCTCGGCGTCCGAGTACTTGTACCCGTCGCGGCCGCGGATGCGCTGGTCGCCGCCGGAGCAGAACGCCCAGCCGCCGTCCTTGCCGCTCGGGCCGTTGCCCGTGAGCAGCACCACGCCGATGCGCGGATTCGTGCGCGCATCCTCGAGGGCGCGGTAGAGCTCGTCGACCGTGTGCGGGCGGAACGCGTTGCGCACCTCGGGCCGGTCGAACGCGATGCGCGCGATGCGTCCGTCGTGCGACTGGTGGTAGGTGATGTCGGTGAATCCCGCACCGGCGTGCTGCCCGGCGACACCGGATGCCGCATCCGTCCACTCGCTCGCATCGAACAGTTCGGAGACCTCGCGCGCCATGCCCCCAGCCTATTCCCGCGGGCATCGGCACGACGTGGTGCCCGGGTTGCGCGGTTGCCTAGGTTGCGGTGCCTAGGTGACGGGCGCCTCGGGCGCCGGGCCGCCCGTGAAGAACGCCACCACGCCGGCGTACACGATCGAGCCGATCCAGATCGCGCCCCACGTGAGCGGGATCAACGCCGCGACGGCCAGCACGAGGCCGATGACGGCGATCAGCACGTTGCGACCGGCCGAGTCGGGGCGCACCTCGGTGGCCTCCACGCCCAGCGTGTCGAATTCGTCGGACATGTGCACCCCCAAGTCGGCCCACCATAACAGACGGGTGTCAGCGGCCACTCAGCATCGCGGCCGCAGTCGAGCGGATGTCCCGGGCGGCGCGCTCGCGGCCGGCCCTGCGGCATCCGCAACGCAGGAGATTCGTCGGCACGCACCGCTCACGCGCAGCACGCCGACCTTTCTCCTGCGTTCTCGGGATGAAGCGGGTTTCAGGCCACCCGAAGGCGCAGCCGGGCGGCGCGGTCTTGCCGAATTCCGGATGCCGCGCGCCGGTCGGTGCCACGATGGGAGGGTGACCGACGACGCCGCGCCCCTGCCCTCCCTCGACGAGCTGCTCCCCACGGCGCGGGTGGTCGTCCTCCCGCTCGTGACCCGGTTCCGCGGCCTCGACATGCGCGAGGCGATGCTCTTCGAGGGACCGGAGGGGTGGACGGAGTTCTCGCCGTTCGCCGAGTACGACGACGACGAGGCATCCGCGTGGCTCGCCGCGGCGATCGACTACGGCTGGAACGCGCCGCCGCCCGCGCTGCGCGACCGGATCCCGGTCAACGCGACCGTGCCGGCCGTCGACCCCGACAGCGTGCGCGCCGTGCTCGCCATGTTCCCCGGATGCCGCACGGCGAAGGTGAAGGTCGCGAGCGGCGACGAGACCCTGGCCGCGGATGTCGCGCGCGTGCGCGCCGTGCGCGAGGCGCTCGGCCCCGAGGGTCGCATCCGCATCGACGCGAACGGCGGCTGGAACGTGGACGAGGCCGAGCACGCCATCCACGCCCTCGCGCCGTTCGACCTCGAGTACGTGGAGCAGCCGTGCGCGACGATCGACCAGCTCGCCGAGATCAGCCTGCGCACGAAGTACATGGGCATCCCGATCGCGGCCGACGAGAGCGTGCGCCGGTCGGATGATCCGCTCGCGGTGGCCGAGTTCGCCGCCGCCGACATCATCGTGGTCAAGGCGCAGCCGCTCGGCGGCATCCGTCGGGCGCTCCGCATCATCGCCGACGCGGGGCTGCCCGTGGTGGTCTCGAGCGCGCTGGACACGAGCGTGGGACTCGCGATGGGGGCGCAGCTCGCGGCATCCGTGCCCGAGCTCGAGTACGACTGCGGGCTCGGCACCGCCTCGCTGCTGGCGGCGGATGTCACGCGCGACCCGCTCGTGCCCGACGGCGGGTCGATCGAGGTGCGGCGCGTGCACCCCGACCCCGAGCTCCTCGACCGGTACGCCGCCGACGCCGAGCGCACGGACTGGTGGATCGAGCGCCTCGGGCGCGTGCACGCGGTGCTCGAGGAGCGCGCGCGAGTCGAGCGGCCGCGGCGGCGCTCCGTCGACTCGAGCATCGAGCCGAACTGCCGCCGGACATCGCCCGCGCACGCGAGGGGCGCCGCGGCTGTTCGCCGCGGCGCCCCTACCGTACGTGGACCGAGCCCGGCCTACCAGAGCACGATCACCATGGGCACCGACTGCGTGTCGGCGTAGCCCTCCGCGCCGTCGAACGCGACGGTCAGCACGTGCACCCCGGCCCCGAGCTTCGGCAGCTTCACGTCGAAGCGACCCGCGTCGCCTGCGGCCACCTGCGCCGTGGCGATGGCGTTGCCGCCGTCGAGGATCGTGAGCGTGCCGACCGCGTCGGTGCCGTCGCCCGCGACCACGTGACCGCCGACCTTCACCGACGACCCCGCCTTCGCGAGGACCTTGCTCGGCACGGCCGTCACCGACGTGGCGATCTCCGCGGGCTCCTGGTCGTCGACGAGCACCGCGACCGAGCGGGCCGGCACGGTGACCGTGCCGGTCGCGGCATCCCACCCGGTCGTCTTCACGACCGCGTCGGTGCCGTTCGCCTGCGCGTCGGTGAGCGCGAACTCGCGGCCGGCGAGCCCGTCGACCTGCTCGGTGATCGCCTCGGGCGAGGCGTTGAACACGACCAGCGCACCGTCGAGCTCGGCGTCGACGTCGTCGCCGACGAGGTCGTCGACCTGCATCACGATGAGGCCCGGCGTGGCATCCGGCCCGCTGTTCGGGAAGGAGACCTTCTCGTCGATGAGTTCGGCCGAACCGAGCTGCAGCAGGTCGACCTCGTTGCGCACGCGCAGCAGGTCGAGGGCGGATGCCTCGGCCGCGGCGATGTCCGCGGCGCCCGGCTTGAGCGCGGGGTTCGCGAGCAGCGGCGTCATCACATCGACCAGTTGTCGCCGTTGTCGGCCTCGTTCGGCAGGCCCGACCCGAAGGTCGACTCCTGGCCGGTCCAGTCGATGCGGTTGAACCAGTCGCCCGAGTTGTAGCTGTTGCGGTCGAGCGACTTCGAACGCAGCAGCTCGGTGCCGGCGTGCCAGAACGAGGGCGACTGCGAGAGCGTCACCGTCGCGAGCGACAGCGTGTTCATCCGCACCCGGTCGGCCATCGACAGTGTCGATCGGCAGCTTCGAACGCCGAGAGGTCGTAGAGCGTCTCGTTGTCGTGCGCGTCGACGTAGTTGATGACCTCGTCGGGCTGGTCGGCGTAGCCCGCCGGCGACGCCGTTGTAGTCGAACTCGGCGCCGCTCTTCAGCACGCCGTCGTACCCCGTGAACTCGAAGTCGCGCAGGTTGCCGGCGAGGCCGAGCTTGACGAGGTCGGTCTGCTGCCCGAGGTGCCGGACCGCCTGCGGTCCGCTCGAGCGTCCGGCCGTTGGGGTCGCCTGCCAGGCCGGTGCCGAAGCCCTGCTCGAAGAGTGGACTGCCCCGATCACCGGGCTGCCGCCGTGCACGCCGTCGCGCAGCCGGTCGTTGAACGACCCGATGCCCGTGCCGCCGAGCTGGCCCTGGGTGGCCTGCTCGAAGAGCGCGTTGTTCGCGACCTCGCCGAAGTTCCAGCCCTCGCCGTAGAGGTACACGGCCTTCCCGTCGACGCCGTCGGCCTCGAGCGTGAGCTCGTCGAGCGCGGCACGCACAGCCAGCATGTTCTGCTTCGAGTGGTGGCCCATGAGGTCGAAGCGGAAGCCGTCGACCTTGTACTCCTTGGCCCACAGCACCACGGAGTCGACCATCAGCTTCTCGGCGACCTCGTGCTCCGTCGCGACGTTCTGGCAGCACGTCGAGGTCTCGACATTGCCCGCCGCGTTCAGGCGCTGGTAGTAGCCGGGCACGATCCGGTCGAGCACCGACTTCTCACCCTGGCCGGATGCCGCGGTGTGGTTGTACACCTCGTCGAGCACGACCTGCAGGCCCATGCCGTGCAGGGCGCCGACCATCTCCCGGAACTCCGCG
This sequence comes from uncultured Actinomycetota bacterium, assembly GCA_963802485.1. Classification (GTDB taxonomy): domain Bacteria; phylum Actinomycetota; class Actinomycetes; order Actinomycetales; family Microbacteriaceae; genus Agromyces. Next base: position 60,010 of record CAWDJA010000038.1, read on the forward strand.
ACGCGGGCGCCGCCGTTCGGGTCCACCGCGTAGGAGCCCTCGGGCGCCTGGAAGTGGAACGGGTCGTAGCCCCAGTTGAAGCCGTCGAGGTCGCGGATGCCGTTGATGCACGCCTGCTGCTCAGCGGATGCGGGCCCGAACGACGCGAGGTCGCACGCCGGGGTCGCCTGGGCGGCGCGGTTCTCCTCGATGGTGGCGATGTCGAACGTCGGCAGCAGGTGCACCGTGTTGATGCCCGCATCGGCGAGCTGGCGCAGCTGCGCCGCGCCGTCCGAGTCGCGCGTGAAGGCACGGTAGGTGCCGCGCTCCGCCTCGGGCACCGACTCGTCGGTGATCGAGAAGTCGCGCACGTGCAGCTCGTAGATCGCGCGGTCGACGGGTCGCTCGACCACGGGCGCGGGCGTCTCGGCCCACTGCTCGGGCTGCAGCGAGTCGTCGTCGAGGTTCACGACGACCGAGCGGGCCGAGTTCGTCGTGAGGGCCACGGAGTACGGGTCGGTGACCGAGTTGACCTCGATCTTGCCCGTCGTCGGCGCGTAGACCTCGACCGACCAGCGGTACTCGTCGCCCACCGAGGGGCCGTCCACGCTCCACGTGCCGTCGGTCGCGTCGAACTCGGCGGGGATGACCGCCGGGTCGCCGGTCGCGCCGGAGTCCCAGACCTCAGCGACACCGACTGCGCGGTGGGCGCCCAGAGGCGCACCGTCGAGTCGAGGCCGGTCACGGTCGCGCCGAGCGGCGTCGACGCGAGCGCGTCGGCGTAGAGGTCGTCGAGCACGCCGGGCAGCTGCACGCCGGTGAAGGCGGTGAGCTCGCCGTCGAGGCGCTGCGCGACCCGGAGCTGCTCGGTGAGCAGTGACGCCACCGTCGTCGCGATCGAGCCCGACCGGCCGGAGGACCGCGTAGTCGGCGAGCTGCGGGAACTTCGCCTCCTGCTCCTCGGTGAGGCCGGCGGGATCGAACTGGAGCTCGATCGGCTCGTCGCCGCCCACGACCTCGCCGTCGGCGACGGCCAGGGTCGCCTCGGGCGAGTGCTCGAGCGTGTAGGTGAGTCCGGTCGGATCGCCCGCGCCGCGCGAAGGTCTTCGGCACGACCAGCGTGTCCTCGCCCAGCCAGTGCGCCCGCGACTCGCCCGTGCCCGCGAGCGGCGGGTCGGCCACATCGATCTCGAGCACGTGCGTCGAGAGCGTGTAGCGGAAGGTCACGAGCTTGCCGTCCTTCGCCGTGAACGCGTAGTTCGCGCCGCCCGGCGCGCCGCCGACGCCGTAGTTCTCGTCCCACGATGCGGCCGTGGGCGACCTTCGCCTCGTACGACCGGTCGTCGAGCTCGTCGTCGAGAACTCGTACACGCCGTCCTTGTCGCCGTCCTGCATGAGCGACGCGAGGCAGTCGGGCTGCCAGTCTCCGGGGCATCCGATCTGCGGATTGGAAGCTGCCGGGCAGCGTCACCACGGGCCCCTCGGCGGTCGAGGAGACGACCTTGGTGTCGGGGTTCCAGAAGAACGTGATCGCGTCCGCCGGCGGTGCGAGTAGACGATGTTGTCGCCGTTCTGCTCGCCGTTCGCGCCGTAGTTCACGTCCCAGCTTCCGTTGAGCGCGACCTTGTACTCGTACGTGCCCTCGGGGATCGTCGAAGGTGCCGGCGTAGATGCCGTCGGCGCGCAGCGTGAGCTTCGCGGCCTCGCAGCCCGGGGCCCAGTCGCCGGCGCAGCCCATCTCGGAGTTGTGGCTGCCGGGCACCGTCACGAGGTCGATCGGCTGCTCGGGCTCCTCCTCCTCGACGAGGTTCACGGCGTTGCCGACCGAGGCGTAGGTGCTGGCCGCCGAGCGGTGGCCCGCGGCATCCGTCGACACCGCGCGGTACTCGAGGAGCGTGCCGTCGGCGAGGCCGGCCGTGTCGTGGAAGACGCGGGGGCTCGTGTCCTCGGCGGTGCCGAGGGCGTGCCACTCGTCGGAGCCGGCGACGCGCCACGCGAAGCTCGTCTCCTGCCAGGTGGCGTCGTCGACGTCGGCGGCGACCGGGGCGATGCCGGTGACGCCGGCGCCCGCCGCGGGGGTCGCGACCGAGATGGCGGATGCCGCGTCGGGCGCACTCACCGTGCGGTCGGCCTTCAGCACCACGGTGCCGAGCGCCGGCACGGTCACGGATGCCACGCCGTCGGCGTTCGCCGTGACGGGAGTGGCGTCGCCGTAGAGCACCTCGAACGCGCCGTCCTTCGTGAGGGTGGGCACGTCGACCGTCTTCGCGGCGTTCGAGTTGTTCGCGGCGACGAGGTACTCGACCTTCTCGGTGCGGTCGACGCGGGAGAAGGCGTAGACGCCGGCGCCGCTGTCGACGTAGCGCTCGACCTGGGCGCCGGTCGCGAGCGCCGGGTGGGCGGCGCGCAGGTCGGCGAGGGTGGCGATGTGCCCGTAGAGCGGGACATCCGTCGCGAAGTGCTCGTCGGTGCCGAACGTGTCGCCGGTGACGAGCGGCTGGTTCTGGTACTCCGCCACCTGGGTCGGGAAGAGGGTCTGGCGGGCGCTCTGGTCGCCGCCCGTGCCGGCGAAGCCCTGCTCGTCGCCGTAGTAGACGACGGGCTGGCCGCGCGTGAGGAAGAGCAGCTCGTGGGCGAGCTCGTCACGCTGCAGCGGGGCATCCGACGACTGCAGGAAGTAGCCGACGCGGCCCATGTCGTGGTTGCCGAGGAAGGTCGGCAGCGCCGTGGCCGAGGAGTCGGGCGTCGTGTAGTAGTCGTCGCCCGCGAAGAGCGACTGCAGGTTCTTCGCCGAGTTGCCCGCCGCGAAGCTCACGGCCTGCGACTGGAAGGTGAAGTCGAGCACGGAGTTCATGTCGGTCTTGCGCACGTACGGCGAGAGCTTCTGCGGGTCGGCGTCGTAGACCTCGCCGAACATGAAGAAGTCGGGCTTGTCGCGTGGCGTGCGCGTAGTCGAGCACGTCGGTCGACCACTGCTCCCAGAACTCGAAGTTCACGTGCTTGGCGGTGTCGATGCGGAAGCCGTCGATGCCGAGGTCGATCCAGTCCTGGTAGACGTCGACGAAGCCGTTCACGACGGTGGGGTGCTCGGTCATGAGGTCGTCGAGGCCGACGAAGTCGCCGTACGTCACCGACTCGCCCTCCCACGTGGAGTCGCCGCGGTTGTGGTACAGCGTCGTGTCGTTGAGCCAGGCCGGAACCTTGAGGTTCGCGTCCTCGGGGGTCACCGTCGGCGTGTACGGGAAGCTCGTCGCCGCGTCGAGCGCCGGGAACGGCTCGGCTCCGGCTCCGGCGTAGTCGGCGAGGTCGATCTCGTTGCCGTCGGCGTCGCGGTAGGGCGCGGTCTCCTGGTCGATGTAGGAGTACTGGCCCTCCTCGTAGTCGATGACGTCGGCGGTGTGGTTCGTGATGATGTCGAAGTAGACCTTGATGCCCTTGGCGTGCGCCTCGCCGATCAGCGCCTCGAGCTCGGCGTTCGTGCCGAGGTGCGGGTCGATCTGGGTGAAGTCCGTGACCCAGTACCCGTGGTAGCCGGCGCTCGCGTTCGCGCCCTCGCCCTGCACGGGACGGTTCTTGAAGCTCGGCGTGAGCCAGATCGCCGTCGTGCCGAGTCCGTCGATGTAGTCGAGCTGCGACCGCAGTCCGGCGAGGTCGCCGCCGTTGTAGAAGCCCTTGTGGGTGGGGTCGAAGCCGGTCGTGAGGGCGTCGCCGTCGAGGCCGCCGCGGTCGTTCGACGTGTCGCCGTTCTCGAAGCGGTCGGTCATCACGAAGTAGAACACCTCGTCGCTGCCGGGCTGGCGCACGGGGTCGGCCACGAGGGCGGCGTCGGATGCCTCCTCGTACGCGCCGCGGAGGCCCGTCGCCTCGAGGCCGACGCGCTTGAGGTTGTCGTCGAACACGACGCGCACGGGGGTGTCGCCCGCGACGGTCAGCGGGATGTCGCTGCCGCCGCCGTTCAGGCCGTAGGACTCGGCCCAGCTGTCGTTCACCGCGACCTTGTACGCGTAGCTGCCCGCGGGGATCGTGAACTCGGCCGCGTACACGCCCGGCGTGTCGGTGGCGGCGAGGTCGGTCGCGGCGCACGCCGGCTCCCAGTCGCCGCCCGCATTGGCGCCGAGATCGGTGCAGCCGAGCTCCGACTGCAGCGAGCCGACGAGGGCGAAGGTCCTCGGTTCCTCGGCAGCGGCCGCGAGGCCCGGTGCGAAGACGATGGCGGATGCCGCGAGGGCGCCCGTGATTGCTGAAGCGAACCAACTGTGCGCGCGCACCCGTTGCGTCATCCTTGACTCCCGATTCCCGGCACGACCGCGTGCCACCGACTTTGAGCGAAGGTAGCAGGGGCGCTCCGGTTAATGCAAGCGCTTGCAACTCTGAGCTTCCGCGGACTCGCGCATCTGCGCCTCCCCCACGATCATTGGAGCTCTCGACCCGGTCGTGATTGGAAACGCTCTCACCGGCTGGCCCTCGTTCGGGGACTCATCCGTCGCCCGTGATTCGGCCCAGAATGGCACCATGTGGCACCGGACCCGGGGTGCGCGCTGGTCGGCGGTCTCGTCGTGAACGGCCCTTCCGCCGCGCCGGTGATCCGAACGCCCGACCAGCGCCTGCGGATCTTCGTCAGCTCCACCCTCCGCGAACTGGAACCGGAACGCGCCGCCGCGCGCCGCGCGATCGAACGGCTGCACCTCGCGCCGGTGATGTTCGAGCTCGGGGCGAGGCCGCACCCTCCGCAGGAGCTGTATCGCGCCTACCTCGCGCAGAGCGACGTGTTCGTGGGCGTCTACTGGCAGCAGTACGGCTGGATCGCGCCCGGTGAGGAGATCTCCGGCCTCGAGGACGAGTACCGGCTCGCGCCGCACGAGATGCCGAAGCTCATCTACGTCAAGCAGCCCGCCGAACGCGAGCGAGCGGCTCGACGCGCTCATCGCGCGGATCCGCGACGACGGCACCGCGTCGTACACGCCCTTCTCCACCGCGGACGAGCTCGCGGACCTCATCGCGACCGACCTCGCGACCCTGTTCGCCGAGCGATTCGACGCATCCCGCGCGAAGCCGGCCACGACATCGGACGACATGCCGGATGCCGCAGCCGACGTGCCCGCCGTCGCTGGCCGCATCCCCACGCCGACCTCGGGCGCCGTCGGCCGCGAGACGGAGATCGCAACCCTCCTGGACTGGCTGAGCTGGGATGTGAAGCGCCTCGTCACCCTCGTCGGCCCGGGCGGCATCGGCAAGACCCGCCTCGCCGTCGAGGTCGCCCGGCTCGCGCAGGGGCGATTCGACCGCGTGACGTTCGTCCGCCTCGCGGAGGTGCGCGAGCCCGCCGACGTGCTGCCGACGATCGCCCGCGACCTCGGGGTGCGCGACACGGGCGACCGCCCCCTCGACCAGCAGATCGGATCGGCGCGCGCCGGCCGCTGCGACCTCATCGTGCTCGACAACTTCGAGCAGGTGATCCCGGCCGCCATGGATGTCCTCGCCCTGCTGACCGCGCTCCCCGGCGCGACGTTCCTCGTGACGAGCCGCGCCCGGTTGCGCGTGCGGGGCGAGCACATCTTCGACGTCGAACCGCTTGCCCTTCCGCAGGAACACGCCCAGCCCTCGGTCGAGGAGTTGCTCGAGGCCCCGGCCGTGCGGATGTTCCGGGATCGCGCCCGGGCCGCGGATGCCCGGTTCGACCTGACCGCCGAGAACGCGGCGGATGTCGTGCGCATCTGCCAGGCGCTCGAGGGCGTGCCGCTCGCGCTCGAGCTCGCGGCAGCGCGGATCCGCGCCTTGACGCCCTCCGCGATGCTCGCGCGGCTCGACCGCGTCCTCCCGCTCCTCACGACCGGAGCGCGCGACGTCCCGGAGCGGCAGCGCACGATCCGCGCGACGGTCGAGTGGAGCATCGACCTGCTGAGCCAGGATGCGAAATCGTTGTTCACGTGCCTCGGCGTGTTCTCGGGCGACTTCAGCCTCGACGCCGCCGAGGCGGTCACCGCGGGTGCACCGTGGGCGACCGACCTGTTCGGGACGCTCCTGGAGCTCGTCGACGGCAGCCTCGTCCGCCAGCACGAGCGGCGGGGCTGCCGTTCTTCTCCATGCTCGTTCCCGTGCGGGAGCTGGCGGCCGACCGGTTCGGGCAGGGTGAGGATGCCGCCGCAGTGCGCCGCGCGCACGCCGACTTCTACGTCGACCTCTCCGTGGCGGCCGAGCCGCAGCTCCGAGGTCCGACCCAGCCCGCCGCCGTCACGCGACTCGAAGCCGAGCGGGACAACCTGCGCGCCGCGTACCGGCACCTCATCGCGATCGGCGCCGGCGACGTGGTCGCCGAAGCCGTCTGGCAGACCTTCCTGTACTGGTGGATCCGGAGCCTCATGCCCGAGGCGAGGGCGTGGATGGAGGAGGTGCTCGAAGCACGAGTGCCGTTGTCGCGGCGGGCACGCGCCATCGCCCTCTCGTACTCGTCCTGGTCCTCGGTCTGGCAGCGGGATCCGGGGATCAGCACGGAACCGGCGGCGGAGAGCGTGGAGTTGTTCCGCGCCGAGGCGCGACGAGTTCGGGGAGGCGCTCGCGCTCTCCATCCTCTCGCTCTGCTGCATGTCGGTCTCGCCCCCGCAGCTCCGCCGCGCGGTGGCGGGCCAGCGGGAGGCGCTCGAGCTGCCCGCCGTGCAGGCGAACCCGACGTTCCTCGCGGTGCTGCTCACCGGGCTGGGCCGCGTGCTGTTCCTCAGCGGCGATCCCGCCGGAGCCCTCTCGGCGTTCGAGGAGTCCCGCGATGTCGCGGTACGGGAGGGCGATCTCTTCGCCGAGAGCGTCGCCGTCACCCAGGTCGGCTGGGCTCGCCTCGCCCTCGGCGATCCCCACCCCGACGCGTTCCTGCGCGCGCTCGAGATCGCGACGGGCCTCGACAACGTCGGCGGGATCGCGTTCGCGTTCGAAGGGCTCGCCGCCACCGCCGGCACGATCGGCGACGTCGAGCGGGCCGGAACGCTGCTCGGCGCTGCGGAGAGCCTGCGTTCGCGAACCGGGCTCATGGACCAGCGCGAGTATCGCTCGTACCAGCCGGTCGTCGACGCGATCCTCGCAAGCGACCGGGCGGCCGACTTCGAGGCTGCGCGCGAGGCGGGTCACCGGATGCCGCGACATGCGGCGCTGGCCATCGCCCTCGAGCCCGCCGGCGCGGTGCCGACGGCGTGAGCACCGCCGCCGGTCACACCATGCGCCCGAGCGCCACGGCGCGGAATCGCTCCTCGCGCAGCTGCTCGGCCACCAGTCGCCGCTCGTGCAGCTCTGCCAGTTCCTCGCGGGTGTACCGCTGCTCGACGCGGCGAGTCCTCGCGGCGGCGGCGACTCGCATGCGGCGGGAGATGCGCTGGACGAGCGTCGAGTGCCCGACCGGGCGGACGGTGACGTGCCCGGCTCCGACGAGTGCGGTGTTCATGATGATCCCCTGTCGATCCGTGACCCGCCGATCGCGGGCCGTGGAACCATCACATCGCGACGCGGATTCCGGGTCATCGGCGATCGTTACCGAGATCACCGACCTCGACTACCGAGATCTCCCGAGATCACGCCGAGAGCAGGCCGAGCTCGTCGGCGGCGCGCACCGCGTCCCGTCGCGATGCCACGCCGAGCTTGGCGAGCACCGCGGCGACATGGCTGTCGACCGTGCGCACCGACACCACGAGCCGCTCGGCGATCTCGGCGTTCGTCAGGCCCTCGGCGAGGAGCCGCAGCACGTCCACCTGCCGGTCGGTCAGGCCCTCGGGGTTGCGCCGGGTCGGGCTCGACGGCCCGCGCGGGATGCTCCGGACGCCACGGTCGCGGAGGTCCGCCCGGACGCGCCGTGGCGAGCGGGACCGCGCCGATGACGATCGAGGATCGCGAGCGCGTCGATGAGATCCGCGTCATCGGGGCTCTCGGCGAGCGCCGCGGCCTCGTGGTACGGCGCACCCGCCGCGCGCCACAGGTCGGCGGCGCGACGCCACTCCCCCCGGGCCTGGACGGCGAACGGATGCCGGTCGTCCGCCGCCACCTCGACGTCGTCGCCGGCGCGGCGCAGCAGGTAGGCCAGCTCGGCGCGGAGCGAGCGTCGCGGTGAGGCGGTCGGCCTCGTCGAACTCCGGGCGTGCGATCGCGCGTGCGGCGGCGAGGTCGCCGCGCAGCAGGGCGGCCTCGGCCCGAGCCGCGGCGACAGGTCCGCGCCGCTGCAGTTCGCCGAGGTCGTCGGCGAGGCGCCGCGCCTCGTCGAGCGCGGCGTCGGCGTCCGTCGTCGCCGCGACGCAGCCGCACCGTTCCTGCGACCGTCAGCGCGACGCAGCGGGCATGGGGAGCCTCGGGCACCGGCTCGACCGCGGCGAGGGCGTCGTCCCAGCGTGCCCGCGCCAGGTCGAGCCGGCCCTGCTCCATGCGCTGGTACGTGGCGAAGCCGATGAACTCGGCCCGCTCCGTGAGCTCCATCGCGCGGGCGAGGTGGTGCTCGGCGAGGTCGAGCTCGGTACTGGTCGAGCAGCCCCCAGACGAGGTTCACGGACGCGCGCGCCGCGTCCTCCACGTCGTCGACGGCGAGCGCCACCTCGGCGGCCTCGATGAGCTCGGCGATGCCCGCATCGTCGGCCCGGAACATGAGCGCGGTGCCGTGGTTGTTCAGGGCGTGCGAGAGCACGCGTGCTGTCCCCGGTCTCCCGTGCGATCGCGATCGCACGGTCGGCGAGTTCGATCGCGCGCTCCGAGTCGTGCGCGAGCAGGGCGAGCTGCGACTCGTTGCTGAGTGCCATCGCGAGCAGGCTCCGGTCGCCGGCGTCGGCGAGCACGGCGGATGCCTCACGAGCAGAGGCCTCGGCGTCGGCGCGTCGGCCGCCGAACCACTGGAAGCGCGAGAGCCAGCGCAGGCTCGACACCGAGCCGACGCGGGTCGTCGAGCTGCCGTCGCAACGCGACGGCCTCGGACTGCGCGACCACCGCGTCGAGTGCCGCGCCGATCGTGTACGACTCGATCGCGAACTCCTCCGACAGGTCGGCCAGTTCGACCGGCTCGTAGCGGTCGGCGTGGTCGAGCGCCGCCCGATAGTGCGCGGTGGCCTGGCGGTGCGCGCCGGACGCTGCGGCGTCCCGTGCGGCGCGCGGCGCCCACTCCACGACGGCGTCGACGTCGCCGGCCTCCAGCGCGTGGTGCACCAGGCGTGCCGGGTCGGCCACGCCCGAGCCTGAGCAGCTCGACGAACACACGGCGTTCGAGCTCGATTCGACGCGACGTGGGCAGCGCGTCGACGATCGCGTGCCGGGTCAGCTCGTGGCGGAACCGCACGCCGTCGGGGCTGACGGCGAGGAGGCCGCCCTCCTCCGCGGCGCGAAGCGCCCCCTCGGACCCCGGCACGAGCCGGGCGAGCAGGTCGCGATCGACCGCCGAGGGCACGACGGCGAGCTGCTCGACGTGATCCTGCGTCACGGCGTCGAGCCGCCGGAGGCGTCCGGTCACCGCGTCGACCACCGTCGGCGGGACCCGTGCCTCGTCGGCGGATGCGACGAGCTCGCTGACGAAGTAGGGGTTCCCCTCGGTGATCGCGTAGACGCGATCGGCGTCCAGCCCGCTGCCGGCCGTCAGCGCGCCGACCGCGGCCGCCGACAGGTGCGGCAGCGCGATGCGCTCGACGCGGTCGCCGTGGCCCAGGTCCCCCAGCAGGCGGTTCAGCGGATGGTCGCGGTCGAGCTCGTCGCGGTACGTGAGGACGACGACAGCGGGCAGGTCGTCGATCCGTCGCGCGAGGAACCGGAGCACGTCGAGTGTGGCCTCGTCCGCCCAGTGCGCGTCCTCCACGATGAGCACGGTGCCGGGCGCGACGGTGAGCTCGTCGCGGAGCGCGGTGAAGACCTCCTCGCGGTCGCCCGCGCGCAGGGCCTCGCCCAGCCGCGGTCCGACCGACGGGGCGAGGTCGCGCAGCGGCCCGAGCGTGCGAGGGGTGGACATGGCGTCGCACGACCCGACGAGCACCCGGACGCCGTCGGGCGGATCCGCCCGCAGCGCATTCACGAGGCTGGTCTTGCCGATGCCCGCCTCGCCGTGGAGCAGCACGACTCGACCGCGCCCGGCGCGTTGCCTCCCGCACCGTGGTGCGGAGGTCGGCGAGCTCGGGATCGCGCTCGAGCAGGTCCCTGCTCATAGAGCGAGCATGCCCGGGAGTGGTCGGCGCTGCAACCGGGCCGACCCTGAGGCATCCGCGGATCAGAGGCCGGAGTAGGCGTGCAGTCCCTTGAAGAACAGGTTGACCACGGTGAAGTTGAACAGCACCGTCGAGAAGCCGATGATCGCGAGCCACGCCGACCGCGACCCGCGCCAGCCGCGCGTCGCCCGCGCGTGGATGTACCCGGCGTAGACCACCCAGATGATGAAGGTCCACACCTCCTTGGTGTCCCAGCCCCAGTAGCGGCCCCAGGCCGCCTCGGCCCAGATCGCGCCGGCCATGAGCGTGAAGGTCCAGAGGATGAACCCGATGATGATGACGCGATAGGCGAGGTTCTCGAGCGTCGCCGAGTCGGGCAGGGTCGCGAGGAAGTTCTGCTTCACGGCCTTCGCGGATGCCACGAGCGACTCGCGGCGCGCCTGCAGCAGCTGCACGACCGAGAGCGCGAACCCGAGCGCGAGGAAGCCGGTCGCCGACGTCGCGACGAACACGTGGATCACGAGCCACGCCGACTGGAGCGCCGGCGGCAGCGGCGCGACGACGACGTAGAAGTTCACCGTGGCGACGCCGAGCAGCACCAGCACGAGCCCCGTGACGAAGGTGCCGAGGAAGCGCAGGTCGTGCTTCGAGACGACGAGCACGAGCAGGTACACCGTCGTGATCACGAGCGTGCCCGTGAGCGCGAACTCGTACATGTTCGCCCACGGCACGCGACCGGCGGCGAGGCCGCGCGTCACGTCGGCGGCGAGGTGCAGCGCCCACGCGATCACGGTCATCGCGACGCCGACGCGCAGGGCGGGCGATCGGCCGTAGGCGACGGATGCCGCGCCGCGCGCCGCGCCCGAGGCGGGCTTCGAGGGCGTCGGCGTCGACGCGCCCGTGCCGCCCGCCGCACCCGCACCCGCACCGCGCGCGGCCGCACCGGCACCCGCGCCGACCGCGATCGGCGAGGCCGACGCCGCAGCAGCCGCCGCGGCCTTCGCCTCGTCGGCCGCCCTCGTCGCGACGGCCGAGCGACGCGCGAGGTCGATGGCGTAGGCGACGAACGCGATGGCGTACACGGCCATGGCCGAGTACACGAGGGTGATGGAGATGTCGTCGAGCGTCACGGATCTACCTTACGTCGAAGGATTCGGGCGGTCATCGGCGGATTCGCCGGGCGGCGCGGCCTCTGGCGCGGGCGTCGCGGCCGCGGCATCCGTCGCCGTGCCCGCGTGCCTGTCCGCGAACGACGCCACCGCGTCCTCGAGACCCGGGTCCTCGCCGCGGGCGAGGCCGGCGTACTCGAGCACCACCGCGCCGTCGGGGCGCCGCACGGCCTTCACCCACATGCGGCGTCGCGGCACGAAGAGCGACACGAGCAGGCCCGCGATGATGAGCACCGCGAACACCAGCACCCACCCCTGCGACGGGTCGTCGTGGATGTCGAAGCTCGCGAAGCGGCTGACGCTCTGCGAGTAGTCGCCCTCGCTCGGCGTCGGGATCGCCACCTGCTTCGGCAGACACATCCTCGAAGGTGACCGAGCCGAGGCCGTTCGGCAGCTCGACCGTCTCGCCGGGCATGAGCTCGATCGACTCGACGCCGGTCGAGCCGCCGGTGAGCTGCTCCATGCTCGACGGATCGAGCGTGTACACCGAGGTCGGCTCGCCGCCGTCGATGCCGAGGTCGCCCTGGTACACGTTCAGCGTGAGCACCGGGAAGACGAGGTCGGGGTAGCTCGACGTGTACGCGCCCGAGCCGAGCGTGGTCTGCGTCGGATAGAAGAACCCGACCATGCCGAGCTGCTCCTCGAGGCCGTCGGGCACCTTCACGACGCCGATCGACGTGAGGTTCGCGTCCTGCGGCAGGAACGGCACCGCGTCGGTGAACACGACCTCGCCGTCGGGATCGCGCACGGTGATCGTGGGCGCGTACCCGTTGCCCAGCAGGTAGACGTCGGTGCCGTGCACGCGCAGCGGCTCGTTCACCTTCACGACGCCCGGCTGCGAGTCCTCGCCCTGCGCCTGCACCGAGACCGTCGCGGTGAAGTCGATCGGCTGGCCGATCGCCTCCTGGTTCCGCGTCTCGTAGACGGCGTCGAGCTCCTCGAGCGAGAGCCGGTAGGGGTCGAGCGTCGTGTCGTCGAAGAAGCGGCCGGGGTTGAACGAGTCGTAGGCCGCGAGCGTGTTCACGAACGACTGGCCCTCCACCACGACGCGCTGGCCCGAGAACCCGAAGCCGCCGCCGATGCCGACCGCCACGAGCACGCCGACCAGCGCCGTGTGGAACACGAGGTTGCCGGTCTCGCGCAGGTAGCCGCGTTCGGCCGACACGGATGCCTCGCCGCGCACGTCGTAGCGCTCGACCCGGTAGCCCGCCCGCTTGAGCTCGGCCGCGGCACGCTCGATCGCGGCATCCGTCGTCTCGCCCTCGGGCAGGGCGCGTTCGGTGTACCCGGCCAGCCGGGAGAGCCGCACGGGCGTGCGCGGCGGCCGCGCCCGGAGCGCCTCGAAGTGGTGCTTGGTGCGCGGGATGACGCAGCCGATGAGCGAGAGGAACAGCAGCAGGTACACCGCGGAGAACCACGCCGACGTGTACACGTCGAACAGCTGGAAGCCGTCGAGCACCGGCGCGAGGTCGGGGTTGTCGGCGAAGTACTGCGTGACGCCGTTCGGGTCGCTCGAACGCTGCGGCACGAGCGAACCGGGCACCGCGGCGATCGCGAGCAGCAGCAACAGCAGCAGCGCCGTGCGCATGCTCGTGAGCTGCCGCCAGCCGAACCGCAGCCAGCCCACGAAGCCCAGCTTCGGCTGGGTCACGGATGCGTCGGGCTCGCGCTCGGGCGAGTCGATGTGGTCCCCGGGGCGCGAGAGCGCGTCGGGGTCAGATCGCGGGGACAAAGCCGGTGATCACCGCCTGCAGTTCGTACATCCAGATGGTCCAGAGGCCCGACACCATGAGCAGGCCGATCGCGATGAGCAGCGAGCCGCCGATGAGGTTGATCGTGCGGATGTGCCGCCGGAAGAACGCGAGCGAGCCCGTGACCCAGCCGAAGCCGAGCGCCACGAGCAGGAACGGGATGCCGAGGCCGATGCAGTACGCGAGCCCGAGCAGCACCGCGCGCCCGGCCGACGCCGAGTCGGCGCTGAGCGTGAGCACCACGGCGAGGGTCGGTCCGATGCACGGCGTCCAGCCGAGCCCGAACACGATGCCGAGCAGCGGAGCGCCCGCGAGCCCGGTGGCCGGACGCCACGACGGCTTGAACGTGCGCTGCAGGAACGTGAACTGGCCGATGAACACGAGGCCCATCACGATGAGCACGACGCCGAGGCCGCGCGTGATGAGGTCGCCGTAGGCCTTGAACCACGCGCCCGCGACGCCCGCGAGCAGGTTGAAGGTGACGAACACCACGGTGAACCCGGCGATGAACAGCAGCACGCCGAGGATGAGTCGCCGACGGTTGCGTCGTTCCTCGGCGGCCTCGGCCGAGGCATCCGTGAACCCGCCGAGGTAGCCGAGGTACCCGGGCACGAGCGGCAGCACGCACGGGGAGAGGAACGAGACGAGGCCCGCGGCGAGCGCGATGGGGACGGCGGCGAGCAACTGGCCGTTCAGCACGATCTCGCCGATGCCGCCCACGCTGCCGTCGCCCCTCAGGCCTGCTCGGCGAGGATGCCGTCGATGATCGACTCGAGGATCGAGGCGTCGGTGAGCTGGCCGAGCACGCGTGCGGCGACGCGGCCCTCCTGGTCGAGCACGATCGTGGTCGGCACGGCGGCGGCGGGCACCGGCCCGGCGAACGCGAGCTGCGCGGTGCCCGACTCGACGTCGAGGATCGACGGGTAGGTCACGCCGTACGTCTCCTCGAACGAGGCCGCGGTGCCGGCCTGGTCGCGCACGTTCACGCCCACGAAGCTCACGCCGTCGTCGCCGAACTGCTGCGACACCTCCTCGAGGATGGGCGCCTCGACCCGGCACGGGGCGCAGCCGGCGTACCAGAAGTTGACGACCGTGACCTCGCCGAGCGTGTCGGCGGAGTCGAACGTGCCGCCCTCGACGGTGTCGCCCGAGAACTCGATCGGCTCGCCGCGCTGCGGCTCGGCGAACTCCGAGATGGTGCCGTCGCCGGCGATGTAGTTCTTGCCGCTGCCCTCGCGGAACTGGTCGGCGAGCGGGTCGCTCGCGCAGCCGGTGAGCAGCAGGGCGGATGCCGCGACGAGCGCCGCGATCGCCACGGCGGGTCGTGGGCGCAGGCGTGAGCGCACGCGCGAGGCCGGGATCATCACACGGCCCCCACGTCGGTGGCCTGCGCGCCGAGCCCCGCCGCCGGGTCGCGGTAGCCGACCTCGACGAAGACGGCGCCGCGGCGCTCGAACGTCGTGATGCTCGACAGGGCGCAGCGACGGCGGCGCGGGTCGTGCGCGAGGGACTTGCCGGCCACGCGCCGGTGCACCATCCAGATCGGCAGCTGGTGGCTCACGATCACCGCGTCGCCGGACTCGGTCGAGTTCCAGGCGTCGTCCATGGCGTGCAGCATGCGCCGGGCGATCGAGCCGAACGGCTCGCCCCAGCTGGGTTCCCACGGGTTCACGAGGAACGCCCAGTTGCGCACGTCGCGCAGCGCGCTGTCGCGTCCGCTCATGCGCTTGCCCTCGAAGCGGTTCTCGGGCTCGATGACGCGGTCGTCGAGTGCCGCCTCGAGGCCGAACAGCCGGGCGATCGGGTCGGACGACTGCTGCGTGCGCTGGAGCGGCGAGGAGATCAGGGCGCCGACCGGCCGCGACCGGGCGACGAGGTCGTCGGCGGCGGTCTGCGCCATCTCGTGTCCGAGGCTCGACAGGCCGTATCCGGGGAGTCGGCCGTAGAGCACGCCCTGGGGGTTGAACACCTCGCCATGGCGCACGAGATGGATCTGCTCGGCCGGCACGGTCTCCAGTCTAGAGAGCCATTCCCTTTGAATCCGCCGAGGGCCGCCCACCCCGGCGGCGCGGGTCAGTCCGCCTCGGCGAGCGCCTCGAGCACGTGGAGCGGCGGCACGAAGAACGTCGCGCCCGTCACGGCGGTCGAGACGTCGAGGATGCGGTCGTGCAGGCCCGGCGGGTCGCCGATGAACATCCGCTTCAGCATCCGCTCGATCACCCAGAGGCGACGCGAGTAGCCGATGAAGTAGGTGCCGAACTCCCCGGAGGCCGGGCCTGCCGAACGGCATGTTGTCGCGGAGGATCTCGAGCTCCTCGCCGTGTTCGTCGGTGATCGTCGTGAGGGTCTTGTGCGCCTTCTGCGGCTCGGTGTCGTCGAGCTCGACGTTGTCGGCCTTGCGGCGGCCGATGACGGCCTCCTGCTCCTCCGTGGTCATCGCGTTCCAGGCCGTCAGGTCGTGCAGGTACTTCTGCACGACCACGTAGCTGCCGCCCGCGTACGCCGGGTCCTCGTCGCCGATGAGCGTGGCCTCGGCCATGCCCGCTCCGCTGGGGTTCGCGGTGCCGTCGACGAAGCCGAGCAGGTCGCGCGCGTCGAAGTAGCGGAAGCCCTGCACCTCGTCGACCACCTCGACGGCGTCGCCGAGCTCGTCGAGCAGGAGGCGCTCGAACTCGAAGCAGAGGTCGGCGCGGTCGGCGCGGATGTGGAACAGCAGGTCGCCGGGCGTCGACGGCGCCTTGTGCCCGCCGGCGGTGATGGCGACGAAGCGCCGGAGCTCGGACGGGCGGGTGGCCCGGCCCAGCCGGTCCCACGCGTCGGACCCGATACCGACCACGCAGGAGAGGTTCGCGCCCATGTCGCGGAACCCGACCGTCTTGGCCAGGTCGTCGAGCCCCGCGACGACCTCGCGCGCCGTGGCGAGGTCGGCCGCGTCGGGGCGGATCGTGACGGTGAGGAACACCGCGAACTGCGAGAGCGGGGCGTCCACCTGCTGGGCGTCGATCGGGACCCGGCGGTTCGTCTCCTCCATGCGCCGGCTCCCTCTCGTCGGCGGCATCCGCCGCACTGCTCGCGATGGTACCGGCAGGCGCGCCGAGGCGCCCCGGTAGGATGGTCGATCGTGAACAACCGCACCCTCGTCAAGCAGCTCGCCGCGCTCCCCGACGGCCCCGTCACCGTCGCCGGATGGGTCGAGACCGTGCGCGATCAGAAGAAGGTGCAGTTCGTCATCCTCCGCGACGAGTCCGGCGCGGTGCAGCTCGTGAACCCCGCCACCCGCGAGCTCGAAGACGGCGCCGACGCCGAGGCATCCGCTCGCCTGGCCCTCACCGAGTCGATCTCGGCGCTCACGCACGGCACGTTCATCAGCGTGACCGGCGAGCTGAAGCACGACGAGCGCGTGAAGCTCGGCGGCCTCGAGGTGAAGATCGGCTCACTCGACGTCGTCTCGGAGGCGCTCGAGACCCCGATCGCCGCCGACTCGAGCCTCGACAAGCGCATGGACTGGCGCTTCCTCGACCTGCGTCATCCGAAGCAGAACCTCATCTTCCGCATCCAGACGACGTTCCTGCACGCGCTGCGCACCTACTGGGTCGAGCGCGACTTCGTCGAGATCCAGACCCCGAAGCTCATGGCGAGCGCCTCGGAGTCGCGGGCCGAGCTGTTCGAGGTCGGCTACTTCGAGGGAACGGCGTACCTCGCCCAGAGCCCGCAGTTCTTCAAGCAGATGGCCCAGCCCGCCGGCTTCGGCAAGATCTTCGAGGTCGGTCCCGCGTTCCGCGCCGACCCCTCGTTCACCTCGCGGCACGCGACGGAGTTCACGTCGATCGACGCGGAGATGAGCTGGGTCGACTCGCACGAGGACGTCATGAAGATGCACGAGGAGCTCCTCGTCGCCGGCCTTCACCGCCGTGAAGGAGAAGCACGGCGCCGAGATCGCCGAGCTCTTCGGCATCGAGCTCGAGGTGCCGACGCTGCCGTTCCCGCGCATCCCGCTCGCCGAGGCGAAGCAGATCGTCGCCGACCGCGGCTACGTCATCCCGCGCGACGACGCGGACATCGACCCCGAGGGCGAGCGCCAGATCTCCGCCTACGTCAAGGAGACCTACGGGCACGACTTCGTGTTCCTCACGGACTGGGACATCAGCCTGCGGCCGTTCTACCACATGCGCCACCCCGAGGACCCGACCCTCACGAACAGCTACGACCTCATCTACAACGGCGTCGAGATCTCGACGGGCGCCCAGCGCGAGCACCGCATCGACGTGCTCGTGGAGCAGGCGAAGGAGAAGGGGCTCGACCCCGAGGAGCTCGAGTTCTACCTCGACTTCTTCCGCTACGGCGTGCCGCCCCACGGCGGCTTCGGCATGGGCCTCGCCCGCGTGCTGATGCTCATGCTCGAGGAGCACTCGATCCGCGAGACGACGTACCTCTTCCGCGGCCCGACGCGCCTGCTGCCCTAGGCGGTGCGGGCGGCGGCGCCGGGCGGCGGCGGCCGCGCGCGTAGGCTCGGAGGATGACGGTCGACGCGACGCGCATGGTGCGGATCGAGGGCGGCACGTTCCGCATGGGCTCGGCCGAGTTCTACCCCGACGAGACGCCGGTGCACGAGCGCACGGTCGACGCGTTCGAGATCGACCTGCACCCCGTGACGAACGAGCAGTTCGCGGCCTTCGTCGAGGCGACGGGCTACGTGACGGTCGCCGAGCGCCCCCTCGACCCGACCGACTTCCCCGGCGTCGACCCGCGCGACCTGGTTCCGGGCGGGCTGGTCTTCACCCCGACCTCCGGGCCCGTCGACCTGCGCGACTGGCGGCAGTGGTGGCGCTGGGGCGAGGGCGCGAGCTGGCGGCATCCGTTCGGACCCGGGTCGTCGGTCGACGACAAGCCGACGCATCCGGTGGTGCAGGTGAGCCTCGAGGATGCCACCGCCTACGCCGAGTGGGTCGGCCGGCGACTGCCCACCGAGGCCGAGTTCGAGGTACGCGGCGCGCGGCGGCCTCGACGGCGCCCGCTTCGCCTGGGGCGACGAGGAGCGACCCGACGGACGCCTCATGGTGAACCAGTGGCAGGGGCACTTCCCCTACGAGAACACGGGCGCCGCGGGCTGGGTCGGCACGTCGCCCGTCATGACGTTCCCGGCCAACGGCTTCGGGCTCTACGACGTCACCGGCAACGTGTGGGAGTGGACGACGGACTTCTACACGCCGCGGCACGAGGTGCCCGGCCAGGTCTCGGTCGACGCCGGCTCACGCGAGAACCTGCTCGCCGCGGCATCCGCCGAGCCGGGCTCGCGCATCCCGCGCCGCGTGCTGAAGGGCGGCTCGCACCTCTGCTCCCCCGAGTACTGCCTGCGCTACCGGCCCGCGGCGCGCTCGCCCCAGGCCGACGACACGGCCACGACGCACATCGGGTTCCGCTGCGTGCGCGACGCGTCCTGATCGGTCAGGTCGCGGCCGACTCGTCCCTGGATGCGGAGCGCCGCGAGGAGCCCTCAGGGCACTTCGCGGATGCGGGGCTCCTGCGGAAGGTCGTGCACGGCGGGGCCCTCGATGCGGATCCCGGATGCGTCGAAGCGCGAGCCGTGCAGCGGACAGTCCCAGGTCGTCTCTGCGTCGTTCCACCGCAGCACGCCGCCGAGGTGGGTGCACACGGCGCGCACGGCGCACGTGCGACCGTCGACCGTGGAGATCCCGTACGGCACGCCCTTGCGGGAGACCACCACGCCCTCGCCCTCGGCCGGTAGGTCGGCCGGGGCCGGGTGCGCCTCCGCGCCGCCCCAGCCGACGGCGATCGCCCGCGCCACCCGCGCCCCCTCTGCGGCGCCGCGTCCGAGGTCGGCGGGCATCGTCGAGCGGGTGCCGAGCACGCGGATCCAGTCGCGACGTTCGCGCCACGGCACGCCGAGCAGTCTCCTCGGAGATGCGGATGGCCGCCGCCGCCCCGTTCGTGAGCCCCCACTTGGCGAACCCGGTCGCCACCCAGATCCGTCCGAGGCCCCGCGGCATCCGGCCGACGAACGGCACGAGGTTCGCCGATTCGTAGTCCTGCGCCGCCCAGCGGTGCGTGAGCTCGGCCCCGGGGAAGTACCGCCCGGTCCAGGAGACGAGGTCGCGCACGCGCGCCTCGGTCGACGGGACCCGGCCGACCGGATGCCCGTTGCCGCCCACGATCAGCAGCGGCGGCGCGTCGGGGTCGCGGTCGGGTGTCGTGCGCACCGACCGCGTCGGGGCGTCGACCGTGATGAAGAGGCCGGGCGGCGGCGCGGCGTCGACCCGGTACGACGTGAGGTGCGAACGGAGCGGACGGGTCTTCGCGAAGTACAGCCCGCGCAGCAGGGTCGGCGCTGCGGTCGCGATGACCGCGGCATCCGCCCGGATCGTGCCGTGCGGCGTGCGGAGCTCGACCGGCCGATCAGCGTGCACCGCCTCGACGCGCATGCCCTCGAGGAGCACGCCGCCCTCCGCGACGAACGCGCGCGCCATCGCCACGGCGAGCCGGTAGGGGTCGAGCCCGAGCTGACCGGGCAGCGCGACCGCGCCGGCGAACGGGAACGGCACGGGCATCCGCTCGACGCGCTCGACCGGGAGGCCCGCCTCGAACGCCGCCGCGAACTCACGGTCGACGAGGTCGAGGCCCTCGTCGGTCGCGGCGTAGCTGTAGGCCGTCTCCTCCGAGGTGGGCACGCCGTGGTGCTGCGCGAACTCCGTGATCCAGCGGAGCCCGTCGAGGTTCGCGTCGGCGTAGGCGCGCGCCACGCGCGCCGGGTGGGAGCGCCGGATGCGCTGCAGCATCGCGCCCTGCAGCACGCTCGCCTTGCCGGTGTTCGCGCCGGTCGCGAGCGCCGCGACCCGATCGGCCTCGAGCACCACCACGCTGGACCCGCCGCGCTGCAGCATGATCGCCGTCGCGAGTCCCGTGATGCCGGCGCCCACCACGGCCACGTCGAAGCGATCGCCCGGCATCACGGCGCCCTCGTAGCGCGCCGTCGGCGCCGGCTCGGTCTCGTCGGCGGTGGCGAGGTCGGTCCACAGGGACGTCATGCGCACAGTCAACGCCCGAATGGGCCTGCACGGCAATGGGTTGACGCCCTGCTGACGGCATGCCTGACGCCCGTTGAGCCGCGCGCCCTCAGCCGGCGAGCAGCGCCGTCTTCAGCCGGACGGGATCGATGCGCCAGTAATCGTGCACCTCGCCGTCGATGAGCACCACCGGGATCTCCTCGGCGTAGCGCTCCGCGAGGGCCGCGTCGTCGAGGATCGAACGCTCGTCGAACGCGATGCGCGGCGCGGCATCCGCGGCCTCGACCTCGGCGACCACGGCCTGCACGACGTCGCGCGCGTCGTCGCAGAGGTGGCAGCCGGGCTTGCCGATGAGGGTCAGGCGGATGTCGCGTTGCACGCGTTCCACCCTACGCGGCGGGGGCACAGCGAAAAGCGCCAGGCCGTCGGGCCTGACGCTCTGCCGGTCGTGCGAAGGACGACTACTTCTTGTTGCGACGCTGGTGACGCGTCTTGCGAAGCAGCTTGCGGTGCTTCTTCTTCGCCATGCGCTTGCGGCGCTTCTTGATGACGGAACCCATCGAAACCTCACAGAAAAGATCGAGTCGGCCGCGCGTGCCGCAGCCAGAGGCGGGAAAGCCTCGGGATAGTCTACCGGATTCGGCGGGCCCGCCCATCACGATGCGTTACCGTCGAGGAATGCGCACGCACCACCTCGTCATCCGCACCACGACGGAGGACGACTGGGAGGCGGTGCGCACCCTCCGGCTCGAGATGCTGCGCGACTATCCGCTCGCGTACGGCGAGACCCTCGAGCACGCGCTGCGGGTCGACGAGGCGACCTGGCGGCTGCGCGGCGCCCGCGGCACCACGCCGGGCCAGACCTCGATCGTGGCCATCGACGGCGACCGCTGGGTGGGACACATGGGCGGGTACATCCCGGATGCCGCGACCGGCCCGCTGCTCGTCGGCGTGTACGTGGCTCCCGACTACCGGGGCGACGCGGCGGGCGTCTCGCGCCTGCTGCTCGACGCGGTGGAGCGCTGGGCGATGGGCCACGCCGACACCCTGCGCCTCGAGGTGCACGAGGACAACCCCCGCGCCCGCCGCTTCTACGAGAAGCTCGGCTTCACGCTCACCGGGCGGAGCCGCGAGTACGAGCTCGAGCCCGGCGGCCTCGAGCTGGAGATGATCAAGCCGCTGCGATGACGGCGGCGCACGGCAGACTGGGCGCATGACCGTGCTCATCGACGTGCTGCTCATCGCGGCGATCCTCGGCACCGGCATCGTCGCCGGGGTCTTCTACGCCTTCTCGGGGTTCGTGACGCAGGGCCTCGACCGGCTGCCGGCGGCGGATGCCGCGCGCGCCATGCGCGAGATCAACGTCACCGCCGTGCGACCTCCGCTGATGCTCGCGCTGTTCGGCACCGGCCTGCTCGCGGTGGCGCTCATCGTGTTCGCGCTCGTCGGGGCGCTCGGCGGCGGCACCTGGTGGGCGGTCGCGGCATCCGTCGTCTACCTCGTCGGCGCGATCGGCGTCACCGGCGGCGCGAACGTCCCCCGCAACAACCGCCTCGCCGCCGCGCCCGCAGCGGATGCCTCCGCGCTCGCGTCCGCGTGGACGGCGTTCCGCCCGGGCTGGCAGGCGTGGAACCACGTGCGCACGTTCACGTCCGCGGCGGCATGCGTCGCATTCGTGCTCGCGCTGCTCGCCGCCCACTGACCGCAGCGGGTCGGCCGACCCGAGGCGGACGCCTGCGGCTAGCGGCGCTTCTTCGGCCCGACGACCGCCGTCACCTGGTGCGCGGTCTCGGCGAACGCCTTGCCGATCGCGGAGGCGAACGCCAGCTGGTCCTGGTTGAGCGTGAGGTCGTCGACCGGCGCCGCGCCGGCGAGCGTCGCGGCATCCGCGGCGGCATCCGATGACACGAACGGAATGAGCCAGTCCTCCAGCACCTCGAGCGGACCGCGGTCGAGGTGGTAGTAGCGGTGCTGGCCCTCCTCGCGCACGCCCACGAGACCCGCCTCGCGCAGCACCTTGAGGTGCTTCGAGACGGTGGGCTGGCTGAGGCCGAGGGTCGAGACGATCTCGGAGACGCTGATCTCGCCGCCGGAGCCGGGGGCGGAGGTCTCGCGATCCAGGAGCACGGCGAGGATGTCGCGCCGCGTCGTATCCGCCACCACGTCGAAGATGTCCGCCATGCGTCAAGGGTAGTCACTCCCGGCGAGGAGTACCATGACTCACGCATTCGGTGACGGCAGTTGAGGGGGCTCGATGCACTCGAGGGCGATGGGCCGCCTCGGTCGATCCGATCGGCGGTCATGGCTCGGCCGACTGCGCGATGCCGTCGACTCGCTCGTCAGGAAGTCGCCGTCCCGCTTCGCGATCCTGATCTTCGCGGGCCTGATCCTCATCTTCACGCTGCTGTTCTCGCTGCCGATCGCGCGCGCCGGCGAGGGCTCGGGCGCGCCGCTGCACGACGCCCTGTTCACGGCGGTGTCGGTGATCTGCGTGACCGGCCTCGCGACCGTCGACATGGCCACGTACTGGACGCCGTTCGGGAATGCCCTCGTGTTCATCGGCGTCAACATCGGCGGCGTGGGCGTGCTCACGCTGGCATCCATCCTGGGCCTCGTCATCTCGCGCCGGCTCGGGCTGCGCGCCAAGCTCCTCGCGGCGAGCGACACCAACCCGTCGCGCATCCACGTCGGCCCGGTGGCCGAGCGCCAGGCCGTGCGCCTCGGCGAGGTCGGCGGCCTGCTCGCCACGGTCGCGATCAGCGCGCTGGTCATCGAGGTGTCGATCGCGATCGCGATGCTGCCGAGCATGCTCGGCAAGGGATACGACCTGTTCCACTCGGTCTGGTACAGCTTCTACTACTCGGCGATGGCCTTCACGAACACCGGATTCAGCCCGAATCCGGGCGGCATGGAACCCTTCATCGACGACTACTGGTTCCAGACGATGCTGATGATCGGCGTCTTCCTCGGCAGCCTCGGCTTCCCCGTGATCTTCGCGCTCGCGCGATCGTGGCGCACCCCGCGCCGCTGGAGCGTGCACGTGAAGCTCACGATCACCACCACGGTGATCCTCTTCGTGCTCGGCGCCGGCGCCTTCCTGCTGCTCGAGTACAACAACCCGCGGACCTACGGCCAGATCGACGCGGGTCCCACGATCTTCCAGTCGTTCTTCATGTCGGCCATGACGAGGTCGGGCGGGTTCGCCACCATCAACATGCACGATCTCAACGGCTCGAGCTTGCTCGTCTCCGACATGCTCATGTTCATCGGCGGCGGCTCCGCGTCGACCGCGGGCGGCATCAAGGTGACGACGCTCGCCGTGCTCTTCCTCGCGGCGTATGCGGAGGCACGCGGCGCGCCCGCCATGGAGGCGTTCGGCCGCCGCATCCCCCGCGACATCCTGCGCCTGGCGGTGAGCGTCGTGCTGTGGGGCGCGACCATCGTCGCCGTGTCGTCGATCGCGCATCCTGCAGATCACGAAGGAGCCGTTCGACTACGTGCTCTTCGACGTCATCTCCGCGTTCGCCACGTGCGGCCTCTCGACGGGGCTCACCGCGGACCTGCCGCCGAGTGGCGTGTACGTCATGGCCGCCACCATGTTCATGGGGCGGGTTGGTACAGTGACACTCGCTGCGGCACTGGCGGCGAGCCAGCGTCGGCAGCTCTACCGACGTCCGGAAGAGAGGCCCATCGTTGGTTGATCGGATCAAACACGACGCGCCGGTGCTCGTGATCGGCCTCGGCCGCTTCGGCGCCGCCACCGCCGGGCAGCTCGACCGGCTCGGACGCGAGGTGCTCGCCGTCGACGACGACGAGTCGCTCGTGCAGAAGTGGGCCGAGCGCGTGACGCACGCGGTGGTCGCCGACGCCCGCAACATCGACGCCCTGCGCCAGATCGGCGCCCAGGACTTCTCGATCGCCGTGTGCGCCGTGGGCTCCTCCATCGAGGCATCCGTGCTCATCACCGCCAACCTCGTCGACCTCAAGGTCCCGCAGATCTGGTCGAAGGCGATCTCCGCCTCGCACGGCAAGATCCTCCAGCGCATCGGCGCGAACCACGTGATCTACCCCGAGCGCGAGGCCGGCGAGCGCACCGCGCACCTGGTCAGCGGCCGGATGCTCGACTTCATCGAGTTCGACGACGACTTCGCGCTCGTGAAGATGTACCCGCCGAAGCCGATCCGCGGCAAGAACCTCACGGAGTCGGGCGTGCGCTCGAGGCACAACGTGACGGTCGTCGGCGTGAAGAGCCCCGGCAAGCCGTTCACGTACGCCACCGAGCAGACCGTGGTGTCGAACCACGACCTCATCATCGTGTCGGGCACCGAGGGCGACATCGAGAAGTTCGCCGCGCTCGAGTAGCGCGCCGTGCGCGGCCTCGCGCTCCTGGTCGAGCGAGTCGCCGGAGCGATTGTGCGCGGAATCGCCTTCGCGTCAGGGATCGCGTTAGGGAAGCGTTAGGAAATTCACAAAATTGTGAATCGGGCGTAGCATCTCGCGCATGAGCACAGTGATCAGCACCCGAGGCCTCCAGAAGCGCTTCGGGCGCACCATCGCCCTCGACGGACTCGACCTCACGGTCGACGCCGGCGAGATCCACGGCTTCCTCGGCCCGAACGGCGCCGGGAAGACCACCACACTCCGCATCCTGCTCGGGCTGGCCCGCGCGTCGGGAGGTGAGGCGACCCTCTTCGGACGCGACCCGTGGACCGAAGCGGCCGACCTGCACCGTCGCATCGCGTACGTGCCGGGCGACGTCTCGATCTGGCCGAACTTCACCGGCGGCGAGGCGATCGACCTGCTCAGCCGACTGCGCGGCGGAACGACCGACAAGGCCGCCTATCGCCGGCGCAAGGAACGGCTCTGCGAGGTGTTCCAGTTCGATCCGCGCAAGAAGGGGCGCTCGTACTCGAAGGGCAACCGGCAGAAGGTCGCACTCATCGCCGCCTTCGCGACGCCGGCCGAGCTGTACCTGTTCGACGAGCCGACCAGCGGCCTCGACCCGCTCATGGAGCAGATGTTCAACCGGGAGGTCGACCAGATCGCCCGCGACGGCTCGACCGTGCTGCTGTCCAGCCACATCCTCTCCGAGGTCGAGGCGCTCTGCGACCGCGTCAGCATCATCCGCGCCGGGAAGACGGTCGAGAGCGGCACCCTCGCCGAACTCCGCCACCTCACCCGCACCGAGATCGCGTTCGCGCACGATCCGGCGATGGAGGCGGCGGTCACCGCGATCCCCGACACCCACGACCTCGTCATCGACAGCGGCCGGGTGCGGTTCACGGTCGACAGCGACCGCGTGGCCGGCATCCTGCCCGAGCTCGCACGCCTCGACGTCGAGGGCCTGACCGTCGCGCCGCCCTCGCTCGAGGACCTCTTCCTGCGCCACTACGGCGACGAGCTCGCCCCGGTCGAAGCGGAGGCGCGGGCGTGACCAGGCTCCTCGTGCTGCTCCGGCAGCGCATCCGCCGTGACCGGCTGCAGCTCGCGCTGTGGATCGTCGGCACCGCGTTGCTGGCGTACGCCTCCATCTCCGCGGTGTACGACACCTACGGCGAGGAGCAGGACCGACGCGAGATCCTCGGCGTCGCGATCGCGACCCGCACCATCCTCGTCTTCCGCGGCACGCCGAACGGCATCGACGACGGCGCGTTCGCGTTCTTCCTGCTGTTCGCCTGGCTGGCCCTCATGGGCGGCCTGATGAGCACCTTCCTCGCCGTGCGCCACACCCGTGCAGGAGGAGGAGCAGGGCCGCGCCGAGTCGATCGCCGCGACGCCCGGCGGGTCGGATCCTGCCGACGACGGCGACCGTCGTCCACGGCGTGCTCGCCAACGTCGCGCTCGGCCTGTTCATCGCGCTCGCGCTGATCGCGAACGGCCTCGACGCCACCGGCTCGTTCGTCTGGGGGGCGGCGATCATGGTCTCCGGCATCGCCTTCCTCGCGTTCGGCCTGTTCGCGGCCCAGTTGTTCCGCACCTCGCGCGGCGCGAACGGGATCTCGGTCGCCTTCGTCCTCGCCGCGTACCTGCTGCGCGGCATCGGCGACGCCGCGGGAACCCCGTCGGACGACCTGCTGCACGTGACGCCGGCCTGGCCGAGCTGGCTGTCGCCCATCGGGTACGGGCAGTTCACCGGCGCCTACGTCGAGAACGACCTGACGCCGCTCCTCATCCCGCTCGCGTTCGCGGCCGCGCTCATCGCGCTCGTGTTCGGCCTGCAGGCGGTGCGCGACCAGGGCGCGAGCCTCCTCGCCGGCCGCGCCGGTCGCGCGACGGCGGGGCCCGTGCTCTCGAGCTCCTTCGGGCTCGTGTGGCGCCTGAACACGTCGATCCTGCTGTCGTGGACGGCGGGCGCCGTCGCGACCGGGCTGCTGGCGACCTCGCTCTCGTCGGTGGTCAACCAGGCCGCAACCGACACCCCCGAGGTCCTCGAGACGCTGCGCCGGGCGATCGGCAGCGAGGCCTCCATCGAGGAGGCGTTCGTGGCCGTGTTCTACGGCATCGTCGGCGTACTCGCCGCGTGCTGCGCCATCCAGGTGGGCATCCGCGCCCGGCAGGAGGAGGCCCACGGCACGGCCGAGCTCGTGCTCGGCACGCCCGTGCCGCGCATGCGCTGGCTCCTGGAGTACTGGATCGTCGGCACGATCGTCATCGTCATCGTGCTCGCCGCCGCCGCCCTCGCGGGCATCGCCGGTGCGGGCAGCGCCTCGGACCCCGAGTCGCTCATCCCGAACGTGCTCGAGGCCGCCGCGGCGCAGCTGCCGGCGTGCCTCGTCTTCCTCGGGCTCACGCTCCTCGTCTTCGCATTCCTGCCGCGCGCGACCATCCCCGTCGGGTGGACGGCCGTCGGCGTGGCCGCGATCCTCGGCACGTGGGGCCCGATCCTGCAGTTCCCCGAGTGGCTCGTCGACCTCTCGCCGTTCGCCCACTCACCGGTGCCGTCGGGCGGTGAGACCGACTGGTCGGGCGGCATCTGGATGCTCGCCATCGGCCTGGCCGCCGGCGCGGTCGCGGTCGTGGCCATGCGGCGCCGCGAGCTCGCGAGCGGCGGATGAGAGACTGATCGGATGCCACGCGACGAGCAGGGGCTGAAGGCCGCGGTCGACCAGTCGGCCGCGGTGCTCACCGCGGCCGGCTTCCCTCGGATGCCCGCCCGGGTGCTCATGGCCCTGCTCGTCGCCGAGCGCGGCGGCCTCACGGCGTCGGAGCTCGGCGACCAGCTGGGCGTGAGCGCTGCCGCGATCTCGGGCGCGGTGCGCTACCTGGAGCAGATCGGCATCCTCCATCGCGTGCCGCAGGCCGGCAGCCGGCGGGACAGGTGGGAGTTCCTCGACGACGCCTGGTACACGGCGCTCATGGCGAAGAGCCCGGTCTACGGCGTGATCGCCGACCTCGGCGACCGGGCCGCCGACGCGATCGGCGACGAGCACTCGGCGGGCTCGATGCGCGCCCGCGAGATGGCGCGGTTCTACCGCTTCATCGATGCCAGGATGCCCGACCTCATGCGCGAGTGGGAGGAGCTGCGGGCGGAACGGGAGACCGGGTGAGGCCGGTCAGCCGACGAGCATCAGCACGAGGTTCACGAGCCCGGCGATCGCCGCGATCACGAGCAGCACGATCCCGAGCCACCGGATGATGCGGCGGCCCGCGGGCGGCTCGTGCAGCTGCAGCCGGTCGGGCTCGCGCTTGCGGTAGTACGCGGGCTCCTCCTCGGGATTCTCGACGTGCGCGCGCTCGTCGTCGCTGAGGCGGCGCTGGTGGAACGCACCCTCCGCGAACCAGCGCACGGTCGAGCCGTGCTCCTGGTCGAGCACGACCGCCTCGGTGCGGAGCCACCGCCCGTCGGCGAGCCGGATGAGGAGGGCGAGGAGGAGGCATGCGAGACCGATGCCGAGGGCGATCCAGCCGATCACCTCGGTGACGACCGAGACGACCTCCGACGCTTCCATGCAGCACACGGTAGCGGACGCGCGGGACTTCGATGCGCGCGGGACGACCCGCCACGCGCATCGGCTCGATCAGGCCCCGGCCGCGAGCTCGCGGGCGCGGGCGAGCGCGGCATCCGTCGCCCGGTCGAACACCTCGGCGAGGTGCGCCTCCTCGAGCACCGCGATCGCGCGCTCGGTGGTGCCCTTCGGGCTCGTCACCCGGCGGCGCAGCTCGGCGGGTCCGTCGTCGGATGCCGCGAGCAGCTCGCTCGCGCCGCGGAACGTGCCCTCCACCATGAGCGCCGCCTGCTCGGGCGTGAAGCCCTTGTCGACCGCTGCCGCCGTGAGCTGCTCGATGAGGTAGAACACGTAGGCCGGACCGGAGCCCGAGATCGTGGAGAGCGCGTCGATCTGCTCCTCGGGCACCACGATCACGTCGCCCACGGTCTCGAAGAGCCGCACGGCGAGCGCGAGGTCCTCGGCGCTCGAACGCGTGCCCGCCGAGACCCCCGTGACCGCGCGGCCGACGACCGCGGGCGTGTTCGGCATCGACCGGATGACCGCGACCGACTCGGGCAGCAGCGACTCGAACGTCGCGACGGTGACGCCGGCCGCGACCGACACCACGATCGTGCCCGGCTCCAGCGCATCGGCGATCTCGCGCAGCAGGTCGGGCACCATCGCGGGCTTCACCGCGACGACCACGAGCTTCGCGCCGGCGACCGCCGTGCGGTTCGCCGCGGCATCCGCCTCGGTCGCGTACGAGGTCACTCCCGGGAGTCCGTCGAGCTCGGCGGCGCGCTCGGGCGAGCGGTTCGTCGCGCGGATGCCGCCGTCGATCTCGATGCCCGGTTGGAGCAGCCCCGAGAGGATGGCCCGGGCCATGGACCCGGCTCCGAGGAAGGCGATCGTGGGCAGCGTCAAGGGCGCATCGGCACTCATGCGACCATCCTAGGATTGGCGGTATGAGCGCATCGGGCGGAACCAGGGCCATCATCGCGGCATTCCTCGCCAACACGGGCATCGCGGTGACGAAGTTCATCGCCTGGTTCTTCTCCGGATCGTCGTCGATGCTCGCCGAGGGCGTGCACTCGCTCGCCGACGCCGGCAACCAGCTGCTGCTGATCTTCGGCGGCCGCCAGGCGAAGAAGGCGGCCGACAAGGAGCATCCGTTCGGCTACGGTCGCGAGCGCTACGTGTACGCCTTCGTCGTGTCGATCATCCTGTTCTCGGTCGGCGGCGTCTTCTCGATCTACGAGGGCATCGAGAAGCTGCAGCACCCGCACCCGCTCGACGTGCCGTGGCTGCCGATGCTCGTGCTCAGCATCGCGATCGTCCTCGAGTCGTTCTCGCTGCGCACTGCGGTGCAGGAGTCGAACCACGTGCGCGGCAAGCTGAGCTGGGTGCAGTTCGTGCGCCGCGCGAAGGCGCCCGAGCTTCCCGTCGTGCTGCTCGAGGACATCGCGGCGCTCATCGGCCTGGTCTTCGCGTTCATCGGCGTCGGCCTCACGTGGATCACCGGCAACTCGCTCTTCGACGCCATCGGCACCCTCTTCATCGGCACGCTGCTCATCATCGTCGCCATCGTGCTCGGCATCGAGACGAAGAGCCTCCTCGTCGGCGAGGGCGCGAACGACGACGACCTCGAGAAGATCGAGCAGGCCATCCTCGCCGGTCCCGAGGCCGAGCGCATCATCCACATGAAGACCCTCTACCTCGGCCCCGACGAGCTGCTCGTCGCGGCGAAGGTCGGCTTCCACGCCGACCAGAAGCTCCTCGAGGTGTCGACCGCGGTCAACGTCATCGAGCAGCGCGTGCGCCAGGCGGTGCCCTCCGCCCGCGTCATCTACCTCGAGCCCGACGTCTACGTCGACCCGAACCTCGCCGC
Source organism: uncultured Actinomycetota bacterium (assembly GCA_963802485.1). Lineage (GTDB taxonomy): Bacteria > Actinomycetota > Actinomycetes > Actinomycetales > Microbacteriaceae > Agromyces. The sequence goes on from CAWDJA010000038.1 coordinate 89,892, forward strand.
CCCGCCCACCGACACCATCGTCATCAAGGGCCTCGAGTGACGGATGCCGCGACGGGTGCCCTGCGTCTCGCGGCATCCGCTCGACGCACCGCCCTCGTGCTGCGGCACGACTCCGCGATCGGGCTCGGCAACCTCGGACCGACGCTCGAGGCGCACGGCTACGAGATCGTCACGGTCGACGCGCCGCACCAGGATGTCGCGGCGCTCGACGCCCTCGCGCCCGACCTCGTCGTGGTGCTCGGCGGCGACGAGGCGGCGTACGAGACCGACCGCTACCCCTACCTGGCCGACGAGATCGCGCTGCTCTCGGCGCGCATCGAAGCCGAGGCGCCGATCTTCGGCGTGTGCCTCGGCGCGCAGCTGCTCGCGAAGACCCTCGGCGCCGACGTGCGCAAGGGCCCGCGCAAGGAGGTCGGCTGGCTCACCGTCGAGCCGACCGAGGCCGGCGCCGCGTCGCCCGTGCGCCACTTCGCCGGCGTGCCCACCGTGCAGTGGCACGGCGACACGTTCGACCTGCCCGAGGGCGTCGAGCGGCTCGCGACGTCGGGCCAGTACGAGAACCAGGCGTTCGGGAAGGGCGACTGGCTGCTCGCCGTGCAGTTCCACCCCGAGGTCGACGACGCCATCCACGAGGACTGGCTGCGCGAGTGGGGCGACGAGCTGCCCGAGTACGGCCTGAGCCGCGAACGGCTGCGCGAGGAGCGGGCGTCGTACGGGCCGCGCGCGCAGGCGGCATCCGCTGCGCTGCTCGGCGAGTACCTCGAGGGCCTCGAGGCGCGCGCGGCGTCGGAACGGCGGTCGAGTGCGACGAAGGAGCGTATCGAGACCTGGTGACGAGGCGCGGGTCTCGATACGGCGCCGGGGCGCCTACTCGACCGGCTAGGGACGCCTGAGCGGGTCCTCGAAGAACTCGAGCAGCAGGCGAGCGGATGCCTCGGCCTCGACGCCCGGGAACACCTCGACCCGGTGGTTGAGCCGGCGGTCGCGCAGCACGTCGTAGAGCGACCCGGCCGCGCCGGCCTTCTCGTCCCACGCGCCGAACACGACGGTGGGCACCCGCGCGGCGAGGATCGCGCCCGCGCACATGACGCACGGCTCGAGCGTGACCACGAGGGTGCAGTCGGTGAGGCGCCAGTCGCCCGTCGACTCGGCCGCGGTGCGCAGGGCGAGGAGCTCGGCGTGCGCCGTGGGATCGCCCAGGAGCTCCCGTTCGTTGCGTCGTGACGCGATCACGATCCCGTCGCCGTTCACGACGACCGCTCCGACGGGCACGTCGCGCGTCGCGGGCGCCTGCTCGGCCTCGGCGAGCGCGAGGTGCATCCATGCGCGGTGGATCGGCAGCTCCACGAGCACTCCCTCCGCGAGAACCCCCACAACTAGACTCGAGCCTATGCGAGTCCACGTTGCCGATCACCCGCTCATCACCCACAAGCTGACGGTGCTCCGCGACGAGAACACGCCGTCGCCGATCTTCCGCGCGCTCGTCGAGGAGCTCATGACGCTGCTCGCCTACGAGGGCACGCGCGGGGTGCGCGTCGAGCCCGTCGAGATCGTCACGCCGGTGGCGCCCACGACGGGCGTTCGCATCGCCGACCCCAAGCCGCTCATCGTCCCGATCCTGCGCGCGGGGCTCGGCATGCTCGACGGCATGGTGAAGCTCCTGCCCAGCGCCGAGGTCGGCTTCCTCGGCATGGCGCGCAACGAGGAGACGCTCGAGCCGACCACCTACGCCGAGCGCCTCCCCGAAGACCTCAGCGACCGGCAGTGCTTCGTGCTCGACCCGATGCTCGCGACCGGCGGCTCGCTCACGGCCGCGATCGAGTTCCTGCTCGCACGCGGGGCCACGGATGTCACGGCGATCTGCATCCTCGCCGCACCCGAGGGCCTCAAGGCCGTCGAGGAGGCGCTGCACGGCCGCGAGGTCACCATCGTGCTCGGCGCCGTCGACGAGCACCTCAACGAGCACGGGTACATCGTGCCCGGGCTCGGCGACGCGGGCGACCGTCTCTACGGCACGGTCTAGACTCCGCGACCAGCGCCGCGATCGCCGAAGGATCTTCGCCCTACGACACGCAGGCGCGGGATGAAGTGCGGAAGATTTTTCTGAATCGCCATTTCTCGCAGATTCTTGCGAGGGCGACACCCCCTCACCCGATCCTCCCGGATGTCGCGCCGCACCGCGCACCCCCTGCGTCGTCACACCGCGTCATCCCGGTGTCATGAATTGACACACGCTCGGGTATCGGTTTGACTCTCCCCCATGACTGACACCGCACGCACCCTGATCGCCCCCGAGGCTCTCAGGACGACCGGCATGATGATGCCGGAGCGTGCGCCCATGTGTTGTCGAATGTGCCGCTGACCGCGACCCGACCGCCGAGTTCCGCCGCCGATCCGCATCCCGATCGGCTCCGACTCCACTGAACCCGCTTCCCGGGTTCCCCGGCCGAACGGCCTTTCGCATCGACCCCGCCACCATCCAGGGGTCCATCGCCGCACCTTCTTCACACAAGGATTCCCGTCATGTCTCTCGCAATCGCTCCCGTCCGCACCGCCGCCGTCCGCACCGCCCCGTCGCTGCCCGACGCCCCGGCCCGCCCCGTCTCGATCGCCCCGCGTCCCGCCGAGACCACCGCTGCTCCCGTCCAGTCGGCGGCTCCGGCCGCCACCCGTACCGGCGCCCCCCGTGTCCGCGCCGTGCCCGAGGGCACCGAGGCCCGCGGCTTCGTGCTCTACGTCGGCATCGACGAGGCGAAGGCCCTCGACGACGGCACCACGCTGCACCGCATCGTCGAGGCGCTGCGCGCGCTGACCGCCGAGGTCGCGCCGTCGGCCGAGACCTACGCCGCCGTGGCGCTGGCTCCCGAGGGCGCCGGCGGTCGCGACGTGGACGTCGTGCGCCTCGCCCTCCAGGACCCGGCCGCGCTCGCCAAGCAGCGCGAGGGCCAGGGCACGCGCGACGACGCCGACCGTCACCCCAACGGCGTGATCATCGACATCTCCCGCAAGCGCGTGCTGCTCGACGGCGAGGCCGCCGGCCTCACCTACAAGGAGTTCGAGCTCCTGCAGTACCTCGTGCTCCGCGAGGGCCGCACCATCGACCGCCACGAGCTCATCGAGAGCCTGTGGGACGCCGACGACGAGGCGCCCAGCGAGCGCACGATCGACGTGCACGTGCGTCGCCTGCGCTCGAAGCTCGCCCACTACCAGGACATCGTGCGCACGGTGCGCGGCATCGGCTACCGGTTCGACCGGCACGCCGACGTCTCGATCCGCCAGGCCTCGACCCCGTCGCCCGACCTCTACTGATCCCCGGGACGCCTCGGTCCGCGCTCGCGAGCGGGCCGGGCCCCGAGTAGCCTCCAAGCGGGGGGCGCGTGGGGACGGATCCGCGGCGCGCGGGCGGCGCATCCTCCATGAGGGGGTGCGGCGATGCGCTTCAGCTTCAGCGGTGGCCGGCGGAATACGCGTCTTCGCGGTCACGGGAACGAACACGGTCTCCTTCGGCATCGACGCGAACGCGGCATCCCGGGCGGGCCTGCTCGGCTTCGCGGTCGAGCGGATCGACCCGACCGAGGACGAGCGCTTCTTCATGAGCGGGTTCAAGGTCTTCCCGAGCGTGGTCCCCTCGCCCGATGCGTCGACGGTCGTCTCCACGTTCGAGCATCCGATCCAGAGCCTCGTCTGGGACGACTTCACGGGCAAGCCCGGGCGGCCGTACACCTATCGGTTCCATCCGCTCGCGGGGACGCCGAAGAACCTCGACCGATCCCGGCCGGTGGTCGAGATCGACGTCGAGACCGAGCCGCTCCACGGCGGCACGCACGACGTGTTCTTCAATCGCGGCGTCGCCTCGAGCCAGCGGTACGCCCGGCGATTCGGCAACCTCCGACCCGACCGGCAGCCGACCGAGCGGAAGCGGAAGGAAGCCCTCGCGTGGCTCAGCCGCGACCTCGACGAGGCGATGCTCCGCTTCATCCGGTCCGCCCGTCCGGGCGATGCGATCCGCGGATGCTTCTACGAGTTCACCTACCGGCCGGTGCTCGATGAGCTCAAGAAGGCCATCGACCAGGGCGTGGACGTGAAGCTCGTCGTCGACCTCAAGGTCAACGAGCACACGAGCAACGAGCGCCAACCCGACGGCACCACGAAGGCGGTGTTCCACGCGAGCGATCCCCGACTCCGCAACCTCGAGGCGATCCGGGCCGCCGGGATCCCCGACTCGGCGATCGTCCGGCGCGAGTCGAGGCGATCCTCCATCGCGCACAACAAGTTCATGGTGCTGCTGACCGGCGCCGCCCTGCGGCCCACCCAGGTGTGGACCGGATCCACGAACCTCACCGACGGCGGAGTGCACGGCCAGGCCAACGTCGGGCACTGGATCCGCGATCGCGCCGTGGCCCGGTCGTTCCTCGACTACTGGAACCTCCTCGAGCAGGATCCGGGCGGGCGGCCCGACGACTCGAACTCGACCGTCCGGAGCCGCAACGCCGAGTTCTACGACGACGTCGCGACCCTCACCCCGGTGCCCGCGCTCGACGCGATCCCGCCCGGGACGACTCCCGTGTTCAGTCCCCGGAAGGGGCTCGCACCGCTCGACCTCTACGTCGAGCTGGCGTCGAAGGCGTCGTCGCTGGCCTGCATGACGTTCGCGTTCTCGGTGCCCGCGCCGTTCAAGGCGGCGCTCGCGCAGAACACGACGGCCGGGCCGCTCTGCTTCCTGCTGCTCGAGAAGGAGGACCGGCCGAACTCGAGGTCCACGACCCCCTTCGTGCGCCTGCGCGCCGCGCAGAACGTGTACCAGGCATCGGGTTCGGAGATCACGACGCCGCTCGGGCAGTGGGTGGTCGAGACCGACAACCGCAAGCTCGGGCCTCAACTCGCATGTCGCGTTCATGCACTGCAAGTTCCTGCTGCACGACCCGCTCGGCGCCGACCCGATCGTCGTGACGGGTTCGGCGAACTTCAGCGAGGCGTCGACCACCGGCAACGACGAGAACATGGTGATCGTGCGCGGCGACCGCCGGGTCGCCGACATCTACTTCACCGAGTTCAATCGCCTCTTCAACCACTACTACTTCCGAGCGGTCGTCGAGCGCACGAGCCGAGGTGCGCCGGCCGTGGCGTCCCCGACCGGTGCGGGATCGCTCGCGCTCGAGGAGGACGACCGCTGGCTGCGGAAGTACGCACCCGGCACGCTGCGCACGAAGCGCGTCGACCAGTTCGTGAGGATGGCGGTCGACTGATCGTGGGGCCGGAGCCGACGCCGCTGACGCCGACGGATCCCGAGGAGCGGACGCTCCGTGCGGGCGGGTCGACGCCCGTTCCTGCGGCGCGGAGACGAGCCCGGATCGGCTGGGTCGTCGGCGGTGTCTCGGCCCTCGTGCTGGTCGGCGTCGCGGTCACGTGGCAGGCGGACGCGAACCGGGGCTACGACGAGGCGCGCTCGGGCCTGGCGTCGTCCGCGGAGCGCGTGCAGTCGGAGCGGGACGAGCTCGCCGGCGTCATCGCCGAGCACGAGGCGACGCTGGCGACCGCAGGCGCGATCGCCGACGCCGCCACCGCCGACGTGGTGGATCCCGCCGCGCTCGAGGCCTTCGAGGACGCGGTGCAGTCGAGCGACCGAGGTGGTCGCCGAGGCGAACGACGCACTCGCCGTGCCCGAGGCCGGTCTCCCCGACGAGTCCGACCCTCGACCGTTCTGGCCGTGGGACGTGCTCGAATCCCGGGGCGACCTCGTGCACGACCGCCGGGCCGCCCTCGACACCGCGACCGGCCTGCGCGACCTGCAGGAACGATTCGAGGCCGCGATGGCGACGATGGATGCCGCGGTGCCGGCCCTCTTCGCGTCCACGCGGGCGGCGGCCGATCGCCTCCAGGCGGAGAACCCCTCGGCGCGGATCCCCGATGTGGTGGCGTTCCGGTCGGCGACGGACGCGGTCGCCGCTCGCCAGGACGTGACGGTCGCGAGTCATCCGATGCCCTGATCGCCTATGTCGCGGCCGCGACGCAGCTGCGGGCCTCGAACCAGGCCGAGCTCGAGGAGAAGGCCGGACCGCTGCTCGACCGACGCGTCGCCGCCGAGGCCTTCGCGAGGTCCCTCGCCGGCGGCATCCTGCTCGACTTCGACTGGGCCCCGATCGTGAACGGCTACGGAACGGGAGGCACCGTGGGCGGCCTCGCGACGTGGACCACCGACCACGGCGGATCCGCGAACATCACGCTCTCCGACTCCGTCGCCGAGCAGTGGCCCTCTCCGCTCTCCCAGGCGCTCGTCGCCCACGAGGTCGGGCACGCGGTGAGCGTGCGATGCTCCGACCGGTTCGACGCGCAGAGCAGGGCCGCGAACGAGGCATGGGCCACCGCGTGGGCGATCAGCCGCGGGTTCACGGGCGACGGCAACGGCGTCTCGATCTACGGCCCGCCGCCGCAGGAGCTGATCGATGCGGCAGCGACGTGCGGGTGATCGGCGCAGAGCTACCGTGATCATCCGACCGGCTGGCCCCGACTCCCGGAGCCGGAGCCGGGGCCGGCGGCGTGGGCGATCGCCGCCCGCGCGAGGCGGCCGAGCTCGACGCGGTCGGTCGCCCCGCACTTGACGAGCAGCGTGGAGACGTGGTTCGCGACGGTCTTGCCCGATAGCCCGAGCCGCTCCGCGATCTGGCGGTTGCCGAGGCCCCGAATGACGAGGTCGAGCACGTCGCGCTCCCTCGGCGTGAGGCCGAACGGATCCGGGGCTGGCGTGGGCACGAGCCGTCCGGTCGACCGGGCGACTCCGGACCCGAGCACGACAGCGCCCTCTACCGCGGCGGCGACCGCGGCCAGGACCTCGGCGGGCAGCGCGTCCTTCACGACGTACCCGGCGGCGCCTGCGTCGAGCGCCTCGCGTACCGCGCCCTCGTCATCGAACATCGTGATCACGATGACGCGCGTGCCCGGGCGCTCGCCGACGATCCGCGCGGTGGCGTCGACGCCCGAGCCGTCGGGGAGTCCGAGGTCCATGAGGACGACCTCGGGGGCGGTCGTCCGCGCGAGCGCGATCGCCTCGGCCATTCCCGCCGCTTCGCCGACCACGTCGTAGCCCGCGGAGGTGAACAGGGCGGCGAGCCCGCTGCGGAACACCGGGTGGTCGTCGACGATGAGGACCCGTCGGCCGGTCATCCCGCCGCTCCCGTGGTCGTGGGCGTGGTCGCGCTCGTCGCCTGCGCCTGCGCCGGAGAAGGGCCAGGCGCCGGCAGTCGCGCAGTCACCCGGGTTCCTCCCTCGGCCCGAGGGGTCACTTCGACGATGCCGCGGACCTCCGCCGCGCGCTCATGCATCGATCGCAGGCCCACGCCCGCACTGACGCGGGTCGGAAGGCCTCGTCCGTCGTCGACGACGTCGAGGCGCAGCATCCCCGGTTCGAGGCCCAGGGTCACGGTGCAACGGGATGCCGCGGCATGCCGCCGTACGTTCGCGACCGCCTCCTGGGCGATCCGCAGGGCGGCGGACTCGACCGCAGCGGGAAGCACGAGTCGCCGTTGGGGTGCCTCGACCTCCACCACCGGCAGGCTCCCGGGTGCGGCCACGCGCTCGCGGATCGCGGCGGCAAGGCCCCGGTCGTCGAGCACCGGCGGGCGGAGGTCGTAGGCGACCTCGCGCAGCTGTCGCGTCGCGGCGTGGAGCCCGGTGACCAGGTGCTCCGCGGCATCCGCGGCCCGGTCGTCTCCCACGCGGGCGAACGCCTCGACCGCCGCCGCCGAGAGACCGAGCCCGGCGAAGGTGGGGGCGAGCTCGTCGTGGAGATCGCGGCGCAGGCGCTTGCGTTCCTCCTCGCGCGCGAACACGATGCGTGAGCGGGCCTCCTCCAGCTCGGCAACGACGCGAGCGCTGTTCAGGGCGGGTGCCGCCTGCGCACAGATCTGGGCGAGTACGACGCGATCGGATGGCGTGAGCTGCGCCTCGCCAGGACGTGGGGCGACGGCGAGCTCGCCGAGTTCCTCTCCCGCGTAGGTGATCGGGAACCGGGACAGTTCCGCGTCGCCGATCTCGCCGGACTCCGCGGCCACGCCGTTCTTGCCCTGCACGCCGGCGTACCGCAGGCCGAGGGCGCCCGTGACCCCCTCGACGATCTCCGCGGCGACGCCCCGCGGATCGACGGTGGCCGAGAGCCGGTCGCCCAGGGCGACAAGGGAGCGCAGCGCATCGGGGTGCCGCCCCGACACGACCGCGTCGGCCATACGGCGAGCGCCCGACCGCGAGCGGTACGGCGACGACCGCAGTCGCCACACCCGTGAGCCATGCCGCACCGCGCGGCGCCCAGGCATCCGCGCCCAGTGAGAGCGCCCACGCCACGAGTCCGACCGCCACGGCCCAGGTACCGGCGCCGAGCACGACACGCAGCAGCCGGTCGACTGCGAGGAGGCGGGGGGCGAGGAGGCCGACAGCGAACGCGGGCGCCGGAAGGTCGAGGAGCAGGTTCGCGAGCCAGGTCCGCATCCTCGCTCGCTGCGCCGGCCGCTACCGCGATCGTCCAGAGGAGGAAGCCGAGGACCATCGCGACCAGGGCGAGGAGCGGCCAGCGGGCCCGCTCCCGCTCGGCGACCGACGACCGCCGCACGTACCGATACAGCTGTCCGCCGAGCAGCAACGGCGTCCACGTGAACAGGAAGTGCCAGGGCCACCACGCCAGCTGCTCCAACGCGAAGCCCGTCGCGAGGTTCCCCGCCTGGAGGCCGACTTCGACGAACGCGGGCACGGCGATCCAGCGCGGCGTGAACCTGCCGTCGGGGTAGACGGCGAGCAGGACCGCGAGGCTGATGTTCGCCACCGCGATCGCGGCCCGTGCCGGGGGGCCCTGGGCGGCGGGATCCCACACCGCCGAGCAGGAGGCCAGCAGCAGCACGATCGTGGCGCTCGCGGCGAAGACCGGTACGCGGCGCTGTGCCGCCCGCCAGGCCAGCAGCCCGGCGAGCGGGAGGTTCACCGCCAGGATCAGGACGGCGACCACGAGGTCCATGTCGTCATCATGCCGCAGTCGCGGAAGCCGCGGTGCGTTCGCGCTCGGTGGTTCCACGGCGCCACCGTCGCAGCAGCAGGATGCCGGCGATCCCGAAGCCGAGCACCGCCCCGAGGATTCCGACCTGGTAGCCCGTCACGAGGAACCCGAGCAGCGGCGTGACGCCTGCGACCCAGAGCAGCCCGATCACGGTGCGAGACATCCGCTCGCCCCGGGCCGCCCCGACCGCGACCGTCGAGATCCACGGCACCGCCGCGAAGGCGAACAGGATGCAACCGAGGTGCACGAGGATGAAGAGCCCCTCGACGACGGCGCGCTCAGCGGCGGGGTCGGCACCGACCGCCGCGATGTTCCCATTGAGCATGGCGGTGCGTTGCGCGAACCCCGCGCAGCCGGTGAGCATCCATCCGCCGGCCGCGATCGTCCCGAACGTCGTCGAGATACGGGCGGCGAGGCCGCCGGCAGGCCAGACGACGCCGGCCAATGCCGGCGCAGCGACGGCGAGTGCGATCCCCGCGCTCGCCCAGAACAGCATGAAGAGGACGCCTTCCCACCCTCTCGCCTGCATCTCGCCGGCGAGCGGATACCGGGGCGTCTCGCCCAGGATCGACAGCGTGACGTTCACCGTGAACGTCGCGACGAACACGATCGCGAACCCCAGCATCGCCCAGCCCGCTACCCGAACCGATGCGTTCATGGTCTTGTCCTTCCGTCGCGGCGCCGATGCGCCTCGACCTCAGGAGACCACTCGGGATTCCCGGTTCGACAGGGTCGAGCGTTCCCGGGTCGGGCCGGCTCTGGCGAACGCTGAACCCCATTTCCAGAAAAATCACGGAACGATAACTAGCGCCCGTTACCTATCCGTTATATATTCATAGAGCACCGACTGTTTGCTGTGGCGGTCGGTGCGGAATGTGATTGCAGGACACTCTTGGTGCAAGGGAGAGGGTCGGTCGTCAGCCTCTACGACCGGCCCTCACCCGTTCCTGCCGAAGGTTCCCTATCCTTGGATCAGTCCGGTCCTCCGACCGGATCTTCAGCACGTCGAGGGGAGCCGAGGGTGGCCGATCGCGCGATCACCGTCGCCGCATGGGAGTCGCTGTTCCGTGCTCAGGTCACGATCATGCGGGCACTCGCGGCGGAGTTCCCCAGCGAGGTCATCTCGCTCAACGAATACGACGTGCTCTTCAACATCACCCGGGCCCCGGGTCGGCGCCTGCGCCTGAAGGAGCTCAACCGCTCGGTGCTCATCACGCAGCCCAGCGTGAGCCGCCTGGTCGACCGCCTCGCATCCCGTGGCCTCGTCTCGAAGACGCACGACCCCGAAGACGGCCGCGGCACCATCGTCGCGATCACGGAAGAGGGCTTCGCGCTCTTCCGCCGAGTGGCGTTCACCCACATGGACGCGATCGACCGCCATGTCGGCCACGCCCTCGACGAGCGCGAGCTGCGCGACCTCATCGGCCTGTGCGACCGACTGCGGCTCGGCATCACCGAGACGCTGGGAGACGCGGCGGCCGCGGCATCCGACGACGACTCCGTCGACGCCTGAACCCGGAGCCGATCAGCCCGATTCGACGACGCGGCGTGCCGCGCGCGATGGTCGCTCGGGTCGTCGGGATGAGAAGGGTCCGTCCTCTTTCCGGACCCGCTGGGGACTGTTATCCTGACCGCGACGATCGAGCTCGCCGGACTTCGCGGGCTCGGTATCGGCATGGGGATTCGCTTCGAGGGGTCTTCGTCGAGCGGCGAGCGTTTCACGGTCGACGCGTTCTCGCCTCCATGCTCCGGAGGTGAATGTGGACGAACGGGACACGTCAGGTCGGCGGTCCGACGGATCCCGTCGACTCACGCTCGAACTCGCCCTTCCCCGCGCGGTACGTGCGGAGGACGACCTCGTCGTGCACGTCGTCGTGGAGGACATCGGCGAGGCGGATGGGCGCGCGACCGTGCTCTTCGAGACCGAGCTGCCGGCGCCCGAGGTTCGACCCGACGGGTCGTTCGGGCCGCTCCACATCGACATCCCAGACATCCCGGACGCGATCGAACCCGCGATCCGCGTACACGTCGACAACGGCGCCACGGGCACGGTGACCGTCGGCGACTTCGTGAACCCGTCCATCGTCCGCCTGCCCGAAGGCCCGGATCCGGTCAGCGCCGTACCGCTGACGGAAGTGCGTGAGGGGTCCGCCGCGGACCCCGAATCCCAGAAGGGATAGAGGAGAAATGGCTACCAACACTCCCAGGGCCGGCTCGGGCAGGCCGAAGAGGTCCTCCGCGACCAAGTCACGATCCACAACCAAGGCCGAAGCCGTCGACGAAGCCGCCTACGGCGAACTGCGGACGGCGACGGATGTCCGCAATGGGTACCTCACCGGACCCGGCGTCGACCACCTCCCCATCCAGTACGGCGTCATCGATGGGCGCGCCGTGTTCGACAGCTGCATCGACCTCGGCCCTGTGGAGGAGGTTGAAGCCGAGGCCGCGGTGCTGCGCGACATCCATGCCGTCCACCTCGCGAGTCCGCTCCATGCCGAGGAACCGCCACTGACCGACACCGAGCCGGAACTCGTGCTCGCTGGGGTGGGGGTGCCCACCAGCTCGTCGTTCCTGTGGCCCAACGGAGTGGTGCCGTTCACCATCAACGCCAGCCTGCAGAACCCGAACCGGGTGAACCAGGCGATCACGCACCTGAACGAGCGCTCGCCCATTCGCCTGGTCCCGCGCACCAATGAGACCAACTTCGTCGAGTTCATCGGCGCGGACGGCAACTCGTCCCCCGTGGGCATGCGCGGCGGGCGGCAGAACATCCGCCTCACGGCCGGCTCCCCGGTCGGCACGGTCGTCCACGAGATCCTGCACGCGATCGGCATCTACCACGAGCAGTCCCGCTCCGACAGGGACACGTTCATCGACATCCGCTGGCAGAACATCCAGTCGGATGCGACGCACAACTTCCAGACCGTGCCGGGCTCGGTCGACTACTACGACTATGACTACGGCTCGGTCATGCACTATCCGCGCGGCGCGTTCTCGTCGAACAACCAGGACACGATCGTGCCTCGTCGACCCGGTGTCACCATCGGCCAGCGCACCGGCCTGTCGTGGACCGACCGGCAGACGATCGCGAAGCTCTACGAGCGCTTCTTCACCAACGGCTACTCGGGCGTGTGGGGGTCGGGGACGGGCGCGTACGCACTGTGGGTCAACGCGACCTGGGACAGCTTCCGCCAGAAGTGGGAGGAGTGGAGCGGCCAGGGCCTCCGGCTCGTGGACATCCACGTTCGCCGCGTCGGGAACGAGAACCGCTACTCGGGCGTCTACCTGCCGGGCTCGGGCGGTTACGGCCTGTGGGCGAACGTGAACTGGACGAGCTTCCTCGCGAAGCACCAGGAATGGACCCAGCAGGGCCTGAGGTTGGTGAGCCTCCACATCCACCGGGACGGCAACGAGGACCGGTTCTCAGGTGCCTTCCTGCCAGGCTCCGGCGCGTGGGGCCTCTGGGTCGGCGCGTCGTGGGACAGCTTCCGCACGAAGTGGCAGGAGTGGAGCGCTCAGGGGCTGCGCCTGATCGACATCCACGTGCACAAGGTCAACGGCCAGACCCGCTACTCCGGCGTCTTCGCCGCGGGGACGGGCGGCCACGGTCTCTGGGCGAACGTGACCTGGGACAGCTTCGTCGCCAAGTGGCAGGAATGGAGTGGCCAGGGCCTGCGGCTCGTGGACCTCAACATCCATCGCGACAACGGCCAGAACCGCTACACCGGCGTGTTCCGGCAGGGTGCCGGCGCACACTACCTGTGGGCCAACGTCACCTGGGAGGGCTTCAGGGCCAAGTGGCAGGAGCTGGCTGAGGGTGGCCTCCGGCTGATGGACTACGAATTCCCGGCGCCGGAGATCGGCGGGGTGCTCGGATCCGGGGATTCCGGGTTCGAGGGCGAGGAGCCGCTCGTCGACCTCGGACTCGACGAGGACGGCTTCGGGGGGATCTTCGACGCCGCAGACGGCGCTCCGTCGGCGGCAGGCGTTCCTGAATCCGAGGGTCTGGGCGGACTCGTACCCGGTCAGGCGGTCGGACCGGTGGCGACACCGGGGACGGACGGCGTGGGTGCCGCCGAGCTGCCCGACGGCGGCCCGAGAGAAGAGGAGGCGGTACTCGGCATGATCGGAGGGGGCGGCTGAGCTCGCGATCGGGCGCGACGCGGCTTGATCGGCGCGTAGGGTCGGATCCATGAACGGGGACGAGCAGGGCCGGCCCGAGCAGACGCACGCCGGTCGTTACCTCGAGATCGGTTCGGCCTTGCGCCGCCATGGACTCGGTTTCGTGGTGGGTCTTCTCGGACTCGATCGGATGGTCAAGGGCGGAGGAGGTGCGGCCGCCGACGCGGTGAGACGAGCCAACTCCGAGTCGCCCGCGCACCTGCGGGCGGCGCTCGAGGAGCTCGGCCCGACGTTCATCAAGCTCGGCCAACTGCTGTCCACGAGGTCGGACCTGCTTCCGCCCGCGTTCGTCGCCGAACTCGCGAAGCTGCAGGATGCCGCACCCCCCGTGCCGGTCGAGGTGATCCGCGCAGTGGTCCGCAGCGAGCTCGGGGCGGAGCCCGAGGAGGTCTTCGCCGCGTTCGACGACCGGCCACTGGCATCGGCGTCGATCGGCCAGGCGCATGCGGCGACCCTGGCCGACGGGACGCCTGTCGTGGTGAAGGTCCGGAGGCCGGGCGCGGTCTCGCAGGTGCAGGTCGATCTGGAGATCCTGCAGAACATGGCGACGCGGGCAACACGGGCGTGGGAGTTCGCTCGCGATTTCGATGCAGTGGGCCTCGTCGACGAGTTCGCTGAAACCATCCGTGCGGAACTCGATTACCTGGAGGAGGGCCGGAACGCCGAGCGGTTCGCTCGGGACTTCGACGATGACGCGAGTGTGGTCATCCCTCGCGTCTATTGGGAGCACACCACGTCGCGGGTCCTCACCCTCGAGCGCATGGGCGGAATGAACGTCGCCGATGCCTCCGCCCTCGACGAATCCGGAGTCGACCGCGATCTCGTCGCCCGGCGGGGCGCGGACATCGTGCTGAAGATGATCTTCGAGGATCGCTTCTTCCACGCCGACCTGCACCCAGGGAACCTGTTCATCCACGGTGACGGCACGATCGCGCTCATCGACTTCGGCATGGTCGGCGTGATCGACGAGGAGTTGCGCGGGCACCTGAGCCGCCTCTTCATCGCGATGGTCCGCGGTGATGCGGAGCTGCTCACGTCAGCCTTGGTCGAGGTGTCGGTCACGAGCGGGTCCGTCGACCGGTTGACCCTGCGCGATGACCTGCGCCCGTTCGTGAGGCGCTATCGCCTCCAATCGGTGCGGCAGACCCCCTTCGCCCGCATGATGGCCGAGCTGTTCGCGATTCTTCGGAGCAATCGGGTTCGCCTGCCACGCGAGATGATCTTGCTGTTCAAGGCGCTCTTGCTCATCGAAGCGCTCGCGACGGAGCTCGATCCCGATTTCCGCCTCGGGGACGCGCTCGAACCATATGCGGAACGGCTCGCCTGGGAGCGGCTCCGGGCGTCGGTCATCGCGAGGCGCCTTGCGAGATCCTCGATCGACATGGGCGAGCTCGCGCTCGACCTCCCGGGCATCGTCCGCCGGCTCGTCGACGCCGCGGACACGACCGGCATCCAGGTGCACCTGCGAGCCGCCGAACTCGAGCCGCTGGTCGGGCGGGCGGAGCGCATCGGGAACCGGCTCGTCGCCGGCATGGTCGGCGCCGCCCTGATCAGCGGCATCGGCGGACTGGTGGCCTCCGAACGGCGGTGGCGCTCATGGGAGGGCACGATGGTCGGCGCCGGACTCGGAGCGATCGGAGCGCTCGGAGCGTACCTGACCTGGACGGCCAGGCGTCGACGTCTGCGTTGACAGCACCACGTGCTGTCGCCGAGGTCCTCACGGTGCGTTGAAGCGTCGCATTCGTCTGGCGCCTTCAGGTCGCAATCGTGGGATCTGGTGGGACCTTCGCCCCATTTGGGGCTCTTTGCACGCCCGAGGCTGGGGGTCACGGAAGGGAACCCACATGACCGCCCTCGTGCTGTACGAATCGATGTTCGGGAACACGCGCCAGATCGCGCAGGCAATCGGCGACGGCCTCTCCGCCTTCACCGAAGTACGAATCGAACCGGCTTCGGCCGGCTCCGATCCGGCGTCCGCCGAGTTGGTGGTGATCGGCGCACCCACGCATGCGCACACGCTGCCGCGGGCGTCATCGAGAGAGGACGCCGCGAAGTGGGCGGCCGATCCGGAACAACATCTCGTCCTCGATCCCGAGGCGTCCGGACCCGGGGTCCGAGAGTGGATCGATTCGCTCTCGACAGCGCCGGCAGCGTGGGCCGCTTTCGGCACGCGCGTGGACATCCCCCGCATCTTCGCCGGCGATGCATCGGCCGGGATCGAGCGACGGATCCGCCGCCTCAACGCACGTCCGGTCGCCGACTCCGAATGCTTCCTCGTGACGACGAAGAATGCGCTGGTCGACGGCGAACTCGATCGGGCTCGTGAATGGGGTGCCTCGCTGGGCCGAGCCACCTTCGAACGCCAAGCGACCCCGTGAGCTCGACCGGCGCTTCATCCTCCGACCTCACCGAGATCGATGTGGTCGAGCAGGCGACTCGTTCAGGAGAAGGGGAAAGGTCGTGGCCACCATGCGCGCGTGGCGAACAGGAACGTCCGCGGGCGACCTCGAACTCGTCGATGCGCCCGTTCCGGTTCCGGCTCCCGGTGAGGTAGCCGTTCAGGTCATCGCCTGCGGAATCTGTCGCACCGACCTGCATGTGATCGACCAGGAGATCCCGGTGCATCGGCCCGGGGTGATACCCGGCCATCAGGCAGTCGGCCGCGTCACACGGCTCGGCCCCGAGGTCCAGGACATCGCGATCGGCGATCTCGTCGGTGTGGCATGGTTGCGGCGCACCTGCGGCACTTGCGAATGGTGTCGATCAGGCTCGGAGAACCTGTGTCCGCGGTCGGAGTACACCGGTTGGGATGCCGACGGTGGATTCGCCGAGGTGCTCGCCGCTCCAGCTGCGTTCGTCTATCACCTCGCCACCGACGCCGACCCCGTCGCAACCGCGCCGTTGCTGTGCGCCGGCATCATCGGTTTCCGGGCCCTCAGCCGGACGAACCTCCCACCCGGCGGCCGACTCGGCCTCTACGGGTTCGGCTCCAGCGCTCACCTCGTCGCCCAGATCGCGATCGCCTCCGGTGCCCGCGTCTCCGTGATGACGCGAGGCGAGCAGAACCGCGCACTCGCGCGGGAGCTCGGCGCGGAATTCGTGGGCGAGGAGGCGACCCCACCGCCGCAGCCGCTCGACTCCGCCATCGTCTTCGCCCCGGCCGGAGGCCTCGTTCCCGTCGCGCTCGGAGCGACCCGCAGCGGTGGCACGGTTGTGTTGGCTGGGATCGAGATGACCGACATCCCGTCGATGTCGTACGACGCGTCGTTGTTCCGAGAGCGCGACCTTCGCACCGTGACCGCCAACACCCGTGATGATGGCCGTCGACTCCTCGACCTCGCGGCGAACCTCGGATTGCGTCCGACCGTCACAACGGTGCCGTTCGCAGCGCTGGACTCGGCGATCGACGACATCCGGGCAGGCCGCGCACGCGGGTCGCTGGTGCTCATGGTCGAGGATCGGGACGCGCCGTGACGTTCGATCCACGGGACCTTCTGCCTCACCGCGGACATCCGGTGGCGCGACGCTGGAGCGACCGGGGGACTGGAGGATGAGATGCACGAGACGACAGTGGTGGGCTGGGACGGAAGCAGCACGGCGGAGACGGCACTCGAGTGGGCGATCGCGCGAGCCGAGATGCAGCCGGAAGGGATGCGGAGGCTCATCCTCGTGCGCGCCGTCGACGAGACATCCGTCGCGCACGACGAGGACGTGGTCGAGGTCCTCGCGACGGCCGGGGCCGACGTCACCGAACGGGCGCGACGCCTGGGCGCGGAGCATCCGTCGGTCGATGTCGAAGCGATCGCCGTACGCGGCGAACCCGGCGACGTCCTCGCCGACCGATCGGGCGACGACGTCCTCGTGGTCGTCGGGGCCGAGAACGCCCACACCGAGGAGTACTCGCACAGTTCGCGACTGGGCCCCCGACTGGCCGGCGCGGCAGACGGGCCGGTCGCCGTCGTTCCGATCGGCGATTCCCTCGCCAGGTCCGGCGTGATGGTGGCGGTCGATCACGACGCTCCTGCCGAGCGGCTCTGCCGCCTGGCGGCGGACTACGCCGCCGAGCGCGGCGAGCCGCTGCACGCGGTGCACGTGGGCATTCGGACGCACGATGTGGCGGAGGACGCCGAGATACTCGACCGTGCCCTCGCGCCGGCGCTCGCCGAGCACCCCGACCTCGCCGTCGTGACGCACGTCGACTCCGGCCCGACGGCGCGGGCGCTGCTGAAGCGGTCACGGGAGCGCGCGACGGTGTTCGTCGGCTCCCGCCGGCTGGGGGCGGTACGGCGGATGTTCCTCGGATCGGTCAGCCACTCCTTGGTCACCAACGCCCGCTGCGCGACCGTCGTGGTGCCACCCGTGGGCAGTCCGCACTCGGAGCCCGACGTACCCGCGGCATGAGATGCGCGCGCAGCTGCAGTTCCTGGGCGCTGCCGACACCGTCACCGGGTCGCGGTATCTCATCCAGACCGAGTCGTCACGCGTTCTCGTGGACTGCGGACTCTTCCAGGGCTACAAGGTCCTGCGCGCAAGGAACCGCGCCGCGTTCCCGGTAGCGCCCGATCGGATCGATGCGGTCGTGCTGAGCCACGCCCATCTCGACCACAGCGGCTATCTACCCGCGCTGATCCGCGATGGGTTCCGCGGTCCCGTGTATGCAACGCCCGGAACGATCGAGTTGTGCGGTGAACTCCTGCCCGACAGCGGTCACCTCATGGAGGAGGAGGCCCGGCACGCCGCATCCCGCCACTGGTCCAAGCACGCGGATCCGCGACCGCTCTACACTGCCGACGACGCGCTGCACGCGCTCGACCGGTTCCGGGCACTCGACTTCGATGAGGCCCGGCGGATCGCCGACGACGTCGACGTCACGCTCGTGCCCGCCGGTCACATCCTCGGAGCAGCGGGCGTGCGCATCAGGATCGGCGGTCGCACAACGCACTTCACCGGGGACCTCGGGCGAGTGGATGATCCGCTGATGCGGCCGCCACGCCCGCTCGAGCCGGCCTCGGTCCTCGTCACCGAGTCGACGTACGGTGATCGGCGACACTCGTCGGTGGATCCGGAGGATGTGCTGGGGCAGGTGATCCGACGGGTGGCCGGACGCGGCGGCGTCGTGCTCATCCCCGCATTCGCGGTGGGACGCACTGAGACCGTGCTCCTGCACCTGTCGCGACTACGCGATCGAGGCGAACTGCCCGACGTGCCGATCTTCCTGAACAGTCCGATGGCCGTCGATGTCGCCGCGATCTACCGTCGTCATCCCGACGAGCATCGACTCGAGGCCGACGAGATCGCCCGCATGTACTCGCTCGCGACGGAGATCCACTCGGTCGACGAGTCGAAACTCATCAATCTCCGCGGCGGCCCGATGGTGATCATCTCAGCGAGCGGCATGCTCACGGGCGGGCGCATCCTCCACCATCTCGTCGCATACGGCCCGGACCACCGCAACGCGATCGTGCTCACGGGCTTCCAGGCCGGCGGGACACGGGGCTCCTCGCTGCTCGCCGGGGAGCGGAGCCTGCGGATCTTCGGAAAGGACGTGCCGATCCGCGCCGAGGTGGTCGCGATGGACACGATGTCCGCTCACGCTGACGCGGACGGGTTGCTCTCCTGGATGGGCGCGGTGGCCGACCCGCCGGAGTCCGTCTACGTCACGCACGGCGAGCGGGCAGCTGCGGACACCCTCCGTGCGCGCATCCGCCGTGAACTCGATTGGCCTGTGCGGGTTCCCGAGCACCTCGAGCGGGTGGACCTGTAAGCGCCACCGGATCCGCCCTGTGAGCGGTACGGGATCGAAACGACGCCCTGTTCAGGCGGATGGCGCGACGATCAGCACCGGCGCCGGCGGCTCCACGAGGAGCTCATGGCTGACCGAGCCGAGGAAGAACCGGGTCAAGCCTCTCGAACCGTGGCTCGCGACGACGAGCAGCACCGATGCCGCACCGATCGCCCTGAGCACCTCGGCGGCGGGTCCGGTCTCGAGTCGGCCCGTCGGCTTCGCTCCCAACCCACGGGCGAACTCGAGTGCCTCGTCGAGGAGGTCGCGGTGGATCTCCTCGAGGGTGTCGACGTCCGATCCGTACTCGTCCAGTGCGGTGTCCCACTGCGCGGGCACCTGCCACGCATGCACGACCTCCAACGGCGCCCCGAGCCGGTCCGCCTCTGCAGCCGCGACCTCGACGGCCGCCAGCGATGCGTGCGAGCCGTCGACCCCGGCGACCACGGCCACTCGCCGTTCGGTCGCCGAGGTCTCCGGGATGACCGCCACGGGTCCCCCTCCGCGGCGGCCGGCCAGGCGGGATCCGATGGTCCATCTGGTCGTCCGGCGGTGATCCGGTCCGCCGACGACGACGAGCGTGTCCGCGGCGAGTCGTTCCCCGAGTGCGTCGATCGCGGAGCCGTGCACGGTCTCCGTCTCCACGCGGAGGTCGGGATGCGTCGCGCGAAGGCGCTCCGCGACGTCCATCAGGCTCGTGCGCTCTGCCGATCGTTCACCGGTCGCCCGCAGGTACTCGCTCCCGGTCGACTTCCCGCCGATGGCATGGATGAGCGAGAGCGGTGCCTCCCCGCAGTGCTCGGCAGCCCATTCCACTGCTGCCTGCGACTCCGGCGTCCCGTCCCAACCTGCGATGACCTTGGTGAACATGGGATCAGGATTCCCCGGGGCTGCGACGTCCGATAGGTCCTAAGTCACATGGAGCTCGCACCGGGCGGCGGCGCCCGAAGCATCCCGGGAATCATCGTGCCGCACGCGACCGCCGGCTGAGGGCGACCGCAGCGGCTCCCGCGCCGAGCGTCCACGCGACGAGGACCAGCAGGTCGATCCATGGAACCGCCGGAGCATCCGGGAGCCACGTGGCCGTGAGCCCGTGCTGCAGGTGCGCGAGCGGGAACACCGCCCCGACCGCCTTCATCCACTCCGGCGGCGCGGCGAGGAAGACCTCGGAGAAGAACGCCAGCACGAACAGCGAGAGGAGCGCGATCGCACCGACCGCCCTCGTGCTCCGGACCGCCGCAACGAGCAGGTGCCCGCACGCCACGAGCGACGCAGCACCGATGACCACGACGACGGCACTCAGCACGAGACCTGATGCCGTCGGCCGGAGCCCGAAGGTCAGCGCACCCGTCGCGACGAGCACAGCAGCGACCACGACGGCCAGCACGCACGACGCGGCGCCTCGGCCGATGACCAGCTCCCCCATTCCGGTCGGCGTGGATGCGAGCCGCTTCAGCACCCCGCGCTCGCGCGATCGGGCGAAGCCCTCCGCGGTGTTCATGTACGCCACCACCGCGATGCCCCAGGTCGCCATGCTCGCCGCCGTGAACGTGACGACGGGGATGCCGTCCTCACGTTCGGCAGCGCCGATCGTCATGAGGAGAAGGAAGAGCCCGACGGGGACCGCGATGGCGAAGAAGAGATCACCTGGGCGATGCAGGGTCGTGCGCAACGCAAGGGCCGCATGCGCGACGACGCGTCGGGCGCTTCGGGTGCGGACGATCGGAGCCTCGGTCACCCGGTTGGATCCGACCCCGCCTCTCGCGGTGGGCGACGCCGCATCTCCCACGCCGGTCGTCTGCGCGGTCGCAGCGGCGGTCCGAGTCGTTTCCGGGTCGTGCCCGCGTCGCGGGCGTGCGATCGGCACCCACCGGAATGTCGCGGTCGCCGTGATCGCCCCGGCGATGCCCCACGCGGCGATGACCGCGAGCTGCGGGAACGCCCACGGCACCCCGCTCACGGCCGGATCGAATTGGACCTGCAGCGAGGTGACGAGCGGTTCGAGCGGGAAGACGCGAGCCAGCGCGTCGAGCCATGCGGGAAGACCGTCGCCGATCACGAAGACGCCCGAGATGAATGCGAGCACCACCGCCGCGCCGATCGAGATCACCTCCGCCAGCCGCGCGCTCCGCGTCAGCGACGCCACGGCCATGCCGAGTGCGCAGTACGCCAGGAGGGCGACCGTGACCGTCAGCACGAACGGGGCGACGGATGCCGCTGGCAGCCGTACACCGTAGACCGTCAGCGCGAGCAGCATCGTGAGGGCCACCGACACGGCGCCGAACACCGCAGCGGCCGCCACCTGTCCGGCGACGAATGCCCAACCCGGCATCGGGGTGGACCTGAGCCGCTTCAGCACGAGGCGTTCCTTGGCCTCCCCGACGGCGACTGCGACCGATGGCAGCGTCGCGAAGAAGGCGCCCATCGCGACGGCCGACGGCGTCGCGTACTGCATCACGCGCACCCCCGTCGTGGGATCGACGACGGCGTTCCCGGCGACGAACCCGATGAGCACGAGCCAGGCGATCGGCATGCCGAAGGAGAAGATGACCGCGATCACGGAACCCAGCAGACCGCGTGCCGCGTGCGCCGCCTGCGTTGCGAAGTCCGAGAGCGGCGAATGCCGGTGGGTCGCCGCCACTCGGCCTACCTCACCCGTGCCAGCGCTCACGGCGAAGCTCCTGCGCCGGCAAGCTCGGCCCGCTCTCCGACCAGTCCGAGGTAGGCGTCCTCGAGGGTCGGTCGACGCACCTCGAGGGCGGGCAGCTCGAACCCGGCGTCCATCGCCCACCCCGTGAGCTCATGCACGATGTTCGACGGATGCCCGGTGACGACGCGCCACCCCGCCCCGTCCTCGTGGAGTTCGACGCCGAGATGAGGCAGGTCCTCGATGACCTTTCCGACCGGAAGGCGGAACGAGACCGTCGCGCCCTCTCGTCCCGCCGCCAGTTCCGACGGTGTCCCGAGCGCCACCAGCCGTCCCGCCACCAGGATTCCCACGCGATCGGCGAGCCGCTCGGCCTCATCGAGGTAATGGGTCGTGAGGAGGACCGTCGTCCCCCGTGCCTTCAGTCGCTCGATCAGCGACCACGCCTGACGTCGAGCCGTCGGGTCGAACCCCACGGTCGGCTCATCGAGGAACAGCACCTCCGGATCGCCGATCAACCCCAGTGCGAGGTCCAGCCGTCGCCGCTGACCGCCGGACAGTGTTCTCACCTTCGCCGACCGCTTGCCGGAAATGCCGACCTCCTCCAGCACAGCGTCCACGTCGAGCGGGTGTGCGAACAGCGCGTGGAAGTAACGCACCAGTTCCCGGACGGTGAACTCGTCGTCGTACCCGGCCTCCTGCAACACCACCCCGATGCGTTCCCTGAACGCGCGCTCACGCCGCTGGGGATCGTAGCCCAGGACCGAGACGGTGCCGCCGTCCGGCCGGCGGTGGCCTTCGAGGATCTCCACGGTGGTCGTCTTCCCGGCCCCGTTCGGGCCGAGCAGCGCGAACACCTCCCCCGCCGGCATTCTCAATGAGAGATCGTCGACCACTGTCAGGCCGTCGTACGACTTCGTCAGGTTGCGCACCTCGATCGCGTCCACGGCGCCCCCTTCCACCGCTCGGACGATACGCACCCGCGGCCCGGCCCTGCGGGACCTTCGTCCCCGGGCGCAGTTGTGGTGAGGAGCACACTGGCCGCATGAACCCGCAACAGGCAACCCGCATCACCCTCCTCGCCGTCGAGGCGTTCGTCGCGGTGACGGCGTTCGCCGGAGGTCTCGCGCTGATGCTCGGGGCGTTGATCCCCGACCTCTCGATGGTCATCACGCCTCCCGCGGAGTACCTCGAGGGCTCACCGTTCTCGTCCTACCTTGTGCCCGGGCTCGTGCTCGCCCTGGTCCTCGGCGGCGTCCACGCGATCGCCTTCGTACTGCTCCTGCGGCGGCGGCCATCGGCGTTGTTCGCTGCTGCAGCAGCCGGGTACGCCGCGCTCATCTGGATCTTCGTGCAGATGATGGTCATCCCCTTCAGCTTCCTGCAGGCGGTCTACTTCATCGCCGGCGCCGTCGAACTCGGCTTGGTGATGCTGTTCCTCGGCCTCCTGCCGATCTCACGAGTCCCGCAGCGCCGGCATAGCCGCAGCAGGGTTCCCGCATTGTGACGGGCGTGTCCCGCGGCATTGCGGCCGCGCACGCCCGCCATGCGCGACGACTTCGCTGCGCAGGATCGTCACCTCCGATCGCGCGACGCTGAGCGCGTGCGACCGCGGCTCTCGCCCTGTTCACAGCGGCGATCCCGACAGCGAAGCCGCGTCCACCGTCGCAGGTCGACCGGCGTCCATCGCGTCGCGTCTGCCACCGATCGCCCGGAGCGCCGCGAGGATGGTCGCGAGATCGACGACCTCCTGCAGCACGGCGCCCGCCGTGGCGGGGATCATCCCGAAGGCCGCGATGATCATGAGCCCGACGCTCACGATGATTCCGAGCCAGATGCTCTGCAGGGCTATTCGCACCGTGTCCCGGCCGATCTCCACCGCCTTGGCTGTGCGCGAGATGTCGTCGACCAGGATCACTGCGTCAGCCGACTCGCTCGCAGCCGTGGCCCCTTTCGCGCCCATTGCGATGCCGACGTCGGCCGCAGCGAGCACCGGGGCGTCGTTCACGCCGTCGCCCACCATGATCACAGGCCGCTTGGCAACCGCTGCCACCTCGTGCACCTTGTCGCCCGGCAAGCACTCGGCACGGACGCTCGTGATGCCGATCTCTGCGGCGATGTGATCAGCCGTCGCCTGCGCGTCCCCCGTGAGCATCATGGTCTCGCGCACCCCGAGCTCGCCGAGTCGATCGAGCGTCGCCTTCGCGTTGTCGCGCACGCGATCGCTCGCGAGCAGCGCGCCGGCGAAGCTCCCGTCGATGCCGACATACACGGCCAGCTCGCCTGGGGCGATGGTGGTGCGAGCGGCATCCGGTGCATGCTCGGCGACGAAGGCGAACTTGCCGACCACGACATCGCGACCCTCGATCGTCGCCTGCACGCCGTTCGTCGCCTGCTCGCTCGCCCGGTCGGCCTCGGTGAGCCGAATCCCCCGATTCCTCGCGGCCTCGATCATCGACGTCGCGAGCACGTGCGAGGAGTACTGCTCGGCGGATGCCACGACGCCGAGCAGCTCGTCCGCTCCGAAGCCGTTCTCGGGCCGGATCGCGACGAGCGTCGGGGTGCCGTAGGTCAGCGTGCCGGTCTTGTCGAAGACAGCGGTCTTCGCGCTCGCGAGCTGCTCGAGCACTCCCCCGCCCTTGACGATCACACCGTTGCGTGCGGCGCGGCTCATGCCGCCGATGAACGCGACCGGCGCAGCGATGAGGAGTGGGCACGGGGTCGCGAGCACGAGCACCTCGGCGAACCGCGCCGGGTCGCCGGACAGCCACCACGCGACGCCGGCGAGCGCGAGCGAGAACACGGTGAACGGCACCGCGTATCGGTCGGCCAGCCGCACGACGGGCGCCTTCGAGTCGGCCGCTTCGGCGACGAGCGCGACGATCTGCTGGTACTGGCTGTCGGCGGCGGTCGCGGAGGCGATGATCTCCACCGCGAGCTGGCCGTTCACCGAGCCGCTCAGCACCTGGTCGCCGGCCTGCTTCTCGGCGGGCACGCTCTCGCCCGTGATCGACGACTCGTCCATCGCGCCCTCAAGGGAGCTGAGCGTGGCGTCGACCGGAACGATCTCGCTCGGGCGAACGAGCAGCACGTCGCCCGGGCGCACCTCGTCGGCGCGGACGTCGACGATGCGGTCGCCCTGCATCCGATGCGCGAGCTGCGGGGCCCGAGTCAGCAGGGCATCGAGCTCGCGCTTCGCGCGGCGGCTCGCGTAGTCCTCGAGCGCCTCGCCGCCCGTGAGCATGAGCACCACGAGGAGGGCGGCGATGTACTCGCCGACGAGCACCGTCGCAACGATCGCGGTGACGGCCAGGATGTCCAGGCCCCAATGCCCGCGCAGGATGTCGCGCACCATGCCGACCGCCTGCCATGCGGCGATCGCGAGTGCGTAGATGCTGAACACCCACTGCACCGCCGCACCGGCGCCCGAGACGGCGAGGATGATGCCGATCGCACCGATCGCGATCGTCAGCGTCACCAGTCGGTAGCGGACGGCAAGCCTCGAGATGCGGGCCATGCGTCTATCCTCCCGCAGCAGCACCCAGCTGAACCCGCCCGGTGACCGCCAAGACGGCCGCGGCGGTAGCCGCGCCATGGACGCGATCAACCGCCACGGCGGCCACGCCCGCGACGAGGGCGAGCTGAAGGAGCTCATCGAGCTGTGCGATCGGCTGCGGCTCAGCGTGGGCGAGCCTGCGGGCGACCTCGCGGACGAACTCGCCGACGCGGCATCCGACGACACGCCCATCGACTGATTCGCGCACGAGCCCTGACGCACCGAGCGGTCACCACGGGCGGCGTCTAATTCGCCGGCCCACTCCATGCCTCGAACTCGGCGAGGCCGGCCGCAGTCGTCGTAGCGCTGACCGAGGTGATCTTCAATCGCACTGAGGTGACGGTACGAATCGGGAACCTGATCGTGAGACCCGAGCCATTGTTCGGCAATGCCACCACCGGCACGGAGCTCCCATCGGAGAACTCGAGCGTGGCTCCCGTCACGTGGTCGTCGAGGTTGGGGCGATCGAAGAGGGTGACGCCTTCGAGCGGAGTCGGCGACGGGAAGCTGCACCGGATCCAGCTGCCAGCGGTTTCGCCGTTCGTCACCCATTCATGGCCGGCGTCCATCGGGTATCCATCCACCGCCTTCTCGGCGCGCTGCGCGGGCGCCCTCCTCGAGGATGCGGTGACCGTGACCCCAGGCTCGCGCGCTGCGTTCCTCGTGGACTCGACGGTGACGACGTACTGCCGCTCCAACCAGACGTCATGCGGATACCCGGGGCACCCCTCGTCGGGATTGCCGCAGAGGTACTTGTCATAGTCCGCGAACGTCACGAACGCATCGATGGTCTTCGTCAGGTCATCGCCCGACACATTCTGGTCGTAGTTCCAGATCGGGTATCCCTCGTACGCGAGGAGCGTATGCGGCGCGGCGTATTCTCCGCTTGCGAGCTGCGTGAACATTGCAGTCGCCCAATGATCGCTGTGGTCGTCGAGGTTGCCGGGGTCGGTCGTCCAGTCCTGGGTGCGCACCGTCGTCGGCTCGAAGTTCGTCATCAGCTGGACGAGGATGTCCCGCACCTCTTCCTTCGTGTACCACTCCTCGGCGTCGACGGTGGTGATCGTCGGAATCTGGCCATCCCAGAGCTTCGCGAGGCTCTCCCAGCCGTATTCCTCGCTGCCACTCCCGTCGAACCCGTCGGGTATGCGCAGGAACACGACCGAGACGTGCGGAGCATCCGTGAGGGTGTGCACCAAGATGGCGCCTGCGGTGACCCCGGCATCCTCTGCGGTCCAGGTATCGGGCACGCCGGCCATCTGCGCGTACGTCGCACGGATCCCATCCTCGAGGCTGCCCCAGTACGATTGCCCCTCCCCCGCCTCGCCGGCCGTCACGAAGACCGTCCGCGCGCAGCGGCCGGCCTCGATGTCGCGCAGGATGTGCGGGTTGAAGAACAACAGGTCGTCATCGGGGTGCGCCACGATCGTGAGCGCGCCTCCCACGCACAGTGCTGGCGCTGCCATTGCCCCGCTCCTTCGCTGGTACGTGCTGTTCCCGTCGTTCGGACGTGAGGGTGTCGAGCAACCTGCAACGCACGCAGACACTCTCCCCTCCTGTCCTATCCCCCAGAGCGCAATTGAGCAGTCCTCATTTCGAAGGACATGGCTCGCCGGAGCTCACGGCCTGCATCAGCGCTTCGGCTTGGGCAAGGACTCCGAGCGGTGGTCGTGGCGATGCGTGATCCGCAGCGAACGAGCCGAACACGCGGCACGATCGCCACAGTTGCGTCGCAGAGGGTGGACGGGGGTGGGCACCCGTTTCATATCGCCGCCACTGTGCCGCCGATCGATGACTTCCGCTAGATTCCGGGCCTGCTCGCCGAAGCTTGGTAATCGCCTCGGTGGAGGTGATGCGGACGGTGGGGTGGGAACCCTACCTCCCACCCCACCGCGGCCTCCCAGGGAGGCCTCTCCCGCCGAGCGACCCGAACTGAGCTCGGCGAGCAGGACCCGAGGGATCGACCGGAATCGGGCCCAGGTCGTCGACGCACGACGAACCAGTCGGGTTCGGGCCGACTCGGGTTTGCTCGAATCGTAACTGCGGCACGGGGTGCGCGCATCGCCCCGAATGAGGGTCAAAACGAGCGCCGCCCGGGCGGCCGCTCCGCCCGGCGCTACGCGGGCCAGTCGATGGATGCCTCGTAGCCGCCGTGCTCCCGCAGGTAGGCGGCGATGAACGGGCACTTGGGCACGATCCGCTCGCCGCGCGCGACGGCGTCGTCGAGGACGAACTTCGCAAGGCGGGTACCGAGGCCCTGGCCTTCGTACTCGGGGCGCACGATCGTGTGCGTGAACGTGATGCGTCCCGGCTCACTGCGGAACTCGGCGTAACCGGCGAGTTCGCCGTCGACGGTCAGCTCGTAACGCCGCGTGTCCTCGTTGCGCTCGATCGCGATGGTGTCGTTCATGCAGTCCTCCGTCGTCCGAGGACCCCGAGCGGGATCCGGGCTCCTGATGACGACAACGCGTTCTGGCCCCGTCGGCATTCCGGGGTGGGCGTGACGGGCGGATGCCGCTGCCGTCGGGCCGTAAGGCCGTCAGGCCGTCAGGCCGTCAGGCCGTCAGGCCGTCAGGTCGTCAGGTCGTCAGGGTCGCCAAGGCGTCGGGTGGATCGTCGGCTCCGTCCCTGCCCCTCCGCAAGGTACCTCGGATCTCATGGAACGCCGCGGCGCGCGTAGCCGGGCGCGGAACGCGTGAGTGAGTCCGTCCGGGCGGAGCCCGACGAGCAGCCCCGCGCGCTGCCGGGGACTCGACCGCTCCTGCGACAGGGTGTCGCCGGTCGGCGCGGGCGGGGACCAGGTGGCGACCTGGCGCGGCATCCGTGGTCTCGGGGGTCGTGTGCGTGATGGCGACGAGGGCGATGAGCCACGCGAACACGAGCGTGAAGGCGACGATCTCGAAGACGGTGAGGTTGAACACGCCGATGCCGTCGTAGGCGACCATCGCGACCACCTCGATCGCGATGGACAGGTACGAGCCGGCGACGATCGATCGCGGCAGTCGCCGAGCCCACAGTTGCACCCCGAGGCAGAGCACGGCGAACGAGGCGGCAGCGGTCAGCGCTGCGGCATTGTGCAGGTCGGTCGCGCCGTCGATCGGCACGAGGCCGACGCCCATGAGGCCGACGCCGATGAGCACGATGAGCACGCGCATCGCGACGAGCCCGCCGCGGCGAACCCCGAATCGGGGCTCCGCCACCGCCCGGGTGAGGCCGGCGGACATCGCGGCCATTCCCGCGCCTGACACCACGATCGCGATGTTGAAGCAGGCGGCGGCGATGTCGTCCGAGGTGCCGAGCGTGCTGAAGTTGTGCGTCCACCACTCGCCGGTGGGCGTGATGCTCATGCTCGCGAGGCTCCCGACGGCGAGGAGCATGGCGATCAGGTTGAAGGTGCGATAGGCCTCATGATCGATGGCGTGCCGATGCAGGCGGAACGTGCCGGTGCCGAGCCCAGCGCCGAGCACGATCGACGCGAGCGAGTGCCCGCCCGGGACCACGTCGAACGCCTCGCCGGTGAACTGCACGCCGAGCACGGCGACGGCCCCCCAGATGAGGGCGTTCGCGCGAGCACGTGCGTCTCGGCCGAGGCCCGGCAGCCCGAGGCGCGCGAGCGTCGCGATGCCGGCACGGGATGCCGATGCCACGACGAGCGCCGCACCGACGGCGGCGCCGGCCAGGATCGCCGGCAACGCCCAGACGAGGTCGACGGCGTGCACCTCGACGACCGGGGCCGCGCCGTCGCCGCCGTGCACATGCCCGCCGGCGAACACCGAGGTGAACTCGTGGAACATGACGATCGCGACCGCGATCGCGATGAGCAGCGCGGAGGCTCGACGCATCGCGGCGCCACCGCGAATGAGGTGCTCGGCGGGAGGATCGGGTTCACCGAGCGGCCGACCGTGCCCCCTGCGGTCGGCGCTGCCGGGGTGGACCGAACGCCGTCGCTGCCGATTCCCCCGGTTCGACGACGCGGGGAAACCCCCGACACGCGCACCCCTCATTATCCGAACTCTCGATCACGGGACTCAGATGTGTGCCGAGCATAGCCGGGGGTTATGGCGCGGGGCACGGACGGTCGGCGACGCACCCGCTGATGTTCGGCGGATTCTCAGCCTACAGCGTACGAATGCCTGATGAAACGGCTCATTTGACCCCCGACCGGGGGTGTTCGAGCATGCCCGGTGAGCACCGGCGACCACCTGCGCGGAGGGCCGGGACGACGAAAGCGGCTCGCATCTGCGAGCCGCTTTCTCTACTGTCTCAACCAGTGTGCGCCCGGAGGGATTCGAACCCCCAACCTTCTGATCCGTAGTCAGATGCTCTATCCGTTGAGCTACGGGCGCATGGGATGTCGCCCTCGCATCCGTGCGATCAGGCAACCACGCCACTCTATCCCACGCGATTCGATCTCGCCAATCGAGCGGGCCGCCCCCGGAGCGCCATCGGGCGATCGATCCGAGGCACGGAGAACGCCCCGCCCATTCGCGAGCGGGGCGTTCCGAGCGCTGCGGTCGACCGACTCAGAAGTCGACGCCGCACGCGGCGTAGCTGCCGAAGATCTGCTCTCCGTAGGCGGCGAACGCGTGGTCGATGCCCTTGCCGTCGGTGGAGTGCGAGAGGTTCGGGTTGTGCGCGGCGATGACCCCGTCCTGGCCGACGGCGCCCTTCACCATCACGGTGAACGAGGCGGGCGCGCCCGTTCCGGCGTACGCCGCCTTGATGCAGTCCGCCTGCTCCTGGGTGATGAAGCCGTTCGTGGCGTCGCCCTGGATCGCGTCGGCGACGACGAGCGTGAACCACGCCTGCGAGTTCGCGCCGGCCTTGGCATCGCCCTGGTCGGAGCGGCTGGGGTTGTAACACTCGTGGGCGTAGGCGGCGGCACCGGTGCCGAGCGCCAGCGCCGCGGCGAGTGCGACGCCCGCACCCACGTTGGTCAGAGTCCTGGAGAACATGGTGTCCTTTCGGTTGCGAATGGCGCGACGAAATTGTCGCGTCATCGTCCACCGTGCCCCTGCGAAGCGCGTGTTGTCACCGTGCTGGCCCTGATTCCTCCGCCCCCAGTCCGGGTGGCAGTGCACCGGCTCCACGCGCCCGGCCCGCGACTCAGGCGTCGGCGTGGTCGGGCCGCAGCGCGTCGAGCGCCGCCAGCTGCCGACGGTTCGCGACCTGCCGGTACGACGTCTCGATCACCTCGGCGAGCAGGTCCCAATCGGCGTCGGGCGCATCGAGGTCGACGCCGAGCCATCGGTTCCGGTCGTAGTAGGGGGCGCCGTAGAAGCGGCCGTCCTGCACGAGAGCGAGGTGCTCCTCTGGGTCGGTCTTCACGATGATCGAGAGCGGGTTGTCGGCGGTGGCCGCCACGTGCACGAAGATCGGCTTCGCTGCCCTGAATGTCGGCCGGCCCCACGCCGTGACCTCGACGGCCTCGGGCAGGGCGAGGCAGATCCGGCGCACCCGTTCGACGAGCGGATGCCGCGGATCGACCACCTGCGGATGCTCCACGGGCGCCAGCCTACGCCGACGCCCGCGGCATCCGACGGGCCCGAGGCACGCACCCGCAATGCAGGAACTCCTCTGCGGCGCGCCGGTGCGGGAGCGCTCCCGATGGATCGGCACGGCGTTTCCTCCTGCATTCTGCAACGCCGACGGGCATCCACGGGTGACGGATGCCGCAGGCACGTGCTTGCGGTATCCGCCCACCCCGCGGCATCCGCCCGCCCCGCGGCGTCCGCCCGCCCCGCGGCATCCGTCAGCCCTTGACCGCGCCGCCCAGGCCGGCGGACCGCAGGAACACGCCCTGGAACACGAGGAACGGCGGGAGGAGACCGCGCCGCTCCTCATCGCGCGGCTGCAGCGCTGGCTGCACCGTGGCATGTTCCTCGTCGCCTGGGACGACGTCGAGCTCATCGACGAGCATCGGGTCGTGTTCCGCGACGGCTATGAACGCCGTGATCCGATGCTCCCGCCGGCGCCGCGGACCTGATCCCTCCTGTAACCTGCTCGATCGGTGTCGTCAAGGCCCTCGCCGCCGAGCCCACGGCGGCGTACCGTCGGAACTACCGGATGCCCGGTGCATCCGCGTGCACTGGAAGGAGCATCACCATGGAACAGTCGACCGGTCGGACCACCGAACCGTCGACGGAGGCGGACGCGCCCGACGCCCGCGAGACCGCAACCCCCGTACTCGACGCCCCCGAACTCCACACCCCGAACTCGACGCCGACGTGCGTCGTCGCCTGCGAGACATGCCCCCCTCACTGTTGGGGATGACACGGGCATCATCGACCTGGACGAGGTGCAACGCTCGATCGATCCGCTCGATCCCCGCCGTCCAGGCCGGCCGACGAACGACCCGCTGGATCCGACGGGACACGTGATCTGACGTCCGCGGCATCCGACCGCGGCTGCGCCGGCCCAACCGGGACGATCCGGCTCGGCCCGCGCTCCTTCAGCCCTTCAGGCCCGACGACGCGACGCCGTCGATGATCTGCCGCTGCGCGATGAAGAACACGATGATCATGGGAATCGTCGTGATGACGCTCGCCGTCACGATGATCTCCCAGTGCCACTCGCCGCCGAAACCGAACGCGTCGACGAGCGACTTCAGGCCCCGGGGCACGGTGAAGGTGTCGGAGTCGCGCAGGTAGATGAGCGCCCGCATGAGGTCGGTCCACACCGCCTGCACCTCGAAGACCAGCACCACGGCGAGCGCCGGCTTGCAGAGCGGGAGCGCGATGCGCCAGAACACGCCGAACTGCGACGCCCCGTCGATGCGCGCGGCTTCGAAGAGGTCGCGCGGAAGGCCGAGGAAGAACTGGCGCAGCAGGAAGATGTAGAACGCACTGCCGAAGAGGTTGCCGGCCCAGAGCGGCGTGAGCGTGCCGACCTGCCCGAGGCCGTTCCAGATGAGGAAGGTGGGGATCATCGTGACCGCGCCCGGCAGCATCATGGTCGCCAGGACCAGGGCGAAGAGCGCGCCGCGCCCCCGGAAGCGGAAGTAGGAGAACCCCCACGCCACCATGGCGCTCGAGAACGTCACGGTGACCGCCGCGAGCACAGTGACGATGACGGTGTTCATCAGCCAGAGTCCGAGCGGCGCCTCCTGCCAGACCGCCACGTAGTTGTCGAGCGTGAACGTCTCGGGGATGAGCCGGTTGTCGAACACCTCGGTGCGCGGCTTGAACGACGCGCTCACGAGCCAGACGAACGGGTAGACGAAGACGATGCCGAGCAGGCGTGAGCGCGATCCAGGCGAAGACGCGACTCGCCTTCGTCCGCTTGCGGCGGCCTTCGCCGCGCAGCGCCGCCGCGTCGGTGGGCGGCACGGTGGTGGCCGCGGCAGGGACGGCCGCGTCGCGACGCGGTGCCGGGCCGGCGGTGCCTCCGACGGGCAGTTCGACGTCGACGCCGGTCATCGCTCCCCCTCGTAGTAGACGAAGCGGCGCGAGACGATGAGCTGGATGGCCGTCACGATCATGATGACCAGGAACAGCCCCCATGCCATCGCCGACGCATAGCCCATGTTCAGGAATTCGAACGCCTGCTGGAACAGGTAGATCACGTAGAACAGTGCGGCGTCGTTGCTGTACGTCGTGTTGCCGGCCCCGAAGAACGCGGTGTACGCCTCGTCGAAGGTCTGCAGGCCCGCGATCGTGTTGACGATGATGACGAAGAACAGCGCGGGGCTGATCATCGGCAGCGTGATGCTGAACGACGTCCGCCAGAACCCGGCGCCGTCGAGCTTCGCCGACTCGTACAGTTCGTTCGGCACGTTGCGCAGGGCGGCGAGCAGGATGATGACGGATGCCCCGACCGTCCAGAGCGACATCAGGATGAGTCCCGGCTTGACCCAGGCCGGGTCGGTCGTCCACGCCGGGCCGTCGATGCCGAACCAGCCGAGCACCGTGTTCAACAGCCCGTTCTGCCCGTTGAACAGCAGCAGGAAGAGCACGCCGACGGCCACCGGCGGCGTCATCTTCGGGAGGAAGAACACGGTGCGGAAGAACCCCGACGCCCGGCCCGCGCGGTCGAGGAGCAGGGCGAGCGCGAGCGAGACGATCACGTACAGCGGCACCTGCAGGAGCGTGAAGAACGCCGTGTTGCCGAGCGCGAGGAGCACCTTCGGGTCCGTCGCCATCTGCGCGTAGTTCTCGAATCCGACGAAGTTCGGGTCGTTGATGACGTCGTAGTCGGTGAGCGACAGGTAGGCGCTGTAGATCATCGGCCACGCCGTGAAGATGAGGAACCCGACGATCCACGGGCTGAGGAAGAGCAGCGCCGACCACACGTTGCGGCGGCTCGCGCGGCGACGGTTGCGTTCGCGCTCCTCCGGGGTGGCGGTGTGCCGCTCGGCGACACCGCCACCCGTGCGGATGGCCGTCGAGGTCATTCGCTCGCGCGCTCCTCGAGCGTCTGCCAGCCCTCGTCGAGCGCCTTCTGCGCGGTCTCCTGCGCCTCGGCGAGCGCCTCCTCGGGCGTGGCCTCGCCGTTCAGCACGCTGTTGACGGCATCCTGCATGGCCTGCTCGAACTCGGCGTCAGCGGGGTTGGCCGGAAGCGAGACGGTGTGGTCGTTGGCCTCGTACATCGCCTCGATGCCGGCGTCCCACGGCTCGCCGCCGGAGGTCACCATGCCGCGGATCTCCTCGTCGGCCACGGAGTTGCCGGTCAGGATGCCGGTGAAGGGCTTGCCCTCCTCCTCGCGAGCCGCGAGGCGCGCCTCGGCGGCCGCGCGCCACGCCTCCACGGAGGTCATCGCCTTCGCCCAACGGCAGGCGGCGGCCGCGTTCTCGGTTCCGGAGGGGATCGCCCACGCCGAACCGCCCGCGAAGGCGATGGGCTCGCCCGACGTGGTCCGAACGGTGTCGAACGCCATCGGGGCATCCGGCGACACCTCGTTCAGGACGTTGATGTACCACTGCTCCATCGGCATGGCGCCGAGCACGTTCGTCGCGAACTGGTTGCCCTCGCCGAAGAAGTCGGCGGAGTCGCGGAACGCCTTCACCTGGCTGAACCCGCCCTGGTCGTCGTAGATGCCGACCGCCCAGGTGAGCGAGTCGATGGCCTCCTGCGAGTCGAGGCTGGCGGTCTTCCCGTCGTCCGACAGCAGCGACCCGCCGGCGGCGGCCACCCAGAGCGGGAGGAATTCGGGGAGCTTGGAGTCGACGCCGATGACGCTGAGCGAGCCGCCGTCGGCCTTCGTGAGCGCCTTGTTGGCCTCGGTCATCGCCGCCCGGTCGGACCCGTTGACGTCCTCGATGGTCACGCCGGCCGCGGAGAGCAGGTCGGCGTTCGCCATGGTCACCTGGACCTGGTTGAACTCGGGGATGCCGTAGACCTCGCCGTCGAGCGTCACCTGCTCGACCGCCGACTCGCGGAACTGGTCCATCTCGATGCCCTCGCCGTCGATGCAGCGCTCGAGCGGGATGATGGCGCCACGGGCGGCGAGCGATCCGATCTGGTCGCGATCGGCGTAGAGCAGCTCGGGCGGCTCGCCGGATGCCACGGCCGAGAGGAACTGCTGGATGTCGAGGTCGCCCTCGATGAGCTCGACCTCCACGTCGCCGAGCTCGGTTTCGGCGTACTCGACTCGGGAGGTGGCGACCTCGTCGACCCCCGAGAAGCCCATCACCGACAGCTCGCCGCTCAGGTCGGCGTCGGGATCGTAGTCGGCGTCGTCGCCGCCGGCGGCTCCGCCGGTGCCCACGGCGCATCCGCTGAGGACGAGTGCGATGGCTGCGACGCCGGCCATGCAGCCGGCGCTGAATCGGAATCGGGTCATGCTCATGCCTCTCCCTCAGGCCGGGCGCTCGTGACCCCCGGCGATGCGCTCACGGTAGGTGGCGAGGAGAGCCGTGAAGAAGGGGCTTGACAGAAGCGCTTCTCCGGTAATGATGTCTGGTCAGGGTTTGAGCACGACCTTGATACACCCGTCCGCCTTGTCGCGGAACTTCTCGTACATCTCGGGCGCCTGTTCGAGCGGAACGCGATGCGTGGCGAGGTCCTCGAGGCCGAGCGGATCGGCGGGGTCCTCGGCCAGCGGCAGCAGCTCGGACATCCAGTGGTGCACGTTGCACTGGCCGAACCGCATCGTCAGCTGCTTGTCGAAGATGGTCATGAGGGGCATCGGATCGAGGGACCCCGCGTAGACGCCGCTGACCGAGACGCTGCCGCCCCGACGCACGAGGTCGATGGCCATGTCCAGCGCCGCCAGACGATCCACGCCCGCCTTCGTCATGAGCGGCTTCGCGATGCCGTCGGGCAGCACGCCGACGGCCGACTGCGCGAATGCCGTGCCCGGGTTGCCGTGCGCCTCGAGGCCGACGGCATCCACGACACTGTCGGGGCCGCGCCCCTCGGTCGCCTCTCGGATCACGTCGGCCACGTCGTCGTGCAGGTCGTGCACCGTCGCGCCGTACCGCTCCGCCATGAGCCGGCGCTCGGCAACCGGATCGACCGCGTGCACCTGCACGTCACGGTGGCGCGCGATCCGTGTCACGAGCTGTCCCACCGGGCCGAGGCCCAGCACGGTCAGGGTCTGTCCGGGGATGACGTTCGCGTACGCGAAGCCCTGCCACGCGGTCGGCAGGATGTCGCTGAGGAAGAGGTATCGCTCGTCGGGAAGGTCGTGGCCGACGACCTGCGCGTTCGCGTCGGCGCGACGCACGCGGAGGTACTGGGCCTGACCGCCGGGAACGCGCCCGTACAGCTCGGTGTAGCCGTAGAGCTCGGCGCCCGTGCCGTGGTCGCGGTTCTGCGTCGTCTCGCACTGCGTCGTGAGCCCCCGCGCGCACATGAAGCAGCGGCCGCAGGAGATGACGAACGGGATGACGACACGGTCGCCGACCGAGATGCGGCGCACGTCCGAGCCCACCGCCTCGACGATCCCCATGGTCTCGTGCCCGAGGATGTCGCCGCGGTGCAGGAACGGCCCGAACACGCCGTACAGGTGCAGGTCGGATCCGCAGATCGCGGTCGAGGTGACGCGGATCACCGCATCGGTCGGTTCGGTGATCTCTGCATCGGGAACCTCGATGACGCGGACGTCCTTGGTCGCATGCCAGGTGAGCGCTTTCATGGGGTCGTTCCTACGCGGCGCGCCCCGCCTCGGGCAGGGGGTTGACCGGCTCGCCGCTCCCGTTACCCGAACGTTCTCGTCGGCGCGTGTCGACCCTCCGCCGCGGCGACTAGAGTCTCGCCATGGGCAAGTTCATCTACAACTCCTCCGTGCGCGAGATCGAGATCGAGGACCGCACCCTGGCCCACCTGCGCGTCGCGATCCTCAACAAGCTGCGGCGTTCGGAGAGCTTCGCGATGACCTGGGAGCACGGCGTGGAGAACGGCAGCGGCCGCACCACGATCTGGCTGCACGAGTCGATCCCCCTGCAGTTCGTGTTCAGCGGCAACCGTCCGCCGAAGCTCAACCGCCTGTGGATCGAGCAGATGCTGCTCTCGGCCAACAGCACCGCCGGCCTGCAGTTCGTGCCGGAGCCCGCGGAGAACGATCCGATCGACTCGGAGTAGGCGCGGCCGAAGGCCCGGCCGTCGCGTCACCACCCCGATCGATCGGGCGCCGCGAACGGTCAGTCGACCGCTTCGATCTGCGTGATCACGAACCGCTGCTCGGCCGGCGTCAGCCGATCGGGCGCGGTGCCGCCGGTGATCGACTCGATCTCGGCCACGGTCTCGGCGTCGAGGGCGGCATCGAGCTCGGCGAGCAGCCGATGCTTGGCCTCGATCGAGAGGTGCGGCCACCAGCGTTCGATCTCCACACGGCCCGCGGCCGTGCCCTCCGTCGTGCCCATGTGCTCCTCCTCCGACGAGGTCCGCCGCGGTCGAGCGCCGTGCTCGGTCAGGCGGGTTGGATCTCGGCTTCGACCTCGATCTCCTGCACGTCGGCGCCGACGCGCACCGGCTGGTCGGGCGTCGTCGCGATCGCGTCGGTGTCGAGGTGCT
Organism: uncultured Actinomycetota bacterium; assembly: GCA_963802485.1. Taxonomy (GTDB): domain Bacteria; phylum Actinomycetota; class Actinomycetes; order Actinomycetales; family Microbacteriaceae; genus Agromyces. Next base: position 127,053 of record CAWDJA010000038.1, read on the forward strand.
CGGGAACGAGGCGGATGCCGCCCGTGCTGTTGGCCGAGCGCATCAGGTCTTCGATCCAGGTGCGGCTGAGCTCGGGTGTCTCGGGCTCGTCGAACACGAACCGGAGCGGGATCGACGGGTGCAGCCAGAGGGTGCTGCGCCCGCGCGGCTGCTCCTCCGAGTGCTGCCACGACAGCGTGAAGCTCTCGCCGCGGCGCAGCTTCGTCGTGATCGCGACCTTCAGGTGCGCGAGTGCTCGGTCCTCGATGCCGATCGGGGTGCCGGAGTCTCCGTAGTACAACGTTCCCACGGGATCAGCATAGGCCGCCGCGGGCCCTCGTGGTACGAATCCCCGACGACCGCTCGTGGTACGAAATCCCTGACCACGTCGAAGGAGCGGGCGGCCCGAAGGCCGCCCGCTCCCTGATGTCGCGTTGCGTTGGATCAGACCGTGCGGTTTCCGCTCAGGTAGCGCACGAGGAACACGATGGCCGCGATGACCAGCAGCACGATGCCGACCCACAGCAGGAAGTTCAGCGTGGGGACCACACCGCCGGTGATGAGCAGGATGATCGCTGCGATGGCGAGGATGGCGACGAGGATGTTCATGATCTCTCCTTCACGAGATCCGCACCCGTGTTCGACGGGAGCGGACGACGGCTCCGCCGGTGCTTGGCGGAACCTGCGGACGAGGGTACGTCCGTGTCTCCGACGGTATTGGCGCGCGACTCAGGGCGGCTAGGGGTTGACCCCCGTTCGCGGGCCGTGGTAGCACGCGGACGGGCCCGGATCCGCGAGTTCATGCGGATCGCGGCATCCGTCAGCCCGTCGGCGGGTGCCCCTCAGGTGCCGCATGCGGATGCCTCGCCGGCAGCCGCGGGGGCCGGATCGCGCGCCCCGTCCCACCTTGTCAACCCCATGCGGCCGCCGGCGCCGCCCGCGTAGCGTGGCTGGCGATCGAAGGGGGGCCTGATGTTCAACGATCAGCTCATCGATCCGACCACGAAGCACACGACCGACCCGTTCCCGCGACAGGAGCAGGCGCCACCGGGCCTGACCGACCGCATGGCGCCGCGTCCCGACCACGGCGAGCAGAGCTACCGCGGCAACCGCCGGCTCGAAGGGCGGCGCGCGCTCATCACGGGCGGCGACTCGGGGATCGGAAGGGCGGTCGCGATCGCGTTCGCCCGAGAGGGTGCGAGCGTCGCGATCGCGTACCTGCCGAGCGAGCAGGCCGACGCCGAGGAGACCGCGCAGTGGATCTCCGATGCGGGCACCGATCCGCTGCTGCTGCCGGGCGACCTGCGCAGCGAGCAGCACTGCAAGGACCTGGTCGCGCACACCGAGCAGGCGTTCGGCGGGCTCGACCTGCTCGTGCTGAACGCGGCGCACCAGCGCAACCGCGGCGGCATCGACGAGATCCCGACCGACGACTTCGAGCACGTCGTGCAGGTGAACCTCTTCGCGCCGGTGTTCCTCGCCCGCGCGGCCGTGCCGCTCATGGACGCCGGGTCGAGCATCATCACGACCACGTCGATCCAGGGCTTCGACCCGTCGAACGAACTGGTCGACTACGCCATGACGAAGGCGGCGCTCGTGGCGTTCACGAAGGCGCTCGCCGAGGAGCTCGGACCCCGCGGCATCCGCGTGAACGCCGTGGCACCCGGGCCGATCTGGACGCCGCTCATCCCGGCGACCGGCTGGCCCGACCACCTGCCCGACTTCGGGCGCAACACCCCGCTGGGCCGTGCCGGGCAGCCCGCTGAGCTCGCCGGCGCGTACGTGTACCTCGCGTCGGACGACGCATCGTACGTGTCGGGGGCCGTGCTGCCGGTGACCGGCGGGCGCGGGCTCTGAGAGGCCGCGGCACGAACGCACAGGGAACCGAACGCACAACAGGAGAGGAGAACCCGCCATGCCGGGACGCAGGAACGCATCGCTCAAGGATCCCGAGCTCTACGAGGAGCTCCGCGACGACGGCGCCTCGAAGGAGAAGGCCGCACGCATCTCCAACGCAGCAGCGGCCAAGGGTCGCAGCGCCGTCGGCCGCAAGGGCGGCAAGAGCGGCGACTACGAGGACTGGACCGTCGAGCAGCTGCGCAAGCGCGCCAAGGAGATCGGCATCACCGGGTACAGCGGCAAGCGCAAGGCCGAGCTCATCTCGGCGCTGCGCAACCACTGAGCCGCCGGATGCCGCGCCTCAGGCGGGTCGAGCCCTACGTCTCGCCCGGGTTCACCCGGGTGCGGCGGGGGCGCGGCTTCGCCTACGTGCACACCGACGGCGGCACGGCCGGACGGGCTGAGCGGGCGCGCATCGCCGAGCTCGCCGTGCCGCCCGCCTGGGAGGACGTGTGGATCGCGGATGCCCCGAACGCGCACATCCTCGCGGTCGGCGTCGACGCCGCGGGGCGCCGACAGTACCTCTACCACCCGGTGTGGCGCGAGAAGCAGGACGCGGAGAAGTTCCTGCGCATGACCGCGCTCGCCGAGGTGCTGCCCGCGGCACGGCGGACGGTGCAGCGCGACCTCGCCCTCGAGGAGCTCCCCCGCGAGCGGGTCCTCGCCGCGGCGTTCCGCACGCTCGACCTCGGGGCGATCCGGATCGGCTCCGAGGAGTCGCTCGCGGGCTTCCGCAGCCGCGGCCTCACGACGCTCCTCGTGCGCAACGCGAAGCTCGATCCCCCCGAGACCGTCCGGTTCCGGTTCCGGGCGAAGGGCGGCATCGCGCAGGACCTGCGGGTGTCGGATGCCGCGCTCGCGACGTTCGTCGAGCTCAACGCGGAGCGCTCGGCTGCTGCGCGGCTCTACGCCTGGTCGGAGGGGCGGCGGATGCGTGCGGCGCTCGCCTCGGACGTGAACGAGGACATCCGCTCGCGCACCGGCGGGGACTTCACCGCGAAGGACTTCCGCACGCTCCGCGGCACGATCGCGGCGGCCGACCGGCTCGCGGAGCTCGGCGTCGAGGGCACGGTGCGGGCACGTGGGCGCGCCATCCGCGACGCCATCGAGCATGCGAGCGAGGTGCTCGGCAACACGCCGACGATCGCGAAGGCGAGCTACGTCGACCCTCGCGTGGTCGCCGCGTACGAGCACGGGCGCACCATCAGCCTGCGCGGCGGCAGGGAGACGGCGCTGCTCGGCCTGCTCGTCGACGACGCCGGCGAGGCGTGAGGCTGACCGGCGGTCAGGCCGCGATCACCGGCTGGGTGTCGGGCCCCGGGCTCCTCGGTGTCGATGTGCTCCTCGACGAGGAGGATGCCGCCCGTGCTGTTCGCCGACCGCAGGAGGTCCTCGATCCACTCGCGGCTCAGCTCGGGAGCCTCGGGCTCGTCGAACACGAACCGCAGCGGGATGGTCGGATGCACCCAGATGGTGCTCCGCCCGCGCGGCTGATCGTCGGGGTGCATCCACGACAGGGTGAAGCTCTCCCCTCGGCGGAGCTTCGTCGTGATCGCGAACTTGACGTGCGCCAGCGCACGGTCCTCGATTCCGATGGGGGTGCCGGAATCGCCGTAGTAGAGGGTGCCCACGCAGGAAGAGTACCGGGCGGGATCAGGATTCCCGAACCACTTCGTCGGGCGACTTGTCGGGTCGCAATCCACGCCACCTCGGATGCCGCGCGACGCCCGTTCGGGTCCACTCGCCGAACTCGATCTCGCCCACGAGCTCGGGTCGCAGCCACACCGCGTCCTTGGCGTCCGCGGCGGGGACGTCGAGGAACGGCGAAGCCGGCTGCTCGAGGTCGCCGAGGCGGCGGAGGAGGCGATCGAGCTCGACCTCGCGGAACCCGCTGCCGACGCGACCGGCGTAGTCGAGACCGTGATCGCCGGGGATCCCGACGAGCAGCGATCGGATGCGCCCGGTGCGGGTGCCGCTGCCCTTGCGATAGCCCCCGATGACGACCTCCTGGGTGCGCGTGAGCTTCAGCTTCACCCAGTCCTCCGACCGTGCGCCGGGACGATAGGGCGAGTCGGGGCGCTTCGCGACGAGCCCCTCGAGCCCGAGTCGGCGGCTCTCCTCGAAGGCCTCCTCCGGAGTTCCGGATGCCGCGGCGGGCAGCTCGACCGGGATGCCGCGTCGCGGGCGCACGAGCCGCTCGAGCCGCTCGCGGCGGCGCACGTAGGGCTCGGACATCACCGAGGAGCCCGCGATCTCGAGCACGTCGAACAGCAGCAGCCGCACGGGCACCGAACCGAGCAGCCGCTCGATCTCACGCGGGCGGCTGAGGTTCATGCGCTGCTGCATCCGCTCGAAGCTCGGGCGGCCCTCCTCGTCGAGCGCGACGATCTCGCCGTCGACGAGCGCGTCGCCGCGGAGCACGCGCGGCAGGCCCGCCAGCTCGGGGTAGGTGGCGGTCACGTCGTTGCCCCTGCGGCTCAGCAGTCGGATGCCGCCGCCGTCGGCGCGGGCGAGCACGCGGATGCCGTCCCACTTCCACTCGAGCGCCCACTCGCCCCGCGACACCATGCCGAGCGTGCCCGAGGTCGCGAGCATCGGTCGCACGAGGATCGGCTCGACCTCGTGGGGTCCGTCGTCGTCCTCGTCCTCCGCATCGGATGCGTCGGGCGCGCCGTCCGCATCGGGTGCGTCGGGCCGCGGATCGGCGGTCGGCGCGTCGGCGTCGGGTGGCGGCATCCGTGACCTGGGCGGCGCCGCCCGCGGCATCCGCTGCCGCTTCGCTCGCGTGCCGCGCCTTCGACGACGGGCTCCAGTGACCCGGTCGCTGGTCCTTCATGCGGTGCAGGAGCCAGCTGCTCTTCTCCCCCGACCCGTCGGTGCGGATGAGCGCGAGGCGCACGCGGCCGCCGAGCGGACCGCCCGGCTGTCCGTCGAGGTCGATGATGACCTCCTCGTCGCGCCACTTCTCGGTCTCGTAGGTGCCCGCGTCCCAGATGGTCATCGAGCCCGCGCCGTACTCCCCCGCCGGGATGGTGCCCTCGAAGGTCGCGTACTCCATCGGGTGGTCCTCGGTCTGCACGGCGAGGTGGTTCACGCCGGAGGTCTCGGGCACGCCCTTCGGCACCGCCCAGCTCTTCAGCACCCCGTCGCGCTCGAGCCGCAGGTCGAAGTGCAGGCGGCGCGCGTGGTGCTCCTGGATCACGAAACGCGGATCGCCGGCGCTCGGCGCGCCCCAACTCGACGACGGCATGGGCTCGGGGGTCACGCCGGTCTTGCGCATCGAGAGGTACTCGGCGAGCGGTCCGTCGTGCGAGGCCGCCGTGATCACCGCGAGCGGGTCGTCACCGGATGCCACGCGCTCGAGCACCTCGTGCGCCTCGAGGTGGCGCAGGTCGGGGTCGTCGAGCTCCTCCCACGTTCGCGGGGCCGCCACCGTCGGACGGAACCGCCCGCGCAGGGAGTACGGCGCGATCGTCGTCTTCTTGCCGTTGTTCTGGCTCCAGTCGATGAGCACACGTCCACCGCGGAGCGTCTTGCGCATGCTCGAGACGACCAGCTCGGGGTGGTCGGCCTCGAGGGCCCGAGCGAGCTCGTGCGCGACCTGCGACACCTGGTCGGACGTCTGGCGCCCGTCCAGCGCCGTGTAGAGGTGGATGCCCTTGCTCCCGCTCGTGACCGGCATCGCCTCGAGCCCCATGCCCGAGACGAGGTCGCGCACGAGCCGGGCGACCTCCGCGCAGTCGGCCAGCCCCATCCCCTCGCCCGGGTCGAGGTCGAAGACCATTCGGTCGGGATTCCCGGGCTCGCCGCGCGCATCGAATCGCCATTGCGGCACGTGGAGCTCGAGCGCGGCGAGCTGCGCGAGCCACACCAGCGTGGCGCGGTCTCCGGCGATGGGGTAGGTCTTGGGCCCGTCGGAGTGATGGATGACGGCGGTACGGACCCAGTCGGGCGCGTGCTCGAAGTTCTTCTCGAAGAACGCCGACTGCGGGGCATCCGGAGTGCCGACGCCGTGGACCCAGCGCTTGCGGGTGACCGGCCGGCCGGCGACGAGCGGCACCATGACCGGGGCGACCTCCGCGTAGTAGGAGATCACCTCGCCCTTCGTCATGCCCGTCTCGGGATACATGACCTTGTCGAGGTTCGTCAGCCGCATCCGGCGACCGTCGACCTCGACGAGCTGACGCGCGCCCTCGGCCATGCCCCCATCATGCCCGGCCCGCCCGGTGAAGTGACGCGAATCGACCTCCACGGCGGAGGAAGGGTCGATTCGCGTCACTTCACCGGGCCGGGCGTGCGGCCGGTCAGGCCTGGTCGGTGGGCATGATCCACAGCTCGCCGATGGACGCGTGCCGCGGGCGGGTGACCATGTAGGCGACGCCGTCGGCGACGTCCTCGGGCGCGAGGACCTCGGTCTGCTCGTAGAACGGGGTGGTCATCTCGCCCTGGATCTCGGGGCTGTTGTGCGAGGCGAGCTCGGTGGCGACACCGCCCGGCTCGAGGACGCCCACGCGCACGTGCCGCCGGGTGACCTCCTGACGCAGCGACTCGGTGAACCCGTTCACGCCGAACTTGGTGAGGTTGTAGACGCCGTACCCGCTCCAGGCGACTCGGCCGGCGATCGAGCTGATGTTGACGATGTCGGCGACTCGGCGCGGGCCGTCCTCAGCGGCTCGAAGCAGGTGCGGAAGGGCGGCTCGGGTCGTTGCGAGCAGGCCGCGCACGTTGACGGCGATCATGCGCTCCCACTCCTCGACGTCGGCGCCGACGACCGGGCCGAGGAGCATGAGGCCGGCGTTGTTCACGAGCGTGTCGAGCCGTCCGAACTGCTCGACGGCCTGCTGCACCGCCGCCTCGGCTTGGGTGCGGTCGGTGAGGTCCGCCTCCACGGCCAGCGCGGTGCCGCCGGCCTCCTCGATCTCGGCGGCGAGTGCCTCGAGGCGGTCGCGTCGTCGGGCCACGAGGGCGACGGAGGCACCGTGCTCGGCGAGCCGGCGGGCGGTGGCCGCGCCGATGCCGCTGCTCGCCCCGGTGACGAGGGCGACGGTGCTGTTCAGTGATGAGTCCACGGAAGGTTCCTGTTCGTTCGAGGCCGGCGCGTCGGTCAGACGGTGACGTCGTCGTGGAGGAGCGAGCTGGAGAGCTCGCGGTGCGCGTCGGCCTGCTCGAGCAGGGTCCTGGCCTTCTGCTCGGCGGTCTCGATGGCGTCGGCCCCGGCGAGGAAGCGCAGCGGCGGCTGCGCGGACTCCGAGAGGGTGACGAGGGCCGCGGCGAGCTTCGCCGGGTCGCCCCACTGCCGGCCGTTCATGCCCGACCACGCCTCGATGGTCGCCGTCGTGCGGTCGGCGTAGTCGTCGATCGACAGCTCGGGCCAGATCGTGGACGATCCCTCGACGAGCAGCTCGGTGCGGAAGAACCCGGGCTCGACGACGGTCGTGGTGATCCCGTAGGGCGCAACGTCCGACGCGAGCGTCTCCATCCAGCCTTCGAGGGCGAACTTCGATGCCGAGTACGCGGAGCAGAAGTCCACGCCCACGAGACCGGCCGTGGAGCTGATGGTGATGACGTGGCCGCTGCGCTGCCGCCGCATGATCGGCAGGATCGCGCGGGTCACGTTGAGCGGGCCGAAGAAGTTCGTCTCCATCTGCCTGCGGTACTGCTCGGGACTGATCTCCTCGAAGAAGCCGGCGTAGAAGTTGCCCGCGTTGTTGACGAGCACGTCGATCCGGCCGAATCGATCCACGGCCGCCTGGGCCGCAGCGGCGGCGGCATCCTGGTCGGTGATGTCGAGCGCGACGGCGAGGAGGTCGTCGTGCTCGCCGATGGCGTCGCGGACGCGGTCGGCATCGCGACCGGTCGCGACGACCGCGTGTCCGGCGGCGAGTGCCGCCTTCGCGATGTCGATGCCCATGCCACGGCCGGCGCCGGTGATGAACCACACCTTGTTGTCAGTCATGTTCCTGTGTGCCTTTCGTTGAGGTGATCCCAGTTGAACCCGGGGGCCCGGGGGCGAGGGAGACCCGCTCTATCCGGTTAATGGCAGGGACCCCCTCACCCCGCGTGCGCGGTCGTAGGGTCGAGGCATGGACACTCAGCGCGACATCCGCGAGTTCCTGACCACTCGGCGGGCCAGGCTCACGCCCGTCCAGGCCGGGCTGCCCGATTTCGGCGGGCGCCGCCGCGTGCCCGGCCTGCGCCGTGAGGAGGTCGCGCTGCTCGCCGGCATGAGCGTCGAGTACTACATCCGCTTCGAACGCGGCAACGCCATCGGCGTCTCCGAAGCCGTGCTCGAGGGCATCAGCCGCGCCCTCCAGCTCGACGACGCGGAGCGCACGCACCTCCACGACCTCGTGCGCGCGGCGAACGAGGGCGCCCGCCCCCAGCAGCGTCGGAGGTCATCGCGAGGGAAGCAGATGCGGCCCGGGGTGCAGCAGTTGCTCGACGCGATGACGCAGGTGCCGGCGATCGTGCAGAACGGGCGCCTCGACATCGTCGCCTCGAACCGCCTCGGGATGGCGCTCTTCTCGGAGATGTACCTGCAGCCGCAGCGCCCTGCGAACTTCGGCCGCTTCCTGTTCCTCGACCCGCGCTCGCAGGCCTTCTACCTCGACTGGGAGGACGCCGCGCAGCAGACCGTGGCGCTGCTGCGAACCGAGGCGGGACGCGCCCCGTACGACCGCTCCCTCAGCGACCTCGTCGGCGAGCTCTCCACCCGCAGCGACGCGTTCCGCACGCTGTGGGCGTCGCACGACGTCCGCGAGCATCGCACCGGCATCAAGCGCGTCCACCACCCGGTCGTCGGCGACCTCCAGTTGAACTACGAGGCCATGGAGCTGTCGTCGGACCGCGGACTGCTCTTCATCGCCTACACCGCCGAACCCGGCTCGGCCTCGCTCGACGGGCTGCAGTTGCTCGCCAGTTGGGCCGCGACCGACGATCAGGTCGCCCGCACGTGAACGGCGCGGATGCCGCGAGGGGCTACCGCGCGGCATCCGCCGGGGTGTGTACTGGTAGGCATGCGAGCCGTCTGGAAGGGGGCGGTCACATTCGGCCTGGTCAATGTGCCCGTCAAGTTGTACAGCGCCACCGAGGACCACGACGTGTCACTGCACCAGGTGCACGACGAGGACGGCGGACGCATCCGCTATCAACGCGTCTGCGAGATCGACGGCAAGGTCGTCGACTACAAGAACATCGACAAGGCCTACGACGACGGTGAACGCACGGTGATCATCACCGACGAGGACCTGAAGTCGCTGCCCGCCGAGCGCAGTCGCGAGATCGAGGTGACCGAGTTCGTGCCGACCGAGCAGATCGATCCGATCATGTTCGACCGCAGCTACTACCTCGAGCCCGACTCCGCGTCGAACAAGGCCTACGTGCTGCTGCGCCGCACGCTCGAGTCCACCGACCGCACGGCGATCGTGCGCATGGCGCTGCGGCAGAAGACCCGGCTCGCGGCGCTGCGAGTGCACGGCGACGTGCTGGTGGTGCAGACGCTGCTCTGGAGCGACGAGGTGCGGGCGGCGGAGTTCCCCTCGCTCGACGAGCCCGTGCGGATCTCGTCGAAGGAGCTCGACCTGTCGAAGCAGCTCGTCGAGAGCCTCGTCTCCGACTTCGAGCCCGAGCAGTACGTCGACGAGTACCAGCAGGAGCTGCGCACCCTCATCAAGGCCAAGCTCGAGCAGGGCGACGCCGTCGACACGGCCGCCACGTTCGGCGAGCAGCCCGAGCAGGAGGAGGGCGGCGAGGTCATCGACCTCATGGAGGCGCTGCGCCAGTCGATCGCGTCGAAGCGCGGCGGGTCGGATGCCGCGAAGGGCGGCACGAAGGCCGCGTCGGGCGGGTCGAAGAGCGCATCCGGCGGATCGAAGTCCGGTCGGGCGGATCGAAGGCCGCGTCGGGCTCGGGCGACGGGGCGAAGAAGAAGGCGCCGGCGGCGAAGAAGAAGGCCGCCTCATGACGACGGCGCGCGGCATCCGCTGATCGGATGCCGCGCGCCGGTCGCGCACGGTCACGCTCACGTCACTCGGCGCAGGCCTCGGTCACGCCCGACGCCGCCTCCTGGATCTCCGCCTGGACCTCGGCGACGGCCTCGGAGTCGACCTCCTCGGCGTCGGTCGGCAGCGTCGCGACGAACTCGGTCGCCTCGGCGAGCGCCGCGTCGAGCGAGTCGACGATGTCGGATGACGCGCCGGTGCCCTCGACCAGCTGATCGAGTTCGTCGACGCGCACGCTGTAACCCTCGAGCGTCGCCTGCAACTCGGCCGGGTCGGCTGCGGCGAGGGCGTTCTGCACCCCGTTCGAGATGTCGCGGACGGCATTGCTCAGCGTCTCGCACGGGTCGCCGCTCGGCGTGGCCGTGCCGCCTCCCGCCGAGCAGCCCGAGAGCAGCAGCGCGCCCGCGAAGACGAGCGCGGTGGACGTCATGATTCGTCGCATGATGCAATCCCCCTGGATCGTGATGCTCCACAGCCTAGCGACGGCGCGCCGGCACCCGTGGGGATGCGAGAGCGGCGCTACTCGGCCGTGCAGGCCTCGCTGGCCGCCGTCGCGGCGTCCTGGATCGCCGCCTGGTGCTCGGCGACCGCCTCGGAGTCGACCTCCGCCTCGGGGTCGCTCGGCAGCGTCGCCGCGAACTCGGCCGCGTCGTCGAGCGCGCCGGTGAGGGCCTCGAGCTCGGTGCTCACCGCGTCGGTGGTCGTCTCGCCGAGCTCGGTGACGCGGACGCTGTAGTCCTCGAGCGTCGACTGCACCTCGGCGGGGTCGCCGCCGGCTGCGAGCGCGTTCTGCGCGCCGTTCGAGATGTCGCGCACCTCGCTCTGCACCGTCTCGCACGGATCGGCGCTCGGCGTCGAGGCGCCGCCGCCGGTCGTGCAGCCCGTGAGCAGCAGTGCACCCGCGAAGACGAGCGCGGTGGACGTCATGATTCGTTGCATGGCAAATCCCCCTGGATCGTTGTGGGCTCCAGCCTAGCCACGACCCTCCGACACGCGCTCGGGGAGGCGGCCGGGGCGGCGGCAAGGGGGACCCACGACCCGCGTGAACACTGGGCTGCGGCATGCGGCATCCGCTGTCAAGGCCCTGCCGGCGGCCGGAGCGCCGACCTACGCTCGCCGTATGAGCACGTCAGACGAGACCGCCGCGCGCCGCAATCCCGACGCGGGTGCGGGTGACGCCGCACCCCTCACGGACGCCGAGCAGACGCGCAAGGACGTGAGCTACAGCCCGGGCAGCGAGGACGAGACCGCCGCGAAGCAGCGCGATCCGCTCCCCGACGGCCTCGACGAGGACATCGACGCCTCGCGGGTCCGTGCGGTGCCGGGCACGGGCGGGCCGGATGACGCGGGCGACGTCGAACTCGACCCCGACGAGATCCGACGGTGAGCCGCGATGCCGCGGCATGAGGAGAGGAACGCGAACATGACCGATTTCGTCGACCCGCTGGAGGAGCCGCTCGACCTCGACCGCGACCCGCGCCCGCCGCTCGACCCCGACGTGGACGAGGCGCTCGTCGACTCGGCGGAGGCCGATCGGCAGGCGGCGGAGGAGGGCACGAAGGTCACCAGCGCGAGCGAGGGCGACCCGATGGACGAGACGACGCCCGTCGACAACCTCGAGTGATCCCGGGCCCCGGGCGGGAGCGCCGAGCCGGGGCCCGGCCTACGAGTCGAACCCGAGCCCGAGGGCGTCGAGCGTCTTCAGCAGCACGTTGCGGCGACCCTGCCGGTGGTCGGCTCGGTCGAGCGACCAGCGGGTCAGGTTGATGCCGATCGACGCGGCCGGCTCGGGCGGGAACGGCCAGGGCCGGTCCTCGACCATCGCGAGCGACGTGCGCTCCGTCTCGTGTCCGTCGAGCAGGTCGAGCATCACGTCGCCCGCGAAGCGCGCCGCACCGACGCCGAGCCCCGTGAAGCCCGAGGCGTACGCCACCTTGCCGTCGCGGGCGCGGCCGTAGAAGGCGCAGAACCTGCGTGCTCGCGTCGATCGCCCCGGCCCAGCGGTGCGTGAACCGCACCCCCTCGAGCTGCGGGAACGTCGTGAGGAAGTGGCTCGCGAGGCGCTCGAACGTCTCGGGGCGCTCCTCGTACTCGGGGCGCACCTTCCGGCCGGCGTGGTACACCGCGTCGTAGCCGCCGAACAGGATGCGGCCGTCGGCGCTGAGCCGGTAGTAGTGGAACTGGTTGGCCAGGTCGCTCACGCCCTGGCGGTTGCGCCAGCCGAGCTCGGCCAGCCGGTCGTCGCCGAGCGGCTCGGTCATGAGCACGTAGTCGTACACCGGCACGGTCATGAGCCGGTTCCGCTTCAGCAGCGACGGGAACACGTTCGTCGCCAGCACGGCGCGGTCGGCGCGCACCACGCCACGGTCGGTGACGACCTCGACGCGCGACCCGGCGTCGTCGATGCGGCGCACCGGGGTGCGCTCGTGCACGACCACGCCGGCCTCGACGATGACGCGGGCGAGCTCGAGGGCCAGCTTCGCGGGATGCAGGATCGCGTTCGTGCGGCGGTCCCACCGGCCGGCGAGGTAGGTGGGCGACGCGATCTCGGCGCGCACCGCCGACTCGTCGAGGAAGACGTCGTGCCCGTCGTCGGCATCGGGTCCGGCGATCCACGGCACCTGGTGCGGTTCGACCGCGACCGCCAGCATGCCGGTGCGCTCGAAGTCCACGTCCATGCGGTAGCGGCGCACGGTCGCCTCGATGTCGTCGAGGTTCTCCAGCCCGAGCCGCGTGAGCGTGTCGATCTCGTCGGGCCAGCGCGAGCGGCCGTTCTCGTCGCCGTGGGTGAGGCTGGCCTCGCAGAACCCGCCGTTGCGACCGGATGCCGCCCAGCCCACGCGCTCGGCCTCGAGCAGCACCACCCGCAGGCCCGGCTGGCGCTCGACGGCGCGAAGGGCGGTCCAGAGCCCGGTGTAGCCGGCGCCGACGATCACGAGGTCGGCCTCGACGTCACCCGCGAGCGGCTCGTGGTCGACCCGCCGACCCCGCACGTCGTCGAGCCAGAAGGCCGCCGCGGTGCTGCCGGCGAGCGAGTGGGCCACCGCCGTGGGGCTCGCGGGCATGCGCTCGAACACGGTCGTGCGCGCGGCCCGGCGGCTGCGACTGGTCGACGATCATGGCGTTCATGCGCTGATTCCCTCGGTGCGTTCGATGGCGGCGAGTGCGTCGAGGTCCCAGTCGGGCCTCGGCACGGAGTCGAGCAGGAGCCGGGTGTACGGATGCTGCGGACGCTCGAGCAGCGCGGCGGTGGCGCCCCGCTCGACGATCTCGCCGCTGCGCATCACGACGGTCTGCTCGCACACGCGACGCACCACGGCGAGGTCGTGGCTGATGAAGAGGACCGTGAGCCCTCGCTCCCGGCGGATGCCTGCGACGAGGTCGAGCACCTGCGCCTGCACCGACACGTCGAGTGCGCTCGTGGCCTCGTCCATCACGAGCACGTCGGGCTCGATGGCGAGCGCGCGGGCGATCGCCACCCGCTGCCGCTGCCCTCCCGACAGCGTGCGCGGACGGGCGGTGGCGTGCCGCTCGCCGAGGCCGACCTGCTCGAGCAGGTCGAGCACCCGGGTGCGCGCGTCGCGGCTCGTGAGGGTCGAGTGCAGCCGAAGGGCGTCCTCGATCGCGCGCCCGGCCGGGATGCGGGGGTCGAGCGAGAGGTACGGGTCCTGGAAGACCATCTGCACCGAGCGCGAGTGGGCGAGCCGTTCCGCCCGCCTGCGGGGCATCGCCGTGCGCGCGGCGCCGTCGACGAGGATCTCGCCCGCGTCGGCGGCCTCGAGGCCGACGATCATGCGTGCGAGCGTCGACTTGCCCGATCCCGACTCCCCCACCACGGCGAGCGCGCCGCCGCGCGGGATCTCGATCGACGCGTCCACGACGGCACGCACCGGCGGCTTGCCGTGCCGGTGGTACGTCTTCGCGATGGATCGCACGTCGAGCATGGGCTCGTCGGTCGAGTAGCGCGACAGCGCGTATCGAGACCGTCCGCCTCAGGGTCTCGGCATCCGGCGCTGCGTCGCGCCTACTCGACCGACGGGCGACGTCGACCTCGATCGTGGGCGTCGCCGCGACGAGCCGGCGCGTGTAGGCGGCCTGCGGGTTGCGGAACACGCGACGGGCGTCGCCCTCCTCCTCGACCCGGCCCGCGCTCATCACGTAGACCCGGTCGCAGATCGAGGCGGCGAGGTTGAGGTCGTGCGTGATGAAGAGCATGCCCATGCCCCGGGTCGCGCGCTGCTCGCCGAGCACCGCGATGATCTCGGCCTGGGTCGTGACGTCGAGCGCCGTGGTCGGCTCGTCGCAGATCAGCAGCCGCGGGGAGCTCGTGAGCGCGCCGGCGATCATGACGCGCTGCAGCATGCCGCCCGACAGCTCGTGCGGGTACTGGCGCAGGTGGTCCTCGGGGCGGGGCAGGCGCACCGCCCGCAGCAGCTCGACGGCGCGCGCCTCGGCCTCGGACCTCGACCTGCCGTCGACGAGCCGGAGCGTCTCGGTGAGGTGGTCGCCGATGGTGCGCATCGGGTTGATGCCCGCTCGCGGGTCCTGGAAGACCATGCCGGCGCTCGATCGCCGGAACGCGAGCAGCTCGCCGACCGGTGCGCCGAGCACCTCGCGCCCGTCGAGCCGGACGGAGCCGCCGGTGGTCGCACCGCGGGGCTGCAGGCCGATCACCGACCTGGCCGTGAGCGACTTGCCGGAGCCGGATTCGCCGACGAGGCCGACGGTCTCGCCCACGGCGACCGACAGCGACACCCCGTCGAGGAGCCGGGTCCCGTCGGGCAGGTCGAGCGTGTAGTCGGAGATGTCGAGGAGTGTCATGCGGGGATCCCTCCTCCGATGCGGTCGGAGAGTTCCTCGCCGATCACGTTGACGGCGACGACGACGATCACGACGGCCACGGCCGGCACGATCGCGGGCAGGAAGTGCCCGCCGAGCAGGCCGGCCTGGGCCTCGTTGATCATCGCGCCCCAGTCGGCGGTCGGCGCCTGCACGCCGAGGCCGAGGAACGACAGGGCGGCGAGCTCGGCGAGCACGTAGCCGAAGTTCAGGGTCGACTGGGCGCCGACGATGGGCGTCACGTTGGGCAGCACGCGGCGCGTCGCGATCCAGCCGCCCGAGAATCCCTGCACGCGGTAGGCCGAGACGTACGGGCGGCTCCGCTCGGAGGTGACGAGCGAGCGGGTGAGCCGGGCGACGAACGGCGCGTAGGCGATGCTCATGGCGATCACCGGCGCCACGAGGCCCTTGCCGAAGAGCGCGACCGCCATGATCGCGATGAGCAGCGCGGGGAACGCGAAGACCACGTCGAAGATGCGGCCGAGCACGGCGTCGATCCAGCCGCCCCGCCAGCCGGCGAGCAGCCCGAGGAGGATGCCGAGGATCGTCGACGAGACGACCACGATCAGCGGGCCGAGCAGCGCGGTGCGCGCGCCGTAGATCATGCGGCTCAACAGGTCGCGGCCCAGCGCGTCGGTGCCGAGCCAGTGCGCGGCCGTGGGGCCCGAGTAGACGGCGGAGAGGTCGACCTGGTCGGGATCGTAGGGCGCGATCCACGGCGCGAACACGGCGGCGAGCGTCATCACCGCGACGACGCCGAGGCTGACGACGAGGGCGGCGTTCGCGCGGTGCACGCGCGGTGCGCGCAGCACCTCGAGCGCGAGGGTGGGGGTGGCGGTCATCTGGCACCAGCTCCTGCGGCGGACCGGGGGTCGATCCAGGGTTCGAGGATGTCGATGATCGCGTTCACGACGACGAACGCGAACACGACGAACAGCACGATCGCCTGCACGACCGGGAAGTCGAGCCGGTCGACCGACTGCACGAGCAGCGAGCCGATGCCGGCGAGCCCGAAGGCCGCCTCGACGATGGAGCTCGCGACGAGCAGGCCCGCGACGAGGAGGCCGCTGACGGTGAGGATCGGCCCGATCGAATTGCGGAAGACGTGGCGGCGCACCACGGTGGCGCGCTTCAGGCCGCGACTCGTGGCGACCTCGACGTGCTCGCGGCCGAGCTGGTCGACCATCGACGAGCGGGTCACCTTGCCGACGAGCACGACGAACACGACGGCGAGCGCGATCGACGGCAGCACCAGGTGGTACACGGTGTCGAGGAAGCCCTCACCGGATCCGAACGACGGGAACCAGCCGAGCTGCACCGCGAACACCGCGATGAGCACGATCGACCCGACGAACGACGGGATCGCGCCGAGCATGGTGAGGAAGACCAGCACCGACCGGTCGAGCACGCGGCCGCGGTTGAGCGCGGCGATGATGCCCGCGGTGAGCCCGACGATCGCGATCATCGCGCCCGCCATGACGACGAGCCCGAGCGTCACGGGCAGCCGCTCGCCGATCACCGTGGTCACGTCCTGCCGGTACTGCAGCGACCGGCCGAAGTCGCCCTGCAGCACACCGCCGAGCCACTGCAGGTACTGCTGCCACGGCGGGAGGTCGAGCCCGTACTGGGCGGTGACCTGCGCGACGGCCTCGGGCGTCGGCTTGCGTCCGCGGAGCAGGAAGCTCACCGGGTCGCCCGGCACCAGGAAGCGCGAGAAGAAGACCAGCAGCGAGGCCAGGAACAGCGTGAGGAGCAGGGCGCCGAGCTTGCCGGCCACCCGGCGGGCGGCGGTCATGAGGCGACCGCCGCTCCGCCGGGTCGGCCGAGGTGCCGACGGATGCCGCTACCGGGCGCCAATGGTGGCCGCCCACGGGTAGTACAGGAACGCGATCGACGGCGCGACGCCCGTGATGCGCTCCCCGAGGAACAGCGGCATCGGACCGGCGTACAGCGGCAGCCACGGGAGCTGCTCGTTGGCGATGCGCTGGGCCTCGGCGGTCTTCTCCGAGCGGGCCGCGGGGTCGTCGATCGCGATCGCCTCGTTCACGACCTGGTCGAACTCGGGGTCGGACCATCCGCCGTAGTTGCTGAACTCGCCGGTGCGCAGCACGCTGTACATCTCGAGCGGGTCGGGGCTCGACAGGTACCAGGACGTGTAGAAGAGGTCCACGCCCTCGCGTGCGCTCGGGTCGGAGAAGAGCGCGGTGTACGCGTTCGGCGTGACCGTCTCGATGGTGGCCTTCAGGCCGATCGACTCCGCGGCCGCGGCGGTCGCCTGCGCGATCACGTTGAAGTCGCTGCTGATCGGCGCGGTGACGAGCACGATCTCCTCGCCGACGACCCCGGCCTCCTCCACGAGCTGCTTCGCCGCGTCGAGGTCGTACGGATACTCGGCGAGGTCGTCGAAGGCCGTGGCGAGGCCGGCGTCGCTCGCGCCGACCCAGACGGATTCGGTCGTGAGCACATCGGTCACCTCGCCGTAGCCCTTGGCGGCGGCGGAGACGATGCCCTCGCGGTCGAGGGCCATGAGCAGCGCCTTGCGCACGTTCACGTCGCCGAGCGGCCCCTCGAGGTTGCTGACGATGAGGCTCGACACCGCCGTGCTCATGCCGAAGAGCATGTCGCCGACGCTCGAGTTCTCGAGCTGCGGGACCGCCTCCAGCGGGACCATCCAGCCGCCGTCGACCTCGCCCGAGGCCAGGGCGTTGACCCGGGCGTTGGCGTCGTTCATGAAGATGAACTCGACCTCGCCCGACTTCGCCCGCAGCGACTCGTCCCAGTAGTCGTCGTAGCGGGTGAGCGTGATGCGCTCCCCCGCCTTCCACTCGGCCAGGCTGAACGGCCCGGTGCAGTTCACGCCGCCGGTGGAGTTGCCGTAGTCGGCGCCGGCCTCGGCGAGGGTGGCCGCCGACTCGATCACGCCGGCCGAGCCGCCCATGGCGAGGTTGAACTGCGAGTCCGCGGATGCCTCGGTCACCGTGACCTCGCGCTCGCCGGTCTGCTCGATCGAGGTGACGTTCTGGTACACCGAGTACCACGACGAGCCGACGGCGGGGTCGAGGTGTCGCTGCATCGACGCGACCACGTCGGCGGCGGTGAGCGGCGTGCCGTCGTGGAAGGTCACGCCGTCGCGGATCGTGTACACCCACGTCGTCGGCGTCGGATGCGCGAAGGACTCCGCGAGTGCGGGCGTCAGCGTGTAGTCGGGGTTGAGCCGCAGCAGGGACTCGCAGACGTTCGCGAGCACCTGGTTGTCGGAGTAGTCGAACGCGTAGGCGTAGTCGAGCGAGTACGGCTCGGCGTAGCTCACCCACGAGAACGAGTCGATCTCGCCCGAGGGTGCATCCGTCTGCGCGGTGAGCTCGTAGTCGGGGTCGGCGTCGGCCGCGGGCGCGGGCGGGGTGCAGCCCGCCAGTGCGACGACGGCGCCGAGGCATCCGGCGACGATGGCCGCCGCGCGGCGCGCGGCACGCGGTCGGGAGGTGCGGGTTGTGGGGGTGGACATGGTGCGCTCCTCGGGGTCAGTCGTTGCGGAGGTGGACGGGCTCGCCCTCGACCCACGTCGAGACCACCGTCGAGCGGTGGATCTCCTCGGCGGGCACCGAGAACGGGTCGGGGTCGAGCACGACGAGGTTCGCGAGGTAGCCCTCGCGGATGTGACCGGTGTCGTGGTCGCGGTGGTTCACGTAGGCGGTACCGGAGGTGTAGGCGGCCATCGCCGTCGCGAGGTCGAGGCGCTGGTGGGCGCCGCCGAGCGGCTCGGCATCGATTCCGGGCGCGACCCGCGTGACCGCGATGTGGATCGCGTCCATCGGGTCGGCGCTCGACACGGGCCAGTCGCTGCCGGCCGCGAGCCGCGCCCCGTGCCGCACGAGGTCGCCGAACGGGTACTGCCGGGCCTCGGCGCCGTCCTGCAGGAAGGGCAGGGTGAGCTCGTCGATCTGGTCCTCGTGGGTGGCCCAGAGCGCCTGGATGTTGGCGACGGCGCCGAGCTCCGCGAACCGTGCGGTCTCGGTCTCCTCGACGACCTGCAGGTGCGCGAGGTGGTGCCGGCCGTCGGTCGGGCCGTTGGCTGCGCGGGCCGTGTCGAGCGCGTCGAGCGCCTCGCGAACGGCCCGGTCGCCGAGGGCATGGAAGTGCACCTGGAATCCGGCGGCGTCGAGTGCGGTGACGTAGCCCTGCAGCAGCTCCGGGTCGACGAACGAGAGGCCGTGGTTGTGGGTGTCGTGCCCGTGCACGTCGCGGTAGGGCGTGAGCATCGCGGCGGTCTGGTTCTCGGCCACGCCGTCGACCATGATCTTCGTCGTGCCGAGGGAGAGGCGGTCCTCGCGACCGAGCGCCGCCACCGCCTCACGGCGGGCGGTCATCTCGTCCACCTGCTCGATGCCGCGGTTCCGCTCCCACCACTGGGCGCCGACCACGTGCACGAGGAGCTCGCCCTCGGCGAGCGCACGGCGGTACGCGTCGATCGGGTCGGGCACGCCGCCGATCGACCCGCCGACCATCGCGTCCTGCCACCCGGTGATGCCGAGTGCGAGCAGCTCGCGCTGCGCGCGCAGCAGGCCGGCGTAGGCGAGATCGGGGTCGACGGGCGGGCGGACGTCGGCGAAGAGGTCGCCGGCGCCCTCGTGGAACGTGCCCGCCGGTGATCCGTCGGCCTCGCGCTCGATGCGCCCGTCGGCCGGGTCGGGAGTCGAGGCGTCGATGCCGGCGAGCCGGATCGCGGCGCTGTTCGCCCACGTGCTGTGGTGGTCGCGGCTGAGCAGCAGCACCGGGCGGTCGGGCACGACCTCGTCGAGCAGGGCACGGATGGGTGCGCCGCCCGGGTAGTGGTCCATCGACCAGCCGCCGCCGAGGATCCACGGCTCGTCGGGGTTCGCGTCGGCGTAGGCGCGGACCCGGGCGACCGTGTCGGCGGCATCCGTCGCCTCGGTGAGGTTGCACTGGAGGAGCTCGACCCCTGCGCCGACCGGATGGATGTGCGCGTCCTGGAAGCCCGGGCTGAGCAGCGCGCCGCCGAGCTGCACCACGCGGGTGTGCTCGTCGATGAGCTCGTGCGCGTCGGACTCGGGCACCACGGCGCTGATGCGGCCGCCGGTGACGGCGACGGCGCGGCCGTGGAGCGGGTGGCCGGTTCCGGTGAACACCGGACCCCCGGTGAAGAGCAGGTCTGCGGGCACGTCGCCCTCGCTTCCTCGTTGAACGTCGGACGAGGCGACTGTAGTTCGCCGCAACACCGATGTCAACGCTGTTGACATCGGTGTTGATCGATTCGTTATGCTGAGGATGCGCCGCGCCCGCGACTGGCGCGTGCCACATGGGGTCGCGGGCGTGGCAGCATGGCCCTGAGACGACTGGGAGCGACACCGATGACGTCTGCGACGCGATCCGCTGCCGACCGCTCGCGCCGCGGCGGCGGCAAGGCGCGTCTCGACCGCGACGCGATCGTGGCCGCCGGGCTCAAGCTCGCCTCCCGTCCGGGCGTCGCCTCCGTCTCCGTGCGCGACCTCGGGGCCGAGCTCGGTGCGGACCCGACGGCCATCTACCGTCACTTCCGTGGCAAGGACGACCTCATGCGGTCGCTCCTCGACGAGGTCATCGGCATGAGCCTGCAGCGCGTCGATGCGGAGCCCGACGATTGGCGGGGGCGGCTCACCCAACTGGCGGTCGCCACCCTCGAGATGTTCGCAACGTATCCGGCGATCGGCGTCGAGGCCACCGTGCTCACGACCGGCGGCCCCCATGAACTCGACGTCATCGAGCTCATGCTCGATGCCTTCTCACGCGCCGGCCTCGAGGGCGACGACCTCGTGAACCACTACGCACTCCTGGCGTCGCATTCCCTGTCGAGCGCAGCGGGCATCGCCCGCAGCCGTAGCGAGCGGGGCGCCGAACCGTCGGCGGCCAGCGCCTGGATCGAGAGCCCGCTGCTCGTGGACCCGGCGCAGCATCCGCTCATCGCTTCCCTGGGCCCCCGGCTGCGCGCGCTGGACGACCGCTACCTGTTCATGATCGGCGTCGAGTCCATCCTCGACTCAGCGGAGCGCACGGCCGCCGTCAAGCGTGGCCGTGAGGCCAAGACTGCGGATGCCGCGGACTCGAGCCCTGCGGCCGACGCCTGATGCCGGCGACACCGAGCCACAACGGCCCTCCTGCTTGCTAGCGTGACGACCAGTTGCACATCACGGTGAGGTGAGGGAGACGGATCATGAGCACGGTGTTCAGCGACCTCGGTGTCTCGGCCGACGGCTACGCCGCGGGACTGAACCAGCGGGAGGAGGCACCCTTCGGCGACATCGACGAGAACTGGCTGCACGCCTGGATGTTCGAGACGGCCGACGAGAACCGAGCCGAGGTGGACGCGATCGTCGACTCGGGCGCGACCATCATGGGCCGCAACATGTTCGGTCCGGTCCGAGACGAATGGGACCGCGACTGGCGGGGCTGGTGGGGCCCGAATCCGCCGTACCACGGACCCGTCTACGTACTCACCCACTTCCCGCACGAATCCATCCCGATGGAGGGCGGCACCACGTTCCACTTCGTCACCGACGGCATCCACTCCGCCCTGGACCAGGCGCGCGCGGCGGCAGGCGACCGGAACATCTCGATCGCCGGCGGCGCCAGGACTGTGAACCAGTACCTCGCCGCGGGGCTCCTGGACGAGCTGCGGCTCCACGTCACGCCGTGCATCCTCGGCGCGGGCGAGCGGGTGTTCGACGGCGTGCCGCCGCAGATGCTGGAGCGGGTATCGGTACGGGCGGCGTCACTCGTCACGCACATCACGTACCGGCCGGTGCGGTGACCAGCTGGTTCGCGCTGCGCAGCACCCGCGGGTCGGCCACGGCGTCGGCGTCGAGTTCGTCGACGCCGCGCACGTGGAACGTCCACGTCTCCCCCGGCAGCAGCGTGACGAGCCCCGAGTCGACGGATGCCGCGGGGTCGAGCTTGTCGACGAGCAGCGTGATATCGCGCACGAGTGTCGCACCGACCGCGGTCACCGTGACCGCGTGACCGTCGACCTCGGCGGCGACCTCGACCGTGAGGTCCGCCACGCCGAGCGCACTGTCGCGCGGCTCGACGAAGTACCAGACGCCGCGCACGCCCGTCAGCTCGGCCACGAGCACCTCGCTCGCGGCATCCGTCGCCTCGGCGAGCTCGGGCGGCACCGGCACGGTTCGGGATGACCGCGCGGGCACCGTGACGGCAGCGATCGTGCGCCGGCGGATCGAGCCGTCGAACCCGCGCAGCTCGAAAGCGAGTTCGCCCTGCCACCTGTCGGCCGTGTCGTTCCCGACCACCGCGGCGAGGCCGTGCCCCCGGGGTTGGATGGACACGACCCGCGGCGCGAAGGCGTTGCGGATCGCGTGGAACAGCGGCTTCTCGCGGCCGTCGCCGTCGATGGCGGCCCACGACGTGACGGGCCAGCAGTCGTTGAGCTGCCAGACCACGGCGCCGGCCGTCCTCGGTGCGTGCGAGCGGTAGTGGTCGAGCGCGCACGAGATGGCGTTGGCCTGATTGAGCTGCATGGCCCAGTGCCAGGTCTCCATGTCGCCGGGCACGCGGTAGTGCCGCACGAGCCCGTCGGTGAGCTTGACGTTGCCGTCGATCGCCTTCTGGTGCACGATCATCCCCGGCGACTCGGGGGTGAGCGGGTCGTCGCTGATCGCGCGGGTGAGCGTCGACCAGGCCGGCGGGCCCTGCCACCCGAACTCGGCCACGAAGCGCGGCACGGTGTCGCGGTAGTGCGGCCAGTCCTTCTGGTTCCAGAGATCCCAGACGTGCATGGTGCCGTGCCGCTCGTCGTTGGGGTGCTCGCCGCCCGGGCTGAACGGACTTCCGGGCGCGTACGGGACGTGCGGTGCGAGCTCGTCGATCAGGGTCGGGAACAGCTCGTGGTAGTAGTACGCGCCCCAGGTCCGACCGTCGAGGCGCAGCTTCCATCCCCAGTCCTCGTACCCCCACAGGTTCTCGTTGTTGCCGGTCAGCAGGCAGAGCGATGCGTGGTGCGCGAGGCGCACGATGTTCTCGCGCGCCTCGGCCTCGACCTCGGACCGCAGCGGCTCCTCCTCGGAGTACGCGGCGCAGGCGAAGAGGAAGTCCTGCCAGGTGAGCAGGCCGAGCTCGTCGCAGAGCTCGTAGAACGCGTCGGCCTCGTAGATGCCGCCGCCCCAGACGCGGATCAGGTTCAGGCCTGCCGCCCGCGCCTGCTGCAGTCGCTCGCGGTAGCGCGCACGGTCGACCCGCACCGGGAAGGCGTCGTCGGGGATCCAGTTCGCGCCCTTCACGAACACCGGCTGGTCGTTCACGATGAGCTGGAACGGGGTGCCGTCGGCGTCGGGCTCCGTGCTCCAGCGCAGGTCGCGGAAGCCGACCCGTCGGGTCGTCTCGTCGAGCACCCGGCCGTCGGCGCCGAGCCGCACGCGGACGTCGTGGAGCACGGGGTCGCCATAGCCGACGGGCCACCAGCGCTCCACCTCCTCGAGCTCGAGTCGCACGATGGCCTCGTTGGCTCCCGGCGGGATCACCGCCGCGGCGCGGGTGCCCGCGACCTCGAGATCCAGGCTCAGCTCGGCGTGATCGACCGCGCCCGCGGCATCCGCTCGCTTCACCGTGACGACCGCCTCGACGACGCCGCCCGCGCCCACCGGCGACGCGCGCACGAGCACTTCCTCGAGCCGGGCCGTCGACCATGACTCGAGTCGCACGGGCCGCCAGACCCCGCTTGTGGCCGTCGCGATCCCCCAGTCCCAGCCGAAGCTGCACGCCGACTTGCGGATGGCGTCGAACGGCGTCGGGTAGGGGCGCGGCCGCGCGCCGAGCACGACGCTCTGCGTGTCGGCGTACCGAATGGGGCTGCGGAACGCCACGACGAGGTGGTTCTCGCCCTCGCGCACGAGGCCGGTCACGTCGATGCGGTGGCTGCGGTGCTGGTTCGCGACCTCCGCGATGACGGCATCGTTCAACGAGACGGTCGCGACGGTGTCGAGACCCTCGAAGACCAGTTCGTGCACGGATGCCGCGGCGATCTCGTCGGCGTGGAGGGTGAACCCGGTGTCGTAGGTCCAGTCGACGAGCCCGATCCAGGCGAGCGCGGACTCGTTGTCGTCGAGGTACGGGTCGGGGATCAGCCCGGCCCGCATGAGGTCGAGGTGCACCACCCCCGGCACGGCGGCCGGGATCGCCGCGGTCGCGATCGCGTCGGGTGCCGGTCCGGACTGCGCCCGGACACGCCACCCCGAGTGAAGGGGCCGCTGCACCTTGTGCATGATGTGCTCCATTGTGGCGTGCATGTGCGGCCCGTCTGGCCGCGGAGAGGTGTCAGAGGCCGACCATCGACATCCCGGAGTCGTCGTAGCGGTTGCCGGCGACGCCGACCTGCGCGACCAGCGCGTCGAGCTCGGCGACGTCGTCGGCGGAGAGGGCCACGGTGGCGGCGCCCGCGTTCTCGTCGATGCGCTCGCGGCGACGGGTCCCGGGAATCGGGACGATGAACGGATGCTGCGCAAGGAGCCACGCGAGTGCCACCTGGCCAGGCGTCGCTTCCCGGGAGTCGGCGAGCTGCCGTACGTGATCGACGAGCGCCTGGTTCGCCGCGAGGTTCTCGGCGGCGAAACGGGGCACCCGCGCCCGGATCTCATCCGGGGCGAACGTGGCGTCGGCCGAGACCGTGCCCGTGAGGAAGCCCTTGCCGAGCGGGCTGAACGGCACGAACCCGATGCCCAGCTCGAAGCAGGCGGGCAGCACCTCCGACTCCGGGTCGCGAGTCCACAGCGAGTACTCGCTCTGCACCGCGGTCACCGGGAACACCGCATGCGCACGACGGATCGTGGCGGCGCCGGCCTCGGAGAGCCCGAAGTGCCGGACCTTGCCTTCGCTGACGAGCTCACCCACGGCGCCCGCCACGTCCTCGATGGGCACGTTCGGGTCCACGCGGTGCTGGTAGAACAGGTCGATCGTGTCGACCTTCAGGCGCTTCAGCGAACCGTCGGCGACACGGCGGATCTGCTCGGGCCGCGAGTCCACCCCCTGCATCCGACCGTCCACGATGTTCCAACCGAACTTCGTGGCGACCACGACCTGATCCCGTATCGGTGCGATCGCGTCGCCGACCAGCTCCTCGTTGTCGTACGGGCCGTACACCTCTGCGGTATCGATGAACGTGACCCCGTGCTCCACGGCGTACCTGAGCACGGCGATCATGTCGTCGCGGTCGCCCGGGTTCGGTCCGTAGCTCATCGACATGCCCATGGCGCCCAGCCCGATGGCCGACACCTCCAGCCCCTGACCTAGCTTCCGCTTGTGCATCATTCCTCCTCTGCTCCGGCCTCGCTCGTGCACGGAACATCTCCATGCTCCCGCCTTCAGCGTGCGCTTGGGAGTGTCTGCTGTGACAGGTACCCGCAGGGCCTGTTTCGCTTCGGACGGATCAGCCTGGCGCCGAGACGAAGAAACCCCCGGCTGCCGCGCATTCGTGCGGAAGTCGGGGGAATCCTGGCGGGCCCACTCATTGACCGAGCCGCGGATGGCTCTCGTCCGAGCTGCACTCGAAGGCGTTCGAGTCCGTGACGGCACGTTGCTCGGCGAGGTCGCGAGACAGTTCGGCACGGCTCTCGGCGAGGTCGAGCATGCCCTGGGCCTGTTCTGCGTGGGCGGTGGCGCGTTGCTCGGCGAGGTCACGAGACATCCGCGCTCGGCTCTCGGCGAGATCGTCGAGCCCCGAGCGCAGCTCGGCGACCTGTGCGCTCGTGAGCTGCTCGGACAGGTTGGTCGGGAACCGATTCTTGCGCGCACGAGGCGAGGGCGAGCCCGGCCGTGATCGTGATGATGGCGGTGGCGATGATGCGCTGGGTGTTCTGCGTGGTGTTCATGAGCGCACCGTCTCGCCGGCCGGTACTCGTCGCGCGTTCGATCGGTATTCATCGGGTACTCGTCTGCGCGACTCGTCGTTGACGCGCCCGCCTGCCGGTTCGACAATTCAGGGGTGGGCATTCGCGTGCTCGGTGCAGTCGAGATCGACGAAGGACCGCTCAGCCCGCGGGATCGGGCGGTGCTGTCCGTGCTGGTGCTCCGTCACGGTGAGCCCGTCGCGCCGACCGTGATCGCCGATGCCGTGTGGGGTGAGCATCCTCCTGACACCTGGACGAAGCAGGTGCAGACCACGATCGTCGGTTGCGGGCGATCCTCGGACATTCGTCGATCGCCACCTCGTCGATCGGGTACGTGCTCGACGGAGACCCCGAGGCGATCGATGCGGTCCGGTTCGAACGGTTCGCACGCAGGGCCTCGGAGCTGCGCTCCCGCGGCGACCCCGAGCGCGCCGTCGACGAGTGCCGGCGCGCCCTTTCGCTGTGGCGCGGCGCCGCCTACAGCGCGATTCCGTCATGGGGGCCGGCCGTCATCGAGGCAGCGCGCCTCGAGGAGGTCCGGAGCACCGCCGAGGAGGAACTCGCGGCGGCGCACCTCGACTGCGGGGAGCATCACAGCGTGATCGCGAGCGCCGAAGCCCTGGTTCGCGAGCAGCCGCTGCGCGAGCGCCGGTGGAGCCTGCTCGCGACCGCGCTCTACCGCAGCGGACGCCAGGCGGACGCCCTCGCGGCCCTCCGGGCGGCCCGTGTCCGGTTCGCGGACGAGCTCGGGATCGAGCCCGGCCCGGGACTGGCCGCCCTCGAGGCAGCGATCCTGCACCACGATCCCTCCCTGGTGCCGCCGCCCCGCGGTCCGCAGGCCAGTGCGGATTGCCCCTACAAGGGCCTGCGTCCGTACGGGGTCGAGGACGGGGAGGAGTTCTTCGGTCGCGACGCCGATATCGCTGCCGTCCTCGCCCGCCTCGACCGTGCGCCGTTCATCGCCGTCTCGGGACCATCGGGATGCGGCAAGTCGTCGCTCGTCCTCGCGGGCGTCGTCCCCGCCCTCGCTCGTCGAGGTCTCTCGGTGCGGGTGGTCTCGCCCACCAACGCGATCGCCGAGCAGCTTCGCGACACGCTGTACAGCCGACGCAG
This sequence comes from uncultured Actinomycetota bacterium, assembly GCA_963802485.1. Lineage (GTDB taxonomy): Bacteria > Actinomycetota > Actinomycetes > Actinomycetales > Microbacteriaceae > Agromyces. Next base: position 153,772 of record CAWDJA010000038.1, read on the forward strand.
CGCCGACGTCGTGGTCGTCGACCAGCTCGAGGAGCTCTTCCACGGCGGGTTCCCGGCCGACGAGGTGCACGCGGTGGGCGCGCTCATCGCCGAGGCGGCCGCGTCCCGGATCGTGGTGGCGACCGTGCGGTCCGACTTCCTGGACGAATGCAACGCGGAACCATCCCTCGCGCCCCTGCTCTCCGAGAGCGTTCACCTCGTCGGAGCGATGAGCGGACCGGACCTTCGCGCCGCGATCGAGGAGCCGGCGCGGCGGGCCGGGCTGCGGCTCGAGGCCGGCCTGACGGAGCTGATCCTCCGCGACGCCGCCGGGCACAGCACCGCACTCCCGCTGCTCTCCCATGCGCTCGTCGAGACGTGGCTCCGGCGTGAGGCGAGCGTCCTGACGGTCGCCGGGTACGAGGAGGTCGGAGGACTGACCGGTGCGATCGCCCTGACCGCCGACCAGCTGTTCGACGACCTGACCCCCGCGCAGCGGGAGGCCTGCAGGTCGACGTTGCTCCGGCTCGTCGAGCTCGGCCCCGACGGACAGCCCTTGCGCCGGTACGCCAAAGCGAGCGTGCTGAACGACGACCCGGTGCGTGCGGCAGTCGTGGCCCGCCTCGTACGGGCGCGACTCCTGAGCGCATCCGACGACACCATCGCCGTGACGCACGAACTCCTCGCCATCGCCTGGCCGCGCCTGCATGACTGGCTCGAGGAGGACGCCGCGGGTGCGCGCCTCCTCGGCAAGCTGACGGCGGCGGCCGACGCATGGGAAGCGGACGGCGAACGGGAGGAGGACCTCTATCGCGGCGTCCGGCTCCAGAACACCCTCGACTGGCGTTCGGCGTCGAAGCCCGACCTGACCTCGACCGAGACCCGATTCCTCGATGCAGCGGAGGATCGGGCGCGTCGCGAAGAGGCCGATGCGCGCACGCAGCTGCAGCACGATCGACGGCAGAACCGCCGGCTCCGCGTCCTGTTCGGGGCCACGGCCGGGCTGCTGGGGCTCTCGTTGCTCGCCACGCTCCTCGTCGTCGGCTCGACGCAGGAGGCCGATCGCCAGCGCGAAGCCGCCGTCGTCGAGGCGACGGTCAGCACGTCGTTCGCGCTGCGCGGGTCCGAGCGCGACGTCGCCGCGCTCATCGCAGCCGAGGCGTACCGCCGGTGGCCCGACGATGCGCGCACTCGGAGCGCCCTGCTCGGCGTCTTCACCGCCGCACAGGGGTTCCTCGGGAACCGGTACGTGCCGGGAACGGACTCGATCGCCGGGGCGGTGATCGCGGATACCGGGCACGCGGTCGTCGTCCGCGACGACGAATCGGCTGCCGTCGTCGACATGGAATCCGGGCGCACGGTGCGGGAGCTCGACATCGGATCGGCGCCACACGGCGTCGGGCTCCCACCGCTCGTTCGGGTGAGCGCCGACGGACGTCTCGCCGCGATCCTCCGCCCCATCGAGTCGCCGGCGGAACCGACCGGGCTCCCCGGCATCGGCCCCGACGGGACCTCCGAGTTCCTGCTCGTCGACCTGACGACGGGTGGAATCCGGCTGGGGCCCATCCCGCTCGAATTCGGGGCGAAGGCGCTCGCCCTGAGCCGCGACGGCCGACACGCCGCCGTCGCGGATTCGCACCTCGAACAACGTGCGCGGTTCATGGTCACGGTCGCGTCGATCGACCTCGAGTCGGGCGAGCTCCGTCGGGTCGAGGGCATCCCGCCCGCCACCGAAGCGGTCGAGGCCCCCTGGGTCTCCCTCGCCTTCGCCCCAGACGGACGACTCCTCGTCGGGACGGCCGCGGCACAGCTCTCCGTCGTCGACCCCGAGTCGGCCGGAATCGTCGCAAGCCTTCGGGTCCCTGAGCGGTCAGCCAATGCCGCCATGGCGGCGACGGACGACGGGCGACTGGTCGCCAGCGGCGAAGACGCGCTCGTCGCGGTAAACCTCGCGACCGGGGACCTGCTGTGGTCCCGGGAGTTCGCAACCGCACTGCCCGCGCCGTGCCCGTGGCTCGCAGTCGCGCCGTCGCGGTCGACGGTCTTCTGCGGCGACCTCTGGGGCGGGATCGAGGAGCGCTCGCTCGAAACGGGAATCGCGACCGGTCGACGGCTGGATACACAGCTCGGTGCGGTCGGCCCGCTCACCGTGTCCCCGGACGACGACGAACTCGTCGCGATCGGCGCCGGATCCTCGGCGATCTCCCGATGGCGCCTCGACGGCTCAGGGGCTATCACCCGGATGATCGCCAGCGGACAGGTGGCGGCGGACGGCTACAACCCGTCGGGAACGTCGATCGTCGTGGCCGAACGATCCCCGTGGGCGGAGGATTGGAGCGATCTCCTCGAGTTCTCGGTGTGGGATCCACGTGCAGACGCCCTGCGGCTGCGTGTTCCGGGCCAGGGCCATTACGTCGGCTGGGCGGGCACGAACCAACTGCTCGGGGGTTTCGACGTGATAGACGGAGTCGGCTATCTCGACGCCTCGACCGGGGCGCACCTCGAGGGCGACCCCGTCTACTACGACACATTCGGGTGGCTGGTCGAATCCGGGCGTCGCATCTACATCGCCGACTCGGGCGGTGCGATCAAACCGGTCGATTCGGGCACCCGGAGGTACCTCGAGCCGGAGATGCGATTCGACGGCTCCGTCGAAGCGATCAGTGCCAGCGCAGATGGCGCGACGCTCGCCATCACGACGGAGCGCGAAGGCGTCTCGACCACCCGTCTCGTCGACGCGGCGACCGGCACGGCGATCTCGCCCGAGCTCACCGGACCCGAGCTCACCGTTATGGCACGACCCGGGGAGCTCATCGCGGCCGAGGACAACCGCCTGCTCCGGTACAGCGTTCCCGAGCTGGAACCGATCGACGCACTCCCGGGTCCGCAGGGCGGCCTCACGAGCCTCCAGGTCAGCGACGACCGCCGCACCCTCGTCGCGGGGGCCAGTAACGATACCGTCACCCTCTACGACCTCGGGGCGGGGATCCGGCTCGGCGATCCGATCCCGAGCGAATCTCCGGGCATCACCCCCGGGTACCTTCGGCCCGATGGTCGCGAGTTGCTGGTGAACATGCGTGACGGTATCGCCGCGTGGAACCTCGACCCGGACACCCAGTTCGACGCCGCCTGCCGACTTGCCGGACGCAACCTCACCCGCGAGGAGTGGGCGACGTACTTCGGTGCCATCGCACCGTACCGTGAGACCTGCAGCTGACGCGGCATGGGCCTGTTCCGAGTCGGTCGAGTACCCCCTCCAGCAAGAGCGTCGGTCGGCGCCGTCCCATTCGTCGTGCTGCTCGATGAGGGCGTGACCGGCCAAGCGCAGCAATGCGGCCGGGTTCGGGAAGGTGCCGACGACGTCGGTGCGGCGCTTGATCTCCTTGTTGAATTCGGTCGGCACGATGGGGGCCGGAAGTTGCCCCGCCGCGAAGAAGTCGAAGCCGGAGGTGTTCTCGCCTGAGGTCATGCCGGTCGCCGTTCGTTTCGGGGTCTCAACGACCGCGCTCTTCGCTGATGGAGTTCGCTCCGTCGACAGTGATCAACTGGCCGGTGATGTAGGACGCGCCGTCCCCGGCCAGAAAGGCGATCGCGTAGGCGACCTCCTCCGGAGTGCCGGAGCGGCCGACGGGCGTCGCCGCACCCATGGCGCGCTCACGGTCTGACGCTGACGCCGTGTCGATCCACCCCGGTGCGACGGCATTCACCGTTATGCCGACGGAGGCCGTCTCGATCGCAACCGCGCGAGTCAGCCCGACGACTCCCGCTTTGGCCGCGTGGTACGCGACGTCTCCCGCATACGCCGCGACCGGTCCGGACACCGATGAGACGTTGACGATCCGGCCATAGCCGGCGGCGCGCATTCCCTTGACCACTGCGCGGATCATCAGGAACGAGGTGGTCAGGTTGCGCTCCAGCGACGCGTGCCAGAGGACGGTGGAGAGTTCGTCGATCGCTCCGGGCGCGTCCGGATCGGACATCGACGTCATGCCGGCGTTGTTCACGAGCACATCGGCGCCGCCGAAGGCGCTCTCCGCGCGGGCGACGACAGCGTCGACCCCGCTCTGCTGAGTGAGATCGGCGACCACGCCCTCGGCCTCGATCCCCGCTGCTCGCAACTCGTCGACTCGGTCGAAGATGCGGCCGGTCGTCGACGTGAGGACCACGCGCATTCCTCGGGCGCCAAGAAGACGGGCCGCGGCGAAGCCGATACCGTGCTCGCTGCCGGCGCCGGTGATGATGACAACGCGCTTGCGGGGCAGCGTCACGGTGGGGCCTCGCTCTGTTCGTGGAATTGGACGACCTGCTCAGGTTGCCGTCGTGACCGGTGCACGGTCGCCGGCGTCCACGACGACGCGTCCGTCGACGACGGTCAGCAGGACTACAGCCTCGCCGAGGCTGTCGGGCGTGACCGTGCGAGGATCACGGTCGAGCACAGTGATGTCCGCCGGGCCGCCGACGTGGAGCACACCGCCCGTTCGGCCGATCGTGCGATAGGGCTCGACGGTCAGTCCCCGCAACGCCTCCATCGCGTCGAGTGCCTGGTTCGGGTTGATGGGCAGGGCGCCCGGATCATCGTGTGGGCGGCGCAGCTGCGCGTCGGCCAGGATGCCGACCGCATCGCTCGGGGCCACGGGCCAGTCCGAGCCCAGCGCAAGCGGTATCCCCGCACGGACGATATCCCGGGTTCGGAAGCCCCGCTCGGCTCGCGGCCTGCCCAGTCTTCTCGACCAGTTATCGCTCCCGTCCGCGCGGGTGAACAGCGTGCAGTGCGTGGGTTGCATGCTCGCGGTGGCCTGCGACGACACGAACACCTCGAGCGCGGCATCCGTCATCGTCTCGATGTGCTCGATGCGGTGCGTCGCTGCGCGCTCGACCAACCCGTCGATCGCACGCACGACGAAGTCGATCCCTGCGTCTCCGATCGCATGCGTCGTGGTCGGGATCCGCGCCGGTCCAGCTCGATGAGCGCGTCGCGGTACTGCTCGGGATCGAGCCACAGCGATGTCGTGGACTCGCCGAGGCAGTCCGGCTCGTGCAGCCACGCCGTTCCGTTGTCGATCGTGCCGTCGATCATGAGCTTGACGCCGTCCACGATCCAGCGGCGTCCGTGCACACCCTGCAGCCCGGCCAGTCGGGAGACCTCTTCGAGCGGTGCCCCCGGCACATACCAGGGAGACATCCGAAGCCGGATCGGAAGGTCGCGCGTCGCCTCGATCGCCTGCAGCAGCTCGATCGTGTCAGGGGCGAGGTCCTGCACCTGTCCTGACGTGAAGCCCCCGCGAGCCATGAGGAGGAGCACCTCGTAGAGCGCCTCGGCGCGGCGATCGAAGCTCAGCGGAGGCAGGACCGCTTCCACGAGGTGAACAGCCTGAAGCTCGAGGAGGTAGCCGGTCGGGCGGGCCGTCGCGTCGGTGACGACACGTGACGCGTCCGTGAACGCTTCGGCGCCCGTGACCCCAGCGAGCGCGAGCGCCCCGGAGGACGCCAGCGCGGCATGGGCGTCGAAGAATCGGATGAACGCGGGGCGGTCGCCCGCGACGTGGTTCAGGACCGCGTTCGAGACGGGTTCCTCACCGAACACGTTCGGATCGAGCCCCCACCCGAGGAGCCAGTCCTCGGCCGCCAACCCGGCCGCCTCTGCTCGCAGCGACGCCTCGACGTCCGCAAGCGTCCGGCAACGGCTGAGATCAGCCCCGCGGGTCAGGTCGATGCCGAACACAGGGTGGATATGACTGTCGACGAACCCCGGCAGGATGGCCGCGTCCGCCAGCTCGATCACTCGTGTGCCCTCACCGATGTACGGCTGCAGGGCGCTCCTACTGCCGAGCGCCACCACTTCACGGGCGAGGATGGCCAGACCCTCGGCCTCTGCTGCCGTCGCCGCGTCGGATGCCATCGTCACCACCACACCACCGAGCAGCACGAGGTCGGCGGCGCGTTCGGGGATCACCGGACCTCCGCCATCTCGTCGAGGACCGACTCCGGGTCTGCGCCGCCGATCCGCGCGAACACCTCGGGCTTGCGCGCACGGAGGAAGAGCGCGTACACGGCACCGGCGATCAGCACTACGGGGACCACGGCGAGGATGACCGCGTTGATTGCGGGGCCGGCAGCCGTGAGGTAGTCGATCGTGATGACGAGCACCGCCAGCAGCACGGTCATCGCCACGAGCGAGAAGATCGCGGCGGGGAGCACGTACCAGCGACGCGCCAGCTGACGGTTGCGCATGATGAAGATCACCACCGAGATCGAGGCGAGCAGTTGCAGGGTGATGATGCCGTACACGCCCGGCGAGTTGACCAGGATGACGAGCTGCGTGAGCGGATCGAGACCGGCGACACCGAAGGCGATCACGACGGCGATCGCCACCACGCTCTGGATCAGCCCCGCGACCCACGGCGCACCCATCCGGTTGGTCCGGTGGAAGAACGCGGGAAGGATGCCGTCGCGGGAGAGCGCGAAGCTGTACCGGTTGATCGCGTTGTGGAAGGCGAGCTGGCCGGCGAAGATGCTCGACACGATCAGCACGAACATCACCGACACGCCCCACTCACCCACGTACGCCCCCATCGCAGTGAAGAAGAACGCGGCCGGGTCCTGGGCGATCACTGCCTGCACCTCGCTGTCTCCGAAGGCCTGGATCACGAGCCACAGCGTCCCGGTGTAGAAGATCGCGAGAAAGGCCACCGCGATGTACGTCGCGCGCGGGATCGACCGGTCGGGGTTGCGGGTCTCGCTGCGGTACAGAACGGTCGATTCGAAGCCCATGAAGGCCGCGAAGCCGAACCCGAGGATGGCGAACATGCTCGGCGTGAAGATGTTCTCCGGCGCGAAGGTGCCGAACTCCAACTGGCCTGCCCGCTGGCTGAGAATCGCCACGGCGAGCACAACGAGCAGCGCGGTCTCGAGCACCAGGAGCACACCCAGAACCTTCGCTCCGACGTCCACCCCGACCGCTGCGAGGCCGAAGACCAGCACCGCGCCGATCACGGCGAGGATCCACCACTGCACGTCGATGCCGAAGACCACGGCGAACATCCCCTGCGCCATCACCCCGAACAGACCCCACAGCCCGATCTGCAGCAGGTTGTACGACACCCACGCGAGGAAGCCCGCAGCGAGCCCGACGACCCGGCCGAGCCCGACGGAGATGTAGGTGTAGAAGCCCCCCATCGGCTTGAGGTTTCGCGCCATGTAGAGGAATCCGATGGCGAAGACGGCCAGAACCACACCGGCGACGGCGTAGACGATCGGCGCCGACACTCCCCGATCAGCACTGCGAGGGGTCCGATGCCGGCGAGCACGCTCAGTGGTGCGGCCGCCGAGACCACGAGGAAGACGACTCCCCACGTGCCGAGGGCGGCCTTCTTCAGCCTTCCAGTTGGCTCCTCCTTGAGGAGCGACGAGTCGAGAGTCATGGCACATCCTTCAGTCGGGTGGTCGACCTACGGGACACGCCTGCGGGTCTTTGGAGGACAGTGTGCCGCATGTGACGGCCGATGCGCAATCGATTGTGCGATAGTTCGAGCTTCTTCGGACGGCACGTAGGATCGTGTCAGGGGAGGTAGACCATGCCATCGACGCGAGTCCGGCGACACTTCAGGACGTCGCCGACCTCTCCGGCGTCTCGCGCGGCACGGCGTCCCGAGCGCTGACCGGGACGGGCGGGTTTCCACGGAGACGAGATCCCGCGTGCTCGAGGCGGCACGAAGCCTCCGTTACTCGACAAACAGCGGTGCACGCAACCTTCGACGGGCGCGGGCGGGTTCGATCGGCCTCTGGCTGCCGGGCGGCATGAACTTCATGGAGTACTACATGAACTTCGCCGTCGGCGTCGTGGAGAGCACGAAGGACAGAGAGCTGACGGTGTCGCTCATCCCGGCAGACTTCCCGGCCGCCAAGGCGGGAGGTCTTCACGTCGACGGCTTCGTGATGACCGACGTGATAGATGGTGACGAGCTCGCACGCGCGATCCTCGAGACCGGTCGGCCCGTCGTGGTCTCGGAGCTGGTGCCACCCGGAATGCCCGAGCCCACCGCGATCGTGGCCGCCGATCACAGCACAGCGATGAATCGGCTGCTCGATCGGCTGCGGACCGGCGGTGCGACGTCGATCGCGGTGATCAGACCGCCAGTGAACCAGATGTGGGTGCGCATAGCGGCGGACGCAGCCGCGGACTGGGCGACCGACAATCACATCCCTGTCACGTTCGTCGACCTGATGGGTGTGCCGTCGGCAGAGGAACTCCATCAGATGATCCAGGGGCTCCAGGCGACGCATCCAGATGTCGACGCGATCGTCTGCCTTCCCGAAGGCCTCGGTGTCGGCATCCTCTCGACGCTGCGAGAGCTCGGACACTCCGTCCCGGACGACATCCAGCTCGTCTCATACACCGACAGTCCGACACTTCCATCGTGCAACCGCCGATCTCGGCTCTGGATCTGCGGGCCAAAGATGCCGGGATGCGGGCCGGCGAACTGCTGATCTCCCTCATCGAAGGCGCCGACGGCGCCGAGCACACCATCGAGTCGTTCGAACTGATCTACCGCGAGCGCTCGTCCACCCGCCCGATCAGGAAGTAGGGCAGCCATGTCGCTGGTCCCTCCGGTTCCCTCCCTCGAATTCGCCTTCGAGGTCAGCGCAGAACTCGGCGCCCTCGAGGATCACGGCATGACGCGTGTCGGGCATCGCCGGATCATCCCGGTGATCGGCGGGACCATCACCGGGTATTTCAACGGAAAGATCCTCCAGGGCGGGGCGGACTGGCAGACCGTGCGCGCAGACGGTTCGATAGAGATCGACGGCCGCTACAGCGCCCGAGCCCACGACGGCGAACTGCTGTACATCCGTGCGCGAGGCGTGCGAAGCGGCGACCCCGCCGTTCTCGAGGCGCTCCTTCGTGGCGACGAAGTCGAACCCGACAGCTATTATTTCCGCGCCGCACTCCAACTCGAGTCGGCGACGCGACCTGAGCTGGAGCGCTCCGTTTACATCGCGTCGTACATCCGTGAAGCACACCGCGTCCGATACGTTGCCTACCGCGTGACGTGAGCCGACGCAGGAGTGCGGTGAGTGTGGTGCGCTCGGGGACCCCTGGGTGTCGCCCGCGGGGACACTTGGAGGACACTTGGCGCGCAAATCGTCGATTTCCAGAGCTCACACGGGGACCCGGATGAACGAACCTAAACGTTCCCCTGATCAGGGATTTCAGTGCGGAGACGAGGGGATTTGAACCCCTGGTCCCCTTACGGGGACTCCACCTTAGCAGGGTGGTGCACTCGACCGGACTATGCGACGTCTCCTCGCGAATGCTTGCGCAGACGCGACAGTCATCATAACCCGCGGATGCCGCGGATGACGATTCGGCGCCGGCGGCCTACTGGTCGTCGAGGGTGCGACCGGCGGAGCAGCGGGTCTCGGCGGCGGTCTGTCCGGTGACGTCGGCGGGGAGCGCCTCCACCGTGGGTGCCGGAGCCTCGGCGGGGGTCTCCCCGGCCGGGACCTCCGCAGCAGGTGCCTCCGCGGGCGGCGCCGCGTTGGGGTCGGCCACCGTGCCGAACTCCGAGTCCGCCTGGGCGGTCGGGTCGAACGACACGGGGAGGTCGTTCTGCAGCGCGGTGCGCACGAACTCGGCCGAGGCGGTCGGGGCGACCGCTCCACCACCCTCGGCATAGGCCGTCGGGTACTGGATGAACGCGATCTTGTTCAGGTCGGTGTCCTTCAGCGCCTTCGCGATCGAGATCATGCGGGTCGGGTCCATGAGGCTGTCGGAGAGCTGCATGTTCGCGAGCGCCGCCTTGGCGATCGAGTAGAGCTTCACGGGGTCGCTCAGGGTGCCGTTCGACTGCAGGGTGCGCGCGAGCGACGACAGGAACACCTGCTGGTTGGAGATGCGGGCGAGGTCGCTGCCGTCACCGACGCCGTGCCGCGTCCGGAGGAACTGGAGCGCTGCGACGCCCGAGAGCGTGTGATTGCCCGCTTCGAGGAACGTGCCGGTGTACTCGTCCTCGATGGGCTCCGCCACGCAGACCTCGACGCCGCCGACGGCTTCCGAGAGTCCGGCGACGCCCATGAACTGCACGATGCCGGCGAACGGGATCGTGACGCCCATCTCGGTCTCGACGGTCTTCACGACGCAGCCGAGCCCACCGTGCGAGAGCACGGTGTTGATCTTCACGCTGTACAGCTCGTCGAGCGTGCTGCTCGGGTCCTCGGGATCGGTGCACGCGGGGACGTCGATGAGCATGTCGCGCGGGAAGCTCACGACCGAGGCGTTCGAGTGGTCCTCGGAGATGTGCATGACCATCGTGACGTCATTGAGGACCGCGGTCTCCTCGTCGGGATCGCCGAACGCCTCACCCTGGCCCTCACGGCTGTCGCTGCCGACGATGAGCAGGTTGACCCCGCCCTCCATGGCGCCGACGTCGGGCACGCCCTCGAGCACTTCCTCGTTGCCGAGGGTGACGGTGGGCTTCACGCTTGCCGCCAGGTCCCAGGCGGCGTACGCGGCGACCGCGGAGCCCGAGACCAGCGTGACGGCGACGACGGATGCCGCGACCTTCGTCACGGTCCTCCACGCGCTGTGGGTCTTGAGACGTCCGTGGCGTGCCACAGCAGGGGTCTTCGCAGCGCGGCGTGAGCTGTGACGCAGGTCCTGGTTCACCCGTTGCCTCTCCTGTCGGTTCCATGGGTCGTATGCGCGGAGGGCGTGGGATTCGAACCCACGAGGCATTGCTGCCCACTGGTTTTCAAGACCAGCTCCATCGGCCGCTCGGACAGCCCTCCTCGCCGGCACGCAGACGCCCCGTGAGGGGCGACATCGCACGGGCAGGCCCCGATTCTAGCCGAAGCGCATTCCGACGAGCCTCTCAGCACACCCTGAGAGGGTGCTGAGGCGACCAGGATGTCAACCGGCGTTGGCGCTCGAGCAGCGCACTTCCGCGGCGGACTGGCCGGTCACGTCCTCGGGGAGGGCCTCCGCGGGCGTCTCGGGCGCGGTGGTCGCGGACGGATCCCCGGTCGCAGGCGGCGTCTCGGGAACGGCGGGCTGGGCGTTGGGGTCGGCCACCGTGCCGAATTCCGACTCCGACGTGGCCGCCGGGTTGATCGCGATCGGCCGGTCCGCCACCAACGCGGCGTTCAGCACGTTGGCGGACTCGGACGGCACCACGCCGCTCCGGTCGTCGGTGTACCCGGTCGGGTACTGCACGAACACGATCTTCGACAGGTCGACGTCCTGCAGCGTCCGCGCGATCGCCATGAGCTGGGCGGGGTTCTGCATGGCGTTCGACAGGGTCATGTTCGACAGCACCGCCTTGGCGATGGAGTAGAGCTTGAGCGGGTCGCCGAGCGTGCCCGAGCTCTGCATCGTGCGCATCAGCGACGCGAGGAACGTCTGCTGGCTCGAGATGCGACCCAGGTCGCTGCCGTCGCCCACCCCATGCCGGGTGCGGAGGAAGGCGAGCGCGTCTATGCCTGAGAGGGAATGCGTTCCCGGGTCGAGGTGCAGGCCGGTGTAGTCGTCGTCGATCCGCTCGACCACGCACACCTCGACGCCGCCGACCGCCGACGAGAGCGCGGCGACGCCGTAGAACTCGACGATGCCGCCGACCGTGATCGTGACCCCCGTGAGCTGCTCGATCGTCGACGCGACGCAGCCGAAGCCGCCCCACGAGAGCACCTCGTTCATCTTCACGCTCGACAGCGACGAGAGCGGCTCCCCGCCCGGATCATTCGGGTCGGGACATTCCGGCACCGACACGTACAAGTCGCGGGGGAAGCTCACGACCTCCACGTGCGTATGGTCCTGCGAGATGTGCAGCAGCATCGTGACGTCGTTGAGGACCGCCGACTCCTCCTCGGGGTCGCCGAACGCGCCGTCCTCGGGACGCTTGTCACTGCCCACCAGCAGGAAGTTGAGCCCGCCCTCCATCGCGCCGATGTCGGGTACGTTCTCGAGCACCTCCTCGCTCTCGAGCTGCAGCGGAGGTTTCGCGGTCACGGACGCGACGAGGTCGACCGCCGCGTAGGCGACGACCGCGGTGGCACTCACGGCGATCACGGCGATCACGGATGCCGCGATCTTCGCGTAGGTGGCGACGGCGCCGTGCCGCGGCATCCGACCGTGCCGTGGAACGGCAGGCTCGACGGGCGGTCGCTGGTCGGTGCCTCCGCTCATGTCGCCCCTCTCGACGCGCTGATCCTATCCGGCGCGGCTCGAAGCGGGGCGGAAGCGCGTCACGGCAGCGAGTCGAGCACCGCCGCCAGGCCCGCGTGGTCGACGTCCGCGGCGGTCTCGGCCGCCGCGGCGCGCACCTCGACGGGGGCCTGCCCCATCGCCACCGAGCGGCCGGCTGCGCCGGCCCACGTGAACATGTCGATGTCGTTGCGCCCATCGCCCACCGCGATCACGCGGTCGAGCGGCACGTCGAGCCAGCCCCGGACCCGCTCGAGCGCGGTCGCCTTGCTGACGCCGTCGGGGGCGATGTCGAGCCAGGCCGTCCAGCCGATGGCGTAGCTGACCTGGTGCAGCCCCATCTCCTCGACGATGTGCAGGAACTCCTCGAGCTCGTGGTCGGGCGACACGACGACGACACGGGTCGCGCGCTGGTCGAGCAGCTCGTCGAACCGCACCTCGCGGGCGTTCTCGAGGTTCCAGTCGCTCATGCCCTCGGTGTACAGGCGGAACCCGTCGGGCATCTCCACCATGAACCGGCCGCTCGGAAGGAACGTGCGGATGCGCTCGAGCACCGCGGTCGGGTCGAAGGTCTCGACGTGCACGCGGGTGTAGCCGCCGGATGCCGCGTCGTCGCGCTGCATGGTGATCGCGCCGTTCGCGCACACGACGTACTCGGGCGTGAGGTCGAGGCGCTCGAGCACCGTGGCCGTCGTCGCCCACGACCTCCCGGTCGCGAGGGTGACCTCGTGGCCGCGTTCGCGCGCCGCGAGGATCGCGTCGGCGACGCGCTCGTCGATCGACTCGTCCTCGTGCAGGATCGTGCCGTCGACGTCGAGCGCGACGAGCCAGGGCTCCGCGGATGTCCCGAATTCGGCGGCGGGCTCGGGCATCGACATCGGCATCCGCTCGCTCATCGGGCGACGGGCTCGAGCACCTCGAGGCCGCCGAGGTAGCCGCGGAGCGCCTCGGGCACCACCACCGAGCCGTCGGCCTGCTGGTGCGTCTCGAGGATCGCGACGATCCACCGGGTCGTGGCGAGGGTGCCGTTGAGCGTCGCGACCGGCGCTGTCTTGCCGCTCTCGGTGCGGTGGCGGATGTCGAGGCGTCGCGCCTGGAAGGTCGTGCAGTTCGAGGTGGAGGTGAGCTCGCGGTACGCCTCCTGGGTGGGCACCCACGCCTCGACGTCGTACTTGCGGGCCGCGCTCGAGCCGAGGTCGCCCGCCGCGGTGTCGATGACCCGGTAGGCGAGGCCGAGCGACTGCAGCATGTCCTCCTGCCAGGCGAGGAGCCGCTCGTGCTCGGCCTCGGCGTCGGCCGGGTCGACGTAGCTGAACATCTCGAGCTTGTTGAACTGGTGCACGCGGATGATGCCGCGGGTGTCCTTGCCGTGGCTGCCGGCCTCGCGGCGGTAGCACGTCGACCAGCCCGCGTAGCGGAGCGGGCCCTTCGACAGGTCGATGATCTCGTCGGCGTGGTAGCCGGCGAGCGCGACCTCGCTCGTGCCGGTGAGGTAGAGCTCGTCGTCGGGCAGGTAGTAGATGTCCTCGGAGTGAGCGCCGAGGAATCCGGTGCCCTGCATGATCTCGGGGCGCACGAGCGTGGGCGTGATGAGCGGCGTGAACCCCGCGGCGAGCGCGCGGTCGAGGCCCATCGTCATGAGGGCGAGCTCGAGGCGCGCGCCGACGCCCTTGAGGTAGTGGAACCGCGCGCCCGACACCTTCGCGCCGCGCGCCATGTCGATCGCGTCGATCAGCTCGCCGATCTCGAGGTGGTCGCGCGGCTCGAACGGGAAGGCCGGGATCTCGCCGACCTCGCGCAGCACGAGGTAGTCGTCTTCGCCGCCGGCGGGCACGCCCTCGATCACGACGTTGCCGATGCGCTGCACCGCCGTGGTGAAGGCGGCCTCTGCGTCGTTCGCCCGCTGGTTCGCCTCCTTCACCCGCGCGGCGAGCGCCTGCGCCTGCGCGACGAGCGCGGCCTTCTCCTCCTTGGGAGCCTTCGCGACCTGCTTGCCGAACGCGTTCTGCTCGGCGCGCAGCGACTCGAACTCGGTGATCGCGGTGCGGCGCGCGGCATCCGCTGCGACGGCGTCGTCGACGAAGGCGGATGACTCGCCACGCAGCTCCTGCGAATGCTTGATCAGCTCTGGGTTCTCGCGAAGCAGCACGGGGTCGATCACGCGAGCCAGTCTAGCCCGGGGCATCCGGCCGGCCGCGGGGCCCTGAGGCCCGGCGTCCCGCATGAACCACCCGGCGCGCGCCGGGCATGATGCAATACCGTTGGGTTCGTGGCGGTGCGAGCGAAGCGGGGAGCGGCGGATGGCGCGTCGACCCGTTCGCGTGCCGCGGTGATCTTCAACCCGACCAAGAGCGGCCTCGACATGCTGCGCGAGTCCGTGGCGCGCGCGGAGGAGCGGCAGGGCTTCGACCCCTCGATGTGGATCGAGACCACCGAGGACGATCCGGGCAAGGGCATGGCGAGGGACGCACTCGAGGCGGGCGTCGACCTCGTGATCGCGGCCGGCGGCGACGGCACGGTGCGTTCCGTCGCGGCGGCCGTGCGCGGCACGGGCGTGCCGGTCGGGCTCGTGCCGCTCGGCACGGGCAACCTCTTCGCGCGCAACCTCGGCATCCCCGTGAACGACCTCGACGACGCCGTGGTGCTCGCGTTCGCCGGGCTCGATCGCGCGGTCGACGTGCTCGTCGCCGACGTGACCCGGCCCGACGGCTCCGACGAGACGCACGCCTCGCTCGTGATGTCGGGCATCGGCATCGACGCCGCGATGATCGCGAACACGAACCCCGACCTGAAGAAGAGGGTGGGCTGGCTCGCCTACGTCGACGCCGGCATCCGTGCGATCCCCGCGTCGAAGCCGTTCCGGGTCGTGCACAAGATCGACACCGGCCGGCACCACCGCTCCCGCGTGTCGAGCATCCTCGTCGCGAACCTCGGCTACCTCCCCGGCAACATCGAGCTCATCCCCGATGCCGAGATCGACGACGGCAAGCTCGACGTGGTCGTGCTGCAGCCGCGCAACCTCATGGGCTGGCTCCTCGTGTGGCGCAAGGTCACGTGGGAGAACCGCGTGCTGCGCAAGTCGGCGTTCGGGCGCCAGTTCCTCGACCTGACGGGCGGCAGCCGACGACGCGAGGTCGTCTACTCGCGCGGCCGGGCGGTCGACATCGAGATCGAGGCCGATCCCGAGGAATTCGAGATCGACGGCGACGAGTTCGGCACGGTCGTGGCGGCGCGGTTCCACGTCGATCCGGCGGCGCTCATCGTGCGCGTCCCGCGCTGAAGCACGCGCGGCAGGCACCACACCAGCACGAGGCCGAGGCCGGATGCCGCGGTCGCGAGGCCGAGCGCCGGCAGCGCGAGCGAGTACCCGAAGTTGAAGAGCGCCCACGTCTGCACCACCCGGGGCGACGGCGACTCGCCCGACCACTGGAGCCCGCTCTCCGCCTCCTGCATCGCGGCGACCGCCCACACGAGGCCGAGCAGGAACAGCACGCACAGCACGCCCAGCGCGATCGCGGCAGGGTGCGGCCGGTTCATGGCCGGTCCTCCGGCGTCCGGGTGGCGCGTCCCCTGAGCGCCCAGGTCACCAGCACCACGACGATGCCGACCAGTCCCGCCTGGACGAGCGCGGGGGCGAGGGCGTTGATCACCAGGCGGAAGGTCTCGTCGATCCCTGCGCGCACCCCGCCGATGTAGTTCGAGGGGTCGGAGGCCTGCACCCAGAAGGCCACGGCGCCGACGACGACGAAGGCGACGCAGGCGCCCAGCGCGATCCACATCCAGCGTGTGGGACTGAGGTGCTCCGCCTCGGCGGGCGCATCCTCCTCCGGGAACCAGCCGTCGGATGCCGGGGCGACGCCCGCGACCTCGTCGTCGGTCGGTGCCGGCGAGACCGCCTGGCCGGTCGATGCGCGCCCGGCCGATGCGCTGCCGTCCGTGGGAGGGGATCCGAGCCGGCGCGCCTCCGCAGATTCGTGATGCGCGCCGCGACCGCCTCGGCCGCGTCGTCGTCGCGGTCACGGACCGGCTCGACATCGAGCGGCGCAGCCGCGGCATCCGTCGCCTGCGGCGCTGCTGCGGCGTCGGGCACGTAGCCGCGCTGGAACCTCGGGTCGAATCGCGGGTCGATCCCGGTTGCAGAACCCTCGCTCACTCGCACACCTCCGTCCGATGCGGCAGCGGCGGCATTGCCGTCGCTCCAGAAT
>CAWDJA010000039.1:0-16244 GCA_963802485.1 uncultured Actinomycetota bacterium
CGCGCTCGCAGACGTTCGGTCAATTCACAGGGTACTCCCGAATCCGGGATCCCGGATATTCAGCCGGCGGCTGCGACCACCGCGTTGTGCAGCTCGTCGGCGTCCACGCCGTACCGGCCGAACCCGCCGCCGATGTTGGTGAGGAGGCGAAGGATACGCGCGCGACGGCGTGATCCAGAACTCGCAGCCCGCCCACCCGCCGTGGCCGAAGGTGTCGCCGGCAAGCAGGCCCCCCGGAGCGGAGTGCCGCAGGTTCCACGTGAACCCCCAGTCCTGCCCGCGCGCCGCGATGTAGGGCTCGAGCTTCGGCAGGCCAGTGGTGAGCGGTCGCAGCATGGCCTCGTAGCCGGCGGGCGAGACGAGCGGGCCGCCGCCGGCGAGGGCGCAGGGCCGATCGCGAGCAGGTCCTCGGCGCGACCGAGGAGTCCGGCGCCCGGATGCCGCAGCGCCGCGAACTGCGCGTAGTCGAGCCCCTGCTCGGCGGGATCCACGACTTCGTGCGGGCTCGCAGACGCGTCGGCGGTGAGGCCGGTGGCGCCGACCCGCTCGCCGATGGCGGCCACCGCCTGCTCCCACGACTCGCCGCTCGCCCGTTCGATGAGCGCGGCGATGCCCTCGAACGCGATCGTCGAGTAGCGCGACATCGTGCCCGCGGCGAAGTCGCGGCCGGGGGCGAGCAGCGACGGGCGCAGGCCGTCGGGGGTGTCGAGCGGCGGCTCGATGATGCCCGACGTGTGGCTCACGAGATGCCGGAGACGCACCACGTCGTCGCGGCCGGTGCCGAACTCGGGCACCGCCGTGGACAGTGCCGTCTCGGAGGTCAGCCGCCCCTCCTCGATCAGGCGAAGTGCGGCGAGCCCCACGATCGGCTTCGTCACCGAGAACAGCGGGTAGTGGTCGTCGACGGCGGTCGCCGTCCGCCCTCCACGCCGAACGCGTCGAGCGCGACCACGCCGTCGGCGGTGGCGATACCGAGCACGGCGGTCGGGAGCGGCCCGTCGTCCACGTTGCGGCGTACCCAGTCGAAGGCGTGGGCGAAGGTCGGCATGGAGTCCTCTCGGGGGCTGGAAGGGGAACGGGCGGTGGTCGATCAGGTGCGCAGCACGACGTTGAGCGGCGCCTCGCCGCGCAGCATCCGCTCGATCTGCCGTCGCAGGAGGCGCGCCATCCGGGGCATCATCGCGGTGGACGCGCCACCGACGTGCGGCGAGATGAGCACGTTCGGAAGCGCGAACAGCGGATGCCCCTCGGGCAGCGGCTCGGGATCGGTGACGTCGAGCGCGAACCGCAGTCGACCGGAGGTGGCCTCGGCGAGGATGGCGTCGGTGTCGGCGACGCTTCCGCGCGCGATGTTCACGACGAGCGCGCCGTCGGGAAGCGCCGCGAGGAACTCGTGGTCGACGAGCCCGGTGGTGGCGTCGTTGAGCGGCACGCCGACGATCACGATCTCGGCGACGGGGAGCAGCTGCGGCAGTTCGTCGATGCCGTGGATGCGTCCGGCCGCGTCGTCGCGGGCGCGGCTCGCGACCCGCATGAGGTCGACCTCGAACGGCGCGAGCCGCTCCTCGATCGCCCGGCCCACCCCGCCGTAGCCGAGGAGCAGCACGCGGCGATCGGCGAGGCTCTCGTGGCGGGCGGGCGCCCATCGCCCCTCGCTCGCGGCGCGCACGAAGTCGGGGATCCCGCGCTGGGCGGCGAGCACGAGCGCGAGGGCCAGCTCCGCGGTCGACGTCTCGTGGACGCTCGCGGCGTTCGCGAAGACGTGTCCGGGCGGCAGCGCGCCGGGCACGTCGTCGTACCCGATCGACTGCGACTGCACGAGCCCGACGTCGACGCCCTCCAACGCGCCGAGGCGGTCGGCCGCGCCCATGTACGGCGGCACCACGAGGTCGATGCGCGTTCCGGGGTCCACGGGCGGGGGCCCGGCGAGGTCCCATTCGCGCAGCTCGACCCCGTCGGGCACGCCGCCGGGCGTCCGCTCGAGCGCGCGACGCAGGGTCGCGCCGGGCACGGTCACGAGAAGGGGGCGGCGGGGGTCGGTCATGATCCGATCCTCCCAGAGCGGATGCCGCGCGCTCCGCGCACCGGCCGCGCGGTCACGGCAGCTGCTCCACCTGGGCGCGGATGATGCGCTCCGCCACGTCGGCCGCATCACCGGGTCGGGTGAGGTCGTCGAAGCCGTGGAGCAGGCCGTCGACGGCGAGGGAGGCGATCCCGTGGCTCATCGCGCAGAGCTGGAGGAAGGCGGTCTCGACGTCGCCGCCGATGTCGCCCGCGGCGTGCACCTCGATGACGAGGCTCGCGAAGGCCGTCGAGGGCGGCCAGGCGGGCCCGGTCGAGTGCGTCGTCGCCGGCGGCCGACGACGGCGTGCGGAACATGGCGTCGAAGTGCGCCGGATGCCGCTGGGCGAACGCGACGAACTCGAGGGCGTCGGAGACCAGCCGCTCACGACCGGGCAGGTGCGCCGCGCGCTCCTGGGCGGTGCAGAGCTCGTCGTCGAGCAGCGCGAGGCCCTCGAACGCGAGCGCACGGATCATGCCCTCGCGGCTGCCGAAGAAGTGCGTCGGGGCGGCATGGGAGAGGCCCGCGCGGCGGGCGACCTCGCGCAGTCCCACGTTGTTCACGCCCTGCTCGCGGGCGAGCTCCTCCATCGCGCGCAGCAGCGCGGCCCGACCGGGCGCGCCGGCGCTCGGCGCGCTCGCACCCGTGGTCGGTGCGACGCCCAGGTCGGTCGTCGCGCTCGCCGTCTCCGTCATCGTGCCTCCATCCGGACTCGGGGCTTGACATTGTCAAGTCGACCTCCGTATCCTACTTGACATCGTAAAGCCTTGACATTGTAAAGTGAGGGTCCGAAATGGTCGACATCACGAGCGAAGCGGTCTGGGAGGCCATCGCGAAGCAGAACTTCATGGTGATCGGCATGGTCTCGGCGCGCGGCGAGGCCCGCACCGCAGGCGTCATGCACCACGTGAACGACGGTCGACTGTGGTTCACCACCAACGATCGCGAGTGGAAGGCGCGGCACATCGCCGGCAACCCGTCGGTGTCGGTGACCGTCCCGATCGCGAAGCGCGTGCCGCTGATGCCGTGGATCAAGGTCCCGGCGGCCACGATCACGTTCTGCGGCGTCGCCGAGACGATCCCGGCGGCCGACCTGCCGCCCGACGTGAGCGACGCGCTGCTCCACGGCCTCGAGGTCACCGACGGAGGAGAGCGCGGTGCGCTGGTCGGGCATCGGCGTGCGGCCCACCGGCGACTTCGTCACCTACGGCGTGGGCGTGTCGGTGCTCGGCATGCGCGACACCGAACTGGCCCGCGGCCGGGCGTCGGCCGCGGCATCCGTCATGGCCTGATACGGACCCGGCGCGACTGCTACCGTGACGCGCATGGTGGAGCGCGACGAGCGTGAGGCCGCAAGCGGCGGATCGACCGTGCGCGCCGCGGGCACGAGCCTCCGCGTCTCGGGCGCCCGCCGGAGCGGCCCGTCGCCGAGCGCGCCGAGGCCATGAAGGAACGCATCTACGCCACGTTCACCGGCCTCGCGATCGTGCTGGTGCAGTACGAGAACGTCGAGCACGTCTCGGCGAACCGGGCGACCCTCACGCTCCTCGTCGGCATCGTGGCGATCACGGCCGCCGGCTTCGTCGCCGACGTCATCGCCCACCTCACGGTGCACGCGGCATTTCCCGATCGCGCCGAATGGGGGCGCATGCTGCGCGTCTCGGGCACCGCGATCGCCTCGGCCGGCGTGCCGCTGATCCTCCTGGCGCTCGCGGCGTTCGGCGTGTTCGAGCTCGAGGGAGCGCTGCGCGCCGCCTCGATCGTCTACCTCGTGACGCTCGGCCTCATCGGATTCGTGGCCGTGCGCCGCACGCACGTCGCGTGGTGGAAGCAGCTCATCGCGCTCGGCTCCCTCCTGGCGCTCGGAATCGGCGTGATCCTGCTGCAGCAGCTCGCGCACGGCCACTGACCTCGCTCGCTCAGCGGGCCGCCGGCTCGTAGCGCGTCGGCGCGAACGCCGATGCGACGAGCGCGCGCAGCGACTCGAGGTCGCCGCCCGCGAAGCCCTGCGCGCGCGCCTGCACGAGCACGTTGCCGATCGCGGTGGCCTCCACGGGACCGGCGAGCACGGGCAACCCGGAACGGTCGGCGGTGCGCTGGCAGAGCAGGCCGTTGAGGGCGCCGCCGCCCACGACGTGGATCGTCTCGACGTCGACGCCCGACAGGATCGACGCGTCGCGCACGGCCCCGGCGAACGCCTCGGCGAGGCTCTCGATGATCGAGCGCGCGAACTCGGCGCGGCCCTGCGGCGCGGCGATGCCGCGATCCAGGCACCACTCGGCGATGCGGCCGGGCAGGTCGCCCGGAGCGAGGAAGCCCGGGTCGTTCGCGTCGAACACCGGGACCGGAGCGGTGACGGCTGCCGCCGCCGCGAGCAGCTCGGGCAGGTCGATCCGCTCGCCGTCGCGTTCCCACCAGCGCACCGACTCCGAGAGCAGCCAGAGGCCCATGACGTTGTGCAGGAATCGCACGCGCCCGTCGACGCCGCCCTCGTTCGTGAAGTTCGCCAGGCGCGCGGCATCCGTCGTCACCGGACGCTCGAGCTCGACGCCGACGAGGCCCCACGTGCCGCACGAGATGTAGGCGGCCGACTCGGCGCGCATCGGCACGGCGACGACGGCGGACGCCGTGTCGTGCGATCCGACCGCCACGACCTCGATGCCCGCCGGGGCGCCGAGGTCGGCGGCGACGCGGGGGCGCAGGCCGCCGATCGACTCGCCGGGGTCGACGAGCGGTGCGAACACGGATGCCGCGAGCCCGAGTCGCTCGATGAGCTCGTCGTCCCACTCGCCCGACTCCACGCCGACGAGGCCCGTCGTCGACGCGTTCGTGCGCTCGGACACCTTCGCCCCCGTGAGCTGGAAGCCGACGAGGTCGGGCACGAGCAGCAGGGAATCGGCGAGGTCGAGGCATCCGGCGTCTCGTTCGACCGCGAGCTGGTAGATCGTGTTGAACGGCAGGAACTGCAGGCCGTTGCGGCGGTAGAGGCCGTCGAACGGGATGACCCGGTGCACGGCCTCGACGCCGCGCTCGTTGCGCTCGTCGCGGTAGTGGAACGGCTCGCCGAGCAGGCGGTCGCCGCGGAGGAGCCCGTAGTCGACCGCCCACGAGTCCACGCCGATCGAGGCCACGGCCGGGTCGCGGCGGAAGGCGTCGGCGAGCCCGCGGGTCAGGTCGCGGTACAGGCCCGTGAAGTCCCAGTGCAGGCCGGACGCGAGCCGCACAGGGTCGTTCGGGAACCGCGCGACGTGGTCGAGCTCGAGCGTGCCCGCCCGCCCGTCGACGCGGCCGAGGATGACGCGACCGCTGGTCGCCCCGAGGTCGACTGCCGCGACGGTGCCGCCGCCCGCACGCCGCCGCTCCCCTCGCTCATCGCAGGAAGGCGGCGGCGACGCCCGCGTCGACCGGGATGTGCAGGCCCGTGGTGTGCGACAGCTCGGGTCCGGTGAGCACGATCACGGCGTTCGCGACGTTCTCGGGGAGCACCTCGCGCTTGAGGATCGTGCGCTGGGCGTAGAACTTGCCGAGGTCCTCCTCCTCGATGCCGTAGGTCTTGGCGCGGTTCGCGCCCCAGCCGCTCGCGAAGATGCCCGAGCCGCGCACGACGCCGTCGGGGTTGATGCCGTTGACCTTGATGCCGTACTCGCCGAGCTCGACCGCGAGCAGGCGCACCTGGTGGGCCTGGTCGGCCTTCGTCGCCGAGTAGGCGATGTTGTTCGGCCCGGCGAACACCGAGTTCTTCGAGGAGATGTAGATGATGTCGCCGCCGAGGCCCTGGTCGATGAGCACCCGCGCGGCGGCCTTCGACACGAGGAACGAGCCCTTGGCCATGACGTCGTGCTGCAGGTCCCAGTCCGCCTCGGTGGTCTCGAGCAGCGGCTTCGACAGCGACAGGCCCGCGTTGTTCACCACGAGGTCGAGGCCGCCGAAGGCGAGCACCGCGTCGTCGATCGCGGCCTGCACCGCCGCGGCATCCGTCACGTTCGCCTGCACGCCGATCGCGACATCGGAGTTGCCGATCTCGGCCGCGGCCGCCTGCGCCTTCTCGAGGTCGAGGTCGGCGATCACGACGCAGGCGCCCTCGGCGGCGAGCCGGGTGGCGATGGCCTTGCCGATGCCGGATGCCGCGCCGGTGACGAGCGCGATGCGGGTGGCGTGCGGCTTCGGCTTCGGCATGCGCTGGAGCTTGGCCTCCTCGAGCGCCCAGTACTCGATGCGGAACTTCTCCGCGTCGGAGATGGGGGAGTAGGTGGAGAGCGCCTCCGCGCCGCGCATCACGTTGATCGCGTTGACGTAGAACTCGCCGGCGACGCGGGCGGTCTGCTTGTTCGCGCCGTAGCTGAACATGCCGACGCCGGGCACGAGCACGATGAGCGGGTCGGCGCCGCGGATCGCGGGGCTCTCCGCCGTGGCGTGGGCGTCGTAGTACGCCTGGTAGTCGGCGCGGTACGCCTCGTGCAGCTCCGTCAGGCGCGCGATCGAGTCCTCGATCGACGCGTCGGCCGGCAGGTCGAGCACCATCGGCTTGACCTTCGTGCGCAGGAAGTGGTCGGGGCAGCTCGTGCCGAGCGCGGCGAGGCGGGGGTGCTCGCTGCGGGCGAGGAAGTCGAGCACCTCGGGGGCATCCGTGAAGTGGCCGACCATCGGCCGGTCGTGCGAGGCGATCCCGCGGATGGTCGCCGCGAGCGCCGCCGCCTTGGCCCGCCGCTCGGCCGGCTCGAGCGCCGCGTAGCCGTCGAGCACCGTGCCGAACGGGTCGGTGCGGCCGTGCTCGGCGATGTACGCGGCGGCCGTGTCGATGATCCAGAGCGAGTTGCGCTCGGACTCCTCGGACGTGTCGCCCCACGCCGTGATGCCGTGGCCGCCGAGGATGCAGCCGATCGCCTGCGGGGTGCTGCGCCTTGATCTCGGCGATGTCGAGGCCGAGCTGGAAGCCCGGGCGACGCCACGGCACCCACACGACCCTGTCGCCGAAGATCTTCGCCGTGAGCTCCTCGCCGTCGGCGGCGGTCGCGATCGCGATGCCCGAGTCGGGGTGCAGGTGGTCGACGTGCGCCGCGTCGACGAGGCCGTGCATGGCCGTGTCGATCGACGGCGCCGCGCCGCCCTTGCCGTGCAGCGTGTAGTCGAACGCGGCGACCATCTCGTCCTCGCGGTCGACGCCGGGGTAGACGTCGACGAGTGCGCGCATCCGGTCGAGGCGCAGCACGGCGAGGCCGGCCTCGGTGAGGGTGCCCAGGTCGCCGCCCGAGCCCTTCACCCAGAGCAGCTCGACGGGCTCGCCCGTGACCGGGTCGGTCTCGGTGCCCTTCGCCGACGTGTTGCCGCCGGCGTAGTTCGTGTTCTTCGGGTCGGCGCCGAGGCGGTTCGACCGCGCGATGAGGTCGGCAGCTGCCTGGTTCGTCATGAGGTGGTTCCTTCGGTGGGGTTCAGGTGGTGGTCGTGAGGTCGGATGCCGCGAGCGCATCGGATGCCGCGGGCTCGAAGCCGCGGTCGATCCAGGCGGCGACGCGGTCGACGGTGGCGGATGCCGCGGGCTCGTCGGGCCGGTTGAGGTGGCCGTGCTCGGTGCCGGGCTCGAGGGCGAGCTCGACGGGGACGCCGGCGGCGGCGAGGGTCGCCGCGAACAGCTCGCCCGAGACGCGCAGCTCGTCGACGTCGCCGTTCACGACGATCGTCGGCGGGAAGCCGACGACGTCGGACGGCTCGGCGAGGCCCGGCGCCGCGGTGAGCGGTGCATCGTCGACGGGGCCGCCGAGGTACTGCTCGTACATGCCGCGCACGGCATCGGGGCCGAAGCGGTCGGCCGCGGGGTTCGCGTCGAGCGCGGCGCGCAGCTCGGGCCCCGGCGCGGGCTGCACCGCGAGCAGGGTCGGGTAGGCGAGGAAGACGCCGGCGGGCAGGGTCGGGCCGGTCGCGGCCGGTGCCCGGCCGAGCAGCCGCAGCACGGCGCCCGCCACGAGGTTGCCGCCGGCGCTGCCCCCGCCGATCGCGACGCGCGACGGGTCGAGGCCGAGCTCCTCGGCGTGGTCGAGTGTCCACGACCACGCCGCGAGCACGTCGTCGGAGCCGGCGGGATAGCGACCGTCGCTGTCGCCGGCGAGGCGGTAGTCGATCGAGACGACGGTGACGCCCCGCGCGGCGAAGGTGCGTGCCAGCCAGTCGGCCTCGGGCATGTCGAGGTCGCCCGCGACGAAGCCGCCGCCGTGCGCCCACACGAGGCCCGGCGTCGGGCGGGGCGCCGCGGCATCCGCCGGGTACACCCGCACGAGGCCGTCGGCCGCGCTGAACGGCGTCTGCTGCGTCATCGGCTCAGGCGCCCCAGCCCGCCTGCACGCCGCCGACGCGGTCGGCGGCGATCCTGGCGAGGTAGCCGGATGCCGCGAAGGCGGCCATCGGGTCGGCGGGCAGGCCGCGCGACTCGCGCCACTCGGCGAGGGCCGGGCGCACGTCGGTGTAGAACGCGTCCATGAAGATGCGGTTCGCCTCGAGCACGTCGCCCGACACCTGCGCCGCGCGCAGCGCCTCGGTGTCGACGAGGAGCGCCCGCGCGGTCATCTCCTGCACGTTCAGCACGCTGCGGATCTGGCCGGGGATCTTGTCCTCGACGTTGTGGCACTGGTCGAGCATGAAGGCGACGTCGGGGTGGTTGAAGCCGCCGCCGCGGATCACCTCGAAGATGATGCGGAACAGCTGGAACGGGTCGGCGGCGCCCACGATGAGGTCGTCGTCGGCGTAGAAGCGCGAGTTGAAGTCGAACGAGCCGAGCTTGCCGAGGCGCAGCAGCTGCATGACGATGAACTCGATGTTCGTGCCGGGCGCGTGGTGGCCGGTGTCGAGGCAGACCATCGCCTTGTCGCCGAGCGCGGCGACCTGGGCGTAGCTCGTGCCCCAGTCGGGAACGTCGGTGTGGTAGAACGCCGGCTCGAAGAACTTGTACTCGAGCACGAGGCGATCCTCGTCGCCGAGGCGCTCGTAGATCGTCGCGAGCGACTCGTGCAGGCGGTCCTGCCGGCCGCGCAGGTCGGCCTGGCCCGGGTAGTTCGAGCCCTCGGCGAGCCAGATCTTCAGGTCGCGGCTGCCGGTCGCGTGCATGATGTCGATGCACTCGAAGTGGTGGTCGATGGCCTTCTGCCGCACGGCGGCGTCCTCGTGCGTGAGGGCGCCGAACTTGTAGTCGTCGTCCTGGAAGGTGTTCGAGTTGATCGTGCCGAGCGCGACGCCCTGGTCTTCGGCGTGCTTGCGGAGGTCGTCGTAGGAGTCGACCTTGTCCCACGGGATGTGCAGCGCGACGGTCGGCGCGAGCGCCGTGTACGCGTGCACCTGCGCGGCATCCGCGATCTTCTCGTAGGGGTCGCGGGGCGTGCCCGGCGTGGCGAACACCTTGAAGCGGGTGCCCGAGTTGCCGAACGCCCACGAGGGGAGCTCGATCGACTGGAGTTCGAGCTGGTCGAGGAGGTTGCTGGGAAGGGTGCTCACGAGTCGCTGCTTTCTGTGCGGAGAGGGTGTTGTCGTTGCCGCTGCCGACACGGGCGTGATCGGATGCCGCGTCGGCGTCGAGCGCGGCGAGCTGGTCTTCGAGGTGGAACACCTCGGCGAGGCGGGGGGCGCCCTGGTCGGGGCGGCCGTCGAGGGCGACGAAGAAGTCGGCCATCTCGGCCTCCCACGGCGCGGTGCGCGGGTCCTGCTCGAGCGCGGCCTGGGATGCCGCGTCGTCGTCGGTCTCGTAGTAGCCGATGAGCAGGCCGTCGGCTCGGAGGAAGAGCGAGTAGTTGCGTCGGCCGGACGCCTCGATGGCCCGGAGCATGTCGGGCCAGACGGCGGCGTGCCGGGCGCGGTACTCGTCGAGGCGGGCGGGGTCGACCTGCAGTTGGAAGCAGACGCGCTCGGGGCCGGGCTCGGCCGGCCGGTGCGTGCCGTGTTCGCTCATCGTCGAGCACTCCGTCCTGTAATGAATCGTTTCAAAGCCTAGAGGACGATCGCGCATCCCGCAACTCGGAATGCGCTTTCCAGTTCAAGGGTAGGTGCATCGGCGCCGTTCGGAAGACCGGCGGATGCGCGAGGCCCGGCCGAACTGATCGGCCGGCCGGGCCCCACGACTGGCGACTCCTAGAAGTCGAAGTCGCCGATGTTGTCCGCGTCGAACACGAACGGGTCGCCGAGGAGCACGACGCCGTCGGCGCCGACCTCGTAGTCGCCGAGCTTGCCGGCCTCGAACGAGTCGCCCTCTTCACCGGTGATCTCGCCCTCGATCAGCGCCTTCGCCGCGTACGCGGTGAGGTAGCCGAGGTCGGCCGGGTTCCACAGCGCGAACGCGGTGACGGTGCCGTCCTCGACGTACTCGCGCATCTGGTTCGGGGTGCCGAGGCCGGTCAGCGCGACCTTGCCCTTGTACTCCGAGGTCGAGAGGTAGCGTCCCGCCGCCGCGATGCCGACCGTGGTGGGCGAGATGATGCCCTTCAGGTTCGGGTGGGTCTGCAGCAGCGCCGCGGTCTTGTCGAACGACGTCTGGTCGTCGTCGTCGCCGTAGACCGTCTCGACGAGGGTGATGTCGGGGTAGTCGGAGGCGAGGTACTCCTCCATGCGCTCGATCCACGCGTTCTGGTTCGTCGCGTTCGCCGAGGCCGAGAGGATCGCGATCTCGCCGGCGCCGCCGATCTGCTCGGCGATCAGGTCGACCTGCACCTTGGCGATGCCCTCGGCGTCGGCCTGGTTGATGAACAGGTCGCGGCACTCGGGGTTGGTGTCGGAGTCGAAGGTGACGACCTTGACCCCGGCGTCGCTCGCCTCGTTCAGCGCGTCGCAGATCGCCTCGGGGTCGTTCGCGGACACCGCGATCGCCCCGACGCCCTGCTGGGTGAGGGTGTTGATGTAGCTGACCTGCGCGTCGGGGCTGGCCTCGGCCGGGCCGACCTCGGCGAACGTGCCGTCGAACTCGGCGATGGCCTCCTCGGCGCCCGCCGACGAGGTGTCGAAGTACGGGTTGCCCAGGTTCTTCGGCACGAACGTGATCGCGAGGTTGCCGCCGTCGCCGCCGGCCTCGGTGCTGTCCGTGCCGGAGTCGACCGCACAGCCCGTGGCCAGGAGCGCGACGCTCACCGCGAGCGCCGTCAGCGCGCCCGCGCGCCGCTTGTTCTGAAACATCGTTGTTCTTCCCTTCATCGGATGAGGTCGACGTGTGATCGCCTCGACGGTTCGCGCAGCCCGGTCACCCTGCTGTGGAGGCCTCGATGCGCGGTATTCCCCCTGGTGCTCGCCGCCGCTTTCGCAGCCAGGCCAGGAAGCTGGAGGTCACCACCGACAGCACGAGCAGCACGCCGGTGATGATGTTGATGACGTCGGAGGTGACGTTCGCGAGGCGCAGCGCGCTCGCGAGCACCCCGATGAGGAGCACGCCCGCGATGACCCCGTGGATGGCGCCGCGGCCGCCGAAGATCGACACGCCGCCGAGGAGCACCGCGGCGATCACCTGGAGTTCGAGTCCGGTGGCGTTGTCGCCGCGGGCGCTGCCGAACCGGAGCGTGTAGTAGATGCCGGCCAGCGCCGAGATCGCCCCGGACAGCACGAAGAGGATGAACTTCGTGCGCTCGACGCGGACGCCCGAGAACCGGGCGGCCTCGCTCGCCAGGCCGATCGCGTAGATCCCGCGGCCGAACGGCGTGAAGTGGAGCAGCACGACGAACACGGCGAGGAGCACGAGGAACAGGAACAGCACGAGCGGGATGTTCGAGTTCCCGACGCGGGCCTTCGCGAGGTCGGTCCAGAAGTCGGGGAAGTCGGTCACCGCGGTGGTGCCGAGGAGGCCGACCGCGAGTCCGCGGTAGAGGGCGAGCGTGCCGATCGTGACGGCGAGCGACGGCAGCCCGACGACGGTGACGAGGAAGCCGTTGAACACGCCGCCGACGGCTCCCGCGAGGATCGCGAGGATCGCGGCGACCTCCAACGGGAGGCCGGCCTGGGTGAGCACGCCGGTCAGGACGCTCGCGAGGCCGGCGATGCTCGCGACCGACAGGTCGATCTCGCCGGTGATGATGATCAGCGTCATCGGCAGGGCGATGAGCAGGATCGGCATCACGTCGAGGAGCAGGAACGTGAGGGTGATCGGCTGGCTGAAGCCGCGCACGCTCACGACGGCGACGACGGCCACGATCACGAGCAGGGCGATGATGGCCATCTCGCGGGTGAGCAGGACGCGCTGCCAGAGCGGGCGGTCGTAGTCGCGGTAGGTGCGGACGGCCGGGGTGCCGGTGGTGGTGGTCGCGGTCATCAGTCGTCCTCCCTCGCTTCGAGCAGCTTCCGTTTCTGCCGGATCGCGAGGACGCGGTCGAGCACGATGGCGCCGATGATGAGGGCGCCGACCACCGCGCGCTGCCAGAAGTCGGGGATGCCGAGGATGGGCAGGGCGCGGTTGATGGTGAGCAGCAGCACGGCGCCGATGGCGGCGCCCCAGACGGTGCCGCTGCCGCCGAAGATCGCGACGCCGCCGATCACCGCGGCGCCGACCGCGTCGAGCTCCCAGCCCGACCCGGCCTGCGAGCTGATCGTGCCGTAGCGGGCGGCGTAGAGCACGCCGCCGAGGCCGGCCAGCGCGCCCGAGAGCACGAACACGGTGAGCAGGCGCCGGGTCACCGGCAGGCCGTAGAGCTCGGCCGCGCCCGGGTCGGACCCGATCGCGTAGAACTCGCGGCCGCCGCGGGTGTTCTTCATGAGCCAGCCCGCGATCGCCAGCACCACGAACGCGATGATCGTGAGGATCGGGATGAACAGGATCTGACCGGTGCCGAGCGCGAGGAAGTCGCGCGGCAGGTCGGACGCGTTGATGCGGTCGCCGCCGGTCCACAGCACGTTGATGCCGCGGTAGGCGTAGAGCGTGCCGAGCGTGATCACGAGCGACGGCACCTTCGCGAACGCGACGAGTGCGCCGTTCACCAGGCCGAGCAGGCCGCCGAACACGATGACGATCAGGAACACCGCGAGGATCGGGATGCCCTGCAGGTCGACGAACAGGCGCCCGGTCAGGTAGGCCGAGAGGCCGAGCACCGATCCGACCGAGAGGTCGACGTTGCGGGTGATGATGACGATCGCCTGCCCGACGGCGAGCAGCACGAGGATCGACGGCGTCAGCAGCAGGTCGCGCCAGCCGTCGGAGCTGAACAGGAAGTTCGGGTTCGCGATCGTCGCGGCGATGATCACGAGCAGCAGCGCGATGAGGATGCCGAACTCGCGGGCGGCCCCCACGGCCCGCAGCCGCTTCGTGACGTCGGACTTCTCGATGGTGGCGGTCACGAGTGGGCTCCCTGGGCGTGGGTCGCGGCGAACATGACGTTCTCGCTGGTGGCCTCGGCGCGGTCGATCTCGGCGGTGATGCGGCCCTCGCGCATGACGAGCACGCGGTCGGCCATGCCGAGCACCTCGGGCAGCTCCGACGAGATCATGAGGATGCCCATGCCGCGACCGGCGAGCTCGGAGAGCAGGCGGTGCACCTCGGCCTTGGTGCCGACGTCGATGCCGCGGGTCGGCTCGTCGATGATGAGCACGCGCGGCTCGGTCGCGAGCCACTTGCTGAGCACGACCTTCTGCTGGTTGCCGCCCGACAGGGTCGCGGCGACCGTGCTCATCGCACTGGCCTTCACCTCGAGGCGGCTCGCCCACACCTTCGCGGCGCGGTTCTCGAAGCCCGACGTGATGATGCCGGCCTTCGCGAGCTGCTTGCGGATCGCGAGCGTGATGTTGCGGGCGACGGATGACTCGAGCACGAGTCCCTGCTTGCGCCGATCCTCGGGCACGAGCGCGAGGCCCTGCAGCATGGCGCGAGCCGGGTCGCCCTGCTTCACGGCCCGACCCTCGAGCGTCACGGAGCCCGAGTCGTAGCCGTCGACGCCGAAGACGGCGCGGGCGACCTCGCTGCGGCCCGGCGCCCACGAGGCCGGCCAGGCCGACGATCTCGCCCGAGCGGACGTTGAACGAGATGTCGTGGAACACGCCCGCGCTCGTCAGCCCGTCGACCTCGAGCAGCGGTTCGCCGATCTCCGCCTCGATCTTGGGGAACAGGTCGGTGACGTCGCGGCCGACCATCTGCCGCACGAGGTCGTCGACGGTCGTGTCGGCGATCGGCGTCGTCGCGATGTACGCGCCGTCGCGCATGACCGTGACGATGTCGCAGAGATCGAAGACCTCGTCGAACCGGTGCGAGATGAACAGGAGCGCGCGGCCCTCGTCGCGAAGGCTCCGCGCGATGGCGAACAGCCGGTCGACCTCGACGCCCGACAGCGCGGCCGTCGGCTCATCCATGATCAGCACGCGAGCGTCGAGCGAGACCGCCTTCGCGATCTCGATGACCTGCTGGTCGGCGATCGAGAGGCCCTCGGCCGGACGGTCGGGATCGATGCGCACGCCGAGCCGGAGGAAGAGCGACTCCACCTCACGGCGCATCGCCCTGCGGTCGATCCGGCCGAAGCGTCCGACGGGCTGCCGGCCCATGAAGACGTTCTCCGTGACCGACAGGTCGGGGAAGAGCGTGGGCTCCTGGTAGATGACGGCGATGCCCGCCTGCTTCGACTGGGCGGTCGACGTGAAGTCGACGTCCTCGCCGTTGAGGCGGAACTCGCCCGCGTCGCGGCGGTAGAGCCCGGCGACGATCTTCACGAGCGTGGACTTGCCCGCGCCGTTCTCGCCGACGAGGGCGTGGATCGAGCCGGCATCGAGGCTCAGGCTGCCGGAGCGCAGTGCGACGACGGCGCCGAACGACTTGACGACCCGGGACAGCTCGAGCATCGGGGATGCGGCTGTCGGCGGCGTGGCGGTCACGTGCGGTCCTCCTCGTTGAGGTGAATCTGATATGAATCGATTCAGGAGCGATTCAGGGATACTCTATGGAGGTCCGGGTGAACGGTCAAGTCACCCGTGACGCAGTGCACGATCAAGGACGAGGAGCACGAATGCCGAGCGCGAGCATCCGCGATGTGGCGCAGCATGCCGGAGTGTCGGTGGGCACGGTCTCGAACGTCCTGAATCGACCCGACGAGGTGTCGGCCGAGTCGATCGCGCGCGTGAGCCGGGCCATCGAGGAACTCGGCTACGTGCGCAACGACGCGGCCCGCAAGCTCCGCGCCGGCGTGAGCACCACCGTGGGCTTCGTGGTGCTGAACGGCCAGAACCCGTTCTTCAACGACGTCGTCCGCGGCGCGGAGGACGAGGCCTCGCGCCACAACATCGCGGTGCTGTACGGCAACACCGACGAGGACGTCGACCCGCGAGCGGCTCTACCTCGACCTGTTCGAGGAGCAGCAGGTGCGCGGCGTGCTCATCTCGCCGTACGGCGACATCCAGCCCCGCCTCGAGCGCCTGCGGGCGCGCGGGATCCCGGCCGTGCTCGTCGACCGGTTCGGCGGCAGCAGCCGGTTCAGCTCGGTCTCCGTCGACAGCGTCGCCGGCGGCCGGATGGCGGTCGAGCACCTCATCGAGACGGGCCGGCGGCACATCGCGTTCGTGGGCGGCCCCTTCGACATCCGCCAGGTCAACGACCGGCTGGCCGGTGCGCGCGTCGCGGCCGAGAACGCGACCGTGCCCGTGGAGGTGGAGGTCGTGGCGACCGGCGCGCATGACCGTCGAGGAGGGCGTGGTGGCGGGCGCCCGGATCGTCGCGCGACCCCGCTCCGAGTGGCCCGACGCGCTCTTCGCCGCGAACGACCTCATCGCCCTCGGCCTGCTGCAGTCGCTCGTCGTCGGCGGGCGGATGCTCGTGCCCGACGAGATCGCGATCATCGGGTTCGACGACATCTCCTTCGCGTCGGCCGCCGCGGTGCCGCTGTCGTCGATGCGCCAGCCGAGCACCATGATCGGACGCACCGCGCTGCGCATCCTGCTCGAGGAGGCGGCCGACCGCGACCTCATCCCGCGGCAGACGGTCTTCCTCCCCGAACTCGTCGTGCGCCGCTCCACGGACCCGACGGGCATCCGGCACCGAGGCTGACGGCAGCCGGCCGCGGGGCGACCGCAGCCGACCGCGCGAGCCGGCCGCGGCGGCCCGACCGGCACCGAGGCCGACGGCACGGGGGAGTGATAGCGTGTCGAGACACGCCTGAATCGATTCACGCGCGAATGACCGCGCCGGTCGTCGCGGTCTGGCATCATGGCGATGCCGTGAGCGAGCGGAGCGGCTCGAAGGGGAGGGCAGCACATG
>CAWDJA010000040.1:0-17358 GCA_963802485.1 uncultured Actinomycetota bacterium
CCTACGTCGGCGTGCGTGCCGCGGACTGGGGTCGGCTCCCATCGCGCCGCGATCCTACGATGGAGCCGTGCGGCGCGCACGATCCGACTCCACGAGCGAGCAGGCGGGGCCCGGTGCATCCCGGCCTCCGAGGATCCGCGCGCTTGCCGCAGTCGCGATGGCCGGATGCCTCGTGCTCACGGGTTGCGTCGCCCCGTCGGGATCGGGGGCCGACGAGTCGAAGCGCGGCACGGGCGACCCCGAACTGCTCCGGCTCATCCGCCCGTCCTTCGCCGACGGCACCCGCGTCGCCGTCGCCGTGATCGACGACGGCGACGTGCGACGTGCGTACCTCGACGCCGGCGCATCCACGGTGTTCGAGACCGGCTCGATCACGAAGGTGTTCACGGGCGAGCTGCTGGCGGAGGCGATCGAGCGCGGCGAGGTGCGCGCCGGTGACGAGCTCGGGGAACACCTCGACCTGGACGATGCCCCCGTGGCATCCGTCACGCTGCGCGACCTCGCCGCGCACCAGGCCGGGTTGCCCCTCTACCCGACCGACCCCGAGTTGGTGGAGCGGGCGACCGCCGACATCGAGGCAGGCGGCGATGGCATCGACGCGTCGCTCGACGAGCTGCTGAGCCAGGCGCGGGACGTGGAGCTCGAGCCGGTCCGTGGATCCGGGTACAGCAACCTGGGAGCGGCGCTGCTGGGCCAGGCGCTCGCCGCGGCGGCCGGCACCGAGTACGTCTCCCTGGTCACCGAACGCCTCTTCGAGCCCCTCGGCCTCGACGGCGCGTCGGTGCCGATCGAGGACGAGGACGTCCCGGTCCGCCATGCAGGCGGAACCGACGCCGACGGCCGGGAGGTGGAACCCTCGTCGCTCGGGGCCTACGCACCGGGAGGCGGCATCGATGCGACCATCGACGACCTCGTGGCCTTCGCGGCAGGCGTCATCGATGGACCGCTCGCCGGCAGCGCCGCCCAGACGGACACCGTCGACAACGGGCACGGCGGGTCGATCGGGTACTTCTGGGCCGTGAGCGACGACCACGGCGACGTCATCCTGTCGCACAACGGGATGACCGGCGGTTTCGCGAGCATGCTGCTCATCGATCGTGCCGCGGGGACCGCCGCGATCGTGCTGTCGAACCGCGCCGAGTCCGTCGACGCCGTCGGCGAGGCCCTGCTCGCATCCCTGCGCTGAGGCATTGCCACGGGGGCCCACGCCACTGCGGGCTACCATTCACACATGGGCGGGGTGGGCGCCGCGGCATCCGGAACAGCCGCAGCAGGAACGACGGGGCAACCGGCGAAGCGCCGGTTCTCGTTCAGCGCGCTGCTCGACGGCTTCTTCTTCGTCTTCGCCGGCCTGGCCGCGATCTGGCTGGCGTGGCTGCTGTTCACCGAGTCCTTCAGCTTCGGCTGGTGGGGCATCCTCGGCTTCGTCCTCTTCTGGGCCCTGCTGGCCTACCTCGTGCTGCCGCGCCTGCACCGCATCCTCACCACCATCTACGTGCCCGACTACTTCATCGGCCGCGCGCGCACGAGCGACGGGCTCCTCGGCGATCCGGTGAACCTCGCCGTCCTCGGCGACGAGCAGCGGCTGCACGCGGCGATGGCCGCGGCGGGGTGGACCCGCGCCGACGAGATCACGACCGCCTCGAGCTGGCGCATCATCACGTCGACCGTCACCCGTCGCAGCTACGACGAGGCTCCCGTGAGCCCGCTCTTCCTCTTCGGCCGCCAGCAGGATGCCGCCTACCAGCAGGAGGTCGCGGGCAATCCCGCCAAGCGGCATCATGTGCGCTTCTGGCGCTGCCCCGACGGGTGGCTGCTGCCGGGCGGCTCACGCGTGGACTGGCTCGCGGCCGGCACGTTCGACCGGGCCGTGGGCTTCTCGCTCTTCACCCTGCAGGTCACGCACAAGATCGACGCCGAGACCGACATCGAGCGCGACCACATCGTGGAGACCCTGCGCGCGTCGGATCCCGCCGTCGTCGTGCGAGGTGCTGGAGGACTTCGCGACCGGCTACCACTCGCGCAACGGCGGCGGCGACACGATCGTCACCGACGGCGACCTGCCGGTGGTCGACGTGCGCGGGGTCTCCGTGCCCGACGCGGCATCCGCCACCTCGTCGCTGCGGGAGCCGGCATGACGGCCGTCGAGAAGCGACCGGCGTTCGAGTCGCCGGCATCGCTGGCGGCGCCCGTGGCCGGCCCGCCCACGATGCGCCGGCCGCCTTCGACGACGGCCGGCTCGGCCCTGGTGCTGCTGCGGGTGCTCGCCGGCGTGGTCTGGCTGGTCTCCCTCTCGGTGCAGTGGGACGACGTCTTCACGCTGGCGTACGACGAGGCGGGCGTGCCGCTCACGGGTGACGACTTCGACGCGACGTCGCAGGCGGTGTACGTCTTCGTCGTCGCCCTGATCGGCGCCGTACTCCTCTTCGACCTCGTGCTGGCCGTGCTCACCTACCTCGGCCTGAACTGGCCGCGCATCGTCGTGATGGTGATCTCGACGTTCAGCATCAGTGCGTCGTTCGCGACCTGGTGGGTCGGCGACCAGGAGATCACGCTCCAGACCACGTTCCTCACGCTGTCCCTGGACATCCTCGTGATGCTCGCGCTCTCGAGCCGCTCGGCTCGGGCCTACGCGCGCCGGGAGCGGCCGCCGCGACGTTCGCCCCGCCCAGCCGCTGCGAGATGACGCGAATCGACCGTCGCGTGGGCCCGAAGGTCGATTCGCGTCATCTCACGCGATCGCGGCCGGCGTGGAGCCATCGGTCGGCCACGAGCTCGCCCACGAGCACCTCGGTGAGCGCCGCCACCGCGTCGTCCTCGTCGCCCGCGAAGCGCAGCGTCAGCTCGGCGCCGGGCAGGTCGCGCCCGACCGCGGCGAACCGCGACCCGCGCGCGGCCATCCACTCGAGCGCCTGCGCGTCCCATGCCGACCCGGCGAACACGAGCGCCCGGTAGTCCTGCGTCTTCGTGAGGTACACGTCGACGTGCGACCAGTCGCCGGTCTCCGACGCGTAGGCCGCGCGGCGCGGCACCTCGCGCAGCATGAGCGCCGACTGCTGCGCGCTCGACGCCCGCTCGGCCGGCGCGAGCGTCCACGTGCCCATCGGCCCGGCCAGCAGGTCGGCGACGGCCGGCACCCAGTCGGCGGATGCCGCGAGCAGCTCCGCGTTCGCCGTCGCCGCCGCGCGCACGACCGCAGCGTCGAACCGCTCGGCGGGCGCCGTGCCGAGCAGCTCCTCGAGCACCGCGTCCACCACTGGGAACGTGGCGCGGAACGTGCGGCAGGCGACCCCGGATGCCTCGACGCCCGCGCCGAGCGGCACCACCACGTCGGCCAGGCGCCCGAGCTCGGAGTCGGGCCGGTTCGTCACCGCGACGAGCCGCCCGGTGCCGCGGTACCGCTCGACGGCGCGCAGCACCTCGGCGCTCCCGCCGGTCGCCGACACCGCGACGACCGCGAGGTCGGGTGCGGCCGGCGGCAGGAGGGACGCGCTCGCGAGCTCGACCACGACGTTCGCGCCGACCGCGCGGTAGCGGCGGGCGACGACGTCGGCGGCGTAGCGACTCGAGCCCATGCCGAGCACGAGCACCCGTGCCGCACCGAGGGTCGGCAGCCGCTCGAGGCCCGGCAGGCCGGCGTCGAGGGCATCGGCGAGTGCGGCGAGGGTCGCCGGGATCAGCTCGAGGTCGGCGCGAAAGGCGGCGGTGTCCACGGGTCCTCCGGGTGGTCGTTCGACGAGGGGTGGCGATGCGTGATCGCCGCGTCGGGCGCGTAGCGCCAGGCGGGCAGGAACCGGTCGGCGTAGTGCAGCTCGGCGACGAGCTGCTCGGCCTCGAAGCCGGCGAGGAGGGCCGGATCGAAGAGCTCGGGCCGTCCGAGCTCCCCACGATAGGCGGCGAGCAGGGCGGCGCGGGCGCGGTCGGCCCAGTCGAACGCGACGGCGTCGGCGCGCTGCATCCGCTTCTGGGCGACCGCGGCGACGAGGTCGAGCGAGACGAGCAGGTGGGCCACGTCGCGTGCCGCGGCATCCGCTCGCTCACGGTCGGATGCCGCCAGCTGCGGGTCGCCGTCGAAGTCGATGATCGTGTAGCGGCGCGCGCCGCCGGGTGCCGGCGAGGCGAGCACCTGCCCCACGTGCAGGTCGCCGTGGATCGGGAACTCGAGGCCGGGGGCGGTTCCCGCGAGCGAGCGGATGTCCCGCTCGAGCGACGCGCGGCGGTTGCGCAGTCGCGCGCCCGTCGGCCCCTCCGCGGCGTCGATCGCGCGGCGCAGCGCGTCGTCGGCGCGGGCCAGTCGGGCGGAGGCGGCATCCGTGCCCGACGGCACCGCGTCGGCGCCCAGCACGTCGTGGATGCGGGCGACGTGCTCGCCGAGGAGGCCCGGCCAGTCGGGCTCGGGGCCGCCCTCGAGCAGCGCCACGACGTCGTCGACCGCCCAGGTCCAGCCGTCCTCGGCGCCGGGGAGGTACTCGGTGACGATGGCGAGGGTCGACGTGCCGAGCCGTGGATGCTCCCATTCGATCCGTCCGCGCAGGCGGTCGACGTCGTCGGATCCGGCCGCCGCGAGGCGCTCCAGCAGGCGCCCGGCCCGATCGGCAGCAGCCCATCGGCCGACGAGCTTCACGACGAGGCGGTCGCCGACGATCACCGACGTGTTCGTCTGGTCGACGGTGATGCCGCGCTCGCGTGCGTCGGCGGCGACGTCGGCGACCACGAACCGCGCGAGCGCCCGCGCGACGCCGTCGCCCGCCGCCGGTGCCGTGCCGTCGAGGAGCACGCGCGCCTCGCCGTCGACGGACAGCGCACGGCCGTCGACGACCGGCCGTTCGCCACCGAGAATCGAGTTCATTGAATTCGGATTGTAACTATTGTGCAAACTCCGCGCCAGCATGTCCGCGCATCCATTGCGGTTTCTTCATTCGTGGTGCAACAATCGCTCAACCTTTCCGACGTCCCAGGAGGTACCACATGCCCACGACGCGTCGCATCGTCGCCGCCGCGGCCGGAACGATCGCCCTCGCATTCGCCGCGACCTCATGCTCGACCGGCTCCGGAGGCGAGGAGATCGACCCGAGCGCCGACATCACCGAGCAGACGCTCACCGTCTCGATCTGGGCGGACTACTCGCCGGAGGACCTCGCCGAGCAGTTCGAGGAGGCGACCGGCGTCAAGACCACGATCGTCAACCACACCACGAACGAGGACATCGTCGCGAAGCTCACCGCGAGCGCCGATCCCGGCATCGACGTGGCCTTCGTCTCGGGCCAGTACGCGCAGGCGCTCGCCGAGCAGGGCCTGCTCGCCGAGCTCGACAAGAGCCTCATCCCCAACGAGGAGAACCTCTACCCCGAGGCGATGGAGCTGCCCTACGACGAGGGCAACGTCTACTCCGAGCCCTACGCGTGGGGCACGACCGGCCTCTGCTACCGGCCCGACCTCACCGGCTACGACCCCACGTCGTGGAACGACCTGCTGAGCCCGAAGCCCGAGCTCGTGGGCAAGACCACGATGCTGTCGACCGACCGCTGGCTCTCGATGCCGGCGCTCAAGGCGCAGGGCCACTCGGTCAACACCACGGATGACGCGGAGCTCGAGGAGGCGAAGGCCCAGCTGCTCGAGACCAAGCCGACGCTGCTCGCCTACGACGACACCACGTTCTACTCCAAGCTCGTCTCGGGCGAGGCCGCGATGGTCGAGGCGTGGGACGGCTGGTGCAACTACGGCATCGCCGAGGACCCGTCGATCAAGTTCGTCGTGCCCGAGGAGGGCGCCGACCTCTGGGTCGACACCATGACGGTGCTGGACAGCTCCGAGAACAAGGAGGCCGCCATGGCCTTCATCAACTACATCCTCGACCCCGAGGTGCAGACCTGGGTGGCGGAGAACATCCTCTACAAGGTGCCGAACAAGGCGGCCATGGAGGCCCTCGACCCGGCGCTGATCGAGTCGTACCCGACGCTCGGCATCACGGTCGACGAGCTCATGGAGCAGGAGGCGATCATCGACCTCGGGGAGGACTCGCTGAAGTACGTCGACCTCAACGCCGAAGTGCTGGCCACCAACTGACGCCGTGACCTCGACGCAACACCGGGACGCTCCCGCCGCACGCTCCCCTCGCGTGCGGCGGGGGCTCGCCCCGGCGCCCTTCCTCGCGCCCGGCATCCTCTTCCTCATCGTCTTCATGGCGATCCCGGTGGGGCTGCTCGCGTTCTACACCTTCTTCAAGCGCGGCCGCTTCGGCGGCATCGTCTTCGAGTTCACCTTCGACAACTGGGTGAAGCTCCTCGAGCCGCTCTACCTCGGCGTCATCCTGCAGTCGATCGGGCTCGCGCTCATCGTCACGCTGCTCGCGCTCGCCATCGGCTACCCGATGGCGTACGCGATCGCCGGGCTCTCGCCGAAGTGGCGCACCGTCGCGCTCGTCGCGATCGTGCTGCCGTTCTGGACGAACTTCCTCATCCGCACCTACGCCTGGATCCTGCTGCTCAACAACGCGGGGTGGGTCAACCAGTGGCTGCAGGGCCTCGGCATCACCGATGAGCCGATCAGCATGCTCTACACGCCGCAGGCGATCGTCGTCGGCCTGCTCTACATGTACCTGCCGCTCATGGTGCTGCCGCTCTACGCCTCGCTGCAGCAGCTCGACCCGTCGCTGCGCGAGGCGGCCACCAACCTCGGGGCGACGCCGTGGCGGGCGTTCCGCACGGTCACGCTGCCGCTGTCGATCCCCGGCGCGCTCACCGGATGCATCTTCGTGTTCGTGCCGGCGATGTCGAACTTCGTGATCCCCGAGCTCATCGGCGGCGGCAAGACGATCATGGTCGGCAACCTCGTGCGCGACCAGTTCTTCGAGGCGAGGGACTGGCCGTTCGGCGCCACGCTCGCGCTGCTGCTCACGATCCTCCTCGTGCTCGTGATCCTCGTGCAGACCGCGGTGTCGCGCCGCCTCACGGAAGGACCGCGCCGTGGCTGAGACGACCGCGACCACGAACCCGTCGACCACCGCGATGCGCGAGCTCGAGCCCGAAGCGCGCCCGCGTGCCGTGCGCAAGCCACGCGGCATCCTCGTGCCCCTCTGGCTCGGCTACGTCTTCCTCTACCTGCCGATCCTCGTGGTCGTGATCATGAGCTTCAACGACTCGGAGAACCTCTTCGTCTGGCGGGGCTTCTCGCTGCGCTGGTACCCCGAGCTGTTCGCCGACGAGCAGATCATGCAGGGCCTGGCCAACACGCTCATCGTGGCCACCGGCGCCACCGCGATCGCGACGGTGCTCGGCACGCTGCTCGCCTACGGCATCCAGCACTACACGCGGGGCGGACTGATCCGCGCGTTCGCGATCGCGCCCGCCATCCTGCCCGACCTGCTGCTCGGCATCGGCCTGCTCACGTTCTTCTCGCTGCTCACGATCACGCTCGGGCTGCACTCGGTGATCCTCGCGCACGCGGTGTTCGCCACCGCGTTCGTCACGGCGATCGTGCTGGCGCGCATGGCGAACCTCGACCCGAGCCTCGAGGAGGCGTCGCGCGACCTCGGGGCCGGACCGATGCGCACGTTCATGCGGGTCACGCTCCCGCAGCTCGCCCCGGGCATCGTCGCGGGCGCCCTGCTCGCCTTCACCCTCTCGATCGACGAGTTCGTGATCGCGTTCTTCACCACCGCGCCCACGCAGCCGACCCTGCCGATCGTCATCTACTCGATGGTGCGCTTCGGCGTGACCCCCGAGGTGAACGCCCTGGCCACCCTCCTCCTGCTCGTGAGCATCGTCACGGTGATCGCGGCGCAACGACTGACCCGACTGACAGGATCCTCGAAGTGACCTCCGCACCCCTGCTCCGCATCGACGGCGTCCGCGCCGTCTACGGCGACACGGTCGCCCTCCACGGCATCTCGCTCGACATCGCCGACAACGAGTTCTTCGCCCTGCTCGGCCCGTCGGGATGCGGCAAGACCACGCTGCTGCGCTCGATCGCCGGCTTCGAGACGCCCGAGTCGGGCCGCATCGAGGTCGACGGCCAGGACCTGCTCCGGATGCCGCCGCACAAGCGCCCGGTCAACATGATGTTCCAGTCCTACGCGCTGTTCCCGCACCTCAGCGTCGAGAAGAACGTCGCCTACGGCCTCGAGGCGGAGGGCGTCGGCCGGGCGGACCTGCGTCGCCGCGTCGACGAGGTGATGGAGGTCGTCGGCCTCGGGCACCTCGCCAAGCGGCGACCCGCGCAGCTGTCGGGCGGCCAGCGGCAGCGCGTCGCCCTCGCCCGCGCGATCGTGAAGCGCCCGCGCCTGCTGCTGCTCGACGAGCCGCTGTCGGCGCTCGACCGGCAGGTGCGCTCGAGCATGCAGCTCGAGCTGAAGCGCCTCCAGCACGAGGTCGGGCTCACGTTCGTCGTCGTCACGCACGACCAGGAGGAGGCCATGTCGATGGCCGACCGCATCGCGGTGCTCCGCGACGGGCACCTCGAGCAGCTCGCCACGCCGCAGGAGCTCTACGCCAACCCCGCGACGCGGTTCGTGGCGTCGTTCATCGGCACCGCGAACCTGCTCGACGGCACGGCGACGGCGACCGGCGTCGACGTGCCCGGCGTCGGCGCGGTGGCGGCCGGGCACTCGCTCGCCGCCGGCTCGCCCGCGACCGCGGTCGTGCGCCCCGAGGACGTCGAGCTGACACCGGATGCCGCGACGGCGGCCCTGCGCGGCACCGTCGTCGACACCTACTTCCTGGGCGGCGCCTCCACCATCTCGGTCGAGGTGCCCGGACTCTCCGCGCCGATCCTCGCGACCGTGCACGGTGCGAGCCGCCTCGCGCGCGGCGCCGACGTCGGCGTGCGGTTCGGGCGGGCCTCGGCGGTCGCGCTGGACGCGCCCGCGGCATCCGTCGACGGCGACCCGGCCGACGAGGCGCAGGCGGCGCCTGCGCCTCAGGAGGAGGTCAGCGCGTGACCCGTCGCGAGCCGGGCGTAGGACACGATGAGCTCGAGCGCGGCGTCGTGGTCGATCGTCGGGTGCTGGGCGATGATGCGGTAGCCGTAGGCGTCCTCGAGCGCGACGAGGTTGCGGGCGATCACGAGCGAGGGCTGCGCGAGGGTGAAGATGCCGCGCGCCGCGCCCTGCTCGAGCACGACCTGGTACATGCCGACCTGGCGGTCGTAGAGCGTGGTGAGCAGCGAGGCCATGAGCGGGTTGCGGCCGGCCGAGCCGCCGAGCTCGCAGAGCAGGCGCACCTCGGTGTCGCCGGGGCCGCTCGGCAGGCCCGACTTCGCCAGCGCGAGCAGGCGGGCGACCGGGTCGTCGTCGAGGCGCTCGAGCATGCGCACGCGACCCTCGTAGAACCGCTCCATGCCGGCACGGTTGGCCTCGAACATGAGCTCGTCGATGTCGGGGTAGTAGTAGAGCACCGCCCCCGAGGTGAGACCGGCCTCCTCGGCCACGCGGTTCAGCCGCGCGCCGTCGGGGCCGTGCGCCGCGATCGCCCGCTGCGCCGCCGCGACCAGCTGGCTGCGACGTTCCTCCTGCCGCTTCGGCCTGGCCATGCCGCTCCCTCCGGAACAGACAGATTGTCTGCATCGTCGGTCAATGATAGGCCGATTCGACCTGAAATGACACAGGTCTTGACATCCGGAATTCTCTCCATAAGCATTCAAGAAATCCACGAACGGAGTCGTCATGACCGATGAGCGTCGCACCTTCCTGTTCATGCCCGAGAGCGCCTACGGCCCCACGAACAACTGCATCGGCATCGGCAACGAGCTGCTGAAGCGCGGGCACCGCGTCGTCTTCGCCGCGGAGCGCTCGTGGGAGGGCAAGCTCACCGCACTCGGCTTCGAGGAGGACCTCGTCGACCTCGCTCCCGCACCCGAGGAGGAGGTCGAGCAGGACGCCGGGCAGTTCTGGAAGGACTACATCAAGGAGGTCTCGCCCGAGTTCCGCAAGACCACCGCCGAGCAGCTCGAGACCGTGACCCTGCCGATCTGGGAGGCGCTCGTCGACGGCGCGAAGTACTGCGAGCCGCAGCTGAAGGCGATCATCGAGCGGGTCCGGCCCGACGTCATCGTCGAGGACAACGTGCTCGCGTTCCCGGCGCTGGTCACCGCCGGCGTGCCGTTCGTGCGCATCGTCTCCTGCAACCCGCTCGAGGTGCCGGGCGAGCACATCGCCCCGGTGTTCTCCGGCCTCGGGAAGGACGACCGCGAGGGCTGGGCCGCGTTCCGCGCCGAGTACGACCGCACGCATCGCGCCCTCTGGCAGGCCTTCGACGCCTGGGTGCAGGAGCAGGGCGCGCCCGCCCTGCCCGAGCTCGAGTTCATCCACGAGGGCGACGAGAACCTCTACGTCTACCCCGAGGTGCTCGACTACACCGACGAGCGTCCGCTCGGCGAGCACTGGCACCGCCTCGACTCCTCCGTGCGCGAGACCGAGCAGGCGCCCGCCGACCTGCCCGCCTCGTTCACCGACGGCACCCGGCCGCTCGTGTACTTCAGCCTCGGCTCGCTCGGCAGCGCCGACGTCGAGCTCATGCAGCGGGTGATCGCCGCGCTCGCCGACGAGCCGATCAACGTCATCGTCTCCAAGGGGCCGCTGCACGACGAGTTCGAGCTCGCCGACAACATGTGGGGCGCCGAGTTCCTGCCGCAGACGAGGATCCTGCCGCTCGTCGACCTCGTGATCACGCACGGCGGCAACAACACCACGACCGAGGCGCTGCACTTCGGCAAGCCGATGATCCTGCTGCCGCTGTTCTGGGACCAGTACGACAACGCCCAGCGGGTGCACGAGCAGGGCTACGGCATCCGGCTCGACCCCTACCGCTTCACGCCCGACGAGCTGCAGGGCGCCGTGCGCACGCTGCTCGGCGACGCCGCCCTGCGCGAGCGCATCGCCGCCGTCGGCGCCGACATCCGCTCGCGTGGCGGCGTGGCCGCCGCGGCCGACGTGATCGAACGCGTCGGCTCGCGGGAGCGCGTGTGAGCACGGGCCACGCGATGACGGATGTCGCGGTCGACGCGCTCCGCGACGCCGCGCCCACCCCGTACTGGCTCGACCGTGCCGACGCGCCCGCCCCGCGTGCGCGCGTCGAGGGCCGGGTCGAGGCCGACCTCGTCGTGATCGGAGCCGGGTTCACGGGGCTCTGGACGGCGTGGCGCGCCGTCGAGCGCGACCCCGGCCGCTCGGTCGTGGTGCTCGAGGCCGAACGCGTCGCGCACGGGGCGACCGGCCGCAACGGCGGGTTCGTCGCGAGCTCGCTCACGCACGGGCTCACGCACGGCACCGCGATCTGGCCCGACCAGGTGGGCGCACTGCAGGAGGAGGGCGACCGCAACCTCGCCGAGCTGATCGACACGATCGAGGCGGCCGGCATCGACTGCGACCTGCGCAGGTCGGGCAAGACCACGCTCGCCGTCGAGGAGTGGCAGCTCGCGGGGCTCCGCGAGGCGCAGCAGCTCGGCGCCCGGCACGGGGTGGCGCTCGAGCTGCAGTCCCGCGACGAGGTGCAGGGCGACGTGCACTCGCCGACCTACCTCGGCGGGCTCCGCGATCGCACGGGCACGGTGCTCGTCGACCCCGCGCGGCTCGCGTGGGGCATGGCCGCCGAGCTCGAGCGTCGCGGGGTGCGCGTGTTCGAGGCATCCGCCGCCACCGGGCTCGCGCGCAACGGCGCCGGCGTGCGGGTGACCACGGCGCACGGCCACGTCGACGCACGCGACGTCGTGATCGCGACCGCCGCCTACCCGGCTCCGCTCAAGCGGCTCGGGAACTACATCATGCCCCTCTACGACCACGTGCTCATGACCGAGCCGCTCACCGAGGCGCAGCGCGCGTCGATCGGCTGGGCGGAGGGCCAGGGGCTCACCGACGCGGGCAACCAGTTCCACTACTACCGGCCGACGGCCGACGGCCGGATCCTGTTCGGCGGCTGGGACGCGGTGTACTACTTCGGCGGCAGGGTCGACGC
The DNA here is from genome assembly GCA_963802485.1 of uncultured Actinomycetota bacterium. GTDB lineage: Bacteria > Actinomycetota > Actinomycetes > Actinomycetales > Microbacteriaceae > Agromyces. Next base: position 11,949 of record CAWDJA010000040.1, read on the forward strand.
GAGCCTCGAGCAGCGCGACAGCTCGCACGAGCTGCTCGCCCGCCACTTCCTCGAGACCTTCCCGCAGCTCGCGGGACTGCGGTTCACCCACCGCTGGGCCGGCCCGATCGACTCGACGACGCGGTTCACGGCGGCCTACGGCACCGCGCTCGGCGGTCGGGCGGCGTACGCCGTGGGGCACACGGGGCTCGGCGTGGGCGCGTCCCGGTTCTCGGCGGATGTCGCGCTCGACCTGCTCGCGGGCGAGCCCACCTCGCGGCTGCGCTACGACATCGTGCGGCGCCGGCCGTTCCCCATCCCGCCCGAGCCGTTCCGCAATCCCATCGTGCAGTACACCCGGCACTCGATCCTCGCGGCGGACGCGCACGAGGGCCGCCGCAACCTGTGGCTCCGCACCCTCGACCGCTTCGGCCTGGGCTTCAACTCATGACGACCGTGACGGGGCATCCGTCACCTGAAAGGACCACAGCAATGACCACCGGCACCTTCATCGGCGAGTACCGCGCCGGCACCGGCGGCGACGCCGTCATCACCAACCCGGCCACCGAGCAGGAGGTCGCGGCGTTCACGTCGTCGGGCGTCGCCGACGTCGACGAGGCCGCGGCCGCCGCGCGCGCGGCCCAGCCCGAGTGGGCGGCGAAGACGCCGGGGGAGCGGTCGCTCGCGCTGCTCCGCCTCGCCGACGCGCTCGAGGCCGACGCCGAGCACCTCGCGAAGCTCGAGGTCGAGGACTCCGGCAAGCCGTGGACGACCGCGTACGACGGCGAGCTGCCGTTCGGCATCGACAACCTGCGGTTCTTCGCGGGCGCCGCTCGCTCGCTCGACGGCACCGGCGCGGGGTCGTTCTCGAACGGCTACACGTCGATCCTCACGCGCCGCCCGGTCGGGGTCGTCGCCGGCATCACGCCGTGGAACTTCCCGCTCATCATGGCGATCTGGAAGGCCGGCCCCGCGCTCGCCGCGGGCAACGCCGTGATCGTCAAGCCGGCGCCGGCGACGCCGCGCACCACCCTGCGGTTCGCCGAGCTCGCCGTGCAGTCGGGCCTTCCCGCCGGCCTGTTCAGCGTGGTCACCGGCGACGCCGAGGTGGGCCAGTCGCTCGTCACGCACCGCGAGGTCGACATGGTGAGCGTGACCGGCTCGACCCAGACGGGCAAGGCGGTGATGCGCGGCGCGGTCGACGGCGTGAAGCGCGTGCACCTCGAGCTGGGCGGCAAGGCCCCCGTGATCGTCTTCAAGGACGCCGACCTCCGCGCGATGGCGCACGCCGTGGCGCTCGGTGCGACCTACAACACCGGCCAGGACTGCACCGCGGCCACGCGCGTCTACCTCGAGCGCTCGGTCTACGACGACGGCGTGGCCGCCCTGCGCGCCGAGCTCGCGGGCGTCGTCGCGGGCGACCCGATGGACCCCGAGACGCACATCGGCCCGCTCGTCTCGAAGGCGCACCGCTCGCGCGTGGAGGGCTTCGTATCGCGGGCGGTGGCCGACGGCGCCGAGGCGCTCGTGGGCGGCCACGCCATCGACCGGCTCGGCTCGTACTACGCGCCGACCCTGCTCGTCGGGGCCGCCCAGTCGTCCGAGATCGTGCAGGGCGAGGTGTTCGGACCCGTGCTCGTCGTGCTGCCGTTCGACGGCGAGGCCGAGGGCATCGCCCTCGCGAACGACAACGCCTACGGCCTCGCGTCGTCGGTGTGGACCTCGGATGTCGCGCGCGCCCTGCGCGTGAGCCAGTCGCTCGACGTCGGCGTCACCTGGGTGAACGACCACCTGCCGATCGCCTCCGAGGCGCCGCACGGCGGCGTCAAGGGCTCGGGATTCGGCAAGGACATGTCGATCGAGCCGCTGCTCGACTACTCGGTCACCCGGCACCTCATGATCCGGCACGCGGCGCCGCCCGAGACGACGGGCTTCCGGCCGGCCTGAGTCCGAGTGCCTGCGGTGGCGGCCGCCGCACTCGTGAGATGACGCGAATCGACCTTCGACGAGGAGTGAGCGTCGATTCGCGTCATCTCGTGACCGCGCCGCACCGGGCCCAGCCGACTCGCCGTCAGCCCCGCGGGCGCAGCGGCGCGTCGAGCAGCGCCTCGGCGACCGACCGGATGAGCGCCGTGACCTCGCCGTGCGTCTTGGTGCCCGCGAGGATGTCCATCACGAGCCCGTCCTCGAGCGCCACCAGCGCCCAGGCCACCTCGGCCACGTCGATACGCGGATGGAAGACGCCTGCGGCGACGCCGTCCTCGAGGATCCCGAGGTAGATCCCGACCTGACGTCGATCGAGGGCGTGATCGGCGTCGTTGAGCGACTCGTCGCGCAGGCCCGCCGACCAGAACTCGTAGAGGATGCGCGACTCGTCGCCCTCGAGGCCGCCGGTGCTGCCGGCCTCGATCGCCGCGGTGAGGCGTTCGGCCGGGGTCTCGGCCTCGTCGACCGCCCGGGTGATGGTCTCGATGAACCGGTCGCTCGCCGCGTACACGAGCTCGCGCACGATCTCGTCGAGCCCGCTGAAGTAGTACAGCACCGCCGACGGCTCCATGTCGGCGGCCGTCGCGACGGCGCGCAGCGTGGTGCCCTCCGCGCCCTCGCGAACCGCGACGTCGCGCGCGGCGTCGAGGATCGCGAGTCGTCGCTCGGCCTTGCGGTTGGGGCGTGGCATGGGTTTCATTCTGCCCGAGGCGCGCCGGTCGGATCGCCGATCCTCGCCGATTCCTGAATTCCATCCAAGAAACTCTTGACTTCCTCGTGCGACGTTGTTTGAATGCCATTCAATTCAGTTGTCTGAACGCCATTCAACTTTCGCTCCCAGTCGAAGGAGACTCGATGAGCCCGACCCCACTCGACGCGGCGACCGCGCCCGCCGTCGATGCCCCTGACAAGGGCCTCCAGCGCAACGCGCTCGGCCTCGGGCGCATCGTCGCGCTCGGCCTCGCCGCCGTCGCCCCCGCCTACAGCCTCGCGGTGACGCTCGGCTACGTGGTCGGTGCCGTCGGGGTGCAGACCCCGGCCGCGTTCCTGCTCGGCTTCGTGCCGATCCTGTTCACCGCGTTCGCGTTCCGCGACCTGAACCGCGCCATGCCCGACTGCGGCGGCGTGTTCGTGTGGATCTCGCGAGCACTCGGCCCGTTCGCCGGATGGTTCTTCGGCGGCTGGGTGCCGCAGGTCGCGACGTTCATCGCCACGGCCGCGCTCGCCCAGGTCGCCACCGTCTACCTGCTGGCCGCGTTCGGCCTCGAGGCGATCGCCGAGAACCCCGTCGCGACCGTCGTCGATCGCCGTCGGCCTCATCGCCCTGAGCGCCGCCATCGCGGTGCGCGGCATCCAGCTCGCGGCATGGGTGCAGTACGCGCTCATCGCGCTGCAGGTGGTCGCGATCGGCGGCTTCTGCTGGGGCGCGTTCTCGGCGATGGCCGCCGGCACCGCGCCCTCGACCGGCGAGCCGGTGAGCCTCAGCTGGTTCAACCCGTTCGCGGTCGACGATCCGGCCGGACTCGTCGCCGGCGTCATCCTCTGCCTGTTCATCTACTGGGGCTGGGACGCGCTCATCTCGGTGAACGAGGAGACCACGCATCGCTCGAGCACGCCGGGCCGCGCCGTGATCATCTCGACGGTCATCCTGCTCGTGCTCTACTGCGGCGCGTCGGTCGCCGCACTCGGCTTCGGCGGGGTCGACCTCATCACGTCGGATGCCGCGATCGACGACGTGCTCTCGGTGCTCGGCCCGCTCGCCACGGGCGACCTCTTCGGTCGGGTGATCACGCTGGCGATCGGGTTGTCGGCGCTCGCCGCACTCTTCACGGTTGCGGTGAGCACGCCGCGCACCTGGCTGAGCATGGCCACCTATCGGGCGCTGCCGGCCGCCGTCGGGCGGGTGCACCCCGTGCACCGCACGCCGCACGTCGCCACGTACTGGTGGGCCGGCCTGAGCATCGCCACGATCGTGGTGCTGACGCTCGTCTCGAGCGACTTCATCGGGCTCGCCATCCTCGCGATCGGGCTCATGGTCGCCGCCTACTACGCCGCCACGGCGATCGCCGCGATCGTCTACTTCGCGCCCGACCTCCGTCGCGGCCCCGGAACGCTGATCGTCGCCGGCATCCTGCCCGCGCTCGGCGCGCTGCTCATGATCGTGGCGTTCGTCGCGAGCGCCGTCGACATGGCCCGGCCCGAGTACGTTGGCGAATCCATCCTCGGCGTCGGCACGGTGTTCTGGATCGGCGTCGGCGCGCTCCTGCTCGGCGTCGTGGTCACGCTCGCGCTCCGTCCGGTGTTCCCCGACTTCTTCTCGCGTCGCGTCATCCCGGTCGGCACCGTGCGCGACCACGACTTCGTGATCGCGGATCCAGCGGATGCCGCGACCGCCCGCCCTCGGCGACCGCGCCGCACCCCGACCCGCCGACCCGACCCGAGAGGAGCGCTGATCGTGCGCACCCTGTCCATCGCCGCCATCCAGACCAGCGCCGTCGCGCGCGACCTCGACGCCACGTGGGAGCGGTTCGCCGCCCAGGTGCGCGCCGTGGTCGCGATGCGTCCGCACGTCGACCTCGTCGTCGTGCCCGAGCTGCTGCTCGCGGCACCGGGGCCGCTGCTCGTCGAGGACCCGGAGTTCGACGTGCGAGCCGCGACCACCATCCCGGGTCCGGTCACCGACCGGCTCGGCGACCTCGCCCGCGAGCTGGGGGTCTGGCTCGTCCCGGGCTCGCTCGTCGAACGCGACGACGACGGTCGGCTCTTCAACACCGCCGTCGCGATCTCGCCCGAAGGCGAAGTGGTCGCCCGGTACCGCAAGCTCTTCCCGTGGCGGCCCTACGAGGCGCTGGAACCGGGCAGCGAGTTCGTGACCTTCGACATCCCGGGCAAGGGCCGCGTGGGCCTCGCGATCTGCTTCGACGGCAGCTTCCCCGAGGTGGCCCGCCAGCTCGCCTGGCTCGGCGCCGACGTGATCATCCAGCCGACGCTCACCACCACCCGCGACCGCGAGATGGAGGTCGTGATGTCGCGCGCGAACGCGTTCGCCAACCAGGTGTTCGTCGTCAACGTCAACGGCGCCTCGCCGTCGGGCGTCGGCGAGAGCGTCATCGTCGACCCGGAGGGCACGATCATGCAGCACGCCGGCGAGGGCGAGGAGGTGCTCTTCGGCGTGCTCGACCTCGACCGCGTGCAGCAGGTGCGGGAGTTCGGCACCTTCGGCCTCAACCGGCCGTGGAGCCAGCTCACCGACCAGTGCGCGCTGGTGCGCTACCCGATGTTCGGCGGGGCACTGATCGAGCCGCCGGCCTGGGCGTCGGTCGAGTAGCGGCGCCGGAGGCGACGCGTATCGAGACCCGTGCGGGCTCAGGTCTCGATACGCGTGCGACTGCGTCGCGCGCTACTCGACCGGCGAGGGAGTGTGGAGCGCGCACGTGGCGCTGTC
>CAWDJA010000041.1:0-42490 GCA_963802485.1 uncultured Actinomycetota bacterium
GTGCATCGGCCAGGCGCTCGAGCAGCTCGGCGACGTCCTCCGGGCTGCGCACGCGGTACGTCGCGATCGACTTGCCCTGGCCGACCTTCACGCCCACGTCGTCGCCGTCGAGCGCGGCGAACGCGTCCTCGTCGGTGACGTCGTCGCCGATGTAGATCGTCGCCGTGGCGCCCACGTGCTGGCGCAGGCGGGCCAGCGACTCCCCCTTGTCGCTCGAGCGCACGGCGAACTCGAGCACCGCCTTGCCCGTGCGCACCGTGATGCCGAGGAGCTCGGCCTCGACCTTGTCGCGGGCCGAGTGCTGCAGCGCCGTGCCGGCGGTCGTGTTGAGCCGGCGCGTGTGGAGGGCGAGGCCCGCGGGCTTGCGCTCGATCCACGCGCCGTCGGCACCCGCGGCGACCTCCTCCACGATGGAGGAGAGCCGCTCGAGCTTGGCCATCTCCGAGTCGCGCAGGTCGATCGTGACGCCGGCCGGATCGAGCTGGAGCTCGACGCCGTGCGATCCGCTGAGCAGGGTGCCGTCGGGTGGGCTCGCGACCTCGTCGAGGCTCGCGAGCGCGCGACCCGAGACGATCGCGACGCGGGTGTCGTCGGCGACCGCGAGGCGCTCGATCGCGGCGCGCGAGCGATCGGTGGCGCGGGCATCCTCCGGCCGGTCGACGAGCGGGGCGAGCGTGCCGTCGAAGTCGAGCGCGACGAGCAGGCGCTCGGTGCTCGCAAGGGTCGAGATCGCCGCCTGCAGCGGGTCGGAGACGCCCGGTGCGATGATCCCGGCGCCCGTGAGCGTCTCGAGGAACGTCGCCGACCACTTGGCCACGTCGTTCTCACGCACGCGCCGGCGCAGGGCGCGCATGCGGCGCGAGCGCTCGCGCTTCGGCATCTGGACCGACTCGACGATCGCGTCCTTCAGTCCCTCGATGTCATGCGGGTTCACGAGCACGGCCTGCCGCAGCTCGTCGGACGCCCCGGTGAACTCGCTGAGCAGCAGCACGCCGTCGGCGTCGAACCGGCAGGCCACGTACTCCTTGGCGACGAGGTTCATGCCGTCGCGGAGCGCGGTCACGAGCATGACGTCGGCGGCCAGGTAGAGGGCGACCATCTCCTCGCGCGGGTACCCGTGGTGCAGGTACGCGACGGCCTGGTGCCCGAGCGTGGAGTAGTCGCCGTTCAGGCGGCCCACCGCGAGCTCGATCTCGTCGCGCAGTTGCCGGTAGGTCTCGACGCGTTCACGCGAGGGGCTCGCGACCTGCACGAGGGTGACGTCCTCGACCTTGAGGCGCCCGTCGCGGAGGAGCTCGCCGAACGCCTTCAGGCGGTGGCGGATGCCCTTCGTGTAGTCGAGGCGGTCGACGCCGAGCATGATCGTCTCGGGGTTGCCGAGGCTCTCGCGGATCTCCCGGGCGCGGGCCTGGACGTCGGGCCGGCGGGCGATGTCCTCGAAGCCGGCCGCATCGATCGAGATCGGGAAGTGACGGGCGACGACCCGTCGGGTGTCGCCGTTGCCTGCGGGCGTGTCGATGATGGTGCCGTGCGTCTTGTAGCCGAACAGGCGGCGGACCGCACGCGAGAAGTTCCCGGCATCCGCTGCCCGCTGGAAGCCGATCACGTCGGCGCCGAGGAGTCCGTCGACGACCTGGCGACGCCACGGCAGCTGCGAGTAGATGCCGTAGGCGGGGAACGGGATGTGGTTGAAGAACCCGATCACGAGGTCGGGGCGGGTCTCGCGCAGCATCCGCGGCACCAGCTGCAGCTGGTAGTCCTGCACCCAGACCACCGCGCCGTCGGATGCCGCGCGCGCGGCCGCCTCGGCGAAGCGGCGGTTGACGCGCACGTACGCGTCCCACCACTCGCGGTGGAACGACGGCGGCGCGATCACGTCGTGGTAGAGCGGCCAGAGCGTGTCGTTCGAGAATCCCTCGTAGTACTCCTCGAGCTCGTCGGCCGAGAGCGGCACCGGGATGATCGAGATGCCGTCGTGCTCGAAGGGGTCGAACTCGCGGTCGGCGACGCCGGTCCAGCCGATCCAGGCGCCGTCGGCGGCGCGCATGACGGGTTCGAGGGCGGTGACCAGTCCGCCCGGCGAGCTCTTCCAGTGCGTCTCCCCGTCGGGGCCCTCCTGGTAGTCGACCGGGAGCCGGTTCGAGACGACGATCATGTCGTACACGTGGTCGACGTAGAGTTCGTCGCGTTCCGATTCAGGGGCGTGCATGGTGACGGATGTCCCTCCCTCGCGCTCCGCTCAGGCTAACAGTCCCCCTCCCCGCCCTCCGGCCGCGCGGCTAGACTGCGAGCCTGATGATCCGCGTCGGCATGAGCACGACCTGCGTCTACCCGCTCGAGTCCGAGCAGGCCTTCCGGCTGGCCAAGCTGGCCGGCTTCGACGGCATCGAGGTCATGGTCACGCAGGAGGAGTCGACGCAACAGGCCGAGCCGCTGCTCGAACTCTCGCGCCGCTACGCGCTGCCGATCCTGTCCGTGCACGCGCCGGTGCTCCTGCTGACCCACTTCGTGTGGGGACGCGACCCGCGCGCGAAGCTCGCACGCACCGCCGAGCTCGCCGTCGCGGTCGGCGCCGGCACCGTCGTGGTGCATCCACCGTTCCGGTGGCAGGCCGGGTACGCCGCCGCCTTCCTCGCCATCGTCCGCGAGATCTCGACGCAGCACGACGTCGAGATCGCGGTCGAGAACATGTTCCCGTGGCGTGCGGCGGGCCGGAACCTGAAGGCCTACGCCCCCGGCTGGGACCCGCGCCTCATGGACTGCGACGCAGTGACCCTCGACTTCTCGCACGCGGCCCTCTCGGGGGTCGACAGCCTGCAGTTCGCGAACGACCTCGGCGACCGGATGCGGCACGTGCACCTCTGCGACGGGTCGGGCGCGATCGGCGAGGGGCAGGTCTTCGACGAGCACCTGCTCCCCGGGCGCGGCCGCGAGCCCGTGGCCGAGGTGCTGCAGTCGCTCGCCGCACGCGGATGGGAGGGCTCGATCGTCGCCGAGATCAACACCCGCAAGGCCAGGAGCGAGCACGAGCGGCTGGAGCTGCTGCGCGAGACCCTCGAGTTCGCGCGCACCCACACGCATCAGACCCGACGGCGGCGTGCGATGACACGATCCCGCCGCGCACTCGAGGCGATCCTCCCGGGGCACCGGCACTGAGGGGATCGGTCGAGGGGGGCCGACATGGAGTGGGTGATCCTGATCGCGTCGGGCGTGCTCGAGGCGGTGTGGGCGACGGCGCTCGGCGCGTCGAAGAACTTCCGGCGCCTGTGGCCGACGGTGATCTTCGTGGTCGCGCTCGCGCTCAGCATGTGGGGGCTCGCGTTCGCGATGACCGCGATCCCCGTCGGCACCGCCTACGCCGTCTGGGTGGGCATCGGCGCCGTGCTCACGGTGGCGTACGCGATGATCTTCGGCGTCGAGCAGGCCAGCATCGTGAAGATCCTGCTCCTGCTCGGCATCATCGGATGCGTCGTCGGACTCAAGCTCGTCGGGGAGGCCTGAGATGTACTGGCCGATCCTCATCGCGAGCGCCGTGCTCGAGGCGGTCTGGGCGACCGCGCTGGGCTACTCCGAGGGACTCACTCTGCTCGTGCCGTCGCTCGTGTTCTTCGTGGCACTGGCCGGGAGCATGGCCGGCCTCGCCTACGCGATGCGCGGCATCCCGATCGGCACCGCGTACGCCATCTGGACGGGGCTCGGCGCGGCGCTCACGGTGACCTACGCGATCCTCTGGGGCGGCGAGTCGGCGAGCGCGTTGAAGGTGCTGTTCCTCGCCGGCATCATCGCGTGCGTGGTCGGACTGAAGCTCGTGCACTCGCGCGAGGAGCGGGTGGCCGCCGAGGTCGGCGCGATGCCGCCGCCCGACGAGCCGCCCGGCGCCTGAGCGCCGGGCGCGCCCGGGTCGGCTCAGCCCAGGGCCGTCGCCGCGAACCCGATCGAGCGGATGCCGCGCCTCCGCGCCACGACGAGCAGCGTGCCGATCAGGCCACCGAGTCCGAACAGCGCGACCATCCCGGCCGCCGTCGCCACCGCTCCCCCGGACGCCCCGGCGACGATGAGCTGCATGCCCTGCACCGCCCAGGTGAGCGGCAGGAACGGACTGATCGCCTGGAAGGGTCCGCTGAGCACCTCGACGGGGTACAGCCCGCCGGATGCCGCGAGCTGCAGCGCCACGAGCACGAGCGACACGAGCATCCCCGCGCGACCGAGCGCCACCGTGAGGAACGCGTGGATCGCCGTGAACGCGAGGGCGAGCAGCGCCGCGAACGCGAGCGTCTGCGGCAGCACGCTCCACGCGACGCCGAGTGCGCCGTGCAGGAGCAGCACCACGGTCACGGCCTGCACGAGGGCGAGGAGCCCGGTGCGCGCGAGGGTGCGCGCGACGAGGCCGCCCGTCGACGCGGTGCTGCGCAGCGCCTCGCGGGTGAACGGCCGGAACACGAGGAACATCGCCATCGCGCCGAGCCAGAGCCCGATCGGCACGAACAGCATGCCGATGACCTCGCCGATGGAGCCGATCTCGTTGTTCCGCTCGGTGGTCGAGGTGACCGGCTCCGACACGACGTCGGCCGTGCCGGCCGCGTCGATGTCGGTGAGCGCCTTCGCCTGCTCGGCACCGGTGGTGAGGCCCGCGGCGAGCTCGCCGGCGCCGCCCGCGAGCTGCGTCGCGCCGCTCGCGGCATCCGCTGCGCCCGTCGAGAGCGCGCCGAGGCCGCCCGCGAGCTCGTCGATGCCCGAGGCGAGGCCGTAGCCGCCGTCGCGGATGCCGGCCGAGCCCGCCGAGACCTGTGCGGCGCCGTCGGCGAGGCCGGAGATGCCGCCCTGGACGCCGTCGATGCCCGCGCGGGTCTGCGTGGCGAGCGTCTCGCCGCCGCTCACGAGGCCGCCGAGCTGGGTGCGGATGCCGGCGATCGTGCCGACCGCCTCGCCGATCTGCGGGTACTGGGCGATGAGCTCGGCGTTCGCGGGGTCGGCGACGAAGGCGTCGAGGCGATCGGCGACCGGGCCCACCTGCGCCTCGAGCTGGCCCACGCCCGCGGAGATGCCGCCCGTGTACGCGTCCACGCCGTCGGAGATGCCGTCGAGCCCGGCGGCCCCGGCGTTCAGCTCGGCGAGCCCGCCGGCGATGCCGTCGACGCCCTGCGTGTACTGGGAGACGCCGTCGGCGTAGGCGTAGGCGCCGTTCGCGGCATCCGTGGCCCCTGTCGCCGCAGACGCGACGCCGCTCGAGAGCTGGCCGAGCCCGCCCGCGAGCGAGTCGACGCCCGACGAGATCTGCGTGGCGCCGTCGGCCGCGTCGCCGAGCGAGCCGCCGACGGCGGCGAGGTTCGAGTAGAACCCCTCGAGGTACTGCGCGGTGAGCTCGCGGCCGAACGCGGTGGTCATCGCATCGCCGACGGACTGCGCGACCGAGCCGGCCAGGTAGCCGTGCGCGTCGTCGGTGCGGATGTCGAGGTTCGCCTTGGTGGGCGTCTCACCCGAGAGCGACGTGACCGACGACGAGAAGTCGCTCGGGATGGTGAGCACCGCGTAGGCGTCGCCCGACTCGAGCAGCTTCGCCGCCTCGTCGTCGTTCGAGATGGTCCACGAGAACCCGGCGGTCTCGGGTGCGGTCAACTCGGTGACGAGCAGTCGCCCCGCGAGCACGGGCTGCTCGGTGCCGTCGGGCAGGGTCATGGTGACCATCTCGTCGTTGTTCACGACGACGGCCGGGATGGTCTCGATGTTCTCGGTCGCACCGGCGAAGGCGCCGGACACGAGGCCCGCGACCGCGAGCGGCACGGCGATCACGGCCGCGACGAGCACGCCGTAGCGCACGCGGCGCTCGGCGGGGGTGGAGCCGAAGAGCCGGGAGAGTCGGGTGCTCATCGGGCGACCTCCTTCATGGTGGAGACGGGTTCGAGGGTGCGGATGCCGCGTGCGGCGAGTTCGGGCGAGGCGTCGGGAGTGGCGGCCGACGCGCCCAGGCCCACGATGAGCGTCACCGAGGCCGGCACGAGGCGCGCCAGCGCGTGCCAGAGCTCGGCGCTCGAGGCTCCAGGGTCGTCGTCGAGGTCGACCACCACGGCCTTCGGCCGCTCGGCGAGCGCCGCGGCGACGGCCACGAGCGTGCGGGCCTCCACGCCCAGCGCGGAGAGCGGGGTGTCGTCGGTGAAGCGCGGTCCGTCCGGGCCGTGCCCGGCGGCGTCGGCGGCACGGCCGACCCAGGTGCGCACGAGCGCGTTCGACGGTGCGATGCGGTACCAGGGGCGGGTCGCGTCGGCGCGGCGGGCGACGAGTTCGCCGACCGTGCCGCCGGTCGCGGCATCCGGGGCCACCTCGGCGATCGCGACGCCGCGCATCACGGTGCCCGCGCCTGACGGCAGCGGCTCGCCGAGCACGGCGAGGCGACCGGACACGGGCGCGAGCCGTCCTGCGAGCGTGGCCGCGACGACCCGGCGATCGACGGCCTCGCCGCGCACCACGAGCACGCCGCCGCTCGGCACCTCGACGGCGATCGGGCCGATCGGGCGCTCGGGAAGGCCGAACACCGCGTCCTCCGCGTTCACGGCGGCGGGGCGCGCAGCGGCCCAGTCCGCCTGCTCGAGGTGGGCGCGCAGGCCCTCGCCCTCGATGTCGACGTCGGGCAGGCGCTTCGCGAGCCACTTCGGCAGCCACCACGCGCCCCGGCCGGCCAGGGCCATCGCCGCGGGCACGAGCGTCATGCGCACGAGGAACGCGTCGAAGGCCACGCCGATCGCGAGCGCGAACGCGATGCCCTTGATGGCCCCCGATCCCTCGGGCACGAAGGCGAAGAAGACGAAGAACATGATCAGGGCGGCGGCCGTGACCACGCGCGCCGCGTGCTGGAAGCCGTGCACGATCGACGAGCGCGGCTGCTTCGTCTTCACGAACTCCTCGCGCATGCCCGACACGAGGAAGACCTCGTAGTCCATCGCGAGGCCGAAGAGCACGGCCATGAGGAGGATCGGCAGGAAGCTGAGGATCGGGCCGGGTTCGACGTGCAGGAAGTCGGCGAACCAGCCCCACTGGAAGATCGCGACGGTGACGCCCAGCGCCCCGAACGCGGAGAGCAGGAAGCCCAGCGCGGCCTTGATCGGCACGAACACCGAGCGGAACACGATGAGCAGCAGCACGATCGACAGGCCGACCACGATGAGCGCGAACGGCACGAGCGCGTCGGTCAGCCGGTTCGAGATGTCGATCGCGACGGCCGTGTACCCGGTGACCGCGATCGGGGTGCCGTAGTCGGCCTCGAGCCCGGGCGCGAGCCCGCGGATCTCCTCGACCAGCGCCTTCGTCTCGGGGGTGTTCGGGGCGCTCTCGGGCACGACCTGGATGATCGCCGTGTCGGCCGTCTCGTTCGGCAGCCCCTGGCCGACGTACGCGACGTCGTCGAGCTCGCCGAGGCGGGCGCTGATGGCGTCGAGGTCGTCGAAGATGTCGGTGGTCTGGGTGATGTCGACCGTGACGATGAGGGGGCCGTTGTAGCCGGGACCGAACCCGTCGGCGATGAGGTCGTTCGCGTTCGCGTCACTCGACTCCGAGGTGTCGGCGCCGCCGCTCGGCAGGTTCAGGTCGAGGCTGAGGGCGGGCACGGCCGCGGCGCCGAGCAGCCCCACGACGAGCACGACGAACACGACCGGCGCCTTCAGCACGAGGTCGACCCATCGGCGTCCCATGGTGCGCTTCCCGCCGTCGTCGGCCGCGTTGGCGCGACGGTGGGCGCGGCTCTTCGGCTTCGGCGTGAGCCGCCGCCCGAGCACGCCGAGGAGCGCCGGCAGCAGGGTGACGGCGCCGATGACGGCGATGAACACGGCGAACGCGGCCGCGACGCCCATGACGCTGAGGAACGGGATGCCCACGACGAGCAGGCCGAGCAGCGCGATGATCACCGTGAGGCCCGCGAACACGACCGCGCCGCCGGCGGTGGCGACGGCCTCCGAGGCGCTCTCCTCCGGGTCCTGTCCCCGCGCGAGCTGCGTGCGATGCCGCGAGAGGATGAACAGCGCGTAGTCGATGCCGACGGCGAGGCCGATCATGACGGCGAGCATGGGGGCGGTGTTCGACACGGGCGCGAACGCCGCGACGATCGAGATGCCGCCGAACGCGGCGCCGACGCCGATGAGCGCGGTGAGCAGCGGCAGGCCGGCCGAGAGCAGCGAGCCGAAGGTGATGAGCAGCACCACGCCCGCGAAGAGCACGCCGAAGACCTCGGTGATCGTGAGCCCGAAGTCGGTGTCCTGGAACACCTCGCCGCCGAACGCGACCACGAGCCCCGCGTCGCGCCCGGTCTCGCCGGTGGCGGTGACCGCCTCGATCGAGGCATCCGTCACGTCGGTGGTGGGGCTGTCGAACTGCACCTGGATGTACGCCGTGCGCGCGTCATCCGACACCTGCTTGCCGGCGTACTCGTCGAACGGGCCGAGCACGCTCGCGACGCCGTCGACGCCCTCGAGCTCGGTCTCCATCGCGGTGATCGCGGCGCGGTACGGCTCGTCCTCGACGGATGCCCCGTCGGGCGCCTCGACGACGGCCTTCACCGCGGCGCCCGCGGTCTGCGGGAAGACGGCGGCGAGCTTGTCGATCGCCTCCTGCGACTCGGTGCCGGGGATGGCGTAGGACTCCTGGAGCTGGCCGCCGAGGCCGATGCCGGCGCCGAGGAGGGCGGCGAGGGCGACCGCCCAGGCCGCGATGACGAGCCACGCCCGTCGGAAGGCGAATCGCCCGATGCGATGGAGGAAGAGGGCCACGGGATGTCTCTCAGTCGGTGATGGGGTCGGTGCGGCGGTCGGCCGGAGCGAGGAGGTCGGCGAGCACGGCCTGCAGGGCTGCCCGCAGCTCGTCGTCGGTCGGGAGCTGGTCCTCGTCGACGAAGGCCCGGCCCGCCGTGAGCAGGAACGCGGCGCCGCCGAGCGCGACGCCGAATCGCACCTGGTCGGTCACGCTCTCGCGCTCCTCGCTGATGGCCTCGGCGAGGCGGCGCACGGCGGCGTTGGCGCGCGCGATGATCGGCAGCTCGGAGAGGCTGGGGCCCTGGATGATGAACACGTGCACGGCCTGCCGGTTCTCGAGCAGCAGGTCGACGATGCGGTCGACGAGGCGATGACGACGCCCGCTGCGCCCGCCCGCGAGGAAGTCGTCGAGCACCGCCTCGAACTCGCGAGATGGCCGGCTCGATCGCCGCCTCGAGCAGGGCCTCCTTGGAGGCGTAGTGGTAGAGGACGCTCGACTTGGAGTAGCCGGCATGGTCGGCGATGTGCTGGAGCGACGTGGCGGCGAAGCCGACGGTGGCGAACTGCTCGAGGGCGGCCTGCTTCAGTTCGTCGGCCGCGCGCACGCGTGACGTCGGGTGGGCATCGGTGGGCATGGTTCGACGGTACTTGACCGATCGGTCAGCTTCTGCACGATCGGTCAGATTCACGGATGACTCCCAGTCGAGCGAGGCGAGCCGGTAGCGTTGCGGCATGCGCAAGTACCTCTTCAGCGGAGCCGTGATCAGCTCGATCTTCGGCGGGATCGGCGTCGTCAAGGCCACCGCGTCGGGCCCGAGGGACTGGCGCCTCCTCCTCATGTGGATCTCGTGGTTGGCCAGCCTCGCGATCGCGATCGGCACGGTCGCCGATGAGACGAAACGGGCCGAGCTGACCGAGTAGCATCGGTCCTCGGAGCCGAATCCCCCGCGGCCCATCACCCCGGCGCAAGCCGGTGAGTGCGGCGTGTCTCGCGCCATCCGCGACGCGAGGGCTGAGACTGAAGTAGACCGACAGGCCGCGCGACCCGAACCGCACGGCCCGAACTCCACCGAGAGGGGCCACCGATGTTCCGCCGCTGGCGCAGAGCGAGGCTTGCAGCCCAGGCCGCCGCGCACGCCGCCGCCCCGAGCCCGCGCCCCACCGCGGCCGACCTGCGTGGCGAGCACCTCTTCGAGCTGCTGAACGCGAAGCTCTCGGAGTTCATCGGCCCCGGCGGAAGCTGGGCCCTCGTGCGTCGCACCGACGCCGACACCGATCGCATCTTCCACGCCATGCTGACGCACCAGATCGCGGCTGAGCTCACCCGCACGCTGCTCGACGAACGCGACACCGTGGCCGTCGTCGTACCCGCCGAGGACGAACCGCTCGCCCTGAGCTGGGAGCCCGCGCCGCTCGTCGTCTGGGCCGACCCCGTGGTCGTGCCCGAATCCGAGGCGGATGCCGCATCGCTGCCCTCGATCGGATCGCCGGCCGACCTCGAGGCCCGCGCCGCCTGATCGCCGGCCCCTCCGGCTCCGGCGTTCCAAAATCACCCCGCGAATCTTGTACGGCCGGATCGAGAGGACGCTCCCGCCCCTTTCGTAGCGTGAGACCCGGGCATCATGCCCGCATCCGCCACGAGAGGGAGACCGATGAGCGCCGCCCGCAGCACCTCGAACCACGCCTCCGAGCCGACCGCGCCCGAACCGGCCGTGCTCGCGACCACCACCGCCGCGACCGACGGGTCCGCGACCGACGCGCCTGCGACCGGCCAGCCGCAGCCGGGCGCGCCTCGCCCGCGCCGTCGCGGCACCGCGACCGACCTCGCCCAGATCGCCGTCTTCGCGGCGCTCATCGCCGCGCTCGGCCTGCCGGGGGCCCTGTACCTCGGCGGCACCGCGGTGCCGATCACGTTCCAGACGCTCGGCGTGATGCTCGCCGGAGCGATCCTCGGCGCCCGCAAGGGCTTCCTCTCGGTGCTGCTGTTCCTGGCGCTCGTCGCCGCGGGCCTGCCGCTCCTCTCCGGGGGACGCGGCGGCCTCGCCGTCTTCGTCGGCCCGTCGGTCGGCTACCTCGCCGGATGGCTCCTCGGCGTCGTCGTGATCGGCTGGCTCACCGCCCGGCTGCTCCCCCGCTACCGCGTGCTGCCCGCGCTCGGCGCGACGGCGCTCGGCGGCATCGTCGCGGTCTACCTCGTGGGCGTGCCGGTGTTCGCCGCCATCACCGGGACGCCGCTCGACGTGGCGTTCCTCGGCTCGCTCGTCTTCCTGCCGGGCGACCTCGCCAAGGTCGTCGTCACCGTGCTCGTGGCGAAGGGCGTGCACCGCGCGTCGCCCGGCCTCATCGCCCCGCAGCCATGGCCGTGGCGTCGCAGCGCGGCGGTGTCGTCCGGCGCATGAGCGACTGGCTGCGCGGCTCGTCGCACGAGGTCGCCCTCGCGTTCGAGGGCGACGTCGTGCGGTACGGCGAGCTCGCGCGGGCCGTCGACGACGCGCGCCTCCCGCCGGGTGACGGGCCGGTCGGATGCCCCGCAGGCGCCGAGCCGGTCGCGCTCATCACCACCGTGCTCGCCGCCCTCGACCGCGGTCGCCCGGTGCTCGTCGGCGGCGACCAGGCCGCCGCCGACGGGATCGCCGGCCTCCTGCCCCCGGGCACCGAGCTCGCACTCCTGACCTCGGGGTCGTCCGGCCGTGCCGGCACCCCGCGCGTCGTCGCCCGCACGAACGCCTCCTGGCTCGCGTCGGCCGGCCCGCTCGCCCGTCTCACGGGCCTCGGCGCCGGCGATCGCATCGCCGCGACCGGGCCGTTGCACGTGTCGATGCACCTCTACGCGGCGCTGCACGCGCTCTGGCTCGGCGCGACGGCGACCGATTCCGTGGCCGGCGCGACCGCCGTCCACACCACCCCGACGCGACTCGCGCGGCTGCTCGACGGCCCGACGCTCCCGCCCACCGCGATCGTCGCCGGCGCCGCGTCGAGCGACGCGCTGCGTCGACGTGCGGAGGCGCGCGGCATCCGCGTCACCGAGTACTACGGCGCGGCCGAGCTCTCGTTCGTCGCCGCGGGTCGCGACGGCCGGCTCCATCCGTTCCCGGGCGTGGAGGTCGAGCTGCGGCGCGGTGCCGCGGGGGACGAGGTGTGGGCGCGGTCGCCGTACCTGGCGCTCGACGCCGTCGGCGGCGGGATGCTGCGCCGCAGCGCCGACGGCTTCGCCACGGTGGGCGACCTGGCCGAACGCACCGCAGACGGCGGCATCCGGATCCTCGGCCGTGGCGATGCCGCGATCACCACCGCGGGGGCCACCGTGCTCGCCGAGCACGTCGAGTCGCGACTCACGGCACTGCCGGGGGTCGACGCCTCCGCCGTCCTCGGCGAACCGCACGAGGTCCTCGGACAGCGCATCCTCGCAGTGGTCGAGCTCGCCGACGGCGTCGAGCTCGAGCAGGTCGTCACGGCGGCCCGCGCCACGCTGTCGCCGGTCGAGCTCCCCCGCCGCTGGTTCGTGCACGCGATCCCTCGCACCGATTCGGGCAAGGTCGCCCGCGGAGTGCTGCGCGACGCCCTCGCCGACGGCGCCCTGGGCGACGGGCATCCGGCGGCCTTCGAGCGGAGCGCTCCGTGAGCGCCCCGGCCGTGATCGTCGCCGCACGCCGCAGTGCCATCGGCACGGCCGGGCGCGCCTTCGCCGACGCCACCGTCGACGCCCTGGCCGCACCCGTACTCGCCGAGGTCGCGCGGGCCGTCGCGCCCGCCGGGATCCCCGTCGACGACGTCGTGCTCGGCAACTGCATGGGCCCGGGCGGCGACGTCGCGCGCGTGTCCGCGCTCCGCGCCGGGCTCGGCGCGGACGTGCCCGGCGTCACCGTCGACCGGCAGTGCGGCTCGGGCCTCGACGCGGTGATGCAGGCGGCCTCGCGGGTGCGGGCGGGCGACGCTCGGCTCGTGCTCGCGGGCGGGGCGGAGTCCGCATCCACGGCGCCCCACCGGTCGTGGCCCGGCTCCGGCGAGCGGTACACGCGCGCACCGTTCGCGCCCGACGGCTTCCCCGATCCCGACATGGGCCCGGCCGCCGACCGGCTCGCCGCGGTGCTCGGCATCTCGCGCACCCGGCAGGACGCGTGGGCGGCACGGTCGCACGCCCGTGCGGCCGCGGCGCAGCACGCGGGCGTGTTCGACGCCGAGATCGTGCCGATCGACGGGGTCCGGCGCGACGACCGGCCCCGCGCCGCGATGGACGTCGCCCGCCTCGCGCGGTTCGCGCCGGTGTTCGCGGGCGACGCTGCTCCGGATGCCCCGGCCGGGCCGCCGTTCGATGCGGCATCCGGTCGCGGCACCGTGACCGCCGGCAACTCGTGCGGGTTCTCCGACGGCGCGGCCGCGATGGCGGTCACCACCGAGGCGGTGGCCCGCGAGCTCGGTCTGCCCGCCCTGCGGGTGCGCGCCGTCGCCGTCGCGGCGGGCGACCCCGCCCTGCCCGGCCTCGGCGCGGCGCCCGCCGCCCGCCTGGCCCTCGCCCGGGCCGGACTCGCCGCGACCGACCTCGGCTTCATCGAGATCACCGAGGCGTTCGCCGCGCAGGTGCTCGCGGTGAGCGACGAGCTCGGCCTCGACGAGGACCTCATCTCGGGCGACGGCGGCGCGATCGCGCTCGGACACCCGTGGGGGGCATCCGGTGCCGTGCTGCTCGTGCGGCTGGCCGCCCGCATGGCCGCCGCCGACGACGCACGCCCGGGCCTGGCCGCCTGCTCGATCGGCGGCGGACAGGGCGTGGCGATGATCGTGGAGCGGGTGGCATGAGCGAGATCGTGTTCGAGCGGCGTGAGCCACGACTTCGGCGCGGAGCTCGTCGTCGACGACGTGTCGCTCGTGCTGCGCGAGCGGCGCGTCGGCATCGTCGGGGCCAACGGCTCGGGCAAGTCGACGCTCGCGCGCATGATCAACGGACTCGTGACGCCCGCGTCGGGCCGGGTCGTCGTCGACGGCCTCGACGTGGCCAGGCAGGGCCGCGAGGTGCGCCGCCGCGTGGGCTTCGTCTTCACGAACGCCGACAACCAGATCGTGATGCCCACCGTGCGCGAGGACGTCGCCTTCACGCTGCGCCGCCACCGGCTCGAGAAGGCGGATGCCGCGGCCCGCGTCGATGCGGCCCTCGACCGCGTCGGGCTCACCGAGCTCGCCGACCGTCCCGCCCACCGCCTCTCGGGCGGGCAGAAGCAGCTGCTCGCCATCGCGTCGGTGCTCGTGGCCGCGCCCGCGATCGTGGTGGCCGACGAGCCCACCACCCTGCTCGACGCCAGGAACGCGCGCCGCGTCGCGGAGCACTTCGAGTCGCTCGACCAGCAGCTCGTGGTGGTCAGCCACCAGCTCGAGCTGCTCGAGTCCTTCGACCGGGTCGTCGTCATGGAGGCCGGTCGCGTCGTCGCCGACGACGTGCCCGGCGCCGCGCTCGACGTCTACCGGGCCCTGATCGGGTGAGCGCGGCATGATCGGCGTCTTCCATCCCGGCACCTCGCTCGTGCATCGCGCGCCGGCGCTCCTGAAGCTCGGCGTGCTCGCCGTGATCGTCACCACGGTCGCGCTGCTCGGTTCGCTCGTGTGGCTCGGCGCGGCATCCGTGCTGGTGGTCGTGCTGTTCGCCGTCGCCCGCGTGCCGTTCGCGCTCGCCTGGCGACAGGTGGTGCCGATCCTCTGGGTGCTCGCGTTCGCCGTGCCCGTGCAGGTGATCTTCGGCGGCTGGGAGGCGGCCGCGCTGATGGCCCTGCGACTCGTGCTCGCCGTGGCGCTTGCGGCGCTCTACACGCTGACCACGCCGGTGAGCGCGACCCTCGACGCGATGCAGGCGCTGTTGCGACCGTTCCGCCGCTGGGTGGATGCCGACCGGATCGGCCTCGCGCTCGCGCTCACCATCCGATGCGTGCCGCTGCTCGCCGACCTGGTGCGCGAGGTGCTCGAGGCCCGCAAGGCGCGCGGCGCCGAAGGGTCGATCCTCGCCCTCGCGGTGCCGGTGATCGTGCGGGCGCTGCGCACCGCCGAGCATCTCGGCGAGGCGCTGACCGCACGCGGCTTCGACGACTGACGGTCGGCCGCGCGGCGAGCCGGGTCGACTGGCCGGAAATGTCGCCCGGCCCCGGCAGACTGGTCGCCGGCCGATCGGCCGACTGAGCCGCCGACCGGGAGCGCGACACGGAATGATGGGCATCACGCACGCGACGAGCGGCGCCGCGGCGTGGATCGCGATCACGGGCACGATCCCGATGCTCACCCTCGGGGCGTATCCGCTCGACCCGGTGGGCGTGCTCGCCGGCGCCGCGGTGGCCGCCGGCGCGGCGCTCCTCCCCGATGCCGATCACCACAGCGCCACGATCGCCCACTCGGTTCCCGTGCTCGGCCGGGTCGTCACCGGCGCGGTCGGCGTGCTCTCGGGCGGACATCGCCGGGGCGCCCACTCCGGTGTCGCGGTCGCCGTCGTCGCCGCGGCCGCCTGGGCGCTCACCCTGGTCACCCTCGCGGTCGAGGAGTTCGGCACCATCGCCGTCGGCGCCGGCGTCGGCACCGCGGTGCTCACCTGCTTCGGCCTGAAGGCGCGCGATGTCGTGCGCACGTGGGCGGCGGCCTGGGCGCTCGGGGCGCTGCTCGGGGCCTTCATCGTGGTCTTCGCGCCCGAGCAGGTCGCCTGGTTCCCGCTCGCGGTCACGATCGGGTTCGTCGCGCACCTCCTGGGCGACTTCCTCACGACCGGCGGCGTGCCCGGCCTGTTGTGGCCCTGGGTCCTGCGGCCTCCCGAGCACCTCCGGCCCGTGCCGGTGCTGAATCGCATGTGGCTGCCGAGCGGCCACGTCGCGCTGCCGCTGCTCGGCGACACCGGCTCGTTCCGGGAGGCGATGCTCGGCACCGTGCTCGGGCTCTACTGCGCCGCCGGCTTCGCCGGCGAGTGCCTGCGATTGGTCGGCGTCGACCTGTTCGCGGGTCGGTGACCGCCAGAATGGACCGGTGAGCACCCCGCCCCTCGACGCACTCGACGTCGGCATCGAACCCTCCGTCTCCGCCGACGATGTCGCGCTCGTCAACGCGATCACCGAGCTCGTCAACGGCGTGTACGTCATCGCCGAGGCCGGTCTCTGGGTGGATGGTGCCCGCCGCACGGATGCGCGGGAGATCGCCGAACTGATCCGGTGGGAGGAACTCGCCGTGGCCCGCATCGGCGGCCGGCTCGTCGGCGTCGTCCGGGTGCACGCGCTCGACGCCGGCACCGCCGAGTTCGGGATGCTGGCGGCCGACCCCGCGCGCCGCGGCGTCGGCATCGGTCGGGCGCTCGTCGCCTTCGCAGAGGGCTGGGCGGCCGACCGGGGGTTCGCCGGCATGCAGCTCGAGCTGCTCGTGCCGACGTCGTGGCAGCATCCGTCGAAGCAGCTCCTCCACGACTGGTACTCGCGCATCGGGTATCGCGTGGTGAAGACCGGCGCGCTCGGGGAGCTCTACCCCGAATTGGAGCCGCTGCTCGCGACCACCTGCGACCTCGTCGTCTACCGCAAGGCGCTCGCCGCTCGCGGCTTCGACGACTGACCCCCGACTAGCGTGCCGACGAGGTGGCCGCCGCCGTCATGAGATCGGCCGCCGCGTCGTCGTCGAGTCCCTCGTGCGACAGTCGGCGCCAGGTCCAGAAGTCGAGCGCCAGCCGGATGAGTGCCCGGTGCGCTGCGCCGGCGCCCAGGCCCTCGGCCAGCGCGTCCGCGAGCCGGTCGGCTCGCGCGTCCGCGGTGCGTCGCATCAGCGAGTCCAGCGCAGGCACCACGGTGCGATCGCGTTGGATGTTCTCCGCCATCGGCTGGGTCTCGCGGTACCAGCGGTAGGTGCCGCGCAGTGCCTCGCGAAGTCGTTCGGCGGGCTCGGTGACGGCAAGTGCGGCATCGAGGTCGGGCAGCGGGTGCAACTCCATCCAGTGCGCCTGGCAGGCACCGAACAGCTCCGCCTCGTCGGGGAAGTGGTTGTACACGGTCAGGCGTTGCACGCCGGCTCGGCGAGCGACCTCGGCGACCGTCGTCTGCGCGGGGCCGACCTCCCGGTGCAGGTCCATCGTCGCGAGCACGATGCGCTCCCGCGTCTGCCGCTGGGCCTCGGCGCGGGACTTGAGCTCGTACTTCCGCTTTTCGATTGACATGGTGTTCATTCATGTTAGACCATAGGCGCAATCAATAAACGCTGTGTTCATCGAAAGAGGGTCATCATGCTCACCCGCACGGCACGCGTACTCGGATCCGATCAGGGCCGTCTCGGCAGGCTCGGCTCCATCGGGGTTCGATTCATGGTCGATTCCGCCGACTCGGGCGGTTCGTTCGCGCTGGTGGAGCATCCCATCCCGCCGCGCAAGCTGGCCGCCCCCTTGCACCGACACCACCGGGAGGACGAGTACACCTTCGTCCTCGCCGGCGAGATCGGCGTGCTGCTCGGCGACGAGGTGGTCGTCGGCGCGCCGGGCGACCTGATCTTCAAGCCACGCGGGCAGTGGCACACGTTCTGGAATGCGGGCTCCGAGCCGGCTCGGGTGCTGGAGATCATCTCGCCCGGAGGATTCGAGGGCTACTTCGAGCAGCTCAGCGAACTCCTCGCGCAGGGGTCCCCGCCCGACCCGGCGAAGGTCGGCGTGATCGCCGAGCGCTTCGGGCTCGACCTCGACCCGGGGAGCATTCCGCGACTCACCGCCGAGCACGGGCTGACCTTCGGCAGGGACGCCGACTGAGGAGCACCGCCTGCGCCGGGCGCTGAGGGGCGAGCCTTCGTCACCCGGGCATCGCCGGCGTGGGCGGTCCGTGACAGGATCGCGGTGTGGCCGACCGATTGATGCTCCTCGACACCGCGTCCCTCTACTTCCGCGCGTTCTACGGCGTGCCCGACTCGCTCAAACGCGCCGACGGCACCCCCGTCAACGCCGTGCGAGGGCTGCTCGACATCATCGCCCGGCTCGTGAACGACTACGAGCCCACGCACCTCGTGGCCTGCTGGGACGACGACTGGCGGCCGCACTGGCGTGTCGAGCTGATCCCGAGCTACAAGGCGCACCGCGTCGCCGAGATCGTGCCCGCCGGCCCCGACGTCGAGGAGACGCCCGACCCGCTCGAGGCGCAGATCCCGATGATCCGCGAGATCCTCGCCGCGCTCGACCTCACCGTCATCGGGGCCGCGCGGCACGAGGCCGACGACGTCATCGGCAGCCTCGCGACCCAGGCCGACACGGCGGTCGACGTCGTCACCGGCGACCGCGACCTGTTCCAGCTCGTCGACGACGCCCGCGACGTCCGCGTGATCTACACGGCACGCGGCATGAGCAAGCTCGAGGTGCTGACGGATGTCTCGGTCGTCGGCAGGTACGGCGTCCTGCCCAGCCAGTACGCCGACTTCGCCGTGCTGCGCGGTGACGCGTCCGACGGACTGCCGGGGGTCGCGGGCATCGGCGAGAAGACCGCGGCGAGCCTGCTGCAGCAGTTCGTCGACCTCGACTCCCTCATCGCGGCGGCCGCCGATCCGGCGGCGCCCCTGTCCGCGACGATGCGCGCCCGCATCCTGGGCGCGGCCACCTATCTCGAGGTGGCGCCGACCGTGGTCGAGGTGGTGCGCGACCTCGAGTTCCCGCCGTTCGAGGCGCGGCTCCGACCGCTCGACGCGGCCGAGGTCGCCGAGGTGCAGCGCCTCGGCGAGGAATGGAATCTCGGCGGGTCGGTGCAGCGGGTCCTCCAGGCCCTCGGCAACGAGGCCGGCGCGGCATCCGGGGAATGACGAAAGCCCCGAACCTGGCGAGAGGTTCGGGGCTGACGGTGCACCCCCAGGGACTTGAACCCTGAACCCACTGATTAAGAGTCAGTTGCTCTGCCGATTGAGCTAGAGGTGCATGCTGTTCACGTGCTCGGCCCGGATGTCTGCGACAACCCGAACCGAGGGACCACGTTATCAGGAGAACGACCCGTTGCGCCAATCGAGCGGATGACGCGGCGCGTCGCCCTCCGCGGGCGCCGACGGACGTGCCCGATAGCCTGATCGGGTGACCGCCGACTACGCCGAAGACCTCGATCTCGCCCTCGAACTCGCCGACCTCGCCGACGCCGTCTCGCTCGCCCGGTTCCGCGCCGTCGACCTCGACGTGCAGACGAAACCCGACCGCACGCCGGTCACCGAGGCCGATCTCGCCGTCGAACGCGCCATCCGCGACCGGCTGGCCGAGGCCCGCCCGGGCGACGGCATCCTCGGCGAGGAGTTCGGCACCGAGGGCGACTCGACCCGGCAGTGGATCCTCGACCCGATCGACGGCACCGCGAACTTCCTCCGCGGCGTGCCCGTGTGGGGCACGCTCATCGCGCTCGCGGTCGACGGGGTGCCGGTGGTCGGCGTCGCCTCCTCCCCCGCGATGGGCCGGCGCTGGTGGGCCGCACGCGGCCACGGCGCATGGACGACCGCATCGGCCGGTGAGCTCGGGGTCGAAGCGCCCGAGGCTTCGGATGCGGCATCCGCTCGCGTGCCGGGCGCCCGGCGACTGCGCGTGTCGGGCGTGGAACGGCTCGCGGATGCCTCGCTCAGCTTCCAGAGCCTCGCCCAGTGGCGCCAGGCGGGCCACCTCGACCGTCTGCTGGCGCTGTCGGAGCAGGTGTGGCGCGACCGGGCCTACGGCGACCTGTGGTCGTACGCGCTGCTCGCCGAGGGCGTCATCGACATCACCGGCGAGTTCGACGTGAAGCCCTACGACCTCGCCGCACTCGTGCCCATCGTCGAGGAGGCCGGCGGACGCTTCACCTCGATCGCCGGCGAACCCGGGCCGTGGCACGGGAGCGCGCTCGCCACCAACGGGCGGCTGCACGACGCGGTGCTCGCGGCCCTCGCCGGCAACGGCGCCGAGGCCTGACGTCGTGGAGTTCTGCATCTTCACCGAGCCGCAGCAGGGTGCGAGCTACGACGACCAGCTCGCTCAGGCCGCCGCCACCGAACGCCTCGGCTTCGACGGCTGGTTCCGCTCCGACCACTTCCTCGCGATGGGGCGAACCGACCCGCTCCCCGGTCCGACGGATGCCTGGACCACCCTCGCGGGCCTCGCACGCGACACCCGGCGCATCCGGCTCGGCACCCTCGTCTCGTCGGCGACGTTCCGGCATCCGTCGATCCTGGCGATCCAGGTGGCGCAGGTCGACGCGATGTCGGGCGGTCGCGTGGAGCTCGGGCTCGGCACCGGATGGTTCGCCGAGGAGCACGAGGCCTACGGCATCCCGTTCCCGCCGAAGCGGTTCGACCTGCTCGAGGAGCAGCTCGAGGTGGTGACCGGGCTCTGGTCCACCCCCGACGGCGACCGCTTCGACTTCGCGGGCGAGCACTACACGCTCGTCGATGCCCCGCCGCTGCCCAAGCCGGTGCAGAGCCGGGTGCCGGTGATCATCGGAGGTGCGGGCCCCAAGCGCACGCCGGCGCTCGCCGCGCGGTTCGCGACCGAGTTCAACATCGGCTTCCGGTCGGAGGACGTCGTCGCCGAGACGTTCGACGGCGTGCGACGTGCGTGCGAGCAGCTCGGCCGCGACCCCGGCACGCTGCGCACCTCGGTGGCCCTGCCGACGGTGGTGGCCACGGATGACGCGGACTACCTCCGCCGTCTCGCCGCGATCGACGCCGACCCCGACACGTTCGCCGAGGTCAACATCGCCGGCACGCCCGATGCCGCCGTGGAGAAGCTCCTGCGCCTGCGCGACCTCGGCGCCGACCGGGTGTACCTCCAGCTCGTCGACCTGCGCGACCTCGACCACCTCGAGCTCATCGCCGCGGAGGTGCTGCCGCACCTGCGCTGAGCGCCGACGTGCTGGGGGAGAGGCCGACCCGGTGCCGTTCAGGGTCGCAGGTCGGGCAGTCCGCCACCGCGCCGCGGATCCGCCCATAGGTCGATGCCGGCATCGACGGCGTGCTGGTCGATCTCGGCGAGTTCGTCCCAGGTAGGTCACTCCGCCACCCTGCGCCGCGCGCCTGCGCGCCTGCGCGCGTGCGCGGGTGCAAGACGGTTCAGGTGATCGCTGTGTACCCGTTCCAGCCGGTTCCGACCTGCGTGGACGGCTTCCACCCGCCCGCTCCGTCGCCGGGGTAGAGCGTGAGCGCCCCCGTCGAATTGCGTGCGAGCAGGTCGGTGAAGCCGTCGCCGTTGAAGTCACCCGGACCGATGATCGCCGTCATCGCGTTCCAACCAGTTCCCACCTGCAACCGCGGGAGCCAGCCGCCCCCTCCGTCACCGGGGTACAGGTAGAGCGTGCCGCCCGAGGTCCGTGCCATCACGTCGACCGCGCCGTCTCCGTTGAAGTCGCCCGGCGCGACCACGGCCGTCATGTCCGCCCAACCTGATCCCACCTGGACGGGGTCGAGCCATCCTCCCCCGCCGTCACCCGGGTACAGGAGCATCCGGTACCCGCCGTCCACCGCGAGGACGTCGACGTTGCCGTCACCGTCGAAGTCCCCGGGCCCGATGATCGAGCGCATGATGGTCCACCCCGACCCGACCTGCACCGGAGTGCGCCATCCGCCCGAACCGTTCCCGGGGTAGAGGATGAGCCGTCCGCCGGTGTCCCGGGCGAGCACGTCGACATTGCCGTCGCCGTCGAAGTCGCCGGGGATGAAGATCGCGGTCATGACATTCCAGCCTGTCCCGACCACGCGCGCGGTCAGCCATCCCCCGGCGCCGTTGCCCGGCTGCAGCCAGAGGTTTCCGCTCTGGTCGCGAGCCAGGACATCTGCCTTCCCGTCGCCGTCGAAGTCATGACTCGGCCCGATCGCCGGAGCCCGCACGGCGTAGGACTGCGAGCCCGCTCCGGATTGGTTGCCGGCCGTGTCGACGGCGAAGTAGCGCAGCTGGAACGGGGCGTTCAAGGTCAGCGGGGCGCTGTACACCGGACTGCTCACCGTCGGGGCGGACCCATTGACGGTGTAGTGGATCTTCGCCGTCTCGTTCGCCGACAGGGAGATCTGCTGGCCCGCGGGATAGGACCCGCCGACCGGGGAGGCCGTCACCACCGGCGCCGTCGTATCCGCCGTCGCCACCGTGTACACCTGCTGCGCCGGAGCCGAAGCGTTCCCCGCCGTGTCCACACCGAGGTACCGCAGCGTGAAGCCCGTCGTCAGGGTGATCGGGCCCGTGTACAACGTGCTGCTCGCCGACGGCGTCGTGCCGTTCGTCGTGTAGTAGATCTTCGCCGTCTCGTTCGCCGACAAGGTGATCGCCTGACCGGCCGGGTACTTCCCGCCCACCGGGGAGGCCGTCACCACCGGCGCCGTCGTATCCGCCGTCGCCACCGTGTACACCTGCTGCGCCGGAGCCGAAGCGTTCCCCGCCGTGTCCACACCGAGGTACCGCAGCGTGAAGCCCGTCGTCAGGGTGATCGGGCCCGTGTACAACGTGCTGCTCGCCGACGGCGTCGTGCCGTTCGTCGTGTAGTAGATCTTCGCCGTCTCGTTCGCCGACAAGGTGATCGCCTGACCGGCCGGGTACTTCCCGCCCACCGGGGAGGCCGTCACCACCGGCGCCGTCGTATCCGCCGTCGCCACCGTGTACACCTGCTGCGCCGGAGCCGAAGCGTTCCCCGCCGTGTCCACACCGAGGTACCGCAGCGTGAAGCCCGTCGTCAGGGTGATCGGGCCCGTGTACAACGTGCTGCTCGCCGACGGCGTCGTGCCGTTCGTCGTGTAGTAGATCTTCGCCGTCTCGTTCGCCGACAAGGTGATCGCCTGACCGGCCGGGTACTTCCCGCCCACCGGGGAGGCCGTCACCACCGGCGCCGTCGTATCCGCCGTCGCCACCGTGTACACCTGCTGCGCCGGAGCCGAAGCGTTCCCCGCCGTGTCCACACCGAGGTACCGCAGCGTGAAGCCCGTCGTCAGGGTGATCGGGCCCGTGTACAACGTGCTGCTCGCCGACGGCGTCGTGCCGTTCGTCGTGTAGTAGATCTTCGCCGTCTCGTTCGCCGACAAGGTGATCGCCTGACCGGCCGGGTACTTCCCGCCCACCGGGGAGGCCGTCACCACCGGCGCCGTCGTATCCGCCGGCCCGCGCCACGCTTCGAACTCGCCGAGGCCGACATCGGTCGTGGTGCCGCTGACCGCGGTGATGTTCAGTCGCACCGATGTGACCGTGCGTGCCGGGAACCTGATCGTGAGTCCCGAGCCGTTGTTCGGAAGCGCCGCCACCGGCACGGAACTGCCGTCGGAGAAGACGATGTTGGCTCCCACGACCTGGTCGGCGAGGTTGGGCCGATCGAAGAGGGTGACACCGTCGAGCGGCGTGGGCGAGGCGAAGCTGTACTGGATCCAGCCGCCCGCCTTCTCGCCATTGGTCACCCACTCCTGTGCGGGGTTCATCGGCGCTCCGCCCGGGTAGCCATCCTTCGCCTTCGCGGCGCCCTGCGCGGTCGATTTGCTCGTCGAGACCGCGACCGTGACACCGGATTCGCGTGCCGCGTTCTTCGTGGACTCGACGGTGACGACGTACTGCCGCTCCAGCCACAGGTCATGCGGGTAGTCGGGACAGCCCTCCAGAGGACTGTTGCAGAGCCGGTGGTCATAGGCCGCGAACGTCACGAAGGCATCGATGTTCTTCGTCAGGTCGTCCCCGGTCACGTTCTCGTCGTAGGTCCAGGTCGGGTACCCCTCGTAGGCCAGGAGGGTGTGGGCGGCGGTGTACCGCCGGCTCGCCAGCTGCGTGAACATGGCAGTCGCCCAGTGGTCGCTGTGGTCGTCGAGATTGCTGGGATCGCTCGTCCAGTCCTGCGTGCGCACGGTCGTCGCCTTGAAGTCCGACATCAGCTTGACGAGGATGTCGCGAACCTCGGTCTTCGTATACCACTCACGGCCGTCGACGGTCGTGACGGTCGAGATCTCGCCGTCCCAGAGCTTCGCAAGGCTCTGCCACCCGTACGCGGCGCTGCCACTCCCGTCGAAGCCATCCGGGATCCGCAGGAACACGACCGACACATGAGGCGCCGCCGTCAGGGTGTGTATGGAGATCGCGCCCGCCGGGATTCCCGCATCCGCGGCGGTCCAGCGATTGGCCACGCCGGCCATCTCCGCGTAGGTCGCCCGGATCCCGGCCTCGAGGCTGCCCCAGTACGACTGATCGTCTCCCGACTCACCCGCGGTCACGAAGACCGTCCGGGCGCAGCGCCCAGCTTCGATGTCGTGCATGATGTCGGGATTGAGGAACAGCAGGTCATCGTCGGTGTGCGCCACGATCGTGATCGCGCCATCCGTGCACGTCGCCGCGGCCGCCGGCGACGCCACGGCTGCACCGAACAGCGCGCCCGCGGTCAGGAGGACGACCAGGAACCTCGACGTCAGCCGCCTCCCGAACCCGGAGCGTGAGCGCGCGCGACGATCTCCCAGCTTCTTCGCCATGAAATAGAAGCTAGTGAACTGCCGCCGTGACGGCGAGGCCCAGAAAGGGGGCGACACATTCGGGAGCTTGCGGACGGACGAGACGATGGCCGTTTGGGAGGCGCCAGATGCGATTCCCGGTCAGACGGCAGCCATGCTGGAGTACGCGCAGATCTGGCAGGCGGCTGAAAGATCGTGTACTCGACCGTGGGGAACTCACGGCAGGAGCGACCCGCGATGTCGGAGTGGGCGGTGCGGCGCTCGCCAACGGTCTGGTTTACGTTCGGTACCGAGTGAAGACCTGACGATGAGCGTTTATTGACACTTCCTCAGCTCTGAGTAGAGTCCGGAGAGAGTTCGTTGTGCAGATTTCTCAACGAGGAGGATCCATGTTCAAGAAGGCACTCATCGCGGCCGGCCTCGCCGCTGCGTTCGTACTCGTCCCCACCGCCGCCCAGGCGGCTCGACGCCACGCCTGCGAGGCACACCACGCCGCCGATCATGCCCAGGATCGTCGGCAGTTCGCCGAGGATCAGCCACGACATGAGCACGACGATCGCGGGCACCGCGAGCGTCGCTGATGCCGTCGCGCCCGCCGTGCTGCGCTGGAGCACGTACGCCCACAAGACGAACGCGATCGCCGACGGGAAGACGCCGAGGTAGACCATCGCGAGCGTCGCGGGGATCGGCGCGACCGCGACCTCCGTGACGAGCTGCGGCAGGAACGGCGCGAGCGCGATCGCCCCGACAGCGCAACCGACCCAGGTCGCCCCGAGCGCATCCGTCGTCTTCAGCGCCACCTTCTGCACGAGGACCCCGCTCGCGTAGAGCGCAGCGGCCAGAAGGCCGAGCGCGATGCCGATGGTATCAACGTGAGCAAGCCGCCAGCGGAATGCGGCGCGAGTCTGCACCGACGGGCCGATCATCAGCGAAACTCGGGAACCCCTCCTTCAGCACGACCCCCGCGACGAGGGCGACGAGCAGCGGGGCGACGTTCACGAGCATCGCCGTCGTGCCGGCGTCGAGGTGACGCTCGGCGATGTTGAGCACGAGCGTGTAGCCCGCGAACCAGAGCACCCGTATCCGGCCACGAGCACCAGTCCGCGACCTCGCGGGAACGGCGGCCGCCGCACGAGCGCAATCGCCGCGAGCGCGAGGGCGCCCACGAGTTGGCGCCCGAATGCGAGCGCGCCCGGTGACAACGAGTCACCGATGCCGCGGATCGCGATGAACGCCGACGCCCACAGGACGAGCACGATCGCGGTAGCCGCGAGCACCCGCCAATCGAGTGCACGACGCATCGGGATCTGCGGTGGGAGCGGCGAGTCGGCGATCTCGGAAGGGGTGCGCATGCGTCCAGCCTCGACGCGCTGATGGGTTCAGCACAAGCGAACGATGCTTCCGTACTCTTCAGTTTCACTGTACGATCGCGACCTGGCATGCCCAGTGTCTCCGGGTGCTCCCGAGCAGTGTGAGGCCGGTTCGATCAATCGCCCGGCCGCACGCCTCGGCTACACGCCGTCGGCCGTGAGCCAGCACGTCGCGGCGCTTCAGGGCGAGACCGGGCTCGTACTCGTCGAGCGTCACGGCCGAGGCATCCAGCCGACGGCCGCCGGCGTCAAGTCGCCGATCATGCGACTCGCGTGCTCGACCAGCTCGCAGACTTCGAGACCCTCGCCGGCGATCTGCGCGCGGGCCGCAGCGGTGCACTCCGCATCGGATGCTTCATGTCGGCCAATCGTGCGTGGATGCCAGGGGTCGTCGCGCACCTCGCCGTCGAGTTCCCCGACCTGCGCATCGAGTTGAGCCTCGTCGAGCTTCGCGGGCAGCACTCGGCCGACCCGGACCTCGAGGTCTACATCGCCGAGGCGGTCCGCGGCGATCGCGATCCCGCCGCGGCCGACGGAGCAGCGGATGGCTACGACCTCGAGCCGCTCCGCGTCGAGGGGTACGTCGCCGTCGTGCCCGCCGGTCACCCGCTCGCCGCACGCGACTCGGTCGCGATCGCCGACCTCGCCGGCCAGCCGTGGATCGACAACGACCACGCCCGTGGACCGTGCCGCGAGATCGTCTTGACGGCGTGCACCGCGCACGGCTTCTCTCCGCGGTTCCGCATCGCAGCGCCCGACTACGCGACGGCGTTCGACTACGTCGCGCAGGGCATCGGCGTCACGGTGGTGCCGCGCCTCGGCGCGTACCTGTTGCCGAGCGGGGTGACGGCGCTCCCCATCGCTGATGACGAGGTGTGATGCTGGATCAGGGTGCGCCTGATGCGGTCGATGCGCTCACACCCCGCCGCGCAGCGCACGCCGAAGTGCTGCGCGCAGCGGCACGGGGCTGAGCTCCACGACGAAGGCCGCCCCATCGGGGCGCTGGACGAGGAGGTCCTCGCCTTCGTCAACACCCGCGAGAGACGGATCGGCACCTATCTCCTCGGGCGCAGGATGTACGAGACGATGGCCGTTTGGGAGACGCCAGAGGTGATTCCCGATCGGTCGGCAGCGATGCTGGAGTACGCGCAGATCTGGCAGGCGGCCGAGAAGATCGTGTACTCGACGACGCTGCCCACGGTCGCTGCCGCCAAGACGCGGCTCGAGCGGACGTTCGAGGCCGACGTGGTGCGGGATCTCAAGTCGGCGGCGACCCGTGATGTCGGGGTGGGCGGTGCGGCGCTCGCAGCGCACGCATCCGAGCTGGCCTGGTCGACGAATACCACCTCCTCATCGCGCCGATCATCGCGGGCGGCGGCAAGCCCTACCTGCCAGGCAAGGTCGCCCTCGAAGCTCGAACTTGTCGATGAACACAGGTTCGACAACGGTCTGGTCCACCTTCGCTATCGAGCGAAGCGGTGATGATGAGCGTGACGCCGTCCAGCTTCGTTCCGGGTTGAAAGGGCCGAGACGGGCTCGTGACCACTCCCCATCGTCGGAGCTTCGCCGAGGGCAAAGATCGAGCGTCCAAGGTAGCTTCTCCACCTCGGGCCAGATCCGAGGCACTCCACGTGAGTTTCGGCCTGTGATTTCTCGACCGTCTCGGGGGGAGAGAGGACACCACGGTGGAGAGCTGTCCCCGTGTGGAGAAGTGTCGAGGCTGTCGCGCCCCTACCCCAAACTGCACCGTGGCTTACGCGAACGCGCCTATCCAGGCGCCGATGATCATCAGCAGACCTGCGAATGTGCCAGAGATCATCCCAGCGACGTTGTACAGGTGGGGAACGTGGTCGAAGTTGCCGACGGTCTTTCCTTCCAGTTCATCGGCGAGGGCAGCTTTCAGTAGTGAAGCACCTACCAGGTAGTTCGCATAGGCGATGCCATTGCAGACCGCACCGATGGCGATGAAGGTGACGATGAGCGGTGGGAAGACGGCAGGTGCGTCATTCAGAATTCCGCCAGTGCCGAGCAGCAGGAGGAGGCCGCCAAAGCCAGCACCGATGTATTGCGTTCGTTTCGAGTTGACCTCGTAGCGCATCTGCCTGCGGGCATCAGAATCGCGGTCTGGGCGGGCAGTCGACATCGTCCCTCCTTCGGCCCGCCTGAGCGTACTTCGACCCAAAGCCGGACCCGACGGACATTTTGAGTCGATCATCCTCCACGTTCAGCGACCTTGGGAGATATGAGAGCGACGGCTGGAGACGAGCGGGCTCTCAGAGCGCCTGAAACCGTCTCCCCCTAACGAAGAGAACCCCCGGTTGCCGGGTTCTCTGTCCTCGTGCGACAACGGCCGATGGTGGAGATGGGGGGAATTGAACCCCCGTCCATCGCTGTGATTCCACGCCTTCTCCGGGCGCAGCCTGTACAAGCGTTCTACTCGGCCTCGACCTTTGCCACAGGCACCTAAGTCGACAGGCCCAGCCTGAAAGAGTCCCGCACGTCGCTCAGGCGACGACGCGCAGCAAGTTCCCTAGATGACGCCAGTGACCGGGGCGGGAACCGACCCGCGGACTGACGGACTATCGCACTCGCTTAGGCAGCGAGGGCGAAGTCAGACTGCTTCTTATTGGCAGTTATTGTTTCGCAGAGATCGTTTACGAGATAACCCTGCATCCTCGGCCCGCTTCTCGTGGGTTCGCAGGCGATGTCGAAACCGATCATCCCCATGTCGCACCGCACCGGTCGAAGCCGGTTCGGCGAGCCGTTGTCGCACGCTGTGGAGTTTCCAATCCCGCGCGAACCCGAGGGCTGCGCGGCCTTACAGGTTACAACATACGCGTGGGCACTGTCATTCCTCGGCAATCGTTCATGCGCCCGTAACCCACGGCGGAGCCGTTGCCCGTAGCGTCCCGACATGGGAACTCCCGAGGCCGACCCCCGCTTCGCGCCCCGGTGCGCATTCCGCGGCGCCCGCAGCCGCCACCGCACGGGAGCCGCATGATCGGGCGGGTCGACCCGTTCATCGGCACCGAGGTCACCGACCTGCCGGCGCCCCGTGGCATCGCCGCCACGTGGTGGTGGCCGAAGCCGCAGGTGGGCAACACGCATCCGGGCGCGACGTATCCGCTCGGGATGGTGTCCGCGTGCGCCTACTCGGGGGCCTACCCCACGGGCTACGGGCGGTACGACCTCAGCACCGAGGGAGTGCCGACGACGATCCACGACGACGCCGTGGCATCCGGATTCACGCACTTCCAGCAGTCGGGCACCGGCGCGATCCGCAAGTACTACAACTACTTCCGCGTGACGCCGATGCTCGAGCCGCTCGACGACCTCGGCCGCAACTGGGGCCTCGTCGACGAGGCGGCGGAACCGGGGTACTACCGCGCGACGCTCGACTCCGGCATCCGCGCCGAGCTCACCGTCGGGCCGAAGAGCGCCGTGCATCGCTACACGTTCCCGCGCCACCGCAACGCGCGCATCGTGATCGACTTCTCGCTCGGCGGCCTGGGGATCCCGCACGGCGAGACGATCCCGCTGCGGGCGCACCTCGAGTCGATCGGGCCGGGAATCGCCCAGGGCGAGATCGTCGTCGAGGGTGCGCCCCTCGCGGTCTACATCGAGTGCGACGCCAAGCACTGGCGGCAGATGCTCTGGTACGACCGTCGGCTCATGCCCGGCGGCACCCGGCTCGCGTTCGAGCACATCCGCCCCACGACCCTGCGGCCGTTCGGCCTGATGTGGGCCGGCCCCAGCGAGCCGGGTCAGAGCATCGAGGTGCGCATCGGCTTCTCGCTGCGGGGGGTCGAGCAGGCGCGTGAGAACCTCCGCCGCGACTGCGGTATCGGGCCCGCCCGGTTCCCCCAGCGCCGGGACCGCACCAAGAAGGCGTGGCGCAAGCAGCTGAAGGCGATCACCGTCGACGCGGCATCCGCAGAGCGCGAGACCGTGTTCTCGACGGCGCTGTACCACTCGCTCATCAAGCCCTGCCTCGCACCGCAGGAGAGCCCGTTCTGGCCGTCGGACGGACCGTTCGTGTTCGACCTCAGCACGATGTGGGACATCTACCGCACGCAGCTCCCGCTCATCACGGCCCTGATGCCCGAGAAGGCGGTGGAACTCGGCACGGCGCTCCTCACGATCTGCGAGGAGGAGGGCAACTTCCCGATCGGGTACCGGATGGCGCGGGGCAGCGACCGCTTCTCGCGTCAGGGCAGCGCACTGGCGCAGACGTTCCTGGCCGACCTCTGCCAGCTCGGCCTGCCCGGCATCGACTGGGAGTGGGCGCTCGTGCACATGCACACCGACCTGCGGCGCACCTACGGCGAGGACTTCCTGCTGCGCGGGATCGCGCATCCGATCAGCCACACGCTCGACATCGCGTACGGGTACTGGTGCACCGCGAAGGTCGCCCAGCGCGTCGGCGACCGCGCCCTCGTCGAGGAGTTCACGACGCTCGCCGCGCGCTGGGTGAACGCGTTCGACGACGCCACGGGCCTGCTGCTGGACTCGACCTTCTACGAGGGCAGCCGGCACAACTACTCGTTCCGGCTGCTGCACGACATGCGCAACCGGATCGGGCTCGCCGGTGGCGACGACGCCTTCGTCGGGATGCTCGACGCGTTCTTCGGCTTCGGCGCGGAGCCGGTGCGCCAACCGGGCCTGCGGCCCGGCATCGAGGAACTCGCCAACGGGTACGCGCTCGGACGGTTCGAGGGGCTCAACAACGAGCCCGACATGGAGGCGCCGTGGGCGTACCAGTACGCGGGCCGACCCGATCGCACCGCCGAGGTGGTGCACGCCGCCGTCCACCAGCAGTTCGGCACCGGTCGTGGCGGCCTGCCGGGCAACGACGACTCCGGGGGCCTCAGCTCCTGGTACGTCTGGGCGTCGCTCGGGCTCTTCCCGGTCGCCGGCCAGAACCTGTTCCTCGTGAACGCTCCCTCGTTCGCGGAGTCCGAGATCCGCCTCGGCGAGGGCGACCTGCGGATCGAGACCACCGGATTCGTCGAGCCGCACGCCGGCGGCCCGGCCCAGTACGTGCAGTCGGTCGCGCTCAACGGAGACCGGCTCGACCGCACCTGGCTGCGCGGTGACGAGGTGCACCGCGGCGGCCGATTACTCGTCGAGCTCGGCCCGGAGCCGAGCGACTGGGGACGCAACGCCCGCCCGCCGTCGGCCTCGGCCGACTGACCCGGACCGCCGACCAGACCGCACCGAGACCGCACGACAGTCCGCACGCCCGCATCGAACGAAGGACGCGCCCATGAACACCAAGCCCCGCAACCGCCTCGTCATCGTCAACCGCGCCGACCCCGTGATCTGCGGGCACTCGGTCGAGGGCCGCAACCTCGCCGAGGCCGCCCTCGAACGCGGCTTCGACGAGGTGCGCATCGTCACCTGGCCCATCGATCGCCTCGAGGCGACGGGCCTCCCGCTGAAGCCGCTCGACCGCATGCTCCCGTACAGCGAGGGCATCATCGTCGAGCGTCCCGAGCCCGTCGGCGACTACAAGGTGCCCGATGGCCGGTACCTCGCCGGCATCACCGGCCGCCTCGTCGAGCTCTTCACCGACGGCGTGCCGACGGTGTGCCTGTCGCTCTACCTCAGCCCGCACACGGTCGCGGTCACCGACGCCGTGCGTGCCGCGTGGAGCACCGGCCTGCCCGTGAACGTCACCACGATCGCCGAGGCGGTGGGGTCGGATGTCACGAACGTCGTGCGCTCGTGCGTCGAGCAGGGCCGCTTCGGCGCCGCCGCCCACATCCTCTCGAGCTACCTCGCGCAGGACCACTGCGTGGCGGTCTCGGAGTACACGCGCGAGCTCATCGTCGCCTCGGCCGCCGAGATCGACGCGTTCCACGGCACGCGGTTCGCCGAGCAGTGCCGCGAGCGCATCCGCATCTCGTACCCGGCGATCGACACGTCGCAGTACCTCGACCTCGACCCCGCACCTCGTCGACGGGCGTGCTCGCCGCCAGGGGCCTCGAGCGCGACGGCTACGTGCTGTTCCTCTCGCGGCTCACGAAGGCGAAGGGCGTCGACGACCTCATCGCCGGATTCGAGCGCACACCCGCCAACGAGCGACTCCAGCTCGTCATCGCGGGCCGCGGACCCGACGCCGAGTCGCTGCGCGAGCTCGCGGCGGCATCGCCGCTCGCCGACCGCATCGTGTTCCTCGACGACGTCGACGACGCCGAGAAGCCCTACCTGATGGCCGGATGCGCCGCCTACGTGCTGCCGAGCAAGCCGCGGCCCGAGTTCGTCGAGACGTTCGGCATCGCCCTCGCCGAGCAGATGCTCGCCGGCGGCGGCGCCGTGATCACCACCGAGACGGGCGGCATCGGCGAGGCGGTGGGCGAGCACGCCATGATCGTGCCGGTCGACGACCCCGACGCCATCGCCGCCGCGATCGACGCCGCGCTCGCGCTCCCGCCCGAGGAGCGCGCGGCGCGGGCCGAGCGAGCACGTGCGTACGCCCTGCAGTTCGACCGCGGCGTCGTGTTCGACCGGCTCTTCGACGGGGCGGGGGTGCTGCCGGCGCGCACCCCGGCGTGAGGGTCCGCGGCGCGGTCGGCCTCGGCACGTATGCTGAGGTCGGCCGCGCACGCGCGGCCGCGGACGCGTCACGTCGCCCGCCGCTCGCTGCCGAGAGGGGACCACATGCCGACCACGATCGCCGTCACCGGACACGCCGAGGAGCGCATCGCGCCCGAGCTGGGCGCCGTCACCCTGTCGGTCGGCGGCTCCGGCGCCGCCCGCGACGACGTCTACGGCCGCACCAGCGCCGCGCACGAGCGCCTGCTCGCCGCCGTGCGCGAGCTCGAGGCATCCGGCGCGCTCGAGAAGTGGTCGGCCGACCAGCTGCGGGTCTGGTCGTACCGCCCGTGGAACAACGAGGGCCGGCAGCTGCCGGTCGTGCACCAGGCGAGCGCCGACGTCGAGGTCGTCTTCCGCGACCTCGGGCGCCTCGGCGAGTGGGTCGGCGACACGGCCGGTTCCGACGAGCTCACGATCGGCGGCATCGACTGGCGGTTGACGGATGCCACGCGCGACGCGCGTGCAGGAGACCGCCCAGCGCGCGGCGGTCGCCGACGCCGTGGCCAAGGCGCAGGTCTACGCGTCGGCGCTCGGACTCGGGACGCCCGTGCCGGTGGAGCTCGCCGACCACGGCATGCTGAGCTCCCAGCCGACGCCCATGCCGAAGGCCATGATGATGCGCGCCGTGGCCGACGTGGGCGGCGCGGCACCGACCGAGTTCGCGCCGCAGGACCTCGTGATCGAGGCATCCGTCGACGCGCGCTTCACCGCCGACCCCGCCTGACCCGCGCTCGCACGGCACGACACCGGCGCGCACCGCCGCGCCCGGGACAGGCGCAGTGCAGGTCAGGCCGGGTCGATGAGCACGCGCTCGAGCGCGGCGAGGTCGTGCAGGCTGAGGCCCGACGCGAGCAGGTACTCGCGCGTGGATCCGTGCGCCCGCTCGACGGTGTCGAGCACGCCCTCGATCGCCTCGCGCGGGCTGCCGCCCATGAGGATGCGGAGCTCGGGAGTGTCGGGGGCGCCGTAGCGCCCGACGAGCGCCACCATCTCCTCGAGCCACTCGCCGGCGAGGTTCGCCTCGGTGCGCGCGTAGTCCTCGACCACCGCGTCGCGGTCGACGCCCACGGCGAGCAGGGCGAGCGCCACGACGATGCCGGTGCGGTCCTTGCCGGCGGTGCAGTGCACCACCACCGAGCGGTCGCCCGCGCTCGCGATCTCGCGCAGCGCGCTGACCACGACGGCGGCGTGCTGGGTGACGATGCGCTCGTAGAGGGCGTCGAGCGAGATGCCTCCTGCGCCCTGCGAGGCGCCCGAGCCCTCGAACACGGGCAGGCTCAGCACCTCGACGTCGAGCCCGTCGAGGTCGTCGGGCATGAACCGCGCCTCGTTCTCGTCGCGCAGGTCGATGACGATGCCGACCCCCAGCTGGCGCAGCTCGGCACGGCCGGCCTCGCCGAGTCGGTGCAGCCCG
Organism: uncultured Actinomycetota bacterium; assembly: GCA_963802485.1. Taxonomy (GTDB): domain Bacteria; phylum Actinomycetota; class Actinomycetes; order Actinomycetales; family Microbacteriaceae; genus Agromyces. Next base: position 33,495 of record CAWDJA010000041.1, read on the forward strand.
TCGGAGCGGAAGAGCACCCCGTCGCGCACCGTGCCCCCGGCGGCCGGGAGCCCGCCGACGTCGCGGAAGTTGTAGGTGCCGGGAACCGGGATGCGGGTCGAGGTCTCCATCGCGATGAGCCTACCCCGCGGTCACGACACCACGGCTGGGAGGCCGCCCCGAACCCGGCCGCGGCGGCGGCGCTGCGCGGAGGCATCCGCTCGGGACACTCGACGGCGCGCGGGCCGCGTCGGCCGCGGCATCCGGTCTAGTCGCCGAGGTTGCGCCGGCTCGCCATGGCGCGGTCGGCCTCGCGCTTGTCCTGCCGCTCGCGCAGCGCCTGGCGCTTGTCGTACTCGCGCTTGCCCTTGGCGACCGCGAGCTCGACCTTCGCCCGGCCGTCGCTGAAGTAGATCTGCAGGGGGACGAGCGTGTAGCCGCCCTCCTTCGTCTTGTGGCTGATCTTCACGATCTCGTGCTTGTGCAGCAGGAGCTTGCGCTTGCGTCGCGGCGCGTGGTTGTTCCACGTGCCCTCGGTGTACTCGGGGATGTGCACGGCGTCGAGCCACATCTCGCCGCCGTCGATGAACGCGTAGCCGTCGACGAGCGACGCGCGGCCCTCGCGCAGGGACTTCACCTCGGTGCCGGTGAGCACGATGCCGGCCTCGTAGGTGTCCTCGATCGTGTAGTCGTGGCGCGCCTTGCGGTTGGTCGCGACGACCTTCTGACCGCGTTCCTTGGGCACGACCTGCTCCTTCGTTCGAGTGCGTTGCTGGCGGATGCCGCCCCGGCCGATGCCGGGGCAGCCTTTGATTCTAGCGGATGCCGCAGCATCCGCCTCCCGCCCGGTGGACGCGCTAGACCCGCAGGTACCTCGTGATGGCGATGCCCGCCGACACCGCCGCGAGGAGCACGCCCACGAGGATGAGCAGCGGCACCACGATGAACGCGTCGGTGAGGTCGACGAACGTGAACGACAGGCTCTGCGCGAGGTAGCCCTGCACGAAGAAGTGCACGATCGCGATCACCGCCCCGCCCGCGAGGAGCGATCCGATCAGCCCGGCGAAGACGCCCTCGAGCACGAACGGCGTCTGGATGAAGCGGTTGGATGCCCCGACGAGGCGCATGATGCCGAGCTCGCGTCGGCGTGAGAACGCCGAGAGGCGGATGGTCGTGGCGATGAGCAGCGCCGCGGCGACGAGCATGATCGCGGCCACGGCGATCGCCGTGTAGCTCGCCGCGTTCAGCACGTCGAAGATCTGGTCGAGGTAGCGACGTTGGTCGACCACCTGCTCCACGCCCGCGAGTCCGGCGAGGCTCTCGACGATCACCGCGGCCTGCGACGGGTCGACGAGGTTCACCCAGAACGTCTCGTTGAGCACCTCGGGGGTCACGTAGTCCGCGGCGGGCGTGTCCGCGAACTGCTCCTGGAAGTTCTCGTACGCCTGCTGGTGGTCCTCGAAGTAGAACTCGTCGATGAACGGCGTGAGCGTGTCGGAGTCGAGCTGCGCCTTCGACGGCGGCCTTCTGCTCCTCGGTGGCCTCGCCGTCGATGCAGCCCGCCGCGGTCGACACGGACGTGCAGAGGTACACGGCCACCTGGGCGCGGTCGTACCAGTAGTTCTTCATCTGGGCGATCTGCAGCTGCAGCAGCGCCGCGGTGCCCACGAACGTGAGCGAGATGAACGTGACCAGCACGACCGAGACCACCATCGTGGCGTTGCGGCGCAGGCCGTTCGCCGCCTCGGAGAGGACGAGTCCGAACCTCATCGCGTCGGCCCCACTTCCTGCTCGTCGTCGCCCTCGCGCGGCCCGCCGGGCGCGCGCAGCCCCAGCCGCTCGGCGAGGGTCAGGGGCTCGGATGCGCCGTCGGCGCCCTTCGCGGCACCTGCGGCGTCGCCCGTCTCGGCGGTCGACTCCGCGGCGTCGCCCGCGGGCGTGACCGGGACCGACGCGGTCGCGGCCGCGGTGATCGCCGCCGCGGCATCCGTCACCTCGTCGCGTTCCTCGGGCTCGACGTAGAGGGGCTGCTTCTCGTCCATCATCTTCTTGCCGACCTTGGGCGCTGCCGCGCGCACCGGCTTCGCCGGCGCCTTCGGCTCAGCCGGCGCCTTCGCCGCCTCGGTCGCCTTCGCCGTGGTCGCCGCCTTCGCAGCTGCGGGCGCCTTCGGTGCCGCAGGGGCCTTCGGTGCCGCAGGTGTCTTCGCGGCCCTGCCCTTCGCGCCCCGGCCGCTCGTCGCGGCGACGGCGGCGATGACCGCGGAGGCGTCCTCTTCTGCGGGGATCTCGGCGGGCACGAGCTCGGGCTCGGGCTCGTCGCGCTGACGGCCGGCACGCCGCTGAGCGCCTCGTCGACGTCGCCGAGGGTGGCGCCGTACCCCGCACCGCGCTCGTCGCGCACGATGTCGCCCGCGGAGAGCTCGATGACCCGTCGCTGCATCTGGTCGACGATGCCGGCCTCGTGCGTGGCCATGACGACGGTGGTGCCGCTCGCGTTGATGCGCTCGAGGAGCGTCATGATTCCCGCGCTCGTGACCGGGTCGAGGTTGCCGGTGGGCTCGTCGGCGAGGAGGATCTGCGGCTTGTTCACGATCGCGCGGGCGATGGCGACACGCTGCTGCTCGCCGCCCGAGAGCTCGTGCGGCATCCGCTTGCCCTTGCCGTCGAGGCCGACGAGCTTCAGCGTCTCGGGGACGGCCGACTGGACGAACCCGCGCGACTTGCCGATGACCCGCAGGGTGAACGCGACGTTCTCGTAGACGTTCTTGTTGGGCAGCAGGCGGAAGTCCTGGAAGACGACGCCGAGGTCGCGTCGGAAGTAGGGCACCTTGCGGCTCGAGATCGATCCGAGGTCCTGCCCGAGCACGTGGATCTTGCCCTTCGAGGGCTTCTCCTCCTTGAGGATGAGCCGGAGGAAGCTCGACTTGCCGGAGCCCGAGGCGCCGACGAGGAAGACGAACTCACCGCGCAGGATCTCCACCCCGATGTCGTTCAGGGCGGGCCTCGCCTGACCCGGGTAGGTCTTGGTGACGGAGTCGAATCGGATCATCGCGTCGAGCCTAAGCAGCGCCGCCGCGATCGTCACCTGCGACTCGCCCAACTCTCAGGATGCGCGCCACGCGCGCCGCCCGGCGAGCGCAACCCCGTGCGGATCGGACGCGGCATCCGTAAGTTGGATACCGGAACCGAACGCGACGCAGGAGGCGTCATGACGGTTCCCCTCATCGGCATCGTCGCCGATCGCAAGTCCGCGAGCTATGGCGCGTGGGTCGACATCCCCACCGACGCGATCTCGCACACCTACGTCTCCGCGATCCAGGAGGCGGGCGGCGCGCCGCTCCTGTTCCCGAGCGTCGACGTGCACGTCGACGATCCCGAGCGCCTGCTCGACCTCGTCGACGGGCTGTTCCTCCCGGGCGGGCGCGACCTCGACGCCTCGCTCTACGCCAGCGAGGCGCACCCGTCGAACGACAAGCCGCTGCGGGTGCGCGACGAGCTCGAGATCGCCCTCACCCGGCTCGCCCGCGAGCGAGATATGCCCGTGCTCGGCGCCTGTCGCGGAATGCAGGTGATCAACGTGGCGCTCGGCGGCACGCTCGAGCAGCACCTCGGCGATCGCCTCGACCTCACGCCGCACCGCGCCGAGGTCGGGACGCACACGTCGCATCCGGTCGCCATCGAGCCCGGCACGCTGCTCAGCGACATCACGCACGAGCTCGAGTTCGACATCTCGTCGCACCACCACCAGGGCGTCGACCAGCTCGGCGAGGGGCTCCGGGTCTCGGCGAGCGCGCCCGACGGCGTGATCGAGGCGATCGAGGCCGATCGACGGCGGCTTCTGCCTCGGCGTGCAGTGGCACCCCGAGGAGCGGCTCGACCCCGAGGGCATCGCGCTCATCCGCGCGTTCATCGCCGCGGCGCGCACGCGGGCCCTCGCGAAGTTCGCGGTGCGGTCGTAGGGCCTCAGTCGTCGGTGGGGCGCTTGCGCCACTTGATGCCGGCGGCGATGAACCCGTCGAGGTCGCCGTCGAAGACGTGGCTCGGGTTGCCGACCTCGTATTCGGTGCGCAGGTCTTTCACCATCTGGTACGGCGCGAGCACGTACGAGCGCATCTGGTCGCCCCAGCTCGCGGTGATGTTGCCCGCGAGCTCCTTCTTCTGGGCGGCCTCCTGCTCCTTCTGCATCAGGAGCAGTCGCGACTGCAGCACGCGCATGGCGGCGGCGCGGTTCTGGATCTGCGACTTCTCGTTCTGCATCGAGACGACGATGCCGGTCGGCAGGTGGGTGAGGCGCACCGCGGAGTCGGTGGTGTTGACCGACTGGCCGCCGGGGCCCGCTCGAGCGGAAGACGTCGACGCGGATGTCGTTCTCGGGGATCTCGACCTCGCCCGCCTCTTCCATGAGCGGGATGACCTCGACGGCGGCGAAGCTCGTCTGCCGCTTGCCGGCCGCGCCGAAGGGGCTCATGCGCACGAGGCGGTGCGTGCCGGCCTCGACGCTCAGGGTGCCGAACGCGTAGGGCGCGTCGATCTCGAACGTCGCGGACTTGATGCCCGCCTCCTCGGCGTAGCTCGTGTCCATGACGGTCGCCGAGTAGTCGTGCTTCTCGGCCCAGCGCAGGTACATGCGCATGAGCATCTCGGCGAAGTCGGCGGCATCGACGCCGCCGGCGCCGGCGCGGATCGTGATGACGGCCGGGCGGTCGTCCCACTCGCCGTCGAGCAGCGTCTGCACCTCGAGGTCGCCGATCGCCTTCTGCAGGGACGCGAGCTCGACGCGCGCCTCGGCGGCGCTCTCTTCGTCGCCCGTCTCGTTGGCGAGTTCGACGAGCACCTCGAGGTCGTCGAGGCGCGAGTCGATGCTCTTCACGCGAGCGAGCTCGGACTGGCGGTGGCTGAGCGCGCTCGTCACCTTCTGGGCCCGCTCGGTGTCGTCCCACAGGTCGGGTGCGCCCGCCTGCTCTGAGAGGCGAGCGATCTCGGCCTCGAGGGCGTCGACGTCGACGACGGCACGGATGTCGCGGAAGGTGGAGCGCAGCGCGGCGATCTCCTGCGTAAGGTCAAGATCCAACATGGCCTCCCCAGCCTAGTCGGGCACGGCGTACACTGCGGATCCCGAAGGCAGGTGATCATGGACGTCACGGAGTGGTTGCTCGACTCGGATCCCGCGATCCGCTGGCAGGTGATGCGCGACCTCACCGACGAGCCCGCCGACGTCGTCGCGGCCGAACGCGCCCGCGTCGCCACTGAGGGCTGGGGCGCTCGGCTGCTCGCGCTGCAGGGCGAGGACGGCCAGTGGGGCGGCGGCACCTACTCACCGAAGTGGATCTCGACCACGTACACGCTGCTGCTGCTGCGGCTCCTGGGGCTCGACCCCGCCTCGGAGGAGGCGCGTGCCGCCGTCCAGCGGGTACGCGACGGCGTGAGATGGCAGCGCAGGAGCAGCGGTCCGTTCTTCGCCGGCGAGACCGAGACGTGCGTCAACAGCATGGTGGTGGCGCTGGGCGCGTACTTCGGCGAACGAGGCGCCGACCGGCAACGCCTGGTGGAGTGGCTGCTCGGCGAACAGCTCGACGACGGCGGCTGGAACTGCGAGGCGCCCGCGCGGTCGCGGGTCGTCGTTCAACACGACGATCCTCGCGCTCGAGGGCCTGCTGGAGGTGGAGCAGTCGGTGGGCGCCGACCCGATCGATCGCGGCCGCCCGCGCTCGCGGCGAGGAGTACCTCCTCGAGCGACGGCTGTTCCGGTCGCTGACCACCGGCGCGGTGGTCAACTCGACCTGGCGGCTGTTCTCGTTCCCGCCGCAGTGGCACTACGACGTTCTGCGCGGGCTCGAGTACTTCCGTGCCGCGGGCGCACCGCCCGACCCGCGGTGCGGCGAGGCCATCGACCTCGTGCATCAACGACGGCGCGGCGACGGCCGATGGCCGCTCCAGCACACCCACCGCGCGCGGACCCACTTCGAGATGGAGGACGGCGACGGCGAGCCGAGCCGCTGGAACACCCTGCGCGCCCTGCGGGTGCTGCGCTGGTACGAGGGCGGGTCCGTCGGCTGAAGAGCGCCCTGTCCGGGCGGGAACGCGGCGGCGTACACTGCGAGGCATCGCGAGGTCGGGGGGACCTCGCCGCCGAAGGGGGCGACCATGTCGGGTCACGCGTACCTCACGTTCTTCGCGGACGCGCCGGGCGAATCGCCCGCGGTCGGACACGAGGACTGGATCGAGCTGCTGTCGTGGACGTGGGGCGTCACGGCGAGTGCGGGCCCGGGCGGACCCGGCGGCGGTGGCGGCGGCGGTGGCGGCGGCCCGACCCGACCGCGCTCGTGTGGGAGCACGCGTTCGACGCGGCATCCACGCGGCTGCTCGGGTTCGTGGCATCCGGTCGGCACGTCCCGAAGGCGGAGCTGCACGTGACGCGGGCCGGCGGCCACGGCGGCCGTGACGCGTGGCTCGACGGTGAAGATGGAGGACGTGACGATCACCTCGGTGGACGACGACGGGCTCGGCCGAGGGCGACGTCGAGCAGACGGTCGGCATGGAGTTCCGCTCGGTGCGGTTCGGCTACCGGCGGCAGCGGCCCGACGGATCGCTCGCCGAGCCCGCCGACGTTCGACCTGGGACATCGCGACCGGCACCGCGCGTGACCCACGCGGCGCCGCCTGACGCCGCGCGACTCGCGGGCCGGGTGTAGCGTCGAAGCGATGACCGATGCGACTCCCCCGTTCTCGTGGCGCTCGATCATCCTCCCGGCGTACCTGCCGACACTGCTGTTCTCGATCGGCGAGGGCGCGATCATCCCGGTCATCCCCGTCGTCGCGACCGACCGCGGCGCCTCGCTCGCCCTCGCGGGACTCATCGCCGCCATGCTCATGGTCGGCGAGCTGGCCGGCGACCTCCCCGCCGGATGGCTCGTGGCGCGCATCGGCGAACGGAACGCCATGATCGGGGCGTCGATGCTCGCCGTCATCGGCGTGCTCATCGCGCTCGCCTCGCCCACCGGCTCGCCCTCGGCATCGGCGTGTTCCTGCTCGGACTCGCGACGGCGGTGTTCGGGCTCGCACGCCACGCGTTCCTCACGAGCTACGTGCCCGAGGAGGTGCGGGCGCGAGCACTGTCGACGCTCGCGGGCGTGTTCCGCGGCGGGTGGGCGATCGGCCCCTTCGTCGCCGCGGCGATCATCGCGTGGACGGGCTCGGCGGAGATGGTGCTCTGGGTGCTCGTCGCGGCTGCTTCGCCGTGGTCGTGGTGCTGCTGGTGCTGCCCGACCCCGAGCGGGTGTTCGGTGCCGCGCGGCTCGCGCGCGAGACATCCGTCAGTGGCTCTGGGGCTGACGGCCGGCGAGGCCGAAGCGGATGCCTCGTCGCACGGCGTGTTCCGTGCGATCGTGACCCATCGCGGGGTGCTGGCCCGCGTGGGCTCGGGGTGGGCGTGCTGTCGGCGATACGGGCGAGCCGCACCGTGATCCTGCCGCTGTGGGCGGTCTCGATCGGCATGCCCGCCGAGGTCGCGGCGATCGTGATCGGCGTCTCGGCGGCGATCGACTTCGCGTTGTTCTACGTGAGCGGCCAGATCATGGATCGGTTCGGACGGTTGTGGGGCGCGATCCCCGGGCTCATCGGGCTCGCGCCGGGCGTACTCGTGCTCGCGCTCACCCACGACCTGCCCGACGCCGACCTGTGGTTCACCGTCGTCGCGGTGCTCTTCGGCGTCGCCAACGGCATCACGAGCGGGGTCATCCTCACGCTCGGCGCCGACCTCGCACCCAAGGCGAACCCGGCGCCGTTCCTCGGCGCGTACCGCACCATCGCCGACGCGGGCGGCGCGCCGCGCCGCTCGTGGTCGCGGCCGTCACGAGCCGTGTCGATCACGGCGGCGAGCGCGACCATGGGCGTGGTCGGCTTCGTCGGGGCCGGCCTGTGGCGGTTCGTGCCGCGCTACGTGCCCCGCCGCCCGCGCCGCACGCGCCGCACCTGACCCGCGCGGATCCGGCAACGAGCGTTCAGTCGAGTCGCTCGAGCGCCGCCTCGGCGGCCTCGACGTCGTCGCGCGCGGTCGACGGCCGTCGCGCGCGGCCTTCGCGCGCACCCGCTCGGCGTCGCGTTCGTCGCGCTCCGCGTCGGCGATCTCGGAGCGCAGTTCCTTCAGGCGAGCCTCGAGGTCGTGGCGTTCGTCGCGCAGCTCGTCGGCGTTCCACTGCCGGCGGCCAGCAGGTCCTGCGCCTCGTCGAGGGCGCGCTGCGCCTCCGCGGCGCGATCCTTGGCTTCGCGCACGTCGGCCTCGACGCGTCGGCGTTCATCCGCACGAGCCTCTGCGGCCTCGCGCTCGGCGGCTGCGGCATCCGCGCCGTCGGTCTTGCCCATCCGGGCTGTCGCACCGCCCTTGCCGGCCTTGCCGCCCTTGCCCGCCCTTGGGGGCTTTGCCCGACCTTGCCGGCCTTGCCGGGCTTCGCCGCCAGCCGACCAGCGGATGCCTCGCCGGCCACGGCACCGTCGAGGTCGACGTCCTCGAACCCCACGGCCTGCAGGCTGCGCACGAGGCGTCCCGTGCGCAGCGCCTCCCCCGCCCCTTCGTCGACGGTCGCGGCGATCAGGGTCTGCTCGACCTCGTCGAGCACGGCGCGCGAAGGCGAGCGGTCGGCGGCCTCCGCGATGCTCGTCGCCTGCTTCAGCAGGCCCGACACGAGCTTGCGACGCTCGGACCCGATAGCGGTGAGCGCCTTGCCGTCGCTCGCGGCCTGCGCATCGCGCAGGTCGGCCCCGAGGTCGAGCAGCGTGTCGACGCGCGTCGGGATGCTCGCGCACCAGCATGTTCACGATCCACGCCGCGGGCGACGGCTTGCGGAACTCGCCGATGCGCTGCCCGAGCTCGCGATCGTCGAGGCTTGACCTCCTTGGCGCGGGTGTTGCGTGCGGCCGTGAACTCGTCGGGCACCAGGGCGTAGAGCTCGTCGGCCGCGGAGGTGAGCGCGTCGGTCGCCATGCGTCCATCATGGCCCGCACGGGTGGCGCGTGTCTCGT
>CAWDJA010000042.1:0-60332 GCA_963802485.1 uncultured Actinomycetota bacterium
GCTCGTAGATGAGCGGGTACGCCGCCTTGATCGACGCCGTGAGGGGGTTGCGCGAGAAGCTGGACTCGCTCGCCCGCGCCACGAGGTTGTCCACGTGCAGCGCGAGCCGCTCGATGAAGTCCTCGTCGTCGAGGTCGATGAGGTACGCGGATGACGCGCTGCCGACGATGCGGCGCACGAGCGGCAGCCGTGGCGAGACCGGCCGCCCCGCGGCATCCGCCTGCGCCGTCTCGGTCGTGCGGGTGGCGGCACGCGTCTCGAGCAGCCGGGTGAGGTGCGCCAGGTCCGCCGGACCGACCGTCGTGCCGAAGGTCTCCGTCAGGAGGCGGGAGAGCAGCTCCGCGAGCGGCCCGGAGGCCGGCGGCGTCGTCGGCGAGCTTCCTCGCCGGCCGTGCACCGCCTCCTCGGGCTCCTCGAGCGGATGGTTCGCCGGCCACGCGATCGAGCGCGATCGCCGTGTGCAGCAGCACGTCGTTGAGTCCGTACTCGTTCGGCGCGTAGCCGGCGTCGGCGAGCCCCGCGACGAGCGCCGTGCGGAAGTCGCCGACCTCGGGGAACGCCGCGCGGAGCGCGTCGAGCTCGAGCATCCCGCGCGACGACTCCTCGCGGAACAGCGTGCCCAGCAGTCGCCGGCGCGCCGTCTCGGGCCCCGACGAGGGTGATCCGCGAGCCGTGCCGCTCGAGGGAGAGGCCGGAGCCGTCGAGCCGGGCGCGCACGCGCCCGAGGTCGGCCTCGAAGGTCGAGTCGCTCACGTGGTTCGCGGCCGCGGTCTCGTAGACGTCGAGGCCGTCGGTGGCGTCGATGAGCGAGCGGATGACGCGGGCCGTGCGCACCGCGGGCGACGAGCCCCGACGCGGCATCGTGCGCCGGGTCGCCCACGCCGCCCGGTCGAGGCGGTATCCCGCCGGCCCGGACTCGACGATGACGCCGCCGGAGTTCGCCTGCGCCGCGTAGTTGCGGATCGTGCGCGTGGTGACGCCCAGCCGGTCGGCGAGCTCGGCCGCCGTCGTCCAACCGTCGGCATGGCCGAGCGCGTCGACGAGGCGCTCCCATTTCTCGGCCACTGCAGCTCCCGCTCTCGCCGGCGCCACGCGACGCCGTGCGGTGCAGCCCAGTCAACCATCGACCCGGTGGTGCGTGGGCGGATCGGCGGCGCTTTTCCGGGGGTGCGGAAAGAGATCGGGTGGAGCCGCCGCGCCTGCCGCGGGCAGAATCGACTCCATCGCGGCACCACGCCGCGGCCGAACGATCGACGAGGACCGGGCAATGGCCGGGCGAGGAGGCATGGTGGTGCGCATCATCGTGGTCTGCGGCGCCGGCGCTTCGAGCACCTTCGTCGCCCACCGGATCCGCCGGGCCGCTGCGGCCCGGGGCATCGAGGTGCGCGCGAAGGCCACGAGCGAGTCCCAGCTCGAGCAGGCGCTCGCCGACGCGGACGTGCTCCTCGTCGGCGCCCACCTCGGCGATCGCCTCGACCTGCTGCGCGAGCGCGCGGCGGCGGCATCCGTGCCGATCGCGATCCTCACCGAGGGCGCGGCCGCCGCGTCCGACGGCGAGGAAGCCCTCGACGTGGCCCTCGAGTTCGCTGGGGCCACGTCATGAGCCCGCGCGCCCCGCGCGCCGCGGTTCCCACCCGACGGCCCCCGGGCTATGGTGGGCGAGGGAACGGAAGCCAGCGACGGAGACCGGAATCATGGTGGAACGCACAGTTCGAATCGGATCGACCCACGGCCTGCACGCGCGGCCTGCCAAGCTCTTCACCCAGGCCGCTGCCGCCTCGGGGGCTTCGGTCACGATCCAGAAGTCCGGTGGCGCACCCGTCAACGCGGCGAGCATCCTCGCCGTCATCGCGCAGGGCATCGACCACGGTGACGAGGTCACCATCGTCGTCGACGGCGGCGACGAGCAGGCCGTGCTCGACCAGCTCGTGGAGTTGCTCAGCACCGACCACGACGAATAGCGCGCGGCATCCGTCGCCCATTCAACCGAATCGGGAGGGCGAGTGATGGAGATCAGGGGCACGGGCATCGGACAGGGTGTCGCCGTCGGGCCGGTCGTGCGGATGGCGGATGCGCTGCCGGAACCGGTGGATCGACCCAGCCACCTCGATCCCGAGCGCGAGGGCGAGCGCGCCAGGGCGTCGCTCTCGGTCGTCGCGGCCGAGCTCGCGAACCGCGGGGCGAAGGCCGGGGGCGCGGCGAAGGACGTGCTCGAGGCCCAGGCGATGATGGCCGAGGACCCGAGCCTGATCGACGAGGTCACGAAGCTGCTCGCCACCGGCAAGACCGCCGAGCGCGCCGTGTACGAGGCGTTCGCCGCGTACCGCGACCTCCTCGCCGGCATGGGCGGGTACATGGCCGAGCGCGCCGCCGACCTCGACGACATCTCGCAGCGCGTGATCGCGCACCTCCTCAAGCTGCCGCCGCCCGGCGTCCCGAACCCGGGGCACCCGTTCGTGCTCGTGGCGCGCGACCTCGCGCCGGCCGACACCGCCATGCTCGACCTCGACCAGGTGCTCGGCCTCGTGACTCCGACGGCGGACCGACGTCGCACACCGCGATCCTGGCCCGCGAGAAGAACATCGTCGCGGTGGTCGGGGCAGCGGATGCCGCGAGCCTCGCCGACGGCGACACGGTCGTGGTCGACGCGGCCGACGACCTCGTGGTCTCGGATCCGACACCCGAGCAGGTCGCGGACGCCAACGCGCGCATCGCCGAGCGCGCCGCGCTCGAGGCGGCACCCGTCACGCCCGGCGCGCTCGCCGACGGCACGCCCGTGCCGCTGCTCGCGAACCTCGGCTCGGCCGACGGCGCCGCCGAGGCGCTGAAGCTCGGCGCCGAGGGCGTCGGCCTGTTCCGCACCGAGTTCCTCTTCCTCGACGCCGACACCGCGCCCAGCGTGCGCGAGCAGCAGGAGCACTACACGCGGCTCCTCACGGCGTTCGCGGGCAGGAAGGTGGTCGTGCGCGTGCTCGATGCGGGCGCCGACAAGCCGCTGTCGTTCCTCAACGACGCACCCGAGGAGAACCCCGCTCTCGGGCTCCGCGGCATCCGTGCGCTGCGCCATTCCGAGATCATCCTCCGGGAGCAGCTCACCGCGCTCGCCGCAGCGGATGCCGCGACCGACGCCGAGCTGTGGGTGATGGCGCCGATGATCGCCACGGTCGAGGAGACCCGGTACTTCGAGCGGCTCGCGAAGGAGCTCGGCATCCGGGTGGCCGGGGTCATGGTGGAGACGCCGTCGGCCGCGCTCGTCGCCGACCGGGTGCTCGCCGCCTGCGACTTCGCCTCGATCGGCACGAACGACCTCACCCAGTACACGATGGCCGCCGACCGGCTCCTCGGCACCGTCGCGAACCTCCAGAGCCCCTGGCATCCCGCCGTGCTCCGCCTGGTGGCGGACGTCGGGGCGGCCGGGGCCGAACTCGGCAAGCCCGTCGGGATCTGCGGCGAGGCCGCCGCCGACCCGCTGCTCGCCGTCGTGCTCGTGGGCCTCGGCGCCACGAGCCTGTCGATGTCGCCATCGGCACTCGCAGATGTCCGCGCCTCCCTCGCGCGGTACAGCCCGGATGACGCGAAGGCGCTCGCCCGGGCAGCCCTGGCCGCTGAGGGAGCGGCCGAAGCCAAGCAGGCGGCCCAGGCCGCCGCGTCCGATATCACCACGGCGCGAACAACCGCGCCGTGACCACGAGAGAGGCACCATGATGACAACGACGTCACCCGAGACGAAGCGGCCCGGGGGAGCCCGCGTCGCGGTCCAGAGGTTCGGTACGTTCCTGAGCGGCATGATCATGCCGAACATCGCGGCGTTCATCGCCTGGGGGTTCATCACCGCGCTGTTCATCGAGGCAGGTCCGTTCCCCGTCCCCGAACTCGGCGGATTCCCGAGTCCCGACGGCACCGAGAACGTCGGCCTGGTCGGGCCGATGATCACCTACCTGCTGCCGCTGCTCATCGCGAACATGGGCGGGCGCATGGTCTACGACACGCGTGGAGGCGTCGTCGGCACCATCGCCACGGTCGGCGTCATCGTGGGCGCGGGCATCCCCATGTTCATCGGCGCCATGATCATGGGCCCGCTCGCGGCGTGGATCATGAAGCAGCTCGACCGGCTGTGGGAGGGCAAGATCAAAGCCGGCTTCGAGATGCTGGTCAACAACTTCTCGGCCGGCATCCTGGGCATGCTCCTCGCACTCGTCGGCTTCTACGCCTTCGCGCCGGCGGTGGAGTTCGTCAGCAACGGGCTCGAGGCAGCCGTGAACTGGCTCGTGCTCGCCGGCCTGCTCCCGCTGGTGTCGATCCTCGTCGAGCCCGGCAAGATCCTCTTCCTCAACAATGCGATCAACCACGGCGTGTTCACGCCGCTCGGCATCCAGCAGTCGGAGGAGACCGGCAAGTCGATCCTGTTCCTCATCGAGGCGAACCCCGGTCCCGGCCTGGGCATCCTGCTCGCGTTCACGTTCTTCGGCGTCGGCATGGCGAGGGCGAGTGCACCGGGAGCGATCATCATCCAGTTCCTCGGCGGCATCCACGAGATCTACTTCCCGTACGTGCTCATGAAGCCGCTGCTCATCATCGCCGCGATCGCCGGCGGCATGACGGGTGTCGCGACCAACGTGATCTTCAACAGCGGCCTTCGCGCCCCGGCGGCGCCGGGAAGCATCTTCGCGGTGCTCATCCAGACGGCATCCGACAGCTACGTCGGCGTGATCCTGTCGGTCGTGCTCGCCGCGACGGTCTCGTTCGTGATCGCGTCGATCATCCTGCGGGCGAGCCGGAAGCGCGATCTCGCGAAGGCGGATGCCGGCGACCTGTCCGCCGCCATCGCGCAGACCGAGGCCGCCAAGGGCAAGAAGAGCGACGTGCTCTCCGGGCTGCAGGCCGAGGGCGTCGCAGCCGGCGGCGGACTCATCGCGGAAGGCGAGCAGGCCGCGTTCGAGCACAAGCCGATCCACACGATCATCTTCGCGTGCGATGCCGGCATGGGCTCGAGCGCCATGGGCGCGACGGTGCTGCGCAACAAGATCAAGAAGGCGGGCATCGACAGCGTGACCGTGACGAACAAGGCGATCGCGAACCTCACCGACGACGTGGACCTGGTGATCACCCACCAGGACCTCACCGACCGCGCGAAGCTGCAGTCGCCCAGCGCGCTGCACATCTCGGTGGACAACTTCATGAACTCGCCGAAGTACGACGAGATCGTGAACCTGCTCGAATCCGAGGGCGTGCGCTGATCACACCCGTCCGATGCACGGCGGCAGCCCGATGCCGCGGCGGTCTCCGGCCTGGAGGTCGCCGCGGCGTCGGTCCGCCTCGATGAGAACGACGCTCGATGAGAAGAAGGAGCATCCCATGACCGAAGAGATCCTGCCCGCGGGCAACGTGCGCCTCGCCGTCCGCGCCGCGAGCCGAGACGACGCGATCCGCGAGGCGGGTGCCATCCTCGTCGAGGCCGGCGCGGTCGACCCCGGCTACGTCGACTCGATGCTCGAGCGCGAGGGATCCGTGTCGACGTACATGGGCAACTTCCTCGCGATCCCGCACGGCACCAACGAGGCGAAGGACCAGATCCGCCGGTCCGCGCTGTCGGTCGTGCGGTACGACGAGCCGGTCGACTGGAACGGCGAGGAGGCCCGCTTCGTGGTCGGCATCGCCGGCATCGAGAACGAGCACCTCGACATCCTCTCCAAGATCGCGATCATCTTCTCCGACGACGACGCCGTGCAGCGGCTCGTCGACGCGGCGACCGCCGGCGAACTCCACGCCCTGCTCTCGGAGGTCAACGAATCGTGAAGGCCGTGCACTTCGGCGCCGGCAACATCGGGCGCGGCTTCGTCGGCCTCCTCCTGCACGACGCCGGCTACGAGGTCGTGTTCGCCGACGTGAACGCCGAGCTCATCGACGCGCTCGCGGCATCCGACCGCTACACCGTGCACGAGGTGGGCGTCGACGCCCGCGATCGCGTCGTCGACGGCTACCGCGCCGTGAACAGCCAGACGAACGCCGCGGCGCTCCTCGACGAGCTGCGGACCGCCGACATCGCCACCACCGCCGTCGGGCCGACCATCCTGCGGTTCATCGCACCGCACCTCGTCATGGCCCTGCGGGAACGGCCGGCGGATGCCCCGCCGCTCACGATCATGGCGTGCGAGAACGCGATCAACGCCACCGACCTGCTGCGCGACGAGATCGCCTCCCTGTCGAGCCCCGAGGAGTGGCCGTCGCTCGCGGCGAAGGCGGTCTTCGCGAACACCGCCGTCGACCGGATCGTGCCCGGCCAGGCCGCCGATGCCGGCCTCGACGTGACGGTCGAGACGTTCTTCGAGTGGGCCATCGAGCGTCCGCCGTTCGGCGACGACGCCCCCGCGATCCCCGGCGCGCACTTCGTCGACGACCTCGCGCCGTACATCGAGCGCAAGCTGTTCACCGTGAACACGGGACACGCGTCGACCGCGTACCTCGGGTTCCTCGCCGGCCACGAGCGCATCAGCGACGCGCTCGCCGACCCCGCCGTCGCGGCGGCCGTCGAACGGGTGCTGGGCGAGACCTCGGCGCTCATCGTCGCCAAGCACGACTTCTCCGAGGAGGAGCAGGCCGGCTACCGCGCCGCCATCCTCGAGCGCTTCCGCAACCCCGAGCTGCCCGACACCGTCGAGCGCGTCGGACGCCAGCCGCTCCGGAAGCTCGGCCGGCACGAGCGCTTCATCGGGCCGGCTGCCGAGCTCGCGACCATGGGGCTGCCCGTCGACGGGCTCCTCGCGGCGGTCGGCGCGGCGCTGCGATTCGACGTCCCGGCCGACCCCGAGAGCGTGGAGCTGCGCGAGCTGCTCGGCAGCCGGGAGCCCGCCGTGCTCGTGCACGAGGTCACGGGCATCGGCGCGGGGCATCCGCTCGAGCCCGGCCTCGTCGCCGTCGTCACCGCGGCGCAGCAGGCCGGGTAGGGCCCGCACCGCGCCATCCGCGGCCTCGACTGGCGAATCCACCCGGAATCGCCTATAGTTGACCCTTGGTGTTCTGCACGCCTGCTTCGGCATGCCCGACGAGCGATCGTCGGTTGAGCACATCGCACGACCAGCATCCCAAACTCCAAGCGATAGTGAGGCTATGGCCAAGAAAGACGGCGTCATCGAGATCGAAGGCTCGGTTGTCGAGGCTCTCCCGAACGCGATGTTCCGGGTGGAGCTCACGAACGGGCACAAGGTCCTCGCGCACATCTCAGGAAAGATGCGCCAGCACTACATCCGCATCCTCCCCGAGGACCGCGTGATCGTGGAGCTGAGCCCATACGACCTGACGCGCGGCCGCATCGTCTACCGCTACAAGTAAGGGCTGCCGGAAAGTAACGGCCCGCGGCACCCCGCGGGTACGAGGACAGCGAGAACCAAGGAAACAACAGTGAAGGTCAACCCCTCCGTCAAGCGCATCTGCGACAAGTGCAAGGTCATCCGCCGCCACGGCCGCGTCATGGTGATCTGCGAGAACCCGCGCCACAAGCAGCGCCAGGGCTAGTCGCAAGGCTTCGGGGCGCACGGCGTGCGCCCCATTCCCACAACTGAACACCGCATCGGCAGCGCCAGAACCACGACGTCACGGATGTCGCGGGGACACCTCGGGTTGGAGGCCCGGGCACCGGCGTTGCTCCACACCTCCACTTCGAAAACAGGAGAAGCCAACATGGCACGTCTGGCAGGAGTCGACATCCCGCGCGAGAAGCGCGTGGAGATCGCACTGACCTACATCTACGGCGTCGGCCGCACGCGAGCGCTCACCACGCTCGCCGAGACCGGCATCGACGGGAACATCCGCGTGAAGGACCTCAGCGACGAGCAGCTCGTCGCCCTCCGCGACTACATCGAGGGCAACTTCAAGGTCGAGGGTGACCTCCGCCGTGAAGTGGCCGCCGACATCCGCCGCAAGGTCGAGATCGGATCCTACGAGGGCCTGCGCCACCGTCGCGGCCTCCCGGTCCGCGGCCAGCGCACCAAGACCAACGCTCGCACCCGCAAGGGCCCGAAGCGCACCGTCGCCGGCAAGAAGAAGCCCGGCCGCAAGTAACCGCTCGTTCGCCAGATTCAGGAGATTTCACACATGGCAGCACCCAAGGCGGCTACTCGCAAGCCGCGTCGCAAGGAGAAGAAGAACGTCGCAGTGGGCCAGGCCCACATCAAGTCGACGTTCAACAACACCATCGTGTCGATCACCGACACGAACGGTGCCGTGATCAGCTGGGCGTCCTCGGGCGGCGTCGGCTTCAAGGGCTCGCGCAAGTCCACCCCGTTCGCCGCGCAGCTGGCAGCCGAGTCGGCCGCCCGCCAGGCGCAGGAGCACGGCATGAAGAAGGTCGACGTCTTCGTCAAGGGCCCCGGCTCGGGCCGTGAGACCGCGATCCGCTCGCTCCAGGCCGCAGGCCTCGAGGTCGGCAGCATCAACGACGTGACGCCGCAGGCGCACAACGGCTGCCGCCCGCCCAAGCGTCGCCGCGTCTGATTCTCGACCGTCGGTCGAGTAGGGCGCATCGCGCCCGTATCGAGACCCCGCGGCATCCGCTGGTCTCGATACGGCCCTGAGGGGCCTGCTCGACCGGCGACACGTTCTCTCAACAACTCAAGATCCTCGTACTCGCAGGTGTCATATAGCGGACACCCTGCCGAAAGGAATCCACAGTGCTGATCGCACAGCGCCCGACGCTCACCGAAGAGAACATCTCGGAGTTCCGTTCGCGTTTCGTGATCGAGCCCCTCGAGCCGGGCTTCGGTTACACCCTGGGCAACTCGCTCCGTCGCACCCTCCTCTCCTCGATCCCCGGCGCAGCCGTGACGAGCATCCGCATCGACGGCGTGCTCCACGAGTTCTCGACGGTCCCGGGCGTGAAGGAGGATGTCACCGAGATCATCCTCAACATCAAGAACCTCGTCGTCTCGAGCGAGCACGACGAGCCCATCACCGCGTACCTCCGCAAGCAGGGCGCCGGTGAGGTCACGGCCGCCGACATCTCCGCTCCGGCCGGTGTCGAGGTGCACAACCCCGAGCTCGTGATCGCCACGCTCAACGACTCGGCGAAGTTCGAGCTCGAGCTCACGATCGAGCGCGGCCGCGGCTACGTCTCGGCCAGCCAGAACCGCAACGAGTACTCCGAGGCGGGCCAGATCCCGGTCGACTCGATCTACTCGCCGGTGCTCAAGGTCACCTACCGCGTCGAGGCCACCCGTGCCGGCGAGCGCACCGACTTCGACCGCCTCGTGGTCGACGTCGAGTCGAAGCCCGCCATCACGCCGCGCGACGCGATCGCCTCGGCGGGCCGCACGCTCACCGAGCTGTTCGGCCTCGCCCGCGAGCTGAACGTCGCCGCCGAGGGCATCGAGATCGGCCCCGCGCCGGTCGACGCCGTGCTCTCGAGCGAGCTCTCGATCCCGATCGAGGACCTCGACCTGTCGGTGCGCAGCTACAACTGCCTCAAGCGCGAGGGCATCAACACGGTCTCCGAGCTGGTGGCCCTGTCGGAGTCGCAGCTCATGAACATCCGCAACTTCGGCCAGAAGTCGGTGGATGAGGTCAAGGACAAGCTCACCGAGATGGGTCTTTCCCTGAAGGACTCCGTGCCCGGATTCGACGGCGCCCACTTCTACACGGGCTTCGACGACGAGAACTAGTCGACCGCCCGCCGTACCGACCCCCCACCACTGGAGATAACGAACCATGCCGAAGCCCACCAAGGGCCCCCGCCTCGGAGGCGGACCCGCGCACGAGCGGCTCCTGCTCGCGAACCTCGCCGCTGCGCTCTTCACGCACAAGCGGATCACCACGACCGAGACGAAGGCCAAGCGCCTCCGTCCGCTCGCCGAGCGCCTCGTGACGTTCGCGAAGCGCGGCGACCTGCACGCGCGTCGCCGCGTGCTCGCCGTCATCGGCGACAAGGCCGTCGTGCACGAGCTGTTCGCGATCATCGCGCCGCAGGTCGCCGACCGTGAGGGCGGCTACACCCGCATCACGAAGATCGGCAACCGCAAGGGCGACAACGCGCCCATGGCGGTCATCGAGCTCGTGCTCGAGCCCGTGACCCCGAAGAAGCGCGCCGCCAAGCCGGCCGCCGCTCCCGCCGCCGACGAGGCTCCCGCCGAGGAGACCGTCGTCGAGGAGACGCCCGAGGCCGTCGTGACCGAGGCCGAGGCCGCGGTCGACGAGGCCGCCGGCGCCGAGGCGACCGAGGAGTCCGCCGAGGAGCCCGCCGAGGTCAAGTAGGCTTCGAACGCTCATGAACGGCCCCGGTGCATCGCACCGGGGCCGTTCGTCGTCGGCACGGCCGTCGGGCGCCCGGCCGTAGGCTGGTGGTCGTGAGCGAGACGGTCGACCCGGACGACGAGCACGTCGTCGAAGCGGATGCCGCGGCATCCGTCGTGCGCGTTCGCCTCGGCATCGCCTACGACGGCACCGACTTCAACGGCTGGAGCCGGCAGCCGGGCCTCCGCACCGTGCAGGGGGTGCTCGAGGAGGCGCTCGGCACGCTCTTCCGGCGGTCCGGGCGACGCGCCGCGCCTCACCGTCGCCGGGCGCACGGACGCCGGGGTGCATGCGCTCGGGCAGGTCGCCCATCTCGACGTCGGCGAGGCGGCCCTCATGGCCGTGGCACGTCCTCGGCGGGGTCGCGATGCCGACGTGTCGCCCGAGGCCGCCCTGGCGCGACGGCTCACCGGCATCATCGGGGCCGACGCCGACGTGGTGGTCACCCACGCCGAGCGAGCCCCCGCCGGCTTCGACGCGCGGTTCTCCGCGGTCTGGCGTCGCTACGAGTACCGCGTGGCCGACGCCTCCGCCGCGCACGACCCGCTCGAGCGGCGCCGCACGGTCGTGGTGCCGCGCGCGCTCGACGTCGAGGCCATGGACGCCGCGGCCGCCTCGCTGGTGGGGCTGCACGACTTCGCGGCGTTCTGCCGACCGCGCGATGGCGCCACGACCATCCGCACGCTCCAGTCCTACGGATGGGAGCGCGCCGCCGGCGGGGTGCTCGTCGCCTCGCTCCAGGCCGACGCGTTCTGCCACTCGATGGTGCGGGCCCTCGTGGGCGCGTGCGTCGCCGTGGGGGAGGGCCGGCTCGAGGCCGACGGGCTCGCGGCGCTGCTGCGGGCCGGCGCGCGCACGAGCGCCTTCAAGGTGATGCCGGCCAAGGGGCTCGTGCTCACCGAGGTGGGGTATCCCGACGATCACGAGCTCGAGGCGCGCGCCATGCAGACCCGGGCACGTCGCGAATTGCACGTCGAGGGCATCGTCGGCTAAGCTTTCCCTTTGGTGCCGCCGCCTGCGCCGGTACCCGAAGATGAGCCCTCCACCCGGGCGTTCGCGCGCATCGCGTACGAACTCCCAACGGAGTGGGATTCACGAACCCCTCTCTCGACCAGAAAGCAGCACTTCCGTGACGCGCACCTACACTCCCAAGTCGAACGAGATCCAGCGTGACTGGGTCGTCATCGACGCGACCGACATCGTGCTCGGTCGCCTCGCGAGCCACTCCGCAGCCCTGCTGCGCGGCAAGCACAAGCCGATCTTCGCGAACCACGTCGACACCGGCGACTTCGTGATCATCGTGAACGCCGAGAAGGTGGCCCTCACCGGCCAGAAGCTCGAGCAGAAGAAGGCCTACCGCCACTCGGGCTACCCGGGCGGCCTCAAGGCCGTCGGCTACGCCGAGCTCCTCGAGAAGAACCCCGTCCGCGCCGTCGAGAAGGCGATCCGCGGCATGCTCCCGAAGAACTCGCTCGGCCGGGCCCAGCTGAAGAAGCTCAAGGTCTACGCCGGACCGGAGCACCCGCACGCGGCTCAGCAGCCCAAGCCGTACACCCTCACCCAGGTCGCCCAGTAACTCCGGCACCCTCGACGTTCTCGAAATAAGGATTCACACCACCATGGCGAAGATCGCAGACCAGATCGAAGCGGCTCCCGAGAGCTACACGACCGAGAGCACCCCCTCGGAAGCCCCCACCACCCCCCGCCCCGTGCTCAACGTGTCGGGCGCGGCCGTCGGCCGTCGCAAGCAGGCCATCGCCCGCGTGCGCGTCGTCCCCGGCGCCGGCGGCATCACGGTCAACGGCCGTGAGCTCGCGGCCTACTTCCCCAACAAGCTGCACCAGCAGCTGATCACCGACCCGTTCACGGTGCTCGAGCTCTCCGGCTCGTACGACGTGATCGCCCGCATCACCGGCGGCGGCCCCTCGGGCCAGGCCGGCGCGCTGCGTCTCGCGATCGCCCGTGCGCTCAACGAGATCGACCGCGAGAACAACCGCGCGACCCTCAAGAAGGCCGGCTTCCTCACGCGCGACGCGCGCGTCATCGAGCGCAAGAAGGCCGGTCTCAAGAAGGCCCGCAAGGCGCCGCAGTTCTCGAAGCGCTGATCCGGGCCTCCGGTTCTCCGTATGCCCCGGCTCTTCGGAACCGACGGGGTCCGGGGCCTGGCCAACCGTGAACTCACGGCTGACCTGGCCCTGGGCCTCGCCCAAGCTGCTGCTGCCGTCCTCACCCAGGGGCGCCACGCCGACGAGCTGCGCGCGGCGGGTCGCCGTCCCGTGGCCGTCGTCGCACGCGATCCGCGGGTGTCCGGCGAGTTCCTCACGGCCGCCGTCGCGGCCGGACTGGCGAGCTCGGGCGTCGACGTGCTCGACGCGGGCGTCATCCCGACCCCGGCGACCGCGTTCCTGATCGACTCCATCCGCGCCGACTTCGGGGTGATGATCTCGGCGTCGCACAACCCCGCGCCCGACAACGGCATCAAGTTCTTCTCGTTCGGCGGCACGAAGCTCCCCGACGAGGTCGAGGACCGCATCGAGTCCTACCTCGGCAAGCAGAAGCTCGCGCCCATCGGCGGCGGCGTCGGCCGCATCCAGCGATTCGCCGACGCCGAGGACCGCTACGTCGTGCACCTGCTCGGCACGCTGCCGAACCGCCTCGACGGCCTCCACGTCGTGCTCGACTGCGCCCACGGCGCGGCCGCCGGCGTCTCGCCCGAGACGTTCCGCGACGCCGGGGCGAAGGTCACCGTCATCGGCGCCGACCCCGACGGCATGAACATCAACGACGGCGTCGGCTCCACGCACCTCGAGCCGCTGCAGGCGGCCGTGCGCGAGCACGGCGCCGACCTCGGCATCGCCCACGACGGCGACGCCGACCGCTGCCTCGCCGTCGACGCCGACGGCAACGTGATCGACGGCGACCGGATCATGGCGATCCTCGCCGTGTCGATGCACGATCGGGGCACGCTCACCGACGACACGCTCGTCGTCACCGTGATGTCGAACCTCGGCCTTCGCCGCGCGATGGCCGAACGCGGCATCCGCGTGATCGAGACCCGCGTCGGCGACCGCTACGTGCTCGAGGCGCTCGCGGCAGGCGACCTCGCGCTCGGCGGGGAGCAGTCGGGGCACGTGATCATGACCGAGTTCGCCACGACGGGCGACGGCGTGCTCACCGGCCTCCACCTGGCGGCCGAGATGGTCCGCACCGGGAAGACGCTCGCCGAGCTCGCCTCGGTCATGACCGTCTATCCGCAGGTGCTCGTCAACGTTCGCGGGGTGGACCACCACGCCCTCGGCGACGACGCCGAGATCGCTGCCGCGGTCGCCGTCGTCGAGGCCGAGCTGGGCGAGTCGGGCCGCGTGCTGTTGCGACCGTCGGGCACCGAGCCGATGGTCCGCGTGATGGTCGAGGCGGCCGAGCAGGAGGCCGCCGAGCGGCATGCCGCGGCGCTCGCCGACGTCGTGCGCGTGCGCCTCACCAACTGACCGACCGCGCGGTGCGCCGGCGCACGACGCGCCGGCGCACACGCCGCGTCGGAACCTCGGCGACCCTCAGAGCTTCCGCAGCAGCACGCTCGACACCGCGTGGTCGGGGCCCTTGCGCAGCACCAGCGACGCGCGCGACCTGGTCGGGCGGATGTTCTGCAGCAGGTTCGGCTCGTTGATCGAATGCCAGATCTCGCGCGCCCGCTGGCGGGCCTCCGACCTCGGTGAGGCTCGCGTAGCGGTGGAAGTAGGAGCGCGGGTTCGAGAACGCCCCGCGCTGCAGCTTCAGGAACCGCTCCTCGTACCACCTGGCGATGTCGCTCGTGCGCGCGTCGACGTAGATCGTGAAGTCGAACAGGTCGCTGACCGCGAGCCGATGGCCCGGCCCGGGGGGCTGCAGCACGTTGAGGCCCTCGATGATGAGCACGTCGGGACGGCGCACCGTGACCTGCGCGTCGGGGACGATGTCGTACGCGAGGTGCGAGTAGAACGGTGCGCGCACCTCGGCGGCGCCCGCCTTCACCTCGCTGACGAAGCGGAGCAGGGCACGCCGGTCGTAGGACTCGGGGAAGCCCTTGCGCGCCATGAGGCCGCGCCGTTCGAGCTCGGCGTTCGGGAACAGGAACCCGTCGGTGGTGACGAGCTCGACGCGGGGCGTGTGCTCCCATCGCGCGAGCAGCTCGCGGAGCAGGCGGGCGATCGTCGACTTGCCGACCGCGACCGACCCGGCCACCCCGATCACGAACGGCGTCGATTCGAAGCGCTCGCGCAGGAACTCGCTCGTCACGTTGTGCAGGGACTTCGTGCCGCCCACGTAGAGGTTGAGCAGGCGGCTCAGCGGGAGGTAGACCTCGCCGACCTCGCGCAGGTCGAGCGGCTCGCCCAGGCCGCGCAGCTGCACGATCTCGGTCTCTCGGAGCGGGGACGGGATCGAGGGCGCCAGCGCCGCCCAAGCCGACCGGTCGAGCTCGATGAACGGCGAGATCTGCGCGACGTGCGACGACGGGCTCTGCGGATCCAGCACCGTGTCAGTCTAGTGTCGCGCGGCCGCCGGGTTCGGGCGCGGGGCGGCTGTCCAGCGGAGCGCCAGTACAATCGCCCCTATGTGTGGAATCGTCGGCTACGTCGGAGAGCGCAACAGCCTCGACGTGCTCATGGGAGGCCTTCGTCGCCTCGAATATCGCGGCTATGACTCGGCGGGCGTCGCCATCGTCGACGACGACGGCGTCCTCGAGACGGCGAAGCGGGCCGGAAAGCTGCAGGTGCTCGCCGACGACCTCGAGGCGGCGCCCCTGCATCGGGGCGGCACCGGCATCGGCCACACGCGGTGGGCGACCCACGGCGGCCCCACCGATCGGAACGCGCACCCGCACCTCGGCGACGACGGACGACTCGCGCTCATCCACAACGGCATCATCGAGAACTTCGCCGAGCTGAAGGACGAGCTCCTCGCCGAGGGCTACGCGTTCGAGAGCGAGACCGACACGGAGGTCGCCGCCGTGCTGCTCGGGCGCGAGTACCGGCGCACCGGCGAGCTCACCGAGGCGTTCCGCGCCACCGTGTCGCGCCTCGACGGCGCGTTCACGCTGCTCGCCGTGCACCGCGACCAGCCGGGCGTCGTGGTCGGTGCCCGCCGCAACTCGCCGCTCGTCATCGGCCTGGGCGAGGGCGAGAACTTCCTGGGTTCGGATGTCGCCGCGTTCGTCGAGTACACGAAGCGCGCCGTGGCGATCGGCCAGGACCAGATCGTCACGATCACGGCCGACGGCGTCACGGTCACCGACTTCGCCGGCGACGCCGTCGAGGTCGAGCCGTTCGACGTCGCGTGGGACGCGTCCGCCGCCGAGAAGGGCGGATGGTCGTCGTTCATGCGCAAGGAGGTGTCCGAGCAGCCCGAGGCGGTCGCGAACACCCTGCGCGGTCGCGTGAGCGAGGGTCGGGTGCAGATCCCCGAGCTCGCGTCGTTCGGCGACGAGGAGCTCCGCGGCATCCGTCGCATCACCGTCATCGCGTGCGGCACGGCCGCCTACGCCGGCATGGTGGCCAAGTACGCCATCGAGCAGTGGGCCCGTGTGCCGGTCGAGGTGGAGCTCAGCCACGAGTTCCGCTACCGCGAGCCCGTGCTCGACGACGACACGCTCGTGGTCTCCATCAGCCAGTCGGGCGAGACGATGGACACGCTCATGGCCGTGAAGTACGCGCGTGAGATGGGGGCGCGCACGATCTCGATCTGCAACACGCAGGGCGCCACGATCCCGCGCGAGTCCGACGCGGTCGTGTACACGCACGCCGGCCCCGAGGTCGCCGTGGCGTCGACGAAGGCGTTCGTCGCGCAGATCGCCGCGCTCTACCTCTTCGGCCTGCACCTGGCGCGGGTCCGCGGCACCCTCACGGAGGGCGAGCTCGCGGCGCAGCTCGCCGAACTGCAGGCGGTGCCCGAGAAGCTGCAGACGGTGCTCGAGCAGGCCGAGCGCGTCGGAGAGCTCGCGCACTGGATGGCCGACACCCGCTCGGTGCTCTTCCTCGGCCGCCACGTCGGCTATCCCATCGCGCTGGAGGGCGCGCTGAAGCTCAAGGAGCTCGCCTACATCCACGCCGAGGGCTTCGCGGCGGGCGAGCTGAAGCACGGCCCGATCGCGCTCATCGAGCCGGGCCAGCCGGTGTTCGTCGTCGTGCCGAGCCCGCGCGGGTCGGCGAACCTGCACCCGAAGGTCGTCTCGAACATCCAGGAGATCCGGGCCCGCGGCGCCCGCGTCATCGCGATCGCCGAAGCGGGCGACGCGGCGGTGCTGCCGTTCGCCGACGAGGTGCTGCGCATCCCGCTCGCCGCACCGCTCTTCGAGCCGCTCCTGGCGGTGGTGCCGTTGCAGGTGTTCGCGATGGAGCTCGCGCGAGGCGAAGGGCCTCGACGTCGACCAGCCGCGCAACCTCGCCAAGTCCGTGACGGTGGAGTGACGAAGGGGCTGGAGGCGCCGTGATCGTCGGGATCGGCATCGACGTGGTCGACATCGTGCGCTTCGAGCGTTCGATCACGCGGACACCGGCCCTCGTCGAGCGGTTGTTCGCCGAGAGCGAACGCGGTCGCCCCGCTCGCTCGCTCGCGGCGCGATTCGCCGCCAAGGAGTCGCTGATCAAGGCGCTCGGCGGGCATGCGATCATCCGCTGGCACGAGATGCGCGTCGTCCAGGACCCCGAGGGCAACCCCGACTTCGAGCTCTCGGGCGGGCTCGCCGAGCACGTGCGCAGGCTGGGCATCGACCGCGTGCACCTCTCCATGAGCCACGATGCCGGCATCGCGAGCGCCTTCGTGGTGCTCGAGGCCGACCGGAGGGTCGAGTGACGCCGCAGGCCGACACCGCTCCGGATGCCGCGGCGCGGCCGTTCCGCGAGGCCGTGATCGACCTCGACGCGATCGCCCGCAACGTGCGCACGATCGCGGACCGCGTCGCGCCCGCCGAGGTCATGGCGGTCGTCAAGGCGGACGCCTACGGGCACGGTGCGGTGGAGGCGACTCGCGCGGCCCTCGCCGGCGGTGCGACCCGGCTCGGCGTCGCGGACCTCGACGAGGCCCTCGCGCTCCGCTCCGCGGGGATCGACGCGCCGATCCTCGCGTGGCTGCACGACCCCGATGCCGACTTCGCAGGGGCGGTCGCCGCCGGCGTGGAGCTCGGGATCTCGAACCTCGCGCAGCTCGAGCGCGCGGCATCCGCGCTGCAGGGCGGCCCGGCGCGCGTGCACCTGAAGATCGACACGGGCCTGAGTCGCAACGGCGTGGCCGAGGAGGACTGGGGCGCGGCCGTCGCCCGGGCGGCCGAGCTCGAGCGCGAGGGGCGCCTCGTCGTCGTCGGCGTGTTCAGCCACTTCGCCAACACCTCGCGCGACGTGGACGCGGCGCAGCGCGCGGCCTTCGAGCGGGCGCTCGCCGCGGCCGCCGAGGCCGGGCTCCGACCCGCCACCCGCCACCTCGCCTCCTCCGAGCAGGCGATCCGCGACCCGCAGGCGCGCTACGACATGGTGCGCATCGGCATCGGCATGTACGGGCTGACGCCCTTCGGCGACGGCACGAGCTGCACCGACCTGGGGCTCACGCCGGCCATGACCCTGCGCACCAGGGTCGCCGCCGTGCGCCGCGTGACGGCGGGCACCGGGGCGTCGTACGCGCACATCTGGCACGCCGACCATGCGACGACCCTCGCGCTCGTGCCGCTCGGCTACGCCGACGGCATCCCGCGCCACGCCTCGGGCGGCGGCGCCGAGGTGCTGCTGGCCGGAGCACGTCGACCGGTCGTCGGCCGCGTCGCGATGGACCAGTTCATCGTCGACGTCGGCGACGCCCACGTCGAGGCGGGCGACGAGGTCGTGGTCTTCGGCGACCCGGCGACCGGTGCGCCCACCGCCGACGAGTGGGCCGAGGCCGCCGGCACCATCGGCTACGAGATCGTCACCAGGATCGGGCCGCGCGTGGCACGCACGTACACCGGCGGCGCTCAGCAGGGTGCCGGCTCCCGGCGGGACACCGCGTGATGCGCGTCGAGGCGCCCGACACCGCCGCGATGGAGGCGTTCGGACGCGAACTCGCGCGCCGGCTGCGGGCCGGCGACCTCGTGCTGCTCACCGGTCCGCTCGGCGCGGGCAAGACCACGCTGACCCGCGGCATCGGCGACGGCCTCGGCGTGCGGGGTCCGGTGCAGAGCCCCACCTTCGTGCTCGCGCGCACCCACCCGAACCTCGCGGGCGGGCCGCCGCTCGTGCACGTCGACGCCTACCGGCTCGGCAGCGCCGCCCTGCTCGACGACCTCGACCTGGACTTCGACCGTTCCGTGGTCGTGGTCGAGTGGGGCGCGGGGCTCCTCGACGACGCGAGCGACTCGTGGCTCGAGGTCGTCATCGAGCGGCCCGAGGGGGCGCCGGTCGAGATGGCGGATGCCGCGGACGCCGAGTTCCTCGGCGCCGACGAGCCGCGCGTGCTCGAGGTGCGCGGCTACGGCCCCCGCTGGGCGGGAACCCCGTTCCAGGCCGCCCAGTAGGCTGGATCCATGCTCCTCGCGATCGACACCTCGACGGGCACGAGTGTCGCCGTCGTCGATCGAGACAGCGGCATCCTGGCCGAGGCGGGCACCGACGACACCATGCGGCACGCCGAGGTCGTGGGCGGATTCATCCGCGACGCGCTCGCCGAGGCGGGCGTGCGGCCGCACGACCTCTCGGGCGTCGCGGGCGGCATGGGCCCCGGCCCGTTCACCGGCCTCCGCGTCGGCATCGCGGCCGCGCACGCCTTCGCGGTGGGGATCGGCCGGCCGTTCGTGCCGGTCGCGAGCCACGACGCCGTGGCGTGGGCGTGGTACCGCGAGGGCGGTTCGGGGCGGCTGCACGTCGTGACCGACGCGCGACGTCGCGAGTTCGCGATCTCCGACTACGACGGCCTCGACGACGACGGCCTCCCGGTCAGGGTCGGCGGTCCCGCGCTGAGTCCGCACGACGACGTGCCGGTGAAGCCCGGCACCCGACTCGACGCCCGGCTCGTGCCCGCCGGCGCCGTCGGCATGCTCGCCGAGCTCGCCTTCGCCGCCGGCCGGCTCCCGCTCGCCGACGACGTGCCGCTCTACCTGCGCGCACCCGACGTCACCCCGTCCGCCCGCAAGAAGGTGCTGCGATGAGCGTGCTCATGCGGCGTGCGAAGGTCCACGACCTCGACGCCATCATGCGACTCGAGCGCGCGACGTTCGTGAACGACGCGTGGCCCGAGGCGGCCATGCGCCGCGAGCTCGAGAGTCCGCACGGCTACTACCTCGTCGCCGTCGACGACGAGGAGGAGGACCCCGAGCGTCGGCTCCTCGGCTACGCCGGACTCCTCGCGCCCGCCGACAGCGGCCAGGGCGACATCCAGACCATCGCGGTCGCGCCGTTCGCCCGCGGCATCGGCCTCGGTCGCGGCCTCATGCACGCGCTCATCACCCAGGCCCGTCGCCGGCACGTCGCCGAGCTGTTCCTCGAGGTGCGCGCCGACAATCCCATCGCCCGCGCGCTCTACGCCTCGCTCGGCTTCGTCGAGATCGGCGTGCGCCGCGGCTACTACCAGCCCGACGACGTGGACGCCATCTCGATGCGGCTCACCGTGCCCGCGGCGGTGACCCGGCCCGCGGAGTCCGGCGCCGCACCCGGTCGCGACGACCCGGCCACCGGCGCCCGACGCGCAGCCGGCGAGCGGGGCGGCGCGTGAACCGCGACGCGCCGCTCGTGCTCGGCATCGAGACCTCGTGCGACGAGACCGGCGTCGGCATCGTGCGCGGCACCGCCCTGCTCGCCAACGTGATCGCATCGTCCATGGAGGAGCACGCCCGCTACGGCGGCGTGGTGCCCGAGGTCGCGGCGCGCGCCCATCTCGAGGCGCTCGGACCGACGATCGCCGCGGCGCTCGCCGAGGCCGACGTCGAGCTCGGCGACGTGGACGCCGTCGCCGTCACGAGCGGACCGGGCCTCGCCGGCGCGCTCATGGTGGGCGTCGGCGCGGCGAAGGCGCTGGCGCTCGCGCTCGAGAAGCCGATCTACGCCGTCAACCACCTGGTCGGTCACGTCGGCGCCGACCTCCTCGACGACGAGGCGCCCCTCGAGACGCCCACGATCGCGCTGCTCGTGTCGGGCGGTCACACCTCCCTCCTGCTCGTGCGCGACCTCGTGTCCGACGTGGAGCTCCTCGGCGAGACCATCGACGACGCCGCGGGCGAGGCGTTCGACAAGGTCGCGCGACTGCTCGGCCTGCCGTATCCCGGCGGCCCCGAGATCGACCGCGCCGCCATCGGCGGCGACCCCACGGCCATCCGCTTCCCGCGCGGGCTCACCCTGCCGAAGGACCTCGTGGCCCACCGCTACGACTTCAGCTTCTCGGGCCTGAAGACCGCCGTCGCCGATGGGTGGAGCAGCGCGAGGCGGCCGGCGAGCCCGTGCCGCTCGCCGACGTGGCGGCGAGCTTCCGCGAGGCGGTCGTCGACGTGCTCCTCTCGAAGGCCGTCGCGGCCTGCACCGACCTCGGCGTGCCCCGGCTCCTGCTCGGCGGCGGCGTCGTCGCGAACTCGCGCCTCCGCGAGGTGGCGCAGCAGCGGGCGGATGCCGCCGGCATCGCGTTGCGCGTGCCGCCGCTGTCCCTGTGCACCGACAACGGCGCGATGATCGCCGCGCTCGGCGCCCAGCTCATCATGGCCGGACACGATCCGTCCGGAGCTCGCGTTCGGCGCGGACTCGACCCTCCCGGTGACCGAGATCCAGGTCTGACGCCACCGCGGCGCAGAGGCTGTGCAGCGTGCAGCCGCCGCGATAGTGTGTGCAGCGTAGACAGCGGATGCCGCGCTCGCACGCGCACCGCCGCCGCCGGCGCCTCGTGGGCGCGGCGACCACTGAATCCACAGCATCGAGGGGAACACCGACCGTGACCGATCCGAACCTTCCCGAAGAGCCCGGCACTCCCGTGCCGCCCCCGCCGCCGCCCGCCCCCGCCTCCGGCGCACCCGAGCCGGCCCCGGCCCCCGGCCAGCCCGCACCGGCCTACGGAGAGCCCGCCGCCCCCGCCTACGGACAGCCGGCACCGGCCTACGGACAGCCCGCTCCCGCCTACGGGCAGCCCGCCACCGCGTACGGACAGCCGACCGGCACCAAGACCAACACGCTGGCGATCATCTCGCTCGTCGCCTCGCTCGTCGGCATCGCCACCGGCATCGGCTTCATCGCCGGCATCATCTGCGGGCACATCTCGCTCAGCCAGATCAAGAAGACCGGCGAACAGGGCCGCGGCATGGCGATCGCCGGCCTCGTCATCGGCTACATCGGCGTCGTCCTCTTCATCCTGGGCATGATCCTGCTCTTCGCGTTCCTCGGGGTGGTCGCCGCCTCGGGCGGCTTCACCACCACGTACTGATCACCGACTCCGACCACCACGAAAGGCGGATGCCATGAGTGACCCCAACAACCCCGACGCACCGAAGGTGCCCGAGGAGCCCACCGTCCCGGTCGAGCCCGACGAGCCCGTCGTGCCGCCGACGCCCGAGGAGCCGACCGTGCCGTCGGAGCCCGAGCCCACCTTCCCCGCTCCCGCGGAGCCGTCGACGCCCGAGGTGCCCTCCGCGCCCGGAACGCCCGAGGTGCCCTCCGCACCCGAGCCGCCCGCGCCCCCGGCCCCGCCCGCGCCGCCCGTGCCCCCGAGCTACGGCGCGGCCACGCCGCCGCCCCCGCCGCCCGCCGGGTACGGCGCACCGGCAGCGGCCGCCGCTGACGGCACCGACGGCGGCTCGCCGTACGGCGCTCCGCAGCAGCCCGCCGCCTACGGCTCGCAGCAGCCCGGATACGGCCAGCCCGGCTACGTCGCGCCCGCCTACGGCACGACGCCCGCCAAGCCCACTCCGGTGTTCAGCCTGATCTCGCTCATCGCGGGCATCGTCGGCCTCGTCGGCTTCTTCGTGGTGTTCATCCCGATCGTCGGCGGCATCATGCAGCTGATCATCCCGGCCGGCGCGGTGGTGCTCGGCTTCATCGGCAAGAGCAAGGAGCCGGCGGCGAAGGGGATGTGGCTCACGGGCATCATCCTCGGCTTCGTCGGCATCGCGATCGCGCTGCTCTCGATCATCCTCTGGAGCGTCGCGTTCGCGAGCCTGCCGGGGTACGTCGACTACCCGTACTGAGGCGAATGATGTCCGATCGCGAGGGGGCCACGCCGGTCGGCGGGGCCCCCGACCGTTCGCGGGCGACTCCCGCCGCGGACGCGGGCGGTGCGCCTCGGGAGATCCCTCCCGGCGCGGTGTCCGGCGCGCCGTCCGGGGCGGCCCTTCCACTGCCGCCCTCCGACGCGCCGACGCTCGACGAGTCCGTGCCCGCTCCGACCGAGCCGACGCTCCGTGCCGACCCCGCCGTGCGCGAATTCGAGGTGCCGTTCGACACCGGCGAGCTGCGGTCGGTGCCGACCGGGCAGTTGCTCGTGGTGCACCGCCCCGAACTCGCCGGCGAGGCATCCGACGGCGACGAGGAGGACACGCAGCGACGGATCTACAGCTGGATCGCCGCGGTCGTCGGCGTGATCGGCGCCGCGGCGTCCCTGTTCGTCGGATGGATGCTCCCGCTGTCGATCGCCGCCATCGTGTTCGGCGTCCTCGGCCTGCGGCGCGAGGAGGAGGGGCGGACCCTCGCCTTCGTCGGCATCGGCACCGGGATCGCCGGTCTCGTGTTCGCCGCCGTCTGGATCGGCTACTACGCCATCGTGTTCGGCGCGCTCCCGCACTGATCGACGGGCGACGACCCGGCCGAGGGGCGATCCGCCGACAGGTCAGATCCGCTCGACGAGGAGCGCCACGTGGCGGCCCTCCTCGCGCGTGAGGACGATCGTGGCGCTCTCGTCGCCTCGGAGCTTCAACCGCGTGCGCAGCGCCGCCGGATCGACGTCGACGCCGCGCTTCTTGATCTCGAGCGTGCCGATGCCGCGAGCCGCGAGCGCCTGGCGGAGCTGCCGCTCGTCGGCGGGGAGTCGGTCGAGCACGCGGAAGCCCCGCGCGAACGGCGACTCGATGGCGGCATCAGCGGTGAGGTAGGCGATGCCGTCGCTCAGCATCCACGCGCCGTTCGCCCGGGCGAGGTCGCCGATGAGGCGCGCCCGGATGACCGCACCGTCGGGTTCGTACAGGTAGTCGCCGAGCGGGCCGACGGGGGCGTCCTCGCTGTCGGCCGGTGCCGTGAGCTCGGCGGCGCCGTCGCCGCGGATCACCAGGGCCGCGCGCCCGACGCCCGGTCGGGCCACCGCCCCCAGCCAGACCGCGAGCTCGACGACGTCGCCGTCGACCGACACCCACTGCGCCTCGGACCCGGCGGGGATGACGTCGCGGTCGGTGCCCGGACCGAGCTTCACGCCGACCGGCATGCGCTCCGCCAGCCCGAACGCGAAGTCGAGGCTCGGGGAGTAGTCGGCGGCATCCGCGAGGCGACGCGTCGTGCCGCCGGACGTCGTGCGCCGGGCGGGGTCGAGCCAGGCGCCGCCGATGCCGCCGAGGGGCACCTCCTCCGCGGGCAGGTGCAGCACCTCGACCCTGGGGAACGGCGTCAGGTTGTACGCCGCGATCGCCGCGGTGACCTCGTCGGCCTCGGCCGCGGTGACCTCGAGGTCGACCGCGGCGAGCGCGAGGGCGTCGCCGCCGATGCCGCATCCGAGGTCGGCGACGTGGTCGATGCCCGCGCGGGCGAAGCGGCCGGCGTGCAGGGCCGCGACCTTGAGGCGCGTGGCCTGTTCGAGGCCCGCCTCGGTGAACAGCATGTGCGCCGCGAACTCGCCGAACTTCGCGCGCGCCTTCGCGCGGAGCTTCGACTGGCTGAGCACCGTGGCCACGAGGCCGGCGGAATGACCCTGCCGCCGGAGGTCGGCGACGGTGCGCACGATGTCGGCCTTCGAATCCCACTCGGGGAGCCCGTCGAGCAGGCGGAGGCCCTCGGGGGAGAGCAGTTCGACGAGCTCGGCGCGATCCACCCGGCCACGCTAGCACCCCTCCCCGAGCCGCTGGCACTCACGTTGCATGAGTGCCAAATCGCGCCTAGACTCGGTTTAGCACTCTCGCTGTGAGGCTGCTAACCAGTCTTCGTCAAGAAAGAGGTCAACCGTGTCGGTTTCCATCAAGCCGCTCGAGGATCGCATCGTCATCAAGCAGGTCGAGGCCGAGCAGACCACCGCGTCGGGTCTCGTGATCCCCGACACCGCCAAGGAGAAGCCCCAGGAGGGCGAGGTCGTGGCGGTCGGTCCCGGTCGCATCGATGACAACGGCAACCGCGTCCCGCTCGACGTTGCCGTCGGCGACAAGGTCATCTACTCGAAGTACGGCGGCACCGAGGTGAAGTTCGGCGGCGAGGACTACCTCGTGCTGTCGGCTCGCGACGTGCTCGCGGTCGTCGTCCGCTAGTCGACACGCGCTCGATCCGAGGCCCGGATGCCCCAGCGGCATCCGGGCCTCGTCGTACCCGGGTCCGTGCGCGCCGCCGCTCGGCGGCCGCCGTGCGCGACCGCGTGCCCGGCCCGGACGGTCCGGATCTCGACGATGAACGGCAGTCCGCCCGTCCTGGAGCGCCGAGGGCCGGGCGTAGTCTGAGCGGGTGTCCTCCCGCCCGGAAACCGTGATCCCGGCCACCACTCCGCAGCCCGCGCACGTGAGCCGATCGGGTCTCGCCTTCGCGATCGGCGCGTACGTGCTGTGGGGCTTCCTGCCGGTCTACTTCATCGCGCTCGCGCCGGCCGGGCCCGTCGAGATCGTCGGATGGCGCGTGCTGCTCTCGCTCGTCTTCTGCGCGCTGCTCATCACCGTGACCCGGGCGTGGCGCCCGTTCGCCACGCTCCTGCGCGACCGGCGGGTCGTGTTCACGATGGGACTCGCCGGCGTCCTCATCTACGTCAACTGGCAGACCTACGTCTACGCGACCCTCTCGAACCAGGTCGTCGAGGCGTCGCTCGGCTACTTCATCAATCCGATCGTGACGGTCTTCCTCGGCGTGCTCGTGCTGCGCGAGCGCCTGAACGCCACGCAGTGGGTCGCGGTGGGGATCTCGATCGTCGCCGTGATCGTGCTCGCGATCGGCTACGGGCAGCTGCCGTGGATCGCCCTCGTGCTCGCCTTCTCGTTCGGCTTCTACGGACTCATCAAGAAGCGGGTGGGCCCGAAGGTCGACGCCGTGTCGGGCCTCACGCTCGAGACCGCGTGGCTCGCGCCGCTCGCGGTGGTGCAGCTCGTGCTGGTCGCCATGACCACCGGGCTCACGATGGGCACCGTGAGCCCGTGGCACACCACGCTGCTCCTGCTCGCCGGCGCGGTCACCGCGGTGCCGCTGCTGCTCTTCGCGTCGGCATCGCGCCGCCTGCCGCTCATCTACATGGGCTTCATCCAGTACTTCGCCCCGTTCATCCAGTTCCTCGTCGGCGTGGTCGTGCTGCAGGAGCCGATGCCGCCCGAGCGCTGGGTCGGGTTCGGCCTCGTCTGGCTCGCCCTGATCGTGCTCACGTTCGACCTCGTGCGCGGCGTGCGGACCTCCCGCATGGCGGCCGCCGAGACGATCGAGGAGCCCATCTGAGCCGTCGGGACGGGCCGTGGCACCCTGACGGGGGCCACGCGCGATCCGAGCGTCGCGCGGCCTCGACACGACGAATCCGTGCGCGCGGGCAGGGGAAGGTGTCGGCAAGGTAACGATTCCCGTGGTGTTACACGGTTGTGACCGGGGTGACTTGTTTCCGCCTTGGGCGCGCAATACTGTCAAACACACGGCGTCATCAGGCGCTGCTTTGTGTACCAATCCTTCAGTCCCAAGGAGCAACATGAGCGTATTCGCGAAGGCCACGGCCTCGCGCTCGGCTCGCGCAGCATGGACGGGAGTCGCCCTCGCGGGCGTCAGCGCCCTCCTCCTCACTGCGTGCAGTTCGGGTGCCCCGGCCCCCGCCGAATCGGAAGAAGCGACCGAGGCCGCCGGCGACGCCCTGCCCGATCGAGGCCGGCGAACGAGACCTGACCCTCAAGGTCGGCACCATCCTTCCGCAGAGTGGAACGCTCGCCTTCCTCGGCCCGCCCGAGGAGGCCGGTGTCGCGCTCGCCGCGAAGGAGATCAACGAGGCCGACATGGGGATCACGATCGAGGTCGTCTACCGCGACTCCGGCGACACCACGACCGACATCGCCACCGTCTCGGTGACCGACCTCCTCTCGCAGGACGTCTCGGCCATCATCGGCGCCGCATCGTCGGGTGTCTCCTTCACGGTCATCGACCAGATCACGTCGGCAGGCGTCGTGCAGTTCTCGCCCGCCAACACGTCGCCCGACTTCACCGACTACGAGGACAGCGGCCTGTACTTCCGTACCGCGCCGTCCGACCTGCTCCAGGGTGAGGTCCTCGGCAACCAGATCGCCGAGGACGGCGCGTCGACGCTCGGCCTGCTCGTCCTGAACGACCCGTACGGCACCGGCCTCGCGGCCGCCACCAAGGAGTCGTTCGAGGCAGCCGGCGGCGAGGTCGTCGCAGAGGAGCTCTTCAACACGGGCGACTCGAACTTCGACGCGCAGCTCGTCGGCCATCACAGGCCGCGAACCCCGACGCCGTGGCGCTCATCACCTTCGATGAGGCCAAGGTCGTCGTGCCCGCGCTTGTCGGTGCGGGCTACCCCGGCGACCAGCTGTACTTCGTCGACGGCAACCTGGCCGACTACAGCGCGGACTTCGCGCCCGGCCTGATCGCCGGCTCGAAGGGCACGCTGCCCGGTCCGAAGTGGAGAGAGCGACTTCCGTGAGCGCATGGACGAGATCGACCCCGAACTGGCCGACTTCAGCTACGCCCCGAGTCGTACGACGCCATGATGCTGATCGCCCTTGCGGCGTACGCGGCGAACAGCACCGAAGGTGCCGACATCGCCGAGTACCTCCGCCAGGTGTCGGGCGGCACCGGTGACGGTGAGGCGGTCACGACCTTCGCCGACGCTGCCGCGCTCCTCGTCGAGGGCAGCAGATCGACTACGACGGCCCGTCCGGCCCGATCACGCTCGATGAGAACGGCGACCCGACCGAGGCGACCATCGGCATCTACGAGTACGGCGACGACAACACGTACACCCGCATCAACTAGTAGGCGATTCGCCTGGAAGGGCCCCGGCTTCGGCCGGGGCCCTTTCGCGTGCCCGCGGCGCCCTGCCGACGCGGTCCGGCATCGGTGCAGCGCCGGTCGCGTACCTCAGATCGGTCAACGGCGCACCCGATAGCGCAGGTGAAGCACCCGGTTGCCCTGAACAACTACGTCGGGTCTTCCAGCAGGTGCTGCGAGTCGACGGAGCCGAAGTAGCGCTTGCCGGACCCGAGCACGACGGGTGCGACGTCCATGCGTACCTCGTCGACCAAACCTGCGGCGAACACCTGGCCGCCGACGTCGCCAGCGGCGACCTCGACAGTGCGGTCACCCGCGAGCTCCTGCGCCTTGGTCACGGCCGCCTCGACGCCGTCGACGAAGTGAAACGGCGCCTCGGGGTCCCAGCCCTCGGGCGCCGGCCGGTGTGTCACGACGACGACGTGGTCGACCCCGCTCGGAGGCGTCCCGTCCCAGCCGTCCGTGATGTCGAAGACGTGGCGGCCGGCGATGGTCACCCCGATCTGGTCCCAGTACGGCCGGATGTGGTCGTAGGACGCTTGCGACACGTTCAGTACGCCGCTGTCGTCCAACGGCACGTCACCGCTGACCAACCATTCGAACAGTGGACCGGGATCGTCGTTCTCAGCCGCAATGAAGCCATCCACCGAGACCGACGCATTCATGACCACTTTCCCCATGGGTTCCTCCTCTGTTTGGAGTCCCAAGTCTCGTGTGTCGTGAGTGGTCGCTCTTGTAAGAAATCAATCGGCTGGCAGCGGCCAGCCTTCCAGCGCGTGGTCGGGATGTTCGCGGAGGAAGCGTTGCCGGACTTCGACATACCGGGTCGGCGTGAGCCCGGTGAACTCCCGGAATTCGTGGACGAAGTGGGCCTGGTCGAAGTAGCCTGCGCCAGCGGCAACGTCGCCCCAGTCGATAGGTGCGGCCACGTTGAGCGCCAATACGGTGGCGGTGAATCGGTAGCTGCGCGCCAGCCGCTTCGGCGTGACGCCGATGACCTCCTTGAACCGCTTCGCCAAGTACGTGCTGCTGGCGCGGGCTGCCACGCCGAGGTCGCTGATCGGCACCGCTCCGCCGGTCGCCGCGATGGCGCTGCTCAGGTGGCGGACGATGTCCAGGCCGTCGATCGCGCGCAGCCGTCGCACCAGTTCCTCCTCGAGCAACATCAGCATTTCCTGCGGTGCGTCCGCCAACGTCAGTCGGTGTCGCAACTCAGCGATAGCGGGCTGGCCCCAGATCTGCTCCACCGTCGCCGGTCGGTCGCACAACTCGGCCGCGGGCATCGGAAGGAACGGTGCCAGCCCCCACGGCCTGAAGTGGACGCCCACGGACCGGGTCGGGGTTGGGTAGCCGAACTCCCACGCACGGGTGGGCGTGGTGACCGCGCAGCCGTCGGTGTACTCCACGGCTTCTGCATCGGTGCCTGCGCGGATGAGAAACGGCGCCCCGAGGTTGACGATGAGCAACGGCGCGGGCGCCGCCGGCAGCATCAACCGGGAGTACGGCGGGGCGCCTTCCAGGAAGTAGAGGTCGTCGATCAGCCCGTCCAGCGGCGGTCGGGGCACTCTGGACACGTACTCCACGCCCCACAGTATCGCCGGGCGCCGAGCGTCGTGCACCCGGGAGCTCGGCTCGAGGTGACGCGTGGAATGGGGACAACGCGAAAGGGCGGATGCCGCAGCATCCGCCCTCTTCGTGGTCGTCGTCGGTCAGTCCTGGCCGAGCGTGCCCAGGTACAGGCCGATCACCTTCGGGTCGTTCAGCAGGTCGCGTCCGGTGCCGGTGTAGGCGTCGCGGCCCTGGTCGAGCACGTAGCCGCGGTCGCAGATCTGCAGGCAGCGGCGTGCGTTCTGCTCGACCATGATCGTCGTCACGCCGGCCCGGTTGATCTCCTTGACGCGCAGGAACGCCTCGTCCTGACGCACCGGCGAGAGGCCCGCGGACGGCTCGTCGAGGAGCATCACGTGCGGACCCATCATGAGCGCGCGGGACATGGCGACCATCTGGCGTTCACCGCCGGACAGCGAGCCGGCTCGCTGGCCGAGGCGCTTGCTGAGCTCGGGGAAGATCTCGGTGACGAACTCGAGCCGTGCCTTCAGCGCCCTTGGGCTTCTGGAACATGCCCATCTCGAGGTTCTCCTGGATGGTGAGCGAGGGGAACACGTTGTTCGTCTGCGGAACGAAGCCCACGCCCTTCGCGACGAGCTTGTTCGCCTTGAGGTTCGTGATCTCCTCGCCGTTCAGCTTGATCGTGCCCTCGCGCACCTTCACGAGTCCGAAGATCGACTTGAGCAGCGTCGACTTGCCGGCGCCGTTCGGGCCGATGATGCCGATGAGCTCGCCCTGTCGCGCGATCAGGGAGCACGCGTTGAGGATGTTCACGCCGGGAAGGTAGCCGGCCGTGACCGTGTCGACCTCGACGACGGCGTCGGCCACGGGGTCGAGCACCGCGCTCGCGGTGGGTTCACTGTTCGTCATCGATGAGCTCCTTCAGTACCTCGACGTGCTCGGTGTCGATCCCGAGGTCGGCGTCGTGGTGGGCGCCGAGGTAGGCGTCGATCACGGCGGGGTCCTCCATCACGGTGTGCGGGTCGCCCTCGGCGACGATCTTGCCCTCGGCCATCACGATGACCCAGTCGGCGATGTGGCGCACCATGTGCATGTCGTGCTCGACGAACAGCACGGTCATGCCCTGCGACTTGAGGTCGAGGATGTGGTCGAGGAGCGACTGCGTGAGCGCCGGGTTCACACCGGCCATCGGCTCGTCGAGCATGACCAGGGTCGGGTCGCTCATGAGCGCCCGCGCCATCTCGAGGAGCTTGCGCTGACCGCCCGAGAGGCTGGCGGCGTAATCGTCCTTCTTCGTGTCCAGCTTGAAGCGCCCGAGGATCTCGATGGCCTTCGCCTCGATCTCGTCGTCCTGCTTGCGCCAGAGGAACGGCAGGACGGACCGGAAGAGGTTCTCGCCGGTCTGGCCCTTCGCTCCGAGCTTCATGTTGTCGAGCACCGTGAGCAGGCCGAGCGCCTTCGTCAGCTGGAAGGTGCGGATGAGTCCCATTCGCGCGACTCGATAGGCCGGCACGTGGGCGAGCGACCGACCG
This sequence comes from uncultured Actinomycetota bacterium, assembly GCA_963802485.1. Taxonomy (GTDB): domain Bacteria; phylum Actinomycetota; class Actinomycetes; order Actinomycetales; family Microbacteriaceae; genus Agromyces. The sequence continues at coordinate 30,503 of CAWDJA010000042.1, forward strand.
TCGAACTCCCACTTGCCCTCGTCGGGCTTGTCGAAGCCCGTGAGCAGGTTGAAGAGGGTGGTCTTGCCGGCACCGTTCGGGCCGATGAGGGCCGTGATGGCCCCGCGGGGAACCTCGACGTGCGTCACGTCGACGGCCGTGAGGCCGCCGAACGTGCGCTTGACCCCGTCGGCGATGAGGATCGGGTCGACCTTGCGGACACCCGGCTCGGCATCGCCGACGTGGAGGCCGGTGGTCTTCACCGGCTTGGACGTGGGAGTGACGTTACTTGACAAAGGCCAGCTCCTTCTTGTTTCCAAAGATACCCTGCGGCATGAAGATCACGATCAGCATGATCGCGACGCCGACGAGGATGAACCGGAGCTGGCCGGCCTGCACCTGCGACATGAACGGGAGCCAGCCCGCCTCCACCGCTCGGGCGATGAAGCCCGAGAAGAAGGAGAGCAGCACCCAGAAGATCATCGAGCCGATGATCGGCCCGAGGATCGTGGCGGCCCCGCCGAGCAGCAGGATCGCGTAGATGAAGAACGTGAGCGACGTCTGGTAGTTCGCCGGCACGACCGCGCGCGGCATGATGAAGACCATGCCGGCGAGGGTGCCGTAGACGCCACCCAGGATGAGGCTCTGCATCTTGTACGAGTACACGTTCTTGCCGAGGGCGCGCACGGCGTCCTCGTCCTCGCGGATGCCCTTGATGACGCGGCCCCACGGGCTGCGCATGATGAGCCACGTGAGCAGCGCGAAGACCACGACGAGCGTCCAGCCGACGATCCGGATCCACCAGTCGTACGCGTTGTACGTGAAGGGTCCGAAGCCGTAGGTGCCCGGCGGGATCGGATTCAGGGCGGCGAAGCCGTCCTTGTACCCCTGCAGGCCGCTCGCCGATCCGGTGAGGGCGTCGAAGGTGTTCGTCGTGAAGATGAGTCGCAGGATCTCGGCCGCCGCGATCGTCACGATGGCGAGGTAGTCGGCCCGCAGCCGCAGCGTCGGGATACCGAGGATCAGGGCGAAGATGACGGACGCCCCGACACCCACCAGCACGGACGCCCACACGGGGAACCCGAACGAGAGGGTGGAGATCGCGTAGCCGTAGGCACCGAGGGCGATGAAGCCCGCCTGACCGAAGTTCAGGAGGCCCGTGTACCCGAAGTGGATGGCCAGGCCGAGGGCGGCCAGGGCGTAGGCGGCGGTCGTGGGGCTGATGAGCTCCTGCGCCGCGTTCGAGAAGATCGCAATCCAGTCGATCATGGTCGGTCCTCCTTAGCCGATTCTCTCGCGGCGACCGAGGATGCCCTGCGGTCGGAACAGCAGCACGAGGATGAGCACGATCAGTGCGCCCACGTACTTCAGGTCGGAAGGCAGCCACAGCGTGGACAGCTCGATGAAGAGGCCCACGATGAGGGAACCCACGAGCGCGCCGAACGCGGTGCCGAGTCCGCCGAGGGTGACCGCGGCGAAGATGAGCAGCAGGATCTGGAATCCCATGTCCCAGCTCACCCCGGGCCGGAAGTACGCCCACAGGATGCCCGAGAGCCCCGCGAGCGCGGCGCCGGTCACCCAGACGATGCGAATGACGCGGTCGACGTCGATGCCGCTCGCGGCGGCGAGGCTCGGGTTGTCGGAGACGGCGCGCGTCGCCTTGCCGGTGCGGGTGCGCAGCAGGAAGAACGCGAACGCGCGCGAGCACCACGATCGAGGTGGCCATGCTCGCGACGTCGATCCACGAGAGCGTGACCGGGCCGAGGTGGATGTCGGAGGGGATCGTCGCGCCCGGCAGCTGCCGGGTGCCATCCGCCGTAGAAGAACTGGTACGTGTACCGGATCGCGAGCGAGAGGCCGATGCTCACGATCATGAGCGGGATGAGCCCGACGCCGCGCCTGCGGAGCGGTTTCCAGAGTGCGGCGTCGAGCGTCCAGCCGAGTGCCGCGCTGAGCACGATCGCGATGATGATCGCGAGCCAGATCGGCAACGCCAGGTCCACTCCGAAGGTGAGCACCATCAGCGCCCCGAACGTGACCATCTCCGCGTGCGCGAAGTTGGAGAGCCCGGTGGTGCCGAAGATCAGCGAGAGGCCGATCGCCGCCAGCGCGAGCAGGAGCCCGAAGTTCAGTCCGTTGATGACCCGGATGAGCACCTGGGCGCTGATGTCGGTCGTCGTGCGGTGTGCCCTCGCCGAGGAAGAAGTTCACCGCCTTGCGGTTGGTGAGTCCGAACTCGGCGGTCACGGTGTCCTGGCCGTCCTCCACGACGACGCCCTCAGGCAGGGTGTCCTCGTCGAGCGTGAGCTCGTACTCGCCCTTCTCGGGGACGCCGATCGACCACCTGCCGTCGGCGTCGGTCTCGGTCTCGGCGTCGTAGCCGTTGCCTTCGACCGTGATGCGGACGCCTTCCAGGGGCTCGTCGTCGAAGGTCACGTTGCCGGCGAAGAAGTACTCGAACTCCTCGGCCTCCGTCGCCGTACTCCCGGTCACCGCCATCGCAGGGGACGCTGCGATGCCGGAGAGGGTGAGTGCGGACAACAGGATGCCGAAGAGGATGAGCCACCTCCCGCGTGACCGTCTGGCGACTGATTGCGTGGGTTCCACTGCACCTCCAAGGGTCCCGGCGCGGCTGATGGCCGTCTCGGGTCCGGGTTTTCCCGTCGACGTCGTCGTCGACAGTACGTGCCGATTATGTCCCATGTGTTTCACACGCAGGCACAATGGCCCTCGATTGTTATCCGGGGAATGCCCGTTGCGCAAACTCGCTTAACATTGAAACATCCCGTCGAGCCTCTCGACTCGCGGGCGACCCACGACTCGGAACGAAGGGGAGAGATGGATCAGGCAGATCCGTTCGGATTCACAGGACTGACCTACGACGACGTCCTGCTGCTGCCAGGTCACACCGACGTGATCCCGAGCGAGGCCGACACGACCTCGCGACTCACCCGCCGCATCGAGGTGTCGACACCGCTGCTGTCGGCCGCGATGGACACCGTCACCGAGGCGCGCATGGCGATCGCCATGGCCCGGCAGGGCGGCATCGGCATCCTGCATCGCAACCTCTCCATCGCCGAGCAGGCCGACATGGTCGACCGCGTGAAGCGCAGCGAGTCGGGCATGGTCTCCAACCCCGTGACGACCACGCCCGACGCGACCGTCGCCGAGGTCGACCACCTGTGCGCCACCTACCGGGTGAGCGGCCTCCCGGTCGTCGACGGCGAGGGCGTGCTCGTCGGCATCATCACGAACCGCGACATGCGCTTCGTCTCCGACTTCGAGAAGCCCTCGACCTACGTGCGCGACGTCATGACCAAGATGCCGCTGATCACCGGCCGCGTCGGCATGGACCCCGACGAGGCCATCGCGATCTTCGCCCAGCACAAGGTCGAGAAGCTGCCCCTCGTCGACGGCGCCGGCCGGCTCACCGGCCTCATCACCGTGAAGGACTTCGACAAGTCCGAGCAGTACCCGAACGCCACGAAGGACGCCGAGGGGCGCCTCCGCGTCGGTGCGGCCATGGGCTTCTTCGGCGACGCGTGGGAGCGCGCCGAGGCCCTCCGCGACGCCGGTGTCGACGTGCTCGTCGTCGACACCGCCAACGGCGAGAGCGCGGGCGTGCTCGAGATCATCCGTCGACTCAAGTCCGACCCGACCTTCGCCCACATCGACGTCATCGGCGGCAACGTCGCGACCCGCGAGGGTGCGCAGGCGCTCGTCGACGCGGGCGCCGACGCCGTGAAGGTCGGCGTCGGTCCGGGATCGATCTGCACGACGCGCGTCGTCGCCGGCGTGGGCGTGCCCCAGGTCACCGCGGTCTACGAGGCGTCGAAGGCCACCAGGCCCGCCGGCGTGCCGCTCATCGCCGATGGCGGCCTCCAGTACTCGGGCGACATCGCGAAGGCCCTCGTCGCGGGGGCCGACACCGTCATGCTCGGCTCGCTCCTCGCCGGCACGGCCGAGAGCCCCGGCGAGCTGGTCTTCCAGAACGGCAAGCAGTTCAAGACCTACCGCGGCATGGGGTCGCTCGGTGCGCTCCAGACGCGCGGCAAGAAGACGTCGTACTCCAAGGACCGCTACTTCCAGGCGGATGTCCCGTCCGACGACAAGCTCATCCCCGAGGGCATCGAAGGCCAGGTGCCGTTCCGCGGTCCCGTCTCGGCCGTGGCCTACCAGCTCGTCGGCGGGCTGCGCCAGTCGATGTTCTACGTGGGCGCCCGCAGCATCCCCGAGCTGAAGGCGAAGGGCCGCTTCGTGCGGATCACGCCGGCGGGACTCAAGGAGTCGCACCCGCACGACGTGCAGATCGTCGTGGAGGCGCCGAACTACACGCGCTGAGGGTCAGCGCGCATCCGCCAGCCGCGTCACCGCCTCCGCCAGCACCTCGGGCGTGCACGCGAAGTTGAGTCGCGCGTGTCCTCGGCCGGCGACCGCGCCGAATCTCGGCCCGTTGGCCAGCGCGACCCTCGCGTGCTCGAGCGCGTGGACGGCGGGGTCGTCGCCCCAGCCGAGGGCGGAGAGGTCGAGCCAGGCGAGGTAGCTCGCGTCGGGCATCCGGTATCCGACGCCCGGCAGCTCGTCGGCGACGAGGTCCGCGAGCAGGCGTCGGTTGTCGTCGAGGCTCGCGAGCACGCCGTCGAGCCATGGGCCGCCCTCGCGGAACGCCGCGATGGTCGCGATCGCGCCGAACTGGCTCATGCGCCACTCGACCTCGTACGGCATGGCGGCCCGCACGCGGTCGCCGCGATCGCTCGCCGTGACGATCAGCGCGGTCTTGAGCCCGGCGAGGTTGAAGGCCTTGGTCGCCGCGGTGACGGCGACGCCGTGTTCGCGTGCGGCATCCGACACCGTGAGGAACGGCGTGTACGGCGTCGCAGGCTGCGCGAGCGGCCCGTGCACCTCGTCGGAGACGATCGTCACGTCGTGGCGGGCGGCGATGTCGGCGAGGGCCGCGAGGGTCGCGGCATCCGGAACCATGCCGGTCGGGTTGTGCGGATTGCAGAGCAGCATGGCGCGGGCTCCCGCCTCGAACGCCGCATCGATCCCCTCGAGGTCGAGCGACCAGCCCTCGGTCGATGCCGCCGAGGAGCGGGACGTCGACGACGGCGCATCCCGCCTCGGGGAGCAGGTCGAAGAACGGGTAGTAGACCGGCGACGTGATGATGACCCCGTCGCCCGGTTCCGTGACGCGCCTGAGCACCTCGACGTTGCCCAGGCTCACGTCCGCGGTGCAGGTCACGCGGGCGGGGTCGACGTCCCAGCCCAGCCGCGCGGCCGCGAAGCCCTGGAACGCCTCGGCCACCGGGCGGCTGCCCGACGAGTAGCCGGTGTCGGAGCGGTCGACGGCGGCGTGCAGCGCGTGGGCGATCGGCTCCGCCAGCGGGTAGTCCATCTCGGCGACCGGCAGCGGCAGCACATCGGGCGGGAAGCTCCGCCATTTCGCGCTCGTTCGGGTGCGGAGGACGTCCAGCGGTTCGGCGGCGATGCGTTGCATGCCACCAGCTTGCCTCACCCGGGCGGGGTGGCGACGGATGCCGCGTGGCGGTAGTCTGATCGGCTGCCCGAGGGGCGGCGCGGCATCGCCGCGGATCGAACGGAACATCCCATGGGCTTCATCGACGTCAACGGCGTCTCCTTCTCGCTGCCGGACGGCCGGCCGCTGCTCGCCGACCTCGCCTTCCGCGTGACGGAGGGGCGCACGACCGCGCTCATCGGCGCGAACGGCGCGGGCAAGTCGACGCTGCTGCGGATCATCCGCGGCGACCTGCGCGCCGACGAGGGCAGCGTGCAGGTCGACGGCGGCCTCGGGGTGATGGACCAGTTCGTCGGAACCGGCCGTACGTCGCCCGGTGCGGCCGAGACGGTCGCGGGACTGCTCGTGTCGGTGGCGCCGACGCGGATCCGTGCCGCGGCGATCGAGCTCGAGGCATCCGAGGACGCGCTCATCGAGACCGACGACACCGCCACCCAGATGCGCTACGCGTCGGCGCTCGCCGAGTACGCGGAGGCCGGCGGTTACGAGCAGGAGGTCGTGTGGGACCACTGCACGGTGGCGGCGCTCGGCATCCCGTTCGAGCGGGCGAAGTGGCGCGAGCTCGGCACGCTCTCGGGCGGCGAGCAGAAGCGGCTGGCGCTCGAGGCGCTGCTGCGCGGCCCCGAGCAGGTGCTGCTGCTCGACGAGCCCGACAACTCGCTCGACGTGCCCGGCAAGCGCTGGCTCGAGGCGGAACTCCGCGCGACGCCGAAGACGGTGCTGCTCGTCTCGCACGACCGGGAGCTGCTCGCCCGCGCGGCGGACCGCATCGTGACGCTCGAGCTCGGTGCGGCCGGCAACACGGCGTGGGTGCACGGCGGCAGCTTCGAGGGCTACCACGAGGCGCGGGAGGAGCGCTTCGCGCGACTCGACGAACTGCGCCGGCGCTGGGACGAGCAGCATGCGGCGCTCAAGCAGCTCGTCGCCACGCTGAAGGTGAAGGCGACGTACAACGACGGCATGGCGTCGCGCTACCAGGCCGCCGTGACCCGCCTGCGCAAGTTCGAGGAGGCCGGCCCGCCCGAGGAGCGCCCGCCGGCGCATGCGGTGTCGATGCGACTGCGCGGATCGCGCACCGGCAAGCGGGCGGTGGTCTGCGAGCGCCTCGAGCTCACGGGCCTCATGAAGCCCTTCGACCTCGAGGTCTGGTACGGCGACCGGGTCGCGGTGCTCGGCTCGAACGGCTCGGGCAAGTCCCACTTCCTGCGGCTGCTCGCGGGTGGCGGCACCGAGCCCGACCGCACCCTCGGGCACGTGACGACGGTGGGCGAGACGCTCGCGCGCGTGCCGCACGCCGGGCGCGCGGTGCTCGGCGCCCGGGTCGTGCCCGGCTGGTTCGCGCAGAACCACGAGCATCCCGAGTTCCGCGGGCGCACCCTGCTCGACATCCTGCATCGCGGCGACGCGAACCGGGACGGCATGGCCCGCGAGGCGGCCAGCTCGGCGCTCGACCGGTACGGGCTCGCGGCATCCGCCCAGCAGCGGTTCGAGTCGCTGTCGGGCGGGCAGCAGGCGCGCATGCAGATCCTGCTGCTCGAGCTCTCGGGCGTGACCCTGCTGCTGCTCGACGAGCCCACCGACAACCTCGACCTCGTCTCGGCCGAGGCGCTCGAGGACGCGCTCTCGCGATTCGACGGCACGGTGCTGGCGGTGACCCACGACCGCTGGTTCACGCGCAGCTTCGACCGGTTCGTGGTGTTCCGTTCCGACGGCGAGGTCGTCGAGTCGGATGCCCCGGTGTGGGACGAGTCGCGCGTCGTGCGCGCCAGGTGACGCCGGCCCCGGGGCGGCGGCCGGGCGGGTTCGCTAGGGTTGACGGGTGACCCAGGAGATCGAGATCGGCCGTTCCAAGCGGGGCCGTCGCGTCTACGCGTTCGACGACATCGCCATCGTGCCCAGCCGGCGAACGCGCGACCCCGAGGACGTCTCGGTCGGCTGGTCGATCGACGCCTACCAGTTCGACATCCCGTTCCTCGCGGCTCCGATGGACTCCGTGGTCTCGCCGCGCACCGCGATCATGATGGGCCAGCTCGGCGGCCTCGGCGTGCTCGACCTCGAGGGCCTGTGGACCCGGTACGAGGATCCCGAGCCCGTGCTCGCCGAGATCCGCAACCTCGCGCCCGAGCAGGCGACGGCGCGGATGCAGCAGCTCTACGCCGAGCCGATCAAGCCCGACCTCGTCACCGCCCGGTTGGCCGAGATCCGCTCAGCGGGCGTCACCGTGGCGGGCGCGCTCTCGCCGCAGCGCACGCAGGAGCTGTACGAGACCGTCGTCGCGGCGGGCGTCGACCTCTTCGTGATCCGCGGCACGACCGTCTCGGCCGAGCACGTCTCGAAGAACCAGGAGCCGCTGAACCTCAAGAAGTTCATCTACGAGCTCGACGTGCCCGTGATCGTGGGCGGCGCGGCCACGTACACCGCGTCCCTGCACCTCATGCGCACCGGGGCGGCCGGCGTGCTCGTCGGCTTCGGCGGCGGTGCTGCGTCCACCACGCGTGCGACGCTCGGCATCCACGCGCCCATGGCCACGGCGGTGGCGGATGTCGCGGGCGCGCGCCGCGACTACCTCGACGAGTCCGGCGGCCGCTACGTGCACGTCATCGCCGACGGCGGAGTGGGCAAGTCCGGCGACATCGTGAAGGCGATCGCCTGCGGTGCCGACGCCGTCATGCTCGGGGCTGCGCTCGCCCGGGCCACCGACGCGCCCGGCGGCGGCTACCACTGGGGCGCCGAGGCGCACCACTCCAAGCTCCCGCGCGGCGAACGCGTGCACGTGGAGCAGGTGGCCTCGCTCGAGGAGGTGCTCTACGGCCCGGCGCCCGGCGCCGACGGCACCGGCAACCTCGTCGGCGCGCTCCGGCGCTCGATGGCGACCACGGGGTACTCCGACCTCAAGGAGTTCCAGCGCGTCGAGGTCGTCGTCGCGCCGTACCAGGGCGCCTGAGGTCGTCTCCACAACCCCCTGCGCGTCCGTGGCATCCGTCACACCCCTCGGGTAGCGTGGGAACGGATCACGCGGCCGTCTCGTGGCACCGCGGGGATGGGGAACGACGATGGCGACACAGAAGTCGGCGACACGCAAGTCGGTGACGCGTTCGACGAAGATCGGGCCCGAGGAGCGTGAGGCCGCCCTTGCGCGGCTCAAGGAGAAGGAGCTCGACATCCTCGTCGTCGGCGGGGGCATCGTCGGCACCGGAGCCGCGCTCGACGCCGTCACGCGAGGGCTGTCGACGGGGCTGCTCGAGGCGCGCGACTGGGCGTCGGGCACCTCGAGTCGTTCGTCGAAGCTCGTGCACGGCGGCATCCGCTACCTCGAACAGCTCGACTTCCGCCTCGTGCGCGAGGCGCTCATCGAACGCGGCCTGCTGCTGCAGCGGATCGCCCCGCACCTGGTCAAGCCCGTGCGGTTCCTGTACCCCGTGCAGAAGCGCTTCTTCGAGCGCATCTACGTCGGCGCCGGCATGATGCTCTACGACATCTTCAGCTACACCGGCGGGCGTCCCCCGGGCGTCCCGCACCACCGTCACCTCTCGAAGCGGCAGGTGATGCGCGCCATCCCCTCGCTCTCGAACGACGCACTCGTGGGCGGCATCACCTACTACGACGCCCAGGTCGACGACGCCCGGTACGTCGCCAGCCTCGCGCGAACGGCGAGCTTCTACGGCGCGCACGTGGCGAGCCGGGTGAAGGTGGAGGGGTTCATCAAGGTGGGCGAGCGGGTCGTCGGCGTGAAGGCGCACGACCTGCAGACCGACGAGCACTTCGAGGTGCGCGCGAAGCAGGTCGTGAACGCGACCGGTGTCTGGACGGATGACACGCAGCGCATGGTGGGCGAGCGCGGCACGTTCAAGGTGCGCGCCTCGAAGGGCATCCACCTCGTGGTGCCCCGCGATCGCATCCAGTCGGCCATGGGCATGATCTTCCGCACCGAGAAGAGCGTGCTCTTCGTGATCCCCTGGGGCCGGCACTGGCTCATCGGCACGACCGACACCGACTGGAACCTCGACAAGGCGCATCCGGCCGCCACCGCCGCCGACATCGACTACCTGATCGAGCACGTGAACGCGGTGCTCGCGGTGCCGCTCACCCGCGAGGACGTCGAAGGCGTCTTCGCCGGCCTGCGCCCGCTGCTCGCCGGCGAGAGCGACCAGACCTCGAAGCTGTCGCGCGAGCACATCGTGGCGCACACGGTGCCGGGGCTCGTCGTCGTCGCGGGCGGCAAGTGGACCACCTACCGGGTGATGGCGAAGGACGCGATCGACGCGGCCGCCGACGCCATGGACGGGCGCGTCCCGCCGTCGACGACCCAGGACATCCCGCTGCTCGGCGCCGAGGGCTACCAGGCCGCGTGGAACAAGCGCGGCAAGATCGCCCGCGCGTTCGGCGTGCACAAGGTGCGCATCGAGCACCTGCTCAACCGCTACGGCACGATGACCGACGAACTGCTCGACCTCATCAGGGCGGATGCCGCGCTCGGCGAGCCGGTCCCGGGTGCCGACGACTACCTCGGCGCCGAGATCGTCTACGCGGCCTCGCACGAGGGCGCCCTGCACCTCGACGACGTGCTCGCCAGGCGCACGCGCATCTCGATCGAGGCGTGGGACCGCGGGGTCTCGGCGGCGCCGGTCGCCGCGAGGCTCATGGGCGGCGTCCTCGGGTGGGACGAGGCGCGCGAGGCGCTCGAGGTCGAGCGGTACCTGCAGCGCGTCGCTGCCGAGCGTGCGTCGCAGGAGCAGCCCGACGACGCCTCCGCCGATCGCGTGCGGCTCGAGGCCCCCGACATCGTGAAGGTCAACGGGCCGGCCGTGGTCACGCCCGACGGGTACCGGCCGGGCGCATTCTCCTTCTCGGTCTCGGCGCCGCGACCGCTCACGGGGGTACTGAACGAGGCGTACTACCCGGGATGGAGTGCCCGGGCGTGCGACGGTGAGTGCACGACCATCCGAGTAGGCTTCGTCGCCCGAGGGCCTGGTGGAGATCGCGCTGCCGTCCGGCGACTACCGGCTCTCGATCGAGTACCGCACGCCCGGGCGCGCGGCCGGCTGGCTTCTCTTCGCCGCAGGCGCGGCGCTGTGCGTCGAGGCCACTGCAGCGATCGCGTTGCTCGTGCGGCGCAGAAGGACGATCGCAAGCGGGACGGCGCCTCCATGATCGGCACGAGCTGGGTGCCCTTCAACGACCTCTCCCGCGGCACCTCGGCCGAGCGGAGCGAGATCGACGTGGCGATCGGCCGTGTGCTCGATCGCGGCTGGTACGTCCTCGGGCCGGAGACCGCCGCGCTCGAGAAGGAACTCGCGACCGAGGTCGGCACGGCGGATGCCGTCCTGGTCGCGAGCGGCAGTGACGCCCTCCAGCTCGCGATGCAGGCACTCGGGGCGGAGGCGGATTCGCCCATACTGACCGCTGCCAACGCCGGCGGCTACTCGTCCATCGCCGTCCGGCAGCTCGGCGCGGTGCCCGTCTACGCAGACGTGGACCCCGGCAGCCTCCTCCTCACCCCCGAGACCCTCGCGTCCGCGTGCGCCCGCATGGACGCCGTGCCGAGGATCGCCGTGATCACTCATCTCTACGGCGCGGCGGCCGACATGACCCGGATCATGGACTGGGCGGAACACGCCGGTGTGCGGATCATCGAGGACTGCGCCCAAGCACTCGGCGCGTGGCATGCGGGCGCCCGTGTCGGCTCGTTCGGCCATGCCGCAACCGTGAGCTTCTACCCGACCAAGAACCTCGGGGCGCTCGGCGACGGCGGGGCGGTTCTGACCAGCGACGCCAGCGTGGCGCGGACCGTCCGGTCGCTGCGCCAGTACGGCTGGTCGCCGAAGTACCGGGTGACCGTCGACGGCGGCCGCAACTCGAGGATGGACGAGGTACAGGCGGCGGTCGTGCGCACGCGCCTCTCCGGCCTGGACGCAGTGAACGAACGGCGACGCGCCATTCATCGACGGTACGAGGCGGCGCTCCTCGGCCACCGCACCCGCCTCGTGAACGCCGCGGGCCCGGGCTTCACCGCGCACCTCGCGGTGCTCGAAACCGACGACCGGGATGCCGCGATCGGGCACCTGTCCGCCGCGGGCATCGCGACCGACATCCATTTCCCGGTCCCCGATCATCGGCAGCCCGTCGCCCCGCCGGACGGCGCACCGCTTCCCGTCACCGACCGAGCGTCCGAGCGCGTCCTCTCCATCCCGCTGTTCCCGCAGCTGACGGACACCGAGATCGAGATCATCACCGACCGGATCGGAGGGCTGCCGTGACCGAGCTCGATGTCGGCCTGCAGCCGGCCCCCACCGCCTCGACGGATCTCCTGTGCTCGATCGTCGTCCCGGTGTACCGCAACCAGGAGGGCATCCACGACCTCATCGCCACGCTCACGTGGATCTCCGGCGAGCTGGACGGCGGACTGGAAGCGGTCTTCGTCGTCGACGGATCACCCGACGACTCGCTCGCGGAGTTGCGCAGGGCACTTCCGGGCGTCCCGTTCCGCGCGCAGCTCATCGCCCACTCGCGCAACTTCGGAGCCTTAGCCGCCATCCGCACCGGGTTCCTCGCGGCGCGGGGGCAGTACATCGCCGCGATGGCGGCCGACCTGCAGGAGCCGATCGAGCTCATCAGGGAGTTCTTCGCCGTGCTGGCCACTGGCCGCTTCGACGTGGTCGTGGGGACGCGGACGTCGCGAGACGATCCGCGTATGAGCCGGGCCTTCTCGCGCACGTACTGGGGCACCTACCGACGGCTCGTCCAGCCGCAGATGCCGAAGGGCGGCGTCGACGTCTTCGCGTGCACGGCCGACGTCGCGGCGAGGTTCGGCGACCTCGGCGAGGCCCACTCGAGCCTGGTCGGGCTGCTCTACTGGCTCGGCTACCGTCGTGCGGAGGTGCCGTACGCCCGCGTTGCGCGTGCCCAGGGACGAAGCGTCTGGACCTTCCGCAAGAGGTTCTCCTACCTGCTCGACAGCGTCTTCGCCTTCACTGCGCTCCCGATCGCGGTGATCATGTCCGTGGGGGCCATCGGGATCGTCGGCGCGATGATCGCGGCGATCGTCGTCTTCGTGGCATGGCTCAACTCCGCCATCCCGGTGCCGGGCTATACGGCGCTCATGCTCGTCATCCTGCTCTCGACCGGGGCGATCCTGCTGTCGCTCGGCATCGTCGGCATGTATGTCTGGAGAGCGTACGAGAACACGAAGGGGCGGCCGACCGCGGTCGTGATGTCCCGTGAGTCCTACGCGCTCTGATCGCACCGAGCAATGGAGGCGTCGTGGACGCTTCCTGGCCGTCGGACTCGCCAACACCGTGGCGACTATGACTGATCCGGCGCGGATAGACTGGGGCGCGTCGTATTCGAGACCGAGGAGTCCGCGCCATGGTCGATGTCCGCCGGGTCACCCTCCCCGGGGTCGGCGTGCTGCACTCCTTCACGACCGCCGACGGCGCCGAGGTGGCGGTCGTCGCGCATCGCACCGGCATGAGCGACGTGGTGAGCCGGCCCGCGGGCTCACGGCACGACGACGAGGCCGTCACCGTTCGCCTCGAGGAGGACGAGGCGCGCACGCTCGCCGAGCTGCTCGGCGGCACGCGCATCGTCGAGTCCATCGCCGAGCTCGACGAGCTTCCGGGCGTCCCCATCGACTGGGTCACGATCGACGACGACGACGCGATCGCCGGCAGGCCGCTCGGCGAGGTGCCCGTGGCAGCCGGCGTCGCCATCGTCGCGGTCGTGCACGACAACCACGCCCACCCGGCGCCCGCATCCGACTTCGTCGTGCAGGTCGGCGACACCATCGTGGCGGTCGGGCCGACCGAGGCGATCGCGGCGGTGTTCCGCGCCGTCCACGAGGGCGCGGCGGGAGTCGCCGAGGCCTGATGCTCCAGATGATGCTGCGCCCGCGATGGGTGCTCGCGCTCCTCCTCGCGCTCGGAATCGCCGCGGGATTCGCGCTGCTCGGCCAGTGGCAGCTCGATCGCGCCGTGGAGCAGGCGGTCGTGCAGGAGCGGCCGACCGAGGAGGTGCGCCCGCTCGCCGACGTCGCGGAGCCCGACGGACCCACCGAGCAGGCCGCGACCGGACAGCGGGTCGAGGTCAGCGGCACCTTCGTGCCCGGCGACACCGTGATCGTCGAGGGCCGCCTCAACGACGGCGTCGCCGGCTACTGGCCCGTCGCGCACCTCGAGGTGACGGATGCCACGCCCGGCGGCCTGCCCGTCGCCCTCGGCTGGGCGGCCGACCTCGAGACCGCGCAGTCGGCGGCCGAACGGTTCGACGCCGCCGCCGGCGACGAGGTCACGGTCGTCGGACGCTTCCTGCCGAGCGAGGCGCCCGTCGTGCCCGCCGACGACGCCGACCCCTTCTCGATGACGACCGTCGCCGTCGCCCAGCTCATCAACGTGTGGGCCGACTACGACGATCGACCGGTCTACTTCGCCTACGTGACCGCGACCGATCCGGTCGCCGGGCTCGAGGCCATCGTGTCGCCGCCACCCGAGGTGACCGCGGAGCTCAACTGGCTCAACGTGTTCTACGCGATCGAGTGGGTCGTGTTCGCCGGGTTCGCGATCTTCCTCTGGTACCGGCTCGTGCGCGATGCGGTGGAGCGCGAGCGCGACGAGGCCGCGGCGGCGGAGGAGGAGGCTGCGGCCGCGACGACGGCCACGGGCACCTCGTCGGCCGGTGGCGCCCCGGTGGACGACTGACGGTTCCGCCCGCGGCGAACTCCGGCCATCGCGCGTCGTGTCGGGGCGATGATTTCCGTGTGACCAGCGAAGACCCGCTCGACGCCTATTCGGCGGTCGTCACCCGCGTCGCGCGCGAGGTGCTGCCGAGCGTCGCGAGCCTCGCGGTGCGCACGTCGCGCGGCGAGGGCGCCGGGAGTGCGAGCGTCATCTCCGACGATGGCGTGCTGCTGACCAGCGCCCACGTCGTCGTCGGCGCCCGGTCGGTCGAGGCGACGTTCTCCGACGGCACCGCCGTGGCCGTCGACGTGGTCGGGCGCGACGTGCTCTCCGACCTCGCGGTGCTGCGGGCCCGCGGCCCGGTGCCGCCGCCGGTGCCGCTCGGCGATGCCGCCGGCCTCAGCGTCGGCCAGCTCGTGGTCGCGCTCGGCAACCCGATGGGGCTGGCCGGCAGCGTGACCGCCGGCATCGTGTCGAACCTCGGGCGGTCGCTGCCGACCGCGTCGGGGCGGGTCATCGACGAGGTGATCCAGACGGATGCCGCGCTGAACCCGGGCAACTCGGGCGGCGTGCTCGCCGACGGCCACGGACGCATGGTCGGCGTGAACACCGCCGTGGCCGGCATCGGGCTGGGTCTCGCCGTGCCGATCAACCGCGCCACGCGCGACATCATCGCGACGCTCACCCGGAGCGGCCGGGTGCGGCGGGCATGGCTCGGCATCGTCGGCGCTCGGGTGCAGCTCGCCCCCGAACTCGCGGCGCGGATCGGCTCGCCGACCGGGCTGCAGGTCGCCGGCGTCGCCTCCGGGAGCCCGGCGGAGCTCGCCGGCGTCCACCGCGGCGACATCGTGGTGTCGCTCGACGGCAACGACGTGGTGACCTCGACGTCGATCCAGCGCCTCATGGTCGAGGACGCGATCGACCGGCAGGTGGAGATGACGGTGTGGCGCAACGGGGCGCTCGTCGACGTCTTCGTCGTGCCCCGGGAGCTCGTCGACGCGCCGTAGACTGGACGCATGCCCCTCGAGCCCAAACTCGCCGATCTGCCGCGCATTCGCGGGGCGCTCCGCTTCTACCAGGTGGCCTCGGTCATCACGGGCGTGCTGCTGCTCCTGCTCTGCGCCGAGATGATCATGAAGTACGCGTTCGGGCTCGAGCTCGAGCTCGGCGGTCCGCAGGGCTTCCTCGCGTTCGTGCCGATCGACACCGTGACGGCCGTGAACCTCTCCACCGGCATCCTCATGGTGCACGGATGGTTCTACGTCGTGTACCTGTTCAGCGACTTCCGACTGTGGAGCCTCATGCGCTGGCCGTTCACCCGGTTCATCATCATCGCGCTCGGCGGCGTCGTGCCGTTCCTCTCGTTCATCCTCGAGGCCCGCATCGGCCGCGAGGTGCGCACCTACCTCGACCGGCGCGAGACCGAGGCCGCACCGGATGCCGCGACCAGCACCGCCGACACCGTGGAGGCCCAGCAGTGACCGACCAGCCCGCAGCGCAGGCCACCGAGCAGCCCGCCGAGCAGCCGACCGAGCAGCGCCCCGTCCTCGTCGTCGACTTCGGCGCCCAGTACGCGCAGCTGATCGCACGGCGCGTGCGCGAGGCATCCGTGTACTCGGAGATCGTGCCGCACACCATCACGGCCGAGGAGGTGCGCGCGAAGAACCCCGTGGGCATCGTGCTCTCGGGCGGCCCGTCGTCGGTGTACGAGCCGGGAGCGCCCGTCGCTCGACGAGGGCATCCTGCGGCTCGGCGTGCCGACGCTCGGCATCTGCTACGGCTTCCAGGTGATGGCGCAGCAGCTGGGCGGCGAGGTCGCGCACACCGGCCACCGCGAGTACGGCTCGACCGCGGTCACCGCGCGCACCGACGACGACAACGCGCTGCTCGCCGGCCAGCCCGAGGCGCAGACGGTGTGGATGAGCCACGGCGACTCCGTGGCCGTCGCCCCCGAGGGCTTCGAGGTGCTCGCCTCCACGGCCACGACGCCCGTCGCGGCGTTCGCGAACGACGAGCAGGGCTTCTACGGCGTGCAGTGGCACCCCGAGGTCAAGCACTCCGAGTTCGGTCAGCGCGTGATCGAGAACTTCCTGCACCGCGCCGCGGGCATCCCCGCCGACTGGAACTCCGGCAACGTGATCGCCGAGCAGGTCGCGCGCATCCGCGAGCAGGTCGGCTCGGCCCGCGTCATCGCGGGGCTCTCCGGCGGCGTCGACTCGGCGGTCGCCGCCGCGCTCGTGCACGAGGCCGTCGGCGACCAGCTCGTGTGCGTCTTCGTCGACCACGGCCTCCTCCGCAAGGACGAGCGCCGGCAGGTCGAGGAGGACTACGTCGCGGCCACCGGCATCCGGCTCGTCACGATCGACGCCGTCGACACCTTCCTCGAGGCGCTCGCGGGCGTGAGCGACCCCGAGGAGAAGCGCAAGATCATCGGGCGCGAGTTCATCCGCGCGTTCGAGCGGGCCGAGGCCGACCTCGTCGCGGAGGCCGCGGCCGACGGCGAGCCGATCCGGTTCCTCGTGCAGGGCACGCTCTACCCCGACGTCGTCGAGTCGGGCGGCGGCACGGGCACCGCGAACATCAAGAGCCACCACAACGTGGGGGGCCTTCCCGAAGACCTGCAGTTCGAGCTCGTCGAGCCGCTGCGCACGCTCTTCAAGGACGAGGTGCGAGCGATCGGCCGCGAGCTCGGCCTCCCCGAGGCGATCGTGGGCCGCCAGCCGTTTCCGGGGCCCGGCCTCGGGATCCGCATCGTGGGCGAGGTCACCGCTGACCGTCTCGAGATCCTGCGTGACGCCGACGCGATCGCCCGTGCGGAGCTGACGGCCGCGGGCCTCGACCAGGAGATCTGGCAGTGCCCCGTCGTGCTCCTCGCCGACGTGCGCTCGGTCGGCGTGCAGGGCGACGGCCGCACCTACGGGCATCCGATCGTGCTGCGACCCGTCTCCTCCGAGGACGCGATGACCGCCGACTGGACGCGACTGCCCTACGACGTGCTGGCGAGGATCTCGAACCGCATCACGAACGAGGTGCGCGAGGTCAACCGGGTCGTGCTCGACGTCACGTCGAAGCCGCCGGGCACCATCGAGTGGGAGTAGTCGACGCTCAGTCGAGCAGGCGACGGATGGCGGCCGCGGTCGCGGTGACGTCGAGGACCTCGTCGCGTCGTGCGGTGACCTGGTGCAGGAGCACGCCGTCGCCGTAGTCGGCGATCCAGCGTGCGCGGCGCGGCGCATCGTCGAGACCCATCTCCGCGATGGCGTGCTCGGCCAGCGCCAGGAACCGGCGGTGCCCCTCGGCGACGTCCTCGGGCCGGTCGATGCTGAGGCTGAAGCGCGTGCGGGCGAGGTCGGCATGGGCGCCCGCGAGCGCACCGATGTAGCGGGCGAGCTGCTGGGCGAGTTCATCGGGAGTGGCGGCAGGGGTGCCGCCGCCGCCCGTGGCCCACACCTCGAGGTCGCGCTGTTCGACCCGGTCGATGACGGCGCCGATGAGCGCGGCACGCGTGCGGAAGTAGTTCGACGTGGTGCCGGGGGGCACGGATGCCTCGCGGTCGACCGCCCGGTGCGTGAGCCCCTTCAGGCCGTGGTCGGCCACGACCGTGAGCGCCGCATCGGCGAGGGTGGTGCGTCGGTCGGCCATATCGGGGAGTCTAGGCGACGGCGCAGCGAATGCACTACACGCGTAGTGGCACGATCACTACACATGTAGTACCCTTCACGCATGAACACCATCAGCATCGTCGGCGGCGGCATCGCCGGTCTCGCGTTGGCCGCGCGACTCGACCCCGAGCGCTTCGAGGTGACGCTGCACGAGCAGCGGGCCGAGCTGCCGGTCGCCGGCACCAGCCTGGGCATGTGGCCCGACGCGCAGGCGGCACTCGCCGCGCTCGGGGTGCTCGAGCCGCTGCGACGGGTGGGCATCCCGATCGACCACTTCCCGATGTGGAGCGAGGCGGGCCGGAAGTTCGCGGACATGTCGACGGAGGGCATGCTCCTCTCGCGTCACGAGCTGCTGAGTGCGCTCGACGCGGCGGTTCCGGATTCGGTGCGACGCGTCACCGAGCGCGTCGTCGACGTCGACCGGCTGAAGGCGACGATCGTCGTCGGCGCCGACGGCGTGCACAGCGCGGTCCGCCGAGGGCGGTGGGGTGACCCCTCGGATGCCCGCGTCACGCCCGTGCTCGCCGTGCGCGGCGTCGTTCCCGACGAGCTTCCCGAGTACGCGCTCGGCGAGTACTGGGGCCGCGGTCAGCTCTTCGGCCTCGGCCCGCACAACGAGGGCACCAACTGGTACACGGCGTTCCGATCCGAGCTCGGCCCTCGCCAGGTCGACGTCGCCGAGGCGCTCGAGGTCGCACGGGCCCGCCACGTCGACGCGGCACCGCAGATCCGGCGGGTGCTCGCGTCGGCCACTCCCGAGACGACGCTGGCGCAGCGGATCTGGACGACCCCCCGACTCTCGAGCTACGTGCGGGGCGACGCGCCCTCGTCGGCGACGCCGCGCACGCCATGACGCCGAACCTCGGCCGCGGCGCGTGCGAGGCGCTCATCGACGCCGTGACCCTCGGCGACCTCCTCGGGCGGATGTCGCCCGACGCGGCCCTCGCGGCCTACGACCGGGCACGGCGCCGGCGCACGCAGCGGCTGCGGCGGCATCCGCTGCGCTCATGCGCGTGGCGATGGCCGAGCGCATGCAGCCCGTGCGGGACCGGCTCGTCGCGACCGTCGGCCGGCGCTCCCTCGACGATCGCCGCGACGTGCCGGCTGAGGCATCCGCTCGCACCACCGCCTGACGGCGACGGCGCCGATCGCCTCGACCGGCGACGGCTGGCAGGATGGGCGCATGGGGGTCGTGGAGAATTCGAAGCTCACCGTCGTCGGGGCCGGAAGCGTGGGCGCCAGCCTCGCCTACGCCGCGCTCATCCGCGGGTCGGCGAGCGAGGTCGCGCTCTACGACGTCGCCGCGGCAAAGGTCGAGGCCGAGGTGCTCGACCTCGCCCACGGCACGCAGTTCACCGACGCGCGCGTCAGCGGCGGCGACGACCTCGCGGTGGTGGAGGGCTCGCACGTCGTCGTGATCACGGCGGGTGCCAAGCAGGCGCCGGGCCAGACGAGGCTGGAACTCGCCGAGACGAATGCGCGCATCCTGGAGCACCTGCTCCCGTCGCTCCTCGAACGCGCGCCCGATGCGGTCTACGTGCTCGTGACCAACCCGGTCGACGTGCTCACGGTGGCGGCCCAGCGCATCACCGGGCTGCCCGCCAACCGCGTGTTCGGGTCGGGCACCGTGCTCGACACGTCGCGCCTGCGGTGGCTGCTCGCCCGCCGGGCCGGCGTGACGACGTCGAGCGTGCACGCCGACATCGTCGGCGAGCACGGCGACACCGAGTTCCCGCTGTGGTCGAACGCGCGCATCGGCCCGGTGCCGATCCTGGACTGGCGCGGCGGCGACCCGTTCACGCTGCCCGAGCTCGACGAGATCGCCCACGAGGTGCGCAACGCCGCCTACACGGTCATCCGCGGCAAGGGGGCGACGAACTCCGCGATCGGGCTGGCGGGGGCGCGCATCGTCGAGGCGGTGCTCGACGACGAGCACGCGGTGCTGCCCGTCAGCACCGTGCTCGGCGGCCTGCACGGGATCGACGGCGTCGCACTGTCGGTGCCGTGCCTCGTCGGCGGCGACGGCGCGTTCCCGCTGGAGGGCGTGCCGTTCTCGCCCGACGAGGAGGCGTTGCTGCGGGCGTCGGCCGACGCCATCCGTGCGTCGCTGGACACGCTCGGCCGCTGAAGCCGGCGGACCCGGCTGTCGGCCGCACGCGTCACACCGTCGGCACCGCGGTCAGCCTCAGGCGCGCACGAAGAAGGGCCGCCCGAGGGCGGCCCTTCGACGGTCGATCGACGCTAGTCGCGCGCGATGGCGAGGAAGCGCAGGATCTCGAGGTAGAGCCAGATCACGGTGACCAGGATGCCGAAGGCACCGGTCCAGCCGTACTTCTTCGGGGCGCGGTTCTTCACGCCCTGCTGGATCATGTCGAAGTCGAGCACGAGCGAGTACGGCGCCCATCAGGATCACGAGCACGCCGATGATGAGGCCGAGCGGGATGCCGAAGATGTCGGCGCCGAGGAGACCCCACGGGTCGTTGTTCACGCCCGTCCACATGAGGATCAGGTTGATGAGCGAGAACACGAGGTAGCCGACCATCGCGATGAGGAAGATCTTCGTGGCCCGCTTCGACGCGCGGATCTTGCCGCTCGCGAAGAGCGCGAGGGTCACGCCGACCACCGCGAGCGTGCCGATCACGGCCTGGGCGACGATTCCCGCCCACTGGGTCTCGAACATCAGCGAGATGCCGCCGAGGAAGACGCCCTGGGCCGCCGCGTAGGCGAGGATCAGCGGCGGGCGACGGCTCCTTCTTGAAGATGTTGACGAGGGCGAGCACGAAGCCGATGATCGAGGCGCCCCAGAAGAGCCACGGCATCGCGGGAGTGACGAGCCAGCCGACTGCGGCGAACACGACCAGCACGGCGAACGCGCCGGCGGTCTTCGCGACGGTGTTCTCGACGGTCATGACCTCGCGGTCGGGGAGCGTCGCGGGCTGGTTGTACATCTCCTGGAGCTGCTGCGCCGACACGTCCTGTGCGGCCGCGACGGCTCCCTGCTGTGAGAAGGCGGAATTCCGCGAGAATGCGGGATTGTCGAGAGCCATGGTGTTCCTCTGCTTTCGGCTGTCGTCGGTGCGGGGGACAGGCGACCGGATGCGGCATCCGTGCCATGCACCAATCTACCGGTCGTAGCAGGGATAACGCCCTGAGTCCTGCGCGGATTCCCGCGGATCCGGGCGGCGCGTGGATACGCTGGGGCGCCATGCTGCACGATTCCGGCGCGCGCCCCCTCGTGATCGGCCATCGCGGTGCGTCGGGCTACCGCCCGGAGCACACGCGTTCGGCGTACGAGCTGGCGTTCGCGCTCGGCGCCGACGCGGTGGAGCCCGACATCGTCGCCACGCGCGACGGCGTGCTCGTGCTGCGACACGAGAACGAGATCTCGGGCACCACGGATGTCTCGACGCGGCCCGAGTTCGCCTCGAGGCGCACCACGCGCGAGGTCGACGGCAAGCCGCTCACCGGCTGGTTCACGGAGGACTTCACCTGGGCGGAGCTCTCGACGCTCCGCGCGCGGGAGCGGCTCGGCGCGCTGCGCCAGTCCAGTGCGAGCTTCGACGACCGCTACCCGGTGATCCGGCTGCGCGACCTGTTCGAGCTCATCGACACGGCCGCCGACGAGCAGCGCCGGCTCGTGCGCATGGTGGCGGAGTTCAAGCACGCGAGCCACTTCGCCGCGCTCGGGCTGCCGCTCGACGAGCTGTTCGCGGCCGAGCTCGACGACGCGGGCTGGGGGCGCGGCGACGAGCGGCTCGTCATGGAGGCGTTCGAGCTCGACGTGCTCGATCGGCTCGGGATCCGCGGCATCCGGGGCCCGCGCGTGTTCCTCGTGGAGGCGACCGGGTCGCCCATCGACGTCGTGCTCGCCATGGGGCGCGCGGCGCCGAGCTACGACGACTACATGACGGAGGCGGGCCTGCTCGGGCTCGCGGGTCGGGTCGACGGCGTGAGCGTCGACAAGGCGCGGCTGCTCGGCGCTCCGCGCGGCGGGGCGAGCACGGCGGCGGCGTCCGAGCGGGGAGCCGTCGGCCGTTCCCAGCGCAGGGTCGTGCCGCTCGTCGGCGCCGAGCTCGTCGATGCCGCGCACTCGGCCGGGCTCCGGGTGTTCACGTGGACGCTGCGTCCCGAGAACCGCTTCCTCTCGTCGGCGTACCGGCGCGGCACGGCGCGCTCGGCGTTCGGGAACTGGCTCGGCGAGTTCGAGCACGTCATCGGGACCGGCGTCGACGGGATCTTCGTCGACCACCCCGACCTCGGCGTCGAGGCGCGTCGCGCGCGGCGCGCCTGAACGTCGCCCGGCGGCATCCGCTCAGCGCGAGCGGTGGCTCGCATCGACCCTCGCGACGACCCTCGCGACGACCCGGGCGACGACGGTGTGGCTGTCGGATGCCGCGCCTAGACTTGGTGGGACATGACGCTGATCCTCGACCCCGACGACCCGGCCGGCTGGCGCGAGGCGCCCTCCGCACCGTCCGCCACCGCGAGCTCCCGCCTCACCGACGGGCTGAACCCCGAGCAGCGCGAGGCCGTGGAGTACCGCGGCCAGGCGCTGCTCATCGTCGCGGGCGCGGGCTCGGGCAAGACGCGCGTGCTCACGCACCGCATCGCGAGCCTCATCGAGAGCCGCGAGGCGTGGCCCAGCCAGATCCTCGCGATCACGTTCACCAACAAGGCCGCGGCCGAGATGCGCGAGCGCGTCGAGGCGCTGCTCGGCGACAGCGCGTCGGGCATGTGGATCTCCACGTTCCACTCGGCGTGCGTGCGCATCCTCCGGCGCGAGGCCGAGGCGATCGGGCTCACCTCGACGTTCACCATCTACGACTCGGCCGACCAGCGCACGATCCTGAAGCGCATCATCAAGGAGCTCGACGCCGACACGCTGGGATTCACGCCCGCGAGCGCCCAGGCGAAGATCTCGAAGCTCAAGAACGAGCTCGCCGACGTCGAGTCGTACGCGCGCAACGTGAACACGAGCGACCCGCAGGAGGTGATGTTCCTCGAGATCTTCCGGCAGTACACGCGCCGGCTGCGCGACGCCAGCGCCCTCGACTTCGACGACCTCATCGCCGAGACGGTCTACCTGTTCCGCGCGTTCCCCAAGGTCGCGTCGCTCTACCAGCGGCGGTTCCGCCACATCCTCGTCGACGAGTACCAGGACACGAACCACGCCCAGTACTCGCTCATCCGCGAGCTCACCCAAGCGGTGCCGGCCGACCGGGTCGTCGAGATGGAGCAGCACGGCGTGAACGTCGCAGCGCTCACGGATGCCTCGGGCGGCATCCCCGGCGCGAGCCTCACCGTGGTCGGCGACTCCGACCAGTCCATCTACGCCTTCCGCGGCGCCGACATCCGCAACATCGTCGAGTTCGAACGCGACTTCCCGGGCGCGAAGGTCGTGCTGCTCGAGCAGAACTACCGCTCGACCCAGAACATCCTCTCCGCGGCGAACGCCGTCATCTCGAACAACTTCGACCGTAAGGAGAAGAAACTCTGGACGGCCGACGGAGACGGCGACCAGATCACCGGGTACACCGGCTACACCGCCCACGACGAGGCGCAGTTCGTCGCCGACGAGATCGAGGTGCTGCACCGCGCCGGCGTCGCGTACCGCGACATCGCGGTGTTCTACCGCACCAACGCGCAGACCCGTGCGCTGGAGGAGATCTTCGTGCGATCGGCACTGCCCTACCGCGTCGTGGGGGGTACGAAGTTCTACGAGCGTGCCGAGATCAAGGACGCGATGGCGTACCTCATCGCCGTCGCGAACCCGCTCGACGAGCTCGCGCTGCGCCGCATCCTGAACACGCCGAAGCGCGGCATCGGCCCCGCCACCGAGACCGCGCTCGCGAGCTTCGCCGAGCAGAACGCGCTGTCGTTCCGGCAGGCGATGCGCTCCGCCGATGGCCTCGGCCTCGGGCCGAAGGTGACGGGCGCGATCACGAACCTCGCGACCGTGCTCGACGAGGCGGCCGCCATGCTCGTGCCGTCGGCCGCGGGCGTCGCGGCGGGCACCAACGAGGGCGCCTCGAAGGTGTCCGACGTGCTCGTCTTCCTGCTCGAGCGCGTCGGGACTGATCGACGCGCTCCGCAACAGCCGCGACCCGCAAGACGAGACGCGGGCCGAGAACGTCGAGGAGCTCGTCGCGCAGACCCGCGACTTCGATCGCGAGAATCCGGGCGCGACCCTCGTCGACTTCCTGACGCAGGTGTCGCTGGTGGCCGCCGCCGACGAGCTCGACGACGCATCCGGCACCGTCTCGCTCATGACCCTGCACACCGCGAAGGGCCTCGAGTACCACGCGGTGTTCCTCACCGGACTCGAGGAGGGCCTGCTGCCCCACCAGATGTCGGCGTCGGAGCCCGGCGGCCCGGCCGAGGAGCGGCGACTGTTCTACGTCGGCATCACGCGCGCCCGCAAGCGCCTCTACCTCTCGCTCGCGATGAGCCGGGCCCAGTTCGGCGAGGTCGCCGTGGCGATGCCCTCGCGCTACCTGCAGGAGATCCCCGAGGGGCTCATCGACTGGCGGCAGTCGCCGGGCATGGCGACGTCGCGCGGGGGCACGCAGCCGCGCGCGCTCAACGCCCGTCGCGGCTACGGACAGGGCGGCGGCGGCGCGTGGGGCACCCGCGACCGCGACCTCGAGCGCTTCAGCGTCACGAAGAGCGCCGCCCCGAAGGCGGAGTGGGCGAACCGGGTCACCGGCACCGTGCGCGACAACGGCGACCTCACGCTCGCGGCCGGCGACCGCATCCGGCACGTCGACTTCGGCGAGGGGCGGGTCACGCAGGTCACCGGCGAGGGCACCAAGCGCATCGCCCACGTCGCGTTCGACACCGCCGGGCAGAAGAAGCTCCTGATCAAGATCGCGCCGATCGAGAAGCTGTGACCTCCGCGGGCGTCGACGGATGCCGCGGGGGCCGGAGCAGCTCAGAGGATGAAGGACCCGGCCGCAGCATCTTCACGCGGCCCGAGTGAGGTCCTCGTGGGTCGTTCCCCCGACGGCGGCGGACACGGCCGCCGAGATCGCGGGGGCGTCCGCGGACGCGGCCCACCGTGCGACCGGGCGACCGTCGGGCCGGACCAGCACCAGGCCGTCGGCGCCGACCTGCAGGAGGGCGGCGGTCGCTGGGTCGATGACGTGCACGGCGACCGGGATGGCATCCAACAGCCCCGGCGGCACGTGCGCCCGCTGGCCCGCGAGCAGGGTCAGTCCGTCGCCGAGCAGGTCGAGCGTGGAGGTCCGTCCGTCGGGCAGCCAGCTGTGCGGGATCCGGTCGGCGATGTCCTCCAGGTAGTCCTGGGAGACGTCACGCTGGTCTGCCGCGATCGCCGAGCGCTGCATGTTGCGCAGGCCCACCGGCCGGCGCTCCGCCTCGTACGATTCGAGCAGCGACCCGCCGGCCCACCCGCGCAGGACCCAGCCGAGCTTCCAGCCCAGGTCGTACCCGTCGTGGATCGCCGTGTTCATCCCGGCGGCCCCGCGCGGGGTCATGCGGTGTGCGGCGTCGCCGATGAGGAAGACACGGCCCTCGCTGTACCGATCCGCGATCTGGGCGGCGAACGTGAAGTCACCGGTCCAGACGATCTCGGGCTCGAGGTCGGGCACGCCGGCGCCGGCGCGGATGAGCTCCACGAGGCGCTCCGGCGGGTAGTCGGCCCGCGTCTCGCGCGTGGGGTCCCACGTCATGGAGAAGACCCAGCGGTCGTGGCGGTCGGTGGGAAGGAACACCCACGGCGGCCCCTGGCGCGTGAGCATGTAGAGCCCGTGCCGGCGATCGCCGACGACGTCGGCGAGCGGTGCCCGGAAGAGCACGGCGAGATACGCGCCCAGATCCCCCGGCCCCTCCATCGTGATCCCGGCGTGGCGACGCACCGTGCTGTGGGCGCCGTCGGCGCCGATCACGTACGCCGCGCGAATGGTCGATGTCTCGTCGCCCTCGCGGAGCGTCACGGTGACGCCGTCGTCCTCCTGGTCGAGCGCGATCACCTCGTTGCCGAGCCGGACCGACGTGCCGGGCAGCGAGAGCAGGTGTTCCATGAGCACGGGCTCGAGGTGGTCCTGCGGGGCGACGACGCCCGTCGTCGGGCTGAGCGCGGCGGCGACCTCGGCCGAGGGGAAGCCCATCGAGGTCTCGATTCCCTCGGCCGACGCGAGGGTGCGGCCGATCCACCCCGTGGGGCTGACGTCGATGGCGCCTGAGCGGACGGCGTCCTCCAGGCCCCAGGCGCGCATCAGCTCCATCGTGCGGAGGTTGATGCCGGTCGCGCGGGGGAAGGGGGAGAGGGCGGTCCGGCGCTCGACCACGAGCGTGCGGACGCCATGGTGAGCCAGGGCGATGGCGGCGGTGAGCCCGGCCGGGCCGGCTCCGACGACGATCACGGCGGGTTCTTCGGCGGCGTGCATGATGCGGATCTTCCTCTCGTATTTCATCGGACACTTTGTCTTTCATAAGACAGTGTGTCTTTGATCAGACTCTGTGTCAAGTGAAAGTAGGATGTTCGTCATGACGAAGCGGAGGTACACCCAGCAGGTGCGGGCCGTGTGCGGCCGACGAGACGCGACGCCGCATCCTCGACGCGATGCGCGACCGGCTGCGGGCCGCCCCAAGTGAGGCGTTGAGCATCGAGCGGGTCGCACAGGATGCCGGCGTCGCCCGATCGACCGTGTACGTGGTGTTCGGCTCGAAGGCGGGGCTCTTCGAGGCGCTCGGCCAGGACCTGCTCGAGCTGGCCGGGTTCCAGCGGATCGTCGACGCCGCCGCGCTGCCCGACGCGCGCGACGCCGTGCGCGAGTCCCTCCGGGCGGCGGCAGGCGTGTACGCAGCCGAGCGGGACGTCGCCCGGACCATCTACTCGATGTGGTCCCTCGAGCCCGAGGCCGTGCGCGGCGCCTTCGAGGTGGTCGAGCGCGGCCGCGCCGAGGGGCAGCGCCGGATGGCTGAGCGGCTCGCCGAACAGGGGCATCTGCACGCGGATATCACGGTCGAGGAGGCGACCGACATCCTGTGGGTCATCACGAGCTTCGAGACGTTCGACCAGCTCTACACGGGGCGCGCCCTCAGCGAGGAGGACACCGCTGCTCGCCTGGTCGCCATGGCCGAGCGCACCTTGTGGCCACGGCAGGGGAGGCGTTGAGAGCGGTCGAGCGTTCCCAGCCGACGTCCCGACGGTCCATGGGCGATCGAGAGGGTCGACGCGCAGCATGTCGGCATGGCATTCCTCCTGCACGACGCACGAGGCCTGGAACGCAGGTCGCGCGAGATCCTGACGCCCGAGCGTCGCCGGGCCTCGCGTCGGCTCTGGCGGTCGACCTGCTGCAGGCCGCCGCGGTGGCCACCGTGGCGTCGCCGTCGCGCTGTTCCTCGCGGACGGCGGCGCCGCCGGGTTCACCGACCTCGGCGGCGCCGTCGACCGCGTCCGGGATCATCGCCGGGCTCGTCGCGACCGACCTCGTGCTCGTGATGCTCGTGCTCGCCGCGCGCGTGCCGTTCATCGAGCGGGCCGTCGGGCAGGATGCCGCGATGGCCCTGCATCGCAGCTCGGCAAGCCGGTGCTGTACCTGCTGCTCGCGCACACCGTACTCCTCGTCGCCGGGTACGCGGTCGCCGATGGCAGCGGGCTCGTCGACGAGGTCGTTCCCTCTGGAACACGCCCGACATCCCGCTCGCCGTGCTCGGCCTCGGGCTGTTCCTCGCCGTCGTCGGTCACCTCGCTCGTCGCCGTGCGCCGGCGATTCCGCGTACGAGGTGTGGCACGCCATCCACCTGCTCGTCTACGGCGCGGTGCTCGCCGCGCTGCCGCACCAGTTCAGCCTCGGCGGGCTGTTCGCCGAGGGCACCTGGCAGCGGTGGTACTGGCTGCTGCTCACGATCGCGGCGTTCGCGGCGATCGTCGTGTACCGGTTCGGGATGCCGCTGTACCGGACGCTGCGGCACCGCCTGGTCGTCGAGGCCGTGGAGCCGGTCGGGTCGCCCGGCGACGGCGTCGTGTCGATCCGGCTCAGGGGCGTCGACCTCGACCGGCTCGGCGCCGCGGGCGGGCAGTTCTTCGTGTGGCGGTTCCTCGCCCGCGGGCAGTGGTGGCAGGCGCACCCCTACTCGCTCTCGGCGGCGCCGCGCGGCGGCTCGCTGCGCATCACGGTGCGCGCGCTCGGGCGCGGGTCGGCCGGGCCTCGCCGGCATCCGCCCCGGCACGCGCGTCGCACTCGAGGGCCCGTACGGCATCTTCAGCGAGGCGTCGCGCAGCCGGAGCCGCCTCGTGCTCGTCGCCGCCGGCATCGGCGTGACGCCCGTGCGGTCGCTGCTCGAGTCGGCGAGGTTCCGGCCGGGCGAGGCCACGGTGCTGCTGCGCACGCCCACGCGTCGACGAGGGCTGGCTGCTCGACGAGGTGCGCGAGCTGTGCCGCGCCCGCGGCGCGACCCTCATCACGATCCCCGGCCGCCGCGGCGCCGGGTGGCTGAGCGCGGAGGCCGAGCGGCAGGGGCTCTCGCTCATCGCGTTCGCTGCCGGCCGTCGCCGACTCCGACGTGTACGTGTGCGGCCCGCTGGGCTGGTCGGAGGCGGTCGTCGCCGAGGCGCGTGCGGCGGGACTGCGTCCCGAGCAGATCCATCACGAGAGGTTCGACTGGTGAGGGCGCGCGCGTTCGTCATCGCCTCGGCGGCATCCGCTGCCGCGCTCCTCGCGGGCTGGCAGCTCGGCAACGCCGTCACCGGCCCCGGCGCGACGGTCGCCTCGAGCGGCGGCACCTCCGCGACGGCGTCGGCACGGATGCCTCGTCGAACGCGTCGAGCGGATCGGCGGCGTCCGGCGGCACCACCGCGGCACCCGGCGACCGGACGGGACCGGACGACCGACACGGGCGCGACGACCCAGGATACCGCGGCGACGACGGGGCGGCCGACGGCACCTACGACGGCACGACGGTCTCGACCCGCTTCGGCGACGTGCAGGTGCAGGTCACGATCTCGGGAGGGGCGATCTCCGACGTCACCGCCCTGCAGCTCACCGACCACGACGGACGGTCGGTCTCGATCAGCAACCGGGCGGCGCCGATCCTCCGCGACGAGGTGCTGCAGGCGCAGTCGGCCTCGGTCTCGTTCGTCGGCGGCGCGACCTACACGAGCGCCGCCTACCTGCAATCGCTGCAGGCCGCGCTCGACGCGGCGGGGTTCTGATGACCGGCGCGGAAGGGCCGAGGTCGTTCACGTCGATGGGCACGGTCGTCAGCCTGCGGGCGGACGGCGACGCCGGCATGGTCGCCCGTTCGGCGGCCGTCGCGGCATCCGTCTTCGACCGCTGGGATCGCCGCTGCAGCCTGTTCCGCACGGACTCCGAGCTGAGTCGCGTCGCGCGCGGCGAGCTCGCCCTGACGGAGGCGGGCGCGGAGCTCAGGAACGCCTACGCGCTCGCCGTAGGCGTGGCGGGCCCGCACGGGCGGGGCGTTCACCCCGCATCGCGCCGACGGGGTCATCGACCTGAACGGCGTCGTGAAGGCCGTCGCGATCGCCGAGGCGGGCGAGGCGATGCGGGCGATGGGCGTCGCCGGGTGGGGCATCGACGCGGGCGGCGACGTGCTCGTCAGCGGCCCGCGCGCCGACGGGTCGCCGTGGCTCGTCGGCATCGTCGATCCGTGGGAGCGCGACCGCCTGCTGTCGGCGATCCCGCTCGGAGCCGACCGGCGTGCCGTCGCGACCTCGGGGATCGCCGAACGCGGCGAGCACATCTGGTCGACGACCGACGGACGGACCCGTTGTTCGTGCAGGTGAGCGTGGCCGCCGGCGACATCGTCACCGCCGACGTGCTCGCGACCGCCATCGTGGCGGGCGGTGAGGCGGCGCTCGACGAACTGAGCTCGCGCGAGCCGTGGACGTGCTCGCGGTGCGCCGCGACGGCACGATGGCGGCCACGCCAGGATGGCCCCGGGCGCCGCTCCGCGCCGCGCGGCCTGATCAGGTCGCGCGGTCGGCGGGCCGCCGA
>CAWDJA010000043.1:0-14042 GCA_963802485.1 uncultured Actinomycetota bacterium
TGGCGCGGTCGCCGCCATACGACAACAGCGCCGAGCCACATGACGATCAGGCCACCGGCGATTCCGAACCCGATCACGTTGAGGTCCAAGCTGGCTGCGAGCTGCCACACGCCGCCGTCGAGGCCGAGTTCATGGCCGAGCATCGCGACAAGCTCGGTGGTACCGACTGCGACGGCAAAGACGACGGAGATCGCGGTGATGGCCAGGTTGTACCGAAGCTTGCGTGCGCCGTCGGCGAACGCCCAACCGTACGCGTAGCGCATCACCAGTCCGTCGGCGGTGTCCAGGAGGGACATGCCCGCGGCGAAGAGGAGCGGTAACGCGAGCAGGGTGTACCAGGCGATACCGGATGCGGTGCTGGTGGCGGCGAGGACCAGCAGGCCCACCTCGGTTGCGGTGTCGAATCCGAGGCCGAAGAGCACACCGAGCGGATACATCTGCCAGGGTGCGCGGATCGCCTGCATCACCGGTGTGAAGAGACGGGTGAGGGGGCCGCGGCTCGTCGCGTGCTCTTCCACCTGAGTCATCGTCATCTCGCCGGAGCGCACGTGCCGATATGTTCGCCACGTCGATGCCAACAGGACGAGGTTGATTGCCGCAATGACACCCAGGAACAGACCCGACACGGTCGTGCCCACGATGCCGGTGACCTGGTGTAGCGCGGAATTGTCGTCTTGGAGCGGACCGGCCAAGGCATCCACGCCGAGCGTGAGAAGCATCATGAGCGCCAGCACGACCGTGGAATGGCCCAGGGAGAACCAGAACCCCACCGACACGGGCTTCTTGCCGTCACTGAGCAGCTTCCGGGTGGTGTTATCGATCGCCGCAATGTGGTCGGCGTCGAACGCGTGTCGTAGGCCCAGCACGTAGGCGGTGAGCCCCACCCCGACACTGAGGGACGCGCCGGCACCCGCTTCTCGCCCACCTTGTGCCAGAAGGAGACTGAACCCCGCGACATGGAGGGCCAGAATGGCCCCGACCATCCCCGCGAGAGAGAGGCCGGTTCCGTGGCGATGAGAACGCGTTGACGCGGGGGCGTTGCTGTTCGCCGTCGTCGACATCAGACGTAGCGCCTCCGCGGCGCCGTGGAAAGACGAGTCATTCGACTGCCCTGACCGAGTCAACCCCTCGAGGCGAGGACAGCCCTCCTGCCGTGATGGGTACGGCAGGGTCACGGGGGACCCCGCAGATGACTTGGCTCTTTCCGACCACGTCGCCCAGACGTGCATCCATCGGCGACTCGTGCATGAGGTTGCCCAAGTGTCTTGCCACCGCCCCGGGCTGGTCGAGCAGCATCGCGCCAGGCTCGGGGCGGGGGCGAAATCCGACCGCGATGACCGCGTCCAGCACTCGCGCCGAGCCCAATATGCCTGGCTCAGGGAAGGATCCGTCGACGTCGAGGTCCTCGGTGAGCACGGGGCCGTCGGGATTCGTGATCGAGACGTGGGATTTGAGGCTTCCACCCGTCTCACCCTGCCGACCCAGCACGATGGTCTCCCGGATGACAGCGCATCCACCCTTGTCAAGGTCGATCTGTGTGCGGCGCTCGACGCGTGCGCCCTCGGCGACGACCAGCGGCAAGGCACGCCAGAGGAGAGTTCCCCCTGATCCGACCCGCGACGTCCAGCGTCAACTGAGATGCCGACCTCGGAGCGCGGTAGGCGACCATGCCGCCGACGTCTTCGAGTTCAAGGGTGCAGTCGGGCCCGACGTCCACCTCGATGTGCACGAGGTCGCCGCCGAGAAGGAGCATGCCGGCCGCGGTGAGGGCGACGTGCGCGGTGCAGGAGGTCCGTCCGACAAGCCGCGGAGCCAGCGCGCCGACCGACCAAGTCCACGTGCGCCCGCGGATTCCCGGCCCGCACCGCGATCCGCGTCGTCGTCATTGTCCGGTGTCGCAGTGGACGCGATGCGGCGCACTCGGGTGGTGCTCGTCCCCGCTCTTCTCGTCGTGGGTGTGGACGAATCCGCCCTCGGGGTGCTCTTCGTCGGCGTGGAAGTGCGGTGCCATCGGCCCGGGGTCCTGGGCGACGTGGGTGCCGCGCCGGTGGCTCGCGAGGATCGCTGAGCACCCAGGCGCGCAGCGCCGCGACCGAGGCGGCGTCAGAGCGCGACAGCGCGAGCACGGCCCGGCCGTCGCGCGCCGCCTTCGGCATCCGCCACCATCTGCGCCACGTCGACGCCGACGTACGGGGCGAGGTCGGTCTTGTTGACGACCAGCAGGTCGGCGCGGCCGATGCCCGGGCCGCCCTTGCGAGCGACGTCGCCGCCACCCGCGACATCGAGGACGAAGATCTGCGCGTCGACCAGCGCGGGTGAGAACGTCGCGGTCAGGTTGTCGCCGCCCGACTCGATGAGCACGACGTCGAGGGGGGCGAAGTCCCGCTCGAGGTCTTCGGCGGCGAGCAGGTTGGTGGTGATGTCATCGCGGATCGCGGTGTGCGGGCACGCGCCGGTCTCGACGGCGCGGATGCGCTCCGGGTCGAGCACCCCGGCGGAACGGAGGAATCGAGCGTCCTCGTCGGTGTAGATGTCGTTGGTGATGACGCCGAGGCGCAGCTCGTCGGCGAGGGAGCGGCACACCGTCGCGATGAGCGAGGACTTGCCGGTTCCGACGGGTCCGGCGACGCCGAGGCGAAGGGCGCGGGTGGCGGGCGGTGATGTCAGGCACGGAAGAGCCTCCTGGTGGTCAGGGCATGGGCTTCCGACCATGCCTCGGCTTGCGGCGCACTCGCCGCGGGGATCTGGTCGGGCGGACGTGATGCTCGACGACTGCGGCGACGTGCGGATCGATCGATGCGCAGGCTTCGAGCACGAGTCGCGACACCGTCGCGGGATCGCCGGGTTCGAGCTTGAGAAGCGCCGCCACGGCGCATGCCATGTCGTCGTAGACGGTCAGCCGGACCAGGCTCTCGGCATCGATTCCCGCGTGTGCGGCGATCGCACCGAGCACGAGCGGCCGCGGCGGGGACGTCGTCGAGGTCGTCGAGCGAGGATCGCACTGTCGGGCCAGATCCGCTCGGCAAGCCGAAGAAGGCCGCGTCCGAGATCCTTCGAGGCGTCACGGATCGCGCGGCTCGGCGTGCGC
The DNA here is from genome assembly GCA_963802485.1 of uncultured Actinomycetota bacterium. Classification (GTDB taxonomy): domain Bacteria; phylum Actinomycetota; class Actinomycetes; order Actinomycetales; family Microbacteriaceae; genus Agromyces. The sequence goes on from CAWDJA010000043.1 coordinate 3,089, forward strand.
GCCGCCCATGCCCGCTCGATCGGTGCCACCGGGATGCAATCGAGCGCCGCGTGCCGGGCGAGCACCGCGGTGCCGGCATCCACCATGCTCGTCGTCCGCGCTCTGGCACGCAGGAATGCGGGCACGTCCGCGACCGGCATGCCCGCCAGGAGGGCCGGCTCCACCCCCGACGACTGCGCATGACCGCCGCTGGGGAGGCGCGCGTCCGCCAGCAGCAGGCTGACCGTGTGCGGTGACGGCTGCATCAGAAGAGGTTGTACAGCTGGGCGAGGGGGAGGGATGCCGCGGGCGCCGGTTCGACGTCTTCGCCGTCGATCGCGATCTCGAACGTGTCGGGACGAATGCGGATCGACGGCAGAACGTCGTTGTTCTTCATGTCGGCCTTGCCGATATGACGCGTGGGCTCGACCGCAGCCAGTCGACGACGCAGGCCGAGCGTCTCGGCGAGGCCGGCATCGAGCGCCGCAGGCGAGACGTACGTCACCGACAGGTCCGCCCCGATCGTGTCACCGAAGGACGGTCGCATCATCACGGGCTGGGGCGTCGGGATCGAGGCGTTCGGGTCGCCGAGCGCGGCCCACGCGATCGCGCCGCCCTTGATGACGACGGCGGGCCGGACACCGAAGAACTTCGGGTCCCACACGACGAGGTCAGCCAGCCTGCCGACCTCGATCGACCCCACGTCGTACGCGATCCCGTGAGCGATCGCGGGGTTGATCGTGTATTTCGCGACATAGCGACGCGCGCGCTCGTTGTCTGCCGGCATCCCGCCGCCCAACGGGCCGCGACGGTGCTTCATGACGTGCGCGACCTGCCAGGTGCGCGTGACCACTTCGCCGATCCGGCCCATCGCCTGCGCGTCGGACGAGGTCACCGACAGGGCTCCGATGTCGTGGAGGATGTCTTCCGCGGCGATCGTGGTGGCACGGATGCGCGACTCGGCGAACGCGAGGTCCTCCGGCACCGCCGGGTTGAGGTGATGGCAGACCATCAGCATGTCGAGGTGCTCGGCGACCGTGTTGACGGTGTGAGGGAGCGTCGGGTTCGTGGAACCGGGGATCACGTTGGGCAGCCCTGCGATCGAGAGGATGTCGGGGGCGTGACCGCCGCCGGCGCCTTCGACGTGGAACGCGTGGATCGATCGGCCGCCCATCGCCGCGATCGTGGACTCGACGAATCCCGCCTCGTTCAGCGAGTCCGAGTGCAGCGCGACCTGCAGGCCCCAGTCCTCGGCCGCACGCAATGACGCGTCGATCGCGGCGGGGGAGGAGCCCCAGTCCTCGTGCACCTTGTAGCCGGCGGCGCCCGCGAGAGCCTGCTCCTTCAGTGCGGCCATCGACACCGTATTGCCCTTGCCGAGCAGCAGGACGTTGATGGGCAGGGGATCGAGCGCACGGTGCATGGCTGACAGATGCCACGCCCCCGGGGTGACCGTCGTCGCCTTGGACCCCTCCGAGGGCCCCGTGCCGCCGCCCACGATCGTCGTGATCCCGGTGGCGAGGGCCTCGTGGATCTGCGAGGGCGAGAGCAGATGGACGTGCGAGTCGATGGCGCCTGCGGTGACGATGCGTCCCTCACCGGAGATGACATCCGTGGACGGCCCGATGATCATGTCGATGCCGTCGCTGATGTCGGGATTGCCCGCATGCCCGATCCCGACGATGCGACCGTCTCGGATGCCGATATCGGCGCGGATGATGCCCCACCAGTCCAGGATGATCGCGTTCGTGATGACGGTGTCGAGGGCGCCGTCCGCTCGCGTCGTCGTCGCCTGCGCCATGGACTCGCGGATCGACTTGCCGCCGCCGAAGACGGCCTCCTCGCCGCCGACGGTGAGGTCGCGCTCGATCTGGATCCACAGATCGGTGTCGCCCAGCCGCACCTCGTCTCCCACCGTCGGCCCGTAGATCGCCGCGTACCGTGATCGGTCAAGCCAGACCATCGAGCAGCTCCTGTCCGTCGGTCTTGATCTGGATGCCGGGAACCCGGCGCGCCCCGCGCAGTGCCACGGCGTCGAGCGCCCGCGACGCGCCCGGCTCGAAGCGCTGCGACGTCCCGGAGGGGATGTCGAGGCGGAATCCGTGTGCGAGGGCACGGTCGAACTCGAGGGCTCCGTTCACGTCGGGGAGGTGGATGTGAGAACCGATCTGGATCGGGCGGTCGCCCGTGTTCACGAACACGAGCCGGATGCGCTCGGCCTCGCTGCGATCGGCGTTGAGCTCGATGCGCCCCGGTTGGATTCGGTAGGCGCCAGGGCCATGCGAGGAAGGGGATGCCACGGCGACTCCTCAGTCGATCGGGTGGTGGACGGTGACGAGCTTGCGACCATCCGGGAACGTCGCCTCGACCTGCACGTCGGCGAGCATCTCAGGAACGCCCGGCATCACCTGATCACGCCTGAGCACGGTGCGGCCCTCCTGCATCAGCTCGGCGACGCCATGTCCTTCTCTGGCCCGTTCGATGACCCAGCACGACAGCAGAGCGACCGTCTCGGGGTGGTTGAGCAGGATGCCGCGCTCGAGCCGGTCGCGCGCGACCATCGCAGCGACCGACAGCAGGAGCTTCTCGGTTTCGGCGGGAGTGAAGTGCATTCGGGCCTCCGGCGGGTGATGTCAGAAGTGTGCCATATCGAGCCCATTCGACCGGAGGTCGTCGCCCGCCTGATTCCCCGCATCCGGTCATGAAAGCCCGGAATCACGGCGCTTGCGCCTCGAAGCCCGGCTGACGGTTAACAGAATCGGAACAATCGAGAAATGTCAGAGTAATGTCACGGTCCCATGCTGGCAACTACCGCAGCAGTCGGCGATCACCTTCCGCCGATCCAAACCGGCATGCGAAGCCCGGCACCATCCGACATCGAGACGCACGCACCACCGGCCCACCCCCTGCACCACGCCCTGATTCACCGATCAGCCCGTTCCGTCACTCCCTCGGCACGCCCTCCTTTCGGCGTGCCCCGGAATGGTGCCGGGGCGACGGCGTCATTCGGCGTGCCTGCAGGACGCAGCACCCAACCCGAGAACGCATCACCCTGCATCACACAGAAACGGAGATCCACATGAAAACGACACGGACTCGAAGGGCGCGCAGCCTGCTGGCCGTTCCCGCCCTCGCGGCGGCGGCGGCCCTCGTGCTCGCCGGCTGCGGTTCCCGCGCCGGCGACTCCGCGGAGCCGACCGAATCCGGCGCCGCGGCGTCCGAGAGCTGCATCGACACGTCCGGCGACACGATCAAGCTCGGCTTCCTCAACTCTCTGACCGGTGGCATGGCGATCTCGGAGCAGACCGTCTCCAACGTCCTGCACATGGCCGCGGACGAGATCAACGCCGACGGCGGCATCCTCGGCAAGCAGATCGAGTACGTCCAGGAAGACGGCGCCACCGACTGGCCGACCTTCGCGGAGAAGACCGAGAAGCTGCTCACCCAGGACTGCGTCGCCGCGATCTTCGGCGGCTGGACCTCGTCGTCCCGCAAGGCGGTCAAGCCGGTCGTCGAGGAGAACAACGGCCTGTTCTTCTACCCGGTGCAGTACGAGGGCCTCGAGTCGTCGCCGAACATCTACTACACCGGTGCGACCACGAATCAGCAGATCATCCCCGCGATGGACTACCTCGCCGCGCAGGGCGTGAAGACGCTGTTCCTGGCGGGCTCCGACTACGTGTTCCCGCGCACCGCGAACGCGATCATCAAGCTGTACGCCGCCGAACTCGGGATCGAGATCGTCGGCGAGGAGTACGTGCCCCTCGACAAGGATGACTGGACCACCCAGGTGTCGAAGATCGTCGCGGCGGACCCGGACTTCGTCTTCAACACGATCAACGGCTCGTCGAACGTCGGCTTCATCAAGGCGTACTACGACGCCGGTCTCACCCCGGAGACGACGCCGATCATCTCGGTGTCGATCGCCGAGGAGGAGGCGCCGGCCATGGGTCACGAGGTCACGGGCAACTACGCGTCGTGGAACTACTTCCAGTCGCTCGAGACCCCCAACAACCCGGGCTTCATCGAGCGCTGGCAGGCGTACCCCGACAGCAGCGGGGTGACCTCCGACCCGATGGAGGCCGCGTACATCTCGCTGTACCTCTACAAGGCTCTGGCCGAGGCGGCCGGTTCGTTCGACGTCGACGAGATCAATGCCGCCGCTGCGGAAGGCGGAATCACCGTCGACGCGCCGGAGGGCGTCGTCACGCTGGACGGCGAGAACCACCACATCTCCAAGCCGGGCAACATCGGCAGGATCAACGCCGACAACCAGTTCGACATCGTCTGGTCGTCCGACGGCTTCATCGATCCTGACCCGTACCTCGAGGGGTACGACTGGTTCCCCGCCGACGTCCGCGATGCTCTCGTAGCCGCCGCGGGCTGATCGCCCACTGGGCGTGGGGTCCCGTGCCCACCCGGGTACGGGACCCCACGCTCCAGAACCGCCTCCAGAACTCCCCACCGTACAGAGAGCGACAGCACGTGGATGCACTCATACCGCCGCTATTGAACGGCACCGCGCTGGGTGCGCTCCTGCTGCTCGCAGCGCTCGGGCTCACCCTCACCTTCGGCCAGATGGGGGTGATCAACATGGCGCACGGCGAGTTCATCATGGCCGGTGCCTTCATCGCCTACCTGACCCAGCTGGTCGTCACCTCCAGCAACATCTCGATCGTGCTGGCGCTGCCGCTCGCCTTCCTGGGCGCGGGCCTCCTCGGCCTCCTTCTGGAGGTCGGCATCATCCAGTGGATGTACCGACGGCCACTGGACACCCTCCTCGTCACGGTCGGGGTGAGTCTGATCCTGCAGCAGATCGCGTTGCAGATCTTCCCCGCCCAGGGCGTCCCCGTGGAGAGCCCCGGCTGGCTGGATGGGCAGGTGGACATCCTCGGCTATGCGTGGCCGCTTCGCCAGGTGTTCACCATCGTGCTCGCGGCCCTGTGCCTGGCCGCCCTGGCGGCGTGGCTCAAGTACACGTCGTTCGGACGCCGGATCAGGGCGACAGTCCAGAACCGGGACCTCGCCGAGACCAGCGGCATCCCCACCCGCACGGTCGACCGCATCACCTTCTTCGTCGGCTCCGGCCTGGCCGGGGTCGCCGGCGTCGCCGCATCCCTGATCGGCGGCACGAATTCTCAGATGGGCACGCAGTACATCATCCCGGCCTTCCTTGTCGTCGTCGCCGGCGGAGTCGGACAGATCAAGGGCACCGTCATCGCCGCGTGGGCCGTCGGCATCGCGTTGTCGTTCTTCGCCGATTGGACGACCGGAAGCATGGCACAAGTGCTCGCCTTCGTGCTCGTGGTGATCTTCCTGCAGTTCCGCCCACAGGGCCTGTTCACGGTCCGAACCAGGGGATTGACATGACGAAACTCAAACCGTGGCTTCCCCTCATCGGCATCGGGGTGTTCGCCGTTCTGCTGCTGGTCGTCGCCCCCGCGGTGCTCTCCATGCATTGGATCAACAACCTCGGCAAGTACTGCTGCTGGGCGATCGCGGCGGTGGGGATCGGCCTGGCCTGGGGCCGAGGCGGAATGCTGGTCCTGGGTCAGGGGGTCTTCTTCGGGCTCGGTGCCTACGCCATGGCGATGCACCTCACGTTGGAGACCGCGGGGCCCGACAGCCTGCCGGTCTTCATGATCCTGTACGACCCGTCGGCGCCGCTTCCGGCTTTCTGGGAGCCGTTCCGCAGTGACGCGTTCACACTGCGTGGCCATCGTGCTGCTCCCGGTGATCGTGGCGTCGATCCTCGGCTACGCGCTGTTCAAGCGCCGGGTCAAAGGGGCGTACTTCGCGATCCTGACTCAGGCGCTCGCCGTGGCGCTGGCCGTCCTGATCAGTTCGACGATCCGGGAGACCGGTGGCGACACGGGGCTCAGCGACTTCAAGTACTTCTTCGGATTCGTCCTGGACGACGACGCGAACAAGATCATGGTCTTCATGATCGCCGCCGCGCTGCTCATCGTGTGCCTTCTGGTGGTGTGGCAGCTCAACCGCAGCCGCTTCGGCGAACTGCTGATCGCCACGCGGGATGCGGAGGAGCGCGTTCGGTTCCTCGGCTACGACCCCGCCAACATCAAGCTGGTCGCCTTCGTGGTCGCCGCCGTGATGGCCAGCATCGCAGGGGCCATGTTCGTCCCCATCGTCGGCATCATCACGCCGGCGGAGATCGGCGCCTCCGCCTCGATCCTGATGATCGCCGGTGTGGCGCTCGGTGGCCGCGCCTCGCTCTTCGGCCCGGCTCTCGGGGCGATGGCGATCGGATGGGGTCAGTCGAGCCTCGGTTCCAGCTGGCCCAGTGGGTGGATCTACATCCTGGGCCTGGTCTTCATCCTGGTGACCCTCTTCCTGCCGATGGGATTGTCCTCGCTGTTGGGCAGGGCGAAGAGCTTGGTGTGGCGCTCACGCGCAGCGCCAACCGCGCCCGCCGCCGCCTCGGCACCTGTGCTCGAGGAGGTGAAGAAGTGACCATGACTGGTTCGCTCGTCGTCACCGATCTGCGCGTCGAGTTCGATGGATTCGTCGCCGTCGGCGGCGTCTCCTTCGACGCCCACCCCGGCGAGGTCCGATTCCTCATCGGCCCCAACGGCGCCGGCAAGACGACGTGCATCGACGCCATCACCGGCTTGTCCAAGGGCTCCGGATCGGTGAAGCTCGGCGACCAGGAGCTGCTGGGCAAGTCCGTCAACAAGATCGTCCGGCTCGGAGTCGGCCGCACCTTCCAGACCGCGAGCGTGTTCGAGCAGCTCTCGGTTCTGCAGAACCTCGACATCGCGGCAGGGCTCCACCGCTCTTCGCTCTCCCTGTTGCGTGCCCGACGCGGCGTCGATCCGGCGATCGAGTTGGCACTGGAGGAGACGGGACTCAGCACGGAGCGCGAGACGCCCGCAGGCATCCTGTCCCACGGCCAGAAGCAGTGGTTGGAGATCGGGATGATGCTCGTGCAGGAGCCCCGCGCGCTGCTGCTCGACGAACCCGTCGCCGGGATGAGCCAGGACGAGCGGACCGCGACGGGCGAGCTGCTGCAGCGCATCGCCCAGCGCCGCATCGTGCTGGTCGTCGAGCACGACATGGATTTCATGCGCCGTTACGCGTCGCGCGTCACGGTGCTGCACCAGGGCAAGGTGCTCTCGGAGGGCGCGGTGGCGCAGGTGCAGGCCGACCCCAAGGTGCAGGAGGTCTACCTCGGCACCGCCGGGGCCGCGACCACCGCCGCCATGCTGGTCGTGCCCGAGTCGACGACCGCGGTGACGGATGCCGCTACGCAAGGGGAGGGAGCCTGAGGTGCTCGAGCTGAACGACATCCAGGCCGGCTACGGCCGCACGCTCGTGCTGCACGGCGTGACGCTGCCCCGCTCCGACACGGTGGTCGCCGTGCTCGGCCACAACGGCGCCGGAAAGTCGACGCTGCTGCGCGTCGCGATCGGACTCATCAAGCCGCGCAGCGGCCAGGTGATCTTCGACGGCGAGGACGTCACGTCGCTGCCACCCAACAAGCGCGTCGCGCGCGGCATGGCATACGTGCCGCAGGGCCAGCAGTCGTTCTCGCAGCTCACGACGATGGAGAACCTGCAGCTCGTCGCCGACGGCCGCAAGCGCGGCAAGGCGCTCATCGAGCAGCAGCTTTCGCGCTTCCCCGCCCTGGAGAAGTTCGCCACCCGCAAGGCCGGCCTGCTCTCGGGCGGCCAGCGTCAGCAGCTCGCGATCGCCCGGGCGCTCATCACCGAGCCGAAGATGCTCATCCTCGACGAGCCGACCGAGGGCATTCAGCCGACGATCGTCGCCGAGATCGAGCACACGGTGATGCAGCTCGCGAGCGAGGGCCTTTCCGTGCTGCTCGTCGAGCAGCACATCGGCTTCGCGCTGGAGGCCGCGGACAAGTACCTCGTGCTCGCGAGCGGCTTCGCGTCGAGCACCGGCGACGGCGGAGCATCCGCGGCCGAAGGCGTGCGTGCGGCAATGGCGATCTAGCCGAGGCATGGAGCCCGGCTGTCGGCGGTCCGCAATGCTGCTCGTAACACGCGGAACCGCGGACAATGAGCCCAACGTGCGAGGCGCAGGGAGTGCGACGTGGCGAGGGCAGACAACGCGCGGGCAGCCGCCGAGGACAGCCTCGAGGACTATGCCTTCCGCTACGTTCCGCGGACGTTCCGGCGCTGGAGCGCCGGCTCGATCGGGGTCACCGCCCTCGGCTCGATCGCCTTCCTCGCCGACTTCTCGATCGGGGCCAGCGTCGGGATCGAGCACGGCACGAACAACGCCGTGCTCGGCATCCTGTTCGCGTCGGTCATCATCTTCATCGTCGGCCTGCCCATCGCGTACTACGCCGCTCGCTACAACCTCGATCTGGATCTGATCGCGCGCGGGTCGGGGTTCGGCTACTACGGCTCGTCGATCACGACCGTGATCTTCGCCGTGTTCACGTGCATCTTCTTCGCCCTCGAGGGGGCGATCATGGCGCAGGGGCTCCACATCGCGATCGCCATCCCGCTCCCGATCGGCTACCTCATCTCCACCGTGGTGGTGATCCCGATCGTGATCTACGGGATGCGCGCGCTCGAGCGCCTGCAGTTCTGGACCACACCGCTGTGGCTCGCGCTCGCGCTGCTGCCGCTGCTCTGGGTGATCGTGTCCGACCCCGACGCGGTGAGCGCGTTCGTCGCGTTCACGGGCGCGTCCGATGGCGCCGTCAGTTTCGAGGCGATCGTCGCGAGTGCCGCCGTCTGCTTCGCGCTGACGCCGCAGCTGGCCGAGCAGATCGACGTGATCCGGGCGATGCCGCCGCGCACGCGCGTGAATCGGCGGTCATGGTGGGCCTCGCTCCTGTTCGCGGGGCCCGGCTGGGTGCTCTTCAGCGGCATCAAGCAGGTCATCGGCGTCTTCCTCGCGGTCTACCTCATCACCCGCGTCGACCCGGCTCTCGGCCAGCGGGCCGCCGAGCCGGTCCGCCAGTTCATCGCCCTCTACGAATCGATCATGCCGGAGTGGCTGGCGATCGGGTTGGCGCTCGTTCTCGTCGTCGTCGCCCAGGTCAAGATCAACGTCACGAACGCCTACTCCGGGTCGCTGGCGTGGTCGAACGTGTACACCCGGCTCACCAAGACCTACCCGGGCAGATCGATCTTCATCTTCTTCAACCTCGCCATCGCGCTCGCGCTGATGTGGATGGACGTCTTCAGCCTCATCAGCTTCGTGCTCAGCCTGTACGCGAACGTCGTGATGGCGTGGCTGGTCACGATCGCCGCCGATATCGCGATCAACAAGCATGTGCTGCACATCTCGCCGATCTACCCCGAGTTCCGCCGCGGGATGCTGCGCGATTGGAATCCGGTCGGCCTCGTGTCGGTGGGCCTGGCGTCGCTCCTGTCACTGGCGGCGTTCGGGGGCCTGTTCGGCGAAGGGCTGCGGCCGTTCTCGGTGCTGATCGCCATCGGCGTCGCCGTGATCACGACCCCGCTCATGGCGCTGGCCACGCGCGGCAGGTACTACCTGCGACGCCAGACGGATGGCATCGCCTCGCCGATACTCGATGCCGACGGCAACCCGTCGGGTGAGCGACTTCGCTGCCATGTCACTGGTTACACATTCGAGCGTCCGGATATGCTGGCATCGGCGGAGCGCGGGGCTCACGGCGAGACGCAGTACGTGTCGTCACTCGCGCTGACGCTGGACGACTCGGATCATTATGTGCTGCCTGCCGAGCCGACGTCGCGGCGAGACCATTCGCCAGGGCGGACGGCCGAAGAGACCAGACGGCCGAAGGGAAGGGGCGGATGATGGCGGAGGGAGTGGATACTCCGACCGCGATCCTTGCCAACGCCGCCGCGGCTCTGCGCGAGAATCCGTTCGACGACATCTCGTACCGCACCCTCGGCGACGCGGTCGGCGTGTCGGAGAGGACGGTCTACCGTCACTTCCCGACGAGATCGCATCTCCTGGAGGGCGTCGCGGGGTGGATCGAGTCCACCGAGTTCCCGTTGCCACCGTTCGTCACGATCCCTCAGTTCCAGGAGGCGTCGCGCGCCCGGTTCCTGGCCTTCGATTCGTCGCCGGCGTTCGCCTTCGTGTGTGCGCGCGCGGCATCCATCTCACCTACCGGAGAATCGGAGCCACCTTCTTCACACGCGCCCTGGTGGCGATGCTCGCGACGAATCACCCCTCGGTGAACGAACGCGATCTGCGCCGGGTGGCGGCCACGCTGCGCTACTTCGCGTCGGCGCAGTTCTGGGCTCGCATGCGGACGGGCTTCGAGATGAGCGCGCCGGAGATCTCGGATGTCTTCGATCGCACTGTCGCCCAGGCCTTGAGCGGCCTTCCCACCCTGTCACGGACATCGAGATGAATCGCTCCTTCTCGCGAGCGCGGGCGTGACGATGTCCGTCGACATCTGAACGCGATGACCGATCGGCGGGCGACGTCAATCGCACCCAGGAGGCGATCCTCGCCGCCTACGCCGAGCTGATCGAAGAGCTCGGCACCGACGACGTGTCGTTCCGGCTGATCGCCCGACGTGCGGGCGTCGGCGAGCGCACCGTCTTCCGCAACTATGCGACACGGGTCGATCTGCTGCTCGCTACGGCGGCATGGATCGAGCGCGAGGATCTTCCCGCGCCAGGACTCCCCGAGCATCTTCGACATGCCCCTCACGATCCGGGCGGCGATGGAGTCGTACGACCATCGACCGGAACTGGCGCACGTCGTGGCCGAAACGACGATGCGAGGGATCAGCGGCGCGACGCCCAGCCCGCGGCGGGCGCATGCTCGAGGAGATGATCGATGCCGAGATCCCTGCGCTCGGAGACGCTGAGCGCAGGGCGATCGTCGCGGCCCTGGCTCACCTCGACTCGGCTGCGACGTGGGTCACGTTCCGCCGGGAGTTCGGAATGACCCGCAGCGACATCGCCGACGCCGCAGCGTGGGCGGCGGAGGCGGTGCTCGATCCGATTCGCTCCCGCGTCGGCTGAGCCGAGCG